>NZ_JBEFTI010000002.1:0-719074 GCF_053483975.1 Mycolicibacterium sp. XJ870
CTGGCGAAGATCTGCCCACCGTTCTGCGCCATCCGTTGGAAACCGACCCGCGGATCCCAACTGCCCGGGGGTTGGTAGCCGAGATAGGCGATCGAGGCCGCCGACAGATTCGGGTCCTCCTGCAGCGTCGAGCGCAGCTGGTTGAACCCGCGCCGCATGATCGTCCCGATTCTCTCGATCGTGGTCGTCATCCCCGGCACATACCAGGACACCGACTGCGCGGTATACGGATCAGCACCGAAGCTGACGATCGCGCGTCCCACCCCACCGAAAGAATCCGGATCCAGCGCCAACAGGTAGGGTCCGCCGATGCCATGCTGGATCGCATTCCGCTCGGCCGTGCGCAGCGCGGACTCGATGTCGTCCATCAGCTTGACGAACTTTTCCTGCGCTTCGTTGAGGGCGATCCCGTTGTCGCGCTGGGACACCCACAGGTCCCGCCGGGCCGCGTTGCGCTCCAGCATGATCGAGTTCGCCTGGTGGCGCGCCATCGGCGGAATGCCCTCGGCGTTGCCCACCTCGAATGGGTGCGTCTCAATCAACGCCTGCTGCTGAGCCTCGGACAACCCGGCCCACCAGTGCGCATTCGCCCGCGCCCGGTCCACCGCGCGATCCACCGACACTCGGTGATCGGCGGGGCTCATGATGTCCTTGGCGCTGATGCCCCGCTCATCCAGCGCTTCATTGGCGATCTCACGTGGCGTCCGGGGGTCGAGTTCCGAATCGGTCGCGGCCTGAACCTCGGACTGCCAGCGCGGATTCCACGGACGACGGGTTTCGCGGTCACCCTGGAGCCTGGTCTCGCCCTCGAGCCGCAGCGGCCTGCCCTCCGCGGGCTCCACCGTGGCTTCGCGAGTACCGAAGTATCGCCGCGGCTGCCGGTCGACCGTCCGATGCGGGTCCGTGTCGATCCGATCGGCGTGCCCGGCGGCGATCCGGCCGAAGTTGGCCAGCGATTCGCTGCGCACCCCGCCGTTGCGGTCGGCGTACCGGTAGTAGGAATTGTGGGTCCCCCGGCTGCGCGCCCGGTCCATATCCGAGGAGAACTCAGCGGTGACACGTTGGCCACCAAAGCTATTCATGGCCGGATCGACGCCGAGACCGAGGCCGAAGATGCGGCCGGCCGATCCGGGGTTACGACCACCGAGTGCGGTGAACGGATCCCGCGACGAGGAGGCGACGAAGACGTTGTCGCCGATACCGAAATCGGCAGCCGCGCGCACCGGACCGGTGCCGGGCGACCCGATCAGCGAGATGGTGCGGACATCGTTGGCCAGTCGCCCGTCGCGGCCCGCATAGCTTGTGGCCGTGGTGCCGTAGGAGTGGGCGAACACGTGGTTTCCACTGAAATGACTGCCGTCGTCGGCCAAGGTGTCGCGGGCGGCGTTGAAGGCGCGGATATCGCTGTACAGGATCGCGCCGCCCTCGCGGGCCAACGTGTGACCGGCTGCGCGCCAACTACTCAGACCGCTCGGGGTGTCGTAACCGATCCATGCGATCGAGGCGGCGCTGACATCCGGGTTCTCCTGCGTGGTGGACTGCAGGTGGTTGAGCGCATCGCCCATGAAGGCGCCCAGCTGGTCGATCGTGATGCCCTGGCCCGGCACATGCCAGGACACCGAATCCGCTCGGTAGGGGTCGGCGCCGAAACTGACCACCGCGCGGCCGTCCCCACCGAATGCGGTGTGGTCGAACGACAGAAGCAGTGGACCACCGAGATCGGACTGCTGTGCCAGCTGCCCGGCTCGGGTAAGCGCCGCATCGATCTGATCGAGGCGGGCCAGCAGCTTGCTCTGACTGCGGCTGAGCCGATGGCCACTGTCCCGCAACGACTGCAGCTGGCTTCGGCTCTCGCTCAATGAGATGGTGTTGGCCCTGTGCCGGGCCGACGCCGGAATGCCCTCGGCGTTGCCGATGTGCTGCGGGTAGGCCTCGATCAGTGCGAGCTGCTCGGCGCCCGTCAGCTGTGACCACCACGCGGCATTGCTGCGCGCCCGGGCATCGGCCGCCTCCATCATGCCCAGCGGATTGCGCAATCCGTCGATCTGAACCGGCGGAATACGCCGCGCCAGGGCGGAGTCTGCCACCATGCTCTGCGGCACTACGCTGCGCCACCGCTCGCCCGGCGAGTTGTCGCCGTCGTTGGTTCCATCCGGAGTCGGATCGCCCTGCGGCGGATGACCCTGCACATCGCCGACGGCAGCGGCCGCGACCAACTGTTGCGGGCGTCCCTGAAACGAGTCGACAGCTCGCCCTTGCGGATCGAGATAGCCCACAGCAGTGCGTAATACGGCGTCTTGTCCCCAGCCGGGCGGCCATGGTGTACGACGCCCGGTTGTCGGGTCCTCAAGGAAGAGCTGCCCATCGTCGTTGACCGCGAGGTAGGCGTGACCACCTTGATCCTGGCCGCCCGACCACGCGGATACCAGGACGGCCGATGAACCGGGAGCCATCTGCCCGAGCACGTTGTTCACATCGGCGTAGGACGCGAACTGGGCCGCGGAACCAGTGGCCTCGAACAATTGGATGCCGGGCCTGCCGCGCGCCGACGTGAACGGCACGAGCCGGACCGGACGCCCATATCTGTCCGACAACGCCTGCGCGACGCGGTCCGCACAATCGTCGGAGATCTCGCTCCGCTCGTCGGTTATCTCGGTGCGCTCGTCGACTGTCGGGTTCTGTTCAGCCTTCGCCGCGTTGGTCTGGTTGGCCGGTGCGGCTGCGTCCTGAACCCGCGCGGCCGGTACGCCGGCCGCGTCGGAACTGGTCGACGATGGTGTCGGCGTCGACCTTTCGGACTGTGCAGAGGGTGCTGGCGGCTTCGAAACCTCTTCGCGGACACCGGGAGTAGAGGCCTTGGCGACGGGAGCCGCCGGTGGCGTCTCGGTCCGGCCGCCGGCCGTCGGCGTGGCGGGGCTCTGCGACGTGGTAGCCGTTGGCCCGGCCGGTGGGGCAGGAGCCGCGGTATCGGCATGAACAGGGTCAGATTGAGCAGCCTCGGCCTGAACAGGATCGATCTGGGTGGTCTCGGTCTGAACAGGCTCAGCCTGTACCGCATCGGTGGCCTGGGTGGCATCAGTGGTTTGCGTGACATCGGTCGCCACCGGAGACTCCGCCGTCTGCGCGACCGGCATCGGATCCGAAGTTGCAGCATGCTGCTCGGACAGCTGCGCGTTCTGGTTTGTCGCGGTGTCGGTTTCGGGGTCCTGCTGGGCTTGATCGTCACTGGTGGCCGGTTCGGCCGTCTGGTCGTTGGCAGCGGTGTCGGTTGTGTGAGTGCCGCCGGTCGCGTGTGCGTCATCATCGGCCTGCGACTGGACGGAATCCGTGCCCGCGGTTTCGTCCTCGGCGGTATGTTGGTCGGCTGCCTCGTTCTCAGTGGCTGACTTGGCTGCGGAACTCTGTTTGGATGACGACTGATCATGCTGTGCCACAGCATTTTTCGCCGGACCGTTGACGGTATTCGACGGTGCGGCCTTCGGGGCGACGGGCGGTGCCGCCGTACTGCCGGTCGCGTCGTCCGCGGGGGTGGTTTCACTGTCGGCATCGGGTTTGGGCCCGGTGTCGAGATCGGACGGACCATCCGGGTCGAGCCCGGCCAGTTCTCCGGTAGGCGCGGTAGGCCCGGGCTCAGACAGTGGCGTCGCCTGGTTGTTCTGCGGGTTCGGTGATGACAGTCCAGCGCCTTTGAGGCCGCCGATGCTGGTAGTGGTCGCCCCCGCGAGGATCGCCAAGGTATCGAATTCGCCACCGACGGACATGGTTCCGGCGACGTTGCCGACCACCCCGGCGGTGAACATGACGGTCGCGCCCTTGGTTGCGGCTGTGAGTCTGTTGCGCGCGGGACCCAGGGCAGCGCCGACCGGCAGGGCGGAGGCGCCACCGGCGCCACCTCCGACTGTCGAGGCGATCGCGGTCGTTTGGAACCGGTCCCACCGGTAATCGGCATGCCCGTTGTTGGCTTGGATGCCCTGAACGATCCCCTCTTGCGTCAACCCCTGGGCGAGTTCCTGCCTCGCCTCCCGCACTGTGGCGAGCAGCATCTCCTTCCGGAACAGCCGGTTCATCATCGTCCTGCTCAGCAGGTCGCGCATTTTGGCGAGGAGTCGCCGCAGTGCGATCATCACGATCTGGCGGATCGTCATGACGGTGGTCGTTTCAATGACCGGTATCAGTGCGGTCGATGCCCCATACGTGGGCGCGGCATTAGCGAGACACCACGATATTTCAATGGCTGCCAGTGCCAATCCGACAATGATCGACAGCTTGCTGTATTCGATCTCGGTGCCGAAGTTGGTTGCGCCCTCGCCCATTGCGGAGATGCCGTCGGCCAGTCTGTCCACGGCATAGTCGCCGTCGAACAGCATGGCGAACTGCTTCTCCGCGGCATCGGCGGTGTCGCCGAACAGAACCGACAGTGTCTCTCCGCGCACCCGGTTCAGTTCCGGGATGAGGTCTTGGAGCTGTTCGGCCGCAGCCTGATAGTGCTCGCCCATTCGGCGGGTGCGGGTCTCGCTGCCTTGCGGCCACTCACCGCCCGCGAGGTATGACACCCATTGGAGTTCGGGTGGGATCTGGATGTCCATAAGCGACTCGGTGTGGCCGTGACCTTAACCGGCCGGCCACCCCGTGGTGTTGGCCCTACGCCTGATCGTTTTGCTCGAATGAATTTGCGGCAGTCGTCAATCCGTCCGAGTAGTAATCGAGCAGATCGGTCTTCACCACCACAGAGCCATCGACCCAATCCCGTTGGGCCAGATGCCCCGCGTCGCCTTTGGCGAACCCATCACCCATCTTGTCGTCACCCCAGGCGGCGCCCTCGGCCGCCAGATTGGCTTGCAGCGTGGACAACACGCCTTTCATCCTGGTGCTGACATCGTTGAGGTGCTTCGAGGTCGCTCGCAGGTCGGACGGTGCGACACCGAACTCGTCAGCCATCGGTCAGCTCCTCACGGTGGGGAATGCAGATTCGCCGTGACCGTCGTCCTCCGGACTCGGCACAACCTCGGCCGCTTCATCGTGGCCGAATACCGCTCTGGTCAGGTCGCGTAGATCGGGTGCCCCGTCGACAATGTCCGAGAGTGCGGGCAACATCGCGCGCCGTTCGCCGATCGGAACCAACAAGGCGGCCGCGCGCTCCGCTACGAGTTGCGCCGCGGACTGTGCGGCCGACGTGACATGGCCGCCGAGTTCTTCGAGTTCGTACTCATCGAGATATGACTCGTCGATCACGGTCTCGATGACATGCCCTTGTGCGTCGACAGTCACCTCGACCAAACCGTCGGCCGCCTCAGCGGCCGCGGTCAGCTGAGCTTGCTCCCGCTGGACCGCCTGAATATCGGCCATCTGTTCAGAGACCAGGGCAAGCACCTCGGTCATCTGGTGCCGCAGTCCATCGTTGTTGATCTGCCTCACCTCACCCTCACCGCAGCAGGCCGATGCGACCATCCGAAACCGGGATCGGCATAGTCTTCCAGATTCTCAAAGGCACTGCCATGGCCTTGGGCGAATCTGATTAGGGTTTCCCACATTTGAGCGATCGCACGACAATGCTCCGCGAAATTGCCATTGTCGCAATGTCGTCCGCGTGGTGATTTGCCGTCAAACCGTCGATAGCCCGGGCTTCCTGGAGAGGTCTCCAGTCAAACCGATAGCTCACACGCTCTCGACCACTGCACAAATACTTTGCCCCGGTGCGCGTCACGCCCGGTGGCGGCCGCCGTTCAACCTGGGGAACTTCTCCGACACGGCGCCGGCCAATTCCAGATACGCCTGCAACGTGTCCGGGTTCAGCAAATCGAAGTCGACGTCGGCCCCCTCGGCCAGATGCGGATCGAACGGAATCATGTGCACCGAGCGGCATCGCGCTTCGAAATGCTCGTAGACCTTCTCCAGTTTCAGCTTCACCGAACCCGGCCGCGACGCGCTGAGCACCACGTGCGCATCGCGGACCAGAGCCGAGTGGCCATGCTGCATCAGCCAATCCAAGGTCGCCGACGCACTGCGCGCCGCATCGATCGCCGGCGAACTGACCAGCACGATGGTGTGCGCAAGATCCAGCACGCCTGCCATCGCGGAATGCATGATTCCGGTGCCGCAGTCGGTGAGGATGATGTTGTAGTAATGCCGCAGGATATCGACTGTGCGCCGGTAATCCGACTCACCGAACACTTCCGAAACCGCGGGTTCCTGCTCGCTGGCCAGCACTTCCAGGCGGCTGCCCGCCATGCGGGTATGGCTGCGCACGTCGGCGTACCGCTCGATACCGGGATCCGACAGCAGATCGCGCACCGTGGACTGGCTCGAGGTGTCCCGCACGCGTTCGGCCAGCGTCCCCCGATCCGGGTTGGCATCCACTGCGATGACGCGGTCGCTGCGCATCATCGCCAAGGCAGACCCCAGCCCCAGTGTGGTGGTGGTCTTCCCGACACCGCCCTTGATCGAGAGCACGGCGATACGGAAGTCGCCGGCAATGGGCTGGCGAATCTGGGCCAGCAGGTCTTCCCTCTCGCGGTCCCTGCGTGACTCACCCGGGTTGACCCGTCCGGCGCTGGCGCGATGCACAGCGCGACGCCATCCGGATTGCGGCGCAGCGCGCGAACGGTTCAGTATTCCGGCGTCATCGAGCGACGGCACCGGCGAGTACTGCCCGGGCCGTGGAGGCGGGGCGTCGGCAGGCTGCCAATCCGGCGACGGTGGCGGAGGTACCCACCCGGACGGAGGTGGCGGCAGCCAGCCCGGTGGCGGCATTGGTGGCGGAGGTGGCGGCGGCGGCAGTGGCCTCGCGGGTGGTGGCGATTCCGGCGGTGCGGGCGCCTCCGGCGGTGCTGCCGGAGGCGCCGGGACGTCGGGCGCCGGATCATCCTGGGAGAATCGCTCGGCGAACTCCCTGGATCCGATCGTGCTGTGCAGCTGCCAGGGTGGCGGAGCGAGGCGACGGGCCGGTGCCTGCGGCGGCGGCTCCGCGGGCGGATCTACCGACAAGACCTCCGTCGCGTCGTCGTGTTGGTCGGGCTCCTCCGGTGGCGCGACGTGGTTCTGCCGGGCGGACCGGTGCGCCGCGATCTGTTCCAGCAGAGCGGCCGCGCGCGCCTCCACCTCGTCGAGTTGACCAGGCTCCAAGTCGTCGAGCGACGCAGGCTCGCCAATCGGCGGCATCTCGTCCGGCATCATTCCCCTCGCGATCTGCGCTGACTTCGCTCCCGATCGTACGTACCGCTCACTTGGTACGCCGTCGGGCCGCGGCTACCGCCACCGCCGCCGCCATCAACACGAGACTGGCGGCGGTGACGCTGAATACGATCCTGCGCGCCCGCACGTTACCCGGGTCCGGTGGCGGTGGACCGCTGATCGGTGTCCCAGTGGTGACGTCCCGGTCGTCGCGGACCGGCGGGAGTTGGTGTGTCAGCGCCGCGACCGGATCCACCACGCCGTAGCCGGTGGCCTGGTTGGGCCCGTTGCCGGGCGTGCGGGCCGTCCGCTCCACCAACGCCTTGACATCACCGGCGGTCATGTTGGGGAATCGCGATCGAATCAGCGCCACCACGCCCGATACGAACGGCGCGGCGAAGCTGGTCCCGTTGAGCGGGGCCAGACCCTGCTGGCCGAGTTGTGCATTGCTGAGGCCGGGTCCACCGGCATCCAACGACGTGATCCGTTCGCCGGGGGCCGCCACTCCCAGCCACGGTCCGTGCAAGCTGAAGTCAGCCGGCGCGCCCGAGGTGGTCACCGCGCCGACGGTCAAGACGTAGTCGTCGAACCAGGCCGGGCTGGCAATGGTGCTGACGCTGTCCCAGCCGCTGTCCAGTGGTTGGTTCGGGTCACCCATGATGTTCTGTGCCTTGCACATGCTCTGCTCGTTGAAGTTGCCCGCCGCGGCCACAACGACGACATTTCGTTCGAACGCGTATCGCACGGCGCGGCCGAGCGCCCGATCGTCCAATCCCGCCGCCACAGGAGCGCAGGCTACTTCGGACAAATTGATGACTGTGGCGCCGAGGTCGACTGCCCGCGCGATGGCCAGGGCGAGGGTCTGGGTGTTGCCATAGCCGATCGACGTCGCGTTGGGGTCCTCGTTCTGGCCGCTGCTCGTTCCTGCCACGCTGTAGGCGCCGCTGTTCTGGCGGATCGACAGGATCGTGGCTTCCGGAGCCACGCCGGCGAAGCTGTCACCGTCGGCAGGCGTCGCCGCGATGATCCCGGCCACCAGCGTGCCGTGCGCGTCGCAGTCGACCAGCCCGTCGGTGTTCGACACGTAGTCGCCGCCGGCCTCCAACGCAGGTAGCCGCGGATGCCGGTTCACGCCGGTGTCGATCACCGCCACCTTCTGTCCCGCCCCACGCGAAAAGCGCCATGCCCGGCGGTATTCCAGCATTGCCTCGGCACTGCTCTGCTTCGCGAAGTCGGTTCCCGGCAGCACTCCGGTGGGTATCCCGCAGATCGTCTTCTGCTCGGTCGGCTCCGTCGGCCCGACCGGCCCGACAGGTGGCGGGCCGGGTTCCACCACGGGTGGTGTGACGGCACCGGCAGGCGGGGCTCCCAGACCGGCCACCGCCATCGTCAACACCACACCCGCCAGCGCCGCGCAACGCCGAGCGATCACTACAGGCCCAGCCGTTCGTACACGCCGAGCGGCCAAAGAGCCAGCGGTATGACCGCCGCCACGGCCACATATTCCAGATAAGAAGCAACGGTCCGTACGCGGTCGGGCCGACGGCTGACGGTGCAGAACACGCCGGTCAGTACGGCCGCCGCCGCGAGCACCGCCAGCACACCCACCCCGGCGAACTGCAGGGGCCGCACCCCGGATTGCGCCTGCATGCAGGTGGTCAACACCAGCGCGAGCCCGGGGACCGCAAGCGCGGCACGTTCCGGCCAGGTGGACGCCCGACGGCTGCGCAATGCCAGCACCGCAGCACAGGCCAAGGCGAAGGCGAAAGCCGGCCAACCTGAATCGACTCGGGCCAACACCGCGGCCCCGACCAGAACAACCAAGCCCGAACCGGCCAGCAGGCCGACCCGGGTCAGCACCGCCGAGTGCACCCTGGCCCAGACCTGTTCGGCGCTCGGCATCGGGCTGAGCGGCTCGGCTTCCGCTGCGGAGAACGGATCGTCCTTGCGGGCCGCACTCGAGCGCACAGTCGGCGATGGGAACTGGTCAAGCCCAGCGGTGAGCACGGGCACTGCCAGGCACGCCAACACCGCGGCCGTCGCCGCAACCGTGGCCACCACGTCGACACGTCCGCCCAGTGCCCGGCCGGAAAAGGCCAGAACACCGAAGACCAGAACCACCGCCGCCGTGACGTAAGCCCAATGCCCTGCGCGGATGAGGCGGTAATAGAGCGCGATCAGCCCCAACAGCACCGCACACCCCACAGCGAGGCCGAGCACGCCGTAGCCCGCGGCCAGCACCCAACTCAGCGTGGCGCTCAGCACGATCACAGGCGGACCGGTCGCAGCGGCGATATCCGCCCGGTCCAGCAATCCGCGCGCGATTGCCGCACCGGCAACCAACGCGGCCGTCGTCAGCACCGCACCGGTAACGGCCATCGCACGGTACGGCGAAAGCTCGTCGGCCAGTAGGAAAAGCACCCACACCGCGCAGCACAACCACAACCCGGCGAAGGCCATCATCCCCGCCGACGTGGCGTTCCACGCGGCGTATGCCGCTCGGTTGAGCCGGGCGGCTGCATCGACCACGTCGTCGTAGAGGGTGGGTGGAGACAACGCGCGACGAGCCGAGAGATGCAGCAGCTCACCGTTTTCCACACCGGCCGCGCGTAAGGTCCGATCGGGTTCCAGCACCGCGGCGGCGCGGTCGCTCCGACGGAGTACCCAGAACGTCCGGCGTTCGTCGCGATCGGCCGCGTCGTCGCCGCGCCCGGTGTCGCGGGACTTGACCAACCGCGCCAACTCCGGCAGGAACGCCGCCACGGGAACGTCGGCGGGCAGCGCCACATCCAGTTGCGTCCGACCGCCCACCACCGACACCCTGATCGTCTCGGGCGCCGCGGACACCACCCGCACCTCGCGGAGTTCCTCGACCCCCGTCACAGGTCAGGCATCCTGGACAGCTGGACGACGCCGCTGCGAGTGGTGCGGGAGACCAGTGTGCCGCGGCCCGGCGGCATCGCGGTGGCCTTGATTCCGCCGAACAATCCGCCCTCCTCCTTGCCACCGCTCATCACCAAGCCGTTGCAGGACAGGTCTTTCAGACGCCCGATGATCGGGTCCATCATCGCGCGTCCGGCACCGCCGCTGCGTCGGGTGATCACGACGCGTAAACCGATGTCTCGGGCCTGCGGCAGATACTCCACCAGCGGGCCGAGCGGATGGCTCAGTGACCCGCCCGGGATCAGGTCGTAGTCGTCGATCATCACGAACAGGTCGGGTCCCGACCACCACGACCGTTCCTTGAGTTGCTGCTGGGTGATGTCGTTTGGCGGCAGCCGGTCTTTGAGCGCACCGGCCAACGCTGTCATCAAATCCGTACACGACTGCGGAGCGGTGGCATAGCCGCCCAGATACTCGTCGGGAACGACGCCCAACATCGAGCGGCGGAAGTCGACGAGGATGAGCTTGGCCTCCACGGGGGTGGCGTTCTCCATCACCCCGGCGGCGATGTTGCGCAGCAGACCGGTCTTGCCGCACTCGGTGTCGGCGAAGGCCACCAGATGTGGTTGGGTATCGAAATCCAGTACCACGGGCGCCAGTTCGTCCTCGTTGATCCCGATGGCGATGCGGGCCTTGCTCAGCTGCCCGGCCTCGCGCGCCACCCGCACCACCTCGGCGCGATCCACATCGTGCGGCAGCATCCGCACCCGCGGCGCTTCGCGGCCGTCGTAGTGGGCGCGCACCGCCTCGACCGCGCCGGCCACCCCGGCAGGCAGGTCCTCCACCGTCGAGCTGGAGTCGAGTCGAGGCAACCCGATCAGAATATGCAGCCGCTCTGGATTGATACCGCGGCCGGGGCGCCCGATCGGCACCAACTCGGCGGACCGGCGCGCCACCTCGCTGTCGATGGGGTCGCCGAGGCGCAGTTCGATCCGGGTGCCCAGCATGTCCTTGACTGCGGGGCGGATCTCCATCCACCGCGACGCGGAAATCGCAAGGTGCACACCGTAGGACAGACCCTGAATCGCCAGCGACTGCAGTACCGGGTCGAGCGATTCGAAGTCGCTCTTGATCGAGGCCCACCCGTCGACGACCAGCACCACATCACCGAACTTGTCTTGACTCAACGGATCTCGGGCAGCCTCGGCCGGCGGCAGGGTAGCCAGTCGGGCCTTGCGCTGCCGGAAGTCGCGCATGGATTCGATGCCGAGGTCGCGGAACAGTTGTTCGCGGGCTCGCAGCACGCCTGCCACCTCGGCGACCGTGCGCCGGATGGCATCGGCGTCCATTCGGCCGGCCACCCCGCCGACGTGCGGTAGTTTCGCCATGCTCGACAGGGTGCCGCCGCCGAAGTCGAGGCAGTAGAACTGCACTTGTTCGGGAGTGTGTGTGGCCGCGGCAGCCATCATCAACGTCCGCAGCGTCGTCGACTTGCCCGACTGCGGCCCCCCGACCACCGCCACGTTGCCCTGGGCGCCGGACAGGTCGACCATGAGTACGTCGCGGCGCTGGTCGTAGGGTCGGTCCACCACGCCCATCGGCATCCACAGTCGCCCGTTGACGTTTTGTTGGGCACTCCAATCCGTCTCCGGCAAAAGCTCGTTGACGGCGGGGCTGTCGTCGAGCGGCGGCAGCCACACCTCGTGCGCGGGCCTGCCGTGTCCCCGCAACCGGCTCACCACCATGCCGAGCAACGTGGTCTTGGCGGGCCCCGACGCGGCCCGCTCGGGCTCAACCACCGGAGCGTCGGCCGGTAACGCCGCTTTCGCCGGCGCCGGGTCCTTCTTGACGGGTGTGGCGGTGAACAGCTTTGGCGCCAACGCGCCGAGTTGGGTGACGCGTCCGGTCCGCGCCGATACCTGCGGTTTGACGTAATCCCCTGACACATAACACGCGTTGAACCGGATCGGCTCCGAGGCATCGCATTTCAGGAAGGCCGAGCCCGGCACGCTGGGGAGGTGGTAGGCGTCGGGCACGCCGAGCACGCTGCGCGACTCGCCGGCCGAGAACGTCTTCAGGCCGATCCGGTAGGACAGGTGTGAGTCCAGCCCCCGCAACTTGCCCTCTTCCAGCCGCTGCGAGGCCAACAGCAGGTGCATGTGCAGGGATCGACCCAGCCGACCGATCATCACGAACAGCTCCGCGAAATCCGGTTTCTGAGAGAGCAACTCGGAGAACTCGTCTACCACGATGAACAGCGCGGGCAGTGGCTCGAGATCGGCGCCTCCGGCCCGGGCACGTTCGTACTCGCTGACGTTCGAGAAGTTTCCGGCGGAGCGCAGCAACTCCTGGCGACGGTTCATCTCACCGGCCAGTGCGTCACGCATCCGGTCCACCATCGTCAGTTCGTCTTCGAGGTTGGTGATGATCGCCGCGATGTGCGCGATGCCTTCGAGGCCGAGAAACGTTGCCCCGCCCTTGAAGTCGACCAACACCAGGTTGAGCGACTCCGGCGAGTGCGACGTGATCATCGACAACACCAAGGTGCGCAGAAACTCCGACTTACCCGAGCCCGTAGCACCGATACACAGTCCGTGCGGCCCCATCCCACCCTCGGCCGACTCCTTGATGTCGAGTTCGATGGGTTGACCGTTCGGGGTCACGCCGATCGGCACCCGCAGCCGCTCCCGTGGCGATCGCTGCCGCCACACCTGCTCGGGCATGATGCCTGCGGCGTCGGGAATCTTCAACAACGCCATCAATCCGGGGTCCACGGCTCTCGAGTCGGACTCCAGACTGACGATGTGAGCGGCGTTCGCCGGACGGAAGCGCCCGATCCGCCGGGCGGTGGTCTCAGCTTCGGCGATCGTGATGGTGTCCGGGGTGGCGAACCGTTCGATGCCCACCGCGGTGCGCGCGGCGACGTCGTCGCCGTCCACCACCAGTTGCAGGCTGCGGCGCGCCGTCGCACCGTCGCGGGGCCCATTCAGGTCGAGCAGCGTCACGCTATCCATGCCTGCATCGGTGATCAACTGTTCGTCACCGGTGACGAATCCGTCGTCGAGCACCACGACGAGCTGTTTCAGCCCCTGCGTCGGTTGCGCGTTGCGGGTGAACCGGCCGCGTTCGGCCAACTCCGCCGTGAGCGCGGTCTCCATCAGCTCCAGTGTGGGAAACAGCAGCCGCATCGAACCCATCCCGTCCCGGGTCACCGAATGCTGGGCGTGCGGCAGCCACTTGGCCCAGCTCCAGTTCTCGCCGTCGGGGTTGGCTGTGACGACCGCGACCTGGACATGGTCGGGCCCGTGAAAGGTGCACAGCTCCAACACCATCGAGCGCACCAGCTGCTGCGCGAGCTTGCGCTCCCCTTCGAAGGTGATGGTCGGGAAGGCGCGCATCGACACCGCCGTCGGTAGCGCGTGCACCACCGAATGGGTCTTGACGAACCGGCGCAGCGCCACCGTCGACACCGGTTCCAGATCCTCGGGTGGACCGGTCTCGGGAGCCAGCAACCGAGTCGCCAAGCGGTGCGTCCCGATACCGACGCGCACATGGCAGTAATCCGCGTCGGTGGGCCGGCGTTCCCACATGCGGCGGGTCCCGACCACATCGGCCAGCGCACGCGGATCAGGATGGCTCCACTCCAACGCCGTGCGTTGTTCCTCGCCGGTGGCGTCGGCCTCCTCGCGAAGATTCGCCAAATAGCTGAAGTAGTCCTTGCGTTCCTCGTTGAGTTCGGCAGCGGCTTTGCCGGTACGCGCCCCGCCGCCCATGAACATGCCGACCATCGACATCAGCATCATCATCGGGAAGAGCAGGAACATCGGGTTTCTGGCCATGTCACGGCCGCCGACCGTGATCATCAACGCGATCATGCCGATGACGGCAACCAGCATCACAAAGGGCATCAGCTTCATGAACAGGTTTCCCGGGATCGCCCGGGGAACCTCTGGCGGCGGCGCCAGGTTGACCTCCCCGCCCGGCATTCGCGGCGGCGCCACCCGCAGGCGGCGTACAAAACCCTGCGTACTCAACGTTTACCCCTCGGAGACTGCGCAGCTGAAAGCGGCTGGGTATCGTCCCGGTTATTGTGGACCGCCGAGCAATCCCATTGCGCAGGAGGCCGACCGGGTTGTGACTTTACCGCCATCGTTGTCAGAACTTCCGTCCGAACTTGATCCCGAAGCCGAATCCGAACCGGAGCTGAGCCGGCTGACCCTGGTGGTCGGAGGGCTGAACATCGATGTCGGGCTACCGGCCCACGTCAGCATCGCTCAATACATCGCCGCTGTCATCGATATCGCAAACGAGCAGGTGGCGGCACACGAGCAGTTCGATGCCACCGACGGGCAGTGGACGTTGGCCCCATTGGGTGGCGACCCGGTCGACCCGAACCACTCACTGGCCGAGTCAGGGATCTATGACGGCGACTTGCTGATGATCCGTGCGGCCGCCCAGCCGGTCAGCCCACTGCTGTTCGACGACGTCGACGACACCCAGGCGACCGAACAGCAGCGACCGGTGCGCACCTGGCTCGCCGACAACGCGGCCACGTTGGCCTGCTTCGGTGCCGCTCTGGCCGCCACCGTCACGTTGGCCGGGACACTGTCTCGCTGGGCCCACAGCCCTGTGGTGCCCGCTGCGGCGCTCGCTCTGGGCGCTCTGGGCATGCTGTGCGCCTGCCTGGTCGCACACCGGGCAGCGCCGGCGGCGACCTCAGCCTGGATCACCGCGGTATCGATGCCGCTGGTGTTCGCGGGCTCGCTCTACCTCGTACCCGACGGCCATGGGATGACCTCACTGCCGATGGCGTTTGCCATCACCGCGCTCAGTTCGCTGCTGGTGCTCCTCATTTCAGGTACGGGTCACGCTGTGCACACCGCGATCATCACGGTGGGTGCGTTCGGCGGCTTCAGCGCGACGGCTATGTTGCTGTGGCAGGTGCCGGTCCGGACAGTGGGCGCTTTGCTCGCCACGGTCGCCGTAATCGTGGTCTACCTGGCTCCGCGGGTGACGATCGTGTTGTCGAAGCTGCCGATCCCGCGGGTGCCGACAGCAGGCGAACCGCTCGACGACATCGAGACCCAAGGCGGAACCACTGTCGAAGGTGTCAACGCGATCGGCAAACAGATCATCCCCACCGAGGAGGACCTGATCCAACGGGTTCGGCGGGGCAACCAGTATCTCACCGGAATCCTGGTCGCCGCCGCGCTCGTCGCCGCCGTCGGCTGCTACCTGACGACGGACGTCAGCAACGGATTTTACTGGCAGGGAACCCTTTTCGCGGTCATGGTGGCCACGGTACTGTGCCTGCGCGGGCGCGGCCACCACGACTTGGTGCAGTCGGCGACGCTCATCGGTAGCGGGCTGACGATCGCGGTCGTGGTGATCGTCAAGACCGCGATGAATATCGAGCACTGGCAGATCCGCACCATGGTCGCGCTGGTCGCCCTACTGGTTCTCGTACTGGCCTGCGGGCTGGTGGCGCCACGCCGCGAATTCTCACCCGTGGTACGGCGTCAGGTCGAGATACTCGAATACATCGCGGTCGGATCACTTTTCCCGCTGTGCTTCTGGATCATCCGGGTCTACGCGTTCTTCCGTGAGTTGCGTCTCTGACAGCAGCTAGCCGGCTGAAACCGGGGCGGCATCCGGGTCCGCCGCCATGCCGTCATGGGCGACCAGCGCTGCCTCCTGCGACAGGTTCGGCCCGGGCGGCAACAGCGACAACACCGGCCATGGCGCCCACTGCGGAGCGTTGGTCGGCCCGTCGGGAACTTTGACACCCGTGACGCCGAGCGCATCGGCCGTCGGCAGATCCTTGATGTGGTACCGCACGCCGGTATCGGAGACGTAGAAAAGCTGTCCAGTCGACCGGCTGTCGGGGTCGCCGCCGGTGGCCTGCACGTACTCGCCTGCACCTGGTGTCAGATACACCGAGTCCACGCCCGGCCCACTTCCGTCGGCACTGGCCAGCCGTACCAACTGGGCCCCGTCAGCCGTAGGCAACCGGTGGCCCACCAGCAGCCGTACGTCGGCCTCCGCGTCGGTGTTCGACCGCTGCCAACCCATACACACCACCCGGTCGGGATTCGGCGACACGATGCGCGGCGGCTCCGACGGATAGTGGTCGACCGACAACCGGTGCACTGTCGGAACCTCGGCCAGCACGCCCGGGGGGATCTCGCTCGGTTGCCCGCTTGCCACTCCGCCGGATTCGCTGTATCGGATGATGTCGGCTGTGGCTTGCGAGATGGGCTGCAGCCCCTCGCGCAGCACCACATAGAGCTGTTCACCCCGCGAATCGACGGACTCGACGATGGAGCCGACCGGATGGTCGGGCCCAAGCACCTGGCTGGTTTCTCCCGAACCCTCGATCATCACCGGAGTGATCGGATCGACCAGCGGAAACGAATTGAGCAGGGCCAATGACATCGGACGGGTCTGGGCACCCTGCAGGTGAAGACCGTTGACCAAGACCGGATCTGACACGTCGATCGGGGCCCGCACTCCGCGGTACACCAGATAGGTGATCCCGCCGGCTTCCGTGAGAATCGCCTCGGCGGGTTCGACCGGACGGATTCCGCTGTCGAGCGTCGGATCGTTGGCCAGCACTGTGGTCTGCAGGCTGGCCGTACCCGTGGTTTCCGTGACGCCGGGCATGACCAGGCCGTCGCAGATCGTCCACGACGACGTCGCCATGTCGTCCCCGCTATTGATGCTCACGGGCGCACCGACGATGCCGACCATCGGTCCGCGCGGCAACGCATCGAGGAATTTCTCGTCGACCTCCTTGGGGCTGTCGTTCTTACCGACGATCAACCGCGCCGAGGCCAGATTGAGCACGGGATGCACCCGGTCACCGATCCGCACGAACGGCGCACCGCTGGACTTGCTCAGCACAATCTGCGCATCACCGATATTGGGCGCCGGTTTGAAGAACGCCAACACCCCGGCCGCCCCGGTGATCAGGACGGCGATCACCACTCCCACGATCAACGCGCGCATCTGGCCGCGCATCGGGTCGTGAATCATCCGCGAGTCGCCACGGATGAGTGCGTGTTCGAGACGGCGAATGAGAAAGCGGTAGCCGTTGACCTGCGCGCGGGTGGTAACTTGCGCTGGCATGCCCGTAGGGTATAGCACGTCGATACCACGACAACAGTGCATCCTGGACGCGGCTACTGAAATGCGGTGTGCCCATTGCCTTTAGCAGCAAACAACTCGCGGGTCATCCCGCTGGTCGACGTGATTGCGCTGGAGGTCCTCGCGGTCGCCGGGATCGTTGTCGCGTTGTGGCTGGACAGACCAGGCTGGCAGGGTGCCGCAGTGGGTCTGGTCTCTGCGCTGGTGCTGGTCCTCCCGCTGGCCGGTGGTACGACGGTGCCGCGCTCGGTGGCGCTGCGGTGGAGTTTTTTCCGCGACCGACGACGGCCGACCAGGACGCTGCCCGCCGATCCGTTCGACGTGCCGACATCCGACGGTCAGCAGATCGGATTCCGGTGGAACGGCACTACGTTGCTGTCGCTGCTCAAGATCGACGAGAACCCGCGGGCATTGACGGTGCTCGAACCGGGTGTGACGGTGTCCGGCGAAATGGTGCCGGTGGGAGCCCTGTTGGACTGCTTGCGCCAGTTCGACATCACGCTGGAGTCCATCGACATCATCAGCCAGGGCGCCCGGTCGTACGGTCACACCGATGTCGCCGCGGTCTACGACTCCGTGTTGGGGCCATTGCCTGCGATCGCGCAGCGCACCGTGTGGATCGCCGTGCGGTTCAATCCCGCGCGCTGCGCCGAGGCGGTGCGGCGACGCGGCGGCGGGCGCGACGGCATCCTGCGCACCGCCACCACCGCCACCCGGCGAGTTGCCAATCGGCTGGCCGAAGCGGGCCTGCAACCGCAGTTTCTCACCGCGAGCGCCGTGGCGGCGGCCACCAACCAACTGAGCGACGGGGTCAACCTGGCCACTGTCGAGGAAACCTGGGAGGACTGCCGGGAAGGGAACTTTCGGCTGTCCACCTTCGCCGTGCAGCCAGACATGCTGACCACGCCGGGCCTCGGGCTGTTGTGGACGGTGCCGAGTTACTCCACGACGTTGTGCCTGTCGCTGCGGGAGGGCGCCGAACCGGATCGGATCAAGGTGCGGGGACTTGTCCGCTTCGACAGTGAGATCCGGGTACCCACCGCACTGCGCGGGCTCACGCCACTGCGCGGCCGCCAGTTCTCCGCGCTTGCCTCCACACTGCCGATTCCGACGGATCCACGACGGCAGATCGAGCATTGGGCGTCAGGCCCGCGCGACTCGTCGCTTCACGAGCTGGCAGTGCCTGCTTCGGGCTGCGGTCAGGTGATCGGCGCGGACGAACAAGGACGGGCGGTCGCGCTTCCCGTGTTCGGCCCCCAGATCCGCCGAGTGGAGATCTCGGGCACCCTGCACCTGGCTCAGCAGGTGGTGTTGCGGTCGCTGGCGCTGGGTGCCCGGGTGCTGGTGCACAGCCGACGTCCGGCGGCCTGGCGCAGCATGGTCGAAGTTGTCGGGCGCAACGACCTGCTGTGGGTCGCCGATTTCAATCGGCGTGCGCTGCAGGCCGGTTCAGAGCGCAATTACACCGTCGAAATGTTCGACGGTGTTCCCGAACAATCGGTTCGGGTCGGGGTGACCGCGATGGTCGTCGCGCCGCCGTACACGCAGGCATCGGCACAGGCCGACGTCGTCCTCGACTTGATCTCGCTCGAGCACGACACCGTCAAAGTCAGCACGGCGGCCGGCTCGGCGGTCGTCACCATGGTCGCCACCGACGACGAGATGCGTTACCTGAAGTCGTCCGCCAACAGCACCGACTGATCGATAGGAGCGAGCGTGGTCAATTCAGCGCACCGGAATCTGTACGTCGCGGTGGTGGTGCTCGGGGTGGCCTGCTACTGCGTGAGCTTCGGACCGGACGGCGACGGCCTCGGCTGGTACGTCCGGTTCGCCGCACTGGCCGCCCTGACAGCCGCTATCGGCCTGCTGCCCAAACAAACACCCCACCCGGGCGTGATCGCCGTCCTGGCCGCCATAGGCTTCCTCGACGGATTGTCGAACGCCGTGACCGCCCCCGGGGGCTGGGCACTGACCCTCATCGTCGTGCTGGGCGGCCTGCAGGCCGTCGTCGCGATCGCGGCGCTCATGCTCGCACCGAAACCGACCGGGGCCACTGCCACAGCCGGATATGAGGCCTACCTGGACTACTACAACCAAGCCGTCCAGCATTACTACGGTCAGCAGGGTGCGTCGCAGCGCGGTGTCTACGAGCAGGCGCAGGGCCAGGCGTACGGCCAGGCACCGGCCGCCGCGCAGGCCACGGCACAGCCCGTCGCGCAACCAGCCCAGTACGGCGATTACGCCGATCTGCTTTCCCCACAACAGGATTACGGCCGAACCACCGCCAACCCCCCCGGCGAGCCAGGTGCCGCGGTACCCCCGCCGGGGCGGGCCGGAGCTAGCCCCGCGGCCGGGTCAACCGGTGCAACAGCCAGGCCGGCGGAACCGTGGCCACCAACGTCGCCATGAACAGCACCGTCGCCGATCCGGTGTAGACGTTCCAGCCCAGCACGAACTCCATGACCAGGGCCATCACGACCACGTGCAGCAGGAAGATCTCGTAGGAGATCTCCCCCAGCCACACCATCGGCCTGCTGCCCATCAGCCGCCGGTAGGAGCCTGTGTCGCCCAGCGCCAGCGGCGCCACCACGAGCGTGGCGATCAGCGCGTAGAGGATCGTCTTGGACAGGTCTGCGGACAGGTCCAGGGCCGGCGCTGTGACCGTCCCGGCGATCGGCGTGGACACCACCAGATAGCAGGCCAGGGCCAGCGGCAGGACCGCCAACGCATAGCAGCGCACACCCATGGCGGCCAGCACCGCCAGCATCATGCCGCCGACGAACCAGACCAGATAGTGCGGCAGCCACGACCCGGCTCCCACCGGTAGCCAGCCGGCGTGCATCAGCACGAGCCACAGCGGGCTCACCGCCGCCAGCGCGGACAGCCCGACAAGCAGCAGCACCGGGCGAAAACGTCGTCGACACAGCACCACCAGCAGCAGATAGGCCAGCACCGGAAGCACCGCATAGAACGCCACCTCCACCGCCAAGCTCCACATCTGGGACAGGCCCTGGTGCAGGTAGCTCGTGAAGTAGTCGTTGCTGTAAATCTGCGTCAGCGTGAGGTTGCGCCACAGTCCGGTCCAGGTGTGGCCGGGATTGGGCTCCACGGGATGCAGTTCGTAGATGCCGAAGACCAGCAGGACGGTCACGACGTATGCAGGCATGATGCGGCGGAACCGATTTCGCGCGTACCGCCGCGCGCTGGGTGCAGCGCCACCGTCGGCTGCCGCCTGCACCCACGGGCGGAACAGCAACAGGCCCGACAGCACGAAGAAGATCGCGACGCCGATCTCCAGGCGTGCACTCATCAACCCGAGATAGCCCTGGGTGAGCAGCCCGGTGCCGTAGGCAGCGTGGGTGCCCATCACCGTCAGCGCAGCGACGGCCCGTACCCCGGTCAGTGCTGCGATGCGGTCGGCGCCGGCGACCTGTTCTAGCCCGCCTTGATCCGCTTCAGGTTGTTGGGCACACAATCCTCGACCCTATTACGCGATTCCGTTGCGCGGAGACCACTCGACGTTGTTGCATCGCGGTGTGGGCGAAGAGGTCAAACACACCGAGTACAGCCGGGCGCACCGCCAGGAGTACCGCCGCAAGGTGCAGCTGTGCCTCGATGTGTTCGAAACCATGCTCGCTCAGTCCAGTTTCGAGTTCGAGCGCCCGCTCACCGGCATGGAGATCGAGTGCAACCTGGTCGACAGTCACTATCAGCCCGCGATGAGCAACCGGGAGGTGCTTGACTCCATCGCCGATCCCGCGTATCAGACCGAATTGGGCGCGTACAACATCGAATTCAACGTGCCGCCGCGACCACTTCCGGGCCGCGCCGCGCTGGAGTTGGAGAGTGAGGTGCGCGCGAGCCTCAACGCCGCCGAGGCCAAGGCGAACGAGGACGGCGCACACATCGTGATGGTCGGCATCCTGCCTACGCTTATGCCCGAACACCTTTCGGGAAGCTGGATGAGCGAGTCGACGCGATACCAGGCGCTCAACGACTCCATCTTCACCGCCCGCGGCGAGGACATGGCGATCGACATCTCCGGGCCGGAACGACTGAGCCTGCAGGCGGCGTCGATCGCCCCGGAGTCGGCCTGCACCAGCATGCAGTTGCACCTGCAGGTCTCCCCCGCCGATTTCGCAAAGAACTGGAACGCCGCACAGGTGCTTGCCGGGCCGCAGCTGGCGGTCGGGGCGAACTCGCCGTACTTCTTCGGCCACCAGCTGTGGGCTGAGACCCGCATCGAACTGTTCACCCAAGCCACCGACACCCGGCCCGACGAACTCAAGACGCAGGGCGTGCGGCCGAGGGTGTGGTTCGGCGAGCGCTGGATCACCTCGATCTTCGACCTGTTCGAGGAGAACGTCCGGTACTTCCCGTCGCTGCTGCCCGAAGTGTCCGATGAGGACCCGGTCGCCGAACTGGCTGCCGGCCGCGCACCGAAGCTGTCAGAGCTGCGGCTGCACAACGGCACCATCTACCGGTGGAACCGGCCCGTGTACGACGTCGTAGGAGAGGGGGCCAACGGGCGTCCTCACCTTCGAGTCGAGAACCGGGTGCTGCCGGCCGGGCCGACAGTGATCGACATGATGGCCAACTCGGCGTTCTACTACGGCCTGTTGCGGACCCTCTCAGAGGAGGACCGGCCACTCTGGACGAAGATGAGTTTCGCTGCGGCGCAACACAATTTCGTGGCAGGGGCGCAGTACGGCATGGACGCCCGGATGTACTGGCCGGGGCTCGGCGAAGTGACACCGGACGAGCTGGTGCTGCGCCAGCTGCTGCCGCTCGCGCACGACGGCCTGCGCCGCTGGGGCGTCGCCGGGGATGTCTGCGACCGCTACCTCGGTGTCATCGAGGGCCGCGCCAAGACCGGACGGACCGGCTCGGCGTGGCAGGTGTCGACGGTGCAGGAACTCCAGCAGGGCGGTCGGTCCCGGCCGGAAGCCCTGGCCGAAATGCTGCGGCTCTATGTTCAGCGCATGCACAGCAACGAGCCGGTCCACACCTGGGACTGACACGCGTACGTTGGTTGGCATGGCATCTGAAGACGTCTTGGACTGGGATGGCGCATATCGCGGAGACGCCGGATTCGAAGGTCCTCCGCCCTGGAATATCGGCGAACCGCAGCCTGAGCTTGCCGCGCTGCAACGGGCCGGGAAATTCCGCAGTGACGTGCTTGACGCAGGTTGTGGCCATGCCGAGCTGTCGTTGGCCCTGGCTGAGGACGGCTACACCGTCGTCGGCCTGGATCTGAGCCCCACCGCGATCGCCGCCGCCAACAAGGCCGCGCAGGTCCGCGGGTTGTCCACGGCCAGCTTCGCCCAGGCCGACATCACGTCGTTCACCGGGTACGACGGCCGGTTCAACACCGTCATCGACTCGACCCTGTTCCACTCGTTGCCGGTCGAGGGCCGCGACGGCTACCTGAAGTCCATCAACCGGGCATCCGCGCCAGGCGCGAATTACTTCGTGTTGGTGTTCGCCAAGGGTGCATTCCCGGCCGAGTTGGAGTTCAAGCCCAACGAGGTGGACGAGGACGAGCTGCGGGCGGCGGTGTCGAAGCACTGGGAGGTCGACGACGTCCGTCCGGCGTTCATCCACGCGAACGCGGTGGCCATGCCCGCCGACATCCCGTTCGAATTGCCGCCGCACGACCGCGACGAGAAGGGCCGCATCAAGTTCCCGGCGTTCCTGCTCACCGCGCACAAGGCCGGCTGAGGGCTGAGGGCTAGCTCCGCGAGCGTGCGTGTCTGCTGCCCGCCACACCGCTAATTGTCGGCATTTTCGTCACTGTCGTGCGTGAGCGAGTGCGGCGAAACGGTCGAGGGCCTCGACACCCAGCGCGCCCATCGCTCCGCCCGACTCGTGCCCTATCCCGGGCACGATGTGCAACTGCGCCGCAGGCCAGCGCTGGGCGAGCTGCCAGGCGATGTCGTGCGGGCCGCTCACATCGAGCCGGCCGTGAATCAACGCCGCCGGGATGTGGGCGATCTTGCCGACATTGTCGAGCAACTCGCTCTCATCCCGCCACGCGGCGTGCCGCCAGTAGTGAGTGACCAAGCGAGCAAAGCACATCCGGAAGTCCGGGCCCTTGGTGACAAGCCACGGCCGAGGTTCCGGCCCGAGGTTGATGTGGGAGTCCTCCCATTCGCACCAATCCCATGCCGCTTTCTCTCGCACATTCGGGTCGTCGTCGCCGAGCAGGCGTGCGTATGCGTCGACCAGGCTGCCGTCTCGCTCGCCTTCGGGCACCCCGGCGCGGAAACGCGCCCACTCGGCGGGGAACAAGCGCCCGACATCGCGGGTGATCCATTGCACCTCGCGCGGGGTCGTGGTGGTCACGGCCGTCAGCTTCATCGCGGCAACACGCTGCGGGTGTTGTTCGGCGTAGGCCAACGCGAGCGTCGTGCCCCACGACCAGCCGGCGACCACCCACCGCTCCACGCCCAAATGGGTTCGCAGCAGCTCCATGTCGGCGATCAGATGGTCAGTGGTGTTGGTGGCCAGATCGACCGAAGGATCACCGGCATGCGGTGTGCTGCGGCCGCACCCCCGTTGATCGAACAGCACCACGCGGTACTTCTGCGGGTCGAAGTACCGACGCATCCCGGGCACGCAACCGCCGCCTGGCCCGCCGTGAATCACCAACGCGGGCAAGCCCTCCGGATTTCCGGAGGTCTCCCAGTGCATAAGGTTGCCGTCGCCGACGTCCAGCATGCCGCTCTCGAACGGCTCGATTGGCGGATACACACTCGTGACCGTACTGGGTCAGAACGTAGCGCTCACACCGCAGCACGAACACTGGTGACGGGGGCGATCATCGTCGTACGCGGTCCAACGTCTCGCGAACGATCCGGGCGTGCAGAGGACTGAACCCTCCCGAACCAGTTCGACTTCGGTCGGCGCTGGTTCAATCTCGATTCGACCGTCCCGCTCCGTGACCTCCACCAGTTGGTTTCCGCGCAAGCCGAGGCGATCGCGGATCCGCTTCGGAATCACCAATCGCCGCTGACGGATTAGTGGTGGTTCTCATGGGTGAAATCTAACGTTCGACATACATGTGATGCGCTAGCATCAGATGCATGCGCACCACACTGTCCTTGGACGATGACGTACTGCTCGCAGTGAAGGAGCGGGCGCGCCGCGAAAAGCGCACCGCAGGCGAGGTTCTGTCCGACCTCGCCCGGCAGGCGCTGACGCAACAGCAGAGCGCAGCCCCCCGGACAGGTTCGGAAAGCTTCTATGGATTCGAACCGTTCGGACATCGAGGGCCTGCCGTGTCCAACGCTCTCGTCGACCGACTACGCGACGAAGAAGCCGTATGACGCGCGCCCTGCTGGACGTCAATGTCCTGATGGCGCTGCTCGATAGCGATCACGTCGACCACGAGCGGGTTCGCCAGTGGGTCGGCGCCGAGATTTTCCAGGGCTGGGCATCGTGTGCCATCACTCAAAACGGCTTCGTCCGCATCATCAGCCAGCCTCGATATCCCAGCCCGGTGACACCCGCGCAGGCGATCGGCAGATTGGCCCGTGCCGCCGCTACCGAACATCACGAGTACTGGCCATGCTCCGTCAGCCTCGTCGACGATGAACTCATCGACCACTCACGATTGCACGGGCATCGCCAGGTAACCGACGCATATCTACTCGCGCTCGCCACCGCCAACGGTGGCCGATTCGCGACGCTCGATCAGTCGATTCCCATTGACGCGGTCCGCAATGCCAGCGCGGCCAACCTGGCAGTGATCTGACACGAGGATTTGCCCCTACCGCCCGCCATCAAGGCGCCTCGCGCAGCGCCTCGGCGAAGTGCTCCAGGTCCTCGACAGTCGTGTCGACGTGCGGGGATATCCGCAGCACCGGTTTGGTCATCTCGAATGGCGCGCGCAGCACCTCGCATGCGGTGGTGACGATGCCGCGGTCGGCGATCAGCCAGCCCCTTGTCGTAACGGGATCAAAGTCATCGACCGGTTCCAATGTGGTGATTGCGGTGGGCTCGTCAACCCGCTCCACCACCCGCCAACCTGCCACGTCGGCCAGCAGCTCCCGCGACATGCGGCCCACCTCAGCCAACCGCTCGCGGACGAGTTCGGACCCGGCCGCCAGGTGTTCGCCCAGCGCCACCGAATACCCGATGCGGGCCGCGGCGTTGTGCTCGCCGTGCTCGAGACTTTGCAGAAGGCTCACCGGCACAATCCAATCCGCAGGCGGCAGCCGCCGCTGTAGCTGGTCGGCCAAAGACGGCCGGATCGCCAGTGCGCCGACCCCGCGCGGCCCGGCCAGCCACTTGCGCGACGACGAGTACACCGCGTCGGCACCGACGTTGCAGTCGAGATGCCCAAGGGCCTGCGCGGCGTCAACGACGACCGGGATGCCTTCGGCACGGCACACCGCGACGATCTCGGCGACCGGTTGCGCAACGCCGCGGTGACTGGCCAGCGCGGTGAGATGCACGAGTGCCGGTGGATCAGAAGCTAGTTGCCGGGCGGCCTCCTCCAAGACGACACGCCCGTCACCGTCGACCGGAAGCGACCGCACCTGAAAACCGTTGGCTCCCATGACCGCCAGATTCGGCCCGAACTCGCCAGGCAGACAGGCCAACGTCCGCTCCCCCGGCCAGCTGCCGAGCAGCAGGTCAAGCGAATGGTTGGAGCCGGTCGTGTACACGACGTCGGACGCGTCGAACCCGGTCAGCGCAGCGATCGCGGCACGCCCGGCATCGAGCACCGGGGCCGCGGCCTCCGCGGCCACATAGCCGCCGACCTCCGCCTCGTGTCGGGTATGCGTGGTGGCGGCGTCGATCACCGCGAAGCTCTGCCGCGAGCACGCGCCGCTGTCCAGATGCAGCCCAGCGACTTTGGGGCGGGCGTCGCGCCACTGCTGCGGGAGGCTCATTTCGTCGCCAACGACAAGCCGAAGTCTCCGGCCGGGTCGGTCCACCAATGTGTCTGTCGCAAACCGGCTTTCGCAAGTTCGGCGGCAACGCCGTCCTGGCGGAACTTGCAGGACACCTCGGTCAGCATCTCCTCACCGGCGGCGAACGCAACGTCGAGGTCGAGCGCCGCCACCCGCACCTGTTGCGACGCACGGGCCCGCAACCACATCTCGATGCGCTCCTCGTCCTCGTTCCACTTCGCCACGTGCTCGAAGGCATCGAGGTCGAAATCGGCGTCGAGTTCCCGATTCACCACGGCAAGCACGTTGCGGTTGAACGCCGCAGTGACGCCGGCACTGTCGTCGTAGGCGCGGACCAGCCGTCCGGTGTCCTTCACCAGGTCGGTGCCCAGCAGCAGGCTGTCGCCGGGTTGCAGGCTCGCGGCGAGGGTCGCCAGAAAATCCGCCCGCGGGCCGGGCGTCAGGTTGCCGATCGTCGAACCGAGGAACACCACGAGCCGCCTGCCGACCCGCGGAATGTTACCCAGGTGCTCCTCGAAATCACCACATACCGCGTCGATCTCGATACCGGGGTACTCGCGCCCGATCGCGTCGCCCGCCGCCCGCAACACGCCGGCATCGACGTCGAACGGGATGAACCGGCGCAGCAGCCCGCTGTCCCGCAGAGCATTCAGAAGCAGACGGGTCTTCTCCGAGGTGCCGCTGCCCAACTCAACGAGAGTGTCGGCACCGGCGGCCGTGGCGATGTCTGCCGATCGCTCCCTCAGGATCTGCGCCTCGGTGCGGGTCGGGTAATACTCGGGAAGTCGGGTGATCTGGTCGAACAGATCACTGCCGACCGAATCGTAGAACCACTTGGGCGGCAGCTCCTTCGGCGTCTTGGCCAGCCCGTCACGTACGTCGCGGCGCAAGGCTGCGGCTGCGGAGTCGGCGGCCAGATAGTTCGACAAAGAGAGCGTCATGCCGGTCCTTTCAGGGTGGTCAGCTCGACGTGAGCGTCATGGACGGCCACCAGGTGCCGGTCCGGAATATCCTGCCAGCCGGGGTCGTCGTCATAGGGTTCGCTGGCGAGCACCACACCGTCGGGCAGGCGCAACATCGACAGCGTGTCGCCCCACGTGGTGGCGAGCATACGAGAACCGTTGGCGGCCAGGATGTTCAACCTGGCGTTCGGATCTCGCTCGCCCACCTCGGTGATGGTTTCACCGAGGGCGTCCAGGCCCCGCTCGAAAATCAGCGCTGCGAGTATTGCACTGTCCACAGTGGATTCGGCGTGTCCGGTCAATGGCAGCACGGCCCGGTCCACCAAACCGTTGTGCGACAGCAACCACTGCCCGTTACTGAACGGAGCCGAGGCCGACGGCTCGATCGGCATGCCGATCGTGGCCGAGCGCACCGCGGCCACCACACATCCGCTGCGCAACGCGGGTGCCACCGAGGCGAACGACGCGTCGCCCCATATGGGCTTGTCGCTGCGCCACCGGCGCGCCTCGGCCATACCCTCCCCCGGGTCGCTTCGCTCCTGCCCCCAGGGATCGAAAAAACCC
This sequence comes from Mycolicibacterium sp. XJ870, assembly GCF_053483975.1. NCBI lineage: Bacteria > Bacillati > Actinomycetota > Actinomycetes > Mycobacteriales > Mycobacteriaceae > Mycobacterium > Mycolicibacterium sp. XJ870. The sequence goes on from NZ_JBEFTI010000002.1 coordinate 27,647, forward strand.
ACCCCCCAACCATCGGCGTTCATCAGGCCGTGCTTCTGCCGCCGCGGCGCATACGACTGCACCAGCAGACTCTGCGGCGGATCCATGACCAGCGAAGCGACCGAACGCGCCGCGCCGAGCCAACCCAGATGCCTACACATCCCAGGCCAGCCGGACACCCGAGAAGATCTGCCGCCGGATCGGGTGGTCCCAGTTGCGGAAGCTGGGCCGCAGGATCGCGGCGGCGACCGCCCACGACCCGCCGCGCAGCACCTTGTAGTCGCCATCGAAAAACGGCTGAGTGTAGCGGTCATACACCATCGGCGTGAAGCCCGGCCACGGCCGCAGCGGCGAGCTGGTCCACTCCCAGACGTCGCCCAGCATCTGCTCGACACCATAGGCCGACGCACCGGCCGGGTACGCCCCTACCGGCGCGGGCCGAAGTGCGTCGCCGCCGAGATTGACCAGTAGATCGGTGGGTTCAGAAGTGCCCCAAGGGAATCGGCGCCGAGCACCGGCCACCGGATCCCATGCACACGCTTTCTCCCATTCGATCTCCGTCGGCAGCCGTGCACCTGCCCAGGCTGCGTATGCCTCGGCTTCGAAGTACGTCACGTGCTGGACGGGTTCGTCGGCCGGGATGGTCTCGACATGGCCGAACCGGGTGCGCGTTCCGTCGGCGTTCCAGAACTGCGGGGCCGTCAGCCCGGCTTCCTGCCGGTGCGCCCAGCCGCGTTGCGACCACCACCGCGGCTGGCGGTAGCCGCCGTCGTCGATGAAGTCGCGCCATTCGGCGTTGGTCACGGGCACCCGGCCGATCCGGAACGACGCCACGTCGACGGTGTGTGCGGGCCGTTCGTTGTCCAGGGAGTGCGGTTCGGTCAGCTCGTCCACGCCGAGCACGAATGGACCGCCCGGAATCAGCACCGACGTGCCTGCTACCTCGGGCCGCCCGGCCGGTAATGCGGTGCCCGCGTCGAGCAGCGCGGGCCCGGTCCGAAGGTTCAACGCCTGCAGCATGGTTTCGTCGTGCTGGTTCTCGTGGCTGATCACCAAGCCGAAGTTGAATGCCGAATCCTCCTCGGGCAGGGCGTCGAGCGCGTCGAGCGCCTTGGACCGCACCGTCGCGCAGTAGGCACGGGCATCGGCGGGCGGCAGCAACGGCAGGCCCACTCGGCTGGCGCGGGAGTGCACGAACGCGTCGTAGAGCCGGTCGGTCTCCGGCGTCAGCATCCCCGGCCGCTTCGGGTTCCCGTCGCGCAGCAGCCACAGCTCTTCCTGCTGCCCGATATGGGCGAGATCCCACACCAGCGGGCTCATCAGCGGGTCGTACTGGCGGTGCAGCTCGGCGTCGTCGAAGTCGACGAGCCGCAGTGTCCGCTCCCGCGCCCTGGTCAGCTCACCGGCCAACGTCTCGCGTGTGGTCAAAGCTCACCTTTCGCCAATTGGCTCACCGCGTCGGCGATTCCGTGGTGCACCACCCGATCGGCGAAGTCGTCGGCCGGGCACCGTCCCTGTTCGACCGAACGCATCAGCTGCCCCATCGATTCCGCGAGTTCGCCCGGTGCCCGCTCGGCCGCGGTTTGCACGCAGGTGAGCGCGGCTGCCCGGAGACGACGATCGGCCAGTCCAGCCCTGGCGGCGCGGTCCCATGCGGTGGCCACAGACGCGGTGGCCTCGGCCGCGATGTCGGCGGCAGATGGATCGTCGAGCAGCGTGGTGAGGGTGAACACCACCGCGGGCCACAGGGCGTCCGGAACGCTGTCCAGATACCGGATCTCCAACCACCGCCGCGGCCGCACCGGGGGGAACAGCGTCGTCAGGTGGTAGTCGAGGTCCGCCTCGGTGGGTCGCCGGCCGCCGAGCACGGCCCGGCCGTCGGCCCAGTCGGCGAACGGAACCCAATTCGTCACCGGGACCGCATCGGGAGTGTTGACCAGCATCACCGGCGCGCGCATGGCGTACCGCGCCCAGTCGCTGGCCGGGTCAGCTCCGTCGACGCCGAGGATCGGCCCGCACCGCGCGGAATCGAGCTGACCCCAAACCCATTGGCGGGTGGAACTCCAACCGGTGAACCGCCCGCCCAGCAGCGGGGAGTTCGCGGTGATGGCGATCATCGTCGGGCCCAGCGCATGAGCCAGCCGCACGCGGTCCGCCCAGCCGTCGCGGGGACCGGCGTCGAGGTTGACCTGAACCGAGGCCGTCGACGTCATCATCGCCGCACCCGCCTCAGCCGACCCGCTGGCCGCGAAGAACTGCTCCATCGCCTGATAGCGCGAGCCCGGATTGACCCGATGAGTGGGCCGGACCGGATCGGTGCCGAGCAGCACCAACCCCAGACCGCGACGCGCGAACGCCGCGCGCAGCACGGCACGATCGGCCAGCAGCCCGGCGATGGCAGCGGCCGGACCGTCGAAGGGAGGCCCGGACAGCTCGACCGCACCGCCGGGTTCCACGGTGATCCGGCTGCCCCCGGGAAGCGGCGGCACCTCCGCGATCGCTGCGGACAGCTCATCCCAGTGCGGGCGCCGCAGCGGATCGGTCAGGTCGAAACAGTGCGCCTCGATCTCCAAGCCCACCCGGCCGACCGGACCGTCCTGCAGACAGTGCGCACCGATATGCGCCGCGGCCTGCTCGGCGCTGGTGAATTCCAGAGTAGGTAGGCGACCTGGATCAGCCCTGATGGGTACGGCCATGGCAACCACCCCTCCCGGTCCTTACCGGTGTCGGACCGTCTGGTTGCTTCCATCTTCCAGATGGCACCGACAAGTCGCGACCCCGTTATTGCCCGAGCGTGTTCTGCATTGCGCCGGCCAGGACGTTCATCGCGGGGCCGCCATTGCCGGACTGGCACACCTTGGCTTGCAGCAGAACGTTTTCGCGCTTACGGGTGGTGGTGAAACAGCGCCGATCGGTGCCGGCCTCCTGTTTGACCCATTCGGCGTCCGTCGCGCTGGCCGGTCCGCCGGTGAAGGTCCACACCTGGTTGACGAAGTTGTCCAGATGCATCGTGGTGGTCTGGCCCGAGCAGCCCACCGTCCGGTCGACGACCCGGTGGAATGCGCGATCTGCGGCGTCGGGGTTGGCATACACCCCGATGGCCTGTTTGACGAAATGGGTGTCATCGGCGGCAGCGGTCCGGGTGGTGGCGCCGTTGAACGACGCCAGGTCCGGATCGTTGTACACCTCAGGTAGTCCGACGTCGGCCCAGTTGTTGCAGACCGGGTTATCCACCGAGAACCCCTGGAACGGCTCAGTGAATTCCGCCTCCCACCGCATCGGGGCGCCGACGATGTTCCCTACCGAACCCTTCGGCATGACGGCATAAGACACGACACCCGGGTCCGACGGGCGGGCACCCACCGGTGCCGCCAAGGCCAACGCGAGACCGGCCACCCCGAGACCTACAGTCACGGCACGCATGGCTTTGATCATGCCATTCAGGACACGGTCCGGGTGCAGTAGGTGCGTGCAGGCGACGGGTACGGCCACGCGAACTGCCCCGTCGCGACAGGGCATGCGGCCTGGTCACGGACGTCGAGCCGGTGCGTCACCTGCACCATCACGCCGTCGCCGCGCGACGTGCAGTCGGCCAGTTCCATCACACCGGCCGGCAGGCCGAGTTCGTAGCAGTGATGAGTCACGAGGTTTGGCACCAGGCACAGGCGAGCAGTAGACGGATCGGCGTGCTCGGAAGGCAGGTGTTGATACTCGGGGCTCGGACACACTCCGGTGCCGTCGGCGATGGCGCCGATGGTGTAGCTCGGGTCAGTCGAGCAATCCACCTTGTTCGGGCGCACCACCTCGGGCGCCGAGGGCGTGCCCGCAGCAACGCTGACACAGTCGCCGACCGCGTAGACCATCACGGCACCGCGCTCCGGTTGCGCGTCACGCAGGCTGCAGCCGGTCGCTGTCAGCAGCACAGTGAGCACTGCGACCAGTACCCGATTGCGCGTCATGGTTAGCGAGAATCTCACGATTCGTGCCGACCCGCCCAGCGCTTGGGCGAATAGCCGGAAGCCCCGGCCACCGAGGGGTGGTGGCCGGGGCGTCCTTCGGGCTGCAGATGTGGTCTAAGCGGTGATGCTGCTGGCCTGGCAGCCGGCGCACACTCCCCAGAACACCACTTCGGCCTCGTCGACCGTGAAGCCGCCGAGGTCGGAGGGCTCGAGGCAGGGTGCTTCGCCTACGGCGCAATCGACGTCGGCAACCTGCCCGCACACCCGGCAGACCAGGTGGTGGTGGTTGTCGCCGGTTCGGGTCTCGTAGCGGGCAGACGAGCCGGCCGGCTCGATACGCCGCACCAGGCCGGCAGTCACGCAGGCCCGCAGCACGTCGTAAACGGCCTGCGTCGACACGGAACCCAGGTTCTCGCGCACCAGCCCGGCAACCTCGTCTGCAGTCGAATGCGGCTTGGTGGCAAGGACATCGAGCACCGCGGCCCGCGGCGCAGTAACCCGCAACCCGACGGCCCGTAACAGGGCCTTCGGGTCGTGGTCATGCGTCGTGGTCACGATTCCAGTATGCGCTCTTTCTGGAATCAGTCAAAAAGAGCCGATTAAGGCCTGGCAGGCGACGTCGGAGTCGGCGCTTCCGGACGATCGGGTTGTGACGGGCCACGGAACTGCGGGCCACCCGGGCCGCCCTGGCCGAACTGGCCCGGGCCCATCGGCATCATCCCGTGCGGCGGACCCATCGGCGGGCCGCCACGGTGGAACATCACCCCGTGACGGTCGTGGCCGCCGCGATGGTGGTCACCGCCACCGGAATGTGCCCCGAGGAAGAAGCCAGTTCCGAAGATCACGGTGACGATGAAGACGACGCCCGCGACGATGCCGACCCACGCGGCGGCTTGGGTGACGCGGTTGCGCTCGCGCGGCGCTTGCTCCACTGGGACTGTGGTGGTGACCGGCCGCGCTGGTTCAGGGGTCACGACGGGACCGGTCGCGGGTTCGGACGAGGACGGGTTTTCTGTCATGACCTGAGCATGCGAGGGTTGTTCAGGTGCCGATCAAGAATCAGCTATGAATCAGCTGTGAAAGGGGCGGGCGAGCCCTGGGCGTCCGTCGGGCCCCTGAGCGTCCTGGCGCTCTCCGGCGGTGTGTCGATGTGCCCGGCTGTGCGCGACAATGTCGCGGAAATCGCCCCACTGGCCATACCAGCCACTTTGGCACCACCGCCGAAACCACACTGGCAATACTGGTTATCCATAGCCTCATGCATCACGCAATTTTGCGTGCCCGCATACTAGCGACACTGTCGCTGGCCAGGTGGACATGGATATAACCGGGCGCCAATGGCATTCAGCTGAGGCAGGGCGTCCCGCGTGTATGGCGGAAAAATGCGACGCAGACCGCCACCGCGCGCTTCATACGCGGACGCGAAGGGCACCAGCGTGGCCGGCGTGCACATTTCTTTGGCGCCCAGCAATCTCCGTTGCCGCCTGACCAGCGACAGAGTGTCGCTAATAGGCGGGCAGCCCAAATTGCGTGGCAGGTGCGGCTGTTGAGTCTAGGCGGACGCGAGAGACTCACGAGATGGGTCTATCGCGACATATGTTGCCCCTGAGGCTATTTCAGCGACACTGTCGCGCATAGGCGGGCACAACGGTAGGTGCCGGTGGACCCGCGAGACCGCAGCTCAGGCGCAGGCCACACCTACTCCCACGGCTTGATCGGGTTCACCGCATACTGGATGACGCGATAGGGCGTGCCACCGCGGGGCCCGGTGTTCCACTGGCTGATGAACACCCGCACCTGATCGATCGTGGACCCGGGCGAAATGTAGCCGCCGTAGGGCTGGGCCAATTGATTGACCTCCGGCGGCGGCAGGGCCTCGACCGGGTCGGGCCACTCGCTGGCGAACACCACCGTCGTCACCGGCGCGGCCCCCAGACCCGTCGGGTCGTCGGCTACCCGCATCTCCATGTTTCCGGTGCTCGCGTTGAAGTAGGACAGCACCGACTTGCCGTCGATCTGCCGAATGCTCATCTCGCCCACCCGGTCGTTCCACAGGGCAGTCGGCGGTTGACCCCAGCCGGCCTGCGCGGACCAGCCCTGCCAGCCCGCCCGGTCTGTCAATGCCTGTGGGGTGGCCCGATACAGGAACACCGGGCCACTGCGATCGAAATTGTTCGCGACGATGTACACCCAGCCGCTGAGCGAATCGGCTTTCGGGATCGGGTCGTAGTAGCCACTGATCTGCGATTGCCCGCCGCCCTGATAGGACGCGTCGCGAATCGATCCGGGAATGGTTTCCCAGTTTCCCTGCGCCGCATCGGCTTTCACCAGCCGCGAGGACTTCGGCTCCAGGTCCGCGGTGGTGGTGACCATCATGTAGTTCTCCCGGTTGATCGCCACCACGCCGGCCGGAAGCTGCGAACTGCCCGGCGGGGTCGGATCAGCCAGCAGCGGCGTGTCCACCCCGCTGACGCCGTCGTAGCGGACACCGGCGGGATCGTCGATGGAGTCGGGTTCGACATGCAGCGCGATCGGCGAATACCAGCCCCCGAACCCCACGGCTTGACCGGCGAAGCTGTCCCCGCACACCTGTAGCACGCGGCTGGGAAACTCCATGAACTCACAGAGATCAGTGGCACCGATGCCGTAATCGCCTGTGGGCGTACCGGTTCCGGCCGTTGGTCCGATGCGCAGCACCTGACCGGGCGCCAAGGGCGGCAGCTCGGGTTCAGGGAAAGGGTTTGCGTGGGCTGTCGGGGCGTGGCACAGCGAAGCGGCTATCGCTGCAACGACGAACCAGCGGACCACTCGTCAGGGTCAGAGCTCGGCGGCCAGCAACTCGGCGATCTGAATCGTGTTCAGCGCCGCACCTTTTCGCAGGTTGTCGCCGGACACGAAGAGTGCGAGGCCGCGCCCGTCGGGCACCCCGGGATCCTGGCGGATCCGGCCGACGAGCGACTCGTCGACGCCTGCGGCAGCCAGCGGAGTTGGCACGTCGACCAGTTTCACGCCTGGGGCTCCCGAAAGCAGCTCAGTCACCCGGGCAACCGAAAGAGGCTCTGCGAACTCAGCATTGATCGACAAAGAGTGCCCCGTGAACACCGGGACACGCACACAGGTGCCGCTCACAGCCAGCGAAGGGATGCCGAGGATCTTGCGGCTCTCGTTGCGCAGTTTCTGGTCTTCATCGGTCTCGCCTGAGCCGTCGTCGACCAGCGAACCCGCCAGCGGCACCACGTTGAACGCGATCGGCGCGACGTAGGAGACCGGCGCCGGGAAGTCCAGCGCCGAGCCGTCATGCACCAACTGCTCAGCCCCGTCGATGACGGCACGGGCCTGCGAGGCAAGTTCTTCCACACCGGCCAGTCCGCTGCCCGACACGGCCTGATAGCTCGACACGATCAGCCGGGTGAGGCCGGCTTCCTCGTGCAGCGGCTTGAGCACCGGCATCGCGGCCATCGTGGTGCAGTTCGGGTTGGCGATGATGCCTTTCGGGCGCTGCCCCGCGTCACGCTTGAAGTTCACCTCGGAGACGACGAGCGGCACCTCGGGGTCCTTGCGCCAGGCCGACGAGTTGTCGACGACGACCGCTCCGGCCGCGGCGAACCGCGGCGCCTGCACGCGCGACATGGTCGCGCCGGCCGAGAACAATGCGATGTCCAGCCCCGACGGGTCGGCGGTCTCGCTGTTCTCGACCTCGATCTCCTGGCCGCGGAAGGTCAGCTTCTTGCCCTCCGAGCGTGCCGAGGCGAAAAACCGAACCGTCGTGGCGGGGAAATTGCGCTGCTCCAGCAGGGCGCGCATCACCTGGCCGACCTGGCCGGTGGCGCCGACGACTCCGATGTTCACCATTTCTAGATCCCCGTCCCCGCGTAGACAACAGCGTCTTCGTCACCGCCGAGGCCGAACGCCTCATGCAACGCTGCGACGGCCTTATCCAATTCGGTGTCTTTGACCAGCACCGAGATGCGGATCTCGGAGGTGGAGATCAAGTCGATGTTGACGCCGACCTCGGCCAGCGCCTCGCAGAACTTCGCGGTGACGCCGGGATGGCTGCGCATGCCGGCGCCCACCAGCGACACCTTCCCGATGTGATCGTCGTACAGCACCTGGCTGAACCCGATCTCATCCTGCAGGGACGTCAGCTTCTGCACCGCGCCCGGCCCGTTGTCCCTCGGGCAGGTGAAGGTGATGTCGGTCTTGCCGTCCTCGACCTTGGAGATGTTCTGCAGCACCATGTCGATGTTCACGTCGGCGTCGGCGACCGCGCGGAACACCCTCGCGGCATAGCCGGGTACGTCGGGCAATCCGACCACGGTGACCTTGGCTTCGCCGCGGTCGTGGGCTACTCCGGTCAGAATGGCGTCTTCCATGGGGATGTCCTCGATCGATCCTTTGACGATGGTGCCCGGCTTGTCTGAATAGGACGAGCGGACGTGAATGGGCACGTTGTAGCGGCGGGCGTACTCCACACACCGCAACATCAGCACCTTGGCCCCGCACGCCGCCATCTCAAGCATCTCCTCGAAGGAGACGGTGTCGAGATGGCGGGCATTGGGCACGATGCGAGGGTCGGCGGTGAAGATGCCGTCGACATCGGTGTAGATCTCACAGACATCGGCCTTCAGCGCCGCGGCCAGTGCCACCGCGGTGGTATCCGATCCGCCGCGGCCCAGCGTCGTGACGTCCTTGCTGTCCTGGCTGACGCCCTGGAACCCGGCGACCAGCACGATCAGTCCCTCGTCCAGCGCGCTACGCAGCCTGCCCGGGGTGACGTCGATGATCTTGGCGTTGCCGTGGGTTCCCGTGGTGATCACGCCGGCCTGGGACCCGGTGAACGAGCGGGCCTGCGCGCCCAGCGACTCGATGGCCATCGCGACGAGCGCATTGGAGATCCGCTCACCGGCGGTGAGCAGCATGTCCATCTCGCGTGCGGGAGGGGCCGGAGAGACCTGCCGGGCCAGATCAAGCAGGTCGTCGGTGGTGTCGCCCATCGCGGAGACGACCACGACGACGTCGTTGCCGGCCTTCTTGGTCTCCACGATGCGCTCGGCGACTCGGCGGATCCGGTCAGCATCTGAAACCGAGGATCCGCCGTATTTCTGTACGACGAGCGCCACTGTCTGCCCTTCAAAGTGCGGGGATGAGTCCCAACAAGGATAAGGGAGACGCGCACGCGATTTTGTCCGCCGGTAACTTGACGGACGTGCCCGACGCGCCGAGCGATCGGCTGGCAGCCACCAGCGTCCCGATCCACCCCGCTCTCGCGGCCCGCTGGAGCCCGCGGGCGTTCGACCCCGACTCGACCATCACGCCTGAACAGCTCACCGCCGTGCTGGAAGCGGCACGCTGGGCGGCGACCTGGGGGCATCGCCAGCCGGTGCGGTTCGTGGTGGGCGTCCGCTCCCTGACGCGAGGAGCAGAAACAGCACCGGACGAGACGTTCACCACACTGGCCGGCCTCCTCAAACGCGGCAACAGTTACGCGCATGCTGCCGGCGCACTGATCCTGGTGTGCGCCGACGAAGGCGAAGACGACCGCACCGCTGTGTACGCGGCGGTCGACGCCGGAGCGGCCATCGCCCAGATGACCGTCGAGGCGGTGTCGCGTGGATTGATCGCACACCCGATGGCCGGGTACGACGTCGACGGCGCACGCACCGCGTTCGGCATCCCGGACGGGGTGCGGCCGCTGACGGTCGTGGCGTTGGGGACGCTGGGCGACTACGCGGACGTCGACGACGCGATTGCCGAGCGCGATGGGCGGCCACGCGAGCGGCTACCGCTGGACCAGGTCGTGTTCAGCGGTCGTTGGGGTCAGGCTGCCGAGCTCACGTCCACAGCGCCTCCAGCGACGTGACCGATTGCCCGAGCGATCGGGCGCTCAGTGCGCGCAGTGCCCGTCGCTCGACGACCTCGAAGCTCGCCCCGACATGTTCGTGCAGGGCTTTGCGACCTTCGGCGAGCTGATCGTCGAGGAGAAGGTCGACGATCTCCAGGTGCTCGTCGATCGTCGCCGTCACCCGTTCCTCGGTGACGAAGTCGTACATCCGGATGAGCCGGATGCGCCGGTTGAGGTTGTCGAGCGTCGCGACCATCGCCGTGTTCCCGGACGCTGCGGACAGTTCGATATGGAATGACTCATCGCGCAGCACCATGTCACCGTCCGGCGCGGGCAAAGCGGCTTTCAGTTCGAGCCACTCCGCGCGCAACACGGCCAACCTGTCCTTGTCATAGCGCAGTTCGTCGGTCTCCAGGATCCGCGTGATGCCGCGGAGTTCGATGGTGATCCGCAGCTCGTAGAGATCGCGCACACCCGGAATGTCCAGCGCCACCGGGTAGTACCCGTCGGACCTGCGCTCGAGCATCCCGTCGGCGTGCAGCCGCACCAGTGCCTCACGCAGCGGGGTACGGCTGACGTTCAGCGTCTCGCACAGCTGTGACTCCACCAGACGGGTGCGGTGGTCGATCTCGCCGAGCATGAGCTTCTTGCCGAGATCGAGGTAGACCCGGTCGCGAAGCGACACCGGCTCGTCGACCCGGACAGCCGTCACTGCAACTCCTTCAGCGCCGCCACGACGTCGGCACTGGTGGCGTGTGCGCCAAACACCCCGCCTTGCATGGTGATCATGTTCAGCGCCGCCACATGATTGGCGTAGTCGGTGGCACCGGTTGCATCCGATACCACGAGGCATTCGTAGCCGCGGTCATTGGCGTCTCGCATCGTGGTGTGCACGCAGACGTCAGTGGTGATGCCGGTGAAGATGATGTGTGTAATGTTGTTGCTGCGCAATACTAATTCGAGGTCAGTCGCGTAGAAGCTGCCCTTGCCCGGCTTGTCGATGACGGGTTCTCCTGGAAATGGGGCCATTTCGGGCACCAGCTGCCAGCCAGGCTCCCCGTGGACGAGGACACGGCCGCACGGGCCGACGGAACCGATCTCAGCGCCGATCTGGGCCGATCGCCAGCGCTTGTTGGCGGGGAGGTCGGACAGGTCGGGGCGATGCCCTTCGCGGGTGTGGATGATGAACAGCCCCGCCGCCCGAGCCGCAGCCAGTACCTGCTGAGCCGACCCGAGCGGGGTCCGCACCAAAGACAGGTCGTAGCCCATGGTGTCGACGTATCCGCCCTCGCCGCAGAAGTCGACCTGCCAGTCGATGTTTATCAACGCCGTTCGGCCGGAAGGGATGTCGCCGTCGTAGGGCCACACATACGGGTTGGCCTGGATGGTGACGGTCATGCAGGTTCCCCGCTCAGGACCACACGCGCAGGCAGGTAGCTCAGTGCCGCGAACGCAAGACCGCCTACGACCATCGCCACGACGGCGTCCGATAGTTGAGGGGCGTAGAAGTGCGTCGCCAATGCCACCGTTGCGCCGATCCCCCACGCGGCGAACGGCTTCCAGTAAACTCCGCCGATCGACTCTCGACGATGGGCGAACACCAGCTGATCGAGGATAAGCACGATGCCGATCGGCGGGACCAGCACACCGAGGATGTTCAGCCAGGTGGCGAAGTAAGACCAGATGCCGGCGACTGCAGCGATGGTGCCGATGATTCCGAGCACGATCGTCAACTGGCGCATGGTCTTTCCGGTGATGTTGCCGAAGCCGACGGCACCGTTGTACAGGCAGTGCGCACACACACTGCCGAGGTTGACGAACACGAACGCGATGGCCAGCGGCACCAGAATTCCGCCACCGCCCACCAGCACGTGCAGGAAATCACCGCCTGCGGTACCGGCCGCTGCCGCCGCGCCGAGTGCGACGATCAGCGCCCCGACGAGTTGCGCGATGAAGTAGGCGACGGGAAACGCAGCGAATGCCGCCAGCGCGCCTTCCCTGCCGTTGCGGGCCCATCGGGTGAAGTCCGCGGTCATGGTGCCCGAGTCGACGAAGCAGGCGAACACCATCGTCACGGCCACACCGAAACTGAAAGCGGCCGCACCGGCTCCGCCGCCATACGACAGTGCCGAACCCAGGCCGCCGGGCGAGGACGCGGCCAACATCACCGCCACCACACCGAGCGGGATGAACAATGCCGATGCCACTACGCCGATCCAGGAGATCGCCCGGATCCCGACGAAGGTGAGCGCCACGAACAGCACGCCGGCCAGCAGGGTGATCCAGGGCGCGCTCCAGCCCATCGAGAGGTTGAGCGTCGTTCCCACCATGCCGGTCTGGAAAGCGAACCAGCCGATGACCAACGTCGACAGGAACGCCGACACGATCCGAAAGCCCCTGGCACCGAAGGTGTCCGCGGCAGTGAGCGCGAAGTTCTTGCCCGACCGCCCGGCGAGATAGCTCAAGGCGCCCACGTACGCCATCAGGATCAGGTCGCCGACGACAATCGCGAGCATCCCGGTGACGAAGCCCAGGTTGTAGACCACGATGCCGGCGAACACCGCCGAAGTCATGATCATCGGGAAGCCCACCCACACCGCCGACACTGCGAACAACGACTTGCGCGCGGACAGCGGGACAGGTTCGTTCTCGTACTCTTCGCCGAGCCCTGATTCGTGGCGACCGGCTAATGGCGCGGAGCTCTCGACAGCGGTTGTATCCATGGCTGTATACGGTGCTGTATACGGATTGCCGTGCTATTTCGTGTCATGAACATCCCGTTACGGAGTCCTCACAGGGGCGACGCTTATACGGTCCACCAGTTCTCGCCGTCGGAGATGACGTCGACCGCGTTCCCCCCGCCCACCCGAACGTGCCGCTCACCGTCGACCTCCTGACCGCTCGGCGCGTGGAGCCGGCTCGCCCCGACAGCGGTGTTCTTCACCGTGTAGCGGTTCGTGTTGCCGACGGCGGTGGGCAGCGTCGCCTCGGCGCCCCGGCCCAGCAGGTACACGTAGTCGGTGCCGGCCGCGGAGCCGAGGGCCACGTCGTCGTCGGCGGTAATCACCACGCGCGCCGGGCGATTTCCGGACGTGTTACCGGCGATGCCGACGTTGCGCCCCTCGGCGCGAACCGGGGCGACGCTGTATCCGTTGTTGTCCCACTGGTTTCCGGAGATCGCGAGGTCGTCGACATATCGGGCGTCCACCGCGTAGCTCCAGCCGGCACCCTCGTCCACGTTGGCGATGAAGTTGCCGGTGATGTTGAACCCCATCGTCCGGCGCTCCGCGTCAACCGAATAGATGCCGATGGCGGGATACGTGCCCGGTGCGATCTTGCCGCCGTTGGTGATGTTGTTGCCGACGATGGCCACCTGCTCGTTGTCGGTGTCAGCCCACGACGGCATGGTGAAGACGATCGCCTCTTTGCGGGCGTTCTCACAGATGTTGCCGATGATGTTGAGCGACTTGTTGCCCCGCAGCTCGATATTGTTCGACGGCTCCCCGTCGAGGTGGTTGGCGATGATGCGCACGGGCCCGGCCTCGACAGACAGATTCGGCCCACTGGAGCCGATGTTGTTGTTGACGATCCACGAGTCGTAGAAGTGGTAGGTGGTGTAAATGCCGTAGCCGGTGCACTGCTCGATGAAGTTGTCGTCGATCCAGTTCAGCAGGCCCTCGATGTTGGCGTTGATCCGCATGCCGTAATCGGTCCAGCCATCGAGCCAGCAGTGCTTGACATAGCTCTTGTCCAGGTCCACATCGAGTGCCGGTGAGCCCTGAAAGTTGGCGTCTATCTTCAGGTTTTCGATCCGGCATTCGATCCAGTGCCCGCTGATCGGCGCGACGTTCTCCGTCACCCGCAGGCGCGCAGCACGTTCGCCGTCGCCGAGCAGCCAAAGCTGCGCGAACCCCTCCGCCCCGTTGCCGATCGATCCCGACAGCGCGTACTCACCGGCCGGAAAGAACACCGTGCCACCGCCGGCATCGACGGCCTCCTGGATCGCAGCCATCACGGCCGGGTAGTCGTCGGTTGTCCCGTCCCCTGTCGCACCATGCGTCTTCACGTTGATCACGGCCACAGGCCAACGATAAGTGCGGACCGGCCAGATTCGTTTACGCACACGCAACATCACGATCCCGTCTACGTAACAGAAACGACAGTTACTGCCAGTGGTCGGCCTGAACCGGGCCGCGCATCCCCAGGAGATGTAGATGGATACAGGAACCACGGCATTCATGCTGTGTTGCATCATCGGCCTCACGCTGATGATTCCCGGACTCGCGCTGTTCTACGGCGGCATGGTGTCGGTGAAGAGCTCGACCAACATGATGATGATGACCTTCGGTGCGGTCGCGGTCGTCGGCTTGCTCTGGGTGCTCTTCGGATTCTCGATGGTCTTCGGCACGTCCTACGGCGGATTTGTCGGCAGCTTCACGGAATTCGCCGGCATGACGGACCTGATGGAACCGATGACCACGGTCGACGGGCTGCCGATCAGCTTGTTCTCCCTGTTCCAAGCCTTGTTCGCGGCCATCACCGTCGCGCTGATCTCCGGTGCGGTCGCCGACCGGATGAAGTTCGGCGCCTGGATGATCTTCGCCGCGGTGTGGGCGGTGCTGGTGTACTTCCCCGTCGCGCATTGGGTGTTCGCCTTCGACGGCGTCGTCACCGAAGACTCGGTCGGCGGCTGGATCGCCAACAAGCTGCACGCGGTCGACTTCGCCGGTGGCACCGCGGTGCACATCAACGCCGGCGCGGCCGCCCTGGCCGTGGCGATCGTGCTCGGCAAGTCGGCGATGTTCGGTCAGCTGCGCAAGCCGCACAACGTCCCGCTGACGCTGCTCGGCGCAGGCATGCTGTGGGCCGGCTGGTACGCATTCAACGGCGGATCGGCGCTGGCCGCAGGCAACTCGGCCGCGATCGTCATGGTCACCACGTTCGTCGCCACCTGCGCGGCGGTGCTGGCCTGGTTGGCCGCCGAGAAGATCAAGACCGGTCACGTCACCGGAGTCGGCGCCGCCTCGGGGGCCATCACAGGCCTGGTAGCCATCACCCCCGCCTGTGGTTCGGTCTCCCCGATCGGTGCGATCTTCGTCGGCGGCATCGCCGGTGCGATCTGCGTGTACGCCGTCGGGCTCAAAGACAAGTTCGGGTACGACGATTCGCTGGACGTGGTCGGTGTACACCTGGTCGGCGGTGTCATCGGCACTCTGCTGATCGGCTTCTTCGCCACCGAGGGCATGCCCAACGCCGTCAACGGCCTGCTCTACGGCGGAGGCATCGACCTGCTCTGGCGGCAGGCGGTCGCGGCAGCTGCGGTGATGGCGTACTCGTTCGTCGTCGCCTTCGTCATCGCGTTCGCCATCAAGAAGACGATGGGCATCCGCATCTCGCCCGACGAGGAGGAGAAGGGTATCGACGCCAAGTTCCACCGGGACTCGGCCTACGAGCTCGAATTCGCCTGACCTGAACGATGATTCCCCGGTGACTACCGGTCACCGGGGTTTTGTCGGCTTGCGAATGTTTCATCTAGTGATACATTGATTCCCAACAAGAGACGAAAGTTCTGGAGCCCATGACCCTCGATCTCGCCACACTCGCCGAACAATCCGGCACGAAGTTCATCCTCGCCCTGTTTGTGGATCTGCGCGGAAAGCCTTGCGCCAAGCTGGTTCCCGTCGAGGCGGTCAACCAGCTGGCCACCGAGGGAGTCGGATTCGCGGGCTATGCCGTGGGTGCCATGGGCCAGGAGCCCAAGGATCCCGACCTGATAGCCATCCCCGATCCGGCGTCGTTCACGCCGATTCCGTTCATCAAGGACGGGCTGGCGTTGGTGCACTGCGATCCGCATGTGGAAGGCAAGCCGTGGCCGTATGCACCGCGTGTCATCCTCAAGGGCCTGATCCAGCAGGCCGCTGATGCCGGATTCGAGCCCTGGGTGGGCGCGGAGGTCGAGTATTTTCTCCTGCGCCGCAATGCCGATGGCAGCCTGTGCACGGCCGACGCCGACGACACCGCCGCCCAACCGTGCTACGACGCCCGCGGCGTCACGCGGATGTATGACCACCTCACCGCCATCTCCACGGCGATGAACCAGCTGGGTTGGGCCAACTACGCCAACGACCACGAGGACGGCAACGGCCAGTTCGAGCAGAACTTCGAGTTCGCCGACGCACTCACCACGGCCGACCGCGTTATCACGCTGCGCTACCTGCTGTCGATGATCGCGGCTGAACGTGGCATGGTCGCCACCTTCATGCCCAAGCCCTTCTCCGACCGCACCGGTAGCGGCCTGCACTTTCATCTGTCGCTGACCAGTGCCGGCAAGCCGGTGTTTCCCGGTGACACCGACGATCGCGGCTTGGGCTTGTCGGAAACGGCGTACTCGTTCATCGGCGGGATCCTTGACCATGCCTGCGCGCTGCAGTCCGTTGTCGCGCCAACAGTCAACTCCTACAAGCGAACCGGGGCCGTATCCACTGCCTCCGGAGCGTCTTGGGCGCCGCGCAAACCCAGCTACGGCGGCAACGACCGCACCCACTACATCCGGGTGCCGGACAACCAGCGCGTCGAGTTGCGTGGCGGGGACGGTTCGGCCAACCCCTACCTGGCGATCGCCGCGGCACTCGGCGCCGGATTCGACGGGATCAAGCGCAGTGTCGACCCCGGCGCCGTCGGTGCCCAAGGACCTGCGAACCTGCCGCCTACCCTGCTGCACGCAGTCGACGCTCTCGAGGCCGATCCGGTGGTCGCCGGCGTACTCGACGTCGCAGGCGACGGTGTTGCTTCCTACTTCGCGAATGTCAAGCGCGAGGAGTTCTTCACCTACCACGGTGCCGTCACACCGTGGGAGATCGACACCTACCTGACGGCCTTCTGAGAGGACGACGACAATGTGCGGGATCGTGGGGTTACACCTGCGCACACCGGAGCTGCATCCCCGGCTGGGCGAACTACTCAGCGGGATGCTGTGCGAAATGTCGGACCGCGGCGCCGATTCGGCCGGCGTCGCGGTGTACGGGGACCCGGTGTGGTCGCCGGCCGGGCGCGGCTGCGTGTCGGTGACCGACATCGAAATCGGCGCCGAACAGCCCGAGCTGGGCCCGGACGTCGATGTGGTGCAGGTGGATTCGACCTATCTGTTGTCGGCCGACATGCGGTCCGAAGAACTGCTGGAGCGCGTCAGGAGGGCATATCCAACGGCGCTGATCGCCGGTTTCGGCGCCGACCTGGCCGTGCTCAAAGGCGTTGGTCATCCCCGTGCCCTCACCGACGCGTGGGGCTTGTCCAAGGCCCAGGGCTGGCAGGGCGTCGGGCACACCCGGATGGCCACCGAGTCGGCGGTGACGCCGTCGGGCTGCCATCCCTACACCGTGGGGCCGCAACAGTGCCTGGTGCACAACGGATCCTTCGCCAACCACGCCACGATCCGGCGTGATCTGCGCCGGGCCGGAGTCGAGTTCGACAGCGAGAACGACACCGAGGTGGGCGCGCGGTTCGTGGCGCAACAGCTGGCGGCGGGCCGCGACGTGGAGACGGCATTAAAGGGCCTCGTCGCAGCCTTTGATGGCTTCTACACGCTGCTGGTGTCGAACCACGATTCGTTCGCAGTGGTACGTGACGCCATCGCCTGCAAGCCCGCGGTGATCGCGGAAACCGCCGACTGGGTGGCCATGGCCAGTGAGTACCGCGCGCTGTCCGAGCTGCCCGGCGTCGAATCCGCCAAGATCTGGGAACCTGAACCGGAGGTTGTGTACGCGTGGAAAAAATAGGGGCCACGTTATCCGTTGAATCTTTCGACCTGCGCACAACGCCTTTGCGTGAGGTCAATGCCGCACTGCACCAACCGGACCTGGACGGCGACTTCGTCATCGAGCACCCGGCCGGGGCCCACAACGTCGCGGTCGGCGTCAACGCACCCGTCCGGGTCCGCGTCGACGGCCACGTGGGTTACTACGCCGCCGGCATGAACCAACTCGCCGACATCACCATCACCGGCAACGCCGGCACCGGCGTGGCCGAGAACATGATGAGCGGCACCGTCCGGGTCAAAGGGAACGCGTCGCAGTCCGCGGGCGCCACCGCACATGGTGGCCTGCTGGTGATCGAAGGCGACGCCGCCGCACGCTGCGGTATCTCGATGAAGGGCGTCGACATCGTGGTGGGCGGCGACATCGGGCACATGAGCGCATTCATGGCCCAGGCCGGCCGTCTCGTGGTCCGCGGCAATGCGGGTGAAGCACTCGGGGACTCGATCTATGAGGCACGCGTCTACGTGCGGGGCAGCGTCGCATCGTTGGGTGCGGACTGCGTCGCCAAGCAGATGCGTCCCGAGCATCACGCCGAGCTCGCGGAGTTGTTGGCGGCCAGTGGCTTCGGCGACGACGACACCGCCGACTACACCCGCTACGGCTCGGCCCGAAACCTCTACCACTTCCACGTCGACAATGCGAGAAGCTACTGATGCGTGAATCCGCCACCTTCGATCGAAACACGATCGCCGACATCCAGCGTGCCGCCGAGACCGGTGTCTACGACATCCGGGGTTGGGGCGCCAAACGCTCACTGCCGCACTTCGACGACCTGCTGTTCCTCGGCGCATCGATGTCCCGGTACCCCCTGGAGGGCTACCGGGAGCGGTGTGGCACCGACGTCGTCCTCGGTGACCGGTACGCCAAACATCCGTTGCACCTCGATATTCCGGTCACCATCGCCGGCATGAGCTTCGGCGCACTGTCCGGCCCGGCCAAGGAGGCGTTGGGCCGCGGCGCCAGCGAAGCGGGTACCTCGACCACCACTGGCGACGGCGGGATGACCCCGGAAGAACGCGGGCAAAGCAAGCACCTGGTCTACCAGTATCTTCCGTCGCGCTACGGCATGAACCCCGACGATCTACGCAAGGCCGACGCGATCGAGGTGGTGCTCGGCCAGGGCGCCAAACCCGGCGGCGGCGGAATGCTATTGGGGCAGAAGATCTCTCCCCGCGTAGCTGGCATGCGCACGTTGCCAGAGGGTATCGACCAGCGGTCAGCCTGCCGACATCCGGACTGGACGGGCCCCGACGACCTGACCATCAAGATCAACGAGCTGCGGGAGATCACCGACTGGGAGAAGCCGATCTACGTCAAAGTCGGTGCCACCCGCACCTACTACGACGTCAAGCTGGCCGTGCACGCCGGCGCGGACGTCGTCGTCGTCGACGGGATGCAGGGCGGCACGGCCGCCACCCAGGAGGTGTTCATCGAGCACGTCGGCATTCCCACCTTGGCGGCGATCCCGCAGGCCGTGCAAGCGCTCCAAGAGCTGGACGTCCACAGAAAAGTCCAGTTGATCGTCAGCGGCGGTATCCGCTCCGGAGCCGACGTCGCCAAGGCGCTGGCGCTGGGCGCCGATGCCGTCGCGATCGGCACGGCCGCACTCATCGCGCTGGGCGACAACCACCCCCGGTATGCCGCGGAGTACGAAAAGCTGGGCAGCGCAGCCGGTTTCTACGACGACTTCCAGGACGGCCGGGATCCGGCCGGGATCACCACGCAAGACCCGGAACTGTCCGCGCGGTTCGACCCGATAGAAGGCGGCCGGCGGCTGGCCAATTACCTGCGGGTGCTGACCATGGAAGCCCAGACGATCGCCCGGGCCTGCGGCAAGGCGCACGTGTGCCATCTGGAGCCGGAGGACCTCGTAGCGGTCACCATCGAGGCGGCGGCGATGGCGCGGGTGCCGCTGGCGGGCACGAACTGGATTCCGGGCCAGTGAACACCGCAGACGTCATCATCGTCGGCGGCGGGCTGGAAGGAGCTGCGGCGGCCTGGGCCCTGAGCCAGCGTGGTGTGACCGATGTGCTTGTCGCCGAACGCAACACCGTCGGGTCCGGGATGACCGGCAAGTCGAGCGGGATCGTGCGGTGCCACTACGGGGTCAGCTCACTGGCCGCGATGGCCGCCGTCGGGCTCGAGGTCTTCGAAAAAGCCCAGGAGATCTTCGGCGACGATATCGGCTTCCGGCAGACCGGTTACGTCGTCGGCGTCGGCGAGCCCAACGTCGACTCGCTACGCAAGAGTCTGGCCGCCCAACGAGAGGTCGGCGTGCAGACCGAGGAGATCGACGCCGACGAGGTCGCGAAACTGTGGCCGTATGCCGACCTGAGTCCGTTCGCGGCGTTCGGCTGGGAGGCCCGTGGCGGTTACGGCGACGCGTACCAGACGGCGCAGGCCTTCGCGATCTCGGCCAGGGCGGCCGGGGTGCGAATCCAACAGGGCTGCAACGTCACTGAACTGTTGCTCGGCGGCGACCGCGTCACCGGCGTGCGGCTCGCCGATGGCACCGAGGTCTCGGCAGGCACGGTCATCGTGGCCACGGGCGCCTGGACGCAGCCGTTTCTCAAGCCGTACGGCGTGGACGTGCCAATCCGCGTGGTGCGTGAGCAGATCGTCACCATCTCCCCCGGCCTCGAGCTCGGACCGGTGCCGGTGTTCTCCGATCTGGTGTCGCTCCAATATGTCCGGCCGGAACTGGGCGGTGAGATCCTCTTCGGCAACAGCGATCTGGCACACTGCCAGGACGCCGACCCCGACGACTACCTCAACCGGGCCACCGACGACTTCGTCGACCTCACCGTCGAGAAGGTGAGCGCTCGCTTCCCCGGCTTGCCCAACGCGGCGATCGCCGGCAGTTACGCCGGCTGCTACGACGTCACCCCGGACTGGAACCCTGTGATATCCAAAACCGGCATCGACGGTCTGGTCGTCGCGGCGGGCTTCAGCGGACACGGCTTCAAGATCGCGCCTGCGGTCGGCAAGTTGATTGCCGATCTGGTGACCGACGGCCGTAGCGGCGACCCGCGGATTCCGGAGTCCGATTTCCGGTTGAGCCGGTTCGCCGAGGACACTTTGCTCAAGAGCCCGTATCCATATGTCGGAGCGGGAGAGATGCGATAGGGGGCAGTTGTGAGCGACGTTCCGCTACTCCGCAACAAGTCAGGTACGGCGCGGGAGCGTGATCCGCACGAACCGGTCGAGGAGCTTGAATTCGAGGCCGCGATCGGCCGGAACGTCCGTCAACTCCGCCAGCAGCACGGTCTCACCGTCGCCGAGATGGCGGCCCGCGTCGGCATCTCCAAGGCCATGATGTCCAAGATCGAGAACGCACAGACCTCGTGCAGCCTGTCCACATTGGCGCTGTTGGCCAAGGGGCTCGACGTGCCGGTCACGAGCTTGTTCCGCGGCGCCGATGTGGAGCGTCCCGCCGCGTTCGTGAAGGCAGGCACCGGTCCGGAGATCGTGCGCAACGGCACCAAGCAGGGCCACGAGTATCAACTGCTGAGCTCACTGCGCGGCGAGCACAAGCGGCTGGAGTGCCTGCACGTGACGCTCACCGAGAAGAGCCAGACCTACCCGCTGTTCCAGCATCCCGGCACCGAGTTCATCTACATGCTCGAAGGGGTCATGGACTACAGCCACAGCCGCTCGGTGTACCGGCTGCAACCCGGCGATTCACTACAGATCGACGGCGAGGGCGCGCACGGACCGGTCGATCTGGTCGAGCTTCCGATCCGGTTCCTCTCCGTCATCGCCTTCCCCGATTCGCAGGTGTGACCGAAAGTCCTTTCCAGGACTTTATTTTCACCCGCGTAAGCACCCGATTTCGCCACGCCCCGGTGGCAGCGTGGCTAAAGTCACACCACGTCTGCTCGACATCTGCTCGACCAAGGGGACCCCCGTGAGCACAGCCGCCGAACGCGCAGCGCACCTCGATCTCGTCGGCCGGCTCAAGTCCGGGTATCCCGAGATCCCTGATGCGCCAACGCCCGATCTCCTCGACCATGAGCGCTTCCTGGCGTACATGAAGACCGTCCACGACGTGGGCGGTGAACCCGATGCTCCGATGAAGTACGAGAACAAGGACTACGAGTACTGGGAGCATATGACCTATGTGATCTGCGAGGTGCTCGCCTGGCGCGGGATCTGGCTTTCGGAGGAACGTCGCCGGATCGGCAACGTCGACGTGGGTCGCGCCATCTATCAAGGGTTCCCCTATTACGGTCGGTGGCTCTGGGCCGTGGCGCGCGTCCTGGTGGAAAAACACCACATCAGCCTCGGTGAGCTGACCCAGCGGATGGCCGAGGTCCAGGGCCGCTACGTTGGCGGCCTGGCCGGGCGGGCGCTCGAGGCCCAGCCGAAATCCGAGGGCGACGGCGCAGACGTCAAACGCAACGAGCACCACATCCGCGCGGTCGGCAAGGGCGATCCGCAGGTGTATGCCGGACAGGCCGGCGAGCCGAAGTTCAAAGTCGGTGACGCGGTGACGGTGCGGGAGCTGCCGATAATCCTTTACACCCGCACCCCCGAATACGTCCGCGGCGCTCGGGGCGAGATCGCCGAAGTCACCTATGAGAGCCCGGCTGCCGAGGACGAGACGTGGGACCGCACCGACGCGAAACCGGAGTGGTTCTACATCGTGCGGTTCAACCAGGCGGAGCTGTGGCACGGCTACACCGGAACGGCGACCGACACCCTGCAGACCGAGATTCCCGAGCGTTGGCTGGAGAAGGCATGAGCGATCATCACGACCATGACCATGACCGCACAGTGAAACCCATGGTCGACGAGATCACCGACTTCGAGGTACTGGAGATCGCCCTGCGTGAGCTCTGCATCGAGAAGGGCATCTTCACCGCCGAGGAACACCGCCGCTTCACCGAGTTCGCCGAGCAGATCGGCCCGACGCCCGCCGCACGCCTGGTCGCCCGGGCCTGGCTCGACCCGGACTTCAAACAGCTGGCCCTCACCGACGCACTCGCCGCCAGCAAGGAGGTCGGCGTCGACTGGATGGAACCCACCGGGTTCGGCACCCCGAGTGACTTCACCGCGTTCAAGATCCTCGAAGACACCCCGACGCTGCACAACGTCATCGTCTGCGCGTTGTGCTCGTGCTATCCGCGGCCGATCCTGGGCAATTCCCCGGAGTGGTACCGCACCCCGAACTACCGGCGGCGCCTGGTCCGCTGGCCGCGACAGGTGCTCGCCGAATTCGGGCTCTACCTGCCCGATGATGTCGAGGTCCGGGTGGAGGACTCCAACCAGAAACACCGGTTCATGGTGATGCCGATGCGGCCGGACGGCACCGACGGCTGGACCGAAGACCAGCTCGCCGAGATCCTGACGCGCGACTGCCTCATCGGCGTCGCGCTGCCCAAACCCGGCGTCACCACCAACGTCATCGTCGACACGCGGCCCGCGATCCATCCGGCGGGCTGAGGAGATGGCCGACGAGATAGGGGCGCTGAAGAAGATCGTCGACCGTGATCAGGTGTGGCCGCGGATGGCCGCCAAGTACGGCGTGGAAAACCCTGTGCCACCGTGGAAGTCGAGCCTGGACGGCCTCTGCGACGCCCTCGATCACTCATGGTGTGGCGCAGAGGTACTCAGCTTCAAGGAACGGCGGGACGAGGAGGACGCGCTGTCGACGACGGTGTATGCGGACCTGCCCTACCCCGAGAATCAGCTGGTGTCGTTGGCACACTCCCTGTTGGTGCGCGGCGTCATCGATGAGTCAGAACTGCAGCGACGCCTCGAGGCCGTTCGGGCCAGACTCGAGGCGTGACCGGCTGCGCGACTCCGGCGCCAGAGCCTGCGGTTTTGGCCCGAGGACGTCGCGGAGTACAGTGGCTTGCGATGTCGACTGTGCAGCGGGTGCTCCTTCTCGGACGCCGCGACGGGGTCTGATCCAGACTGGCCTCCCGTCGCGGGTTTTCGCGATGCGCCGGTCTGAATCCACAAGGGTTAATCCCAAGACACCGGAGCAAATATCATGACCACCCACGACGTTTCTGCCGACGCATTCAGTTCGGTACGCACCATCACCACCCCGGCCGGCCCTCGCCGCGACGGCCAGCCCTCCTGGAACACCCAGCGCGGATCCTCGATGCCGGTCAGCCGGTATCGCAGCTTCGCCTCTGAAGTTGAAAACGTCACTCTGCCGGACCGCACTTGGCCGGACCACGTCATCGACAAAGCACCCATGTGGTGCGCGGTCGACCTGCGTGACGGCAACCAAGCACTGATCGACCCGATGAGCCCGGCGCGCAAGCGGCGCATGTTCGACCTGCTGGTCCGGATGGGTTACAAGGAGATCGAGGTCGGTTTTCCGTCGGCATCTCAGACGGACTACGACTTCGTCCGCGAGATCATCGAGCAGGGCGCGATCCCTGATGACGTGACGATCCAGGTGCTGACCCAGTGCCGACCCGAGCTGATCTCGAAGACCTTCGAGGCGTGCGCGGGTGCCCCCCAGGCGATCGTGCACTTCTACAACTCGACGTCGATCCTGCAGCGCCGGGTGGTGTTCCGCGCCGATCGCGATGCGGTCAAGAAGATCGCCACCGACGGCGCACGGATGTGCGTCGAGGAGGCCAAGAAGTACCCGGACACCAAGTGGCGCTACGAGTACTCGCCGGAGTCCTACACCGGCACCGAACTGGAGTACGCCGTCGAGGTTTGTAACGCGGTGGCCGACATCGTCCAGCCGACACCCGAACTGCCGCTGATCGTCAACCTGCCGGCCACCGTCGAAATGGCAACGCCGAACGTCTACGCCGATTCGATCGAGTGGATGCACCGGCATCTGTCCCCACGCGACTCCATCATCCTGAGCCTGCACCCGCACAATGACCGCGGAACTGCCGTTGCCGCAGCGGAATTGGGCTACCAGGCGGGGGCCGACCGGATCGAGGGCTGTCTGTTCGGCAACGGTGAGCGCACCGGCAATGTGTGCCTGGTGACCCTGGGCATGAACCTGTTCAGCCGCGGCGTCGACCCACAGGTCGACTTCTCCAACATCGACGAGATCCGCCGCACCGTCGAGTACTGCAACCAGCTGCCGGTGCCCGAACGTCACCCCTACGGCGGGGATCTGGTGTACACCGCGTTCTCCGGCAGCCACCAGGACGCGATCAACAAGGGCCTGGACCAGATGAAGGTCGATGCGGACGCGGCCGACAAGGACGTCGACGACATCCTCTGGCAGGTCCCCTATCTGCCGATCGACCCACGTGACGTCGGCCGTACCTATGAGGCCGTCATCCGGGTGAACTCGCAGTCCGGCAAGGGCGGCGTCGCCTACATCATGAAGGCCGACCACGGCCTGGTACTGCCGCGGCGGTTGCAGATCGAGTTCAGCCAGGCGATCCAGCAGATCACCGACGGTGAGGGCGGAGAGGTATCACCCAAGGAGATGTGGGATGCCTTCTCCGAGGAGTATCTGGCGCCCATCACGCCGCTGGAACGCATGCGACAGAAGGTGGTTGCCGCTGAGATCGACGGCGGAACCGACACCATCACGGCGATCGTGAAGATCAACGGCGAGGAACGCGAAATCGTCGGCGCCGGGAACGGTCCGCTGGCCGCATTCGTCGACGCATTGGGCGCCGTCGGCTTCGACGTCAACGTGCTGGACTACTCCGAGCACGCCATGTCCTCCGGCGAGGAAGCCCAAGCGGCAGCCTATGTGGAGGCGTCGATCGGCGGCCGGACCGTATGGGGCGTCGGCATCGCGACTTCGATCACGACTGCATCACTTCGTGCCGTTGTCTCGGCCGTCAACCGTGCCGCGCGTGATTGACTGACGGCGGCGCAGATCGCTGCGCATCCGACAACGCAAGGAGCGACCCGTGGACTGGGGTTCGACGTGGGATTTCCTGTGGCACTTCCTGATCATCTTCGCTTGGATCGCCTACCTGCTTGTGCTGTTCCAGATCCTCGGGGACCTGTTCTGGCGTGATCACAAGACGTCGGGCTGGGTCAAAGCGGTCTGGGTGGTCTTCCTGATTCTGGTGCCGTGGCTCACCGCGCTGGTGTACCTGATCGCCCGCGGGAACGGCATGACGGAACGTGCCCACGCGGCGGCCCTCGCAGCGAAGAAGGAGACCGACTCCTACATCCGCGAGGCCGCAGGACGGTCACCGGCTCAGGAGATCGCCGACGCGAAGGCATTGCTGGACGCCGGCACCATCACGCAGGTGGAGTTCGACACGTTGAAAGCGAAAGCACTCCGCTAAAAGACCGCGGCGGGCCGCGAATCAGAAAAGCGTGTACTGATCACCGGATGGCGTGGTGTCGGTGAACTCCTCGATGCCCGCACCGCCGATGACATTGTCGAGATGCCGTAGAAGATCGGCGTCGGACACCAACGGCACACCCAACTCGATGGCCTGATAGCCCTTGCCGTGCTCGGGCGTGGGTTCGTTGCAGACGACCAGCGACGTCGCGACGTCGACGGCATCGGTGTAGGCCAGCCCGGCGTGCAGGATCCGCTCGACGAGTTCCTCGTGGGTGCGGACCACCTCGGCCGACAACGCAACCCGCATGCCCTGCACCAGCGGGCGGCCCGGCACATAGGGCCCGGGGTTGACGTACGCGCACGGCAACCGGGACGCCAGCAACTTCAGCGGCCGCAATTCCTCGTGGGTGACCTGACCGTTGGGCCAGCGCCGCCGGCTGACTTCCCGCAGCGGCAGCCACACCTTGCGGTCCCTGGCTCGCGCCAGCGTGGGTTTGAGGATCTGGGCGAGCACCTGCGCGTCGTCGAGTGCGTCGTGCGGCTTCATCTGGCTGACGCCCCAGTGCGCGGCCAGCGTCTCCAACCGCAGGTTCTCGGTGCCCAGCTCGAGCCGGCGGGCCAGCTCAACGGTGCACATCACGCTGTCGATCGGTAGTTCGGCGCCGACCAGCTCGGCCTCGGCGGCCAGGAATGCGTAATCGAAGCCCACGTTGTGGGCGACCAGGGTGCGGCCGCGCAGCACACCGATGAGCTCGTCGACGACGTCGCCAAAGCAGGGCTGGCCTTCCAACATCTCGGCGGTGAGCCCGTGCACGTGGGTGGGCCCTGGGTCGACGCCCGGATTCAGCAGGCTCGCGACGCTGCGTTCGACATTGCCGTCATCGGCCACCGCGAGCGCCGCGATGCTGACGATACGGGCCTGCCCCGGCCGAAAGCCCGTGGTTTCCACGTCGACGACGGCCCAGCCCGCGCCCGGTTCGGCTGCCGGCCTGCCCCAGGAAGCGCTCATATTCCGAGGATGGCACGCATGTCCGACAAGCCTGGGTCGGCGCCGCAGCGTGTCGTGGACATAAAATCCCGGGGATGCTGACGATCCGTGGACGTACCGCACTGGCGGCCGGGGCAACCGCACGCTGGGCGTCGCGGGTCACCGGCCGCGGCGCCGGCGCCATGATCGGCGGTCTGGTCGCGATGACGCTGGACCGCACGATCCTGCATCAACTGGGCCGCGACCGCTGCAGCGTCGTCGTGACCGGGACCAACGGCAAGTCCACGACCACCAGGATGACCGCGGCCGCGCTGGCCACGCTGGGGCCGGTGGCCAGCAATACCGAGGGCGCCAACATGGATGCCGGGCTCGTTGCCGCCCTGGCCGGGGCTCGCGACGCCGGGCTGGCGGCACTCGAAGTGGACGAGATGCACGTCCCGCACGTGTTGGACGCGGTGGAGGCGGCCGTCGTCGTTTTGCTCAACCTTTCGCGCGATCAGCTGGACCGGGTCGGTGAGATCAACCACATCGAACGAACCCTGCGGGGCGGGCTGGCGCGGCATCCGACCGCGGTGATCGTTGCCAACTGCGACGACGTCCTGATGACCTCGGCTGCCTACGACAGTCCCAACGTGGTGTGGGTCGCGGCCGGCGGCGGCTGGGCCGGCGACTCGGTGAGCTGCCCGCGCAGTGGCGAGATCATCGTGCGCGACGGTGGTGATTGGTACTCCACTGGAGCTGACTTCAAGCGCCCGAGCCCGCAGTGGTGGTTCGACGAGACGAATGTTTATGGCCCTGACGGCCTCGTGCTGCCAATGACGCTGGCGCTTCCGGGCACCGTGAACCGCGGCAACGCCACTCAAGCGGTCGCGGCGGCAGTCGCCCTCGGGGCGGACCCGGCCAAGGCGGTGGCCGCGGTGTCGACGGTCGACGAGGTCGCCGGCCGGTACCGCACCGTGCAGGTCGGCACCCACACCGCACGCATCTTGCTCGCCAAGAACCCGGCGGGCTGGCAGGAGGCGCTGTCGATGGTGGACAAGCACGGCGCCGGGGTGGTGATCGCCGTCAACGGGCAGGTGCCCGACGGTGAGGACCTGTCTTGGTTGTGGGATGTGCGGTTCGAACACTTTGACGACACGGTCGTGGTGGCCGCCGGGGAGCGAGGTACCGACCTTGCCGTTCGTCTCGGGTACGCCGGCGTCGAGCACAGCCTCGTCCACGACACGCTCGCCGCGATCGAGTCCTGCCCACCCGGCCACGTCGAAGTCGTCGCCAACTACACGGCGTTCCTGCAGCTGAACCGGCGGATCTCGTGACTCTCCAGATCGGGCTGGTGCTCCCCGACGTGATGGGCACCTACGGCGACAGCGGCAACGCGGTGGTGCTGCGGCAGCGACTCATGTTGCGCGGGATCGATGCCGCGATAGTGGAGATCACCCTCGCGGATCCGGTGCCCGACTCACTGGACCTGTACACCCTGGGCGGCGCTGAGGATTACGCGCAGCGGCTGGCCACCAAACACCTGATCCGCTATCCAGGCCTGCAGCGGGCCGCCGAACGCGGTGCACCGGTACTGGCGATCTGCGCGGCCATTCAGGTGCTCGGGCACTGGTACGAAACCTCGGCCGGCGAGCGCGTCGAGGGTGTCGGCATGCTGGATGTCACCACGTCACCGCAAGAGGCCCGCACCATCGGCGAGGTGGCCTCGAAGCCACTGATCGACGGCCTCACCGAACCACTCACCGGGTTCGAAAATCACCGTGGCGGAACAGTTCTGGGCCCTGACGCGCGGCCGCTTGCTGCGGTCACCAAGGGTGCGGGCAACCGGGCCGGTGACGGGTTCGACGGCGCAGTGCAGGGCAGCGTGATCGCCACCTATCTGCACGGCCCGTGCCTGGCCCGCAATCCGCAACTGGCCGACCATCTGCTGTCGCGAGTGGTCGGCGAATTGCCGCCGCTGCAGCTGCCCGAGGTGGATCTGCTGCGTCGTGAACGGCTGGCCGCACCGCGTCGGGTCTAGCTAGTTTTTGGGCCGAGTGGCCAGCTAGACACCTTCACGAGATTGCAGTCAGGGACAGATTCGGCGCCGATTCTGTCCCTGAGTTCAATCTCGGTGATGGGTCTGGCGACAGCGCCGAACGAGCAGGCGTTATGCATAGGATTGCAGCCACCAGGTGACCTGAACCCTCGGCGTAGACGTTCATAGTTAATGCTCGTCGCCGCCGCCGATCCGCAACAGCCCGGATTCACGAAAACCAGTGTAATAACTGGCCATTCGGCGACTAGATCACCGACACATCGGCGGCGAAGGGATCGGCTGCGGCCGCGATACGAGCCGCGGCGTCGGTCAGCACCGACTCGCCATGCCCGAACCCGGCGATCTGTGCGCCCGTGGCGGCCATTTTGCCGAGCGATCGGGCCGCGGCGTGCCGGTCGGTGTTGAAGACGCCCAGGATCACCTGCCCGTTGAACTCGGCGACCGTATCGCCGGTCAGCACAGCGTCGGCGTCGGGTAGATACAGCGCAATGCTGCCCGGAGTATGGCCCGGAACACCGAGAACCCGTGCGCCGCCTGCGAAGTCGAGCACGTCACCGTCGGAGACGACTCGGTCGACCCGACAGGCGGGTCCGTGCGACGGCTCGTCGGAGTCGGCGCGGTGGAGCGTCCGCTCAGCCTCGGTCAGCACCGGCAGCGGTCCGCGTTCATCACCGCGCACGTACGCCGCGTCGGCTGCCCCGGCGATCACCTCGACGTCGGACCACGATGCGATCTCTGCGGCAGCACCGCAGTGATCCTCGTGGAAATGGGTGAGCACGATGCGCTTCACGTGCAGACGCCGCATGCCGAGCACGGTAAGCGCGTCGGTGATCAGGTCGGCGCTGTCCGGCCAGCCGGTGTCGATCAGCGTCACGCCATCCGGATCCAGCCACAAATAGCTGTTCAACAGATGCGCCCGGTCACCGGGGATGCGCAGCCGATACAACGAGGGTGCCAACTGGAGAAGGTCGGGCATATCTCGACGGTAGTGATCTTGAGCCGGACCCGTCGACTCGTTTCGCTCTCGCCGAAATCAGGCCACTGCGGCGGGCCGCGAATCAGGCCATCGTGCGACGGCCGGCCAGCGCGCGGCCCAGGGTCAGCTCATCGGCGAATTCCAGGTCCCCACCCATCGGCAGCCCCGACGCGATCCGCGTGACCGACAGGCCGGGGATGTCGCGCAGCATCCGGACCAGATAGGTGGCGGTGGCCTCGCCCTCGGTGTTCGGGTCGGTCGCGATGATGACCTCGGCGACGTCGACGCCGTCGACCCGCTCCCCTATCCGGTTGAGCAGCTCACGGATGCGCAGTTGCTCGGGCCCGATACCGGACAACGGATCCAGTGCGCCGCCGAGCACGTGGTAGCGGCCGCGGAATTCGCGGGTGCGCTCGACGGCCTGAACGTCCTTGGGTTCCTCCACGACGCACACCAGCGACGCGTCGCGACGCGGATCGTTGCAGATCCGGCACCGCTCGTCGTCGGAGACGTTGCCGCACACCGCACAGAACGTGACGCCGTCCCGCACCCGGCCGAGCACGGCCGTCAGCCGGTCGATGTCGGGCGGCTCGACGGAGAGCAGGTGGAAGGCGATGCGCTGCGCGCTCTTGGGCCCGATGCCGGGCAGTTTGCCCAGCTCGTCGATCAGATCCTGGACGGGGCCTTCAAACATTGCGGTACAACTCAGACCCCTGGAATGCCGAAGCCACTGAGCCCGCCGGCCAGCGGACCCAGCCGGCTCTGCGCCAGAATCGTCACCTGTTTCGAGGCGTCGGCCAAGGCTCCGACGATCAGATCCTGCAGGGTTTCGACATCGTCGGGGTCAACGACCTTGGGATCGATCGCGACCGCCACCACCTCGCCGCTGCCCTTCACCGTCACCTGCACCAACCCGCCGCCGGCCTGACCGTGCACTTCAGTGTTGGCCAGCGCCTCCTGCGCCTCCATCAACTGCTGTTGCACCTGCTGCGCCTGTGCGAGCAGGGCGGACATATCGGGCGTGCCTCCGGGTTGCATGACTGGGTCCCTTCACGTACTTGTTGCGGCCGGGTCTCGACTTGGTTGCTCTCGCCCGTCGGTGGCGGTTTGGCCTTTCAGCGTAGTCGGGATGCGGGCTACGGTGGCGGCCGTGCGACTCCCAGCCTGCCTGCGTGTCGGCGCCGCGGTCGTGAGCAGTGTGCTCATCGCGGTACCCCTTGTCGACAGCCCACCCGCCAACGCCGCCCCGAACCTTGCCGGCATGATCGTGTTCCTCGATCCCGGGCACAACGGCGCCAACGACGCCTCGATCAGTAAGCAGGTCCCGACTGGTCGCGGCGGCACCAAGAACTGCCAGGAAAGCGGCACCTCGACCGAGGACGGCTATGCCGAGCACACCTTCACCTGGGACACCACGCTGCGGGTGCGCGCCGCGCTCAACGCGTTGGGGGTCCGCACGGCGATGTCGCGGGGCAATGACAACGCGCTGGGGCCGTGTGTCGACGAACGCGCCGCGATGGCGAACTCGCTACGGCCCAACGCGGTGGTGTCCATCCATGCCGACGGCGGTCCGGCCAACGGCCGCGGATTCCATGTGCTCTACTCGTCGCCGCCGCTGAACAACGCGCAGGCTGGACCGTCAGTGCAGTTCGCAAAAGCCATGCGGGATCAGCTGTCCGCCTCCGGGATTCCGCCGGCCACCTATATCGGTTCGGGTGGGCTGGATGCGCGTTCGGACATCGCGGGGCTCAACTTGGCGCAGTTCCCGTCGATCCTGGTGGAGTGCGGCAACATGAAGAACCCGGTCGATTCCGCCCTGATGAAGTCGCCGGAGGGCCGGCAGAAGTACGCCGACGCGATCGTGCGCGGCGTCGCCGCGTATCTGGGATCCCAGACGGCGACGCCGGCCCGTTAGCTAGCTTGCCTCGACCTGTTTCTTGAGGTTGCCCAGCACCTCGTCCTGGATCTTGCGCAGGCCCAACGGTGCGAATGTCTTCTCGAAGAAGCCCTTCACCCCGCCGGCACCGGTCCAGCTGGTCTTGAGATTGACCGTCGACCCCGTGCCTGCCGGCGCGACCGTCCAGTTCGTGACCAGCGTCGAATTGGCGTCCTTCTCGATGACGGTGTGTCCCGCCACGTCGACAGTCGCCTTGACCTCACGCACGCGGGACTTCGTCGCCTGAAGTTTCCACGTGGCGACGGTGCCCGCACCCTGGCCGCCCTCGAGTACCTGATACCCGCTGTAGTGCGACGAAAGGATCTTCGGGCGCACGGTCTGGTAGTCGGCGATCGCGGCGAGCACGGCGGCCGGCTCGGCGTTGATCAATACGGTGCTGACCGCGCTGACCTGTCCCATTGGTGAAAACTCCTTCAAGTGAACGTTTGAGTGGTTCATCGGTGTATTACCCGTGTCTGCGGTCGCATCCGATGCAACCGCCGACTAGCGTATATGTGTGTCTGTTGTACCGACTGACGCATGGGCTGTACACGCTGCGGGTGTGCAGCGGCTTCTAGATAGTTATCGCGCTATCCCGCCGAGCGCGACGGTGCGCCTTGCCAAACCGACATCCAACCTCTTCCGGGCCCGCGCTCGCAGCACCGCCAAGGGCCTCGACACCTCGGGCCTGACCGGTGTCATCGAGGTCGACGCAGCGGCGGCCACCGCCGACGTCGCCGGCATGTGTACCTACGAGGATCTCGTTGCGGCGACGCTGCCATACGGGTTGGCGCCGCTGGTGGTGCCGCAACTCAAGACCATCACGCTGGGTGGCGCGGTCACCGGCCTGGGCATCGAATCCACGTCGTACCGCAACGGTCTGCCGCACGAAAGCGTGCTGGAGATGGACATTTTGACCGGTACCGGTGAGATCGTCACCGCGAGTCGGGACCAGCACTCGGACCTTTACCATGCGTTCCCGAATTCCTATGGCACCCTTGGCTATTCAACGCGCCTCAAGATCGAGCTCGAACCCGTCACGCCGTTTGTCGCGTTGCGCCATCTACGTTTTCACTCGTTGGGCGACCTGATCGGGGCGATGGACCGCATCATCGAGACCGGCGGGTACATCGACGAACCGGTCGACTACCTCGACGGCGTGGTGTTCAGCGCCGACGAGAGCTACCTGTGTGTCGGGATCAAGACGAAAACCGCCGGCCCGGTCAGCGATTACACCGGCCGACAGATCTACTACCGCTCCATCCAGCATCCCGAGGGTGAGAAGCACGACCGCCTGACCATTCACGATTATCTCTGGCGTTGGGACACCGACTGGTTCTGGTGCTCACGAGCGTTCGGCGCACAGCATCCGGCGATCCGCCGGTTGTGGCCCCGTCGCTACCGGCGCAGCAGCTTCTACTGGAAACTCATCGGTTACGACCAACGGTTCAACATCGCCGACCGGATCGAGAAGCGCAATCTTCGTTCGGCCGGCCGCCCACTGCGGGAGCGGGTGGTCCAGGACGTCGAGGTACCGATAGAGCGTTGCGGGGAATTCCTCGATTGGTTCTTGACCAATGTGCCGATCGAACCCATCTGGTTGTGCCCCTTGCGTTTGCGTGATGACAGCAACAAGGGGTCGGCCTGGCCGCTGTATCCGCTGCGCGCTCACCACACCTACGTCAACATCGGCTTCTGGTCGTCGGTGCCCGTCGGCCCCGAGGAGGGCCACACGAACCGCCTGATCGAACGAAAGGTCGCCGAACTCGACGGTCACAAATCGCTCTACTCCGACGCGTACTACTCGCGCGAAGACTTCGACGATCTGTACGGCGGCGAGGCCTACAAGACCGTGAAGAAGATCTACGACCCCGATTCACGTCTGCTTGACCTGTATTCGAAGGCGGTGCAAAGGCGATGACGACGTTCAAGGAAAACCCTACGCATGCCGTGACCGGCAAGCTGAGCCTGGCCGAGATTCTGGAGATCTTGGCAGCAGGCCAACTGCCCCTGAAATTCACTGCGTACGACGGCAGCTCAGCAGGACCAGAGGACGCCACGCTCGGTCTGGACCTGAAAACCCCGCGCGGCACCACGTATCTGGCCACCGCACCGGGCGATCTGGGGCTGGCCCGCGCCTACGTGTCCGGCGATCTCGAAACCCACGGCGTACACCCGGGCGACCCGTACCCGTTGTTGTGCGCGCTGGCCGACAAGATGGCGTTCCGGCGACCTCCGGCGCGGGTGCTCGCCAATATCGTGCGGTCCATCGGTGTCGAGCACCTCGTGCCGATCGCGCCGCCGCCGCAGGAAGCGATGCCGCGGTGGCGCCGGGCGGTGGAAGGGTTGCGGCACAGCAAGGCTCGTGACGCCGAGGCGATCCACCACCACTACGACGTGTCCAACACCTTCTACGAGTGGGTGCTTGGTCCGTCGATGACCTACACCTGCGCCTGCTACGCGACGCCGGACGCCACCCTGCAGGAGGCGCAGGACAACAAGTACCGGCTGGTGTTCGAGAAGCTGCGGCTACAGCCCGGCGACCGGTTGCTCGATGTGGGCTGCGGCTGGGGCAGCATGGTGCGCTACGCGGCCCGGCACGGCGTCAAGGCCATCGGTGTCACGCTGTCGAGGGAGCAGGCGACCTGGGCGCAGAAGGCCATCGCCGAAGAAGGACTCGGCGACGTGGCCGAGGTACGGCACGGGGACTATCGCGATGTCGTCGAAACCGGCTTCGACGCGGTGTCCTCGATCGGGCTGACCGAGCACATCGGCGTACAGAACTACCCGGCCTACTTCCGCTTCCTGAAGTCGAAGATGCGGACCGGGGGGCTGCTGCTCAACCACTGCATCACCCGCCATGACAACCGGTCGACGGCGGTTGCCGGCGGCTTTATCGACCGCTACGTCTTCCCCGACGGGGAGCTCACCGGCTCAGGCCGCATCATCGCAGAGGCCCAGGATGTGGGCCTCGAGGTTCTGCACGAGGAGAACCTGCGCAACCACTACGCGATGACGCTGCGGGATTGGTGCGCCAACCTCGTCGAGCATTGGGACGAGGCGGTCGCCGAAGTCGGGCTGCCCACCGCGAAGGTGTGGGGGCTGTACATGGCCGGCTCCCGGCTGGGCTTCGAGACGAATGTGGTTCAGCTGCACCAGGTTCTGGCGGTCAAGCTCGACGAGCACGGCAACGACGGCGGGCTGCCGCTGCGGCCCTGGTGGAGCGCTTAGATCTGCAGTCACAGCTGCCACACCAGCCCCGCCTAGGGAACATGTAGGCGGTTTGAAAACCTGATACCACCGGCGATACCAGGTTTCGTGATCGACTATGCAACGCGCTGCCTGAAGCGCTAACTGTCGATCTTTCGGGCGCCGAGTTCGCTTTGCAGCAGTTCCAACGCCGCTTCCTCCGGGTCTCGGCGCGGCACCGCTGAAGACGGCTCCGCGGTCGCCTCGGCGAGCATGTCGTCTTCCTCGGCGCGGGCAACCTCGACGGGATCGGGTGCGGTCGGTGCGGGTGCGGCAGCAGGCGGTGGCGGCTCGGCGGCTCCGGTGACGCACCGGACCTTCCAGTTGACCCCGAGCGCATCCTTGAGTGCCTCGCGGATCACCTCAGAGTTGCGTGGCTCGGTCAGCCGTTTGGCCAGCGGACCCGACTCATGGCTGAGCACAAGCGTGTCGCCTTCGACGGCCCTCACAGTCGCACCCGACAGCATGACCTCGGTGGTGCGGCTGCGCTGACGAACCTTTTCCCGGACCGTCGGCCACATGCTGCGCACCGCGGCGGCATTGGGTTCCCCACTGGGGGAAGCGGTTTCGGCCTGGGGCGGAATTGTGGGCGGCAAGGTTTCCGACGGCGGAGCTACGGGCGGCGGAGCTTCCGGTGCCGGCTCCGGTTTGGCAGCGGCAGCCGCGACCGAAGCGGACTGAGGTTTCGGCGCAGGGGTCGGCTCGGGTTCTGCAGGCGCAGGCGGCGGCTCCGGCGGCTCCGCGGCCTGACTGCGCCGCGTGAACGTTTTGCTCGGCTCGGCGGGCCGCACGGCTGCCTGGGCTTCGCCCGCCGGAATCGACATATCCAGCCGGGTTTCGATGCGTTCGATGCGCTGCAGCAAGGCGGATTCGGTGTCATGCGCCGACGGCAGCAGCAGCCGCGCACACACCACCTCCAGCAGCAGCCGTGGTGCGGTGGCCCCGCGCATCTCGCCGAGCCCGGCATGGACCACCTCGGCGTAACGGGCCAGCGTCGCCGAACCCAGCCTGGCCGCCTGATCGCGCATGCGCTCGAGCACGTCGGCGGGGGCATCGACCACGCCGCGGGTGGCAGCGTCGGGCACCGCCTGCAACACGATCAGGTCGCGGAAACGTTCCAGCAGGTCGGTGGCGAACCGTCGCGGATCATGGCCGGCGTCGATCACCGCTTCCACGGCACCGAACAGGGCGGAGGCGTCACCGGCGGCCAACGCTTCGACGGCGTCGTCGATGAGCGCCATGTCGGTGGCGCCGAGCAACGCCAGCGCACGCTGATAGGTGATGTGGTTACCGTCTGCCCCGGCGAGCAGCTGATCGAGGACTGAAAGGGTGTCGCGCGGCGAACCGCCACCCGACCGGATCACCAGCGGGAACACCGCGTCGTCGACGACCACACCTTCTTGTGCGCAGATGCGCTCGACCAGGCCACGCATGGTCTTGGGGGCCAGCAGCCGGAACGGGTAGTGGTGGGTTCGGGACCGGATGGTGGTGAGCACCTTCTCCGGTTCGGTGGTGGCGAACACGAAGATCAGGTGTTCAGGCGGCTCCTCGACGATCTTCAAGAGGGCATTGAACGCCTGGGGCGTCACCATGTGCGCCTCGTCGATGATGAAGATGCGGTAGCGGGACTGCGCCGGCGCGTAGAAAGCGCGATCGCGGAGCTCGCGTGCGTCGTCGACGCCGTTGTGACTGGCCGCGTCGAGTTCGGTGACGTCGAGGTTGCCCGGACCGTTGGGCGCCAGCGATACGCAGGAGTCACACACCCCGCACGGGGTGGGTGTCGGGCCCTGCTCGCAGTTGAGCGATCGCGCCATGATGCGCGCCGAGGAGGTCTTGCCGCAGCCGCGCGGTCCGGAGAACAGGTAGGCGTGGTTGATCCGGCCCGCGGTGAGCGCCGTGGACAACGGCTCGGTGACGTGCTCCTGCCCAACCACTTCCGCGAAGGTTGCCGGGCGATACTTCCGGTAGAGAGCCACGTGAGAAGGCTACCGATCGGCTCCGACTAGCCGGGAACTCAGTCCCCGCTCAGCTGGGACTCGGTCGCCGCCAGCAGCGCACAGGTCGCCAGGCCGTCGATCGCCTCCCGCACGTCGGGCAGTGCCGGGAAGGTCGGGGCGATGCGAATGTTCTTGTCCTCGGGGTCTTTCCGGTACGGGAACGCCGAGCCCGCCTCCGTCACCGCGATGCCGGCGTCCTTGGCCAGCGCGACGGTGCGCTTGGCGGTGCCGGGCCAGACGTCGAGGCTGACGAAGTAGCCGCCCTTGGGATCGGTCCACGACGCGATCTTGGACTCCCCCAGCCGCTCTTCGAGGATCTCGGCCACGAGGGCGAACTTCGGCGCGATCAACTCGCGGTGCCGCTGCATGTGCAGGCGCACGCCGTCGGCGTCGCCGAAGAACCGCAGGTGCCGCAGCTGGTTGACCTTGTCAGGCCCGATCGACTTCTTGCCCGCGTGTTGCAGATACCAGGCGATGTTGCCCAGCGACCCGCCCAGGAAGCTCACGCCTGCGCCGGCGAAGGTGATCTTGGAGGTCGACGCGAACACCAGCGGGCGGTTCGGATTGCCCGCCGCCTCGGCCAGCCCGAGCACGTCGACCTGGCGGGCGAAATCGTGTGTCAACGTGTGCACTGCATACGCGTTGTCCCACATCAACCGGAAATCGTTTGCCGCAGTGCGCATCTGCACCAGCCGGCGGACCGTCTCCCAGGAAAAGGTGGCCCCGGTCGGGTTCGAGTACACCGGTACGCACCACATGCCCTTGATGGCCGGGTCGGCGGCCACCAGCTCCTCGATGAGGTCGACGTCGGGACCGTCCTCGCGCATCGGCACCGGGATCATCTCGATGCCGAACGATTCCGTGATCGCGAAATGCCGGTCGTAGCCGGGCGACGGGCAGAGGAATTTAATGCCGGATCGGCCAGCTTCCTCTATCCACGGCCGCACCGAGTCGACACCGCCGTGAAGCAGCGAGAACACCACCACGTCGTGCATCATCTCGAGGCTCGCGTTGTTGCCCGCGATGAGGTTCTGCACCGGAATTCCGAGCAGTTCGCCAAAGATCGCCCGCAGCTCCGGTAGCCCGTGCAGACCGCCGTAGTTGCGGGTATCGGTGCCGGCACTGTCGCGGTAGTCCTCGCCGGGCAGGCTGAGCAGACCGTTGGACAGATCCAGTTGCGCCGGTGCCGGTTTTCCCCGGGTGAGATCGAGGTTCAACTTCTTGGCCTGCAGCTCCGCATAGTTGCGTAGCTGGAGTTCGTATTGCGCGCGCAGATCGTCGCGCCCGAGGGACTGGAACGACACCGCGCGCCTTTCACGGAAGCTGAACATTAAGGGGACCCCGCGCACCCGCCAGAGCCCGTTGACCCTTGCTGCCTTCCAGCCCTGGGGGAGTTCACAGGTTGGACGCCGCGCGGGGTCCATGGGTGAGTGTAGTACCCCGTTCGGAGGGCAGGAGCGCAGCGACCCGGGAAACAACCCAGCACCCCCGACTTGACGGGAGCGGTTTCGGAGTCGGTTACCATGGCCGACGGAGGATTCGCCTAGTGGCCTATGGCGCTCGCCTGGAACGCGGGTTGGGTTAATAGCCCTCAGGGGTTCAAATCCCCTATCCTCCGCACTCAGGGTCCCGGGGTGCGATCTGCCGATCGCGGCGTATCGCACCCCGGCCCATAGAAGTACCCAAGGAGGAGTATGGGCCGCACCGTCGCGGTGATCTGGCATGCGTCGTTCTCGATCGTCGCTGCAGCCCTCTACTTCTTTTTCGTCCTTCCGCGCCGGCCGGAGCTCATGGGCGAGACGTCATCCACCCTCGGCTTGGTGCTTCGGATCGCCACCGGCGTGCTCATCGCGCTGGCCGCGCTGCCCGTGGTGTTCACCCGATTGCGCACCCAGCGGCCCGAATACGGCACCCCCGAGTTCGCGCTGCGGCTGCGGACCGCCTCGATCGTCCTGCACGTGCTGGCCGGGGTCTTGATCGTCGGCGCCGCGATCTCCGAGATCTGGCTGTCCCTGGACAGCGCCGGGCAGTGGTTGTTCGGCGTCTATGGCGCCGCAGCGGCGATCGCACTGCTCGGAATTTTCGGCTTCTACCTGGCCTTTGTCGCCGAGTTGCCGCCGCCACCGCCCAAACCGCTCAAGGCCCGCGAGAAGAGCACGCGTCGCGGCCGCGGCACGGCCGAAGAAACGGCAGAGGAAGCGGACGAGACCGTGGATGCTACCGAAGCAGAAGCAGAGGCTGAGGCAGAGACCGCCGACGCGGAGGCTGACGACGACGCCGAACCCGAGACAGCGGAATCCGAAACCACGGAATCCGAGACAAAGACCGAGACAGAGACCGAAACCACCGACGACGCACCTGCCCAGGTTGCCGCCGATGAGCCGGACGCCTCGGACAGCAAGCTGCGTAACCGTCGACCCGCGAATAAAGGCGGAATTTCCCGGCTGCGGCGGCGTTCCCGCGGTGGCGTAGCGGTCGAGGACTGACATCCGCGTCGACAGCGGACGTTCTCACAGCCAAGATGGGTTCATGAGCAAACTGCGCTCAAGACCGTTCATGTCAGTAATCCTGGCGGCACTTGCCGCTGCAGCCGTCCTGGTGATCCCGGCGGCGCCGGCCGGTGCCGCACCGGTGGGCGATCCGGTTGCCGCCGCAGCGCAGGTCGAGCCCGCTGTGGCCCGCATCGACACAGTCGTGGACTACCAGCAGGCATATGGCATCGGCACCGGCATCGTGCTGTCCCCCGGCGGTGAGGTGCTCACCAACTACCACGTTGTCCAGGGCGCGAACTCGATCAACGCCACGGTCGCCGGCCAGTCTTTCGCCGCCGATCTGATCGGCTACGACCGCCGCAACGACATCGCGGTGCTGCAGCTGCGTGGCGCGGGCGGACTACCCACCGCGCCGATCGGTGATTCGCGCACGCTGGCCGAGGGCGAACCCGTCGTCGCGCTCGGGAACGCCGGGGGCACCGGCGCCCCGCTCACCCGCGAGGTGGGCACCGTCACGGCCTTCGGCCGCACCGTCAACGCCGAGGACGAGCTGACCGGCAGCACCGACGAGCTCAACGGTCTTATCGAGTTCGCCGCACCGGTCCGGGCCGGCGACTCCGGCGGCCCCGTGGTCAACGGCGCAGGCCAGGTGGTGGGGATGACGACGGCTGCGTCGGTCAACTTCCGGATGGGTCCGGGCGGCAAGGGCTTCGCCATCCCGATCAACGATGCGATGGGAGTCGCCGGGCAGATCCGGTCGCGCGCCCCGTCGGACCTGGTGCATATCGGACCGCCGACGATGCTCGGCGTCGGTGTGCGCACGGCGCAGCGGCAGGAAAGCGGAGTGATCATTCAGGACGTGCTGCGCGGCGGCCCGGCCGAGGCGGCGGGCCTGGCGCCCGGCGACCTGCTGATGGCGATCGACGGCACACCGCTGGATTCCGCGCGCACCCTCACGATGGTGCTGGATCGGCACTATCCGGGTGACGTGATCGACCTCACCTGGCTCGATCGGTCTGGCCAGGAGCGCACCGGCAAGGCCACGCTGACACCCGGACCGTAGGTCTTAGGCTCGGTCCGTGGTCACACTGGACCGGTTGATCAACGTGCTGGGCGGCTACGGCGTACACCTGCGGTACTGCTCGACGCCGCGATCCACCGAGTTGCGCAGCGTGGTGATACACGAGCCCGGCCCGGTGATCGGCGATGTACTGCTGGCGGTCGGCGCCGGCTCGGTCGCCGAAGCGATCGAATGGGCGGTCGCCGCGCGGGCTGTCGTGGTGCTGATTCGCCGGACGGAAGACCAAGTTCCCGGCGAGCCCGATCGGATCGCGGTCATGACGGTGGAGCCGGAAGTGTCGTGGAGCGATCTGGCCGCGGTGGTGTACGGCCTGGTGCTCGAAGGACGTGAGACCGAATCCGGCCGAGGTCCAACGGATTTGTTCGCATTGGCGGACAGCCTTGCCGAGGCGGTCGGCGGTGCGGTCACCATCGAGGACAGACATTCGGCAGTGCTGGCGTATTCGCGGCTGCAACAGCATGCCGATGCCGCGCGGGCCGAGACGATTCTGAGCCGTCAAGCGCCACAACGGCTCCGCGCGGTGTTCACCGACCGCGGCGTGTTCCGGCACCTGGCCGGATCCGACGAACCGCTGTTCGTCGCCGGTCAATCCGACCTCGGCTTGACCGGGCGGACCGTGGTGGCCGCCCGCGCCGGCCGCGAACTGCTCGGGTCGGTGTGGGTGACGTGCGCATCCCCGCTGCCCGACGCGCGACAGGCCGCGTTGGCCGACGGCGCTCGCATGGTGGCCATGCATCTTCTCCGATCGCGGGCCAGCGCCGACTTGGAACGGCAGGTCGAGTCCGAGTCGGTGATCCGGCTGTTGGAGGGCGCGGCCGACGCGACGACGGTGGCCAGCCGGCTGGCCCTGCCCCAGACTCCGTTGCGGGTGATCGCCGTGCGGGCCCACACGTCCGACGAACGGCACGCCGCGCTGCTACTGGCATTCGAGCGGGCCACCGCCGGGTTCGGTTGGTCGCGGCCCGGGCGCAGCGCCCTGGCCGACAACACCGTCTACACAGTCCTGCCCGGCGCCGAAGCCGCCGCTGCCAGGCGTTGGGTGTCCGGGTTGCGCACCGCCCTTCCCGAGCCGATGACTGTCCGGGCCGGGATCAGCGGCCCGGCGACCGTGGCCGAGTTGGTGATGGCCCGCCGCGAGGCCGATGAATGCCTGGCGCTGCATGAGGTGCGCTCAAGCGGTTCGGCGCCCGTTTACGACGAGGCCTGGGACGACATCCTGCTGCAGCGGCTTCGGGTCGCGGCGCAGTCCGGCCGGGCGCCGCAGCGTGGACCGGTCGCCGAGCTTCGCAATCACGACCGGGCGCACGGCACGGAGTATGCGGTGACGCTGCGGGCCTGGCTGGAGGCCCAGGGTGATCTCGGCGAGGCCGGTCAAGCGTTGGGCGTGCACGAGAACACCGTGCGGTACCGACTGCGCAGGATGGCCGAGGTGACGAGCCTCGATCTATCCGACGCGCGCAAGCGGCTCGCGATGATGATCGAGCTTGCCGCCACCGAAGACCTGTCGTAAACCGACAACCACGTACGGCCTGATTGTCGAGCTTCGACAAACCGTGCGCAAGTATCCGGTCGCACCATGGAGGTATCAGGGAACTTCGAGTGTGGAGGTGGCGTCATGGTCGGCGTCGAACGGATTGACGGCGGACCGCGGTCGGCGGTTGTCGTGGGTGCGGGCATCGTCGGCCTGTCGACAGCGTGGTTTCTGCAGGAACGCGGCGTCGAGGTCACCGTGGTCGACCGCACCGGCGTGGCCGCCGGTGCGTCGTGGGGCAACGCGGGCTGGATCGCGCCGACGTTGACGATTCCGCTGAACGACCCCGCGGTGCTGCGTTACGGCCTGCGCTCACTGGCCAGTCCCAACGCCCCGCTGCATATCCCGATGACCGTTGACGTCGGCCTGTGGTCGTTTCTGGCCCGCTTCGCCGCGAACTGCCGGCTGTCGACGTGGACCAGGGCCGCGCGGGCCAACCTGCCGCTCAACGAGGAGTGCCTCGAGGCCTACGACGTGCTCACCGCCAACGGTGTCGAAGCGCCGACCACCGACGGTCCGATCACCGCCCTGTTCGAAACTGCGAGCCAGGCCGAGCACCTCATGACCGAACTGCGCCGGCTCGCTGCGGCCGGGCAGACGGTGACTGTGACGGGCCTGTCCGGCGCCGCGCTGCGCGAGCAGGCACCGCTTGCCTCGCCCGCGATCACCGCGGGCATCAACGTCGAAGGCCAGCGGTTCGTGGATCCCGGCCGGTTCGTACACGCACTGGCTGACGCCGTCGTCGCCCGGGGCGCCACGATCCGTACCGACGAAGTCACCGACGTGCAGCCGTCCGGCACGGGCGTCGCAGTCAAGCTCCACGGCGATTCACTCGGCGCGGACGCCGCGGTGATCGCCACGGGAGCGTGGCTGTCGCGGCTCGTTGGCCGCCGGGTCCACACGCCGGTGCGGGCGGGACGGGGCTACTCGTTCACCGTGCCGGTCGACCGCCCGGTGCCCGGACCGATCTATCTGCCCGACGCCCGGGTGGCGTGCACGCCGTATCAGGGCCAACTGCGGGTCGCCGGGACCATGGAGTTCCGCTCCCCCGACGCGCCGCTGCAGCAGGCCCGGATCGGGGCGATCATCGCGTCGACCGCTCCACTGCTCGAGGGCGTGCGATGGGATGAGCGCACCGACGTCTGGGTCGGGCCGCGTCCGGTCACGCCGGACGGACGTCCGCTGATCGGCGAGGTTGCCCGTGGCGTATACGTCGCGGGTGGGCACGGAATGTGGGGCCTGGCGCACGGCCCGGTTACCGGCCGGCTGCTGGCCGAGCACATCACCACCGGCAAGCAACCCGAAGCTCTGCGCGAATTCAACCCTCTCCGTTAGGGATTCGCTGCACGTCTGGCCCCATGCGGGCCACCGCGTCGTCAGGGGCGGCGCATCGTCCCGCCCCTGACGACAACTCTGCGTCCACTGAGGAGAACGAAAATGACCACCATGCAACGTGTTTGGATGTCACCACAGGCACATGACCGGTTGCAGGACGAGCTGTCCGCCCTGCGCGAATTGCTCACCAGCGAGGCCGCCGAGGACTCCGACGAGAACCAGGTGGCGATCCAACGCGCCCGGCAGGCACGCATCCAGCACATTCACGACCTACTGCTAAACGCCGTCGTGGGCGAGGATCCGCCGGACGACGGCGTGGCCGAGCCCGGCATGGTGCTGACGGTGCGCTACGAGACCGGCGACACCGAGACCTTCCTGCTCGGCGTGCGCGGCGCCGAATACGGCGACATCGAGGTGTACTCGGTGCACTCCCCGCTGGGCGCCGCGATCGTCGGGGCCCGCCCCGGCGAGCAGCGGGACTACCAGGTTCCCAGCGGCGCACTGGTGCCCGTCACGCTGGTCAGCGCGGTTCCGTTCGGCCTGCACGTCACCGGGTGACGAGCAGGTACACGTGCTCGGTTTCGCCGTTGGCCTCGATCAAACGCGACATCCAGCTCGTCGCGCACGGCGATAGGACTAGTTGTCAGTGGTCACCTCTACGGTTGTCGTGTGGGCAAGATCGACCACATGACACCGACGCCCGTTGGGGAGTCGGCGAGTAAGCCCCGTGCGCGTCAGCGCCCGAAGGGCGCTCCCACGCATGTGCGGTCCTGGCCGCTGCGGCCAGATCCCAGTCAGCGTCGCGTGATCGGGATCCGATTCTTTACCGGGATGCGGGTGTATAACGCGGTGCTCGGCGAGTTTATCGCCCGTAGCCGCAAGGTGAAATCGGATCCACAGTGGCAGGCGGCACGAGAAATGCCGCGGCGCACGTCGGCCGACCGCACGCATCGGGGTGCAGCGTTGCAAGCAGTTGAGCAGGCGCATCGTTTCACCGCAAATGCGGCGCAGTCCTACGCGTCGTCACTGCGGAAATCCTGGGTACGGGAACACCTACCGGCCCAGGAGACCCAGAACC
This sequence comes from Mycolicibacterium sp. XJ870, assembly GCF_053483975.1. Classification (NCBI taxonomy): domain Bacteria; kingdom Bacillati; phylum Actinomycetota; class Actinomycetes; order Mycobacteriales; family Mycobacteriaceae; genus Mycobacterium; species Mycolicibacterium sp. XJ870. Next base: position 72,187 of record NZ_JBEFTI010000002.1, read on the forward strand.
TGGGCGCGCGGGCGTTCAATGCCGTCGTGCAGTGGCATTTCGGAAGGAAAGGCAAGCCGCGGTTCAAGTCGAACATGCGGGGCCTACATTCGTTGTCTGCCAACGACAGCAAAGGTGCGCTACGGCCCAAGACCGATCCCGCAGGCCGGTTGGTCGGGTTGCAGTGGGGCGCCGGGTTCGTAGTGCCGATCGCTGCGCCAGCTCATACTGGTCGGCGCGGCGAGGAGCAGCAGGCCGAGCTGGCCGAGATCGAGGAACTGGTCGCGGCCGGGAAAGTGCGCTCCACCCGAATTGTGCGCGCGGTGATCAACGGCCACGACACCTACCGCCTGCAACTGGTTTGCGATGGGCATCCGACACGGCGACACCCGATCGGTGACGGCCGGGTGTCGTTCGACCTAGGGCCAAGTCAGATCGCCGTGGTCGTGACACACGGTGATGGCACTTGGTCGGGTTGGGTCGAGCCGTTAGCCGCGCAGATTCGCCTAGACACCGCGCGGTTGCGCCGCCACCAGCGCCGGCTCGATCGTGCGCACCGCGCCGGCTCACCAGACTGTTTCCACTCTGATGACACCCATAAGTCTGGGCGATGCCGCTGGCGACGTTCGCACGCCGCCGAGCGGACAGCCAATCACGTGGCGGAGCTGTATCGCCGGCTGGCCGCCCACCGCACAACCCTGCACGGGACGCTGGCCAACCGTCTGTTTTGTCACGGCGCCGATATCGCCTGCGAGAAAATCGATTACGTGTCGTGGCAGAAGAACTTCCCGCGCAGTGTGCGCGACCGGGCACCCGGGTTACTGGTCGAGATGATGCGCCGCAAGGCTGAAAGCGCCGGCGGGCAGCGTCTCTACGAGTACAACCTAACTACGACAGCCTTGTCGCAAACCTGCCTGTGTGGGAATCGGGAGAAAAAGCCGCTTTCGCAACGGATCCACCGCTGCGAGTGCGGCATCAAAGAAGATCGGGACCTGTTTTCGGCCTATCTCGGACTGCACGTCCGACCCCAGGTCGATGGGTCTGATCGGCTGGACCTGGAGGCAGCCAACCACGGCTGGCTCCACCATCAGGACGTCGATGGGTCGCCGAAGTCCAGCCGCACTACACGAATCAAGCGGCGAGGCCGCAGACATCCGCCCTCGCGGAGGTCTGTGGCGCGCATCAAGGCCAGGCGCGAAGCCAAAACCGCGATGCGACAGAGCCGCTCGGCGCGAACCTCCACTACCGACCAGCCCACGGCGATAGCCGCATGACCGCGTCTATCGAGACAGCACGCCGGCACGAGGAATCCCGCAATTCATTGCGGAGATGACGTCAAAGGAACTGCCTTCCGTCACAAAAAAAGAAAAGAAGGGGGCCGGCCAACCTCGTAGCTGGTCGGCCGTTACGGCGACCATCCTGCTCTGAATCCCTTCATGGTCAAGCAATTCCGCCTTGTCGATGCCACGCAGATGCGACAAGGCGGAGCGGTGTCGCGGCACTTCACGCACGGTGATCGTGACATAGCCGTGGCCGCGAATGCTGATCGGTACTCGGCGAGGGGGTATCGCAGTCGATCAGGTCGGCCAGTCGGTCGATGACGGTCGTCCCACCCGCCCCCCTGCGGCGATAGCGCGCCCGATCAGGTGTTGGTCCGACAGCGGACTGGCCGGGATGACCAGAGTGGAGATGTCGTATGCAAGGCCCGGCAGGTTGTCGCATGTCCACCGTGTCCGATCAGCAGCGAGCACTTTGGCATCAGTTCGCCGTGGTCGGCATGCCCGAGAACACCGCATGCGGCGCTCGGCAGGGTGTCAGGATCGACCACCCCACCTGTTGTCACCACCGCACGAACCGGCAACGTGGCCAACGCGCCGATCACTCGTTCCAGCGTGCAGCGTTGCCCTCGAAACCCATTGGTGGACATGCTGACCAGTACGAGCGGTAACTCGTCGAACCGCTGCAGATCACTCGCCTGAACGACCGGTCCCACCCACCGGACCTTGTCCGGCTGTGCCTGTCGCGATTCGGGGTCGAGCCATCGCACCGTAGCGACGATATTGAGGCCCGCCGAGTTCCACATTCTGGCGATGCTATAGCCATACAACCGCGCAGCAGTGCCAGCACCGAGTCTCTGTATGCCATTCTTGTAGCCGCGAAACGTATGGGTAAAGACCGCGTGAGGTATGTCGGCCTTCTGCACGGCCCGCAGGGCAGGAAGAAGCATGCAGTCGACCACAGCGACGTCCGGTTTGTCCCACGCACAGACCAGTCGGGATTTCGGCCCCGATGTTCGTGTCATCAAGCTTTGGCATATCTGCGGCACGCTGCCGCCAGCATCCATCGTCACGAACAATACGTCGGCCATCTCGGGACAGGCTATCGCTCCGCTGATCCTGTTACTTGACGGCCGGTGCACCCTACTCTGATCGGATGGCAAGCGAGCGCAGAGACGCGTCCGGCAACTTGACCGCCGACGACTGGCTGCAAGCGGGCTACGAACTACTGGCCACCGACGGCATGCGGGCGCTGAAGATCGAACGGCTCTGCGAGCAGGTCGGCGCGACCCGGGGCAGCTTCTACTGGCACTTCACCGATATGAAGGGCTACCGGGCGGCGCTGGTGGCGTCGTGGAACAGCTTCCTCGAAAACGACCGACGCTCGCTGGCCGAGATCGAGGACCTGCCACCCCGCGAGCGGTTGTCCAAGATGATGGAAGCCCTCGTCAGCCCGCAACACTGGACACTGGAACGCGCGATGCGCGAATGGGCGCGCTCCGACGACGTGGCGGCGGCCAACGTGCGCGCCGCAGATCACCGGGTACTGGTCGCGGTCGGCAAGGCCTACCTCGATTACGGGTTCAGCGCCGAGGAGGCCCGTCTTCGGGCCGAATCGACATTCGCGGCCGGGATCGGGTTATTGCACCTGATCGATTCCACCGCGCAACTCACGACGACGGACCGCCACGAACGCTTCCTCGATCTGATGCTCGGGACATAGTTGCTGATCAATCCTGCGCCGCATATCGCGAAAGCTCAACAAGACTGCGCTCCCGCAAGGGTGCCGTTGCGCTGTCCGGCAGGCCCAGCACGCGCATACAGGCATCGGCAACGTGGTGGGGCAGTTCGGAACGATGGTGCCCGGGGGGCGTGGACCACATGTTGACCAACGACTCCACCAACCGGAACGGCAGGTCGGCGGCCGCCTCGTGCACACCCGAATCGGCGGCGATCGTCTTGCTCAGCGCCAGGTAGTGGAGCCGTAACCGCTCGCGGTCGGCCCAGAAGCTGGACACTCGCGCTTCGCGTAGCTCGGGTTGCAAGTACAGCGCACCCAGGTTCCAGCGCCCGCTGAGCAGCTGATCACCGTCGAACACCGCCAGCGCGTGCAACTGCTCGGCAGCGGTCAGTGCCGGATCGGCCGAAGCCAGGGCGGGGATGAACGCCAACGTCGGCTGCACGGTCTGACCGAGCAGTGCGCACAGGATGTCGTCTTTGGTGTTGAAGTAGTGGTACAGCGAGGCCTGCCGGATGCCCACGGCCTCGGCGATAGTCCTCGTCGAAGTCCGGGTGTAGCCCGCAGTGGTGAAGAGTTCCCCTGCAGCGTCGAGGATTTCGTCGCGTCCGGTGGTGCCCGGCCGTCGTTGGTTGATCAGCCGTGGGCGGCCCGCACGAGTGATCGACATCGTCCCATCGTTGCCCACTGACTGCACGAAACTCCAAGCGGCGCTGTTTCTGTCACGCGACAGAAACGTACGACATCGATCGGTTACGCGCCGAATTGCATTGGTTACTCCAGCGACACCAACGGAGACGCTTCGCGTTGAAAACTGTCAACCGACAGGCCGCCCCAGCAGGAGATTCAGATGAGTAGCGCAATCACCGACGCACCTCGCGTCGCATCGAGCGAGGCACCGGATCGAGTGCCGGTCGCCTCTGTGCGCGACCTGCATGTCAGTTTTCGCCGTGGGGGCCGCGACGTGCGCGCGCTGCGCGGGGTCTCGCTAGACATCCCGCGGGGCGAGATCCTCGGCCTGGTAGGCGAATCCGGTTCCGGCAAGAGCGTGCTCGGTTTCAGCATGCTGGGCCTGTTGCCCGCACGCACCACCACGCATGGTTCGGTTCGGGTGTGTGGAGCCGACATGCTGAGCGGCGACGGAAAGACATTACGGCGAGTGCGGCGGTTGGACCTCGGGGCGATATTCCAGGATCCTATGACGTCGCTGAACCCGACGATGCGGATCGGCAAGCAAGTCGCCGAGGCGGCGGGCAGCACCGAACAAGCGGTTGAACTCCTTGCCGCGGTCGGTATTCCGGATGCGAAACGACGCATGGGAGCTTACCCGCACGAGCTGTCCGGGGGCTTGCGTCAGCGGGTGATGATCGCCATCGCCGTCGCAGGCAACCCGGATCTCATCATCGCGGACGAACCCACCACCGCGCTCGACGTGACCGTGCAGGCGCAGGTGCTGCGGCTACTGCGCAGGCTGCGCGACGACATCGGCTGCAGCATCGTGCTGATCACCCACGATCTCGGGGTGGCAGCGCAGATATCCGACCGCATCGCTGTGCTCTATGCCGGGCGGATCGCCGAAACCGGCTCTACTGCAGCAGTTCTCGACAAACCGGCGCATCCGTACACGTACGGCCTGTTGCGCTCGCGGCTGACCCTGGACACTCCGCGGCATCGTCGGTTGACGTCGCTGCCCGGGGCAGTGCCCAGCCCGGTCGACCCGCTACCCGGCTGTGCCTTCGTGCCGCGTTGTGCACTCGCCACTCCCAGCTGTGACGTATCACCGCCCGACCCGGTGATCGTCGGCTCCGGCCGGGTCAGCGCGTGCCTACTGCCGCTGGAAGCGGTGTCGTCCGAACACGGCGCAGGGCCGGGGTTCGTGGCCGACGAATCGCCACCGCAAGAGAAGCCGTCCGCCGAGGCTGCCGTCGCTCTGAAGGCGGTGACCAAGACGTTCACCGTCAAGCGCCGGGGAAAACTGCATGCGCTGCGCGGTGTTTCGCTCACCGTCGGACAGGGTGAATCCGTCGCCCTGGTCGGTGAGAGCGGGTCCGGCAAGTCGACTCTGCTGCGGGTGATCGCCGGGCTTGAGAAGCAGACAACCGGCACCGTGAAACTGGCCGGCCACATCGGACCGCAGATGGTTTTTCAGGACGCCGGTGCGTCGCTGACCCCGTGGCTATCGGTCGGTGAGCTGATCGCCGAACGCCTACGCGGAAACTCCCTGTCCCGCAAGGCCCGTCACGTCAAGGTGGCCGACGTGCTGGAGCGGGTCGGCCTGCCCGCCGACATCGCGAAGTCACGAGCCGGCCAACTTTCCGGTGGGCAGCGGCAGCGGGTTTCGCTGGCCCGTGCCACGGTGGTGCCGCCGCCGGTACTGCTGTGCGACGAGCCGACGAGCGCGCTCGACGTCTCCCTCGCCGCCTCGGTTCTGAACCTGATCGGTGAGCTGCGCCAAACCCTCGATATGTCGGTGGTTTTCGTGACCCACGATCTGTCGGTGGCCCGGGTGGTCGCGGACCGGATCGCGGTGATGTATCTGGGCCGGATCGTCGAGATCGGCCCGGCAGACGACGTCATCAACCGTCCTGCACACCCGTACACCCGTGCACTGGTCGACGCCATACCCGACCTCGGTCGGGACACACCGGTGCTCGCGGGCGAACCCGCGAGCCCGTTGTCGCCGCCGGACGGCTGCGCCTTCCACCCACGCTGCCCGATCGCGATCGACACGTGCGCAGACCGCCTACTCGATGTCCGATTGGCAGGCACCCCCGGCGGGCCGCACCAGGTGGCATGTATCGAGCGGAAGGTGAACTGATGTCGATTGCGATACCGGCAGGCACCTGGCAGCGGACCGGACAGCGACGCCTGACTGCCCCGAGTATGCCTGTCGGACTCTGGAATTGGGTAGCCGTCGCGTCGATTCTGATCGTCACCGTCGTGGCGGTGGCAGTGCCGGTCATCGCGCCGCACGATCCCCTGGTTCCGGCGGGCGTGCCGTTGCAGGCACCGGGCTCGAGCGGATTCCTGCTCGGCAGCGACAGCATCGGCCGCGACGTGCTCTCGCGGGTGCTCTACGGTGCCCGCGCGAGTTGGTTCGCGGCGCTGGCGGTCGTGGCGGTCGGGTTGCTCATCGGCGGGCTGATCGGGCTCATCGCCGGATCGGTCGGCGGCTGGGTCGACGCGCTGCTGATGCGGATCACCGACGCCTTCCTGTCCTTACCGGCCCCAGTGTTGGCGATCGCCGTGGTCGCCGCGCTCGGCCCCGGCTTCGTCCACACGCTGATCGCGGTGTCGATCGTCTGGTGGCCCTTCTACGCCCGCCTGGTGCGCGGCGAGGTGGCCCGCCTCGCGGCCCGCCCGCACATCGAAGCGGCCAAACTTGCCGGAGTCGGCCCATTGCGGCTGGCGCGTCGACACCTACTGCCCGGGGCCCTTCCCAACGCGCTGGTGGCTGCCAGCCTGGACATCGGAACCCTCATCCTGACCCTGGCCGCCCTGTCGTTCCTCGGACTCGGACAGGCCGCGCCGGCGCCGGAACTGGGTGCCGATGCCGCGAGGAATCTCAGTTACTTCCTGCAGCAGTGGTGGATTCCCGTCATGCCGGGCCTCGGTGTCATGGTGCTGGCGCTCGTCGCCAACATCGCCGGAGACGGCCTGCGCAATTTGATGAAGACGAGCTGAGGTGGCAGGGATGCGAGCGTTCGTCCTATCCCGGCTGGCTGCCATGGTGGCGATCCTGGTGGCGCTGACGGCAGTGCTCTTCGTGTTGCAACATGTCTCGCCGCTGGACCCGGTGAAAGCGCAGTTGGGTGCACAAGCCTCGGCGTCGGCCGTAGCTGAGCGCCGCGAGGCGCTGGGCCTCGACGACCCGGTCCTGGTGCAGTTCTGGCATTACCTGTCCGGCGCCGTACAAGGCGATCTCGGCACGTCCTACCGCACCCGCCACGATGTCGCCTCAGACCTCGGAACGTTCTTCCCCGCCACCCTCGAACTGGCGCTGTTCGGGATCATCATCGCGCTGATCCTGGGCGCATTGTTGGCGGTGGGAACGACGCTGAAGTGGCGCGGTTCCGGTGTACTCCGCGCGGTGCTGTTCGCCGGGGCCGCCGCGCCGATGTTCCTGCTCGGCATCGTCGGGCTCATCGTGTTCTACCAGCAGCTGGGATGGGTGCCGGCCAACGGCCGCAGCGCCGTCGCCAACCCACCGACCGGGCCGACCGGACTGCTGACGGTCGACGGCCTGCTGCGCCTGAGGTTCGACGTCATCGGTGACGCCCTGCACCATCTGCTGTTGCCGGCGACAGTGATCGCCCTCGGCCCGGCGGTCGCGATCGGCCGGGTGCTGCGCTCGAGCCTGGTGACGGACATCGACAGCGACTACGCGAGAACCGCACGGGCCAAAGGGCTTTCCGAACCATGCATCGTGCTCGGCCACGTGCTGCGCAACTGTGTCGGCGCCACGCTGTCCATGACCGGCCTGCAGATCTGCCTGATGCTCTCGGGCGTGCTGGTCGTCGAGCAGGTCTTCGGCTGGCCCGGTATCGGGCAATACATCGCACAGAGCATCCCGGTGGCCGACTTCCCGGCCATCGCCGGGGTGACGCTCGTGCTCGGCGCGCTTTACGTCGCCATCAACACCGCAGTCGACCTGCTGCAGGCAGCAGCAGATCCCCGCATCGCAATAGCAGGAGGTTAGGTGCCGTGCCAACACAACCAATAATCGTCGGTAACCCCGTGCTTGTCGTCGTCGACATGCAAGAAGGCGGCGCCATGACCGCCGACCAGGCGGGCATCCCGATGATGCCCGGACACGCCGAACGCGTCCATATCGCCGAACAACTCGTCGCCGCAGCCCGAGCCGTAGACATACCGGTCATCTTCTTCCAAGAGGTGCACCGACCCAGTGGAGTGGACTTCGGGCGGGAACTGGACGGCACCGAAGGTGTGCACTGCGTGGAAGGCCTGCCGGGCACTGATCTGGAGCCGTCGTTACGGCCGGAACCCGGCGAGATACACATCGTCAAGCGGCGCTACTCGGGTTTCATCGGAACCGATTTCGAAATCGTGCTGCGGGGTTTGGACGCGTCGACGCTGATTCTGATCGGCGGGCTCACCGACGTGTGCGTGCACTACACCTTCGCCGACGCGCATCAACGCGACTACTACGTGCGGGTGGTCTCGGACTGCGTGGGCGGCTCGTCGCAGTACCGCCACGACGCGGCGCTGGACGCCATGGAGTACCTGCAGACCGGCGCGATGCGCACCAGCGACGAAATCCTTGCGGCCTTCCGCGCCGCCGCCAACCCTGTCCTCGAAGGAGCCGTACTGTGACCCGTCGCTTAAAAGCCTCCAAAGTCGTTGCGGCCATTGGCGCTGTGGCAGCCCTGGCGCTGAGCGCCTGCGGCGGGTCCGACTCGTCCAACGGCGCACCCAGCGCGGCGCCCACCGACAAAGTGCTGCACCTGTCGTTCCTGCAAGACCCCGGCCAGCCGCCGGACCCCGACATCTTCTACGCCAGTCAGGGTCTGCTGCTCACCACCAACACGTACGAGGGGCTGCTGCAGTACAAGGCCGGCACCAACAAAGCCGAACTGGAACCGTTGCTGGCCACCGAGTGGACCGCATCGCCGGACAACAAGGTCTACACCTTCAAACTCCGGGAAGGCGTCAAGTTCCATGACGGCACGCCGTTCACGGCGGCAGCGGTGAAGGCGTCGTTCGACCGTCGGCTCGCGGTCAACCAAGGCCCCGCATACATGGTCCAGGATGTGGATTCCGTTACCGCACAGGGTGATTACGATGTTACGGTCACACTGAAGGAGCCCAACTCGGCATTTCTGGACTACCTCGCGTCGCCGTACGGGCCGCGTATGCTCAGCCCAACCGGACTGCAGCAGAATGCCGGAAGCGATCATGCTCAGGCATATTTGACGAGCCATGATCTGGGCACCGGTCCGTACGTGCTGACCGATGCTGCGGTCGGCTCGCACTACGGACTCGCCGCGTTCCCCGACTACTGGGGCGCCAAACCGTATTTCGAGAAGGTCGAGATCCCGGTCATCACCGACGTCTCGGCGCAGCAGCTGCAGTTCAACAATGGCCAGATCGCCGCGATCCTGCACAATCTGCCGTCCTCGGCAGTGGAGTCCTACCTGAACAACCCCAGTTTCGCGCACTATTCGCTGCCCACGATGATGTCCAACTACCTCTACGTCAACCCGCACAAGGGCGCTCTGACCGATCCGAAGAACCGGACTGCCCTACTGCAGGCCATAAATGTCGACGAACTCGTCAAGCAGACCTACTTCGGCCGCGGTAAGGTCGCCGGCCAGCTGTACCCGGCGAACGTGATTTCGGCCGAATACGCCAAACAAGCAGTGACACACGATCCGTCGGTGCTCAGCGGAGTGGCGTCGGGCTGGCCCGCGGAGCAGAAGGCCCTGACCATAGGCTATGACTCCAGCAACCCGGACAACCAGTTGATCAGCAACCTGATTCAGACGCAGCTGGCTGCCGCTGGCCTGACCGCCAAGGTGCAGAGCTATCCCACCTCGGAGATCTACGGCTGGATCGGCGGCGACGGCCAGGCCGCACCCGACGTGTTCACCGCAACGGCATGGCCGGACGCCCCTTCTCCCTACACCTGGGGACACATCTCGTGGGACTCCGACGGCGGGCTCAACTACCTTGGCTGCTCCGCACCACCGATCGCCTCCGCACTCGCCAGGGGACTGGAATCCGGTGCTGACCAGCCATTCTCAGACGCCGCGGGTGAGGCCAAGCAGACGGGGTGCTGGATGAACCTCGCCGATGTGGACGATTTCATGGTCGCGCAACCCTGGTTGAAGGGAATCGAGCAGGCACATGTCGTCACCAACCCGAACTCGCTGCGCATCGCGGCACTGACGGTGGGCTGAACATGGGTGTGACCAACGGAAAAGTCCGTCGCATCGTGCTTCTCACACTGGGTTGGGAGGAACTGCCGAAATCGGTGTCAGTCTACGGGTCGAACCCAGACCTACGGATGCGCGAACCTGTGCCCGGAGTGCTGCTGCAGACCGACGGTGGCTGGGTGTTGCTCGACACGGGATTCAACACCGCGCTCATCCGTGACCCGGCTCTGTACCGCAGATTCTTCCCGACTGTCGAGTACAGGCCGGTGCTGCCGGGCCCGGGCGAACCCATCGAGCAGTCCCTGCTCGATATCGGTGTCGACATCGACGACATCCACGTCGTAGCGGTGAGCCATCTTCACCACGACCATGCCGGCGGGTTGAAGCTGTTCGCCGGCAAGGTGCCGGTACACGCCCAACGTCGCGAGCTGGAGTATGGACTGTCCAATCACCCAGAGCCGCAACACAATGCGATCAACAGGATCGACTTCGACGATCCGCGCATCGACTGGCAGCTCGCCGACGGCGAAGCCGAGATCGCGCCCGGCATCACCGCGATCCCGACCTACGGACACACGCCAGGGCATCAGAGCTTCATGGTCGAGCTCGACAAGTCGGTCGGCGGTGACGGATTCGTGTTCGCATTCGACGCCGCAGATCTCACCGAGAACATCGAGCACGAGTTGGCCATCGGCGGCTACATCGACGTCGACCCGGCCGAGACCGTCGAACCCATTCGACGGCTCAAGAAACTCGCGAAGGAGAGAGGCTACCAACTCATTCCGGGGCACGATCCGCACGTGTGGCCCGAATTGACCAGTCATTTCCACGAACGCTTCGGGACGGTGACGGGGCGGTGAGCACCGTCCTGATGGCCGACTGCACCGGACTGTGGCGTCGTACCTTGCTGATCGAATCGGACGGGTCCACTGACACCACCGCGGACGTCCGCTGGTTGCAGGGCGCCACCGGGTACGTGGACAGCCGAGGCTTCGCCGGGGTGCTCGAACAGCACGGCGACGTGTTCGAGTGGCAGCGACTGGTGGCGACCGAACCGTCCGACTCACCCGACGCAGGCCGAATGAGTTGGGACGCCGACATATTGGTCGAGGTCGGGGTTCATGCCGACTACGTGGAGCACTGGGTTCGTGACGAGCCGGCTGGATCACCGTGCTGGTCGCTGGTGCTGCAGTCGGCAGCGGGCCAGACCGCGGTGCTGGTGCGGGTGGGCGACGAGTTCGGCTGGACGGACGAGGACGGCGCCGTGTTGGGCACGGTAGGCGGATCCCAGTGGGCGGCGCTGGCGCCGTGCCGGGATGGGAAGGAACTGTTGATCAATGGCGTGCGGTGGCACGCCAAGAGGACCGAAGGAGAAGTGGAATTGTGAGCGGTGCAACATCTTTCACTGAGGTACCGATCATCGATATCAGCCGGCTGGCGTCGGCGGACCGTGAGGCACAAGAACGTGCGGCCGCCGAGCTCGGTAAGGCCGCGCGCGAAGTCGGATTCTTCTACATCACCGGAACCGGTATGGCCGAACTACTTTTCGAGCGCATGCTGTCGGCGACCCAAGAGTTTTTCGCGCTGCCGTTCGAGGAGAAGATGCGCTCCTACATCGGACTGTCGCGGTGCCACCGTGGGTACGTTCCCGTCGGTGAAGAGGGCATGGAGAGTGGACCGCCCGACCTCAAAGAGGCTTTCGACACCGCGCTGGACCTTCCTGCCGACGACCCGGACTATCTGGCCGACAATCCGATGCTCGGCCCGAACACCTGGCCCGAGCTGCCCGGGTTCGCCGAATCGGTGACCGCGTACTACGAGGCGGTGCTGGATGTCGGGCACCGGCTCCTGTGGGCGTTCGCAGTCGCGTTGGGCGAGGATCCCGACACGTTCGCGCGGCACGCCACCAAGACCCCCAGCCAACTCCGGCTGATCCACTATCCGTACAACGCCGACGCCGAGGATTCCCAGGGCATCGGCGCGCACACCGACTACGAGTGCTTCACCCTGCTCAAACCCACCGCACCGGGCCTGGAAGTGATGAACGGGGCCGGTGAGTGGATCGACGTGCCGCCCATTCCCGGCACGTTCGTGGTGAACATCGGCGACATGCTCGAACTGTGGACCAACGGCACGTTCATCGCGACCAGCCATCGGGTGCGACGCGTGAAGGAAGAGCGGTACTCATTCCCGCTGTTCTTCAACGTCGACTACCACACCGAGGTGAAACCGTTGCGGCAGTTCGTCACCGGGGACCGTCCGACCCGACCGCCACTGCGCGCCGGCGAGCATCTATTCGCCCAGACCGCACAGACTTTCGCATACCTGCGGACGAGAATGCAGCGCGGTGAGCTGGTGCTGCCCGACGGGTCGCTCGGACTCAACACGTTCGGGCAGCAGGCTTTGCATTCCGCCGGCTGAGCGGGCCTACCGTCCCGCGTTGCGGACCAGATCCTTCGCGTACTGGCTGACAAACGTGCCCGCCGAGGCTTCTCCGCTGCCGCACGCGCCGTCGGACTCACCGGGGCGCTTGACCCACAGGAAGGCGTCGACGTTGCCGTTGCCGGTCGCCGTGGTCGGCGGCACACCGAGCGCCCGACCGGGCGGGTTGCACCAAGAGTCGCTGTCGACGGGTCCAAGGCCGTTGCGCGACGTGTCGATGACGTAATGCGATCCGCCCGTCATGCCGGAAATGGCGTCGCCGTAACCCATTTGCTCTTCGGACGTGAAGAAGTTGGCGGTGTTGAGGCTGAAACCGCGCGCCTTCGCCACCCCAACCTGGTTGAGCCTGTTTGCCATTTCGTCGGCGGCCACCCATCGGGAGTGGCCCGCATCGACGTAGACGGCCGTGGCCGGGTTGCGGGTCAGTGTGTCGACGGCATAGCGCATCAGATCGAAGCGTTCTTGGCGCTGATCGGCCGACAGGCAGTCGGCCATGGCGAGCGCATCGGGCTCGAGGATGATCGCTGCCGGTCCGCCGCCAATGGCGGATGCGACGCCGTCGATCCAGCCTCGGTAGGCATCGCCCGACCCGAACCCACCCGCAGCGAAGCTGCCGCAGTCGCGGTTCGGGATGGCATAGAGCGCCAGAATCGGCATCGTGCCGGCAGCCTGCGCCGTGGCGATGTATTTCGCGTCCACGGCCGGCGTGGATATGTGGTCCATCCAGTACGCCGTCGGGGTGTTCGCGATGGCGGTCAACTCGGGGCTCGGGTCACTCTGCGCCGCGCGCATGGCCTTCGACGAGGGATTGACGTAGAAGGTTTGTCCGGCCAGCGGGTTGCCTTCGCTGGCCAGGCGCACCGTCGGGGCCTGCACCGGCTCGTTGACGAGACCGATGCCGACAACGGCCGCAACTGTCAGAAAAGGGGCGATACACCGCGCGACTGCACCAGCAGCTGAGGACATCACCCCAGGAAAATTAGTGGTTCAAAGCTTCGAGCGCCAATCATTGGTGATGGAGCGAGGCGTTAGGGTGCTTTGGTCGGCCTCAGCGAACAAGCCGATAGGAAAGTTGAGCATCTTCATGACCGCAGCAGCAGAAGCGTCCGCGCTCGAATCGAGAGTCGGGCACTACTACCAGATGGACGAGACCTACCTGGTGGGCCGCGAGAAGGTCCGCGAATTCGCCCGGGCCGTGCAGGACTACCACCCCGCACACTGGAATGTCGCCGCCGCCGCGGAGCTCGGATTCTCGGACCTGGTGGCGCCGCTGACCTTCACGTCGACACCGGCCATGGCCTGCAACCAGCGCATGTTCGAATCCGTGGTCGTCGGCTACGACATGTACCTGCAGACCGAAGAGGTCTTCGAGCAGCACCGTCCCATCGTGGCGGGAGACGAACTGCGCATCGACGTCGAGCTCACGTCGGTCCGCAGAATCGCCGGCCGGGACCTGATCACCGTCACCAACACCTTCACCGACGCTGCCGGCGAGCGGGTGCACACCCTGCACACCACAGTCGTGGGCGTGACCGGCGACGATGTCGATCCGGCGATCAGAACAGCCGTGCAGGACGTGATGATGCACGACGTGAATCTGCTCGGTGTCGACGCCAACGCGGTGTACGAGAAGACGGTGCGCCCCGAGGGCGAGATTCGGATCGCCGAGGCGGGCGCGACCCGCACGCCGGCGTCGCCGTCCTTCGACGACGTGAAGGTCGGCGACGAGCTACCGGTGCATCACACCCGACTGTCCCGTGGCGACCTGGTGAACTACGCCGGTGTGTCCGGAGACGCCAACCCGCTGCACTGGGACGAGAACATCGCCAAGCTGGCCGGGCAGCCCGATGTGATCGCCCACGGAATGCTCACGATGGGGTTGGGTGCCAGCTTCGGCTCCTCATGGACGGGCGACCCCGGTTCGGTCACCCGCTACGCGGTGCGCCTCTCGCAGCCCGCGGTCGTGCCGGCCACCGGCGGGGCGGACATCGAGTACAGCGGCCGGATCAAATCACTGGACCCCGCGACCCGCACCGGTGTGGTCATCGTCGGCGCGAAGTCCGGTGGGCGGAAGATCTTCGGCCTGGCGACGTTGAATGTCCGCTTCCGCTGACCTGGTCAGCCTGGCCGCCATTGTGGCTGCAGCTCGAGCCTAAGAAGGCCAGTTGAGTTGCCCGCTGGAACTGAGCCGTCCGACCGGATTCGCAGCACCTTGCCATTGAGCGACTCGGGGTCTTGCGCATACGAACCGTCGAACGCGTCCCCGGTGCCGATCCACAGGTTGCCCTCGGTGTCGAACACGAGCCTGCCGCCGTGGTGGCGATTGTCCGTCGTGATCCCCTCGACGAGAGTCCGTCCGACGACAAACGACGTGGCGTCCTCGTTGAATTGCAATACGACCACACGATTCGTGGGCTGACCTGACACATAGGCGAACACGGCGCGGTCAACGGCGAAGTCCGGCGACGCCGCGAGGCCCAGCAGTCCACCTTCTGCGGTGTCTGAAACCCCGTCGACCGTGCCGACGAGCGTGGGGACGCCGCCGCTCGCGGACACGCGATGGATGGCTCCGGTATCGCGGCTGGAGATCAGGGCTGAACCGTCTGGCAGGAACGTGAGTCCCCAGGGCATACGCAGGCCGGTGGCCAACTCGCCGACCTGCCCCGGGGCAACTTTCGCCGCTTGGGGTTCGTCGGCGATCGTTGCCACTACGACGGACGTCTCCTGAGTCGAGTTCGGGGTTGCCGCCTCGGTGCATGCGGCAAGGGCGAACGCTGCCGCGGTGATGACCATAACCTTTACAGGCCACTGGATTTGGACCATGACATCACTCTGTCTGCTCGTGCTCAACCATCGCCTCAGTCAGACGATGCCGCCGTTGGCAAACACCGTTTGCCCGTTCACCCACGCTCCGCTGGAGCCGCAGAGGGCTGAAATCGTGTCAGCGATGTCGGTGGGTTCGCCGAGGCGGCCATGCGGCGTGCGTTCGACGAATCCGGCGATCTGCTGCGGAGTCTTTCCATCGGTGAACAGCGGCGTGTTGACGACACCGGGCGCTATCGCGTTGACCGAGATCCGTTGACCTTCGAGCTCTTTGGCGAGGATGCTCGCATACATGTCCTGTGCCATCTTGGTCGCTGCGTACGGGCCGTAGGTCGGGCTACGCAACTGGGTGATGCTCGACGACAGTGTGATGATGCGACCGCCGTCGCGCACGCGTTTCGCAGCCTCCCGCAGCGTGTTGAAGCTGCCTTTGGCGTTGACCGCGAACATGCGGTCGAAGTCCGCGTCGGCCATGCTGCCGAAAGGCGCCAACCGCATGATGCCGGCGTTCGCCACCACCACATCGACGCCGTCGAAGGCACGTTGATGTTCGTCGAACAGCCGGCGTACCGCGGACGGGTCGCTGACGTCGGCCTGCACCCAGATTGCGCGCCCGCCGGCCGACTCGATCTCACGGGCCACACCGGCCGCCAAGTCCCGATTCACGACGCAGTTGACGGTCACTGCATATCCGTCGCGCGCCAAGCGCTTGGCAGTGGCCGCGCCGATTCCCCGCGATGAACCGGTGACCAGCGCAGACATGCCGTTCGCCTGATACCCGCCTTCCTGCGCCACGGCGATTCCGGCAATTCCGGCCGCGCCCGCGGCAGTGGCGGCCGTGGCGGCCAGCATCGAGCGGCGTGACAGGACTCTGCCGGGGCCCTGCGCTGGTGAATTCGTATCTGCCATGTCTCTCACTCCATCGGTGTGTTGTCAGCGCTACCATTTTATTGATAGCACTGCCACGGTGGCATTGCAAACATCGATCTGTTATCAATGACAAGTGCCTCGTACAGACGGACCCGACGCGGGCGAACGAATCGTGTGCGCTGCAGCCGTACTGCTGAACAAGGGCGGTCGTGAAGCAGTCACAACCCGTGCCGTCAGCGCGGCGGCAGGCGTGCAGTCGCCGACGATCTACCGTCACTTCGGCGATATGCGCGGGTTGCTGGACGCCGCGGCGAGCCGGGGTTTCGCCGATTATCTGCAGACGAAGAAGTCGCGGCCGCGCGAGGCCGATCCCGTCGACGATCTACGCCGCGGCTGGGATCTGAGCGTCGAGTTCGGCCTGGCCCACCCGGCCGTGTACGCGATCCTCTACGGCGATCCACGCCCTGATGCGCGGCCTGAAGCGGTGGTGGAGGCACATGCGGTGCTACACAGGATCATTCACCGGATCGCACAGGCAGGTCGCCTACAAGTCAGCGTCGACCGCGCGGCAGACATGATGCACTCGGCCTGTCGCGGCGTGACCCTCAATCTCATTTCGATGCCCCCTGATGAGCGCGACAGCGGCCTCTCGGAAGCATTGCGCGAGGCGGTGTTGTCGGTGATAACAACCGACGTCGCCGTCGACCGGGATGCTGGAGACGATCTGCTTGCCCGGCGGGCCATAGCCCTCAAGGCCGTGCTGCCGGAGTCGCGCGCGCTGATGCCATCGGAGGCCGCATTGCTCTCCGACTGGCTGGACCGCATTGCTTCAGGACCCGCTTAGAACAGCGGGTAGCCGACCTAGTCCGAGATCAGGTGGCGCAGCACATACGGCATGACTCCACCGTGGCGGATGTAGTCGGCTTCGCGTGGAGTGTCCAGCCGGGGCACCGCGGCGAAGCGGGCGTGCCCGTTGTCGACGACGACCCTCGCGGGCACCTCACCGGTGTTCATGGTTTCGAGCCCGGTGATGCTGATGCGTTCGGCGCCCGTGGGTGCGACGTCGTCAGGCCCGGCGTCGACGAGTTCTATCGGAATGATGCCCATCGCAATGAGGTTGGAGCGGTGGATGCGCTCGAAGGATCGGGCGACCACAGCTCGAACGCCAAGTAGTGCCGGCCCTTTCGCGGCCCAGTCCCGCGACGACCCACCTCCGTAATCTCGACCGGCCACGACGACCATCGGAACGCCCGCGGCCCGGTACGCTGCGGCAGCGTCGAAGATCGTCGTCTCATCACCCCCAGCGAGAAAGTTGAGGGTACGGCCACCGCGCGTACCCGGTGCGACGCCGTTCTGCAGTCGCACATTGGCAAACGCCCCGCGCATCATCACCTCGTGATTGCCTCGCCGCGATGCGTAGGTGTTGACGTCACGACGGCTGACGCCGTGCGCGGCCAGGTAGTCCCACGCGGGCGTTCCGGACGTGATCGCCCCGGCGGGCGATATGTGGTCGGTGGTGACCAGATCTCCGAGTTTGACGAGCACCCGAGCGTCGCGGATGTCGTCGACCGGGCTCGGTTGCCGGTTCAGGCCGTCGAGGTAGGGGGGCCTGCGGACGTAGGTCGACGATGCGTCCCACGGGAACAGTTCACTGTTGGCGACGTCGATTCGTCGCCATCGATCGTCCCCGGAGAAGACATCGTCGTAGGCGTCGACGAACAGGTCAGTAGTCACGTTCCCGGCGATGATGTCGCGTACTTCTGTTGGCTGCGGCCATAAGTCGGCGAGATACACCGGATGTCCATCGACTCCGTGTCCAAGGGGCTCAGTGGTCAGATCGATGTCCATGGTGCCCGCAAGCGCATACGCGATGACCAACGGCGGAGACGCGAGATAGTTCATCGCCACTTCGGGCTGGATACGTCCCTCGAAGTTGCGGTTACCGGATAAGACCGATACCGCCACCACTCCGTCGCGGACCGCGCGGGACACCTCGTCGATCAACGGACCCGAGGCGCCAATGCATGTCATGCAGCCGTAGCCGGTAAGGAAGAAGCCCAGGCTCTCAAGGTCCTCGACCAACCCGGCGCGAGAGTAATAGTCCATCACCACCCGAGATCCCGGGCTCAGCGTCGTCTTGACCCAAGGCTTGCTGCGCAAGCCTGCGCGCATGGCGTTGCGCGCCAGTAGGCCTGCGGTGACCATCACCTCCGGGTTGGAGGTGTTGGTGCACGACGTGATCGCCGCGATGGCCACCGCGCCGTCGCGGATCTCGTAGTCGTCCTCCCCTAGCCGCACCGTCGCGGTCGTTGGGGTGCCTTGAGTGCCATTGACGTTCTGAACAGCATCGGAGAATCGCTGTCTGGCCTCGTCCAGCGGCACCCGGTCCTCGGGGCGCGACGGGCCGGCAAGCACGGGCACCACGCGGCCGAGGTCTAGCTCGACGGTGGCATCGAACCGCAGTTGGCGGTCGGGATCATGCCAAAGCCCTTGCGCCTTAGCGTATTTCTCCACCAGCTCGATCTGAATTTCGGCGCGTCCGCTCAGCCTCAAATATCGCAATGTCTCTGCGTCGATGGGGAAAAGTGCGCACGTGGAACCGAACTCCGGGCTCATGTTGGCTATCGTCGCGCGGTCGGTCAACGGAAGGTTTGCCACGCCAGGTCCGAAGAACTCGACGAACTTGCCGATGACGCCATGGCTGCGGAGTAGTTCGGTAATGGTGAGTACGAGGTCGGTCGCCGTCGACCCCGGCGGCAGCACGCCGTGCAGTGACACCCCGACGACTTCCGGCACGTTGATCGATACCGACTGCCCCAGCAGAGCCGCTTCTGCTTCGATCCCCCCAATGCCCCAGCCGAGGACACCGAGGCCGTTGACCATCGTGGTGTGGGAGTCGGTTCCCAGACATACGTCGGGAATGGCCCAGCCGGATTCCGGGATCACCACGCGGGCAAGCCGTTCCAGATTGACCTGATGCATGATGCCGGTTCCGGGGGGCACCACGGCGAAGTCCTTCAGCGACTTCTGGCCCCATCGCAGGAAGCGGTATCGCTCCTCGTTGCGGGTGTATTCAAGCTCCACGTTGCGTTGACGCGCATCGGGCGTACCGAAGGCGTCGGCGATGACGGAATGGTCGACCACCAGTTCGCCGGGGATCATCGGGTTGACGCGTCCCGGATCCCCGCCCCACGCGGCCATCGCATCGCGTAGGGCAGCCAGATCCACCAGTGCCGGAACGCCGTTGGTGTCGTGCAGGAACACCCGTGAGGGGAACAGGTCCACCGCCGAACCGCCGCCTTCGATGACGGCCGCGACCTGGTCATCGCCACGGGACGTGCCGTCGTGGAAGCGCAGAGTGTTCTCGAGCAGGATGCGACGCGTGACGGGCATGGTGCTCGGCGCGACGGCGGCGACGCTGTGATAGCGCAGCCGCCCGCCCACCACGGCGAGATCGCGTTGAGTTCCCAACGTGTCACGCTGTGTGCCGGTCAGGTGCGCTGCGGCGGTCACGGTTTTTTGACGGCGGCCGCGACCGCTTCACTGAACTCGCGACATCCGACGTTGCCACCCATGTCGCCGGTGCAGATGCCCTGGGCCACAGTCGCTTCGACGCTTCGCTCGATCAACGCCGCTGCCTGGGTGAGCGCACTGTCATCGTGTCGTGCGCCAAGCCAATCGAACAGCATTGCGGTGGAAAGCATCATCGCGATCGGGTTGGCGCGGTCCTGGCCGGCGATGTCGGGCGCCGACCCGTGCGCTGCCTGTGCCATGGCTCGGTCCTGGGATGCGTTCAGCGATGGGGCGATACCGAGTGATCCGGCCAGTTCTCCAGCGAGATCGGACAGAATGTCGCCGAACATGTTCTCGGTGACCAGTACATCGAATTCGTTGGCGCGCCGCACGAGGTGCACCGTCATGGCGTCGATGTGGTAGTCATCCACCTCGATCTCGGGATAGTTTTGCGCGACCTCCCGGCAGACGTCGCGAAACAGTCCCGTGGTCATCTTCAGCACATTGGCCTTGTGCACGATGGTGACGCGCTTGCGGCGCCGCGATGCCAACTCGAACGCCTCGCGCGCGATTCGTTCGCACGCGCTGCGCGTGATGATGCCCATCGCGATTGCAACGTCGGGGGTGGGCATGAATTCTCCCGTGCCTCGGTAGGTGTTGCGGTCGGCGTAGAAGCCCTCGGTGTTCTCGCGCATGATAACGAGGTCGGTGTTAGCGACCACGGCGTTCCCGCCGTGAAACGCTTTCGCCGGGCGAACATTCGCGTAGAGGTCAAAGTGCTTGCGGATCGTGCCGCTGGGGTTGAGCTGCGAGCGGAACGGCTCCGGGTAAGCCGCACTGTCGTGGGGCCCGAGTAGCCAGCCGTCGGTCTCCGCCAGCGCGGCCAGTGTGCTTGCCGGTGTCGCTTCGTTGAGCCCTTCGATGGCCTTGAAGCCCAGCGGCAGTTCGCGCCATTGGATGGCTGGGATGCCGATCTCAGCGACGGCCGCATCGGCTACCAGAACCGCCGCGGGCACGATCTCCGGGCCGATTCCGTCGCCGGGCAGAACGCCGAGGGCGTAGGTGCGTGAAGCGGAAGTTGTCACAGAAGTTGTCCTTCTTCGTTTCAAGGTGCGACGGTCAGCAGTTCTTGGACGTCGGCTGACAGAACGTCGGCCTCGCGGTACAGCAGGCAGGCTTCCGGTTCGACGCTGAGACGAACGGGACCCTTGAGCCCGCCGCGGTCACATACAACCTGAACCACCTGGTCACCGAGCTTCACGTCGTACTCATAGCGGGAGCCGAGATAGGACACGGTGAGCACCTCGGTGTCCAGAGCGTTGTCGCCTGATCCCGAGGAGGTTCCGGGTGGGCACAACCGCAGCCGCTCCGGCCGGATGGCAACCGTCACCGGTTGTCCTACCGGAATCGACTGGTCTGTCTTGACTTTCAGTGGCTGCCCATTGGCTGCCAGTCTGACGACCGCATCAAAGGCAGTCGACTCGGTGATTTCGGCCTGCAGGAAGTTGCACCGGCCCACGAAGGCGGCGACCTCGGCAGTGGCCGGCGTCTCGTAGATCTCCGCGGGGCTTGCGACCTGGAGCATCCGGCCGGCGGACATGACCGCGATCCGGTCGGACAAGGCAAGCGCCTCATCTTGATCGTGCGTGACGTAGACAGTGGTGATGCCGAGGTCTTCCTGCAGTCGCTTGAGCCAGGCCCGCGCCTGTTCGCGCAGCTTGGCATCGAGGTTCGACAGTGGTTCGTCGAGCAGCAGGACCGTGGGTGAATAGACCAATGCCCGGGCCAGCGCGACACGCTGCTGCTGTCCGCCGGACAGCTGGTGCGGGTAGCGGTCCCGCAGATGCAGAAGTCCTACCTTGTCCAGGGCGTCGTCGATGAGCCGGCGCTGCTCGTCCCTGCTGATCTTGCGGATTTGCAACGGCATTGCGAGGTTGTCGTTGATCGTCTTGTGCGGCCACAACGCGTAGGACTGAAACACCATGCCAAGGTTCCGTCCTTCCGGTGGGACGAACACCTTCTGGGCGGTGTCGACGAAGGTGTTGTCGCCCACGGCGATCGTGCCGCTGTCCGGCTGCTCGAGCCCGGCGATGCAGTTGAGCGTGGTGGACTTGCCGCACCCGCTAGGCCCGAGCAGCGTGAAGAATTCACCGTCGCGGATGGTGAAGTCGATGTCGTCGAGAACGATGTTGTCCCCGAAGTGCTTCTGCAGGTGGCTGACTGTGACGTCAGGCATCGGTTTTACGTCCCTTCAGGAGGAGCCCGGCAAGCGCAACGAACGCTGCGGTGATGGCGATTTGGATGGTGGCCAACGCGGCGACCGACCCGGTGTTGCCCTGAACCCAGAGTTCGAGCATCGTCGTGCCGATGATGTTGGTGTTTGCAGAGCCGAGGAACACCGCGGGCGAATATTCCTTGAGCATGGTGACGAAGGTGAGGATGAGCGCCCCAGCGAACGCTGGACTGAGCAGGCGCACGAGAATGCGGAAGAAGGTTTTCACCCAGTCAGCGCCGGCGACACGGGCTGCGTTGTCGAGCTCTTGTCCGATCTGCATGATCGACGGCGCCAGGGATCCGAAACCGCTTGGCAATGCACGCAACCCGAAACCGATGATCAGCGCCCACAGGGTGCCCTGCACTAGCTGACCGGACCCGAATGGTGCGTAGGCGAAGGCCCAGAAGAAGCCGATGCCGACGATGAGGCCCGGCATAGCCTGGGGCGCCAAGGCCAGGTACTCCACAGTGCGGCGGAACCGGAACGTGGACCGCCTGGCGACCATGACGGCCAGAAGAGCGACGAACGTGACCAGCACCGCGCCGAGCGACGCGACGATGAGACTGTTCTTGATCGACTGGACGTAGGCCGCATAGGTGAAGACGCGGTCGTAGTTGTTCATCGTCAAACTCTTCAACGGTGACTGCAGCGGGCTGAACACCAGCGTGAACGATCGGAAGATCAGTCCGGCAATGGGAATCAGCGCACCCATGACGACGTAGAAGACGATGACGCACAAGCTGATCCACTTCAGCCAGCCCAGGTCCAGAAGCCGGGGCCGGGTGGCCTTACCCCGCACCGAGACGAACCGTTGAGCGTCCTTGAGGAGCTTGGCCTGCAACGCCACCAAGCCGACCGTGACCACCAGGATGATCGCCGACGCCGCGCCGAGCACCCCGTAGTCCGGGTTGATCGATTGCAGCCCGTTCTTGAACAGGAATGTCGAGAACACTTGGATGTTCACCGGCTGGCCGTACAACAGCGGCACGCTGAGGGTCTCCACCGACATGGAGATCACCAGGATGGAGCTGTAAACGATCGGCGGGCGCAGCATCGGAAGGATGACCTGGAAGATGATGCGCACAGGACCCGCGCCGCAGACTTGTGCGGCAGATTCCAGCGACGCGTCACTCTGCCGTAAGGCGTTGGCACAGAACGTATAAACGATGGGCGCGAGCGCCACGGCTTCGGTGAGTGCCATGCCCGGGATGGAGTAGAGGTTCCACGGCAGATGCCCCAGAACCTGCTGGATCTTGATGCTCACGAACCCTGACGGGCCGTACATCATGATCCAGCCGAAACCCAGGATGAGAGAGGAGATGAAGAACGGCCACTGCATGGCCGCAGCGAGGACGCCGCCTCCTGGCAGCTTGGTCCTCACGACGACGATCGCCATCGGGACGGCCAACACGAGCGTCAGAAGTGTTGTGAGACCTGCGAAGTAGATCGTGTTGAGGGCAACCTCGCCAAATCCCGCCTCCGCGAAGAGTCGGACGTAGTTGTCGAGGCTGAGCACTCCGCCGGCCTCGTAGAGCGGCCGATCCAGGAACGACTGATACAAGGTCGGAACGACGGGAGCCAGCACCAGGATCGCGAGAAAGATGATGACTGCGTACTGCAACCACAGTTCGCGTCCCAGTCCGAGAAACTTCCGATAGCGGGGGGCCGGATGGCCCCCCTCCTTGGAACCCCGGACGGTCGGCGGCGGAGCTGTCGTCGTCGTCATGACAGTTACATTCCTTTGTTTCGGTAGCTCATCGGCCGAGCAGTCCGTCCCAGCGAGTGGTGAATGCATTTACCTGGTTCTCGGGGACCATCACGTAGGGCACGTCGATCACGTTGGCTTCACCGACGGCTTGCACGAGCTCTTGGTAGGTATGCCTGCCGTCCGTTGCCTCGATGCCGTCACGGTAGGAAGTCAGACCGCCCTCGGCGACCGCGCGCTGACCTTCCTCTGACATGACGAAGTCGGTGAAGAGCTTGGCCGTGGCGGGATGCGGGGCCCCGGCCGGGATGGCGATACCGCGCGGCAGCACGACAGTTCCGTCGTCATAGAAGGTCTGACCCAGCAGGCCGCCGCTGTCGGCAACCTTCGGATATGCGGGGGCGGCGCTGATGAAGATTCCCGCCAGGTACTCACCGGAGGTGATTTTCTCGAGCTGCGTGCCCGAGGACGTCTCGGCCTTGGCCATGGGCAGCACCTTCTCCAAGGTGGACCAGGCATCGGGGCGCGCCTCGGTGAATGCGTGTGACACGGTGAAACCGAAGGCGCCGTTGACGTCACGGCTGGTGATCTTGCCCTCGTACTTGCCCGGATCCTTGGCAATGATGTCGGCCAAGCTCTTCAGGCCGGTCGGTTTGTCCGTCATCAAAGAGGCGTTGTAGATGATCGACAGTGGGTCAAGGGACATCGCATAGACGTTGGGCATCAGCGTCGCCTGTTTGGGCAGCTTGGCGACCTCTGGCGACTTGTACTCCAACAGCGTTGCCGGGCGCGCGGCGAAGTCGGCCCATGCCTGAGCGGCGTTCGAGACGACGATGTCGGCTGCTGAGCCTGCCGTGGCCTGCTCACTGAGGACCCGCTGGAAAACCTCGTCGCTGTCCAGATTGTTGGCCGCGATCTCGGTAACCCACGGGTACTTCTTCTTGAAGTCCCGGAAGATCGGGGCCCAGTTCTCCTGGTCGGTGTTCGAGTAGATCGTCATCGTCCCGCCTTCGTTCTTCGAGGCGGCGATGACGTCCTTGTACTCAGCCGGGTAATAGTCGGGAGCTTCACCGGTCTTCACGGTGTTGTTGGCGCCGGGTTCGGTGGATTCGCCGGACCCACACGCGGTGAGAGCCATCGAGATGGCCACGCCGAAGACCGCGGCGAGGCGGATGGCGCGGCCCCCCGCACGAACCCCTGACGGGACTGATTTCATGCTCTTCCTCCTTGAAGATGAGACGTCGAACTCATGGGCGACCTTGTGTGTGCCCGGTCACCGTAAGTGGTTATAACCTATGACGTCAACCCGCCAAGCCCGTCATATTTCGGAATAACCAGCTTGTGCACGTTATCGCGGCTATAACTGCGCAAACGTGAGAACCGGGACGACCCGACGATCCCCTAGCATCCCGCCCGACTGCTGCTGTACGTTATAACCACCCTGGAAGAGAGGTGGCCGATGTCGCAGCCCGCGGAGTTGTTCGAAACCAAGAGCGACTTTGCGTACCGACAGGTGCGCGATCGCATCCTGTCAGGCGAATTGCCGCCCGGCGCCGTCATCCAGCAGCGCGAGCTCGCCGGCCAGATCGGCATCAGCACCACTCCGTTGCGCGAGGCGCTGAGGCGGCTCAAGAGCGAGGGCCTGGTCGAACTCGATGCGCACCGGGACGCCCGCATTTCGTCGCTGCGCGCGGAGGAAGCCAGAGATCTGTTGGAATTGCGGAAATCGCTGGATCCGTTGGCTGCGGGCCTGGCGGCCCAGCGCAGAACCAACGCCGACATCCAGGCTATGCGGGCGGCCCTCGCCCTCATCGAGCCTCTTCCGACCCGCCCGGCCGTCAGCCAACTCGTCGCACACCGCAATTTTCACGCCGCGGTTTATCGGGCCAGCCACAACGATCTACTCATCGATGCCCTGGAAGGCTTGTGGGACAAGGCCGATCGATATCGGCGCATGGCGCTGCAGACCGAACGCACCCAGGCAGCCCGTGACCAAAAGGCACACGAACACCAGCTGCTGATCGACTTGATTGCCGCGGGCGACACCGACGCGGCAGCCAGCCTGATGCGCGAGCACATCGACACAAGTCTTGGAGCCACTGCAGTCTGGCGGCTCGGGCATGAAACCCCGGGAGAGTAGCGGCTCTGTGAGAGACCGTCCACTGATCGCCGCCGTGCACAACACCACCGCCTCGATCGCGCCGCTTCGCGCGGCGCTTGCGCAAGAACTTCCCGACGCCGTGTTGTGGAATTTGATGGACGACCGGCTAGGGATAGACGCCGACGCCGCAGGCGGTGCGCTCAGCCCGAATCTGCGCGACCGCATGCTGGACTTGATCCGCCACGGAGTCACCGGTGGGGCCGACGCTGTGGTGATCGCCTGTTCGATGTACGGCGAGGTGCGCGCAATCGCCGAAAAGTTGTTCGTTACACCAGTTTTCACCTCTGACGCCGACATGGTCTCGGACATCGCAGCCTTGGCACCTCGGTGCGTGGCGGTGTTGGCCTCGCTACAGGCATCCGCGGCCGACTCCTCGGCGCGCATCACCGCGGCGCTGACCTGCACCAACTCGCCTTCCGCGGAGGTGGTACCGGTGTTCTGTCGAAGCGCCGCCGAGGCGGCTGAGCGGGCCGACATACCTGCACTAGCCGATGCCTTCGCCACCGAACTCGACGGCACCGGCCGCGAATTCGATCTGGTCTGCATCGCTCAGTACTCGTTGAGTCCCGCCGCCGCGGCACTGGCCGACATGATCACCGTGCCCGTGATCAGCCCGCCCCGATCGGCGGCCCGCGCGATCGCACACCGGTTGGCGGCATCGTGAGCCGGGGACCGAAGATCGGCTGCATCGCCGACGATTACACCGGTGGCACGGACGTCGCCGCCGCACTGCGGCGGCAGGGGCTCCGCACCGTGCTGCTGTTTGGTGCGCCGGGCGAGGGGGCGCTCGTCCAGGAATGCGACGCCGTGGTGGTGGCGCTGAAGTCCCGGGCGCTCGACGCCGAGGCTGCCGTCACGATGTCCCTTGCCGCACACCACTGGTTGACCTCCGTGGCCGGCGCGCCCACTGTCTACTTCAAGTACTGCTCCACATTCGACTCGACCGCCGCAGGCAACATCGGACCCGTCGCAGATGCCCTGCTCGACGCCGCCGGTACGACCATGACGATCGTCTGCCCCGCTACTCCCGAGCACGGTCGCACCGTCTATCAAGGCCATCTGTTCGTCGCTGATCAGCTGCTCTCGGAATCGTCGATGCGCCATCATCCCCTGACCCCGATGACAGACTCAAGCCTGCCACGATTGATGGCCGGCCAGAGTCCACATCCGGTGAGACTGCTTGGCTGGCAGGAGGTCCGACGAGGCGGCGCGGTCGTCGCCGACGCCTTGCGCCGAGCCGCCGACGACGGCATCCGTCATGTCGTGTTCGACGCGCTCGACGACGAGGACCTGCTCACCATCGTCGGCGCTATCGCGGACATGCCGGTGATCACCGGCGCCGCAGGGCTGGCCGGCGCAATCGGTCGTGTCATCGCCGATCACGATCAGACCGAGGCCGCATCTGAACCCCTGCTGGCGCCGGCCGGCGCCAGCGTCGTTTTTGCCGGCAGTTGCTCGAAGACCACTCTGGAACAGGTCGCCCAGGCCCGAGCGCGCTTCGCCTCACTGCGGTTGGACCCTCGCGCCGCCGCCACGCCCGCCGACCTGTTCGAGCCGGCTCGAGCGTGGCTGCTCGAACACCTCGGCGACGAACCGGTGATGATCTATTCGTCAGCGCCTGCCACCGAACGCGGTCCCGCCGACCCCGGCATCGCCGATCAGCTCGAAGCCACAATGGGCGCGCTGGCCAAGGCCGCCGTCGCCGCCGGGGCACGCCGCGTCGTGGTCGCCGGAGGAGAGACATCCGGCGCCGTTGTCGACGCGCTCGACGTGAAGTCCGTCGTAGTCGATGCCGAAGCCGACCGTGGAGTGCCGTGGTGCAGCACGTCCGATCACCGCATCTCGCTGCTGCTGAAATCCGGTAACTTCGGACAACCGGACCTACTCGTCCGCGCCGCTACCAGCCCGACACTGTCATGACCGTCGCCAGCGACATCGTCGACCTTGGTGCGTCTTTCTTCCGGCGTGGCCTGACTTTCGGACGCACCGGCAACCTGAGCGCAGTCGATGACGACGGGACGATTCTCATGACCCCGACGGGGGTCAGCCTGGACCGCCTGCGCGCCACATCGTTGTCCCGGGTCACCCCCGATGGCGAACACCTCGGCGGGCAACCGCCGACCAAGGAGGCGTTCCTACACTTGGCTCTCTACCGCGCTCGTCCCAATGCCAGAGCCGTCGTACATACCCACAGCACCCACTCGGTCGCGGTCTCCTGTATACGAGACATCAACCGCGACAACGCGTTGCCAGTCCTGACCGCCTACTACGCCATGCGAGTCGGCACGCTGCCCATCCTGCCGTACCACGCCCCCGGAGATTCCTCGCTGGGCCCAGCCGCGGAACTGGCGGCCGCCGAGCATCACGCCCTGCTGTTGGCCAACCATGGGCCCATCGTCGCCGGGATCGACTTGGCCGCTGCCGCAGACGCTCTCGAAGAGATCGAAGAGACGGCAAAGCTCTTTCTGCTCCTGCAGGGACAAAATGTCCAACCGGTCCCCGACCAGGAAGTCCGACGCCTGAACGGACTGCACAGATGAACACCTCCTCGTCTCAGGACGTCGAAGATTGCTTCGTTGCACACCATCTCGTCGAGATGGGTACGAACGTCCTCGTCCACAAGGGCGTTCCAGAGCCCGACGCACGCCTCGTGGCTGAGTCACTGGTGACCGCAGACATGTGGGGCCACCCTTCACACGGCATGCTCCGGCTGCCGTGGTACGTCGCGCGCATCGAAAGCGGAGCCATGCGCGCGGTGACCCACGTCGAGACGATCAGTTCGCATGCCGCGGTCTCGGTGCTCGACGGAGATGACGGAATCGGCCAGGTCGTC
This sequence comes from Mycolicibacterium sp. XJ870, assembly GCF_053483975.1. NCBI lineage: Bacteria > Bacillati > Actinomycetota > Actinomycetes > Mycobacteriales > Mycobacteriaceae > Mycobacterium > Mycolicibacterium sp. XJ870. The sequence continues at coordinate 100,699 of NZ_JBEFTI010000002.1, forward strand.
ACCCATCACGCGATCACCGCGGCGGGCAACGCAGCCACCGTCTATGGAGTCGGCGTGGCGGCCGTCCGAAATAGCAACCACTTCGGCACCGCGGCCTACTGGACCCGGATCCTCGCCGATCGGAATTGCGTCGGCATCCTCACCACAAACGGCAGCCCGGCGATGGCGCCCTGGGGTGGAGTCGAGAAACTCATCGGCGCCAACCCGTGGTCCATCGCAGTCCCCGGCGGCCGTCATGGCACCGTCGTCCTCGACATCGCCAACATCGGGGTCGCACGCGGCAAGGTGTACGCCGCACGACAACGCGGACAACGCCTGCCTGACGGATGGGCGATCGACGCCAGCGGCTTGCCGACCAGCGATCCGCAGGCTGCTCTTGACGGTCTTCTCCTGCCGATGGCCGGACACAAGGGCTACGCGGTGTCATTCATGATGGATGTCCTCTCGGGCGTGCTGACCGGAAGCTCGTTCGGCCGCAACGTCGTCGGCCCGTATGTGCCGAACCAGCGCAGTGGCTGCGGCCACCTCGTCATCGCCATCGATATCGCGGCCATCATGGCGCCGGAGCAGTTCAACGAACGCATGGACGAGTTCATCACCTCAGTCAAGTCCTCTCGTCCCGCGCCGGGCCGGGAGATCGTGGTGCCGGGCGAGCTGGAGAACCGCGCTGTTGCCGAGGCCGACGGCGTCGTGACACTGCCCGCCAAGACCGTCGACGAGCTCAATGCCCTGGCAGCGGCTTGTGGTGTTGAACCGGTGGCACCGGGGCGATGATGTACACGTTGTTCGTCACCCTGGACGTTCACGCCGACAAGGTCGATGACTTCCTCGACGCCATCCAAACCAACTCCGCGGCGTCACTGCGCGACGAGCCTGGCTGCCTGGCGTTCGACATCCATGAAGACATCGACGTGCCGGGGCGCTTCTACCTTTACGAAATCTACGCGGACGAAGAGGCTTTCAGAATCGCCCACCGCAGCGCGCCTCACTACGCCCAGTGGCAGCAGGCCGCCCAGACCTGCATTGTGGCCGGAAGCCACAGGAACACCTTTGCCCGTCCCATCATGGTGCAGGGCATTGCCGCATCTAAATCCAAACCATTGGAAGACAACCGCATCACGTGACCACGGAATCGTTGCGATGAAGTACGCCCGCGTCGAGCACGAGGGACTCGCCCATTGGGCAGTCCTGCGGAGCAACACCTTTCACCTACTCGACGGACCGCCGTACGACGAAGGTCGCCCCACGGGAACCGAGGTCGCCGCTGCGGATGTGCGACTCTTGGCGCCGGTCACTCCGTCGAAGATCTTCTGCGTAGGCCGGAATTACTCAGATCACCGTACTGAGATGGGATACGGGCACGACGGATCGCCTTCGGTGTTCATGAAGGGACCCTCGACCATCATCGGCCCTGGCGACGATATCGTCCTACCCCCGACGAGCATGAGCAACCACGTCGAACATGAAGCTGAGTTGGCGATCATCATCGGTAAACCCGCCCGGTTCGTCACGGCCGCCGAGGCCACGGACTACATCTTTGGATACACGTGTGCCAATGACGTGAGTGCCCGTGATCTCCAACGCAGCGACCCACAGTTGACGCGCGGCAAGGGATTTGACACATTTTGCCCGGTCGGCCCGTGGATCGAAACGGAACTGAGCCCCACGACCGGAGTTCGCTTGCGCTGCAGTGTGAACGCGCAGGTGCGCCAGGACGGGTCGACAGCCGACATGACCTATGACATCCCGTTCCTGATCGAGTACCTCACCGGCTTTGCGACCCTCGAACCCGGTGACCTCGTCTTGACCGGGTCTCCCGGAGGTACCGCCGCTATCCAACCGGGAGACACCATCGATATCGACATCGACGGCATTGGCGTACTTACGACCGGGGTCGTTAGCGCCCTCCGATAAAGCTGCACAAGTGTTGCGACATTACTTGGCATCGAGCCTTACGATCCGGTTAAGTTGGCTCATGACGTAGACGTTGCCGTCTGCGTCAACGGTGATGTCGGTCGGGCTCTGGAGTCCGCTGAACGGCAACTGGGTCCAATCGCCTCCGCCGGCAGGCATCCGGGAAACGGTGTTCGCCTTCACGTCGGTGGCATACAGATTGCCCGCGGCGTCGACCGCCAGGCCGCCTACATCGTCAGTCACGCCGACGACCGGCTCAGCAGCCGTTGCGCCCTTCGCGATCTTCACGGTCTTGCCCCTCCTGGATACGAACAGGTTGCCGGCGGCGTCGGTCACCATGTGTCCGACCCCGTCGACATCGTTGACCGTGAGTTCAGTCGGCTCGGTCGCACCGGGAGCGAGCTTCAACAGCTTGTTGTGCTGGTTGTCGCCGAGGTAGACCGTGCCGTCCTGCGCTACTGCGATGTCGCTGAATTTCTGGAGCTTGCCGAACGGTAGCGGTTTCGGGGTGGCAGATCCGGGTGCCAGGGACTCGACGACACCGTCGAGGGTGACGAAGTACACCGTGCCGTCCGGCGCGACCGCCAACGTGGCCACGGTGCGATAACCGCTGAGTTTCAACGGGGTTGGTTGGGCGGCGCCTGCTGCCAGTGTCGCGATCCCGGAGCCACCGCCCAGGTAGAGCACGTTGTTTGCGTCGGCACCCATCTCCCTAAACCCCAGAGTGTTGAACGGGAGCGTGGTCTGCTTGCCCGTCTGCAACGGCACGTCCATCGTCCGAGCGGTGGGCGCAGAGCCGGAAGAGCACGCCACCAACACACTCGCAACGGCAATGGTTGCTAGGCCGAGGAGGAATCTGAGTAACCCTGTCGCCCGCGCGCGCAGTCTTGCCTTCTCCGTCTCCACGCCTCGGATCGTAGATGCTGCCCAAGATCAAATCTGTCGCGTGCACAGTTCGCCAAAACTGTCTACTGAAGCGTGTGGGTGCCTTACCGTGACGTCCAACAATCAAATGGCATCTCGGGCAGGAGACACTGTGGCGCGACTATCGGTATGGATGGGAGCGGGCGCGGTTGCCGCAGGCGTTTCTGCCGCAATGATCGCCGGGGCCGACGTGGCGAGCGCCGACACCGGGTCAGGCTCGGAGGGCTCAAAGTCCGACACCAGCGCGAGTTCGTCGGACAAGGGTGACCGGCCGGGCCCCCGTCGGCACTCTGGCCGCACACGTGATTCCTCCACCGCCAATGACACGAACGACAAAGCCGGCAAGGTGACCAAGGTCGACAAGGCTGACAAGGCTGACAAGCTGACCAACGCCCGCAAACGGGTACGCGATGCCCGCGCCGCGCAGCGGCGGGAGACTACTGCCGACGACGCATCGCAGGAGGAGCCGAGCACTCCGCCCGCCGCGGGCGTCGACGACAGTCAAGGTTCCGACGCCGTTGCCCCTCAGGGGCCCGATGATGCTTCAGTTCAGCCAGAGTCCGACCCGGCTGAGGCGCCCTTGGAGACCGCTGCCAGCGATCCAGAACCGGTGACTGCCGAATCTGATGAGAGACAATCAAAGTCACCTCTGCAGCGCCGCGTTTTTGGGCGTGCCGCAGCGTCTGGGGAAGCTCCTGCGTCGCAATTGATCTCAGCGATCCAGACATCATCGCCTTTGGCGACCGCACCGAAGCTGCCGTCGCTGCCCGAGCTGGTCCAATCAGTTGTCTTCGACTTCATCGGGGTGGCCGTCACGGCCATTTCGGGTCCGCCCGTGGTACCTGCCGGGAGCAACGTCACCGTGCGAAGCTCCGACCTGGAGATCACGGAGGGACGCACCGTACCCGCCGATTGGTATTACCCCGAAGGCGACGAACCGCCGGAGCGGATGATCCTGCTGCAGCACGGCTTCCTCGGTGTGAGCTCGATGTACAGCTACACCGCCGCCAACCTGGCCGAGCAGACCAACAGCATCGTCGTCGTGCCGACCTACTCCTCGAACCGCTTTGTCCGGGATGGGTTTTGGCTGGGCGATGATCAGGTGTACCGCGCTACAGCCGAGTTGTTCCTCGGCGATCGCGACGCATTGACGGCCAGCGCACTGGCGGCGGGCTATGCCCAGCAGTACGGCGCCGGTGTTGCCTTGCCGGACACATTCGTCTTGGTCGGGCACTCTCTTGGCGCCGGCGTGGTGGCGGGTGCCGCGGGATATTACGCGGATGCTGTCATCTCGAGTGGAGAAGAAAATCATCTGGCCGGAGTGGTGCTCCTCGACGGGGCGCCGCCGGCGAACACGCTGCCTGACGCGCTGGACAAGCTGGACGGGCTCGGCACCTACGTCCCGGTGCTGGAACTGGGTGCGCCCAAAGAATCACGCAGAGTCGACGCGGCGTTGACCGAACACCGGCCAGGCATGTTCAACGGCGTTGTGCTGACAGAAGGTAAGCACCTGGATGCCATGCAGGGCGGAAGCCCACTCATCCAGCTCATGTCATACCTCTACCAAGGCTTCCCGACACCGCAGAACAAGTCGGCCTCACAGACGCTCATCACCGGCTGGGTCAACGACATGTTCGCCGACCGGATCGATCCGTCCACCGGAATGTGCGAAGGCGTCGACTGTGCAGGCATCTACGGGGAGCCGGGGGAAACCATCGTCCTCCCGACACCGGCTGGGTCCACCAGCGCGGTCGTGATCGGCGGAGCAGGCCCCGCACTGATCACAACCGAATTTCAGCCGATGCTAGCCAACGCTCTCGTGGCTTCGAGGCCGTCCGCAGGCTTGCTCCGTCTCGTGTGACGGCGGGGCGACGCGTACCGCATCAGTCCACGTCCCCGAACCTGTAGCGCAGAACTGTCGTCGCTACGAAGCGTGCCAGCCCGCGGCCGCGTCCAGCCAGGCGGTGGATGGCGCGGTTGAAGGGCGGCAGTCGGTCCACTTCGGGGGCCCGCGCGATCGCGATCTCCTCCACCAGGCGCAGGCCGACACCCCACCGCTCCGGTGCCCGCGGATCGAAGAACCCCGAGTTGAGTAGCGCATCCGTGTCGATCGAACCAGCCAGCCGCAGCTTTTTGAGGGCGAAGACGGCGAGCGGTGTGTATCCGTTGAAGGCGAATTCACCGTGCGGAAGGTGGCTGGCCAACTTCCGCAGCAGGGAGGTCAGCATTGTCGCCGACAGGAACGGGATCAGCCCGTCGGCGACGATGACCGACGGCCGGCTGGGAAGCTGCTCGATCCATGCGGTCTCGGTTCGCAGATCGGCGCTGATGATCTGCGCGCCGATCCGCGGCGGCACAGCATCGCGACGGAGCGCGGCCACCTCGGGCAGGTCTACGTCGTACCAGGAAACACCCTGCGGTGGACCGATGCGGTGCATCCGGCCGTCAAGCCCGGCACCGAGATCCAACACCACCGCGTTCTGGTGGCGGTCGGTGAAATTGCGGACGATCTCATCGAGCCGCTTGGCTCGCACCGCAATCTCGAAGACCTTGTTCCGCGGGTTCCGCAGATCGGTGCTCAGGATCGGAAACCTCGCGATGTCGTAGCCGAGGTCGGTGATGACCTCGTCCGCGAGTGTGTCGCCGAGAAACGGCTCTGGAAGACGGCTGTCGAGGGCTCGGCCGGCCATGGTCAGGAAGAGACTCTCCTGCGCCGGCGGAAGGCTCCGCAAGTCGATGCTCATGAACACTCCAGTCGTGACCACTCGAATTCATGCAGTGCCTTCCACTAATACCGGAGCGCGGGCTACCACTTCCCGTCGACGACCGCATCGGGGCTGACCCCGCCGAGTGCGATCACCTTGTCCCGGTCGACGGGCACGAACGGAACCTCCTCGGCGCCAAGCTTTTTGCCGACACTCTCAACTTGCGACAAGATCTCGGAGGGGGCGAGGTCGCTGGCGTCGGCGTGATAAAAATCGAACCACGGCAGGCCGGCGTCCACGTAGGCGTCCCGGTCGACCGGCGTCGGAGGCGGCACCTCTCCGGTGATGGCAGTCCACTGCGCGGCCGAGCACAAGTGGACGAACACCCTCGAGGCACTGCTTTGGTCGTAGTCGGCAAGCGGCCGGCGATCGGCGTACACCTCCTGCCGCATCCGGCCACCGGCACCCAGTCCCATGCCCGCCGACGCCGCCGCGGGCGGGGCGCCCATCACCGGGTCCCCGTCGCACGCCCGCCGCAACTCCTGCGCCGCACACCACTGCGCAAGCGCCTGTTCGGTGAGACCGACGGCACGGAGTTGCACTCCGCCATGGGTCTCCTCCCCGGTGACCTGTCCTTCGACAGTGGCGCCCAAACCCAGTGGCACGGCAACGAACTGGCGGATGAATCCCTCGCCGGCGTTGATGCCGTCGAGCCACGGCTGATGGGGCAGCGCAACGTAATTCTGCGGGTCACCAGTGAGGTGCTCGATCCAGGGCAGGCCGCTGACCGCGCACACTTTGCCTACGCCGACCTGCAGTGCAGTGGGTTCGGAAGCATGGAATGACAGCCACATTGCCTCGCGCTGATAGATCGGCAGCATGACGCCGCCACGAGACAGCCACTCGGCTGGTGCGGTGTCGGGGTAGGCCGCGACCTTCCGCAGTGGAAACCGGCCCAGACCGGGCGGCAGCGGATGCAGCCCCGTCTCGGGGATTCGCAGCGTCCGCTGAAACGACACGCTCACCGGACCCAACTCCAGCTGGTCCCTGACGATCTTTACCGGCGCCATGCCCGTCATAACTACCTCCATGTCGGCGTACTGCCGATATGGATAACACCGGGCACCGACACATCAGGATCGCGCCGAAGGGATTCCAGTAGGTCAGGCCGTGCAGCGCAGTGTCAACAGAGTGATCTCGCTGGGCGCGAAGACCCGGAACGGCGGACCCCAGAATCCGGTGCCGCGACTCGTGTAGAGCTGTGTGCGGTCGCCGTGTCTGCTCAGCCCCTGCACAACAGGCTGGTCGAGTCTGACCAGGAAATTGAACGGCCAGATCTGCCCGCCGTGAGTGTGCCCGGAGATCTGCAGATCCACCCCCGCCGCGACCGCTTTCACTACTTGCTTGGGCTGATGTGCGAGAAGCATCACTGGCAGCGCCCGATCGCTATCGGCAAGCGCCGCTTCGAGATTCGCCCCATGCCCGGCTACGCCGGAGGCGCGGGCGGTCGCGTCGTCAATGCCCGCGATGATCAGCTTGTCCCTGTTGTGTTCGACGACGATGTGCCGGTTGTGCAGGGCGTCCCAGCCGATGCCGTCGATGTAGTCGAGCCAGCCTTGCGCCTCGCTGAAGTATTCGTGGTTGCCGGTGACGTACACGCGGGCGTGCCGCGCCCGCACCGCGGCAAGCGGTCGGGCCTGCGCCTCACGCACGTCCACTGTGCCGTCGGCGATGTCACCGACATGGCACACGACGTCGGCGTCGAGCTCGTTCACGCGGTCCACCACCGCTGCCGACCAGCGGGCGCGGTCGATCGGCCCGTAGTGGGTGTCGGTGATGACCGCGACCCGCAGTCCGTCGAGGCCGGCCCCCAGTGTGGCGATGTCCACGTCGACGCGTCTGATGCGCGGCACCCGCATCGCTTCGGCATAACCCCACGTCAACAGGACGACGACGACGGCCACCACCACACCCGCAACTACGCGTGAACGCTCGGGATCCCCTACCCCCAGTGCGAACAACGCCAGCCGAAGCAATTGGCCCAGCACCGACCAGACGAACAGCACCCACGTCACGCCGAGCAGCGCGTCGCCGGCGGCAGCGACCCAGTCCCGGTGCCGACGGCCATGCCCCAGCATCATCATCGTCGGCAACCCGACGAACGCTGCTGCGAATACGACTGTGCCCGCGACGATTACGGCGGTCGGCCATTGCGTGCCCGCCGACAATAGCGTCCACCAGGGCACCCCCAGCAGGAGCAACATGATGGCCGACACGACAAGCAGCCGACGCCACTGGCGACGGGGTCGTGCACGTGCGACAGTTTCGACCTCGGCGGCCGGGGTGTCTTGCATTAGATCGACGGTACCGGTGGCGCCCTGAATCCCTTTGTTGGTCGCGGCACCAGCACTGGCTCAGGCGTGCGGTGTCGTCGCCCTGATGCCGGCGAGCACCACGTCGACGATGCGCTCCGCGTCCATGCGGGTGAACTGGCGCATGCCGCGATTGACGATGAGGCGCACCGGTCCGGAAATCATCTCGCCGAGGAAAGCGCTGTCGATCGGCGGCAGTTCGCCACGGTCGACTGCGAGGTCGACCCTCCGCTGTGTGGCAGCTCCGCGTTGCTCGAGGATCCTGGCGACCGTCTGCCGGACAGCGGCGTTCTCGTGAGTGGGCTGGATGGCCAGTTCGAGTGCCTGGCCGAACGGCGTGTCCAGACCACTGGCGAGGCCCACCAGATAGTCCACCAAGTCGCGGTGGAGGTCACCGGTGTCGGCGATGGACGCGAGACTCTCGGCGTACTGCAGCAGGGCCTCGGCGACCAGCTCCTCACGGTCCGGCCAGTTGCGGTACACGCTGGTCTTGTGCACGCCTGCCAGCTCGGCGACCTCGTCGTAGCGAAAGCCCACGATGCCGTCCCGCGCCACGAGGTCGGCGGTCGCCGCGAGTACTTGTGCGCGCACCCGCGCGTTGCGGCCACCGGGACGTCTCGCCGACGGCTGATTCGCGGTCCCGTCGGTCATCCCGGAGTCCACCTTCCGTTGCGGTGCCAGCCGAACGTGACTAGCCTACCTTAAAGCAACAATTAGTTGCTTTAATAGCCGCCCTACCGTTCGCCGTAGGTCTCGTTGCCCACCCCACAACCTGGAGCATGCGCCTGCAAGCCGCTGCGCCGGAAGGAATTCCGAGTGAACGACACGTGGAGTCGACGACTCATCCTCTGGGTGACGGTCCTGATCCTCGCCAACGTCCTGGCCGACGTGGTCATCGGGTCGCCGATGATGGTCCTGCCCCAATTGATGGAGCACTTCGACACCGACCAGGCCGCGTGGCTGAATACAAGCGCAATGCTGGCCGGAGCCATCTGGTCACCGTTGCTCGCGAAGAGCTCCGACCTCTTCGGCAAGCGCCGGATGCTCATCGTCACACTGATGCTCGCAGGCGCAGGAGCACTTGTGTGTCTCGCCGCCCCCAACCTCTGGACCTTCCTGGCGGGGCGCTTCCTCCAAGGTGCCGCCTTCGCCGCGGTCTTCATCACCGTGGCGCTCGCGCGCCAGATCTGCACCCCTGCGGCGGCGATGGCCGTGGTCGGGCTCGTTACGTCGGGCTCGTCGATCGTCGGAATCATCGAGCCGTTCCTGATGAAGCCGATCATCGATGTGTTCGGCTACCGGAGCGTGTTCATTGCCGCGGCGCTGCTCGCCGTGGCGGCAGCGCTCTGCGTGCGTTCCTTCATTCCGGAGTCGCCGATCCGCAGCACCGGACGGATCGACGTCGGCGGGGCGCTCCTGCTCGGCAGCGGCCTCGCCGCGGTACTCGCCTACATCAGCCTCGGGCGAGATTTCGGATGGCTGTCCGGGGGCATGATCGCGCTCCTGGCCACCGGTGCCGCCGCGTTGGCCGGCTGGGCGTTTCTCGCGCTCCGGGTCGACGAACCCATCATCGACATCCGGGCGCTGCGCGGCCCGATTCTGCTGACGCTGCTGGCCCTGGCACTGGCAGCGGGCGCCTTCCGGAGCATGCTGCAACTGACCAGCATCATCGCCCAGGTGCCCCGAGACCGGGGGCTCGGTTACGGGCTGGGCGACGGGGAAGCGATCGCACTGCTTCTCGCGACGCCCAATATCGGCATCGTCATCGGAGGCGTCTGCGCGGGATGGATCGCGGGCCGGATCGGCCCTCGGGGTCCCCTCCTCGGCGGCATCGCGATCGGGACAGCGGGCACCTTTGCGATGCTCGTGGGCGTTTCGGTGCTGCCGCTGGCGATCGCCTGCGGAATCATGCTGGGTGTGGCGGCCGGGGCGATCGGCGCGTCCGGCTACAACCTGGCGACCGATCTCGTAGCGCCCGAGCGGCAGGGCACGATCGCCGGCCTCGTCTCGGTCGTGCTCGCCCTCGGATCCGTGGTCGTCAACGTCGCCGGCGGCGAAGTACTCAAGGCCACCCACATCCCCGGCACTGACGGGCCCCCGCTGAGCAGCATGACCGGCATTCAGCTCTACGTGCTAATGGCCGGAGTGCTGTTCGTGCTCTCCGCTGTACCCGCGATCACCCTGACTCGAAACCGGCGTGCTGCAGACCCAACCCCCGATTGCGTTGCCGGCGTGTAGAAATCACCCGCTGATCCTGTCGACGATTGCCCTTCTCATCCCACTGGCGGAATCCAATCTGTCTCAGTTCGACCGTGAATCGGTCAGGATTTCGACCAGCGCCGGCCCAGAGGAGTGGGCGAGCGCCTCTGCGATAGCGGAATTCAGTTCGGCGGGGCTGCTGACTTGTTTGCCGTATGCGCCGCAGTTCCGCGCATACGCGGCGAAATCGGGGTTGTGTAGCGAGGTCTGCCATACCTCGTACTCCGAGCTGCGTTGCTCCTGGGTGATCTTGCCAAGTTCGCCATTGTTGAGCAGGATGTGGGTGATGTTCATGCCGTACTTGACTGCCGTGGTGAAGTCGGCGAGATACTGACCGAAGCCGCCGTCGCCGGTGACCGCGATAACGGGGCGGTCGGGCGCGGCAGCCCAAGCCCCCATCGCAGCGGGGAAGCCGAAGCCGATGGAGCCAAGGTAGCCCGACATCAACACGGACTGTTGGTCTTTGGTCTCGAAGTATCGCCCGAACGAGTAGGCATGGTTGCCCACGTCGACGGCGAGCACGGCGTTGGCCGGGGCGAGGTGGCTGAGTTCGGCGAAAACCGTCGCGGCAGCGATCCGCCCGCTGGGGAGTTTCGCGGCCCGGCGGGCTTTCTCGGTGCGCCACACCGACCACCGGTCGGCCACTTCGGCGCGTTGGTCGACCAGATCCGGATGCGTGCGCAACCGCTGCATCAGGACCGACGCCGTCACCCCCACATCACCGAGCACCGGCACCGCCACCGGGTTGAATCGGCCCAGCGCCAGCGGGTCGGTATCGATCTGGACGATGGGCTTGTACGGCGATATGCCCGTGTGATTCGAGAATGACGCGCCGAACACCACCAGCAGGTCGGCCTTGTTCATCATCCAGGACGCGACCGGGGTGCCCGAACGGCCCAGTGCGCCGCAGGCCAGCGGATGCTCATCGGAGATCTGGCCTTTGGCTTTGAAGGTGGTCAGCACCGGCGCCTGCAGGCGCTCGGCGAACGCGACGACGGCCGGCATGTCGAACTTTGCGCCGGCTCCGACGATGATCACCGGGCGAGTCGCCGCCGCGATGCGGTCGAGTGCCTGCTCCAGCGCAGCCACAGGCGGGGCGACCCGCAGATCGGGCATCCGGCCCTCAGGCCCAGAGGGCCGTTGGTCCGGGTCCTCGACGATCTGCACCTCATCGGGCACCACCAGGTGGGCGACGCCGCGTTCGAGGATGGCGTGTTTGAGCGCCAGGGTCATCAGCTCGGCGTGTTCCGAACCGGCGCGCACCATCTCCGAGTAGACGGCGACATCGGCAAACGCCGCCAACAGGTCGATATCTTGGAACGCCCCTTTGCCGGCCACCGCGGAATCGACATTGCCGGACAGTGCCAGGACCGGTGCCCGGTCGGCCTTGGCATCATAGAGCCCGGTCAGCAGGTTCGTCGAACCCGGTCCTGCGATACCGAAGCAGGCCGCGGGGCGTCCGGTGAGTTTTCCGTAGGCGGATGCCGCAAACGCCGCCGCCCCTTCATGGCGGATGCCGAAATACCGTAGCTTTCCGGAGCTTTCGGCGCGGTGCATGGCCTCGGCGATGCCGAGGTTGGAGTGACCGACCATCCCGAAAACGGTGTCGACACCCCAATTGGTCATCGTCTCGATCAAGACATCGCTGACAGTTCGTTTCGCGGGGGCACGCGTCGGTGTGCCGACGTAGATTCCGTCGTCTCGCACTTGCACCGGGTAGGTTGCGACATCGAAATCTGGTCCGCCCGCAGCGCGGCCGGTGAACGGGTCGAAGTCGAAACCATGCCAAGGGCAGCGGATCTTGTCATTCTCGACGGTGCCCTGCCCAAGCGGGCCGCCCTGATGGGGGCAGCGATTGTCGATGGCGCCGTAGCGTCCGTTCAGCTTGGTCAACGCCACCGTCTTGAGGCCGACAGGGCACGCGGATACCTGGCCATCGTCGAGTTCGCCAGGGTCGGCTGCTTTGTGCCAGTCAAGTTCTTGGCCGTGCCTGCCGGTGTTTTCGTCGATGGTCACAGTGGCGTCACTCCTGCGTAGGGGACTCCACTGAGGTAGGCGAAGTCGCGGTCGAACGTCGTCAGGTCATCGAGGGCGAAATCAGCGAGGCGCCGGTGCCCGCAGGCCCGGGCGAGCACCACCATCAGATCCACCGCAGAGCGCAGGTACCGGTCCAACCGTTCGGCAGCCTGCCGCACTGGCAGCCGAGCCCGAAGGTGGGGGTCTTGGGTGGCGATGCCGACCGGGCACGTGTTGGTGTGGCAGGCGCGCATGCCGACGCAGCCGATGGCCTGAATCGCGCTGTTGGCAATGCCGATCGCGTCGGCCCCCAGACCCAGGGCTTTGACCATGTCGGCGGGGGTGCGGATGCCGCCGGTGATGGCCAGCGTGACCCGGCTTTGACTCCGGTCCAGGTGTCGCCGGGCCCGGGCCAGCGCCGGAATGGTGGGTACCGAGATGTTGTCGCGGAAAATCGTTGGTGCGGACCCTGTTCCGCCACCGCGGCCGTCGAGGATGACGTAGTCGACACCGATCTCGAGTGCGGCATCGAGGTCGCGCTCGATGTTTTGGGCACTGAGCTTGTAGCCGACGGGGATCCCGCCCGAGACGTCGCGGACCTGCGCGGCAAAGTCTTTGAACTCCTCCAGGGAGGACCATTGGGGGAACCGTGCCGGAGAGATCGCCGCCGTGCCCGGAGGTAAGCCGCGCACTTCAGCGATCTTTCCCACCACCTTGTTCCCGGGAAGATGTCCGCCGGTACCCGTTTTGGCGCCCTGCCCGCCTTTGAAATGAAACGCCTGGACCTTGTTCAGGTGTTCGAGGCTCCACCCGAACCGGCCGGAGGCCAGTTCGTAGAAGTACCTCGAGTTCTCCTGTTGTTCTTCGGGAAGCATGCCGCCTTCGCCGGAGCAGATCCCCGTTCCGGCGAGTTCCGCACCGGCCGCAAGGGCCGTCTTGGCCTCCTGGGACAACGCACCGAAGCTCATATCGCTGACGAAGAGCGGAATGCCGAGCACCAGTGGGCGTCTCGCGTCTGGGCCGATGACTGTCTCGGTGCTGACCGGCTCCTCATCGAGGAGCGGTAGTCGTGCCAGCTGCGCGGTGACCAGCTGGATCGAATCCCATGAGGGCAGCTCGGAGCGCGAAACACCCATCGCCGCTGAGGGCCCGTGCTTACCGGTCTTGCTCAGTCCGTTGGCGGCAAGCTCATGGATCTGGGTATTGAACGGTTCTTCCTCAGTGTCGGCAGGCTTGATCCACCTGCCCTGATAGCCGTCGTCGCCGTGGGGTTGCGGGTTGGCCCGGGCGAACTCGGCAATCGCGGATTGATCGACGTACACGACGCCGTTCCGGACCCAGACCGGAAACGTCGCCAACGCCACCGATGGATTGACCGGCGAGACGCCGGAGTCAACGTTGTAACGCCAGCCGTGCACGTCGCACACGACAGCATCGCCGTCGACGTGCCCGTCGGCCAGCAGCGCACCGCGATGTGCGCAGCGCCCATACAACGCAGAGACGTCCTCGCCGCGCCTGATGAGCACAAGGTCCACACCCGCAGCGTTCACGGCGAACGGAGCGTTGTCGGGCAGGTCGGAAAGGGATGCCACCTTCACGCCGGTTGTCGATTCTGATGTCAGTGTCATTGGCTGCTCCTCGGGGTTAGTCAGGGTCGTCGGCGTCGTCCAACAGATGGGCCCGGATCTCGGCATAGGCGTGCGTGAACAACCTGACATCGCGGGGGCTGAGCAGGTCGAATACGTTGCGCCGCACCGCCGCCACATGCCCCGGCGCGGCCGATCGCAATTTCGCAAGCCCGGCTTCGGTGAGTTCTGCGAACAGGCCACGCTTGTCATCCGGGCACGGGACGCGGCGCAACCACCCGACGTCCGCAAGCCTGTTCACCGCCCGAGTGACCCCGCTGCGCGTCGTCACCGCCGCCTCGGCGATCTCGCTCATCCGCAATCGCCGCTGCGGCGCCTCCGACAACAATCCGAGGACCTCATAATCGGCGAACGAGATCTCGGCATTGACGTCCAGCTCATGGTCCAACGCCCGTAACAGCAGCCGAGTGCTGTCGAGGTATCCACGCCACATCTGCTGCTCGGACTCGCTCAGCCATTCCGCCTCCGCCATCAGTCGACGCCCATACTAGTTGATAACGCAACTAATGCAACAGCAACCATAGTTGCCAACGATATGACGGTCGGCCCCGCCGCACCCAACCTGCCACGCGGAGAATCGCACCCCTGGGCGATGAACGTGCTGTGATGACATGGACTACGCGGTCATTTGCCCCATTGCGACATGGCACCCCCCGCGTGGTTCGGCACCCGCCGATGCCACTTCCCGACGCCCGAGCTCACCTCGCGCGCATGAGATACAGTTTCGGTGTCAACTAAAAACTCACCCGATAGATCTAGCAGCCACCCGAGGAGAGTTCATGACCGAGGCCATCTCCCGCTTGATGGAACGCAACCTGCTGGCCGTGTTCGACGAGCGCGATCCGCAACGGCGCGCCGCGGCGATCGCCGACACCTACTCGACAGACGTGCAATGGATCGACGACGAGGGCGTCGCGACCGGCCACGAGGAGTTGAACACCAAGGCCGCTGAACTGCAGGAAAAGCTGTCTGGCCTCCATTTCGTGAAGGTCGGCCCGGTCCGCCAGACCCGCGGCCTGGGTTTCCTGGCATGGGAGGTTCGGACACCCGACGATGCCACTGTGGCGTCCGGCTTCGACGTGGCGGAGATATCCAATGAACGAATCGTCCGTATGTGGACAGTGCTCAACTCGCCGGAATAGATGGCCGGCATGAAGCAGCCCGCTACAGATCGCATGACGAACCTGCCGGCGGCAACGTGAGGTCGATCAGGTAGTCGGCGGCTATCTCGTTGACGCACTGGTTGGTTCCGGCCATGACGATGGTGTGTCCTTCACCCTCCACGGTGAGCAAGGCACTGCCGAGCGTCTCTGCCAGTTTGACGCCGCCGGCATGCGGTGTGGCGGGATCACCGGTGATCGACACGACCAGCGTGGGCGGTAGTCCCACGATGTCGGCCGCGTACGGGAAGCCAAGCGTCGGCTCGGTCGGCCACTGCTCGCACCCGTCGCGGGCGCCGGTGAGCGCGAATCCGGGATCCATGAACGGTGCGGCATCGAATATTGCGGCGCGTAACGCAGTGCCCTGCTCCTCGCTGAGCCGTTCCTCGTCCATGCAGTTGATCGCGTAGAGCGCCTCGGCGAGATTGGGCCAGCGGCCCTCGGCGTCGCGGAGTGAGAAGTCATAGCCGAGCTGTAGCAGTTCGTCGCCGCGTCCCTGCTGTAACTGTGTTAGCCCGTTGATGATTCGGGGCCACGCTGCCTCGGTGTAGAGGCCGGAGATGACCCCGCCGATCGCCTCATCGAAGTCCAGGTCGGAGTTCAGCGCCGGCACTGGCTGCCCGTAGAGCGGGCGCGCGATCTCGTGAAATGCCTCAGTAGCCTTGGCCGGGTCGTCGCCCAGCGGACAGTCGACCTGCGTGGCACAGAATTCGGCCATCTGCTCGAAAGAGCGCTGGAACCCGGCATACGCCCCGACCCGGCGCTCGACGGTGCCCTGATTCGGATCGATCGCGCCGTCGAGCAGCATCGCGCGCACGCTCTGCGGAAACTGTTCGGCGTAGACGGCGCCCAGTCGCGTCCCGTAACTCTGCCCCAGGAAGGTGAGCTTTTCATCGCCCAGCACGGCCCGTAGAACGTCGATGTCACGCGCCGCGTCGCGGGTGCCGACACTGGTCAGTAGGTCGATGCCACCCGAGCGCTCGGCACACCGATCGAGAATGTCCTTCGTATCCTGTTCTGTCCATTGCACAGTGGTGCCCTGCGTGCTCAACAGGAACTCACCGCGATCGGCCTCGGCATCGGTGAAGCACTCGATGGCAGGGTCGGAACTGCCCACGCCGCGCGGGTCGAAACCGACGAGGTCAAAACTCCCGGTCAGCCGAGCATCCGGTAGCGACATCGCCGTCGCCGCGGTGGCGAACAACCCGGAACCGCCGGGCCCGCCGGGGTTTATCACCAACGAGCCGATGGATTGGCCCCGGGCGGGCACTCGTGCGACGGCGAGGCGCGCTGTCTTGCCTTCCGGATCCTGATAGTCCAGCGGCACCTCCAGGCGTCCACACTGAATGGTCGGCGTCTGCGCAAAGACGGCACCCTCGATCGAGGTGTTGGTATAGCTCTCGCAGGCCTCCCAGGCGATCTGTTGAGAGTAGAACTGCGCCAGGCCCGATGATGACGGCGCTGCTGGTGGTTCTGAAGCGCAGGCCGTCATCGTGATGACCAAGGCGAGAACCATGAGTCCGCCGAATGTACTTGAGCCACTGCACTTCTTGGCCCTAGCACACGTGAAAACCCTTGACAGCGACGGACGATCAGTTCGGTTCGCAGTCATGAAGTCCTTGTCCGCCCGTTCCGCTGTGGATAGCCGAGATCAGAATTGGCTGGCGCCACCGTCGACGTAGATCTCTGAGCCGGTCATGAAGGTGCTGCCGGCGGAGGCCAAAAAGGTGATCACGCTACCGATCTCCTCCGGCTGGGCACGGCGCTTCATCGGCACAGTGGCGGTCACCCCTGCTAGGGCGTCATCGGCGCCGATGAAAAGGCCGTTCAAACCGGGTGTCTCCGTGAGTCCCGGAGCGACGACGTTGACGCGGATCTTGCGGTCGACGAGTTCTGCTGCCCAGCTGCGGGCCAATGACCGGATGGCGGTCTTGGAAGCGGCGTAGACGCTCGTGCCGGGAGACGCCTTCACATCGCCGGCGGAACCGCACAGGATGACCGACGCGCCTTCATTGAGTAACGGAAGGGCAGCCTGGACCGTGAAGATGATCCCGCCGACGTTGGTGTTGAACGTGTGGGTGTAGTGCTCCCAGGTGATGTCCCCCAGGGGCGCGACCTCGGCGATACCCGCGTTGGCGAAGACGATGTCGAGCTTGCGTCCCGTCGCCTCGATGGTGGACGCGACGCGGTCGAGATCGGACTGCTCGGTCACGTCGGCACGAATGAAGCTGGCCTGACCGGCTCCGATGGCGGTGACAGCCTCTTCGAGGGCGTCTTCGCGACGTCCTACGAGGAACACGTAGGCCCCCTCCTTGGCGAGAGCGCGCGCCCCGGCGAGGCCTATGCCCGACGTTGCTCCGGTGACGAGTGCGGTCATACCTGCCAATGACGACATGCGGGCCTCCAAGTTTTGTACCGTACGGTTGCGGCTGAGCTTACACAGTTTTGTACCGTTCGGTTGCGATGTGCGCTCGGGGACTAATATCGCGTTCATGAGCACCGATCGGCGAAGCGCAGGGGGCCGTCCGCGCGCCTTTGACGAAGATCAGGCTCTCGATGCTGCCATCGAGGTGTTCTGGCGTCTCGGCTACGAAGGCGCATCAATGGCCGAACTCACGCAGGCTATGGGTATCAACAAACCGAGCCTGTACGCCGTCTTCGATAGCAAAGAGAAACTCTTCGTCCGCGCGCTGGAGCGGTACGGCCTTTTATATCGAGGACACCTGAATGCTGTGCTGGCCAAATCCACCACCTACGAGGTCATCGAGTCCTACCTGCGGTCCATTGCGGAGTCGGCGACCGAGGGAAGCGTGCCGGGATGCCTGTCCATCCAAGGCGGGCTGTCTTGTGGCCCCAACAACGCGCACATACCGCAACTGCTTGCCGAGTATCGCCAGGGCCTGGAGGACACGGTGGCGAAGGCACTGGCCAAGACCGCGGACGCATCCCGGTGCGCCCATGACCTCGGCTCCGCAGAGCTCGCGGGATACGTCGTGACGATCGGACAGGGGCTGGCGGTGCACGCCGCCGCAGGAGCAGCGAAATCAAGGCTGGACGCGATTGTCGACGTGGCATTGGCGTGCCTCACGAGTCTTCTTGGCGCCCAATCGGTTACGAACGTCAAGCCCAAGTCGGGAACGAGATAGCTTTCACCGACCGCGTAAGGCGGCGCGCCGGGCCAGCCCGGGCTAATCCTGTCGACGATTACCCTTCTCATCCCAGTGTTCGGCCACCTTCTTGCTGGGCTGCACCCGGGGCGGCTCCCCCGGCATCTTCGGATAGCTCGGCGGGTACGGCAGGTCGCCGAGGCCGCGTTCCTCGTCGGCGGCGACCATCTCCAACAGTGGCTTGAGTGACTGCTTCTTGGATTCGATGTCAGCCCAAGGATCTTCGCGGCCGGCAAGGAAATCCGGCACGGTCGCGATCGTGTAGTCATCGGGGTCCGCGTCACGCAGTTCGTCCCAACTCAGCGGCGTGGAGACCGTCGCGATCGGAGTCTTTCGCACCGAGTATGCCGAGGCGAAGGTCCGGTCACGGGCGTTCTGGTTGTAGTCGATGAACAACCGCTCGCCGCGCTCTTCCTTCCACCACGAGGTGGTGACCGCGTCGGGAGCACGCCGCTCAACCTCCCGGGCCAGCGCGATCCCGGCCCGGCGAACCTCCACGAAATCCCACTCTGGCTTGATCCGCAGGAAGACATGCACGCCGCGGCCTCCCGAGGTCTTCGGGTAACCGACCAGGCCGAGTTCGTCGAGCAACGGTTTGAGCACGTCGCACGTAATCGTGCTGGCTTCGCGAAATCCGGTGCCGGGCTGCGGGTCCAGGTCGATGCGCAGCTCGTCGGGATGGTCGGTGTCGGGACAGCGCACCTGCCATGGATGGAGCGTGATGGTGCCCATCTGCGCAGCCCAGATGATCGACGATGGATGCGTCACCTTCAGCGCGTCGGCGGTGCGCCCGGACGGGAACGTCACGACGCAGGTCTCCAGGTAATCGGGATGCTTTTGCGGAACCCGCTTCTGGTAGATCTCCTCCCCCTCGATGCCGTCGGGAAACCGCTGCAGATGTGTCGGCCGGTCTCTCAACAGCGTCAGCATCGGCCCGGACGCAACAGAGAGGTAGTACTCGACCAATTTGCTCTTCGTGCCGGCCTTGCCCAGCTTCGGGAAGTACGGCTTGTCCGGACTGGTCAGCCGGACCTTGATCCCGTCGACGTCGAGTTCGGTTGCGGGCGTGGGCATCAGCGCTTCTCCAAGACGTCATAGAGGTCGTAGTTCAACGGTGCGTCCAGCTGGTCGAACGTGCAGCTGGACGGCTCCCGGTCCGGCCGCCAGCGCAGGAACTTCACCGCGTGCCGGAACCGTTGGCTCTGGCTTGATGTCGCCGGCAGCCCGGCTCCGTGCACCGCGTTGCCCTCCATCTGGTCGTAGGCAACCTCGCACACCTTCTCCGGACGCACCGGGATCCAGCGCTTGTCGGCTGCCGAGTTCCACCGGCTTGGATCACCCTCGCGCATCGCATCGCCTTCGCGCAGCGGTTCCAGATCGGCCAGCAGCTTGAGCCGGTCTTTGGCCGTGAATGACGCTGCGCCACCGACCATTTGCAGTTCGCCGTCGTCCCGGTAGAGGCCAAGCAGGATCGACCCGATCCCTTCCCCGCTCTTGTGGATGCGATAGCCGATCGCCACGCAGTCGGCATCGCGGTGGTGCTTGACCTTGACCATCTCGCGCTTGCCTGGCAGATACGGGCCGTCAAGCCTCTTGGCGATCACGCCGTCCAGCCCGGCGCCCTCAAAAGTCTTGAGCCACTGAGTGCCGAGCTCCGGATCTTCGGTGGTGCGGGTGACGTGGCACCACTGTTTGGCGTTGACGGCCTCGGCCAACGCTTCGCGGCGCATCCGGAACGGCTCGCCCAGTAGCGAGCGGTCCCCCGTGGCCAACGCGTCGAATCCGATGAAGTGCGCCGGCGTCTGCTCGGACAGCATCTTGATGCGGCTGGCCGCCGGATGGACGCGTTGAGACAGCGACTCCCAATCCAGCCGGATGCGGCCGCTGATCTCCCGCGGCACCACGACCTCGCCATCGACCACACAACGCTCGACAAGCTCGTCCTGCAACGCGTCGAGCAGTTCAGGAAAGTACCGCCCCAGCTCCTTGCCGCTACGCGATTGCAGCACCACCTCGTCGCCGTCGCGGAACGCCAGCGCACGGAAGCCGTCCCACTTCGGCTCGTAAGACCACACGCCTGCCTCGTCGGGCACCTTCACCTGCGCCTTGGCGAGCATTGGTTCGATCGGGGGCTGCACTGGCAAGTCCACGGGTTCCATCCTGCATCTATCGGCCAACGGGTATCTAGACCGCCGCGCCTTCGAGAAATCATCGGACGGGTCTCTGATGTCGCGAGGCGGCCCCTGTGGCGAGTGTGTCGCTTCTTGCGGTTTTTATCCTCGGTCAGGTCGATAACCTGCACGCTCGGCACAGCGCCCACAACCGGGTATCGTCCGGGACGCGCGCCAGAACCACGCGCCGGCTATTCGTTGGTGCGCTCCGACACCACGTCGCCGTAGTTGTCGTGAAGCCGCCACCACTCATAGGGCGGACCTTGCGGCCGCCCTGGCGGCACATCCTGCCAATCCTCCTGCCGCCCGAGTGGCGTGATGTCGAGGAACGACCATGCCGGGCCAATCTCCTCGATGCCCCGTCCATTGAGGAAATACGTTTGGTAGACGCGATCGCCGTCGCGAATGAAGACGATGAGCCCGAACATCTCTTCGACACCGAAGTCCCGAGTGAATTCATCACCGACGAGGGAGTAGAACGGCATCTCCCACCCCATCCGCGCCTTGAGCGCCGTGATGCGCTCCTGCGGGGCAGCCGACACGAATACCAGGCTCGTGTCACGAGCGGCCAGGTGCGCCGGATGGACCACGGTGTCCGCGAAGAACGCGCAGCCGGAGCAGGACCCGTCCGGCCAGTTCTCGACATCGGGTGCATAGAAGAAGCGGTAAACGATCAGCTGACGCCGCCCGGCGAACAAGCCCAGCAAGTCCACCTCGCCGTCGGGGCCGACGAAGCGGTAGTCGCTGCGCACGGGCGTCATCGGCAGCCGCCGACGCTTTGCAGCGAGACCATCCCGCGCCTTCATCAACGCCTTCTCTTCGGTCAACAGGTCGTCGCGGGCGGCCTGCCATTCGTCGCGCGACACGATCTCCGGCAGCGCGATGTCCTTGTGCTCCATCGACGGTGACGGAATGCCGGGTCCTTCCTGTTTTGTCATAGATAGGGACTACCCACTATCCGGGGACAATGGGCCGATGGACCTTCCCGTCATGCCACCGGTATCGCCGATGCTGTCGAAACCGGTGAAATCGATCCCGGCAGGCATGTCGTATGAGCCGAAGTGGGACGGCTTCCGCACGATCTGTTTCCGCGACGGCGACGACGTCGAGTTCGGCAGCCGCAATGAACGACCGATGACGCGGTACTTCCCTGAACTGGTCGCCGCGGCCACGGCGGAACTGCCCGAGCGGTGCGTGATCGACGGTGAGATTGTCATCGCAACCGACCGCGGTCTGAATTTCGAGGCACTGCAATTGCGCCTGCATCCCGCGGCGAGCAGGGTAAACATGCTCGCCGAGCAAACTCCGGCGGCCTTCATCGCGTTCGACCTACTCGCGCTGGGCGACGAGGACTACGCGGGCCGACCGTTCAGCGAGCGCCGGGCTGCCCTTGTCGATGCGCTGGGATCGGGTCCGTCCATTCACGTCACCCCGGCGACCACCGATCCAAAGACCGCACAACGCTGGTTCGACGAGTTCGAAGGCGCCGGCCTCGACGGTGTGATCGCCAAGCCGCTCGACCTCGTCTATCAGCCGGACAAACGCGTCATGTTCAAGATCAAGCACGAACGGACCGCCGACTGCGTCGTCGCGGGATACCGCGTTCACAAATCAGCGGATGACGCGATCGGGTCGCTGCTGCTCGGGCTCTACACAGACGACGGCGAGCTGGCGTCCGTCGGCGTCATCGGCGCCTTCCCGATGGCCAAACGGCGCCAGCTGTTCGATGACCTGCAGCCGCTGGTGACCAGCTTCGAAAACCACCCCTGGAACTGGGCCGCTCAGGTGGCAGCCGATCCGGACATGGCGCGCAGATACGGCGGCGGGTCGCGGTGGAACGCCGGCAAGGACCTTTCCTTCGTTCCCTTAAAGCCCGAGCGGGTGGTCGAGGTCCGCTACGACCACATGGAGGGCAGGCGGTTTCGCCACACCGCCCAGTTCAACCGCTGGCGACCCGACCGTGATCCACAGTCCTGCACGTACGCCCAACTCGAGCAGCCGGTCACCTTCAAGCTCGGCGACATCATTCCGGGGCTGGGCCGGGGAGGAGACGATCGATGAGGGTCTCGGTGACCCAACCCTCGTATCGCTCCGGTGGCCACCCCCGGTCGACGACAAGTAGCCGATAGACCTCGGGGGACATCAGGGCGTAGATGACGTCGGCGGCATCGCGTTCCCGCAGGCCGGCGCGCAACGACCCGGCACGCGCCAGCGACCGCGCGAGCTGCCCTTGACCGGCGAAGCGCTGGCGGTTCAAGTCCTCGAGCAGGGTGGCGGCGTCGGCATCCGAACTCGCCGCCCCGACGAGGATGCGGTAGCTCGGCGCGGTCCTGGAATTCACGTCAGAAGCGACGGCGACGAAGCCCGCCAACTGATTCTTCGGGTCCGACTCGCCGACGGCATCGCGGACCGTCGAACGATCCGGTAGCGACACCGGCTCGTCGTCACCGGCGATCGACACATCGAGGATCGCCTTGAGGATTCCACGCTTCGAGGTGAAGAGCCTGTACACAGTGGCTGCCGGCACGTCCGATTGGGCGCTGATGGCCTCGATCGTCGTGCTCCCGTATCCGCGTTCGACGAAAAGGGTGCGGGCGGCCTCGATGACGGCGGCCCGCGCCAAGCGGGTTCTGGCCTGGCCGGGTCTGCTCGGCGATGACACTCACTGAGGCTACAACTCTCAAATTGAGAGTGCTACTCTCAAAACTATCAGGGCCCACGACGAAGGGAAGCAAGCCATGAGCCGCATCGAATACGTCACCGTCGAAACGCCCGACCCTGCCGAGGCCGACGCATTCCACAAAGCCGCATTCGGCCAGGACTTGCCGGTGCGCACCCGCGCGTCGGAGGCGCCGACGGAGGGATTCCGTGGACTCACGCTGTCGCTCGTGGTTGCCCAACCGTCCGCGGTCGACGCGCTCGTCGGCGCCGCTCTGGACGCCGGCGCCACCGAGTTGAAGCCAGCCAAGAAATCACTCTGGGGCTACGGCGGCGTCGTCCGCAGCCCCGACGGCACGATCTGGACGGTCGCGTCGTCGTCGAAGAAGGACCGCGGCGCGGCCACCCATCAGATCGATGAGTTCGTCCTGCAATTGGGTGTCGCCGACGTGGCCGCGAGCAAGCGGTTCTACGTCGAGCGGGGCCTCGAAGTGGCAAAGAGCTACGGCCGCAAGTACGTTCAGTTCGCCAGCGGACCCGTCACCCTGGCGCTGTTCGGTCACCGCAACCTGGCCAAGACCGCCGGTGTGTCACCGGACGGCACGGGATCGCACCGCATCGCCATCGGCAGCTCCGCCGGGACGTTCACCGACCCCGACGGATTCGCCTGGGAGGCCTCATGAGCGGGCCGAAGCTGCTCTCGGGCGGCAACCCTCAAATACCCAAGGGCGAGGGCAATGGCCCGGTGCGGGACTACATCGCGGCGATGCCCGGCTGGAAACGCGGTGTCGGACAACGCCTCGACGAACTCATCGTCGGCGTGGTCCCCGATGTGCACAAGGCGGTGAAATGGAACCAGCCGTTCTACGGAAACGAGGGCGACGGCTGGTTCCTGTCGTTCCGGTGTTACACGAACTACGTCCAGGTGGCGTTTCACAAGGGATCATCACTGAAACCGATGCCACCGAAGGCGTCCAAGCACGACGAGGTGCGCTACCTCGACATTCGCGAGGACGATGACCTCGACGAGGACCAACTCCGCTCCTGGATCACCCAGGCCGCCAAGCTGCCCGGTGAAAAGATGTGACGGGTTTATCGGTCGCCCGGACCGGGCACGCCACCCACATGTCTGTAACCGCATTTCAGGACCTGCCGCTCGCTGATCGTGACCGGGAGTGGGACGGCGACGCCGCCGACAAGCGTGTCCGGAAGTGGGCTGATGCGCAGGACGAACCCCCGTGGGAGCGCGATTAGCTAGATTGCGGGCGTGACCCTCGCCCCCGCCGGACGGTTTGCGCCGAGCCCGTCGGCCGATCTGCACATCGGCAACCTGCGCACGGCGATGCTGGCGTGGTTGTTCGCACGCTCGACCGGGCGCCGGTTCCTGCTGCGCGTCGAGGATCTCGACGACCGCACCTTCGCCGACGTCGGGACGCGCCAGATCGAGGATTTGGCGGCGATCGGATTGACCTGGGACGGTCCGGTGGAATGGCAGTCCGGGCATCGGGCCCGCTACGACGCCGTCATCGAGCAGTTGACCGCCGACGGGCTACTGTACGAATGTTATTGCAGCCGAAAGGATATCGCCCAGGCACCGCAGGCCCCGCACGCGCCGCAGGGCGCATACCCCGGAACCTGCCGGGATTTGTCCGATGCCGACCGCGAGGAACGCCGGGCCGAGACCGGTCGGCCGCCGGCATTGCGGCTGAGGACCGACACGTTCGTCTATACCGTCACCGATCTGGTGCACGGTTCCTACACCGGCATCGTCGACGACTTCGTGGTCCGCCGCGGCGACGGCGTGCCCGCCTACAACCTCGCGGTCGTGGTCGACGACGCAGATTCCGGCGTCGATCAGGTGGTGCGCGGCGATGACCTGTTGAGCTCGTCGCCGCGGCAGGCGTATCTGGCCCGCCTGCTGGGCTACGCGGAGCCGACGTACGCCCATGTACCGCTGGTCCTCAACGAGGACGGGGCCCGCCTGGCCAAGCGGGACGGCGCCGTGACGCTCGCCGAAATCGGCGTCGACCGCGCCTTCGAACAGATCAGTACGTCGCTGGGCTGGCCGTCCGCGACGATGGACGACTTGTCGGCGCAGTTCGATCCAGCACAACTGCCGCGCCACCCGTGGATATACATCCCGGACTGACCAGAACCGTTCTCCGACGGGCGAGACCTTGTTAGCGTCCGACGATGCGCCCTCTACGAAGATCCCTGCTCGGGATCCTGCTGATCGCGATGGTCGTGCTGTCGGCGTGCGGAGGCCCGGCGGAGACCACCGAAGACCCGATCAAGTCCGCCGGGGTGCTGCGGGTCGGTACGGAAGGTGTGTACGCACCGTTCAGCTACCACGACGCAAGCGGACAACTGGTTGGATACGACGTCGATGTGGCCCGCGCCGTCGGCGAAAAGATCGGCGTACGAGTCGAATTCGTCGAGACTCCATGGGATTCGATCTTCGCCGCGCTCGAGGCGAACCGGTTCGACGTGGTGGCCAACCAAGTCACGATCACGCCGGAACGGCAGACCAAATACGACCTGTCCCAGCCGTACACAGTCGGTGAGGGCGTTATCGTCACCCGCGCGGACGACGACTCCATCAGCTCACTGGCCGACCTGAAAGGCAAGGTCGCCGCGGAGAACGCCACCAGCAACTGGTCGGAGATCGCACGCAACGCCGGGGCCCGGGTGGAGGCCGTCGAAGGATTCACTCAGGCCATCACGCTGCTCAACCAGGGTCGCGTCGACGTGGTGGTCAACGACAGCATCGCGGTGTACGCATACCTGGCCGAAACCAACGACACGTCGGTAAAGATCTCCGGCACTGTCGGGGAGAAGAGCGAGCAGGGTTTCGCCGCCCGCAAGAACAGCGGCTATCTGCCCGAACTCGACCGGGCCCTCGAGGAACTTCGGCAGGACGGCACGCTGGCCGACATCTCGCAGCGCTACTTGAAGGCCAACGCGTCCGGTGCGCCTGAGCCTGCTGACGTGCAACCACGTTCCACGTGGCAGCTCATCGCCGACAACCTGTGGCCGCTGGCGAAAGCGGCTCTCACGATGACGATTCCGCTGACGATCATCAGCTTCGTCATCGGTCTGGTGATCGCGCTGGCAGTGGCGCTGGCCCGGCTGTCGCCGAGTGTGGTGCTCAGCAATATCGCCCGGTTCTACATCTCGATCATCCGCGGCACCCCGCTGCTGGTGCAGTTGTTCATCGTGTTCTTCGCGTTGCCGGAGTTCGGCGTGCGGATCGACCCGTTCCCCGCTGCGGTGATCGCGTTCAGTCTGAACGTCGGCGGCTACGCGGCAGAGATCATCCGGTCGGCGATTCAGAGCATCCCGAAGGGCCAGTGGGAGGCGGCCGAGACGATCGGCCTCAACTATGCGGGTGCGCTGCGCCGCATCATTCTGCCGCAGGCAGCACGGGTGGCAGTGCCGCCGTTGTCGAACACGTTGATCTCACTGGTCAAAGACACCTCGCTCGCCTCGACGATTCTGGTTACCGAACTGTTGCGGCAGGCCCAGATCGTCGCGGCACCGACATTCGAGTTCTTCGCCCTGTACGGGACGGCGGCGGTGTACTACTGGGTGATCTGCCTGGTGCTGTCGTTCGGACAGAGTCGCATCGAACGCCGACTGGAAAGGCACGTGGCGCGATGACCACTGCATCGGAAAACCGGATCGTTGCCGAAGACGTCCGAAAGGCATTCGGCGACAACAAAGTATTGAAAGGCGTGTCGTTCACCGTGCCGCAGGGTACGGCCACGACGGTCATCGGTCCGTCGGGGTCGGGAAAGACCACGCTGTTGCGTGCGTTGAATGCCCTCGACGCTCCGGATGCGGGTGTCATCCGAGTCGGTGAGGTCGAGATCGATTTCGCCAAACCCGTTGCCAAGGAACAGCTGCGCCGTTACCGGGCACAGAGCGGGTTCGTCTTCCAGAGTCACAACCTGTTTCCGCACAAGACCGTGCTGCAGAACGTCACCGAAGGCCCGCTGGTGGTGCAGAAACGCCCGCGCGACGAGGTCGAGGACGAAGCCAACGAACTCCTGTGCCAGGTGGGGCTGGCTGACAAGCGCGACCAATACCCGTATCAGCTTTCGGGCGGCCAGCAGCAACGTGTCGGCATCGCGCGGGCCCTGGCGCTCAAGCCGAAGGTGGTGCTGTTCGACGAACCCACCTCGGCGCTGGACCCTGAACTGGTCGGCGAGGTGCTCTCGGTCATCAGGGATCTCGCCGTCGAAGACTGGACCCTGGTGATCGTGACGCATGAAATCCAGTTCGCCAAGCAGGTTTCCGATCAGGTGCTGTTTCTCGACCAGGGAGTGATCCTGGAGAAGGGGCCGCCGGCCGCGGTGATCGGCGACCCGAAAGAGGACCGCACGAGGCAGTTTCTGCAGCGGATTCTCAACCCGTTGTAAAACTTTCACGTCTGTTCGGCGGGGATGGCTGCCGCCCAGGCCACCAGCGAACGCAGGTAGGACAACACGAGGTCATCAGGGTGACCGGCTGGGTCCTCGAGATGTATGCGGGCCATTTCCTCGATGGCGGACAACAGGATTCGTACAGTGGGCCCGTCGGGATCGACTGCCACACCGGCGGCCGCAGACAACGGCCGGGCCGCCACCTTTCTGGCGTAGGCGCGGCCCAGTTCGATGCGCTCACGTACCTCGGGCGGTGCGCCGTCAGGCGGGCGCAGGATGATGCGCCAACTCGTCGGCGCGGCGTGCAGATAGGCCAGGATTCCGCGGCCCATGCTGTCGGGATCCGTGTCCGGCTGGTCGACACTGCTCATCCCGGCGAAGGCGATGGCCGATTCCCGGTCGAGCAACGCGGTGGTGAGTCCGGCCAGATCGGTGAACTGTTGGTAGATCACAGTCCGGGTGACCTGTGCCCGGGTGGCGACGCGGTCGATGGACAGCTCGGTGAATCCGTCGGCCGCCACGATATCGCGGGCGACGTCGAGCAATTGGGCGCGGCGCTGCGGGCCGGACATCCGCTTGGTCATGGCGCTTGCCCGATAAGCAGATCCACCGCCTTCGCGGCGCTTTGGACCGCACTTTCCATGGTGGCCGACCAATCGGTGGCGGTCCAGTCACCGGCGAGCACCAGTGACGGCACCGACGTGCGCTGCGGTGGGCGCAGCGCATCGGTGCCCACCACTTGCGAGAACGTAGCCTTCGGCATCTTAACGACCTGCGCCTCAAGCACTTTCGCATCGTGCGCGTTGGGATAATAGCGACGTAGCAACGCCATCTGCTCGTCGACGATGTCTTCGTTGGACTTATGGATCTGTTCGTAGGCGCCGCTGGTGGTCAGGCAGTACAGCCACGCCTTGTCGGTGCGGCGGCCGTGCATGATCTGGCGATCGAAGACCTCGTCGATGACCCCCGTGCCGCCGATCAGCCCTTCGAACGCCGACTCGGTGCCCAATGGCCGGTCCAGGTAGAGGTTGGTGCTGACGATCGGGGTGTAGCCGAGCTTGTCTGCAGCGGCATAGATTTCGGGATGTTCGGGCAGATCGTCCAACAGCCCGGCGATGTTCGAGTTCGGCACGGCGCAGACGACGGCGTCTCCCGGAATCTCAGTCCCATCCGCGAGCAGCACGCCTGCGACAGCACCGTTCTCGATCCGGATCCGGCGTGCGACGCTGCGGTACCGGACATCGACGCCGCGTTCCTCGAAGACTTTCACTGCGCCGGTGATGTAGAGGGTGTCGAGGTCGACGGTCGGATAGCCGATGGTGACCGGGACACGGTGCTTTATGCCGAGCCGGATTCCGGTACCCAGCACGTTGGCGAAGACCTTCGCCGATTCCCGCGACACTGGTTCGGCCGCGATGCCCAGAGCAAGCCAGTCCCACAACGCTTCTCGCGCAAGCGCGGGCATACCCACCCGCTCGAACCACTGCTCGGTGGTCAGGTCGGCGAGATCGTCCGGTTGCCTCAGCGCCTGCCAGCCCAGTCGCATGGTGGCACGCGCTGCCCGCAGGCGGTCGCCCCACCCCGCGTCGGGGTGCACGCCGAACAGGGTGCGGATCGCCCCGGCACCGGTAGTCTGCATGGTGACCTTCCGTCCGTCCTGCCAGCGCAGAGTCGAGGACTTCGGAAAGGCGATGTGTTGTCGGGTACCGACACTCGTCAGGTAGCGGTACAGGTGTTGATAGCCGCTGGCGATCACGTGCTGACCATTGTCCGGTATGTCGTCGACGGCATCGGCGTGCATCGCGTGCGTGCGGCCCCCGAGACTGCCGCGCCGCTCGAGCAGAGTGACCTGCTTGCCGGCCTCGGCCAACCACACCGCCGAGGCAAGTCCGGCCAGCCCACCGCCGATCACCACGAACCGTCTCGGATCTGTGGCCATGTCCATTGCTCCGCCCCCCGCCTAAATTACAAATTGTAAGTTAGGTTGGCTCCGTCACCCAGTCAACCCCACTGCATAGTCCGATTCCCGCCAGCGTTGGTACTCGGTGCGCCCATAGCGTCGCGAGCATGAAAACCGCAGCGGACACGCGCGTCACAGTCCTGCACCGAACCACCGTGTGGTTCATGGCATTCGCCGCCGCGCTCGGTACCGCGACCATCTATCCTTTGCAGCCTGCGATCGCGGAAGTCGCTGCAGCCCTTGATGCTTCCATTGCTCAGGTTGGTATCGCACTGGCCCTGGGGCCACTCGGCTACCTGTTCGGGCTTGCGGTGCTTGTGCCGCTCGTCGATCGCTTTCCGCCCAGGTACGTCCTGGCTACTCAATTCGGTGTGCTCGCGATTGCTTTGGCAGCCAATGCCGCAGCGAACACGCTGTGGCTGCTGGGCCTGGCCATCGGGGTGATCGGCGCCGGTTCGACAGTCGGGGCGCAATTGAGTTCGGCTGCTGGGCGGTTCTCAGCCGTGTCCCGGCGAGCCACCGTGCTCGGGACAGTGACTGCCGGGATCTCGGCGGGCATCATCGGTGGACGGGTCATCGGTGGGTGGCTTACCGAGGTGTTCGGTTGGCGCGGAACCGTTCTCATCTTCTCGCTGGCCTGCGCCGTGGTCGCATTCGGCGCGCTCAGCGTCTTGCCATCAGAGAGAGGCAGCGTCACGACGAGCTATCTGGCGACGCTGCATGGTCTGCCGGGCCTGTACGTGCGGTTCCCGGCGCTGCGGGTCGCGGCAGGACGCGGCGCGTTGTGGTTCTTCGCATTCTGTGCGGTGTGGTCGGGGATTGCGGTCGCCCTGGCTCAGCCGCCGTTCTCGTACTCACCCGAACGGATCGGCCTGTTCGCGGCGGCCGGACTTCTCGGCATCGTGGCGACCCGAGTCGCGGGCGTCTGGACGGACCGTGTGGGTGCGCGCAGGGTCATCCTGGTGGGCCTGACCATCGCTGCCCTGTCCACGGCGATCCTGGCGTCGTGCTTGTCGAACACCGCCATCACACTCATGTGCCTCGCACTTTTCGATGCGGGCTTGTTTGCGGCGCAGGTAGCAAATCAAAGCACAGTGTTGGCAATCGAACCCACCGCGCCCGCCCGCTTCAACAGTGCTTACATGGTGGTGTATTTCATCGGCGGCAGCCTGGGGACCGCGTTCGGAGCGGCCGCCGTGGGCTGGATGGGCTGGCCGGCGACCGCAGCCATCGCTGCTGCCTCGATTGCGCTCGCGCTGGTGCTGTCCCTCAGATACCCGACCAGCGCGTCCTAGAGCGCGACGGACAGCGTCGACATGCCGCGCAACGTTACGTTCCGCTTGTACTCCGGTTCACCGGCCAGCCGGGCCTGCGGGAAGCGTCTGGTCACGGCAGACAGCGCGACCGCCGCCTCCAACCGGGCCAACGGTGCGCCGAGACAGAAGTGCGAGCCCTTGCCGAAGCCGAGATGCCGAATGGTCTGGCGATCCGGGTCGAACTCGTCGGCCCGGTCCACGGCGGCGGGGTCGCGGTGCGCGGCGGCCAGCAACAACAATATGGTGTCGCCCTTGACGATGGTGCGATCGCCAATTGTCATGTCGTCACCGGCAAATCGCGACACCATTTGCACGGGAGGGTCGAAGCGCATGGTCTCCTCGACCACCGCGGAGGCCGGCACGGAGCCCATACCGAGCGCCGCCCACTGGGCCGGCTGACGCAGCATCGCCAGGATCGCGTTGGCGATCAGATTCACCGTCGTCTCATGGCCGGCGATGAGCAGCAGATTGCAGGTGGCGATGATCTCGTCCTCGGTGAGCTGATCGCCGGACTCCTCAACCGCGATCAACCCCGACATCAGGTCTTCGCCCGGTGCCCGCCGGCGCTGTTCGATGAGCTCGCGCAGATAGTCGCGCAGCCACATCCCGGCCTTCATCTGTTCGTCGAAGAGGTCTGAGCTCTCGCCGGTCAGCGTCAGGAACGGATCAAGCGCGGCGGCCAACAACTCCGAGGCGTGGCTGAACTTGGGCACGTCTTCGATCGGGACCCCGAGCAGCCGGCAGATCACCGCCACCGGCAGCGGGTAGGCCAGGTCGGTGATGACGTCGAAGGTGCCCTTCTGCTCGACGGCGTCCAGCAGCTCGTCCACCAGCGCGGTGATATCCGGCTCGAGCGCGTTGATCACCTTGGGCACAAAGGCTTTGCTGACCAGCCTGCGCAGCCGGGTGTGGTCGGGCGGATCGAGAAACAGGAAGCTGGAGGTGCTCTCTGGCCGGGGTTCGGTCTCGGCACTCAACTGCCGTTGCGCGATGGTCGCTTTCATCCGGTCACTGCTCGATGACGGATGCCGCAACACCTCGTCGCATTGAGCGAACGACGAGTACACCACCAGATTGGCCTCGGGCATGTGCAGCGGACCGCATTCGCGGATCCGGTTGTACGACGGATACGGGTCGGCCCGGTTGGCCGGGTCCAGCAGCTGCAGCAACAGGGCCTGCGGGGCCTCACCTTCTGCGACGGTCGTCATCCTCTTATTGTGCACACGTTGAAGAACAAGGCAGGTCAGTGCCGTCTCTTCTTCGCGCAAGCGCTCATCAGCGCTGCCTCTTCTTCGCGCAAGCGCTCATCAGCCTACGGGCGCCCCGTAGTACCGGCCCAACACATGCGCGCGCAGTTCGTCGAATTCACCCGCGACGATGGCAGCGCGGATCTGGTCGACGAGCCGGATCACGAACCGTTCGTTGTGGATCGTGCACAGGGTCGCCGAGAGCATCTCCTTGGCCTTGAACAGATGCCGGATGTAGGCGCGGGAGTAATTGGCACAGGTGTAGCAATCACATTCGGCATCGATCGGGGTGAAGTCGCGTTTGTACCGCGCTCCGGTGATGTTGAACCGCCCGGTCGCCGAGTACACGGCGGCATTGCGGGCCACGCGCGAGGGCGACACGCAGTCGAAGGTGTCAGCGCCTGCGGCCACCGCGTCGAACAGATCGTCGGGCTCACTGATCCCCAGCAGGTGCCGGGGCTTGTCGGCGGGCAACTCACTGCTGACCCAGCCGACGATGGTGGCGAGGTTCTGCTTCTCCAGTGCCCCGCCGATGCCGTACCCGTCGAAGCTCAGCCCGGCCAGACCGCGTGCGGCCTGACGACGCAGATCCTCGTACTGGGCGCCCTGCACCACGCCGAACAGTGCCTGCCGGGGTCGCTCCGGTGTCTGGGCCTGCAACCGCTGATGTTCGGCAACGCACCGCACCGCCCACTCGTGGGTACGCTGCACCGAACGTTCTTGGTAGCTACGGGTATTGACGAGCGTGGTCAGTTCATCGAACGCGAAGATGATGTCCGCGCCGAGCTGATGCTGGATGCCGATCGACACCTCGGGTGTGAACCGGTGGGTGGAACCGTCGAGGTGTGACCGGAATGTCACCCCGTCGTCGTCGACCACGGCCAGGCGTTCTTTGCCCTTGGCGATGATGTCGTCTGTCTGCAGCCGCGCGGTGTCCATCGCGAGGACCTTCTTGAACCCCACACCCAGCGACATCACCTGGAACCCGCCACTGTCGGTGTAGGTGGGCCCCGGCCAGTTCATGAACGCGCCGAGCCCGCCGGCCTCTTCCACGATGTCCGGGCCCGGCTGCAGGTACAGGTGATACGCGTTGGCCAGTACAGCCTGGGCGCCAAGCTGTTTCATGGTTTCCGGCAATACCGACTTGACGGTGGCCGCGGTGCCGACGGCGATGAACGCAGGGGTGTGGATGTCGCCGTGCGGAGTATGGATGGTGCCGACCCGTCCGTGCCGGCCGGCCAACTCGGCCTCCACGGTGAAATACGGCTGATCCACAGCTGGTATTCAACACCGATGGGCGCCCGATTTCCGTCAGGGGGGCAGACACGACCATACTGCTGCTCGTGAAGCACCGATTCGCCGCCGCCGCCGGGTGCGTGGCAATACTGGCCGCAGTTGTCGGATGTTCGTCGCAAGGATCCGATTCGTCGGACGCCTCGCAGAGCGGTCAAGGCAAGGTGACGTTCGGTAGCAACGACGCCGGGCCCGTCACCGGCGTCGCCTGCGAGACGAAGGAAGGCTTCACCACGATCAACATCGAGGGCAGCCTGCACGCCACGGTGATCGTCACCGACGGTGAGTCGCCGGTGGTCGACTCGGTGAGTATCGGCGAGGTCGGCTCCGACAAGCCGTCGCTGACCTACATCGACGGGCTGTCCAGCTCACCCGTGGTGGCCTCGCGCGACGCCAAGAACTACACCGTCACCGGCACGGGCATGGGCACCGACGCAGCCAATCCGGGTATGCCGGTGGACATGCCGTTCGACATCGCGGTCACCTGTCCCTGAAAACCGGGCAGCCTCGCAAGCAATTCGCCAAATCGCGTACCGGCGAAAACAGCAAACCCCATACTTCTCCGTGACGACCCGCCGATCATGACGGGCCGCGCAACGGTGAGGAGAACTTGGTGAAGCGTGGGTTCCTGGTAGCTGTCGGCGGCGCTGCGATCGTCATCGCCGGCCTGTCCGGCTGTTCGTCGGATGAGAAGACAGATGCGGCAAGCGACGCATCGGCAACCGAGACGGTATCCCCAACTGCCTCAGCATCCCCGCCGGCCTCGGTCGAGGCGGGCGATGCCACGGCAACCACCGGAACGGGCACCGCCCGCGTCGTCATCGACGGCAAGGAAACACCAGTGCAAGGCAGCGTGGTGTGCGCAACCGTTGCGGGCAATGTCTCGGTGACGGTCGGTCAGGGCACGTCGGCGGTAAGCGCCACCTTGTCCGAGGGCGACCAGCCAACGGTCAGTGCAGTCGCACTCGGCAATATCGACGGAGTTTCCCTCGGCTTCACCCCGGGCGTGCCCGGCGGCAATGCCGAAGCCACCAAGGACGGCAACAAGTACACGATCAAGGGCAACGCCACCGGTGCGGACATGGCCAATCCGATGGCGGGCGCCATCACCAAGCCATTTGAGCTCGAGGTCTCCTGCCCGTAGTTTCCAAGCGGTCGAATGTGGGCCGGGACATCCCGGCCCACATCCCGTTTCTATTCAGTGAAACCGAGGAGCACGCGGTGGCAAGACATCTCAAACCCCGGCGCCAGTCCGCCGTCATGGTGGCCGGAGCCGCCGCAGGAATCACCACCGCACTGGCGTTCGGGCATGCCACCAATGCCACTGCCGCCACAATCCCGACAAACGACATCGTCATCGGTGTCGGCGGGGCGGGCGATACCACCGGTGCTCGGATTCCGGCCAAGTTCCAGGGCCAGTTGGTCGCCAACAATCACCCGTACGCCCCGGTGCCCTACCCCGCCCTTCTCCCGGTTGACCCGAGCGTGGAGGAAGGCGTTCCCGTCCTGCGCGACGTCGTCAACGGTGCTGTCGAAGACGACAAGATCGTGCTCATCGTCGGGTACTCGCAAGGCTCACTGGTTGCAGAGACGTACAAGCGCAGCCTGGTCGAGGCCGGCAGCCCGAACGTCGACAAGATCCAGTTTCTGTTCCTCGCCTCACCGTTCGTCCCCAATGGCGGTATCTACTCGCGCTTCCCCAATATGGCGATTCCCGGGTTCGTCAGCACAGGCACCGCAACGCCGTCGCCGTATGACGAGCTCTTCGTGACGCTGGAGTACGACCTGGTCGGCGACTTCCCCGCCTATGCCAATCCACTGTCGTTGGCCAACGCGGTCGTCGGCTTCCGTTACGTGCACGGCGATCAGGGCCCGGACAACGTCAACCTGGAAACCGACGGGCAATCCGTACTGATCACCGAAAGAACCGACGAGGGCGGCCAAGACACCTACGTCCTGATCCGCGCCGAACACCTTCCGCTGCTGCAACCGGTGCGTGACGTATCCGCGGCCTTCCAGACGACGGCATTCACCGAACCCATCCTGGTGGCCGTCGAGCCGACGTTGCGTCTGGCGGTCGACATGGGCTACACCGACCGCGACTATCAGGATGCCGACAAGCCGACCAGGTTCTCTCTGTTCACCCCGCCCGAACGGATCGCCGAGACCCTCGCTGCGCTGCCCGACGCGATCGAGGAAGGCGCCGACAACTTCGTCAACGAATTGCCGTCTGCGCCTTCACCATCGGTGGACAAGCCCACTGAGCCGCAGCAACAAGAGCCGGAGAAGCAGGAGTCGCCGGTGAAGCAGGACGAGCCGCAGCCGGAGAAGCCCAAGGCCAAGAAGCCGCACATCCGGAAACCCGACGATCGGTCCAACCCGCTGAAGAACGCGGTGTCCCGTACCCTGAAGAACCTCAAGCCCAAGCCCCACCAGGAAAAGGATCAGGACAAGCCCGACGCGCCCGCCAAGAAACAGGCCAAGAACGACGCGGCGTGATGTGCTTGGGCCATGGCTGCCAAGCGGATTCTGTGTTTCGGTGACTCACTGACCTGGGGTTGGATTCCCGTCGAGGATGGCGCGCCGACGGACCGGTTTCCTGCCGATGTGCGGTGGACCGGCGTGCTGGCCGAGCAGTTGGGCGGCGACTACCAGGTGATCGAGGAAGGGCTGAGCGCCCGCACCACCAACATCGACGATCCGGCAGATCCCCGGCTCAACGGCGCCAGTTACCTGCCGTCCTGCCTGGCCAGTCACCTCCCGCTGGACCTGGTCATCGTCATGTTGGGCACCAACGACACCAAGGCCAACTTCCGGCGCGAACCCATCGACATCGGGGTGGGCATGTCGCTTCTTGTGACGCAGGTGCTGACCAGTGCCGGTGGCGTGGGCACGCTCTACCCGGCGCCGCAGGTGCTCGTCGTCTCACCACCTCCGCTGGCACCGATGCCCCATCCGTGGTTCGAGCTCATCTTCGAGGGCGGCCAACGCAAGACGACAGAGTTGGCCAAGATTTACAGCGCACTCGCCTCGTTCGTGAAGGTCCCGTTTTTCGACGCCGGGTCGGTGATCACCACCGACGGGGTCGACGGCATTCACTTCACCGAGGCCAACAACCGCGACCTGGGGGTGGCCCTGGCCGAGCAGGTGCGGGCACTGCTGTAAAGCTGGTGGGTATGACTCGACCCACGTGTGCGTGGCTGCTGGTGTTCGGCCTGCTGCTTTCGATGGTCGGTTGTTCGTCGTCGCCCGACCCGGCCGACCGGTTCGCCGCATTCGCCGATGCGTTGCAGCGCAAGGACGCCCACGCCGCGGCGGCGCAGACCAGCGACCCCGCGGCGGCTGAACCGGTGATCACCGCGATGTTCGGCGGGATGGGTGAGGCGGCCAACGTCAAAGTCAGCGCGGAGTCCACCGACGACGAGGCCGGCTCCACGTTGCGCTATCAGTGGTCGTGGGGAGAGGGGCGCGATTTCGAGTACGAGACGGCCGGCAACGCCGCCAAAGCCGGCGACGACTGGCAGATCACCTGGGACCCGACATTGCTGCACCGCGACCTGCAACCCGGACTGACGTTTCAGTACAGCCAGGACAGTGAGTTGCAGACCCCGGTGCTCGACCGCACCGGCCAGCCGCTGATGACCTGGCAGACCGTCGGGGTCATCACGCTCGACCGGGCGCACCTGAACTCGGCAGGCCCGCTTGCCGCCCTGCTGGCGCGCTTCGATGCGACCACCACCGCGGATTCGATCGGGGCGCAGTTCAATTCGACGCCAGACGATCGCGTGACCGTGATGAAACTCCGCGAAGGCGACCTCGCCCAGGTGCGCGATCAGCTGGCCCAGATCCCCGGCGTGACCGTCGCCGAACAGGGTGAGCTGCTCACCGCTGATCGGCAGCTGTCCTCGCCGGCGATCAGTGGGCTCGCGCAATTTTGGCATGACCGCATCACCAAGAACGCCGGCTGGTCGGTGTACCTGGTCGACGGGGACGGCGCTCCCGCGGAGAAGTTGACGTCCAAACCGCCCGCGCAGACGGACCCGGTGCGCACCAGCCTGGAGCTGCGACTGCAACTGCTCGCCCAACAAGCCGTTGCGCAGGAAACCCGGCCCGCCGTGCTGGTCGCGATCTCCGGCTCAACGGGCGGGATCCTGGCGGCCGCGCAGAACGCTGCCGCGGATCCGCAAGGAGCTATTGCATTTTCGGGCCTGTACCCGCCGGGGTCGACGTTCAAGACCATCACCACCGCAGCGGCGCTGGAGGCGAACCTGGCCACCCCGGACACCCCGGTGGCCTGCCCCGGTCAGTTGACCATCGAGAACCGCACCATTCCCAACGACGACAATTTCGACCTCGGGACGGTCCCGCTGACGTCGGCGTTCTCGCATTCGTGCAATACCAGCATGGCCGCACTCTCGGAGAAGTTGCCTGCCGATGCGCTGACCAACACCGCCCGCGAATTCGGCATCGGCGTGGACTTCCACATCCCGGGTCTGACCACGGTGACCGGGCGGGTTCCCAACGCGGACACCGCCGCCCTGCGGGTGGAGAACGGCATCGGTCAGGGCACCGTGACGGTCAGCCCATTCGGTCTGGCGGTCGCCGAGGCGAGCCTGGCGCACGGCTCGACGATCCTGCCGAGCCTGGTCGAAGGTGAGAAGACCACGGCCGACACCGAGTCAGTGACGTTGCCGCCCAACGTCGTCGAGGCGTTGCGCGCGATGATGCGTGGCACCGTGACCGAAGGAACCGCAAGGGAACTGAGCGATATCGCCGACCTCGGTGGTAAGACCGGCACCGCCGAATTCGGCGATAACACGCATTCGCACGGGTGGTTCGCCGGTATCGCCGGTGATATCGCTTTTGCGACGCTGGTGGTTGGTGGGGACTCGTCGGGGCCGGCGGTCAAGCTCTCCGGCGACTTCCTACGTCCCGCCCTCGCCGGCTGACGCGGCCAGGTGCACCAAGCCTGAAGCCACCGCGAACCGGGGTCCGTGCACGCCGTCGATGTTGGCGCGTCCCACCACTACTCCGGCGGTTCGCATGGACTCGCCGACCGTGCGCAGCAGTTCGTCGTCGAGTGCCCCGCCGCCGGCCAAAACCACTGCGGTCGGCGGCTTCTCGAACGCCTTCATGCAACGGGCAATGTTCGCCGCGACGGTCTCCTGCTTGATGGCCAGCCGCAGGCTGCGCCATTCCTCGGCGGCCAGCTTGTTGGAGAACGGCACCAACCCGACGGTGCCACGGGCGC
Source organism: Mycolicibacterium sp. XJ870 (assembly GCF_053483975.1). Taxonomy (NCBI): domain Bacteria; kingdom Bacillati; phylum Actinomycetota; class Actinomycetes; order Mycobacteriales; family Mycobacteriaceae; genus Mycobacterium; species Mycolicibacterium sp. XJ870. The sequence goes on from NZ_JBEFTI010000002.1 coordinate 139,182, forward strand.
ACAGCCGCCCGATTGCGTCGGCGGGCGCGGGAGCGTCAAGGAACAGCCGCCGGCCATCCTCCTCATGTGCCACGTGTGGGCCCTCGACGCGGATCGCTGGGGTGCGTTTGACCCGCTCGGCCAGCGCCCGGGGAATGTTGAGCATGCGTGCGACGGCCACGGTGATGGTCTCCCCCGCCCCTGCCGCCGTGACCGTGCGATCGTTACCGATGAGATCGATGGTGCCGCCGCCGATATCGCACACCACGGAGTCCGGCGGTAGGCCGGGAGTGGTCCGCGCGCCGCGTGCGGCCGCGTCGGGCTCACCTGCGATGGTGCGGGCCGGGCGTCCGGTCAGCTCGCTCAGGGTGGCGGCGGCGTCCGCGACGTGGTCGGCGGCCAGCAGTGCGACGACGGTGCCGCGGGCGTCGGCCACGCCGCGGCGCAGCCATGCGCCGTTGTCGAGGGCCGAAAGGTCGGTGAAAAACGCGTCGTCGACTGCGATTTCGTCGTCTGACCGCAATCGGATCCGGACCACGCTGCCCGGGGGTTCGCGGCGCAGGATGCTGTGGGCTTGCGCTGGTGAGTACCGAACCACCTCTCCCGCGACGCGGAACTCCACATAGTCGTCGTCCACGGCAGGCGGATCCGGCGGTCCGGTGCGTACCGTTACCGCCATGGCCGGGGAATCGGCGAGTTCCCTGGTGAATTCGGCCACCTCGCGGATCTGCTCGTGCCCCAGTTCCAGGGCGGCGCACAAGGCTATGGGATCGGCCAGCGCCCGGTAGGCGCGGCCTTCGGCCACCACCTCGACGGCGATCAGCGCACCGGGATCGAGCCCGTCGAGGTCAACCTCGTCCACAACCGGCACGTCGACCGGGATGCGGTTGCGGATCAGTACCGCGTCGTCCTGCACGGCGATGACCCCGACGATGTTCCAGCCACGGCCGAGCGCGTCGCCGATCGCGGCGGCAGCCACCTCGAAGTCGGTGTCTGAATCCACCGAAACGATTGCCGCGCTGTCTTTTACCGGGCCGGCCAGGCCAGCGAGCGGCACATGCCGCCCCACTGCGAATCCGCTGCCTGCCGGGGTACTGGCATCGGGCCTGCGCAGGCTGCGCACGGGTGCATGCGGCGACGCGGCCGGCGCCAGGGGGGCGGTCTCGGTGTCGACGGGGCGGATCGCCGGGAGCACGAGTTCGTCGGCGCGCACCTGCGTTTCGACCTCGATGCGGTGCAGCAGCGCCGCCGCACCCGTCAACGACTCCGGCGATCCCTTGCGTCCGCGCGTCGGTGCCTGGCCGTGGCCGACGGGATGCACGGCACCGCCGTCGACGCGTGCCAGAACGATCTCGGTGGTGTGGTTACCGACATCGATTCCAGCGATAACCCTCACCGCAACAGGCCCCGGCGTCCGTAGACGGCGGCGGCCTGGCGCACGAGCTCGGCGCAGCGCACGGCACCACGGGCGGCCAGGGTCCTCTGCAGTGCTTGGAGTTCGGCGGCGGTCGAGCGGTGCGGGCGCAGCGCCTCGTACAGACCCATCACGTCTTCGTCGTCGATGATCGCCAATTCCGCTGCACGCAGGAAATTCTCGGCCAGTTGCGGGTTGCCGTTCTCCTCGGCGACCACGGCCTGATGGGCGAGCACGGCGGGATCCATCCGCAGATCCGACAACCCCAGCTTGCCGTCGACGGCGGCCTCCACGGTGAACTTCTCGCTCATGCCCTCCGCACCTCCACCGTGACGGGCGGCTGGCCCGCTTCGCTCGCATCACGTTCCAGCGCGACCAACGCGACCGCACGGGCGTGGTAACGCGCCGAGATCGACTCGTCGGTACCGCCGGTCAGTATGGGCACCGGCGCCATGCCCTTGGCGTGTCTGGCCGCGTTGCGGCCCAGTTCGCGGTAGTTGCGGGCGCTCAGTAGCGGCGCGACGCTGAACAGCTCGAGGTTCGCCAGTGGTGCCAGGTCACGGCGATGGATCAGCGCAGTGCCCTTGCCCTGCAAGCCGATTCCGATACCCGATCCGGACAGTTTGGCGGCGGTGAGCCCGATCAGCCCGACGTCGATGGTCGAGCGGATCCGCACGAATCGCGGCACGCAGCCCTCCTCTTCCAGCCCGGCGCTGAGCTGGCGGATCACTTCGCCCACGGTCAGGCCGCACAGCGTCAACCACACACTGCGGCCCAGTGCGGGCGACAGCCCGATGCACACCTCACGCGGATCGCTGCCTTGGCGTGCGGGTTCGATGTCGGTGACGGCGATGTGGCCGGCGTGCTCGTTCTGGTCGGCGGTCAGCTCAGCGGCGGTGCGCTGCTGGCGGATGTTGTCGATCTCGGCTCGGCGCTGCACGGTCGGCGTGTAGCCGGTACCCGGCCCGGCGTAATCGTTGGGGTCGGTGATCTTCGAAAGCACCCGGAACTGCTCGTCGAAGATGGCGGAGGTCTGCAGCTGGTCACCACGCAGGCGTTCGGCGGTCAGCCGCATGATGGCGTCGGCCTCCGCGTCGTATCCGGTGCGCTTGAGCGCGGCGACGACGTCGAACACCGTCAGCTGCTTGGCCTCGATCGCATTGGCCGCCTCCGCGACAGCCTTCGGATCGCCGGGCGGCAGATCCCGGGATCCGTTGGCCGCCACCACCTCCTCGATATGACTGTCGTCGAAATCGGCTAGGCCGAGGTCGCGGTACACCGCCTGCACGGCACGCGCCGCGCGCCGCCGAACGGCGGCGAGGTGTTCGGCCGACACCGTGCGCAGCCCGCCGTCGGCTCCCCAGTCACGTTGCAGGACAAGGAAGTCATCCATGTCGTCGGAATTGAAGTTGGACAGCGCGAACGCGTTGTCGTAACGCGGGATCGACCCGAACCCGGAGAAGATGAAGTCGGCGCCTGCGAGCAGAACCGGCAAGGTGTGCGCGCTGCGGCGGATGTCGGACTCCGAGATGAGGTTGTCGTTACCGGCGCAGGATTCGAGATCGCGCATCATCACCATGAGGTTCTCGGCGAGCAGTTCCTTCATGCCCTCGGGCACCGAGGCCACCACCCCGACCCCGTCGATCCCGCCGTTCTGCACGCCCTGGGAACCCAGCGCGCGGGCCAGCGACACACAGCGCGATTCCAGGTACAGGATCGAGCACTTCTCGGCCGCGCCCATCAACACCTCGGCCCCGCCGCCGCTGGTGACCCGCATCTTGAGCCCGCGCGACGCGTAGGCACTCGTCAAGATCGCCTTGGAGAACGGGGTGTCGTCACCGTCGACGAACACCTGCTCGGTGCCGTAGATCGAGATGGTCTCGGCGTAGCTGGTGAGCCCGCGCAGGCCGAGCCGCAGCTCCAGCGCCTCCTCGATCGAGCACTGCGCCATCGCGCCCGGCACGCCGACCTGCGAACCGATCAGCAGCGCAACGGCATTCGACGGAGCGTCGCCCAGCACGGGCACCGTCGTCTCGACCTCCCGGAACCCGTAGGCCACCGCGCTGGCCGCATCCGCGGCGATCAGGAGCGGATCGTCGAGTTGATTGGTCACGTGGGCCTGGTTGCTGGGAGTGCGCCGCGCCCGCATCTTGGCCATCGCCATCTGCATCTCAACCGGGGTGAGCACGGCGATGACCTTGGCCAGTTTGGCCGGCGTGGTCCCGCCGATCAGCCTGACCACCTCGGCGCGCGGCACCGTGGGGTCGACGGCCTTGCGGGCCAGTTCGACGTCGGACAACGCCATCGCCTCGGGTGCGACGTCGAGGTCCAGCCCGTAGTGGGCGATGAACTCGTCGATGACGTCGAAGTCCGCGGCGGCCTTGCCGTCCATCTCGATGATCACGCCGTCGCGGAGTACCAGCGACGGTTCCGGATCGTTCGGGCTGCTCATCGCGGCCAGTCCCAGGTCCGGGTTCGCCACGCTGAAACCGTCGAGATTCACCGGTTTCGCGTCGAGAATGCGCATCCGGCCCAGAGCGTGGGCGTCGTTGTCCGTCACGGCAACCATTTTGCGTTAAAGGTCGCTTTTGGTCTACCCATTACGGAATTGCCCTCAGACTCCCGTGGCGACTTCCAAACCCTTGAGCGAATCCTCCAGATGGCTGAGCATCCGCTGCAGATGCGGCACGCTGCGGCGGCAGCCCACCAGCCCGAAATCGAGGTTGTCGGCATTGCTGACCAGCGTGATGTTCATTGCCTGACCGTCGAGGACGATCGACATCGGATAGTTGCCGTCCAGGCGGGCGCCCTTCCAGTACAACGGCTTTCGCGGTCCCGGCACGTTGGAGATCACCAGGTTGAACGGCGGCGCCGTCGCCTTGACGAAACCGGGTACCGCGTTCAGCCCGAGCGGGGCGATCGCCATCGCCGACAGCGCCAGCGCCTGGATCCGCGGCAGTTCGGAGAACACCTTCTTGTTGCCGCGCATCGACTCGCTGATGACACTGAGCCGGTCCGCTGGATCGTCGACGTCGGTGGCGAGATTGCACAGCACCGACCCGGTCAGGTTGCCCCCGGAGTCGGCCTCGTGCTCCGCGCGCAGGCTCACCGGAACCATCGCGATCAGCGGGCGGTCCGGCAACGCATCCTGCTCCAGCAAGTAGGCCCGCAACGCTCCGGCGCACATGCCGAGCACCACATCGTTGACCGTGACACCGCTGGCATCCTTGACCCGGTTGAACCGCTCCAGCGGCCACGACTGCGCGGCGACCCGGCGCGCGCCGCCGATCGAGACGTTGAACATGGTCTTGGGTGCCCCGAACGGCAGGGTGAGTTGCTGTTCGAGCAGGGCCAGGCGAGCCAGCTTCAGCGTCGACGGCGCCATGCCTGCGATCGCTGTCGCCGTGTCCGCAGCCGTGCGCAGCAACGATGAATCCTGCTTGGCCCGATGCTTACGCGGCAACATCCACGGCACCCGGACCTCGGTGTCGTCGGGATCCTCCGACAGCGTGCGCATGACCAACTTGAGCGCCGAGACACCGTCGATCAGCGAGTGGTGCACCTTGGTGTAGACCGCGAACCGGCCATCGGCCAGACCCTCGATCAAATGGGCCTCCCACAGCGGCCGGTGCCGGTCGAGCAGGCTGCTGTGCAACCGCGACGTGAGCTCCAGCAGATCACGCACGCGGCCCGGGGTCGGCAACGCCGAGCGGCGCAGGTGATAGTCGAGGTCGACGTCGTTGTCGAAGGCCCAGCCGACATTGGCGATACCGCCGAGAAGAGTCGCCGGGTGTTTACGGAACACCGGCTGAAAATCTGTGTGCGCGGCCATCTCCTGGTGCAGTTCACGTACGAAATCTGCACCGGCGCCCCGGGGCGGCTCGTACAACGCGAGTCCGCCGACGTGAAACGGGTGCTCACGCGTCTCGGCGATCAGGAACATCGAATCGGTCGGCGACATGAGCTGCATGTGTCCATTGAACGCGGATCCGTACGGTCCGGCAGCAAAACAGGTAGCCGACTACTCGTTCGCCCGGCCCGCAACAGACGGAGGATCAGTGCCATGCCGACTCCGAACGCTGCACGCAAGACACTTGCGGTGATCCGAATCGTGAACGGGGCGGCAGGGCTGTTGGCGCCGGAGAAGTTGTTGGCCCGCCTCGGCGTCGATACCATCGCTGACACCTCGGGTACCTATCCGTTCCGGATGTTCGGCATTCGCACCGTGCTCATCGGACTGGACCTTCTCGTGCTCACCGGCGATGAACTGCGTCGGGCCGAGAAGCTCGCGGTCCTCATCCACGCCACCGACACCGTCTCTGCCGCCGTCACCGCAGCCCGCGGCGATCTGCCACGCAAAGAGGGCGTGGTGGCCATCGTCATCTCCGCGGTAAACACCGCGCTAGCCATCACCGCTTGGAAAGGAGGCCGGGATGCCATCGCTGCTCACGAGGTTGTCCATCAAAGTCAGTGAGGTCGTCGACCGCCGGATCGGATGGGACAAACTCCCATCGTGGTTGGGGCTTCTCACGCTGATCGGGCTACGAGACGCACTGCGCGAACACAACCTCAAGGACTCCTACGCGGGGAATCCACCGCAGGCGCCGCCGCGTACCCCTGCCGAATACCTCACCGTCCGGACCGCCGACGGTTCATACAACGACCTCGCCTCCCCATCGATGGGCATGGCAGGCACCCGATTCGGGCGCAACGTCGCCCTCGCCAAGGGACATGCCGAAGACCTGCCGCAGCTGATGGATCCCAATCCGCGCCTGATCAGTACCGAACTTTTGCAGCGCAAGGCATTCCGGCCGGCCGAGACGCTCAACGTCCTGGCCGCCGCCTGGCTGCAGTTCGAGACCCGCGACTGGTTCAGCCACGACCCCCGCACCGAACGCACCATCGACGTTCCGCTGCCCGATGGTGAAACGGAGTGGGATGGGGGCGCCATTCGGATCCCTGCCACGCCGGCGGACCCGACCGCGACTCCTGGACAGCAGCCGAAAACGTTCCTCAACACCGAGACCCACTGGTGGGACGCCTCGCAGATCTACGGCAGCAACCAACAGTTCCAGGACGCCGTTCGCAGCCACGAAGACGGAAAGGTGCGTGTCGACGCCGACGGGTTCATCGACATCGACCCGGCGCTGATCGGTGCCTCCGGCGGAGCCGACGGCTGGTGGCTGGGCCTGGAAGTGATGGGCACGATCTTCATGCGCGAACACAACGCGATCTGCGACCGGCTGAAAGCCGCGTACCCGCAGTGGACGGACGATCAGCTGTTCAACAAGGCGCGGCTGGTCAACGCCGCACTGATCGCCAAGATCCACACCATCGAATGGACGCCGGCGATTCTCGGCCATCCAACCTTGCAGATCGGCATGCGGGCGAACTGGTTCGGGCTGGCCGGCGAGCGGGTCAAGGAGCTGTTCGGGCGGCTGAGCTCCAGCGAGGTCTTCAGCGGCATCCCCGGATCGCTCACCGAACATCACGCCGCGCCGTACTCCATCACCGAGGACTTCGTCACGGTTTACCGCATGCACCCGCTGGTTCCCGACGACTACGAGTTCCTGAGTCTCACCGAAGATGGCCCGCCGCAGGAACTTTCCTTCGACAAGATCCATGGTGGCGCGAACTCACGCGGGGTGCTCAAGAGCGTGGGAGTTGCGGATTGCCTGTATTCGCTGGGCGTCGCACACCCCGGCGCAGTCACCTTGCACAACAGTCCCAAGTTCATGCGTCGCTTCGATCGCACCGACGGAACTGTGCTCGACCTGATCGCCGTCGACATCATCCGGTCCCGGGAGCGAGGTGTGCCGCGCTACAACGAGTTCCGCCGCCAGCTGCGGCTGAAGCCGGCCACCACGTTCGAGGAGATCAGCGGCGGCAACTCGGAGACCGCGGCGAAGATGCGCGAGATCTACGGCGGTGACATCGAGAAGGTCGACGCGATGGTCGGCATGTTCGGCGAGAAGCTGCCCGAGAAGTTCGGGTTCAGCGACACCGCGTTTCGCATCTTCGTGCTGATGGCGACCCGACGGCTCAAGAGTGACAGGTTCTTCACCGTCGACTTCACTCCGCGCGTCTACACCCCCGAGGGCATGGACTGGATCGACAAGAACGACATGAGCTCGGTGTTGATTCGTCACTATCCCGAGCTCGAACCAGTACTGCACGGGCAGCGCAACGCTTTCGCGCCGTGGCCACGCCTCAGCCGGGCCGGGCGATGACACGTCCCGAGCCGGAATTGAACCGGGCCACGCCGCTCAACGAGGCGGCGTTGCTCGGCTACAGCGACGGCACGCTCGACATGTTGTTCCGGCAATCGCCTGCAGGCGCCATCCCCGACGGCGACACCAGGGGCACGCTGCTGGCGTGGCCGGGCACGTGGGTGACCAAGCCCCTGGCGTTTCTCGTGCGGGTCATCGTGTGGCAGGGCAAGGTGCTCGACCGCCGGAACGCGGTGCTGCGCAACAAGATATCGCCTATCGGTCTGCACCTGATCAAAGCCCGGCTGTCCGTCGCGCACAGCTGGGTCGACGGGCAGGATTGCGTCCTGATCGACTACTCCAAGACCTCGACGCTAGCCCGGATGGTGCGCGACGAGATTCGACTGGTAGGGCCAGGACTCTATCTCGGTGTCGTGTGGCTCTGGCGGAAACGCGTCGGATGGTTCATGATTCGCTCGACGGGGTGAGTGCGATGCCGCACCAGGAAGCCTTCACGGTGCTGGCCGAGGTCAGCCGGGATCGTTTGGCCGCGCTCCGAGAGCTGCTCGGCCGCATACCCGACCATGTCGAACAATGGGACGTGATGTCCTTCGAGGAGCTGAGCGGACTTCACTTCGCCAGGCTCGTGTTGTTCGACCCGACGGTGGATCTCGACGGACACCCGGTGCCGGCCCAACTCGCGTTACTCACCGATGTCGACGCACCGCTGCGCGATCATGTCGATGAACTGACCACGATCTGCGGCCCCGGTCTCGATGCGGTGTTCTCCCACTGCATCGGCTATCCGGTTGCCGCGACGGCAGAGACCCGGCGAGCCTTCCTGCAGGCCCATCAGGCGAAGGCCGCCGCCGCGCACATCAACCGGCGCGGACGCTCCGTCGCGCAGATCCAGCAGGAAGATCTACTGCAGCGCGAGATCAACCGGTTCCTGGATGCCGGTGACTTCGGTGCGCTCGACCCGCCGAAGATGAAGAGGGCGATCGTCGACTTCGTGTGTGACCGCGAGGATCTGGCCTGGGCGATGCGCCCGGCTTTGGCTCCTGCACTGTCATGGCGGGTGAAAGAGGCTGCCCACCAGTACTTCTGGGCTGCGGCTTTGGCGGTGGTGACCATTGCGTTCCTGCCGCTGGTCGTGCTGGGGCTTGGCGTGTTCGTGGCGCTGCTGCGCTACCACGAGAAGCGTGACGAGCCCGACACCCGGCCTGCTGCCCCCGACGCGGTCCGCGCGTTCCGCGACGACGAGGACTATTGGGCGCACAACCAGATCGTCGCCGTCGGGTTCCTCAAACCAGGGCTGTTCCGACGGTTCACCACCACCGCGATCCTGTTCCTCACCGACTACGCGACCCGGCACATCTACAACCGCGGAACGCTTTCGGGGTTGAACACGATCCACTTCGCCCGGTGGGTCCGGATGAACGGCAACCGCGGCCTGTTCTTCTCCAGCAACTACGACGGCAGCCTGGAGAGCTACATGAACGACTTCATCGACAAGGCGGCCTGGGGGCTCAACGCCATATTCAGCAACGGCGAGGGTTTCCCGCGCACCCGCTTCCTGTTCCTCGGCGGCATCACCGACGAGAAGGCCTACAAGCGGCTACTGCCCACCCGCCAAGCCCCGAGCAACGTCTGGTACAGCGCCTATCCGCACCTGACCACCAAGAACATCGCCAACAACGAAGCCATCCGCGCAGGGCTTTCGGAGAAGATGGATGACGCCCAGACGCGTCGCTGGCTGCGCCGATTCGGCTGTGGCAATGATCTTCCCGAGTCCAACTGGGTCGCCCGACGACTCGACAGCATCCCCTGGGACCGGCTATGACGTTGCAACTGGACGACATTCAAGGCGTCATCCTGCACGGCTACGGCGCGCTGGATAATGCGGCGTTCCTGCTCGTGGCGATCGATGATGTCGCTTCGGCCAAACGCTGGTTGTCACAACTTCCACTGCGGGACAGCATCACTCGACCGACCATCACGGACACCTGCACGAACATCGCCTTCACGCCGGCGGGACTTGCCGCGCTCGGACTGCCGGCTGAACATCTGAACATGCTCGCCGGCGAGTTCCGGGAGGGCATGACCGGTACCGAGCATCGTCGCCGCATCCTCGGGGACCGCCCGTCGACTTGGCGCTGGGACGGCGGTGCGGTTGATCTTCTCTTGATGCTCTACGGGCGCGACGCCGCGGCCGTTCGGGATCTCGAAGCGCGCCACGATCTGCCCGGCGCCGGGTTGCGGATTGTTGAGCGGCTTGACTCGTTGACTCTGCCGGGACGCAAGGAGCACTTCGGTTTTCGTGACGGCATCTCGCAACCGCTGATCGAGGGCTACGACGGCGGCCCGCCGGGCAACACCGTGGCGCCAGGGGAATTCGTGCTCGGCTATCCGAACGCCTACGGGCAGTTCACCGACCGGCCGCTCGTCGATCCGTCGGCCGACCCACACGGGCAGCTACCTGAGGCACCCGATGATCCCGCGCGACGCGACTTCGGCAAGGACGGCAGCTATCTGGTGTTTCGTCAGCTCAAGCAGGATGTGGCTGAATTCTGGAACAGCCTGGCCGACAAGGCGATGCTCGGTGCTGACCGGGTGCCGGAATGCGTCGGCCTCGCAGCCAAGATGGTCGGTCGATGGCCCAGTGGCGCGCCGCTGGTGAAGGCGCCTGCCGTCGACAATCCCGCGCTGGCCGACGACAACGACTTCATGTACTTCCGCTCCGAGGACCCCGACGGCTTGAAATGTCCGATCGGTTCGCACCTGCGGCGGACCAACCCGCGTGACGCGCTCGACCCGTTCCCCGGCTCCGACCGCTCTATCGATGTCGGCAAGCGGCACCGCATCATTCGTCGCGGCCGGGTCTACGGGGCGCCGTTCGCGCCGTCGATGGATCCCGCCGACATGATCGGCAAGCCCGACGACGACGTCGACCGCGGCCTGCACTTCATCTGCTTCAACACCCAACTGGGCCGGCAGTTCGAGTTCATCCAGCACACCTGGGTGAACAGCACCAAGTTCGACGGCGGCTACGCCGAAGACGATCCGATCACAGGCGCTCGCGGGGACGCGCACAGTGGGACCTTCACCGTGCAGCAGGATCCGATCCGCAAGCGCGTCACGGGACTGCCCCGCTTCGTGCACACCGTCGGCGGCGCCTACTTCTTCATGCCCGGTCTGGCTGCCACGCGCTATCTGGCGGCGCTGCCATGATGGCCTGGCGGGAGTGGGCACCCGTGCCGTTGCGAATCTTCCTCGGCGGCGGGCTGATCCTGCACGGCGGCATCAAGTTGTTCGCCTCTGGCGGCCACGCCAACATCGCCCATCTCGTCTCACAACTCGGGGTGCCGTTCGCCGACGCGGTGGGCTGGCTGGTGGGGATCGTCGAGTTCGGCGGCGGGCTCGGCATTCTGCTCGGCGTCTTCTTCCGGTTCGCCACCATCGTCAACGCCCTCAATGTCGCCGGGCTCTTGGTGCTCGGCTTCATCGCGGGCGGCATCCCCGCGCCGCTGCCCGGCGGTGATCCATTGCCCGGTTTCCGGGAGGCGCTGCTGATCTTGGCCGGCGTGGTGAGCCTGCTGCTGAGCGGGCCCGGCCGGCTCGTTCTGGCGACGAAGTTAGGAGTCCATCGTGCTCAAGACACTGCCCGCTCTGCGACGTAGACAACGGAGCGTGGACATCCCCGTCCTGATTTTGACGTCGATCGGCGCGCATAGCGGTAGGCGATGCCGGTCGCCGCTCGCCTACATCACCGACGGTGACGACGTCGTCCTCGTCGCATCGAACTTCGGCCGCGACCGCCATCCCGCCTGGTATCACAACCTGCTCGCTCATCCGGAATGCGAATTGCACTTCGGGCGGCGCGGCGGGAGCTTCGTGGCACGGGAAGTCGAAGGCGCTGACCGTGATCGGCTGTACGCACTCGCGGCCACTCGCCTGCACCAGGCCTGGACGTTGTACGAGCAGCGGGTCAACAGGATGAGGAGCATTCCGGTTCTGCGGCTCACGCCAGTGTCGGTCCATGAAAAAACTCCCCAACGGGGGTAACCGGTGAGGAGTTATGGCGGTGGCGGAGGGATTTGAACCCTCGGACGGGGGTTACCCGTCACACGCTTTCGAGGCGTGCTCCTTAGGCCGCTCGGACACGCCACCGTGTGGCAGCTTACCGGCCGAGCGCCGCAGCCCATAATCGTGCTCGACAAGCGAGCCGACCATCGAGATTGCACTCAGGGACAGATTCGGCGCGGATTTTGTCCCTGGGTTCAATCTCGGCGAATACGTGCCACATCGGGCGCAGCCACGCTCACCTCTGGCGAGCGAAAAACTCCTCCAGCAAGCCCGCGCACTCGGACGCCAGCACGCCACCAACGACTTCGGGCCGGTGGTTGAGCCTGCGGTCGCGCACGACGTCCCACAAGGAACCGACCGCACCGGTCTTGGGCTCCCACGCGCCGAACACCACCCGCGCCACCCGCGCCAACACCAGCGCACCCGCACACATCGTGCAGGGCTCGACGGTCACCGCCAGCGTGGTCCCTTCCAGCCGCCAGCCGTCGCCGAGCACCACGGCCGCCGCGCGCATCGCCACCATCTCGGCGTGTGCGGTCGGATCGCCCAGCAATTCGCGGACATTGCCCGCCCGGGCCAACTCGGTGCCGTCGGGCGCGAAAACGACCGCGCCGATCGGGACGTCACTAGGGCCTGCCGATCCGGCGGCGCCCAGGGCTGCGCGAATCAGCTCTTCGTCGGATCTCACCGATTGAGGCGGTCGAGGACTGCCGACAACTCGTCGGCGAAACCCATCTCCCGCGCGATCCGGCCGATCTGTTCATCGGCGTAGAGGTCGGTCTCGTCGAGGATGACGCTCAGCACGTCGTCGGGCAGCCCGATGTCGGACAGCAGCCCGACGTCGCCCTCCTCGAAGGGGTCGGCGTCGTCGAGGTCGTCCGCCTCGATGTCGGCGTCGAGTTTCTCCAGCACCTCGGCGGCGATGTCGTAGTCAAGTGCCGCTGTGGCGTCCGACAGCAGCAACCTGGTCCCGGCAGGTGCGGGCCGCACGATGACGAAGAATTCGTCGTCGATGTCCAGCAATCCGAACACCGCCCCCGCGCTGCGGAGCTCACGAAGCTCGGTCTCCGCCGCGGTCAGGCTGTTCAGCGCGGCCGCGCGCATGGGCGCACACCGCCACTTGCCCTCCTCGCGGACAACGGCGACGCCGAAACCGTCTGGCAGGTCCGCCGGCGCGCGTTGTGCTTCCATGTGCGCATACGGTAGTCGCCGACCAGCGATTTTGACCAGGTATCCCCTCGGCCACCACGCGGACGGTGTGCCAACCTTTAAAGGTGACGAACACTCCCGTGTGTGTGGTGGGCCTCGGCCTGATCGGTGGCTCGGTGATGCGCGCGGCCGCGGCGGCCGGGCGGGAGGTGTTCGGTTACAACCGGTCGGTGGATGCGGTCCAGGCCGCCAGGTTCGACGGCTTCGACGCCACCGAGGACCTCGACGCGGTCCTGCACAGGGCGGCCGGCAGCGACGCGCTGATCGTGCTGGCGGTGCCGATGCCGGCGCTGCCGCTCATGCTGGACCACATCCGTGACACCGCCCCGCAGTGTGCGCTCACCGATGTGACCAGCGTCAAAGGCGCGGTTTTGCGGGAGGTGGAGGCGTTCGGACTGCGCGATCGCTTCGTCGGGGGCCACCCCATGGCCGGCACCGCATACTCGGGCTGGGCCGCGGGCAACCCGAGCATGTTCGTCGGCGCGCCCTGGGTGGTCAGCGTCGATGACCACGTCGACGCGCACGTGTGGTCGCTGGTGACGCAACTGGCGCTGGACTGCCGGGCGGTTGTGGTGCCGGCCCGGTCTGACGAACATGACGCGGCCGCCGCGGCAATCTCGCATCTGCCGCACCTGTTCGCCGAGACCTTGGCCGAGATCGCCGGTGATGTGCCGCTGGCGTTCGCGCTGGCGGCGGGCTCCTTCCGGGACGGCACCCGGGTCGCGGCCACCGCACCCGGCCTGGTCCGCGCGATGTGCGAAGCCAACGCGGAACAGCTGCTGCCTGCGCTGGAACGCAGTATCGAGCTGCTGACCAAAGCGCGCGACACCCTGGCGACCAGCGGATCGGTTGCCGAGTTGGTCGAGCCGGGTCACGCCGCCCGGATGCGGTACGACAGCTTCAGCCGGCCCGACATCATCACCACAGTCGTCGGCACGGAGAACTGGCGTGACGAACTGGCCGCCGCCGGGCGGGCCGGCGGGGTGATCAGATCCGCTCTGCCAGTCCTGGGTAGTCAAGGATGAAGCCGTCGGGATCGACCGTGATGGTGGTCTCCGCGACGGGTGAGTGCAGCTTGATGCCGTCGCCGGCACTGCTGTAGCTGATGGTGGCTGTTTCCACGGTCAGCTCCGGCAACCGGACATAGGCCACCGGCAGAGTGATCGAATCACTGCGCTGATGCAGGTCGGTCCGCCGGATCGGCAATGCGTTGAAGAACGGGCTGAAGACCACGTCGACATCGAGCGCGCCGCCATAATCGGAACGCTTGGTCTGGCTGTGGTCCTGCACCAGCCACATGCTCTCTTCATCCCGCGCAATGGAGAGCTGCCGTTCCCGCTCGGCCAGGGTGACGGTGAGGGAGAGCCGCTTCGTCGCGCCGGTCTCGTCGGTGACCAGGTCGTAGGACGCCGAGAACGCCGGGTGCGATGCGGTGGCGGCAGCGACTATCCGGCCGTAAGCCTTGATCCGCTTGCCCGACAGCTGCACGCGTACCGATTCCATCCTCGGCACGTCGTGTGCCCGCCAGGTCAACACGGCCGGCCAGGCCGCCTCTTCACTCACCCTTCTACCGTATGCGACGGAGGATCGGCTTCGTAGCGGACTCCGGAACTCCCGCGTGATGCCACCGGCGTCCGTGATTCCAACGCGACCTCGTCGCCGAGCAACGGTTGCGGTATCCGACGCCAACGCGTCAACCTGCCTGTCCCGGGAACCGACAGCCATACCGCGAATGCCAGCGCGGCATCGAGGATCAGCGCCAGCGCGGTCACCATGAGCGCGCCCACCAACGCGATGTGGAACTGACGAACCTTGATCCCGTCGATGAGGTAGCGGCCCAGCCCGCCGAGGCTGGCGTAGGCGGCCACCGTGGCGGTCGCCACGATCTGCAGGGTCGACGTCCGCAGCCCGCCCAGGATCAGCGGCAGCGCATTGGGCACCTCGACCCGCAGCAGCACGCGCCTCTCGGTCATCCCCATCGACCGTGCCGCGTCCACCACCGACCGGTCCACGTTCGCGATGCCTGCGTAGGTCCCGGCCAGCAGCGGCGGGATGCCCAGCAGCATCAGCGCGACCGTCGGTGGCACCAGACCCAGGCCCCAGAGCAGGACCCCGAGCAGCAGGACGCCGAGCGTGGGCAGGGCCCGCAGTGCGTTGACTCCGGTGACGACGAGAAGAATGCCCCGGCCCGTGTGCCCGATTAGCATCCCGATCGGCACCGCGATCACCGCCGAGACCACCACGGCGATCACCGTGTACTGCAGGTGCTCGACGATACGAGCGCCCAGTCCGGCCGGTCCGCCCCAGTTGCTCGCGGTGAAGATGAACTCCAGCGCCTGCTGCAGGAAGTTCATGCGGCCACCTTGATGCGGGACGTCCGGGGCGTTCGGGTCCAGGGAGTGATGGCCTTGCCCGCCAGCATGATGAGCGTGTCGATGACGATCGCCAGCACGAAGATCGCGATGATCCCGGCGATGATCTGATCGCTCTTGTTGGCCTGGTAGCCCTCGGTGAACCAGGTGCCCAACCCACCGATGCCGATCACCGAGCCGACCGACACCATCGAGATGTTGGTCACCGCGACCACCCGCAGCCCGGCCACCAGAACCGGGATTGCCAGTGGCAGCTCGACTTTCAGCATCCGCACCAGCGGGCGGTAGCCGACGGCGGTGGCCGCGTCCCGCACCTCTTCCGGCACTGCGTCCAGCGCTTCGGGCACCGCTCGCACCAGCAGCGCGGTGGTGTAAAGAGTCAGCGCCACAATGACATTCGCCTCATCAAGAATGCGCGTCGGGATGATCAGCGGCAGGACCACGAACAACGCCAGCGACGGGATGGTGAAGATGATGCTGGCGGTAATGGTGGTCAGTCTCCGCAGCGTGGTGGTGCGCTGTACCAGCGCCCCCAGCGGTACCGCGATCAGCAACCCCAGCACGATGGGCACCAACGACAACCGCAGATGGATGATCGTCAGCGCCCACAGATCGTCGAGGTGGGTCAGCAGATACCGCATCAATCCCCCAGGTCGGGTATCTGCCGCTGCTTGTCCAGCGCTGCGAGCACGTCGCCGGCTTTAACCCCGCCGACGACATGGCCGTCGGCGTCGACCGCGACGCCAAGCCCCGACGGGCTGGACAGCGCCGCGTCCAGGGCCAGGCGCAGGGTGCCGTCCGGCCGGAACAGCGATCCACCCGCGATCGTGCTGTCGTACAACGACTTTCCCCTTCGGTGCACCTCGACGCCATCGGCGTTGATCCAGCCGTACGGGCCGCCGTCGGGTTTGGTGACCAGCGCCCAATCTCCCGGGCCGAGTTCGAGCGCGTCGATCAACGGCTCGGGGACGTGACGGATGTCGTGCAGCGGCAGTCCCGTGGCGTGGAAGAACTGCAGCCCGCGGTAGCCGCGGTCGGCGCCGACGAAACCCGCGACCATATCGCTGGCCGGGTTGGACAACAACCGGGCCGGGGCGTCGTACTGCTCCAGCACTCCGCCGCGGCCGAACACCGCAACCTTCTCCCCGAGTTTGATCGCCTCGTCGATATCGTGCGTGACGAACACGATCGTTTTGCGCAATTCGCTTTGCAGGCGCAGGATTTCGGTCTGCAGATCCTCCCGCACCACGGGATCGACTGCGCTGAACGGCTCGTCCATGAGCAGGATCGGCGGGTCGTCCGCCAGCGCGCGGGCGACCCCGACCCGCTGCTGTTGTCCGCCGGACAATTGCGCCGGGTAGCGGTCGGCCAGCTTCGGATCCAGGCCCACCCGCTCCATCACCCCGATCGCGGCTTTGCGGGCGCTGCGCCGGGATTCACCACGCAGCACCGGCACCGTCGCGACGTTGTCGACCACCCGCAGATGCGGCATCAGCCCGGCACTCTGGATCACGTAGCCCATCCC
The DNA here is from genome assembly GCF_053483975.1 of Mycolicibacterium sp. XJ870. Lineage (NCBI taxonomy): Bacteria > Bacillati > Actinomycetota > Actinomycetes > Mycobacteriales > Mycobacteriaceae > Mycobacterium > Mycolicibacterium sp. XJ870. The sequence goes on from NZ_JBEFTI010000002.1 coordinate 155,976, forward strand.
CAGGCGCAGTTTGACCGGGTCGACCTTGGTCACGTCCTCGCCGTTGACGGTGAGGGTGCCCGACGTGGGATCGATCATGCGGTTGATCATCCGCATCGAGGTGGTCTTTCCGCAGCCCGACGGTCCGACGAACACCGCCAGCGTGCCCTGCGGCACCTCGAGGCTCAGGCTGTCGACGGCGACCGTGCCGTCGGGGTAACGCTTGGTGACCTCGGAGAAGGTGATCATCGCGCTCCCGTCATCCGGTAATGGCCTTGTCAAAACCGTTGTCGGCCACCCACTTCCGGGCGGCCTCGTCGGGGTCGACGCCCTGGTTGCCCTCTACCGACGTGTTGAGTTCGATCAGCGCCTCGGTGGTCAGCTTCGCGCTCACCGCGTCGAGCACCGTCTTGAGATCGGTGGACATCTTCTGCGACGCCACCAGCGGAACGACGTTGGCGGCCAAGAACGCGTTCTTCGGATCCTCGAGGACCACCAGGCGGTGCTGCTCGATCGCGGGCGAGGTGCTGAAGATGTTGGCGGCGGTGACCGCGCCGCTGTTCAGGGCCTGCACGGTGGCCGGTCCGCCGCCGTCGCTGATCGAGACGAAATTGGCGGGCGCGATATCCAGGCCGTATCGGGATTTCAGGCCAACCAGACCCGTCTCGCGGGTCTGAAACTCCGAAGGCGCGCCGACTTTCACCTCGGGTGAGTGCGTCGCGAGATCCGCGATGGTCTTCAGGTTCCACCGCTGCGCGGTCTCCTCGGTGACCGCGAGGGTGTCCTTGTCTTCGGCGGGTGACGGATACAGGATCGACAAGTCGCCGGGCAGCGCCTTGAGTAACGCGATCAGCACCTCATCCGAGGTGGTCGCAGTGCTGTCAGCGTCGAAGTACTGCAGCAGGTTGCCGGTGTACTCGGGGATGAGATCGATCGAGTGGTCCTGCACCGCAGGCACGTAGGTTTCCCGGCTGCCGATGCCGAACTGCCGTTTGATCTCAAAGCCGTTGGCTTCCAGCGCCTGGGCGTAGATCTCGGCGATGATCTTCGACTCCGTGAAGTCCGCGGATCCGACGGTGATGGACTTCAGGTCACCCGAAACTGTGCCGCCACCGAGTGGATTCGAACTGCCACACGCCGTTGCCGCACCGAGCACAACGGCAAGCAGCGTCGCGAGTATAGCCAGGGTCCGATGGTGCACGCGCACGTCCTTTCGGCGACGGCTCCTTCTCCGAAACCCTAACGGCACGCCCGACATGCCGTCGCGCTTTACCCCGTGGTGGTTTGCTTTGACGCCGATCCGGGCAAAGATGACAGCATGACCAGCGATCAGCCTGTATCGCCCGATTTGCCGGAGCCGACGCCTGGCTCGTCCCTCCCGCCGGAGCCGGATCGCACGCCGGAGACGGGCAAGCACAGCGAGGTGTCCGCCCAGCCCAAGTTCACCCGCGCGGGAGCGCTGTGGTCAGCGCTGATCATGGGTTTCCTGGTGTTGATCGTGCTGCTCATCTTCATCGCACAGAACACCGCGTCGGCCGAGTTCGCGTTCCTCGGGTGGCACTGGAGCCTGCCTTTGGGCGTGGCGATCCTCGGCGCCGCGGTGGCCGGCGGCCTGCTTACGGTCGCCGCAGGCACCGCACGGATCTTCCAGTTGCGCCGGGCCGCGAAGAAGAACCTCAAGGCCGCGCTGCACGGCTGAAGCTGCCCTGCTTACCCCAATGCGCGCAGGCCGGCGGCGATCAGCGGTGCCACCGCCTCACCCACCTGCGCAGGGGCGTCGGCTCCCTCGCGTCGGCGGTAATCGATTCCGGCCGCGATGATCGCCAGCTTGAAATAGGCCAGCGCCATGTAGAAGTCCCAGTGCGCCAGCTCCTGGCCGGATTGCACAGCGTAGAGCTGGGCCATGTCCTCGGCCGACGGCAGCAGCGGCGAGGTCCAGGCGGCGTCGGAATGGACGTATTCGAACATCGGGCTGCGGTAGACGCACATGAGCGCGGCGTCGCTGAGCGGGTCGCCCAGCGTCGACATCTCCCAATCCAGCACCGCGCGCACGACGGTCGCGTCGTCTGCGTCCAGGATGGTGTTGTCGATGCGGTAGTCACCGTGCACGATCGCCGAGCGACTCTGTTCGGGCACGGTCTCCCCCAGCGCCGTGTGCAGCCGGCGCACGTCGTCGTCGCGCGGATCGTCGGCCAGCCGCACCAGGTCCCACTGAGAGCCCCAGCGTCGAACCTGACGTTCCAGGTAGCCGGTCGGCTTGCCGAAATCGTCGAGGCCGACGGCGGCGGGGTCGACGGCATGCAGATCGGCGAGTACGCGAATCAAGGTGTCGACGCAGGCGCCGACGGTGTCCTTGTCGCCCAGCGTGTTGAGCTCGTCCTGGGTACGGATCACCCGTCCCGGCACGTGTTCGACCATCTGGAACGGTGCGCCCAGCACCGAGTCGTCGTTGCGCATCGTCACTGCCCGGGCGACCGGAACCGGCGTGTCGGCCAGCGCCGCGACCACCCGGTATTCGCGTGCCATGTCGTGTGCGGACGGGGTCAGGCCATGCAGCGGGGGCCGGCGCAACACCCACTTCGAGGCATCGTCGAACACCAGGAACGTCAGATTGGAGCGGCCGCCGGCGATCAGTTCGGCACGCAGTTCACCGGTGCGGTCGATGCCCTCGGTACGCAGGTGGCGGTCCAACGCGGCCAGGTCGAGGCCTTCCAGAGATGTCACGGGAAATGTCTACCACCGGACATTTCTGGGCAGCAGGTCCCATACGTGCTCGGTGCCGTTGACCGACGCCACCGCGAGGCGACCGGAGCGCGACGACAGCAGGCGGGTGATCGACGCGTAGTCGACATGGAAGGACAACAGCCGCTCGGTGCCCAGGATCTGGTGCAGCAGCACGTTGATCACCCCGCCGTGGCTGAACACCGCGACGGTGTCGTCGTGTTCACCGGCGGCCACCAGGTCCGCGACCGCCGCACTGATGCGGGCCTTGAACGCCTCCTCGTCGACGCTGCTGGGCAGATGCCCGCTGGCCAGCCGCGCCAGCTCCTCGGGATTCTCCTTGGCGATGTCCTCGATCGGCACGTAGTGCGACATGTCCCGGTCGTACTCGGCCAGCCTGTCGTCGACCTCCACGGTCAGCCCCAGCGAGGCCGCGAGCGGATCTGCGGTCTGCACGGCACGGCGCTGCGGGCTGCTCACCACCCGTGTGACGGGGAACCGGGCCAGCGCCGCGGGCAGGCGGCCGGCCTGTTCGGCGCCGGCCTCGGACAGCACGGGATCGGAACCTTGACCTGGTTCGCTGCGCAATGGCAGCGCATGTCGGACGAGAAGCAGTTGCACCGTGACACCATATGGCCGCAGCAGCGGACCGCCGGAGAGGGTCAAGACATGGGTTATGCCGACCAGCTTTTCGACCTGACCGACCGGGCGGTGCTGGTCACGGGTGGCAGCCGGGGCCTGGGCCGGGAGATGGCGATGGCGGCCGCACGTTGCGGCGCCGACGTGATCATCGCCAGCCGCGACTTGGAGTCGTGCGTGCTCGCGGCCGAGGAGATCGCCGCCGCGACCGGCCGGCGCGCGTTCCCGTACCAGGTGCACGTCGGACGCTGGGATCAACTCGACGGTCTCGTCGAGGCCGCCTACGACCAGTTCGGCAAGGTCGATGTGCTGGTCAACAATGCCGGCATGTCCCCGCTGTACGAGTCGTTGGGGTCGGTCACCGAGAAGCTGTTCGACGCGGTGGTCAACCTCAATCTCAAAGGCCCGTTCCGGTTGTCGGCGTTGATCGGTGAGCGCATGGTGGCCGACGGCGGCGGCTCGATCATCAACGTCAGCTCGTCAGGGTCGCTGCGGCCGGACGCCCACATGCTGCCCTATGCGGCCGCCAAGGCCGGCCTGAACACGCTGACCGAAGGGCTGGCCAAGGCATACGGCCCCACGGTTCGGGTCAACACCTTGATGGCGGGGCCCTTCCTCACCGATGTCAGCAAGGCGTGGGACATGGCCGGTGAACCATTCGGCCATCTCGCGCTGCGACGAGCCGGCGACCCCGCCGAGATTGTCGGCGCCGCATTGTTTCTGATGTCCGACGCGTCGAGCTTCACCACCGGTTCGATCCTGCGCGCCGACGGTGGGCTGCCCTAGGGCGTCGAAATAGCTGGTTACTATGCATATTGACTTGTCATGACAACTGGCCGAAAGGGGTGGTGCGCGATGGCCTCTTCGGTTTCGCTGCCGCGTCACACCCATGTGGCGGGCGAACTGCGTCGGCGCATCATGCGCCGTCACTACGCGATCGGTCAGTCACTGCCTGCAGAGAGCGCGTTGTGCGCCGAGTTCGGGGTGTCGCGAGGCCCGGTGCGTCAGGCGCTGGCCACGTTGAGAAACGAAGGCCTGATCCGGCTTTCACAGGGCAAGCCCGCGGTGGTGCGCAGCCACGACGCCACCCAGACGCTGGACACCTTCACGCCGTTCACGCAGTGGGCCGAGCGCAACGGCCGCATCCCCGGCAGTCGGACCATCGAGGTCGCCCGCCGCCGGGCGTCGGAAGCTGCGCTGGTGGCGCTGGACCTGAACAGTGACGACTTCGTGGTCGAGGTGGTGCGTGTCCGCTTGCTCGACGGTGAGCCGGCGATGATCGAGCGCAGCACCTTCATCGACTCCGTGGGTTCGTTGTTGTTCGATTTCGACACAGATTCCGGTTCGATGACCGACTATCTCGCGAGCCGTGGCGTGTACTTCGACTCGATGGAGCACATTCTCGACGCTGTCGCCGCTGCCCGGGTCGACGCCGAGAATCTCGGTATCGACCCGGGCAGTCCGCTCCTGCGGGAACGACGCACCACCCGCGATCAGGACGGGCGGGTGTTCGAGTACGCCGACGATCGGTATCGGCCGGATCGGGTCTCGTTCAGCATCGTCAACGCCCGAACCATCGACGCCCGCGCCTAGTCGGCCGCAGGCATCCGGTTCCAGTGCGGGATGAGTAGCAGCATCGCGATGAAGGCCGCTACCGCGAACCCGTAGAACAATGCCGAGGTACCCAGGTAGCCGGGGAGCAGGCCACCGAGGATCGCGCCGGTCGATCCGCATCCGTTGACAAAGCCACTCGCGGTGCCGGCGTGCTTGGACGTGCCGAAGTCGACGGCGGCAACGCAGGAGATCATCGCATCGGCACCGTAAATGCTCAGCCCGATCACGCCCAGCACCGCAGTCATGATCCAGGCATTGCCCGTGGCGGTCAGCGGCGCGAACAACGCCAGCACGGCGACCAGAACCCCCAGGCTGATCACACACGCCGGGATGCGGCGCGCCTTGAACACGCGGTCGGAGATCCGGCCGAGCAGGATCGGGGCGAGGATGCCTGCGATGCCGAAAGCCACCGGAATCGCGACAGCCTGGAACTTGCTCCCATCCACCAGGCGCTCGGCGACGATCACCGGGCCCCACAGCAGAATTGCGTACCGGGCCGGCTTGAGCAGGAAGTACGATGCGCCAAGGGTTCTCACCATACGGTCGCGCAGCACAACCGCCAGCGACTCGCGCCACGACGACTTCGGTTCGGCGATCGCCTCCGCCACAGGAGAATCATCGAGCGGCGCGATCTCCTCTTTGGCGTGGTACTCCTCGATCGGCGGCAGCCCGATATCCGTGGGGCGGTTGCGCTGGAACAGCAGCACCACCACGAAGATGACGAGCACGATGGCCGCACCGGTGAAGAATGCGGCGCGCCAGGTGCCGAACACCGAGTAGGCCGCCCAGCCCAGCAGCGGTGCCGCCACCAGACCGCCGAACGCGTAGTTCGTGCTCCATAGTCCGAGCACCCGGCCACGTTCCCCGATCGAGAAGAACTGGGCCATGTTGTTCAGGGTCCCGGACCACCCGGTGGACTGGGACAAGCCCTGCACGATCATCAGCGGGAGCAGGAAGACGAGCGCGGGCAACAGTCCCATGAACAGCGTGGCGATCGCCGAAATCGCAAGGCCCCCAAGGACGACCACTCGGGGCCCGTACCGGTCGGAGACCTGGCCCCAGACGAACTGCCCTACCGCGTAGGCGGCGAGGTAGGCGGCGTCGAGGTTGGCCATCATGCTTTTTGTCAGCGTCGTGCTGAGTATCGGATCCTCGAGGATGCCGAGTTTGGCGACGGAGAAGGCCTGCCGGGTGAAATAGAAACCTGCGTAGGCGATCCAGGTGACCGCGAAGATCTGGATGCGCCAGCGTTCGTAGCGCGGAATTGCCGTTAGGGGCGTGGAAGTCGTTGTGTTAGACATGAAATGCACCTCTGATGGGCGTGATGCAGACGGTGTGCTGGTGCGGGCCAGTGGCGGGTTTCTCAGTCGAGAACAAGCGATTGTGGTGGCGCGGCGGTCGGGAGGAGCGGCCTACGACCGACCGCCGCGAACAGTTGGTGTCGGATCAGTTCAACGTTGCCACCAGGGCTGGCAGATCAGCAACACTCTTGATGATGTGAGTGGCTCCGCCTTCCGAGAGTTGTGCGGTGTTGTGCGCGCCGGTGAGGACGCCGATCGAGGCACGGGCGCCGGCGCGCACGCCGCTGGTGACGTCCGACGAGGTGTCGCCCACGACGATCATCGAACGGACGGAGTCGGTTTCGGTGCGCATCAGGGCGGTGAGCGGCATATCGGGGTACGGCCGGCCCCGCACACCCGGTCCCGGGCACAACACCACGTCAGCGAGATCGTGCCAGCCGAGGGCATCGATGATCGCCGACTGGGTTGGGGCGGCGAACCCGGTGGTCAGCGCGGTCCTGATGCCGCGTGACCGCAGCGAGGTGATGACGTCCTCGGCTCCGGGGATCGGGCTACAGTTGCCCTCGGCGACCAGTTGGGCATAGCAGCGTTCGAACTCCTTGTTCGCGGACTGCGCCTGTTCTTCGTTGCCGCGGGCGAGATGCCGAAAGACGACGATCTTCGACTGACCCATGGTGTCGGTGACGTAGCGCAGCATCTCCTCGCGGTCGGCCTCGGTTTTCGACAGACCGGCGTGGCTGTCCGCTGCCAGGAACGACTGCTGGACCAACCCGGTGTCCTCGACGGTGGTTCCCGCCATATCGAACACGACGAGGGTGATGGGATCAGTTGTGGTCATGGAGTTTCCCTTCATACGGATGCGACGACGCTGTCGCGGGTGAATGCGTTCTGGACGCTCTCTTGGGCGAGGCCCATGCTGGTGGTCATGCCGATTCCGGTCGTGACGGTGACGACGTGCGTCCGCTCGATCGGCTCTTCGATGAGGAATTCCTTGTCCGGTGCCGAGCTGTAAACGCCCTGCCACCGTTCACTGACCTCAATTTCAGTGACTCCGAACAGTTTTCGCGCCTCCTCGATGAGGACGTCGAATCCCTCCTCGGACTGAAACGGCGGCGCGGAGATGTCGCGATAGTGGGTGTCGCCGATCAGCAGGGAGCCATCAGGCTGCGGGGTGTACATCTGGTGCAGGTCTATCGCGACGTACTCGGGATGCTCGGCAAGCAGCCGCTCGGCGAGCGCCGGGGTGGACGGCAGGTTCTCGAAACCGGCGTAGCGCACCAGGGACCAACCGGTGAACAGCGGTGCGGGAAGGCAGAAGGACAGCGGCAGCCGCGCGCGCAGCATGTGCAGTCGGCAGCGCAGCAGGCCGTCACGCTCGGCCAGCCGCGGGAAGAGCCGGTCGACGTCGTAGTTGACGGTCACGAACGTGGTACCGGCGAGCAGCGGCCCGCGCGACGTGTACACCACGCCTGGCTCGAATCCTGTTGCCGCGGTGCGCCAGTGGAAGTCGACGCCGACCGACGCGAGCCAGCGCGCGATCGACGGCGCAGCCGTCCGAGGGTCGACCTGAAGATCGTTGGGTAGGTACATGCCGCCGGTGACGGTGGCGCCGTCCACGGGGATTCGGTCGAGGATCTGTTCGCGGCTCAGCAGCACCACCTCATCGGCGGCCCGGGTGGTGGCGAACTCACGCATCACCGCAAGTTCATCCTCGTGCCGGGCCACGCAGTAGGTGCCGGCCTCGGCCGACCAGAAGCCGGCCTTGCGTGACAAGTCCAGCCAATGGCCGCGCCCCGCACGGGCATAGTCGAGTGCGACCCCGGCCTGCGCGGTGATGCAGGCGTGGCCGAAGTTCTGCACAGATGCCCCGACGACACCATCGGCATGATCGACGACTGCCACGGTGAGCCCACGTTGATGGGCGTGATACGCGTGCGCCAAACCCACAATGCCTGCGCCGACCACGACGACGTCGTAGCGCTGTTGTTTTGCCATGCAGACACTGTGGTCCACATCACGGCACTTGTCAATACAAGTATCGGATACGGCCTACTTCTCTATCTAGGTGTCGCTTCTCCACCGATCCAAGGCGTGCAGGGTGACGTCGGTGAGGACACCGAGCGATACGTTCGCGGTCATGTACGTGCAGAACGGTTGACGCCGACGATCGGTGGGCGAACCCGGATTCAACAGCCGCAAACCGGTTTTCGCGGTGGTGTCCCACGGTATGTGGCTGTGCCCGAACACCAACACATCGGTGTCCGGGTACTCCCTGGCCATCCTGGCTTCCCTGCCGGTGGCCGCGCCCGTCTCGTGCACCACGGTGAACCGCAGGCCCGCCAACGTCACATCCGCCCGTTCGGGCAGGCGGCGCCGCAGCTCGGCTCCGTCGTTGTTGCCCCAGCATGCGACCAGCCTCGCGGCGCGCATACTCAATGCATCGAGCAGTGCCGGTTCCACCCAATCGCCCGCGTGCAGAACGACATCGGAACCGTCCACCTCTTCCCATACTCGCGGGGGCAGGTCGCGCGCACGCTTGGGTACATGGGTATCGGCGATGAGCAGCAGCCGCACCATGCCGACTTTACGTGGCACAAAGCGCGTTCCGCGGAAGGCCCAGAAGCGTAGCCTTAGCCAATCTTCCGGCGATGACAGGGGGACCCATGAAGGCTGCCAGTCGGGTGCTGATCGCGATGGTGACTGTGATGGTTGGAGCCGTCGCGACATTGTTCGTAAGCACAGGCACTTCTCACGCAGGCCTGGACAACGAAATGAGCCTGGTCGACGGTCAGGACCGCACCCTGACGGTTCAGCAGTGGGACACCTTCCTCAACGGTGTGTTCCCCCTGGACCGCAACCGCCTGACCCGTGAGTGGTTCCACTCCGGCCGTGCCCGCTACATCGTGGCCGGCCCCGGTGCCGACGAGTTCGAGGGCACCTTGGAGCTGGGCTACCAGATCGGCTTCCCGTGGTCGCTGGGCGTCGGGATCAACTTCAGCTACACCACCCCCAACATCCTGATCGACGATGGCAACATCACCCAGCCGCCGTTCGGTCTGGAGTCAGTGATTACCCCGAACCTGTTCCCCGGTGTGTCGATCTCGGCTGACCTGGGCAACGGCCCCGGCATCCAGGAAGTCGCCACCTTCTCGGTGGACGTCACCGGTGCAGCCGGTGGGGTCGCGGTCTCCAACGCCCACGGCACGGTGACCGGTGCGGCCGGCGGTGTGCTGCTGCGCCCGTTCGCCCGCCTGATCGCCTCGACCGGTGACAGCGTCACCACTTACGGCGAACCCTGGAATATGAATTGATTCGGGTTTACTCTGGGCCGCAGTTGGCGCGCCCCGCTCCTCCCCTAGCTGGAGCGTGGTGCGCCGACGCGTTTCTCGTCAAGATTGCTGGAGCAGCTCGGCCATCCGCGGCATGACGGCCTGCAGTGCCTTGAACGGGCGCAGCATCACCTTGAACGAGACGATCTCGCCGGTCTCGTTCCACTCGATCATGTCGATACCGTTGACATGGATCCCGTCGATCACGGCGGTGAACTCCAATACGGCCGAGGTGTCGGCGAACCATTGTCCGACATACCGGAAATCGTTGTTGCCGAAAAGCTTTGCCGCGGCGGTCAGGTAGGCGAGGGTCTTGTCGCGGCCCTCCTGTGGCGTGAACACCGCCGGCGAGTAGAAAACCGCGTCCTCGGACAGCAACTCGGCCAGCCCGTCGGTGTGGTCGCCTTCGATGATGTCGATCCAGCGTTGGATCACCGGTGGTGGTGTCATGCGTTCATCCTGCCTCTACAATCCGCCCATGGAGCTACTACGCAATGTAGTTGTATATCTGCATCTGATCGGCTTCGCGGTGATGGTCGGGGCGTGGGTCGCAGAGGCCGCCGCGCGCCGCTTCACGATCACCAGGGTGATGGACTACGGAATCACGCTGTCTCTCGTCACCGGACTGGCGCTGGCCGCACCGTGGCCGGCCGGAATCGAGCTGAACTACCCGAAACTCGGTGTGAAGCTGGTGATCCTGATCGCGCTCGGTGCAGTACTCGGCATCGGCAGCGTGCGGCAGCGCCGGTCGGGGCTCCCGGTCATGCCGCTCTTCATCGCCGCAGGCATTCTGCCTCTGCTCGCTGCCGGGATCGCCGTCCTGTGGACGTGAGCACCGGCAACATCTGATCTTGACCCATACGGGCGCCTTGACGATCACGTAAGGTCGACGTCACACCGAATATTTGTGGGACAGGCACGGGTTCATGGGTCATAGACACGCCATGTCGAGCGCGAAGGTGATGCGGACTGCCGCTTTCACCGGGTGCAACTCGCCACACGGGGACGTCAGAGACAGAGCCAGATCTCGGCCGCGTGCGCTACCGCGGCAGTCTCATCATCTGGCGGATCCGGGCCGATACCGGTACTCGGGGCACATGCGGACGTCGGCGACGGCGGTGACCGGCCGTTCTCCTTGGATGAACGACCGCGTCACCGCGCTGTTGCGGCTCCTCGAAGATCATCACGGGCTTCACGTGCCGCGGGAAATGGCGCGTGTCCAGATCGCCTGCCATATCGATCTGCTGGTCTCCATCTTGCGACTCGACCGTCAGGCCGCCCGTCGCTTCGTGTCCGACGAGGTGCTGTACGAGATTGCCTGCGACATCGCGGCGACTGTCACCTGACGTAGGCGGCCGAAGAGGGTTTCGTCCACGGATACCGGGTACCCCACGTATTGGTTCAGTCCGAGCCAGCATTTGAACCAACACGCGAAGGGGTTCTCCTATGGGCGCCGAAGACAAGGTCAGCAACAAGTTCGACGATGTGGCCGGCAAGGCAAAAGAAGGACTCGGAAGGGCGACGGGCGACAAAGACACTGAGAACGAAGGCAAGGTCGACCAAGCCAAGTCAAGCCTGAAGGACGCCGGTGAGAAGGTGAAAGACGCCTTCAAGAAATAGCTGACACACAAAACGAGGCGCGGTCGAAAGACCGCGCCTCGTTTTCGTGTGTGCGCCCGAAGGGATTCGAACCCCTAACCTTCTGATCCGTAGTCAGATGCTCTATCCGTTGAGCTACGGGCGCATGCATATTCAGTTGTGCGGTTGACGGTGTCAACCGTGGCGGAGGCGAGAGGATTTGAACCTCCGGTCCCCTGTAAGGGGGACAACTCATTAGCAGTGAGTCCCATTCGGCCGCTCTGGCACGCCTCCTTGAGCTTCTGTGAGGGTACCGGACCCCGCCCTGGTGCCCGAAACCGCCGAGGGCACAGAGTACACAGCCTGCCCTATGCTGGCCAAGTGAGTATCCGGTTGCGGCCCGAAATGGCAGATCTGCCCGCCTACGCACCAGGCAAAACCGTCCAGGGCGCAATCAAGATCGCGAGCAACGAAACCGTGCACGGGCCGCTGCCGAGCGTGCGCGATGCGATCATCAAAGCCACCGAGAACATCAACCGCTACCCCGACAACGGCTACGTTGACCTGCGCGAACACCTCGCCAAGCACGTCAACTTCGCGCCCGAGAACATCGCGGTCGGCTGCGGCTCGGTCAGCCTGTGCCAGCAGTTGATCCAAATCACATCGACCGTCGGCGACGAAGTGCTGTTCGCGTGGCGCAGTTTCGAGATCTATCCGCTGCAGGTCCGCACCGCCGGCGCCACCGGCGTCCAGGTCGCGTTGCGTGACCATACTCACGATCTCGACGCCATGCTGGCCGCGATCTCCGATCGCACGCGACTGATCTTCGTCTGCAACCCGAACAATCCGACCAGCACGGTCGTCGATCCTGACGCGTTGGCCCGGTTCGTGGCCGCGGTCCCACCGGACATCCTCATCGTGCTGGACGAGGCCTACGTGGAGTACATCCGTGACGGGCTGGCCCCCGACAGCTTCGGGTTGGTCCGGGCACATCGCAATGTGGTTGTGTTGCGGACGTTCTCGAAGGCCTACGGGCTGGCCGGGCTGCGGGTCGGCTACGCCGTCGCCGATCCGGACATCATCACCGCGCTGGGCAAGGTCTACGTGCCGTTCAGCGCCACGAGCATTTCGCAGGCCGCCGCCATCGCCTGCCTCGACGCCGCCGAGGAACTGCTGGCCCGCACCGACGCCGTCGTCGCCGAACGGATCAGGGTCAGCGCGGCTCTACGCGATATCGGCTTCGAGCTGCCGCCGTCACAGGCCAACTTCGTCTGGCTGCCGTTGGCCGAACGCACCCTGGATTTCGTGGCGAGGGCCGCCGACAACCGGATCATCGTGCGTCCGTACGGTGAGGACGGCGTGCGGGTCACCATCGGCGCGCCGCACGAGAACGACGCATTCCTGGAATTCGCGCAGCGCTGGATCTAGCCCGCCGGGCATCGAGGAGACGACACATGGCCGACGCACGCGGCACGTTCGACGCGTTCAAGAACCGCGACGGGCAGATTCCCGACGCAGAACTCGACGCGTTCTGGGCCGTCCTCGCACCGGCCGGCATCGACTTCATGATCGGTGAATGGCAGGGCGGCGAGTTTCAGACCGGGCACCCGGCCAACGGATTCATGAAGCGGCTCAACTGGTTCGGCAAGACCTTCAACTCGGCCACCGACGCCAAACCGCTTGTGTGCCTGGATGGCGACGGCAACAAGTTCTCCAACACCGAGGCCATGAACGGCGAGGCAAGCCTGTGGCTCGAGGAGTTCCGCGGCCAGGTGACGGCGACCATGGTCTACGACGGCAGGCCCGTGCACGACCACTTCAAGAAGGTCGACGACAACACCGTGATCGGCATCATGAACGGCAAGGGCGCCGTTGTAGACGGACGCTACCTGTACTTCTACCTGCAGCGGGTCAACTCTTAGCCCGTCGGCCGGCGACCGGTGAACGCCACCAACCGGTCCAGCGGCGACGCGTCGTCCGCGACCTCGACCGGGTCGTCGAAGCCGGCGCGCACGCGTCCCTCGGGCGTGATGATCTCGCGCACCCAACCCAATACGCATTCCGAATGCTCGTCGGGCACGTCCATCGGCTGCCCGGTGGCCTCGGCGTAATCCCAGGCGTGCACGAGGAATTCCAGCGACATGATCCGGGCCATCATCGCCGCCGGTGCCTCACCCGGCCCGAACGGCACAGTGCCCTCCAGCCCACGTCGTCGCCATGCCGCCACAGCGGGCCGCGCCGCGCTGATCACTTGATCCTCGACCGACGCGTCGCGGTCTCGTTCGGGGATCTCAGCTCCGGCCGCAGTGCCGATCAGGGTGATGGAGTTCATCAGGTGGTCCGTCAACGCGGCCACGTCGAATTGACTGCAGGGCGTCTGACTGGGCAGATCGTCAGCAGTGATGCCGTGCAGCACGCGTTGCAGCACGTCGAGGGTCGCCTCGGCGCTATCGAGTTCGTCCATACTCGGTAGTGTCCCCTGCATGTCTGACACGTACGAGTCCGTCACCGTCGAAACCAAGGATCAAGTCGCGCAAGTGACCCTGATCGGGCCTGGTAAAGGGAATGCGATGGGGCCGGCGTTCTGGGCGGAGCTGCCCGACGTGTTCGGCACACTGGACGCCGATCCCGACGTTCGGGCGATCGTGCTCACCGGGTCCGGGAAGAACTTCAGCTACGGCCTCGATCTGCCGGCGATGGGCGGTGAGATGCCGGGCCTGGACGCCGGCGCCAAGGCCCGTGCCGAGTTCCACAAGAGGCTGCAGAAGATGCAGGGTGCGATCACCGCGGTCGCCGACTGCCGCACGCCCACCATCGCGTCGATCCACGGCTGGTGCATCGGCGGCGGAGTGGACCTGATCAGCGCGGTGGACATCCGCTACGCGAGCGCCGACGCGAAGTTCTCGGTGCGTGAGGTGAAGTTGGCCATCGTCGCCGACGTCGGCAGCCTGGCCCGGCTGCCGCTGATCCTGACCGACGGCCACCTGCGCGAGCTGACGTTGACGGGCAAGGACATCAATGCGGCACGGGCCGAGAAGATCGGTCTGGTCAACGACGTCTACGACGACGCCGAGGCCTGCCTGGCCGCCGCACATGCCACCGCCACGGAGATCGCCGCCAACCCGCCGCTGACCGTCGCCGGTGTGAAGGACGTGCTCGATCAGCAGCGCATCGCCCGGGTGTCGGAGAGCCTGCGCTACGTGGCCGCGTGGAACTCGGCGTTCCTCCCGTCGAAGGATCTGGCCGAGGCGGTCACCGCGATGTTCCAGAAGCGGCCGCCGCAGTTCACCGGGGAATAGGCGTCCAGCCGAGTTCGGCCTTGGCTTTCGCGTTCGACAGCGGCAGCCAAGCCGTCCCGAATGCCGTTGCCGCATACGGTGCGACCAGCCCGGCCAGCCGCCGTGGCATCGGCCAGGGCCGCGGCCGGCTCAACTTCGCGTTGAGTTCTCGGATGTAGCCGCCGAAGGACTGGGGCCGGTCGTCGACGATGTTGTACATCTCACCGCCCCGGCCCTTTTCGAGTGCATCCGCCGTCGCGCGGGCGACGTCGTCGATGTGCACCCAGGAGAGAATCCCTGTGCCGGTCATCGCGGGCACCAGCCACCACTTCGCGAGCCGGCGGAACAGGTCGTCGTGCGTGACACCGGGTCCGTAGAAGACGCCGTAGCGCAACACGATTCCGCCGGCATTGAGCACGTTGCGCTCCATACCGCGCAGCGCGGCGAGCATCTCATCGCCACCGGGTGGCGGTGGACCCGGATACGGGTCGGTTTCGTCCATCACGTCCGGTCCGCTCGGACCGTAGCCGTAACCGAAGATCACCGATTCCGCGACCACCCGACGCACGCCGGCGCGTTGGGCGGCGGCGACCAAGTTCCCCGCCCCGCGGCTCCACAACTCCTTGGCCGGCTCGAAATCCTTGATCCGCGTGGGCCCCAGCTTCGGCAGCGTGGTCAGCAGACTCACCACCGCCTCGGGCCTGAACTCGCCCACGACGGCGTCGATCTGGCCGGCGTCGAGCACATCGGCTACCACCGGCTTTGCGCCGGCCCCGGAAATCTGCGCGGTCTTGGCTGCCGAGCGGGTCACGCCGATCACCTCGTGGCCCCGCGCATTGAGCTCCCGCAGCAGCGGGATTCCCGGAACACTGGTCGCCCCTGCCACCAGAACACGCATCTATCTGACTCCTGCCTTCTCGTCGGACATGCTCCCGCGCAATGCAATTGCGAGCAGCACGGTGGTGACCACCAACCCGCCCGCCTCCAACCAACCGATCCAGCTGCCGGCTGCGTGGTTGGTGTCAACCAGGTGGCTCAGGGCATGCAGAGCCCAGTGCGCGGTCGCGAAAGCCAGCGCGGGCACCCGCCAGCCCTGCCGACGGACCGAAGCAAGCAGCAGCAGACCCAGCGGCAGTTCGAAGGAGGCGTTGTCGAATATGTAGTGGTCGTTCCGGACACCAAAGGCGCCAAGGGTTTCGAAGAACGTGCCTGGTGCCACCAACATGAACAGCCCGAGGCACACCGAGTAGATGCCGAACACCACCAGCACCACCTCGGCGTAGCGCGAGCGTGTCTGCGTCGCCCTGATCGCCATATCTCCACGCTAGACCACCAGTGGACTCCGAGTAGGCTCCACTTTTGTGACAATTTCGGGTACCACTTCGGGTCCGGAACTACTGGTCGAACTGGACCGCAATCGTCGGGATCCGTTGCACCGCCAACTGGCCGACGGACTGCGCGACGCCATCCGCTCCGGCCGAATGTCACCCGGCGCCCGTCTGCCGTCCACGCGAGTGCTGGCCGCCGATCTCGGGGTGTCGCGCCGACTGGTGGTCGAGGCATACGGACAGCTCACCGCCGAAGGATTCCTGCACAGCACGCAGGGTGGCGGCACCCGCGTCGCTGCGGTGGCCGCCGCACCGGGATCGTCGCGCAGTGCGTCCGAGGTTCATCCTCGTTTCCTCATCGATTTCGGCCCTGGCTCACCGGATCTCGCCAGCTTTCCCCGGCAGGCGTGGCTACGGGCGCTGCGCCAGGGTTTGGCCGAGATCGAATCGAGCGCGTTCGGATACGTGGCGCCGCACGGCCTGCCGACGACGCGCGCCGCGGTTGCCGATTACCTGCGGCGCACCAGGGCGTCGTCGCCGATCCGAGACGCATCGTGCTGTGCTCGGGCGCCACCCAAGCTGTGGCACTGCTCGGTCGGTGCGCAGACGGGCCGCTGGCCATGGAGGACCCCGGCTTCTGGTTACATCGGAAGGTGCTGCAGCACAACGCCGTCGAGCCACTCCCCGTTCCCGTCGACGTCGATGGGCTTGATGTCCGGACACTTGCCATGAGCAAAGCTGCCACGGTGCTCACCACGCCGGCCCATCAATCACCGACCGGCGTGGTGTTGTCCGCCTCCCGTCGGACCGCGCTGTTGGAGTGGGCACGCGCCGGGCGACTGATCATCGAGGACGACTACGACGCCGAGTATCGCTACGACCGGGCACCGGTGGGCGCGTTGCAGGGCCTTGCACCCGACCGCGTCGTCTACGTCGGATCGACGAGCAAGACGCTGGCACCCGGCCTGCGGATCGGCTGGATGGTGCTGCCCGAGCATCTCGTCGCGCCGGTCCGGGCCGCCAAAGCCCTTGCCGATACCGGGAGTTCGGTGATGGATCAGATCGCGTTCAGTCAGTTTCTGACGTCGGGTGCCTACGACCGGCACCTGCGCCAGATGCGACGACGCTATCTGACCCGACGCAACCTCCTGCTCAGCGCGCTGTCGCGGGACCTACCCCAGGCGACGGTGCTGGGCGCAGCCGCCGGAGTGCACCTCACCGTGCGGTTCCCGGCCGGGTTTCCGGTCGACGAACTGGTGCGCCGAGCGACCGACATGCGCCTGCGGGTCGAACCGTTGGCACCGTGCTACGCCGATCCGGCCGCCGCACCGCCGGGGCTGATTCTCGGCTACGCCAATCTCACCGAAGCACAGATCCAGACCGGGGTGCAGATGCTGAGCCAGGCGGTTCCGCGACTGTAAGGTAAGCCACACCGACGACCGGTTTCAGATGATGCGGACCGTGGAAAATGTGCCTACGGTTAGTGGAGCTAGAGATTCCGAACGAGGCTGAGGGGTTGACATTGGGTGCCTTCAGGGCGGGACCGCTGCGACTTGCCGCAGCGATTGCGACGGTTGTATCGGCATCGACGGCGTTCAGTTCATTGATCGCCGCTCCCATCGCAGGTGCTGCGCCGCCCTGTCCGGATGTGCAGGTGGTGTTCGCGCGCGGCACCTTCGAACCGCCCGGTGTCGGCGGAACCGGACAGGCGTTCGTGGATGCCCTGCGCAACAAGCTCGGCGATAAGACGGTCGATGTCTACCCAGTGAATTACCCTGCGTCCCTGGACTTTCCGCGAGCCGCCGACGGTGTCATCGATGCCAGCAACAAGATCCGTGACACGGCGGCACAGTGCCCCGATACCAACACCGTGCTCGGCGGTTTCTCGCAGGGCGCCGCAGTGGCGGCATACATCACCGCCGACACCGTGCCCGCGAACTTCGTCCTGCCGCCGGGGATCACTGGTCCGATGCCGACCGAGGTGGCCGATCACGTCGCAGCGGTGACACTGTTCGGAAAGCCGTCGAACGGCTTCATGAACACGATCCAATCCACCGCACCGCCGATCAACATCGGCCCCCTGTACGCGGACAAGACGGTGGACCTGTGCATCGACCAGGATCCGGTCTGCTCACCGACCGGTGGCGACGGAGGCGCGCACAGCCTCTACGCAACCAACGGCATGGTGGATGAAGCCGCGGCCTTCGTCGCGCAACGGGTGCAGGAACCGGCGTAGCCAACCGGGCCGACGGGCCGCGGCAGCCGAATGCGCGTCGCGCTTGTGCCGGCATACCTCGCTGGCCGCGGCCACTGCCGCTGGATCGAAGCCCGGCGGGACCGGGCCGCCTGCCACCAACGCCCGCACCAGCGCCTCCTGGCTCCGCGCCAACGCGTCGTGCTCCGTCATGTCCATACCGCCCGTGCCCCGCTGGTGATCGCCGCGGCTCCCGCAGCCGCGGCGATCGCATCGAGCTCGTCGAACAGTTCGGCAGCAGGCGGGTAGCGTCCGTCGCGCTCCAGCATGACCGGGGTGTCAGCCCGCTCCCGCAGCGCCGTGACCAGTTCCAGCACCTCAGGCGGAGTCCGAGCGGTGTGGGTGTCGTGGTAGAAGTCGTCTCCCTCCCGACCGCCCGCGACGTGGCAGTAGGCCACCTGTTCCGCCGGTAGCCGCGCCAACTCACCTTGCGGATCACGCCCACGGTTGCGGGCGTTGGCGTACACGTTCGCCACATCCAGCACCAGCAGCACGCCGGTACGGTCCACCAACTCCGTGAGGAACTCGGACTCGGTGAGATCCGACTCCGGCCACTCCAGGAAAGAGGCGATGTTCTCCACCGCCAGGGGCACCGCCAATTCGCGTCGGGTGCGGTCGATGTTCGCCGTCAACACGTCGAGGGCCTCCCGGGTACGCGGTACCGGTAGCAGGTGCCCGGCCTCGATCCCGCCTGCCCGGACGAAGGCGATGTGTTCGCTGACGACCGGTGCGCCGAGAGCTTCGGCACAGGCCGCCAACCGCCGTACCCGCTTGGGCTGCACCGGTTCGGCACCGCCCAGCGAGAGCGCGACACCGTGCGGGATCACCGGTACGCCGCGGGGCGCCAGCTCGGCCAGTGCCGGATCGGGTCGGGCTTGTCGGCGGCGGACGGGTATCGACTCGGCGATCACCTCGCAGAACCCGGGCCGCAGATCAGCGATCACTCCGGCGATCTCACGTCGCCAGCCGATGCCGACATCGCCCAGCGCGGGCACAGTGCGGCTCGCGGTGATCATCCGCCGCACCCGCCGCAACCTCCGCAGCCGCCACCACAACCGCCACCCCCGTCGCCGCCGCACGACGCGCCACATCCGGTGCCGTCGGTGCCGCCATCGGATGAGCCCCCGGCCAGTTGCACCGAGGTCGAGTACTCGGCGTCAATCGCCCACAGTGCACCGGTACCGAACAAAGCCACCGACAGCGCCACAGCAGCAGGACCGTAGGTGTCGAAGGCGGGCTGCTTCGTCGGCTCCAGATACGCCAGTCGCTTCTGCTCGGCGGTGAGCAGCCGACGACCCGCACGGGTGAGTCGATCCACTTTGAGCAGGCGGGGAAGCACCAGAAACCCGTACAGCAGCGTGACGATCACCATGACCACGATCTGCGCCAAGAGATCCAGGTCTTCGGACACCCCGGTTGCCAAGTACACGCAGTAGCCGATGCCGAGCACCATGACCACGATCGACGGCGCGGCGCCCCAGCGCATGCGTGTTCGCTCGGCCCCGGTCCGCACCAGCCCGCGCTCGCTCAGTTGGTCTTCGAGGGCGGCGAGCTCGTCCCGGGATGACGCGAACACCCCCGGCACGGTGTGCTTCGGATCGTCAGCGACCGATTTCAGCACCTGCCCGCTGAACCGGTCGATCTGCGGGCTGTGCACCGCGCGGTCCACCCGCCCGTTGCGGGTAATCCGGCCGCTGGCCCGCAGACCCGCCAGCGCGGCCACCACCGTGGCGACCTCCGACCGCAGGAAGGCGAGTTCAGTCGGGTTGATCGGTTCGGTCACCGCTCGTCGCCGCGGTGTGGTGGCGATCCGCCAGATCGCCCCGAAGACCGCTGTCGCCGCCAACGCGATCAGATACCTGTACCCCGCCCCGGTCAGCGCCGCGGCGTACCAATCGATCAGCTCCTCGATCCACAACACATTTACCTCCCGGTGTTCAGGTCGGATCATCGTGCTGGGGGCCGGCCGCTACCGGTCACAAGTTTCGAGTGGGTCGCAGGCATCGTCGAGCAAGACCGACCGGTCCCCGACATCGATAGGGTCACTCGCATGTGCACGCGAGTCATCTGGCCGGACACCGGCGACAAGACGGGGAACTCGGTCCTTGTCGGCAGGAACATGGACTTCCACAAGGACCTGATGACCAACCTGTGGAAGCAGCCTCGCGGCGTCGAGCGCGACGATGCGGATTCGGGGAAGCTCACCTGGACCTCGAAGTACGGCAGCGTGGTGGCGACGGCCTTCGACATCACGTCCGTGGACGGGATGAACGAGGCGGGTCTGGCGGGGCACATCCTGTGGCTGGCCGAGTCCACCTACGGTGAGCCGGACGACTCGCGTCTGCAGCTCGGTCAGGCCATCTGGCTGCAGTACTTCCTGGACAACTTCGCCACCGTCGCAGAGGCCGTCGCCTGGGTCGCGGAGACCCATGTCCAGGTCGTGCAGATGGACGATCCCACGGGCGGTGTCCGCCCAGGCCTGCACCTGGCACTCGACGACGCGACCGGCGATTCGGCGATCATCGAATACGTCGACGGGCACGCCCGGGTGTATCACTCGAAGGACTACAGGGTGATGACCAACTCACCGACGTTCGATCGTCAGCTGGAGCTGGTGAAGTCGTTCACCGGCCTCGGCGGCGACCTGCCGATCCCGGGCTCCACCCTGGCCAGTGACCGCTTCGCCCGGGCCACCTACTACGCCGGGCGCCTGCCCACCCCGAACACCCAGGTGGAGGCGATCGCGGCCATGTTCTCGGTGATCCGCAACGCCGCGCAACCCTTCCGCATCCCCGACCCGGGCAAGCCCGACGCCTCACAGACCATCTGGCAGACCGTGCTGGACCTGACCAGCAAACGGTATGTGTACGAGTCCACCACCCGGCCCAACATCGTGTGGGTCGACCTGGCGGACCTCGACTTCTCCGCGGGCAGCCCGCAGCTCAAGCTCGACCTCACCGGCGAGCTCGCGATCGAGGGCGGCATCGCCGGCAACGTCGCAGGCAAGTTCGAGGACAAGGGTCCGATGACGTTCTTGTCCGTGAAGACAATAGAGGCACTCGAAGCGACCGCAGCGAAGCCGGAGGGCACAACGGCCACCTCAGCGCCTGGTTCCCGAAACCGCCTGTGAACAGCGGTGGCGGAGGGATTTGAACCCCCGGACGGTGTTAGCCGTCTCTCGCTTTCAAGGCGAGTGCATTAGGCCGCTCTGCCACGCCACCGCCGACAAGAGTACGGCCTTCACACCCGGCCGAGCTTGGCGGGCGGGGCTCCATTCTTCAACGCGGTACTGATACGACGGCAGTTCTCGCCCATCGCGGCGATCTGCGGACGCGACAACCGGCCGAGAAAGTGTGCACGCACGCCCTGCCCATAGGTCACCATGGCCTCGCGCACCGCGGTCCTACCGTCGTCGGTGATCGTGGCGATGACTCCGCGACCGTCATCGGGGCTGGCGCACCGGGTCACCAGATTCTGCACTTCGAGCCGGCGGATCTGCCGGGTGACCCGGCTCGGCAAGGACATCAACCGCTCCGCAAGATCGCCCATCCGCGCCGCACCGGTCGGTGACTTGTCGAGGATGTCCAGCAGCCGTACGTCGTTGAGCGTCAGGTGATGCGCGTCAACCAGTGTCCTGTTCAACGTCGCATACAAGCGCAACGCCGAGTCGAGGTAGTTCTGCCATGACCTCTCCTCGGCGATATCGAGACCCGGCATATCCCCTGCCGTACGCCCCGCAATCATCCCCACCATGCGCGCAATCGTAAGGGACAGCAGTGTTGCTGCGCGGGGGAAATCCCAGGGTTGTAGCGTGCGATAAATGCATGCAATCGCAGTGGCCGCTGATGGCCGGCTGACCTGGGAAAATGCCGCCGACGTCAATACAGCAAACGGCGAGATACTGATCAAGGTTGACACCGCTGGAGTCAACCGCGCGGACTTGCTCCAGGCCGCCGGAAAATACCCACCCCCACCGGGGACGAGCGACGTCATAGGTCTTGAGGTTTCAGGCACGGTTGCCGAGCTGGGCGGAGGCGTCACCGGTTGGTCAGTCGGGCAACCAGTGTGCGCATTGCTGGCCGGTGGTGGCTATGCCGAGTACGTGGCGGTGCCTGCCGCACAGGTGCTGCCGGTACCCGAAGGCGTCAGTCTTCGCGACGCCGCCGGCCTACCCGAGGTCGCCTGCACGGTGTGGTCCAACGTCGTGATGACAGCCGGGTTGTCGGCCGGGCAGCTCGTGTTGCTGCATGGTGGCGGGAGCGGTATCGGCACCCACGCCATCCAGGTCGCCCGTGCGATCGGCGCCCGGGTCGCGGTGACCGCCGGCTCCGCCGAAAAGCTCGATGTGTGCCGCGAGCTCGGCGCCGACATCGCCATCAACTACCGCGAAGACGATTTCGTCGAGCGCGTGCGGGCGGAGAACGGCGCGGACGTGATCCTCGACATCATGGGCGCGGCGTACCTGGACCGCAATGTCGACGCCCTCGCTGTCGGCGGGCGACTGGTGATCATCGGCATGCAGGGCGGCGTCAAGGCTGAGCTGAACATCGGAAAGCTCCTCGGCAAGCGTGCCGGAGTCATCGCCACCTCGCTGCGGTACCGCCCGGTCGACGGACCGGGCGGCAAGGGCGAGATCGTCCGGGCAGTCCTCGACAATGTCTGGCCCATGATCGCCGACAACCGCGTCAAGCCGATCATCGGCGCGGAGCTGCCCATCGAGCAGGCCCAACGGGCTCACGAACTGCTTGAGTCGGGTGAGGTGTCGGGCAAGATCCTGCTGAGTGTCTAACCCAACGACGCCAGCGCGCGCACCAACTGGTCCACCTCGGCGGTGGTCGAATAGTGCGCGAGCCCAACGGTGACCGCGCCGCCGATGTCGTTGACACCGATGACGTCGAGCACGCGGGAACTGGCGTTGGAGATCGCCAGGATGCCGTTGTCGGCCAGGCGCTGCACCACCCGCTCGGCCGGCACGTCGCGCACCGCGAAGCTCAGCACCGGAATCCCCGCTTCGGGACTGCCGATCACCATCACCAGCGGCAGCGAGCGCAACGCGGACAACAGGTACTCGAACAGCCGGGTCATGTAAGCCCCCGCCGATTGCATTGAGACAGCAAGCTTTTCGCGTCGGCTGCCGTAAGCCGCCTCGTCGAGGGTCGAGAGGTATTCGATGCTGGCCACCACCCCGGCCAGCAGGCCGAACTGGTGCACGCCCACCTCAAGGCGCGCCGGGCCGGTCGCATACGGATTCAACGACACCGACCCGAACGAGTCGATGAGCGACGGATCCCGGAAGACGAGGGCACCGATCGGCGGGCCGCCCCACACCACGGTGTTCAGCGCAACCACGTCGGCGTCGATCTCGTCGAGGTCGAGTAGCCGGTACGGGGCCCCGGCCGAATGATCGACCACCACCAGCCCACCCACCTCGTGAGTGAGTTTTGTGACCTCACGCAAGTCTGTGACGGTGCCGAGGGTCGATGACGCCGATGCGATTGCCACGAGCCGGGTCGGCTTGTCGATCAGCCCTTCCCACTGCCATGCCGGCAGCTCACCGGTCTCGATGTCGACCTCGGCCCACTTCACCTTGGCGCCGTATCGATTCGCGGCGCGCAGCCACGGGGCGATATTCGCCTCGTCGTCAAGCCGCGTCACCACCACCTCGTAGCCCAGCCCGACCCGCGCCGAGGATGCCTCGGCCAGTG
Source organism: Mycolicibacterium sp. XJ870 (assembly GCF_053483975.1). Lineage (NCBI taxonomy): Bacteria > Bacillati > Actinomycetota > Actinomycetes > Mycobacteriales > Mycobacteriaceae > Mycobacterium > Mycolicibacterium sp. XJ870. The sequence continues at coordinate 179,702 of NZ_JBEFTI010000002.1, forward strand.
AAGTCAGCAGGTGGGCCCGGTCCGGCCCGAGGACAACGCCGCGCGGATCCCCGTTGACCAGATCGGCGACGGCCTTGCGGGCAGCGGTGAGGACGGCAGCGCTGCGGCGTGCCGACGGATGCGGGCCGATAGTCGTCGAAACCGATCCACGGAAGGCGGTCGAGACCGTCGTAGCGACCGAGTCGGGAACCAACATGCCGTTCTGCGCATCGAAATGCACCCACCCATCGCCCAAAGATGGGTGCAAGCCGCGCACCCGGGCGACGTCGTATGCCATGCCAGCCACCTTAGAGCGTCCGCGAATATCACAAACCGAAGCGATTTGGTGAGCGCCCGATCGCGCGTTTCCGCAACCGAGGCATTGCTCGGAACCGGGTCGCCCTGGGCAGCCATACTAGTCCAGTGGGCTTCGGGTTCGGAGTGCTAATCGCACTGATGTTGCTGATTCTCCCGGAATGCTCCTCGCACGGCCGGTAGCGCTGTTGAACTCGTGGCCTGCATTGTTTGCCGCTCCAGCGCTCAGCGGGTTGGCGGCCGGGCTGCGGAGGGTGTTTGCCCGCAACGGGCGGCCGCCGCAGGGGCCGGACTGTCGCCGGTTCGTCTTCTGGGCCTACGCTGACGACGCCGACGCCGATCCTCGGATCGCCCACGGTCGTGGGAGAAGATCTACGACAAGGGTGCGGACTGCACTTACCGCTGATGCGGTGACAAACACGAGACGACTGGAAGGCCATGACCATCAACCCGGACGACGACAACATCGAGATCCTGACCGACGCGGCTGGTGAGAACGCTATCGACGCCGATGCCGACGGCAAGTCGCTGACCGACCTCGTCGAGCAGCCGGCGAAGGTGATGCGCATCGGGACCATGATCAAGCAGCTGCTGGAGGAGGTCCGGGCCGCGCCGCTGGACGAGGCCAGCCGCAACCGGTTGCGCGACATCCACCGGACCAGCATCAGCGAGCTCGAGGAGGGCCTGGCGCCCGAGCTGCGTGAGGAGCTGGAGCGGCTGACGCTGCCGTTCACCGAAGACAGCGTCCCGTCCGACGCCGAGCTGCGCATCGCCCAAGCCCAGCTGGTCGGCTGGCTGGAGGGCCTGTTCCACGGCATCCAGACCGCCCTGTTCGCCCAGCAGATGGCCGCGCGCGCCCAGTTGGAGCAGATGCGCCAGGGAGCGCTGCCACCCGGACTGCAGGCACCGGGCGGTCAGCGCGGACCGACGCATCCCGGCACCGGGCAGTACCTGTAGGTCGTAGTGTCTGACCCCCACATCTCGACACGCAACGCGTGGGTCGAGTTCCCCATCTTCGACGCCAAGTCGCGCTCCTTGAAGAAGGCGTTCCTCGGCAAGGCGGGCGGCGCCATCGGGCGCAATGAGTCCAACGTCGTCGTCATCGAGGCACTGCGCGACATCACCATGTCGTTGGAGATGGGCGACCGGGTCGGCCTGGTCGGGCACAACGGCGCGGGGAAGTCGACGCTGCTGCGGCTGCTGTCGGGTATCTACGAGCCCACCCGCGGCTCGGCCACCGTGACCGGCAGGGTGGCACCGGTGTTCGATCTCGGTGTCGGCATGGACCCCGAGATCTCCGGATTCGAGAACATCGTCATCCGCGGGCTGTTCCTCGGGCAGACCCGCAAGCAGATGATGGCCAAGGTCGACGAGATCGCCGAGTTCACCGAACTCGGCGACTACCTGGCGATGCCGCTGCGCACGTACTCCACCGGTATGCGCGTGCGGCTGGCGATGGGCGTGGTCACCAGCATTGACCCGGAGATCCTGCTGCTCGACGAGGGCATCGGTGCGGTTGACGCGGAGTTTCTCAAGAAAGCGCAGACGCGATTACAGAGCCTGGTCGAACGATCCGGAATCCTGGTGTTCGCAAGCCATTCCAACGAGTTCCTGGCCCGGCTGTGCAAGACCGCGATGTGGATAGACCACGGCACCATCAAGATGACCGGTGGGATCGAGGACGTCGTCCGCGCCTATGAGGGCGATGACGCCGCGCGTCATGTCCGTGAGGTGCTGGAGGAAAACACGCGTGGGGCCTGACGTGGTCTGCGCTGTGGTGGTCACCCACCGGCGTCCCGAGCTGCTCGCCAAATCGCTGGACGCGGTGGTGGCCCAAGAGCGCAGACCCGACCACCTGATAGTCGTCGACAACGACAACGACTCTGCGGTGCGCGACCTGGTCGAAGGCCAGCCGGTGCCGTCGACGTATTTCGGATCGCGTCGAAACCTCGGCGGTGCAGGCGGTTTCGCGCTCGGCATGCTGCACGCGCTGGCCTTGGGCGCCGACTGGATCTGGTTGGCCGACGACGACGGCCGACCCGCCGACGCGACTGTTCTGGGCACGCTGCTGGCCTGCGCCGAGCAGTACAGCTTGGCTGAAGTATCGCCCATGGTGTGCAACCTCGACGATCCCAAACGGCTGGCGTTCCCGCTGCGCCGCGGCCTGGTATGGCGCCGGCTGGTCAGCGAGTTGCGCACCGAGAGTGACGGAGATCTGCTGCCAGGCATTGCCTCGCTGTTCAACGGGGCACTGTTCCGCGCCGCGACCGTGGAGGCCGTCGGGGTTCCGGATCTGCGGCTGTTCGTCCGCGGCGACGAGGTGGAGCTGCATCGCAGGTTGGCCCGCTCCGGGCTGCCGTTCGGAACCTGTTTGAGCGCAAGCTATCTGCATCCGTGCGGCACCGACGAGTTCAAACCGATCCTCGGCGGGCGGATGCACACCCAGTACCCAGACGACGAGACCAAACGTTTTTATACCTACCGCAACCGCGGGTATCTGCTGTCCCAACCGGGGATGCGCAAGCTGCTGCCGCAGGAATGGATCAGGTTCGGCTGGTACTTTCTGGTGTCCCGCCGCGATCCCGCCGGGCTGCGCGAATGGATTCGCTTGCGGCGGTTGGGTAGACGCGAGAGGTTCTTCACAAAATGACCTTCACTGACGCGGCCGCGCAGTCCAGAACGATGAGCCGGGCTTGGCGCGATCTGTCCGAGGGCTTCGGCAAACGCGAGCTATGGCTGCATCTCGGCTGGCAGGACATCAAGCAGCGCTACCGTCGCAGCGTTCTCGGACCGTTCTGGATCACCATCGCCACCGGCGCGACGGCCGTGGCGATGGGCGTGCTGTACTCCAAACTCTTCAAGCTGGAACTGTCCGAACATCTGCCCTATGTGACGCTCGGCCTGATCGTGTGGAACCTGATCAACGCCTCCATCCTCGAGGGCGCCGAGGTGTTCATCGCCAACGAGGGGTTGATCAAGCAACTGCCGACGCCGCTGTCGGTCCACGTCTACCGGCTGGTGTGGCGGCAGATGATCCTGTTCGGCCACAACATCATCATCTTCGTGATCATCGCGATGATCTATCCCAAACCGTGGAAATGGACCGATCTCGCGGTCATCCCGGCGCTGGGACTGATCATGCTGAACTGCGTGTGGGTGGCGTTGTGCTTCGGCATTCTGGCCACCCGCTACCGCGACATCGGTCCGCTGCTCGCCTCGCTCGTGCAGCTGCTGTTCTTCATGACGCCGATCATTTGGAACGAGTCCACGCTGCAGCAGCAGGGTGCGGGATCCTGGGCCAAGATCGTCGAACTCAACCCGCTGCTGCATTACCTCGACATCGTGCGGGCTCCGCTGTTGGGTGCCGACCAGGAACTGCGGCATTGGCTGGTGGTGTTGGCACTGACGGTGATCGGCTGGACCCTGGCCGCGCTGGCGATGAAGCAATACCGGGCCCGCGTGCCCTACTGGGTCTGAACCGGCCCGAATGTGAAGTAGCGGCCGGAGATCTCCTTCGGCGTGATTCGCACGTAGCGCCGCTTCTCGTTCGCCGTCCAGGGCAGCAACTGCGCCCGCTCCGCGTCGGCGATCTCCTCCGGTGTCTCGAGCATCTCCGCGGTGCCGCGCACGATCACACTCCAGCCGTTGAGGATGTTGTGGTCATCGGCTTCGAACAGCACCTTGTCACTCATCAACGCGGTGATCAGCTTGGTGCCCTCCGCCGTCCGGAACAACACCGTGCGGTGCTGTACGACGAAGTTGACCGGGAAGATCTCGATCCGGGTACCGATCGTGGCGACGAAGCGGCCCAGCGCGACGCTCGAGAGCAGATGCCAGCTCTCATCCTCCCCCAGGACCGACGCGGGGCTCGTCATGGGCCAACACTAGCTGCGCGACGCTTCCTTTGCTGGACATACTTCGTTTCGTGAGGTAGATTCGAACATATGTTCGATGTTTCGAGCACGCCACACTTGCTCGACATAGCCAGTGACGAGCAACGCGCTGAACGGTCGAGCGCGGCACGGAAGCTGATCGCAGTGGGCCGGTTCGCCTTGCAGCGCATGAACGAACAGTCGGATGATCAGGGTCTTTGGTGCGTTGACGGCTGGGACGTGATTGCCGCCGAGGTCGGTGCCGAACTGGGCATCAGTCGTGGGCGCGCGTCCTCGCAGATGGGGTACGGCAAGACGCTCATCGAACGCCTGCCGCGGCTCGCGGAGGTATTCGTGGCCGGCGACGTCGATTTCCGGGTGTTTGCCATCATCGACTACCGCACTGCGCTGATCACCGATCGCGACGTTCTCGCCCGGATTGACGCCGCAGTCGCCCGCCGCGCGCCCAACTGGAACAAGCAATCTGATGAGAAGGTGGCCCAGGCTGTCGACTGGCTGGTGATTGAACACGACCCCGATGCCATCAGGGTCGCCCGCCAGTCCGACGCTAACCGGCACATTGAGATGGGCGAGCCCCAGAACGGAATGGTCGAAATCTGGGGCAGCGTGCGCGCATCCGACGCCGCCGCCATGGATCGACGGCTCAACGAGGTTGCCATTACTGTGTGCGGCGACGACCCCAGAACCAAGCGGCAACGTCGGTCCGATGCGATGGGTGCGGTGGCCACTGGCCAGTCGTCGCTGGCCTGCAACTGTGGATCCGCGGACTGCGCTGCCGCCGCCACCTCCGCCAGCTCCACCGGAGCGATCGTCATCCATGTGCTCAGCGAGGCAGCCACCATCGAGGGGCACAGTGACCAGCCGGGGTTCGCTCCCGGGCTCGGCACGGTGCCCGCCGAGACGGTCCGAGAGTTCGCGAAGCACGCCAAGGTCAAGCCGGTTGTCCACCCCGGCGATTCTCCGGCTGAACCGCAGTACCGGCCGTCGGCGGCACTGGCCGAATTCGTGCGTTTCCGGGATTTGACATGCCGGTTCCCCGGCTGCAACTGCCCGGCAGAGTTCGCCGACATCGACCACACTGTGCCATACCCGTTTGGGCCCACGCATCCGTCAAACCTCAAGCTACTCTGCCGTTTTCATCATCTGATGAAAACCTTTCACACCGGTCGCAACGCGTGGGGCGACAGTCAACTGCCCGACGGCACAGTCATTTGGAAGTCGCCCGGCGGTCGGACGTATACGACCCAGCCGCACGGCGCGCTGTTCTTCCCGCAGTTGGCCGTACCCACCGGCGAGCTGATCCTTCCGGCTGCGCCCAATCTGTCCGATCCTGCGAGGGGGTTGGCAATGCCGACCCGGCGAAGAACCCGGGCACAGGAGCGGGCGGCGCGCATCCAGTGGGAGCGCGGGTTGAACCGCGCCCGACAGGAAGCGGACCCCCCGCCCTTCTAACTCACCGGCACTTCATCGGGGGTTCGTGCGTTAATGGCGATATGAGCATCCCGCCATACGAACCGCCGAAGCCGCCCTCGAAGCACGGCAGCGCGAACACTCTCCTGTGTCCGAAGTGCGCCGGCGTCATGAAGACCTATGAACGCAACGGCATCCACCTGGAGCAGTGCGACACGTGCCGCGGCATCTTCCTGGACTTCGGTGAGCTTGAGTCGCTCACCCAGATGGAGAGCCGGTTCGTGCAGGCCGCTCCCCCGCCGCCGCCGGTCCAGCAGGGCTACGGACATTCGGGCGGCTACTCGGACTACGGGCCGGGCTGGGGCCACCGCGGCAACAAGCATTACCGCAAGCAGGGCTTCGGCCGGCTGTTCTTCTCCAGCTGAGGCTGCGAACCGACCGACGCAGACGCCTCCTCGTATGGTGGAAAACAGCCCCGCTCAGATATGAAGCCATACGTCGAGAGGCGCTGTTCATGCTGCTCGAACACCAAGGCAAACGCCCCAGCATCGATCCGACCGCGTATGTTGCGCCGACAGCAGTCGTCTGCGGAGATGTGACGATCGGTGCCAGAACACACGTCTCCTATGGCGCGGTGATCGAGGCACACGGTGCGCCGGTGCGCATCGGCGCACAGTGTGTGGTTCGCGAGAACCTCAACATCCGCAGCACGAGCCGGGACCCGGTCGAGATCGGCGACTATGTCCTGATCGGACCGCATTCGTCGCTCAAGGGCTGCACGGTCGAGAACGAGTGCTTCATCGCAACGGGCGCCAAGATCTATCAGGGAGCAAGCGTCGGACGGCACACAGAGATCCGGATCGACGGCGTCGTCCACGTTCGCACTGTCCTGCCGCCCACTTCGCTCGTTCCGATCAAATGGATCGCCGTCGGTGACCCCGCCCAGATCTTCCCGCCCGACAAACATGACGAGGTCGACGCGATCCTCAGCAGGATGGACTTCTCCCAACAGGTCTACGGGATGGAACGCCAGCCAGGCGGTGGTGTCGACATGGACATGAAGGAGCTCACCCGACGCGAGACAACCGGCCTCGCCGATCACCGCGACGATCGGCAGTTGTAGCGCGTGACATCCACTGATGATCCCGGATCTGCCCGAACCTAGGTACATCGTCGTGAACGGGATCCGTCTGGCCTACACAGACACGGGCGATGGGCCGGCCATCCTGTTCATCCACGGGTTCATGTTCAACCATTCGATGTGGCGTCATCAGGTCGCCGCGCTCGACGGTTGGCGACGGATCGCACCCGACATACGCGGCATGGGACTGAGTGACGCTCCGATCGGCGGCTACGGCATGGACCTCTACGCCGACGACCTCGCGGCCCTGCTCGACGCACTCGATGTCGACCGCACCGTGCTCTGCGGCCTCAGCATGGGCGGCTACGTCGCCTTGGAATTCCTTCGCCGCCATCGCGAGCGGGTGACGGCGCTCATCCTTCTTGACGCGCGGGCGGAAGCCGATACAGCGGAACGGAAGTCGAGCCGAAATGACATGATCGCCCGAGTACGAAACGGCGATACCGACTCGCTACCGCAAGAACTCGCATCGGAGTTCCTGGCAGACAGCGCGCCGGCCGAGGTCAGACGGCAGCTTGAAGAGATGATGGACCGCACGCCGGCGGCAGGGATCGTTGGAGCGCTCGAGGCCATGCGCGACCGCCCTGACAGTCGGTCGTTGCTTCAGTCGATCGTGAACCTGCCGACGCTGCTCCTGATGGGCAGCAACGACAGGCGAACACCGCGGGGCTCGGTACGTGCGCTAGCCGATCAGATTCCGAACGCAATGTTCACGGTGATCCCGGGCGCAGGTCACGTCCCTCCGCTCGAGAACGCGGAGGAGACAACGGAAAGCCTCCGTCGTTTTCTCACCGGGCTCAACGCCACGGAGCTCTGACTTCGGGCAAGGCAGCACCATCAGGCCATGCGCGCACAAGCCGCCAGCAGCAGGTCGTCGTCGGGATCGTTGGCGGCGGCCTGGATGACGGCGGCACGCGCGAACGGTTCCAGGACCGGCCAGGGATCGCCGGCCGGCACTGCCGGGCCGCCCGCTGTGCGATAGGCGTCGAGAAACGTTTCCCAGTCCGTATCGGGGATCAACCCAGCCGCCCAGAACCCGGCCGGCCTGGCCAGGTCCCAGGCCGGATCCCCGATGCCGAGGTCGTCGACATCGATCAGTTGCCAGGCCTGGGACGGCGACAGCCGGCCCAGTTGGCCCAGATGGAAGTCGCCATGCACGAGAGTGCGGGGCCGGTCGGGCGAACCTGCCCGCCACAGCTGATCGGGCAAGCCGGCTGCGGCGCGCAGGATCACGTCGTTCCCCCGCGCCCGTTCGACGGCACGCCGGAGGCGGGCCGGCCACCCGTGGGGTGGCAGCCGTTCGGTGACAGGGAACTTGTGCAGCCTCGCCAGCAGCCGTGCGATGTCCGCCCACGGCACCGAATCCGGCTGTTGGGCAAGAGTTTCCACCAGTGGCCATCGAGTGCGTGAGCGGTCGCCCACCGGTTCTGGCGTGCGCGACAACGGGGTGAGCAAGACGTCGAGCTCCACAGCCATCCGTAACCGGGCGCGAAGAGCGCGCGGATCGGTACCCGGCCGGTGAAGTTTGTGCACGACGCCGTTCACGCCGTCGCCGTGCACCGTGATCTCTGCACCGGACCGGGTCTGCACCCTTCTAGTTTCTCGCGCTCAGCGCCGCGGCGGCGCCATCTTGATGGCCGCGTTGATGCGGTTCCAGGCGTTGATCGTGACAGCCATCGAAATGGCCTGCCCGAGCTCTCGGTCGGTGAACGCCGCGGCTGCCCGCGCATACACCGCGTCGGAAACCGCGCCGTGGCTCAAGTCGGTGATGGCTTCGGTCAGTGCCAGTGCGGCCTGCTCACGTTCGGTGAACAGGTCACCGGCCTCTGCCCAGACCGCGATCAGGGCCAGCCGCTGCTCGCTCTCGCCCTGCTTGCGCGCATCGTGGGTGTGCATGTCGAGGCAGAACGCGCAGTGGTTGAGTTGAGAGGCGCGGATCTTGATGAGCTCGCCGATGGTCGGGTCGAGATCCTTCGCCGCGGCGTTGGACAGCGTCATCATCGCGTCGTAGAGCTCCGGCGACGCCTTGTAGATCTTGAGCCGGTCATCGGTCTTGGCGGGTTCCAGGGTCTGTGTCATACCGACAACCCTAGACAGAAAAGTACCGTCTAGATGGTTCAATCCAGAGGTGACTTCACGGGCCAATTCCGGCAGTCGGGACCTGCACCTCGAATTGCGCACGGTCATCGAGCCGGGCAGCCGGACTGCCCGCGAGCAGCTCATCACGGCATTGCGAGAGGGTATCCGGTCCGGCCGCCTGAGCACCGACACGGCGCTGCCGCCGTCCCGCGTCCTGGCCGCCGACCTCGGACTGGCCCGCAACACGGTCGCCGAGGCGTACGCCGAACTCGTCGCCGAGGGCTGGCTGGCCTCTCGTCAGGGCGCGGGCACCTGGGTCGCCAGAAACGTTGCGCCCCAGCAAATCCCGAGGCCACGTCGGATACCTGGCGTCCCGAAACACAACTTGATGCCCGGTTCCCCCGACGTGTCGGAGTTTCCGCGTGCGGCCTGGCTGGCCTCGGCTCGCCGCGCCTTGACGAACGCGCCGGTGACCGCGTTGCGGATGGGCGACCCGCGCGGCCACCTCGAACTGCGCGAGGCGCTTGCCGAGTATCTCGGCCGGGTCCGGGGCGTGCGCACCACACCGGAGTCGATCGTCATCTGTGCCGGCGTGCGCGACGGCGTCGAACTGCTCGGCAAGGTCTTCGGCGGCGACCGGCCCATCGCCGTAGAAGCCTACGGGCTCTTCATCTTTCGCGACGCGCTGGCCGGACTGGCTGTCGGAACGGTGCCGATAGGGCTGGACGACGACGGTGCCAGCGTCAGCGATCTCGATGGCCTGGACACCCCGGCCGTGCTGCTCACCCCGGCACACCAGAACCCCAACGGCATGGCGCTGCACCCCGCGCGGCGCGCCGCCGTCGTCGAATGGGCGCTGCGCACCGACGGATACGTACTCGACGACGACTATGACGGCGAATTCCGCTATGACCGGCAACCCATCGGTGCGCTGCAGCCCCTGGATCCTGAGCGGGTGGTCTACCTCGGCTCGGCGAGCAAGAGCATGGCCCAGACGCTGCGGGTGGGCTGGATGGTGTTGCCGGAGGCGTTGATCGACCCGGTGATCGCCGCCGCAGGCGGGCAGCAGTATCACGTCGATGCCATCACCGCCCTGACCCTTGCCGACTTCATCAAGACCGGCGGCTACGACCGACACATCCGGCGTATGCGCAACCGGTACCGGCGTCGGCGTGACTATCTGGTGGCCGCACTGGCGGGGTTCGACGTAGGAATCCGCGGCCTGGCCGCTGGCGTCAACATGCTGCTCACGCTGCCCGACGGAGCCGAGCCCGAAGTGCTGCGCAGGGCCGGCGAGGCAGGGATCGCGCTGATGGGGCTGTCGATCATGCGGCACCCGCTCGCCGGACCCGAGGTTCCCGACCCCGACGGAGTCATCGTCGGCTTCGGAGGCCCAGCCGAGCATGCCTTCACTCCCGCCGTCGAGGCATTACTCAACGTGCTACGAGCTACCGCGATCTAGCCGGGCAGTATGCAACCCTCGTTCAGGATGCCGAGGTCGTAGAAAATCTGATAGCACGCCGGGTCGTCCGGCAGTTTCCAATGGAAGCCCTCCAAAAGGAAGACCGCCACCAAATTGATGACGATCACCGCGCCACAGAACCAGATCGCCAGTTTGCCGACGGTCCGATAGGACGCCGGAATGTGTGTTGCCGCGGTCGAATACGAGAACGTGAACACCACACCGATAACCGCCACGGCAGCCGTGAATAACACCCACGACCAGACGTATAGATGTAACCCCAAAAATGCGCCGGCGTAGCCGGGATCACCGGGCAGAATATGCAGCATGGTCTGGCGCCATGCAGTGAATCCGCCACCAATGCTGGCAACAATCGCCATGCCCCAACCGACCATGTAATCGCGCGGCTCGATCACGCCGTCCATGCCTTTGCGCACAATGTAGACGCCGCCGAGTGCTGCCAGCGTCATGAACATTCGCTGCAGCATGCACAGAGGACACGGATACTCCCAGGCAAAGAACTGGAAGGCGAGCCCGCCGCAGATGACGCCTGTCCAGCCGATGATGAAAACGACCGCAAGCCAGTACTGAATACTGCCGAGGGCATTACGACTTACTTCGGTTTCCGGAAGACTCGTCATGGTGTCACCACGTCAGTCCGAGGCCGAGACTGCTCGTGATGTGGACTTTCAAGAATGCGCAACACACGATCATGACGATCCACCAAGAAGCGATGATCACCCTGCGAGACCGCTGTTTATACATCAGCACCAACGCGCCCAACATTCCGGCGAATATAATGGTGTCCATACGCCAGGATGCTACGACGGTTTTTCGGTAATCATCTGCATTTGCACGCTGAGAAAATTCAGGAATCCCAACCCGCGATTAGGTCGGAAGGACCGGTGGGCAGCCGCCAGTGGAAATACAGCCCGGCCAGCCGCAGCAGCGTAGCCAGTGCCGTACCCACGGCCAAACCGACCCATTGCGGGCCGAAGTAATCAATAACGGCGTACGCCGTCGCCCCGATCATCGCCGGAACCGCGTACAGATCGTCCGGTCCCATCAACAGTGGAATCTCCCGGGCCAGCACGTCGCGGATGATGCCGCCGCCGATCGCCGTGGTCATGCCGATCAGCACTGCCGCAAACCAACTGGCGTCGTGGTCAACCGCAATCGCGGCGCCGGAGGTGGCGAAGAACCCCATGCCGACAGCATCCAACGAAAGCACGATCCGCCTCAGCCTGACGAAAATCCTCGCGATGAGGGTGGCCACCGCCGTGGCGATCAACGCCACAGTGATGTTGTGCCATTGCTGAATCGAGGTGGGCGGATGGATGCCGAGGAACAGGTCGCGCACCACCCCGCCACCGACACCCGTCATCACACCGAGCGCGGCGATACCGAACAGGTCGAAACCCTTGCGGATCGCGACCATCGCGCCCGATGACGCGAACACCGCGATACCGAGGTAGTTGAGCACCAACTGCAGCACACTCGCACGGTAGGCGCTCGCTAAGCTGCCCGGGTGGCCGAACCTGTCATGTCGCCGAACCTGAGTTTGAAGACTCAGGCGTTCCGGTTCCTTGTGACCGGCGGATTGGCGGCGATCGTCGACTTCGGCCTGTATGTGGCGCTGCTCGCGGCGGGTCTGCATGTCAACGTCGCCAAGACGATCAGCTTCATCGCCGGGACCACCACGGCCTACCTCATCAATCGGCGCTGGACGTTCCAGGCACCGCCGAGCAAGGCCAGGTTCATCGCGGTCTGCGTGCTGTACGCGCTGACCTACGCCGTGCAGGTCGGCATCAACTACCTGTTGTACATGGCACTGGACGAGAAACCGTGGCGGGTGCCGGTGGCATTCGTCATCGCCCAGGGGACCGCGACCGTCATCAACTTCGTGGTGCAGCGCGCGGTCATTTTCCGGTTGCGCTGAGCTGGCGCGGTACCCTTTCTGACGATGCCGAACACCGAGATCCCGACCACCACCAAACGCCTGACGGGCTGGGCCCGCACCGCGCCCACCGTCGCGCAGGTGCTGTCGACCGATGACCCTGAGACGGTCGTGAAAGCCGTTACGCGAGCGGCAGAGAGTGGCGGCCGCGGTGTGATCGCCCGCGGTCTCGGACGGTCCTACGGCGACAACGCCCAGAACGGCGGCGGCCTGGTCATCGATATGACCAAGCTGAACGTGATTCATTCGATGGATACAGACAGCCACCTGGCCGAGGTCGACGCCGGCGTCGACCTCGACTTTCTGCTGCGGTCGGCCTTGCCCAAGGGTTTGTGGGTGCCGGTCCTGCCTGGCACGCGCCAGGTGACGGTCGGGGGCGCGATCGCCTGCGACATCCACGGCAAGAATCACCACAGCGCAGGCAGTTTCGGCAACCACGTGCGATCGATGGAGTTGCTCACCGCCAGGGGCGAGGTGCTCCACCTGACCCCGGACGGCGAGAATTCGGACATCTTCTGGGCCACGGTCGGAGGCAACGGACTGACGGGCATCATCCTGCGGGCCACCATCGCGATGACCCCGACGGAGACGGCCTACTTCATTGCCGACGGCGATGTGACGGAGACCGGTGACGAAACGATCGCCTTCCACAGTGACGGCAGCGAGTCCAACTACACCTACTCCAGCGCGTGGTTCGACGCGATGAGCGGTCCGCCCAAGCTCGGACGGGCGGTCATCTCGCGTGGGTGCCTGGCCAAAGTCGACCAACTCCCAACCAAGCTGCAGAAGCAACCGCTGAAATTCGATGCGCCGCAATACTTCACGGCGCCCGACATCTTCCCCAACGGCCTCGCCAACAAGTTCACCTTCGGGACGATGACCAAGCTGTGGTTCAAGATGGGCAAGACGTATCGCGGCCAGGTCCAGAACCTGACGCAGTTCTACCATCCGCTCGACATGATCGGCGAGTGGAATCGGGCCTACGGCACAGCGGGTTTCACTCAGTACCAGGTGGTGGTGCCCACCGATGCACTCGATGAATTCCGCTACATCATCAAGGCCATCCAGGCCAGCGGTCATGTGTCATTCCTCAACGTGTTCAAGCTCTTCGGCCCAGGCAACCGGGCTCCGTTGAGTTACCCGATGGCGGGCTGGAACATCTGCGTCGACTTCCCGATCAAGGCTGGGCTCAACGAGTTCCTCAGTGACATGGACCGCAGGGTCCTGGAGTTCGGCGGCCGGCTGTACACCGCCAAGGATGCCCGGACCACCGCCGAGACGTTCCACGCCATGTACCCGCGCATCGATGAGTGGATCGCGGTACGGCGCAAGGTCGACCCCGACGGTGTCTTCGCCTCTGATATGGCCCGCCGGCTGGAGCTGCTCTAGCGTCTGACCTGCGCTGGAAGCGGCGAGAACTTTATTCTTGACTAATTCCAGAAAAGCAGTAAGACTTCTTTCCGTGACCACGACTGCGGACCTCCAGCACATGCTGAGAGGCGCCGACATGCGTGTGACCCGCCCTCGGGTGGCAGTACTCGGTGCGGTGCACGCGCATCCGCACGCCGACACGGATTCGATCATCCGTGCCGTACGGGAAGAACTGCCCGAGGTGTCGCATCAGGCCGTGTACGACTCGCTGCATGCGTTGACCGCAGCGCGCCTGGTGCGGCGCATCCAGCCGTCAGGCTCCGTGGCTCGTTATGAGTCACGGATCGGCGACAACCACCACCACGTCGTATGCCGATCGTGCGGTGCCATCGCCGACGTCGACTGCGCGGTCGGGGCAGCCCCCTGCCTGACCGCGTCCGAGGATCACGGCTTCTCGATCGACGAAGCCGAGGTCGTCTACTGGGGCACCTGCCCCGAATGCTCCACCGCGCCAAGAAGATAACAACCCTTAACCGACAGCCCCGGAAAGGATTTCCATGGCCGAAACACACCCCCCGATTGGTGAGGCCCAAACCGAGCCCGCCGAAACCGGCGGTTGCCCGATGCGCATCAAGCCGCCCGTCGAGGGTGGCAGCAACCGGGATTGGTGGCCCAATGCGGTCAATCTGAAGATCCTGCAGAAGGATCCCGAGGCCATCAATCCGATGGACGAGGGATATGACTACCGCGAAGCCGTGCAGACGCTCGACTTCGAGCAGTTCCAAAAGGATTTCGACGAGCTGTTGACGAACTCGCAGGACTGGTGGCCCGCCGACTTCGGCCACTACGGTCCGCTGTTCGTCCGGATGTCATGGCATTCCGCGGGCACGTATCGCGTCGAGGACGGCCGCGGCGGCGGTGGCAAGGGCATGCAGCGCTTCGCCCCGCTGAACAGCTGGCCGGACAACGTCAGCCTGGACAAGGCCCGCCGCCTGCTGTGGCCGCTGAAGAAGAAGTACGGCAAGAAGATCTCGTGGTCTGACCTCATCGTCTACGCAGGCAACCGGGCGATGGAGCACATGGGCTTCAAGACCGCGGGCTTCGCGTTCGGCCGCCCGGATTACTGGGAGCCCGAGGAGGACATCTACTGGGGCGCCGAGGCGGAGTGGCTCGGCTCGCAGGATCGGTACGCCGGGGCCAACGGTGACCGGACCAAGCTGGAGAACCCGCTGGGCGCCAGCCACATGGGCCTGATCTACGTGAATCCGGAAGGCCCCGAAGGCAATCCGGATCCGGTCGCCGCGGCAATCGACATCCGCGAGACCTTCGGCCGGATGGCGATGAACGACATCGAGACCGCCGCGCTGATCGTCGGTGGCCACACCTTCGGCAAGACCCACGGTGCCACCGAGGTCGAGAATGGCGTGGAGCCCGAAGCGGCACCGCTCGAGCAGATGGGCCTGGGCTGGAGCAACTCCGGCGTCGGCAACGACACCGTCAGCAGCGGCCTCGAGGTGACCTGGACCCACACTCCGACCAAGTGGGACAACTCCTTCCTGGAAATCCTCTACGGCAACGAGTGGGAGCTGTTCAAGAGCCCGGCCGGCGCCAACCAGTGGAAGCCCAAGGACAACGGCTGGGCCAACTCGGTTCCGATGGCGCAGGGCACCGGCAAGACGCACCCGTCGATGCTGACCACCGACCTGTCGATGCGGATGGACCCGATCTACGGTGAGATCACCCGCCGCTGGCTGGATCACCCCGAAGAGCTGGCCGAGGAGTACGCCAAGGCCTGGTTCAAGCTGCTGCACCGCGACATGGGACCCGTCACTCGTTACCTCGGTCCGCTGGTGCCCCAGCAGACCTGGCAGTGGCAGGACGTCACCCCCGCCGGCAACGCCAACCTGTCCGCCGCTGACGTCGCCACCCTCAAGGCTGCGATCGCGGAGTCGGGTCTGACTGTGCCGCAGCTGGTTTCGACCGCGTGGAAGGCTGCGTCGTCGTACCGCGACAGCGACATGCGTGGCGGTGCCAACGGTGGCCGCATTCGGCTGCAGCCGCAGCTGGGCTGGGAGGCCAACGAGCCCGACGAGCTGGCTCAGGTGATCAGCAAGCTCGAGGAGATCCAAACGTCGTCGGGCATCAACGTGTCGTTCGCCGACATCGTCGTGCTCGCCGGCAACGTGGGTATCGAAACCGCCGCCAAGGCAGCAGGTTTCGACGTCGAGGTGCCGTTCACCCCGGGTCGTGGCGACGCCACTCAGGAGCAGACCGACGTCGAGTCGTTCTCCTACCTGGAGCCCAAGGCCGACGGCTTCCGCAACTATGCGGGCAAGGGCCTGCAGTTCCCGGCCGAGTACCACCTCATCGACCGGGCCAACCTGCTGAACCTGTCGGCGCCCGAGATGACGGTGCTGGTCGGTGGCCTGCGGGCGCTTGACACCAACTTCGGCGGCACCAAGCTCGGTGTGCTCACCGACAAGCCGGGGCAGCTGACGAACGACTTCTTCGTCAACCTGACCGACATGGGCGTCAAGTGGGAGCCTTCGCCGGCTGACGACGGCACCTACGTCGGCAAGGACCGTGCCACCGGCGAGCAGAAGTACACGGCCAGCCGTGTCGACCTGCTGTTCGGCTCGAACTCGCAGTTGCGGGCACTGGCCGAGGTGTACGCGGAGGACGACGCGAAGGAGAAGTTCGTCAAGGACTTCGTCGCGGCCTGGGTCAAGGTGTCCGACGCCGACCGCTTCGACGTCAAGAAGTGACAGCCTGACGCTGAATTACCTGGACGCCCAGGTCGGCCTGTTGGCCGGCCTGGGCGTTCGGCCGTTGCAGGAGTGCCACACGGTACCCTCGTCACGATGTCCCCGAGGCTTGGAGCTGCGCTAGATGGTGTTCGACGCCGTAGGTAACCCCCAGACGATTCTGCTGCTCGGCGGCACCTCTGAGATCGGGCTGGCGATCTGTGAGCGCTATCTGCGCAATGCCTCGGCCAAGGTGATCCTGGCCGCACTGCCCGATGACCCGGGCCGCGACGACGCCGCGGCCCAGATGCGCAAAGCCGGTGCCAGTTCGGTGGAGGTCATCGACTTCGACGCCGTTGACACCGCAAGCCATCCCGCGGTGATCGACAAGGCCTTCGCCGGCGGTGCCGGCAATTCAGCATCAGCCGAGAAAGACGTGGATGTGGCCATCGTCGCATTCGGCCTGCTCGGCGACGCCGAGGAGCTGTGGCAGAACCAGCGCAAGGCCGTTCAGATCGCCCAGATCAATTACACCGCAGCGGTTTCCGTAGGTGTCCTGCTCGGCGAGAAGATGCGTGCGCAGGGCTGGGGCCAGATCATCGCGATGAGCTCGGCCGCCGGTGAGCGGGTACGACGGTCCAACTTCGTCTACGGCTCCACCAAGGCCGGCCTCGACGGCTTCTACCTGGGCCTCGGTGAAGCCCTGAAAGAGTACGGGGTTCGGGTCTTGGTCATCCGGCCCGGCCAGGTGCGCACCCGGATGAGTGCCCACGTCAAAGAAGCACCGCTGACCGTCGACAAGGAGTACGTCGCCGATCTGGCGGTCACCGCGTCGGCGAAGGGCAAGGATCTGGTCTGGGCGCCCGGTGCGTTCCGGTACGTGATGATGGTGTTGCGGCATATCCCGCGGCCCATCTTCCGCAAGCTCCCCATCTGATGCCTGCGGCGTCCCGCGTACTCGGCCAGATGCTGATCGCCGTGCTGATCGCCTCGGCGGTGGCCGGGATCGCGATCGCGGCGATCGCCCGGGTGGAATGGCCGGCGTACAACACCTCCAACCAACTGCACGCGCTCACCACGGTGGGGCAATTCGGTTGCCTGGCAGGGCTTTTCGCGGCGGGCCTGATCTGGCGGCGGGGGCGCCGGACGCTGGCCCGGTTGGCCGCGCTGATATTCGTGTCCGCGTTCTCGGTGGTGACGCTGGCGATGCCGCTGGGCGCCACCAAGCTGTACCTGTTCGGGGTTTCGGTCGACCAGCAGTTCCGCACCGAGTACCTGACCCGGTTCGCCGATACCCCCGGCCTGCACGACATGACCTATATCGGGCTGCCACCGTTCTACCCGGCAGGCTGGTTCTGGATGGGCGGCAGGATCGCCGCGGCGACCGGCACGCCGGCGTGGGAGATGTTCAAGCCGTGGGCCATCGTCTCCATCACCATTGCCGTGGCGCTCGCACTCGTGTTGTGGGCGGCCATGATCCGTTTCGAGTACGCGCTCATCGTCACAACGGCGAGCACCGCGGCGATGCTGGCGTACGCCTCGGCCGAGCCGTACGCCGCCATCATCACCGTGCTGTTGCCGCCCATTTTCGTGTTGGCCTGGTCGGGCTTGCGCGGGCATACGCGCGCGGGTGGGTGGGCGGCGATCGTCGGCGTCGGGATCTTCCTCGGGATCGCCGCACTGTTCTACACGCTGCTGCTGGCCTACTGCGCCTTCACGCTGACGATCATGGCGGTGGGCCTGGCCGTCGCCCGCCGGCATTGGGACCCGCTGCTGCGCCTGGCTGTCATCGCGGTGATCTCCGGAGCGATAGCACTGCTCACCTGGGCCCCGTACCTGCTGGCCGCGCTGCGCGGCGAACCGGCCGAATCCGGCACCGCCCAGCACTATCTGCCCGACGCGGGTGCGTCACTCGAGTTCCCGATGCTGCGGTTCACCCTTCTCGGTGCCCTGTGCATGGTGGGCACCTTGTGGCTGGTGGTGCGCGCGCGGTCGTCGACGCGGGCGGGCGCGCTGGCCATCGCCGTGCTTGCCGTCTACGCCTGGTCGCTGCTGTCCATGCTCACCACGCTCGCAGGCACCACGTTGTTGTCGTTCCGCTTGCAGCCCACGCTCACCGTGCTGCTGACCACCGCAGGCGCGTTCGGGTTCGTCGAGGCGACGCTGGCGATCGCGCGGCGCTACCAGCCTTCCAGCGGGCATCGAGTCGTCGTCGCGGCGACTGCGCTCGGAGTGATCGGAGCCGTCACCTTCAGCCAGGACATCCCCGACGTGCTGCGGCCCGACATCAATGTGGCCTACACCGACACCGACGGCACCGGCCAACGAGCGGATCGCCGACCTCCGGGGGCCGAGAGGTACTACCGCGAGATCGACGCCAAGATCCTCGACGTCACCGGCGTGCCCCGCAATCAGACCGTGGTGCTCACCGCCGACTACAGCTTCCTGTCCTACTACCCCTATTACGGGTTCCAGGGGTTGACGTCGCACTACGCCAACCCGCTGGCACAGTTCGACAAGCGGGCCGAGGCCATCGAATCGTGGGCCACGCTGACCAGTGCGGACCAGTTCATCAAAGCGCTCGACGAACTGCCGTGGGAACCGCCCGAGGTGTTCTTGATGCGGCACGGCGCGAACGACACCTACACACTGCGGTTGGCGTCCGACGTGTACCCGAACCAGCCCAATGTGCGGCGCTATCACATCCAATTGGACTCGGCGCTGTTCGACGATCCCCGGTTCGAGGTGTCCGACGTCGGACCGTTCGTGCTCGCGATCAGGAAGCCGACACCCGATGGCCATTAGTTCCGACGCAGATGCGCCGTTAGCATCAAAGCCCGTGACCGCTGTGGGCCGCAACCACCACACCGCGCGTTTCATCGCGATCGTCGCGGGCTTGCTCGGTGTCTTGATGGCCGTGGCGACTCCGCTGCTCCCGGTGAAGCAGACCACTGCCGAACTCAACTGGCCACAGAACGGCGTCTGGCAGAGCGTCAACGCACCGCTGATCGGCTACGTGGCCACCGACCTGACCATCACGGTGCCGTGCCAGGCGGCCGCCGGCCTGGCCGATCCCCGGGATCGGGGCCGTTCGGTACTGCTGTCGACCGTGCCCAAACAGGCCCCGAAAGCCATCGACCGCGGCCTGCTGATCGAGCGCGTCAACGACGATCTGCTGGTCATCGTCCGCAACACCCCGGTGGTCAGTGCGCCGCTGGACCAGGTGCTCAGCCCGGCCTGCCAGTCGCTGACGTTCACCGCACACGCCGACAAGGTGACGGGCGAGTTCGTCGGCCTCACCCAGGGCCCCGACGACGAGAACCCGGGGGAACCGTTGCGCGGCGAGCGCGGCGGCTACGACTTCCGCCCCCAGATCGTCGGCGTCTTCACCGACTTGTCCGGGCCGGCCCCGGAGGGCTTGAACCTCTCGGCCACCATCGACTCGCGGTACAGCACCGCTCCCACGCTGCTCAAGATGCTGGCGATGATCATCGGGGTGGCGATGACCATCATCGCGCTCGGCGCTCTGCACGTGCTGGACTCCGCCGACGGAGTGCGGCACCGCCGCTTCCTGCCGCCGCGCTGGTGGTCGCTGACGCCACTGGACGGGCTCGTCACGGCGGTGCTCGTGTGGTGGCACTTCGTCGGCTCCAACACCGCCGACGACGGCTACATCCTGACCATGGCCAGGGTGTCCGAGCACGCCGGCTACATGGCCAACTACTACCGGTGGTTCGGCACACCGGAAGCGCCGTTCGGTTGGTACTACGACCTGCTGGCGCTGTGGGCGCACGTGTCGACCGCGAGTGTGTGGATGCGGTTGCCGACGCTACTGATGGGTCTGGCGTGTTGGTGGGTGATCAGCCGCGAGGTCCTCCCCCGCCTCGGTCACGCGGTGAAGACCAACCGAGCCGCGGCGTGGACAGCGGCAGGCATGTTCCTGGCATTCTGGTTGCCGCTGAACAACGGGCTGCGCCCAGAGCCGATCATCGCGCTGGGCATCCTGTTGACCTGGTGTTCGGTGGAGCGCGGAGTGGCCACCAACCGCATGCTGCCGGTGGCCATCGCGATCATCATCGGCGCGCTGACGCTGTTCTCCGGCCCCACCGGCATCGCCGCGGTGGGTGCCTTGCTTGTGGCCGTGGGACCACTGAAAACCATTGTGGCCCGGCATACTTCGCGATTCGGCCATCTCGCACTGCTGGCCCCGATTCTGGCGGCCTGCACGGTGACCATCGTGCTGATCTTCCGCGATCAGACCCTGGCCAGCGAGCTGCAGGCCAGCACCTTCAAGTCCGCGGTCGGTCCGAGCCTGGCCTGGTTCGACGAGCACATCCGCTACTCACGGTTGTTCACCACCAGCCCGGACGGCTCGGTCGCGCGCCGGTTCGCTGTCCTGACTCTGCTTCTGGCACTGGTGGTTTCGGTGGCGATGGCGCTGCGTAAGGGCCGCATCCCAGGCACCGCGGCCGGGCCGAGCCGACGCATCGTCGGTATCACGATCATCTCGTTCTTCGCCATGATGTTCACCCCCACCAAGTGGACCCACCACTTCGGCGTGTTCGCCGGCCTGGCCGGATCGCTCGGTGCGCTCGCCGCCGTCGCAGTCACCGCGGCGGCCATGAAATCCCGGCGCAACCGGGCGATGTTCGCTGCTGCCGTGCTGTTCGTGATGGCACTCTCGTTCGCCACCGTCAACGGCTGGTGGTACGTGTCCAACTTCGGCGTGCCTTGGTCGAATTCCTTCCCGGAGTGGAAGTTCGGGTTCACCACGGTCCTGCTGGCGCTCGCGGTGCTGGCCCTGCTGGGAGCGGCCTGGTTCCACTTCAGCGGCCGCGACAAGTCTCCGGACGGCCCGCAGCGCCGATGGCAACGGATCGTGCAGTCACCGCTGGCCATCGCGGCGTGGGCGCTGGTGATGTTCGAAGTGCTGTCGCTGACGCTGGCCATGACCGACCAGTACCCGGCCTGGTCCGTCGGGCGCTCCAATCTTGAGGCGCTCGCCGGCAAAGGCTGCGGGCTGGCCAACGACGTCATGGTCGAGGAGAACGCGAACGCCGGCATGCTGACACCCGTCGGCGAGCCACCCGGCGAGGCACTCGGCGCGGTCACCTCGCAGGGCTTCGGACCCAACGGCATCCCGTCGGACGTCTCCGCCGACCCGGTGATGGATCAGCCCGGCTCCGACAACTTCGCCGACTCCGACTCCGAGACCGCGAACGGGGCCAACGGCACCGAAGTCGGCACCGAGGGCGGAACCACCGCAGCAGCAGGCGTCAACGGATCCCGGGCGAGGCTCCCGTACGGACTCAATCCCGCCAGCACCCCGGTGCTCGGGAGTTGGCGCGCCGGCACGCAACAACCCGCGGTCATGCGC
Organism: Mycolicibacterium sp. XJ870; assembly: GCF_053483975.1. Taxonomy (NCBI): domain Bacteria; kingdom Bacillati; phylum Actinomycetota; class Actinomycetes; order Mycobacteriales; family Mycobacteriaceae; genus Mycobacterium; species Mycolicibacterium sp. XJ870. Next base: position 201,430 of record NZ_JBEFTI010000002.1, read on the forward strand.
TCGGCCTGGTATCGGCTACCCGACCGCGATCAGGCCGGCCCGTTGCTCGTGGTGTCCGCGGCGGGACGGTTCGATCCCGGCGAGGTCGTGGTCCAGTGGGCCGACGATGACGGGGTCGCCGCCGACGAGCCCGGCGGCGGCATCGGCTTCGCCGACGTCGGCGCGGCTCCGGCGTGGCGCAACCTGCGCGCGCCGCTGGCGGCCATCCCGCGCGAAGCCACCCACATCCGCCTGGTGGCCTCCGACGACGACCTTTCGCCGCAACACTGGATCGCGCTGACCCCGCCGCGTATCCCGGAGCTGCGCACCCTGCAACAAGTGGTCGGTTCGCAGGATCCGGTGCTGCTCGACTGGCTCGTCGGCCTGGCCTTCCCCTGCCAGCGACCATTCGGGCATCAGTACGGCGTCACCGAGGTGCCCAAGTGGCGGATCCTTCCGGACAGGTTCGGCGCTGAAGCCAACTCTCCGGTGATGGACTACCTCGGCGGCGGACCGCTCGGAATCTCCGAGCTGCTGCTGCGCCCATCTTCGGTGCCGACCTATCTCAAGGACGACTGGTTCCGTGACTGGGGATCTCTGCAGCGGTTGACGCCCTGGTATCCGAATGCCGAACCGGCCCGCCTGGACCTCGGGACCACGACGCGCAGTGGGCTGTGGAGCCCGGCGCCGCTGCGGCTGAGCTGAGGTAGGTCGGCAGGGGAAACCGGCCTTCACATCGTGGTCGCATAACATCGAGCCTCGTGCCATCCCGTGAACCAAACGATCGAGTTGTCGGCATCGCACGCCTGATCGCCGTCCTCGCAGGTATCGCGGGTGTGGTGTTGTGCGGGCTCGTGCCGCTGTTGCCGGTCCAACAGACCACCGCGACCATCCAGTGGCCGCAAGGCACCGGCACCGACGGCAACGTCACCGAGGTGACCGCCCCGCTGGTAGCGGGTGCGCCCAAATCACTCGACGTCACGATCCCGTGCCGCACCGTCGCCACGATGCCTCCCGACGGCGGGGTGGTGTTCTCCACGAACCCCGCGGGCGGCATCGAAGCCGGCCGCAACGGCATGTTCGTTCGCGCCAACGCCGACGTCGTCTACGTGGCGTTCCGCGACACCGTCGCCGCCGTCGCCCCCAGAGACGCAGTGAACTCCGGCGCCTGCAGCGAGATCCGCGTGTGGGCCAACGTCGGTGCGGTCGGCGCCGACTTCGTCGGCATTCCCGGCGCCACCGGCACCGTGTCACTCGACAAGCGGCCCCAGGTCACTGGCGCATTCACCGACCTTGAGGTCGCGCCGCAGCCGGGTCTTTCCGCGCGGGTGGACGTCGACACCCGGTTCATCACCTCCCCGAGCCCGCTGAAGCTGCTCGTGATGGTGCTCGGCGTCCTGTGCGTGGTGGCATCGATCGTCGCGCTGATCCTGCTCGACCGTGTCGGCGGCCGGCGGCCCCCGCGCAGCCGTGGCCGCGTCGGGTTGTGGACCTGGCTGACCGACGCAGGCGTGATCGGCGGTCTGCTCGTCTGGCACGTCGTCGGCGCCCTGTCCTCCGATGACGGCTACAACCTCACCATCGCCCGGGTGTCCTCGGAGGCGGGCTACTCCGCCAACTACTACCGCTACTTCGGTGCCACCGAAGCACCGTTCGACTGGTATCAGAGCGTCCTGGCCCAGTTGGCGGCGTTCAGCACCGACAGCGTCTGGATGCGGGTGCCCGCAACGGCAGCGGCGATCGGGACGTGGCTCATCATCAGCCGCGCCATCCTGCCAAGGATCGGCAGGCGCGTGGCGGCCAACCGGGTGGCGGTATTGACCGCGGCCGCGACGTTCCTCGCGGCGTGGCTGCCTTTCAACAACGGATTGCGGCCCGAACCGCTCATCGCGTTCGCGGTCGTCGCGGTGTGGATGCTGGTCGAGAACGCCATCGGGACGCGGCGGTTGTGGCCCGCGGCCGTCGCGATCGTCATCGCGATGTTCTCCGTCACGCTCGCCCCGCAGGGCCTGATCGCGTTGGCCCCGCTGCTCGTCGGCGCCCGCGCCATCGGACGCATCGTGGCCGCGCGCCGCGGCAGCGACGGCATCCTGGCCTCGCTGGCCCCGCTCGCCGCATCCGCTGCGCTGGTCTTCGTCATCGTGTTCCGTGACCAGACGCTGGCCACAGTCGCCGAGGCGGTGCGCATCAAATACGAGGTGGGGCCGACCATCCCCTGGTACCAGGAGTTCCTGCGGTACTACTTCCTCACTGTCGAGGACAGTGTCGACGGCTCACTGACCCGCCGGTTCGCGGTACTGGTTCTGCTGCTCTGCGTGGTCGGGCTGATCATGGTGCTCCTGCGACGCGGTCGGGTGCCCGGCGCCGTCAGCGGACCCGTCTGGCGGCTGGCGGGTTCGACGGCCATCGGACTGCTGCTGCTGACGCTCACGCCGACGAAGTGGGCCGTGCAGTTCGGCGCATTCGCCGGCCTGGCGGGAGCCATCGGCGGGGTCACGGCATTCGCGTTCGCGCGCGTCGGACTGCACAGCCGCCGCAACCTGGCGCTGTACGTGACCGCGCTGCTGTTCATCCTGGCCTGGTCGACGTCGGGCATCAACGGCTGGTTCTACACCGGCAACTACGGCGTTCCGTGGTTCGACAAGCAACCGGTCATCATCGGCTTCCCGGTCACCACGATCTTCCTGGTGTTGGCCATCGCGGGCGGCCTGCTCACCGGCTGGTTGCACTTCCGGATCGACTACTCCGGCCACACCCAGGTCGCCGACACCGGCCGCAACCGCGCGCTCGCGTCGACTCCGCTTCTCATCGTCGCCACCATCATGGTGGTGCTGTCGGTGGGTTCGATGCTCAAGGCGACGGCCGGCCGCTACCCCACCTACACCACCGGCGCGGCCAACCTTGCGGCGCTGCGGTCCGGGCTCTCCGAGGACAGTTGCGCCATGGCCGACGCCGTTCTCGTCGAGGCCGACCCCAACGCAGGCATGCTGCAACCGGTCCCCGGTCAGAGCTTCGGCGAGTACGGCCCGCTCGGCGGCGAGGATCCCGTCGGATTCAATCCGAACGGCGTCAGCGACACCCTCGAGCCCGCAGAACCGGTGGCGGCCAATCCCGGCACCGTCAACTCCGACGGCCCCGTCGACAAACCCAACATCGGTGTCGGCTACACCGCAGGCACCGGCGGCGGCTACGGCCCCGAGGGCGTCAACGGATCCCGGGTGTTCTTGCCCTTCGGCCTCGACCCCGAGCGGACTCCGGTGATGGGCAGCTTCGACGAGAACACGACGGCTGCCGAGGCCACCTCGGCCTGGTACCAGCTGCCGCCACGCACGCCCGACCGGCCGCTGGTAACCGTCGCCGCCGCAGGCGCCATCTGGTACTACGAGGAAGATGGGTCGTTCAATTACGGCCAGTCGCTCAAGCTGCAATGGGGTGTGACGCGGCCAGACGGCACGTATCAGGCACTCAATGAGGTGCAGCCGATCGACATCTTCCAGCAGAAGGCGTGGCGCAACCTGCGCTTCCCTTTGACCACGGCACCGCCCGAGGCCAACGTCGCGCGCATCGTCGCCGATGACCCGAACCTGTCGGAAGACCAGTGGTTCGCCTTCACGCCGCCGCGAGCGCCGGTGCTGCAGACCGCCCAGCAGTTCCTCGGCAGCCAGACCCCGGTGCTGATGGACATCGCCACCGCCGCGAACTTCCCGTGCCAGCGGCCGTTCGCCGAACGTCTCGGCATCGCGGAGGTGCCGGAGTACCGCATCATCCCGAACTTCAAGCAGATGGTGGCGTCGTCGAATCAGTGGCAGTCCGCCGCCGACGGCGGGCCGTTCCTGTTCATCCAGGCGCTGTTGCGGACCGAGGCGATCCCGACGTACCTGCGCGACGACTGGTACCGGGACTGGGGCTCGCTTGAGCGCTACATCAGGGTGGTGCCGCAGAATCAGGCGCCCGACGCCGTCATCGAGGAAGGGTCGACGCGAGTGTTCGGTTGGAGTCGCGGCGGACCGATCAGGGCCCTCCCATGAGCGGCGACGTCAGGATCGCGCGCTGGGTCGCCACGATCGCCGGTCTGCTCGGTTTCGTGGCCGCCGTGGCGACGCCGCTGCTGCCCGTCACGCAGACGACGGCCACGCTGAACTGGCCCCAGCAGGGCCAGCTGACCAATGTCACCGCGCCGCTCATCACGCAGGCCCCGGTGAGCCTCACTGCGACGGTCCCCTGCGCGGTCGTGCGCGACATGCCGGCCGACGGTGGCCTGGTGTTCGGCACCGCACCCGCCGAAGGCCGTGACGCCGCGCTCAACGCGATGCTCGTCAACGTCACGCAGTCACGCGTCGACGTCATCGTGCGCAACGTCGTCGTCGCCAGCGTGAACCGGGACCGGGTCGCCGGTCCCGACTGTCAGCGCATCGAGATCACGTCGACGACCGACGGCACCTTCGCCGATTTCGTCGGACTGACTCAGGTTTCCGGCGACGACGCCGGTCAACCGCAGCTCACCGGCTACGACGACCCGAACCTGCGCCCCGCCATCGTCGGGGTGTTCACCGACCTGACCGGGCCTGCGCCGCAAGGGCTGTCGATGTCGGCGGTCATCGACACACGGTTCACCACCCATCCGACGGCCCTCAAGCTCGCGGCGATGCTGCTGTCGATCGTCTCGACCGTCGTCGCCCTGCTCGCGCTGTGGCGTCTGGACCGGCTGGACGGCCGGCGCATGCACCGCCTGATCCCGACCCGCTGGCGCACGTTCACGCCCGTTGACGTCGTCGTTGTCGGTGGTTCGGTGCTCTGGTACATCATCGGCGCGAACTCCTCCGATGACGGCTACCAGATGCAGATGGCCCGCACCGCCGACCACGCCGGCTACATGGCCAACTACTTCCGGTGGTTCGGCAGTCCAGAAGATCCGTTCGGCTGGTACTACAACCTGCTGGCGCTGATGACGCACGTCAGCGACGCCAGCATCTGGATCCGCCTGCCGGATCTGGTGTGCGCGTTGATCTGCTGGCTGCTGCTGTCGCGAGAGGTGCTGCCTCGACTCGGGCCCGCCGTGGCGGCCAGCAGGCCCGCACTGTGGGCGGCCGGGCTGGTGCTGCTGGCGGCGTGGATGCCGTTCAACAACGGCCTGCGCCCAGAAGGCCAGATCGCCACCGGTGCGCTGATCACCTACGTGTTGATCGAACGGGCCATCGTCTCCGGCCGCATGACACCGGCCGCGCTGGCCACGCTGACCGCGGCGTTCACCCTCGGGATCCAGCCGACCGGCCTGATCGCGGTGGCCGCGCTGCTCGCCGGCGGCCGACCGATCCTGCGCATCGTGATGCGCCGCCGCCGCGTCGTCGGGACGTGGCCGCTCATCGCGCCGCTGCTGGCTGCAGGCACGGTGATCCTGGCCGTGGTGTTCGCCGACCAGACATTCGCAACGGTGCTGGAGGCCACCAGGATTCGCACGGCAATCGGCCCCGCTCAGGAGTGGTGGACCGAGAACCTGCGCTACTACTACCTGATCCTGCCGACCACCGATGGCGCGATTTCGCGACGCGTGGCATTCGTGTTCACCGCGATGTGCCTGTTCCCGGCGCTGTTCATGATGTTGCGGCGCAAGCGCGTCGCGGGGGTGGCACGGGGCCCGGCCTGGCGACTGATGGGCATCATCTTCGCCACCATGTTCTTCCTGATGTTCACGCCCACCAAGTGGATTCACCACTTCGGGCTGTTCGCCGCCGTGGGCGGTGCGATGGCCGCGCTCACGACCGTCCTGGTGTCACCGGCGGTGCTGCGGTCGGCGCGTAACCGGATGGCGTTCCTGTCGCTGGTGTTGTTCGTGCTGGCGTTCTGCCTCGCGTCGACCAACGGTTGGTGGTACGTCTCGAACTTCGGTGTGCCGTTCAACAATTCGGTGCCCGAAATCGGTGGTGTCACGGTCAGTGCGGTGTTCTTCGCGCTGTCGGTGATCGCCGCACTGTGGGCGTTCTGGTTACACGTGTCGGGACGCGGTGAGTCTCGTGTCGCCGATCGGTTGACCGCAGCACCCGTCCCGTGGGCTGCCGGTTTCATGGTTCTCGTCTTCATCGCGTCCATGGTGATCGGTGTGGTGCGCCAGTATCCGACGTACTCCAACGGGTGGGCCAATGCTCGCGCATTCGCCGGCGGCTGCGGCCTGGCCGACGACGTCCTGGTCGAACCCGACTCCAACGCAGGCTTCCTGGCCGCCCTGCCCGGCAATTACGGGCCGCTCGGCCCGCTGGGTGGAGAAGGCCCGACGGGCTTCTCCCCCAACGGCGTTCCCGACCGCATCATCGCCGAAGCCATCAGGCTCAACAACCCGCAGCCGGGAACCGACTACGACTGGACTCAGTCCGTCAAGCTGGACCGGCCCGGCATCAACGGCTCCACCGTGCCACTGCCCTATGGCCTTGACCCGGCGCGCGTCCCGATCGCCGGCACGTATTCGCTTGAGGCACAGCAGGAGAGCAAGCTGGCATCGGCGTGGTATGAGCTGCCCGCCGCCGACGATGCTCATCCCCTTGTGGTCATCACGGCCGCGGGCACGATCACGGGAACCAGTGTCGCCGAAGGCCTGACGACCGGCCAGACCGTCGAACTCGAGTACGCGCGTCGCGGACCTGACGGCGCACCCGTGCCGGCAGGACGGGTCAAGCCGTACGACGTCGGCCCGACGCCGTCGTGGCGCAACCTGCGCTACCCGCGCGCGGAAATCCCCGCCGATGCCGTGGCAGTACGGGTGATCGCCGAGGACCTGTCGCTGAGCCAGGGCGACTGGATCGCCGTCACGCCGCCGCGCGTGCCCGAGGTCCGGTCCGTGCAGGAGTATGTCGGATCCTCCCAGCCCGTCCTCCTCGACTGGGCGGTCGGATTGGCGTTCCCGTGCCAGCAGCCGATGCTGCACGCGAACGGGGTGACCGAGGTGCCGAAGTTCAGGATCTCGCCGGACTACTACGCAAAGCTGCAGAGCACCGACACGTGGCAGGACGGCATCAACGGCGGCCTACTCGGCATCACCGACCTGCTGTTGCGGGCTTCGGTGATGTCGACGTACCTGTCGCAGGACTGGGGCCAGGACTGGGGCTCGCTGCGCAGGTTCGACACCATCGTCGATGCCCAACCCGCACAGATCGAGCTCGGCGAGGCCACCCACAGCGGGCTCTACAAGCCCGGCCGGATCCGCATCGGCCCGTAAGTACCCCCATTGTTTGCGCGACCGTGCGCGTCTGTTGCCCGACACACCGTGTTTAGGCAGCAGTTCGCGCACGCTCGCGAGGGATGACCGCGCTAGATGTGCTGCTTTGCGTCCTCGTACGAACCGGTGGGTGCGGAGTCGTCGCGGCTGTAGACAAGATTGACAACGCCGGTGCTGAAGGCCTTGGAGCTCAACAGTTTCAGCGGGATGGTCTGGCCTTTCTCGAACAGCCGCATGCCCTTGCCGACCACGATCGGATGCACCAAGAGGTGCAGCTCGTCGAGCAGGCCGGCGGCCAGTAGCTGACGTACCACCGACACGGATCCGCTCATCGCGATGTCCCCGCCGTCCTCGTCCTTCAGCGCGGCGACCGCTTCAACAAGATCGCCCTTGAGTTGTTCTGAATTGCGCCAGGTGAATTCGAGATCGTGGTGGGAGACGACGATCTTGCGGGCATCGCCGAGCTTCTTGGCGAACTCGGCGTCCTCACCGCCCTCGGCTTCCCGGTCGGGCCAGGCCTCGGCGAAGCTGTCATAGGTGTCTCGGCCCAGCAGGATGGTGTCGGCAGCGCCCAATTGCGCATCGACGGCGGCACCCATCTCGTCGTTGAAATACGGGAAATGCCATTGGTCGGGCGCCTCGACGACGCCGTCAGCTGCGATGAACAAGCCTGCGGTGATCTTTCTCATGCAGGTACGACCTTGGCGGGCCACAGAACTCATCGCCACGCCCAGCCAACAACGGTGGCCTGTGGGCTACCTGTGGACAAGGCTGACGCGGGTGGGCAGTCGCCGCAGTTCAGACAACCACGAGCCGCTCAAAGCAAAGTCACGCTGGCGCGCGACGAGCGTGCGCGGAATGCTGACCGAACACGGCGCGCCTGGCAGCAGACACGCACGCTCGCGGGGCTAGGGGCTAGGGGCTAGGGGCTAGGGGGCTCGCGGGGCTACGGGGCTAGCGCTCGTTAGATGGGTGTCAGGCCGTGCTTGCGCTGCACGCGCTGGTGGTTTTGCTTGTCCCGCAACAGGTGTAGTGACTTGCGCAGCAGCAGCCGGGTCTCGTGCGGCTGGATGACCGCGTCGATGAAGCCGCGCTCGGCAGCGATCCACGGCGTGGCCATGTTGAGGTTGTAGCCCTCGATGAAGTCGGCGCGGATCTTCTGCACCTCGGGCGCGGTGGGATCCGGGAACCGCTTCACCAGAAGCTGCGCAGCCCCTTCGGCGCCGATCACCGCGATGCGTGCGGTCGGCCAGGCGAAGTTCAGATCAGCCGACAGCTGCTTGGAACCCATCACCGCGTACGCGCCGCCGTAGGACTTGCGGATGGTGATGGTCACCTTCGGTATGTCAGCCTCGACCACGGCGTTGAGGAAGCGGCCGCCGCGCTTGATGATGCCGCCCTTCTCCTGCTCGACACCGGGGAGGAAGCCGGGGGTGTCGACCACGAAAACCAAAGGCAGGTTGTAGGAGTCACAGAACCGGACGAAACCGGCGGCCTTGTCCGACGCCTCGTTGTCGATCGCACCGGACATGTGCATCGGCTGGTTGGCGATCACGCCGACCGTATGCCCGTCCACGCGGGCGAACGCGGTGATCATCGCCTGCCCCCGCTGCGCTGCAACGTCGAAAACGTCGCCGTCGTCGAAGATCCGCAGCAGGATCTCGTGCATGTCGTAGGCCATGTTGTCGGCGTCCGGCACGATCGAATCCAGCTCGAGATCGTGCGGGGTGACCTCAGGCTCCAGACCCGGATTGACGACGGGCGCGTCGTCAAAGGTATTGGCGGGCAGGAAGCTCAGGTAGTCGCGGACATACTCGAATGCCGCCTTCTCGTCCTCCACCACCTGGTGGATGTTGCCGTAGCGGGCCTGGGCGTCCGCGCCGCCGAGCTCATCGAGGCTGACGTCCTCACCGGTGACATCCTTGATGACGTCCGGGCCGGTGACGAACATGTAGCCCTGATCGCGCACCGCGACGACGAGATCGGTCTGGATCGGCGAATACACCGCTCCGCCAGCACATTTGCCGAGGATGATGGAAACCTCCGGCACCATGCCACGCAGCAACTCGTGGCGCCGGCCCAGCTCGGCGTACCAAGCCAGCGAGGTCACCGCGTCCTGGATGCGGGCGCCACCGGAATCGTTGATGCCGATCATCGGGCAGCCGACCATGGCCACCCACTCCATCAGCCGAGCGACCTTGCGGCCGAACATCTCACCGACCGTGCCCTGGAACACCGTCTGATCGTGGCTGAACACGCCGACCGGGCGGCCGTTGATGGTGCCGTGACCGGTGACGACACCGTCGCCGAACAATGCGTTCGGATCACCGGGGGTCTTGCACAGTGCGCCGATCTCCAGGAAGCTGCCCGGATCGAGCAGCGCATGGATGCGGGCACGCGCGCTCGGGATGCCCTTCTTCTCCCGTTTGGCGATGGCCTTCTCGCCGCCGGGTTCCTTTGCCAGCTCCAGCTTTTCGCGAAGTTCGGCAAGCAGTTCCGCGGTTGTCTTCGGGGGGTGGGTGGGGGTTGCTTCAGTCGTCACTTCGGCTCGCTCTCAGCTTCGATACGGTTCAGCGCCTCGCTCATGTGCGCACCCACCTTGGCAATGTACGGCTCATCGATGGCCTGGATGTGCTCACCCCCGATGTGCACCACCTCGAGGTCCGAGACGAATTCGCCCCAGCCGCCATCGGGCTGACGCGTGGCATACGCGGGCTCGAACACGATCGCGTCATCGTGGTAGCGATCGGCCATGTAAAGCGTGACGTGCCCGTCGTACGGCTGGATCTCGATCGTGTCGAGTGCGCGATTGTCCAGGTACGACGTGCGCTGGTGCTCGATGATGCCGCCGGGGATCTGCACCCCGCTCTCCTTGATGATGTCGAGCACGAACCTGACCTGACCCTCGTCGTCGAGTTCTTCGAGCTGCTCGTACGGGATCTCGGGGATCTCGACATTGAAGGTGCGCTCGGCAAATCGGGCGTAGCGGTCCCAGCGCTTGCGCATCTCCTCCTTGGTCTGAGGAATCGGCTCGCCGGGGCGCACGCAGTCGATCAGCCCGACGAACCGCACGTCGGCGCCGGCCTGCTTGAGGCCGATCGCACACGCGTAGGCCAGCGCCCCACCCAACGACCAACCCGTCAGCACAAACGGACCGCTGTGCATCTCCAACAACTTCGGCACGTACTCGGCGGCCCGCTCCTCGATGGAGCCCTCGACCCGCTCGATGCCGTACACCGGGGTGTCCGCAGGCAGCCGCTTCATCAGCGGTTCGTAGACGACCGTCGACCCGCCGGCCGGATGAAACACGAAGAGGGGGACGCTCGATGAGCCTTCTCGTGGTGCCCGCAGCGTGCGGACGAACCCGTCGACCACGCCTTCCTCGAGCTGATCGCGGACGGTGGTGGCCAACTCCTCGATCGTCTTCGCCGATTTCACGTCGTCGACCGTGATGATGCCTTCGGCACGTTCGGACAACCGGGCCGCCATCTTCTCGGCCGACGCATCGTCGAGTGCGGGCAGCTCATTGAAGATGCCGCCCGGCGACTTGCCGGTGACGATCGCCCACGTCGCGAACGTGACGCGTTCCGCAGCGTCACGCGGCGGCACGTCTGCGCCGAGGGCTTCGGTGACGGCCTCCTGGGTCAGCACCTTGGCAGCTGCCGCGGCGGCAGTCGCATTGCTCGGGCCGGCGGGAGCCGACGGCCCGGACGGATCCGTAGGCGGCGGCGGGAGGGCCGGGCCGTCTGGATCGGTTGGCGGCGGCGGGATCTCGAGCTTCAACTCGCCATTGTCGGCGTTGTCGGCCAGCTTGGCTTCGAGCTCGGCTACGGTGCTGGCCCCGCCCATGAGCTCGGCCTGCGCCGCGGCGATCTCCTCAGCCGTCTGCCCCTTCTGGGACTCGGCGAGTTGATCGACCTCGTCGCGGTGCTCGATCGCGTACTTGATCAGCGACTCGACGTTGTACAGGTTGGCGTCGCGCACCGCCGTCAGCTGGATGGGCGGCAGGTCGAAGTCGTACTCGACGCGGTTCTTGATCCGCACCGCCATCAGCGAGTCGAGGCCGAGCTCGATCAGCGGCACCTCCCACGGCAGGTCCTCGGGCTCGTAGCCCATGGCACCGCCGACGATGGTGCCCAGCCGCTGCGCCACGGTCTCCCCGGACTCCGGCGACCACTTGGCAAAGCCGGCACCGAGATTGGCGCCCTGGGTGAGGTTGTCGGAGAGGATCTCGACGTCTTCGTCTGCCTCCGGCACAGCCACCTCGGCGACCTCGGCCGCCGGTGCTGTCGAGCCGGCGCCGACCGCGGTCGGCAGTGCCGACGCCTGCCCGCCGCGGGTCACCAGGGCGTCGTAGACGAGAGTGAACGACTCCTCGATCCGCGCATGCACCTGCACCGTCGCACCACCGGGATGCCGCGTCAATGTGGTGACGAGCCTTGCGCCCTCGGCGGGCACCGCGCGCTGCTCGAACGCCGTCAGCTTGGCGTCCGGAAGAACCTGTACGGCAGCGGCTTTCACCAACGCAGCGAGATCGCCCGCGCCCTTGGGCACGTACTCCCACACGTGCCGGCCGTCCGGCATGGCGACGTGGTTGCCCGGCATGACCGCCGAACTGTCGCCGGTGAAGTGCGCATCCAGCCAGTGCTGCTTGCGCTTGAACCGGGTCGGCGGGATGTTCGCGAAGTCCAGTGCACCTGCCAGGCCGGTGGACCGCCGCGGGAACAGGGTCCGGAAGTCCAGGTCGTGGCCGTGCACGAACAGCTGCGCCATCGCCGAGGTCATCGACTCGACCTCGTCCTGCTTGCGGGCGAGCGTGGCCACCAGCTGTGCGTCGTGCAGCCCGGCCGAAGCCGTTGTCAACCCAACCTGCATGAGCGCCACCGGATTCGGCGCCAGCTCCAGGAAGGTGGTGTGGCCGTTGTCGACCGCGTTGCGGATGCCGTGGGTGAAGTAGACGCTGTGCCGCAGCCCCTTCTTCCAGTAGTCGACATCGTGGATGGGGTCACTGCCCGCGCGGATCAGGCTGCCCTCGTGCACAGTCGAGTAGTAGGCGATGGTCAGCGGTTTGGGCTCGATGCCCTGCAGTTCGGCGGCCAGCTCACCGATCAGTGGGTCCATCTGCTGGGTGTGGCTGGCGCCCTTGGTCTGGAATTTGCGGGCGAACTTGCCCTCCGCCTCGGCCCGCGCGATGATCGCGTCGATCTGCTCGGGCGGGCCGCCGATGACGGTCTGAGTCGGTGCGGCGTACACACAGACCTCGAGGCCCGGATAGTCGGCGAAGACCGTCTTGATCTCGTCGGCCGAGTACTCCACCAATGCCATCAGCCGGATGTACTCGCCGAACAGCATCGCCTCGCCCTCACCCATCAGGTGAGCGCGCGAGCAGATGGCGCGGGTGGCGTCGGCCAGGCTCAGCCCCCCGGCGAAGTAGGCCGCGGCGGCCTCACCGAGCGACTGTCCCACCACCGCAGCGGGTTTCGCTCCATGGTGCTTGAGCAGCTCACCGAGCGCGATCTGGATGGCGAAGATCACCGTCTGGACCACTTCGATGGGGTATTCGCAGGTCTCGTTGGTGTAGTCGACCGAGTCGTCGAGGATCAGCTCGACGATCGAATAGCCGCGTTCGTCCTGGATGTGGGCATCGACCTTGTTGATCCACTCGGCGAAGATCGGGTCACGCAGGTACAGGCTCTTGCCCATCTTGCGGTGCTGCGCACCGAATCCGGCGAGCACCCAGACCGGTCCGTTGGTGACCGGGCCGTCGGCGCTGATCACCGTCGGGTGCTGCTTGCCCTCGGCAACCGCCCGCAGGCCCTTGACCGCCTCGTCGTGGTCGTGAGCGAGCACCACTGCGCGGGACCGGCCGTGGTTGCGCCGCGACAGGGAGCGCCCGATCGATTCGAGCGACGAAGCCCGGCCCTCTTCGCTGTCGATCCAGTCGGCAAGCTCGGCCGCAGCGGCCTTCTTGCGTGAGCTCAGGAACGCCGAGATTGCCAGCGGGATTACTGAAGACGGCTTCTCTCCGGCCTTTTCGGCCGCTTCGAGCTCTTCGCGCGCGATCTCCAGCAGACGCTTGGCCTCATCGGTCAAGCCGGGAAGTTCGTGGCTCGCCTCGTCATAGACCGGGTACTCGTCGGCCTCGGGCTCATCGTGCACGAACTCGCCGTACTCGTCCATCCGCACGCCGCCGACATAGACCGCGTCAGAGTCGGCGGTCTCGGTGTCCTCAGCGACGGGCTCCGGCTCCGGTTCGGGCTCAACAAGATCCGAGGGCAGCACCTCGCGCAGCACCAGGTGGGCATTGGCCCCGCCGAAACCGAACCCGGACACACCCGCGATCGCGCGGCCGCTGTAGCGCGGCCAGTCGCTGACGGTGTCATTGACCTTGAGGTGTTCTTTGTCGAAGTCGATGTAGGGGTTGGGCCCCGCGTAGTTGATCGACGGCGGCAGCTTGTCATTGGCCAGCGCCAGCGTCATCTTGGCCAGGCTCGCCGCACCTGCGGCCGACTCCAGGTGACCCACATTGGATTTCACCGCACCCAGCAGGGCGGGCTTGTCCGCCTCGCGGCCCCGGCCGATCACTCGGCCGAGCGCGTCGGCCTCGATCGGGTCACCGAGAATGGTTCCGGTGCCGTGCGCTTCGATGTAGTCGACGTCGCGCGGATTGATCCCGGCGTCCTTGTAGGCCTTGCGCAACACCGCTTCCTGCGCATCGGGATTGGGCGCGAGCAGGCCGTTGGACCGGCCGTCGTGGTTGATGGCACTGCCCGCGATCACGGCCAAGATCTGGTCGCCGTCGCGACGGGCATCCGACACCCGCTTGAGCACCAGCATGCCGGCGCCCTCGGAACGGGCGTAGCCGTCGGCGTCCGAGGAGAACGACTTGATCCGGCCGTCGGGCGCGAGCACACCGCCGACCTCGTCGAAACCGACCGTCACCATGGGGGTGATCAACGCGTTGACACCACCGACGATCGCCACGTCGGCCTCACCGGAACGCAGCGCCTGCACACCCTGGTGGGCGGCCACCAGCGAACTGGAGCATGCGGTGTCGACCGCGACCGACGGGCCACGGAAGTCGAAGAAGTACGAAACCCGGTTGGCGATGATGGAACTCGCCGTACCGGTGATGGCATAGGGATGAGCGATCGTCGGATCGCTCATCGCCAGGAAGCTGTAGTCGTTGATCGAATTACCGACGTACACACCGACACTGGTGCCGCGCAGGCTCGACGCCGGGATGCGCGCGTGCTCAAGGGCTTCCCACGTCAGCTCGAGCGCCATGCGCTGCTGCGGGTCGATGTTGTCGGCTTCCATCTTCGACAGCGCGAAGAACTCGGAGTCGAAACCCTTGATGTCGGACAGGTAGCCGCCGCGGGTGCGGGCCTTGCCGACGCGCTCGGCGATGCGTGGCTCGTCGAGGAACTCCTCCCACCGGCCGTCGGGCAGATCGGTGATGCAGTCCTTACCGGCGAGCAGGGCCTCCCACATCTCGTCGGGGGTGTTCAGGTCGCCAGGGAAGCGGGTGGCCACACCGACGATCGCGATGTCCTCGACGTCGCGGTCACGGGACCAGTCCTCGTTCTCGTCGACCACGGGCTCCGGTTCGCCCTCGATGATCACGGTGGCCAGCGACTCGATCGTGGGGTTGCGGAACACCACCGTGGCGGTCAGCGTGACACCGGTGAGGTCCTCGATGTCGCTGGCCATCGCCACCGCATCGCGCGAGGACAGGCCGAGCTCGACCATGGGGACGGACTCGTCGATCGCGTCTGCCGATTGCCCGGTCGCATTGGCCACCCACTTGCGTAGCCACTCGCGCATCTCGTTGACGCTCATGTCCGGGCGGGATCCCGGTTGGACCGCGGGCTCGGTAGTCTCTGGAAGATTCGAATTGCTTTGTGCTTCATCCATGTTCAGGTCACCTTCGAGCCAGTCGGCGGCTTCCGCCGCCGTGAGAGTGGGTCCGGTCAGTCCGTCGCATCGGGGAACGCGTTGGCCACCTTGCCGCTGCGCAGGCTGCCGTCCAGGTAGGCGGAACGGCAGGCGCGGCGGCCGATCTTGCCGCTGGAGGTGCGCGGAATCGCACCGGCGGCCGTGAGCAGCACGTCGCGCACGGTGACGCCATGGCGCACCGCGATCGCCGCGCGGATGTCGTCGGTGATCGGGCCGACGTCGAGCTTGTGCGCACCGGGCGCACGCTCGGCGACGATCACCAACTGCTCGGATGTGTCGTTCAGGTCGCGCTTGAGCCCCGAATGGGTGTTCTCGAACACCTCGTCGGGCAGCTGATTGGCCGGCACCGAGAATGCCGCCACATACCCGGTGCGCAGTGCCTTGCTGGACTCCTGTGCCGAGTACTCCAGATCCTGCGGGTAGTGGTTGCGGCCGTCGATGATCACCAGGTCCTTGACGCGGCCGGTGATGTAGAGGTCGCCGTCGTAGAAGGCGCCGAGGTCGCCGGTGCGCACCCAGGTCGCGTCGTCGGCTGCGCCTTCGGCATGCGACGGGTTGGTCCGCGACTTGAGGATGTTTTGAAAAACGTCAGCAGACTCGTCCGGTTTCCCCCAGTAGCCGGTGCCCATGTTCTGGCCGCTGATCCAGATCTCGCCGATCTGGCCGTCGGGCAGTTCGGTGGCCGACTCGTGATCGACGATGGCGGCCCACTCGGCGATGCCGACCTTGCCTGCGGACGCCTGCGCGACGGCCTTGGGCGAATCGGCGTCGACCTCGACGATGCGGCCGGTGTTCAGTTGGTCTCGGTCCACGGTGATGATCTTCGGTTCTTCGGCCGCCAACGTGGTCGACACCATCAATGTCGCCTCGGCCAGTCCGTAGGACGGCTTGATGGCCTTGGGCGCAAACCCGAACGGCCCGAACGCATCGTTGAACCGGCGGACGGTCGCCGCCGAGATCGGCTCGCTGCCGTTGAGCACAGCCTTGACGTTGGAGAGGTCGAGCTCCGGCCCGCCTTCTTTGGGGACGCCGCGAGCTGCCGCGTGGTCGAAGGCGAAGTTCGGGGCCACCGAGATCACGCCACCTGTGTCGTCGGGCTTGCGGGCCATCTCACGGATCCAACGTTCCGGGCGGCGCACGAACGCTGCCGGGGTCATGAAGGTGAAGTAGTGACCGATCATCGGGGCGATCAGCCCGGTGACCAGACCCATGTCGTGGAAGAACGGCAGCCAGGACAGACCGCGGTCGCCCTCCTCGCCTTCGAGTGCCTCGACGATCTGCACGATGTTGGTGGCCATGTTCAGGTGGGTGATCTGCACGCCGGTCGGGATCCGGGTCGACCCCGAGGTGTACTGCAAGTAGGCGATGGTGCTTTCGTCGACGTCCTCGTACGGGATCCAGGTGGCGGCGACGTCGTCGGGAACCGCGTCGACGGCGATCACGCGCGGCCGCTGGTTGGCCGGGCGGCTACGGAAGAACTTGCGCACACCTTCGGCAGCCTCTGTGGTGGTCAGGATCGCCGTCGGGTGGCAGTTGTCCAGCACTGCGTGCAGTCGGCCGACGTGCCCCGGTTCGGACGGATCGAACAGGGGGACGGCGATGCGGCCGGCGTAGAGAACGCCGAAGAAGGCGATGAGGTAGTCCAGGTTCTGCGGGCACAGGATCGCGACGCGGTCACCGGGCTGAGTGACCTGCTGCAGCCGGGCGGCGACCGCCTTGTTTCGAGCGCTGAACTGGGCCCACGTCAGATCCCTGGCCACTCCGTCGCGTTCGGTGGAGAAGTCGAGGAACCGGTAGGCCAGTTTGTTGCCACGGACTTTCGCCCAGCGTTCCACGTGTTGGACCAAGCTGGCGCCATCAGGAAACTTGATCTGACCGTTCTTGATGAACGGGTTATGGAACGGCATATCACTCTCCTGTCAGAGCCGCAAATGTTGCGTTGTCGCACGTGAGACACGGTGCATCGCGGCCACTCGACCGGCCGTACGTACCCAAACCGGGAAGATCGTACCGGCTCCTCGCATGCGCGAAGCTCTTAGTTTTCTCTTAATGTTAAGGGACCGTGGTTGCCCCGGCCAAATCCGACGCGCAGCGCGTCGTCAATGGTGTTTCGGATGCGGAGCGTTCTCGACCAGGTTCTTGGCCCAGTTCAGCGTCCACTGCGTGGCCGTCTGGCCATTCTCCACCCAGAACTGCGGAGTGTTGTACAGCGCGTGCACCGGGCCCGCCGCGCTTCCGGACAGCGTCTCCAGCGTCTTGGGCAGGTTGAGGATCGAAAATGCTTCCTCGGGTGCCGAGCAGATCAGGTCACCCGCACCGCAGATCTCGAAGGTGCGGTCGTTGAGGGCGCCGAACCCGCCGGGGCGCGGACCGGTCATCGCCAGACCGAGCGCCGAAAGCGTCGGCACCTCGTGCAACGTGATCTCGGCGCCCTGGCCGACCGGATTGGGGCCGACGTCCTGGCCGACCCCCATCTGCCTGCGGCCGTCGGCGATCAGGGTCACGCCCAGCACGAGGTCCTGGTCCACCGGGCCCCGGCCATTGCCGATGTCGCTGGCGAGGTCGCCGCCGATCACGGCGCCCTGCGAGAACCCGGCGATCACATAGCTGGTCAGCGCACAGCGCTCGTTCATCTCGGTCATCGCCTTGACCGTGGCGCGGGTGCCCTCGGCGCGGCTGTCGTTGTACGACATCTGCTTGTCGGCCGAGAACGGGTTATGGAACTGCGCGGTGTAGGGCACGGTGTACACCTGCACGCGCTCGGGGCCGAACTGCTCGGCCACCGGCCGGCTGATGTGGGACATCAGCGACAGCGGAAATTGCGTCGGGTTGAACGGGTCGTCGGTGGGCGACGACTCCCAGGTGCCGGGGATCGAGATCATCATCACGTCCGGGCAGTCCGCCGGCTGGGATTCCGGGCGCGGCTTACGCGTCGTGGGCGGCACCGGCACGCCGGCCGGCGGCTGGGCGCTGGGCGGCACCGAAGGAGTGTCCGGACGACGCATCACCACGACCACAATGGCCACCACGAGCACCACCACGAGCGCCATCGCGCCTGCGGCGATCAGGGCCAGGATGCGGTGGCGCTTCCGCCGAGCGTTTTTTGCCATGGATTATTCGTGCTCCTGCTAGCAGAGTCGTTCAGTTGCGATGCGGATGTAGTCGGAGGTGGCGGAGTCGACCCCACCGGGCAGCTTGCCCTCCTCCGGGTGAGCGGCGCGCACATCGCTGCGCACCAGCGGCAGTACAAAATCCCACACCGCCTGATCATTCTGCTTGGCAGCCCTGGCCTGACACACATAGGACCCGATCGACAGCGCCAGCAAGTCACTCGACGGCGTGACGCCGGCGGCCCGCAGCGCGTCGAGGTAGCCCTGCTGCTCGCTGTTGACGACCAGTTTGCCGGTGCGGCCCTGCTGCGGCAGCGCCGCCATGGACGGCAGTACACCGGCCTGCGCCTGCGCATCGGTGATTTGCGAGGATGGCAAACTCAGTGGCGACATGATGTCACGGCCCGCATCGCACCCGGTGAGCAGCGACGCAGCGGACACCGCGATGGCCGTCGCGATGACCGGGGCGGCCGACCGTACCGTGTGCTGCACGACTCCACCGTACCGGGTACCCAAAAGTGCCCGGCTACAGCTGATTCGCGGCTTCTACTGAATTGTGGCGACCAGTTCGCCCGACATAAGCGCCAGCTGAGGCGCCCAGCTACCCCAGTCGTGCTGACCTGCCGACGGGAAGTCGAAGTGCCCGTTGCTCCCGCCGACAGCGCGGTAATGCTGGTAGAAGGAACGGTTGCTGCCTTGGGCCTGATCGCAATAGCCGATCATCGCGGCCGGGTCACTGCATGAAAGGGCGCCGGGGCTGAACACCCACAACCGGGTGTTGGCATCGGCCAGCAACTGCACATGCACGTCGGGGTCGCGCCATTTCCAGCGACCGAACTGTGGCGGGCCCCACATCCGGTTGGCATCGACATTGCCGAACCGGGCCAGCCCGGCGGTGATCGCGCCGTTGAGGGCGGTGGCCGACGGCGTCAGGAAACCCGACAACGACCCGGCGAACCGGAACCGGCCCGGGTGGAAGGCGGCCAACGTCACAGCCGCGGTACCGCCCTGCGCCGCACCGACGACGCCGTGCCCGCCCGGCGCCAGACCCTTGTTGGCGGCCAGCCAGTCGGGCAGCTCAACCGACAGGAAGGTCTCCCACTGCCTGCTGCCGTCCTGCTCCCAGTTGGTGTAGAGGCTCCAGGCCCCACCGGCCGGCGCGGCCACCGAGATACCGCGGCCCGCCAGCGTGCTCATCGCGTGGCCCGCGTTCACCCAGTTGCTGACATCCGGTGCCGCGTTGAACGCGTCGAGCAGAAACACCGCGTGCGGTCCGCCGCCCTGGAACGCGACCGGGATGTCGCGGCCCATGGCTGCCGAAGGCACCATCAGATATTCGACAGCATCGGCACGGGCCGGCGCTCCGGTCGCCGTGGACGCGGTCCACAGACCGGCGGCCAGTACGACCGACAGCAGCGTCGCTCGCATCAGACTCAACGCACGCCTCATCCTCAACCCCTCTGCATCCGATGGTGGCTCGGCAAGCCTCGCTCCAGGCCGGGTGACTCCCGCGTCGTAGTGAACCACATCGCCGCGACGGCTGGCCCCGGAAACGGCTGACGGCGGCGACCCAGTGGGTCACCGCCGTCAGCGTCAATTCGTTCCGGCTGCTTACTACGCAGTCGGGGTAGCGCCCAACACGCGCTGCAGGTCAGGCTTCATCGCCTGCAGCTGCTGGCCCCAGTAGGCCCACGCGTGCGTGCCGCTCTGCGGGAAGTTGAACACCCCGTTCTTGCCGCCTGCCTCGATGTACTTCTCCTGGAAGGTCGAGTTCGTCCGGCAGACGAAGCCCTCGAGGAACTTCGCAGGCATGTCGGCGTGGCCCAACTCGCCGGGCTTGCCGTTACCGCAGTACACCCAGATGCGGGTGCCGAGACCGGCCAGGGTGGCGACGTTCTCAGTCGGGTCGTTGGCCTTCCAGGCCGGATCGTCCGACTTGCCCCACATGTCTTCGGCCTTGTAGCCGCCGGCGTCACCCATCGAGACACCGATCAGCGTGGGCCACCAACCCTCGGACGGGTTCAACGTGCCCGACAGCGACGCGGCGTAGATGAACTGCTCCGGATGGCGGGCAGCGAGCATCAGCGCGGACGAACCGGCCATCGACAGACCGACCACGGCACTGCCGGTCGACTTGACGTCACGGTTGGCTGCGAGCCAGGCCGGCAGCTCCTGAGTAAGGAAGGTCTCCCACTTGTAGGTCTTGCAGCCGCCGTCCTTGCTGCCGCACGCCGGCTTGTACCAGTCGACGTAGAAGCTGGACTGGCCACCGACGGGCATCACGACCGACAGGCCGGAATCGAGGAACCACTCGAACGTGGGGAGTTCGATGTCCCAACCGCTCTGATCTTCACGGGCGCGCATACCGTCGAGCAGATACAGCGCGGGAGAACCCGGCCCACCGCTCTGGAACTGCACCCGAATGTCGCGGCCCATCCCGGCCGACGGAACTTCCAGGTACTCCACCGGCAATCCAGGTCGCGAGTAGGCTCCAGCGGTCGCCGAGCCGCCTACGACGCCTACCAGGCCAGGCAGTAGGGCCGCGACCGCGACCGCAACCGTCAGCCGGCGCGACAGACCTGCCGCTGCGCCGCGCATCTTCCCAACGAACTTCATTCCGCTCCCTATCTCATCTCTTATCTGTCGAATTCCACATGCCGATTTACCCCGACGTATTCGGCTCACGTGCCCGTGTAGTCAACCACACGTCCGCGTGACGTTTCTCTACTGCAGTTGCCGTCCCTGATCTCCGCTCAGCCGTCGAGTGCTCCGATCAGGTCTGGTTCGCGGGCGCTGCGCCGGGCTTCCTTGCGGCCGCCGGCCTCGGTGTACGCGTCCTGAAAGTGCTTGTCGCTCTTCACCGGCTACCGTTCGCAACGATTCTCGACACCTGTCTGACGGTGCGCTTCCATGCCAACCGTGGGCAACAACACAATCACCGGGATGCGTCCGTCCCGCTTTTCGCGCAGCATCCACACCGGAAGTTGTCAACATCGGTGGTTCTTACCCGTCCGTTCGTATGTCGAGGGCACT
The DNA here is from genome assembly GCF_053483975.1 of Mycolicibacterium sp. XJ870. Lineage (NCBI taxonomy): Bacteria > Bacillati > Actinomycetota > Actinomycetes > Mycobacteriales > Mycobacteriaceae > Mycobacterium > Mycolicibacterium sp. XJ870. The sequence goes on from NZ_JBEFTI010000002.1 coordinate 222,718, forward strand.
TGCCCGTCTGGGTATCGACGCGACGTGGCCGGGCGTTACGGACCGGTCGCGGGCATGCCGTTGTACGGGGGCTGTTTGGGTTCGGGAATGTCGAGCCCGCAGCGGTGCAACTCGTAGAGCGGCACCCGGTCGATCCGGTACTTGGTGAACTCGTAGGCATGCACCAGGTTTGACAGGAACAGGCGCGGGGTCAGCTTTCCCCGCACCGAGTTCAGCACCACATCGGTGGCCGGGCACTTCAGCGCCGCCTCGGCTTGGATGATCCAGTCCTCGTCCAGATAGGGCGGAATGAAGGGATGCTCCTTGAGGAAGGGCCCCTCGGCCACCGCCCAGTCCGGGAACAGATTCTTGTCGTGACCGATGCGCCCGTCGGTCAACCGTTGGGTATGCGCCGCAAGCGGATTCGCCAGGCCGATCTGATCGATGACCCGGACATCGAGTCCGACATTCATGCCCAGCATGCCGAGGTTGGTGAAAAACACCGTGTGCGGAGGCTTCAGGTTCTTCCTGACCTCCGGTGGGAGATCAGGCGGTGGCGGAATCGCAGGCACCACCTCCCACTGGTCGTAGTTGCCCGCGGGCAACAGCAGCGCACCGTCCGGGGTGTTGTTGAGCGCGGTCAGCACCGCACGCATCCGGGGATAGTCCAGATAGTCGGCGGCGGTCAACGGGTGCGCGTGCCCGGTGGCCTGCGAGTAGAACCGGCGCTCGTCGACGATGCCGGAGTAGGTGACGCGGGTGGCATCGGCCCCCATACCGGACGAGTTCGCCGCCCAGATCGACCAGCCCACGATCGAGGCCCACAGCACACTGGTCGCAGCGGCCAGCAGGTAGCCGGTCTCGCGGGTGAACTTCGTGCCGTCGGGTAGCACCACGGGGATCACCGCGACAGGTGCCAGCATGCAGAACAGCGGAGTCAGCAGGACCCGGCCGTGCATGAAGTCACCGCCCTGACGCACCCAGTAGATGCCCTGCAGCAAGCCGCTCAACACCATGAAAACGACTACGGCGGGCGGACTCTGGACGGTTCGCGCCAACCGGCCGTAGCCCTGGGGTACCTGACGGCGCACCCACCACGGCCGGGTCCGGGTGGCCAGCAGCACCACTGCGAGCACTGCTAGCAGCACCGCGGGAACCCACAGCAGGTAGGGCTGGTTGAAGTTCGTCAGGTAGACGAAACCCTGCGACCATTTCGAACCCGAGGCATCCTTGGCCACCGCGGTGCCCGGCACGAGCAGGGCGTAGTAACCCATCCGGAAGATCTGGTAGGCCACCGGAAGCAATCCACCGGCCACGATGATCAACACCCGCCGCCGCCAGCCGCGAGCCGCCACCAGCATCATGACGAGCGCGCCCCCGCCGATGAGTGCCAACTCGGGGCGGATCAGCACACTCAGGCCCGCCACGGCGGCCAGCGTCCCCTCGAAGAACCGGCCGGTCACGTTGCGCGGTCCGGCATCGCGCGGCTGGGCCGGGTAGGCCCGCAATGCCTGCGACCAACACACCAGCATCCACCACAGCAGGCCGAGATAGGCCAGCACCAAACCGTTTTCGAGGCCCGAGGTGGCGAAGTCGCGAGCCGGCGGCACCGCGATGTAGACCAGCGCACCGGCGGGCAACAGCAGCGCCCGTCGGCCCTGCAGGCTCGGCGCGTAGAGGCGGCCGGTGCCCAGCATCACCATTGCGACCCCGAGAATGCTGAGTCCGAACGCGAGGTAGAGCACCACGTACTCCAGCCGCACCGGGCCGCCGATCCAGGCGCCGAACGTCACCAGATACGTCCACACGGTCGAGGTGTTGGCCTCCACGCGCTCGCCGGCATTGAACACCGGGCCGTTGCCGGCCAACAGGTTTCGCACGGTCCGCAGGACGATCAGTCCGTCGTCGGCAATCCAGCGGCGCTGCCAGGCACCCCAACCGAACAACCCGCCGACCACTAGCACGCTGACCCACAGGCTGATCCGGACGGAGATGTCGTAGGGGAACGCAGGCAAGCGCGCCAGGCGTTCGGAGATGCCGCCGGTCCGCCGGCTCTGGCCGATCTCGCCGGCCCGCCGGACGATCAGCCGGTCAGCTGAAATAGATGGCAGCACCGATGGTTCCGATCCACACCAGGAACAGGACCTGCAGCACCCGGTCTTTCAGCGCGATCTCCTCGGGCTCGCCGGCTATGCCACCATCGATGTCAACCGCGTAGCGCAGGATCGCGACAGTCCACGGGACCATCGTGATCGCGTACCACGACGCGTCCTGCCCGTCGAGGCTGAGTGGATCATTCGCGGTATCGCGGCCGAAGGCCCACAACCCGTAACAGACCACCACCGCGGTCGCCGACAGCGTCCACACGAACCGCAGATAACTGCTCGTGTAGCGCTCCAGCGACTTACGGATCTTGGCTCCGGTGCGCTCCGAGAGCTGTAGCTCGGCGAAGCGCTTACCGGCCGCCATGAACAACGAGCCGAAGGCCATCACCAGCAGGAACCACTGCGACAGCGGGATATCGGCGGCCACGCCACCGGCGATCGCGCGGATCAAGAAGCCCGAGGACACGATGCAGATGTCCAACACTGCCTGGTTCTTCAGGCCGAAGCAGTAGGCCAGTTGGATCACCAGGTAGACGGCCATCACCACAGCCAGATTCGGGGTGAGCCACCACGCGATGAGCAGCGCGGCCACGCCCAGCACGACTGCGAGCGTGTAGGCCATCCACTCCGGCACCACGCCCGCAGCGATGGGCCGGAACCGTTTTGTCGGGTGGGCCCGGTCGGCCTCGACGTCGCGCGCGTCGTTGACCAGATAGATCGACGACGCGGCGAGACAGAACACCACGAACGCGACGGAAACCTTGAACGCGAGGTCGGCGTAGTCGTATTCGATACCGCTGCCGACCGCGGCCAGCGGCGCCGCCAGCACCAGCAGGTTCTTCACCCACTGCCGCGGACGTACTGCCTTGACCAGACCCGCGGGCAGATTCTTCGGCGGACCAGCCGTCGGCTGCGCTTCCTCACTCATGTGGGTTGTGCTCATCGTTGTTCCGCTCCGTTGCGACCCGCTCACTGACGCTCATCAGTCTCCTTCGGCCCGGCACCGGGCAGAATCCGAGATCCTACCGACCGTGTTTCCGGCCACAGTTCCCACGGCTTTACCCACGATGGTCCCGACGACCACCCCGGTCAGTACATCGGTCGGATAGTGCACGCCCAGCACCAATCGCGACAGAGCCATCGGCGGCACCAGCAGCGCAGGCGCAGGCAGACCGGTGGCCCGAGCCAGCAGCACCGCAGCGGCGGTGGTCGAGGTCGCATGCGCCGACGGAAAACTGAGCCGGCTCGGCGTACCCACGTTGACGGCGATGTCGGGATGGTTTGGCCGCTCCCGCCGCACGACCCGCTTGATCAGCACCGCGGCGGCATGCGCCACAAAGGCACCGACGCCGACCGCGATCCAGGACTTGCGCCGCGCCGGCTGAGCCAGCGCACCCGCCGCGGCCAGGGCAACCCAGCCCGCACTGTGCTCGCCGAAATGCGACAGTGCCCGCGCACCGGCCAGCACTCCCGGCCTCCCGGCCAATGCCGACTGCACGGCGACCAACACGGCGTCTTCGCCGCGCGGCGGAGCTTCGGACATATCAGACTTTCTCCGCCGACTCGACGAGGAGCACTGACTCCCACTTGCCCTTGCTCGTCAGCGTCGGCAACGCCTCGCGGTAAACCTTGCGCATCCGGTTGAACTGGCGGGCCAGCCGCAGCTGCTGGCGCATCGAGGCACGAAGCAGCGCAAACATTTTCGCCCGATCACGCTGCCGGTACACCACGCCGCGACCGTCGGCGGTGGTCACGGTGACACCGTCGACCATGCACAACGAGAACCACCGGGCATCCTGGGTGGCCACGTTGATCTGCGGCCGGACATGGGTTTCCGGATCGTGCTTCTGCAGCTGGTTGGCGACACCCCTGGCCAACCGAATCGCGATCGCCGGCTTGGACACCGGGATGCGCACCTTGCGGCGCTTCATATCCGAGGCCGCGGGCAACGCAGTGGCACCGGGCAGCACCACGGCATCGGGGAACTCCGAGCGCATCTTGCGCACGTCGGGCAGCGCCGACTCGAGGATCGAGAAGATGTGCTCGGGCCCGGCCAGGAAGTCCTCCATGGCCTTGTTCTGGATCGCCACGGTCGAATACTCAAGGCAGAGAAGGTGTTTGAATGTCGCCTTGAGATGGCTGGCCAGCAGGCCGCGGATGTCGCCGTCCCAGTGCAGGGCCGCGACCACCAAGCGGTTACGCAGGTGGAAGTACGCCTGCCAGTCGATCGCGTCGTCCTTGTCGCTCCAGGCCATGTGCCAGATCGCCGCGCCCGGCAGGGTGACGGTGCGGTAGCCGTGCTCGGCGGCACGCAGGCCGTATTCGACGTCGTCCCATTTGATGAACAACGGCACCGGCTGGCCGAGCTCCTCAGCCACCTGCCGCGGGATCATGCACATCCACCAGCCGTTGAAGTCGACGTCGATGCGGCGGTGCAGTAGCTTGCTGCGCTGCTCGTCGACATCGTCGAGCGCGAACTTGGCGAAATCATGGTCGTATTCGGCGTTGGGAGCAGCGGACCACATGAAGTTCGCCCGGTCCACCATCTCGCCCATGATGTGCAGGTGCGACGGCTCCTGCAGGTTGAGCATCTGCCCGCCCACGAGCGTCGGCTCCTTGGCGAACCGGTTCATCGCCAGCGCCCGCAGGATCGAGTCCGGTTCGATGCGAATGTCGTCGTCCATGAACAGGATCTGTTCGCAGTCGGTGTTTTTCAGCGCCTCGTACATCACTCGGCTGTAGCCACCCGAGCCGCCCAGATTCGGCTGGTTGTGGATTGAAAGCCGGTCGCCCAGCGCGGCGGCGGCGGCCTCGAAGCCCGATTGATCTTTGGCCTTACTGGTGCCCTGGTCGGAGACGATGACGGCGGTGATCACCTCGTCGACGAGGGGATCCGACGTCAGAGTGGCGAGCGCGTTGACACAGTCGGCCGGTCGGTTGAAGGTCGGGATGCCGACGGCGACGTTCGCGCGGCCCGGGGCAGGCGTCGGTGCGCACCAGCTGGCGCTGTGCACCCGCACCGCGGTGTCGGTGGTGATGTCGAACCAGATCCAGCCGCCGTCTTCGAATGGGGAAAGGTCGATCTCGAATTCGACTGCGGCGGGTTCGCCGCTATCGCCGCTGGATACCGGCGCGCCACCGACGGTGATGCGCGCACCGGTGGCCTTGGACCGATAGACGTCGACACGCGCGGTGCCGGTCAGCTCGACCCGCAGCACCACCGAATCCAGCGTCGACCAGCGCCGCCAGTAGCTGGCCGGGAACGCGTTGAAGTAGGTCGCGAACGAGACTTCGGACTCGGCACCGATCTCCAGCGTGGTGCGCGTCGGCGCATGTGCCCGCCGGGCGTTGGTGGTCGATTCCTCTATATAGAGCTTGCGTACGTCCAGCGGCTCGCCCGGTCGCGGCAGAATAACGCGGGCCAACAGACTGACCGCCCTGGATTCTCCGGCCTCAAGCGCGCCGGACGGGATGTCACTCATGCTTTGCTGCTTTCCTATTCGGTGTCGAGATCGGATACAAGCGGCGCACCGTCGGACAGGTGCGGCGCCAGCGTGTTGTCGTACATGTTGAGCGCACTCGCGATCGCCATGTGCATGTCGAGGTATTGGTAGGTCCCCAGCCGCCCGCCGAAAAGTACCTTCGCCGAGGCGGTTTCGACCTTGGCCCGGCCACGGTATGCGGCCAGTAGGGCGCGGTCGGCCTCGGTGTTGATCGGGTAGTAGGGTTCGTCGTCGTCCTTCGCGAACCGTCCGTACTCACGCATGATCACGGTCTTGTCGGTCGGGTAGGCCCGCTCGGGATGGAAATGCCGGAACTCGTGGATCCGGGTATAGGGCACATCGGCGTCGTTGTAGTTCATGACGGGTGTGCCTTGAAAATCACCGGTCGGCAACACTTCCACCTCGAAATCGAGGGTGCGCCAGCCCAGCCGGCCTTCCTCGTAGTCGAAGTAGCGGTCCAGCGGCCCGGTGTAGACCACCGGGGCATCCGGGCTGGCCGCGCGGAGGTCGTCGCGCACGTCGAACCAGTCGGTGTCGAGCCGCACCTCGATGCGTTCGTCGGCGGCCATGTTCTGCAGCCACGCGGTGTACCCGTCGGCGGGCAGACCTTCGTAGGTGTCGTTGAAGTACCGGTTGTCGAACGTGTAGCGCACCGGCAACCGGGTGATGTTCGAGGCGGGGAGTTCCTTGGGGTCGGTCTCCCACTGCTTGGCCGTGTAGTGCTTCATGAATGCCTCGTAGAGCGGGCGGCCGATCAGGCTGATCGCCTTTTCTTCGAAGTTCTTCGCATCCTTGGTGTCGAACTCGGCTGCCTGCTCGGCGATCAGCGCACGCGCCTCGTCCGGCGTGAAGTACTTGCCGAAGAACTGCGACACCAGGCCCAGGCCCATCGGGAACTGGTAGGCCTGGCCGTTGTGCATCGCGTAGACGCGGTGCTGGTAGCCGGTGAACTCGGTGAACTGACGCACGTAGTCCCACACCCGCTTGTTGGAGGTGTGGAACAGGTGGGCCCCGTACTTGTGGACTTCGATGCCGGTCTGCGGCTCGGCCTCTGAGTACGCATTGCCGCCGATGTGCGGGCGGCGCTCTATAACAAGGACTCGCTTGCCCAGTTGGGTCGCCGCACGCTCGGCGATCGTCAGACCGAAGAAGCCGGATCCGACGACGAACAAGTCGAAACTACCGGTGGGCAGGCGCGCAGCGCCCCGGGGGGATAAGGACGTCATCGGCAGCCAGGGTATCCGACCGCCCCCGCCTCGCCCGAATTCGACAGAGGGCGCAGGTCGCAATTCGCTCACAATTCAATATCGTCACTCTAGTCACAGGAGTCACAGCACTACCATCGATCACGTTGGCACTCATGGGCTTCGCACAATCAGCTCGTAGCCGCTGACGAAGCACCCAGCACGACCCCTGCAGTCCATATATTGAGGAGACTTCCGTGCCGAACCGAGGTCGACGCAAGCTCTCGACAGCCATGAGCGCAGTCGCCGCAGTGGCAGTCGCAAGTCCAGTCGCTTTAGTAGCCCTAACGCAGCTTTCCCCCGCACCGCAGCAGCGCGAGTTCACCCAGGCAGCGCTCGTCACCGACCTGCCGGGCGAGCTGATGTCCGCGCTCTCCCAAGGCCTGTCCCAGTTCGGCATCAACCTGCCGCCCATGCCCACCGGCATGCTGACCGGAACCAGCCCGACGCCGTCGCTGGCCTCGCCGACGCTGACCTCACCGGGGCTCACGTCACCGGGGCTCACGTCACCGGGTCTGACCTCACCGGGGCTCACGTCACCGGGTCTGACCTCACCTGGCCTAACGTCACCGGGGCTCACGTCACCAGGCCTCACCACGCCGGGCCTCACCTCGCCCGGCCTGACCGATCCGGCCCTCACCAATCCGGCGCTCACTCCGGGAGGCGCGTCACCGTCGCAGGCAACGCCAGGCCTGACCTCCCCCGATGGCGCCCTGCCGTCGACGCCGTCGCTGACCGATCCTGGCCTGACCAATCCGGCGCTCACCAACCCGGGGCTGACCAGTCCGGACCTTGGCGCGACGGGCCTGACCACGCCGCCCATCGGCACCGACCCCTCGCTGATGCCGATCTCGAACGGCACCGGCCTGCCCGCTCCGGGCGAGGTGCCGATCTCTGCTCCGCTCGGCGATCCCAGCCTGGGTGGCTATCCCATCCTGGGTGATCCGTCACTGGCCGCGATGCCCGCGACCGGCGGCGGAGGCGGCGGCCTGTTCGGCGACCTGTCCAGCGCTGCCGAGCAGCTCGGCGCCGGCCAGGCCATCGACCTGCTCAAGGGCATGGTGATGCCGGCGATCACCTCGGCGATGAAATCCGGCATCCCGGCAGCACCGGCGCCACCGGCACCGGTGCCCGCACCGCCGGCGCCCTAACTGGTCCCATTGCGAAACGGCACCGCAGAAGCGCCCACAGGCTCTGCGGTGCCGTTGCGCAACTGCCTGACGAAAATGGCCCGCCGGGCCGTGTCGAATCATTCGTAACATCAGACTCATACGTAACATCAGTCCGTGCCGTCACGCCGACCCTCGCCGTCGATCTTGTTCACCGCAATCGCGGCGACCGTGGTGGCCGTGCCGTGGGCATTGACTGGCGGCCTCGATGACGACCAGGTAGCGGCGAATTCCGCGCCGATGCTCGCCGAACAGCCCCTCGACAATCTCGCCGGTGGAGAGAGCATCCGCGAGATCCACCAGGACACCCCGTTTTCCATGGTGGCGCTCACCTCGCAGGACCTGCGCGGCACCTCGGCCCGGGTGCGGGCCCGCAAGGCCGACGGCGCGTGGGGCCCGTGGTACGAGGCCGAGAAGCTCGACGGGGTGGGCGCCGACACCCCTGGACCACGCGGCACCGAGCCGGTGTTCGTCGGCCGCACCAACACCGTGCAGATCGCGGTGACACGTCTGCCGGAGGCGGACAGACAACCGGCGTCGCCCAAGGCGGACAGAGAACCGGCGCCTGCCAAGGCCGAGCCAGGGCTCGGATATCGCCCGGCCACCGTGCAAAAACCCTTCGGACAGAACATCACCGCGGTACTGATCTCACCGCCGCAAACCCCCGTCGACATCGGACCACTACCCACCGCTGTCACCGCGCCCGGCGTTCCACCCAACATCATCAACCGATCGCAGTGGGGCGCCGACGAATCGATGCGATGCGGTAATCCTCGGTACGACAGGGGAATTCGCGCCGGAATCGTGCACCACACGGCGGGCAGTAACGACTACGCACCCCAGGATTCCGCCGGGATCGTGCGGTCGATCTACGAGTACCACACCCGAACCCTCGGCTGGTGCGACCTCGCCTACAACGCGCTCGTCGACAAGTTCGGCCAGGTCTTCGAAGGCCGCGCAGGCGGCATCGACAAGCCCGTCGAGGGCTCCCACACCGGGGGCTTCAACCACGACACCTGGGGCGTGGCGATGATGGGCGACTTCAACGCGGTACCGCCGACGCCGATCCAGCTGCGCACCACCGGGCGGCTGCTGGGCTGGCGGCTCGGCCTGGATCGCATCGACCCGCACGGCACCGCGGTGCTCACCTCTGCGGGTGGTTCGTTCACCCATATTCCGCGCGGTGCCACCCCCACCTTGCCTGCCATCTTCACCCACCGCGACGTCGGCGTCACCGACTGCCCCGGCAACGCCGCCTACGCGCAGATGGGCCGGCTGCGCGACATCGCGGCCCGGTTCAACAAGCCCCCCGGCCCCGAGGACCTGGCCGAGCAGATGCGGGGCGGGGCCATCTTCGCCCGCTGGCAGGCGACCGGCGGACCCGCGGGCCCGCTGGGCAATCCGACTTCTCCCGAGGCCGCAGCGGCCGGCGGCGCCCGATACGCCACCTTCGAGCGGGGCGCGCTGTACTGGTCGGCGGCAAGCGGGGCCGAGCCGGTGACCGGAGCGATCTACGAGGCGTGGGGCTCGCTGGGCTTCGAACGCGGAGTACTCGGGCTACCCACCAGCGGCGAGATCGGTGAACCCCAGTGGATCGTGCAGAACTTCCAGCACGGCACGCTGAACTTCGACCGGGAGAAAGGCACCGTTACCCGGGTGGTCGACGGTGTTCCGCTGGAACTGCCACCGCCGTCACCGGATGAGCAGCCTGTGCAGCTGGAGCGTCTCAGCCGGATCGACTAGAGCGTCCAGCGTTCCAGCACACGTGCCACGCCGTCGTCTGCATTGGTCTCGGTGACCTCGTCGGCGGCGGCCACCGCTTCGGGATGCGCGTTACCCATCGCCACCCCGCGGCGCGCCCAACGCAGCATCGGTACGTCGTTGGGCATGTCGCCGAAAGCGACGATGTCGGCGTCGGTGAGCCCCAGCGGGCCGGCCAGCTGCGCAATGCCGGTGGCCTTGCTGATGCCGAGGGGCACCACCTCGATCAGGCCGTTGTTGGTCGAGTACGTGAGATCGCCTTGCAGACCGATGTGTTTGGACAACTCGGCGGCCAAGTCGGCGCTGCGCGCGCCTGCCTTGCGGATGAGCAGCTTCACCGCGGGCGCACTCAGCAGATCCTCGACCGACACCTCGGTGTTGTCGGGATTGAGCCAGGCGTGCTCGTAACCCGGTGAGCTGACGAACTGCGGAGTGGCCGCATCGTGGGCCGACCGGCCGACCCGCTCCACCGCCAGGCCTGCGCCGGGAATCACCCGGGTGGCGATCTCGGCGAGTTCGCCGAGCACGTCGACCGAGAGCGTCTGCGCCGACACGATCCGATCGGTCGACGGGTCGTAGATCACTGCCCCGTTCGCACACACCGCCATGGGCGCCAGGCCCAGACCGTCGACCACAGGCTGTATCCAGCGCGGCGGGCGTCCGGTGGCGAGCACGAAGGTGATGCCGGATTCGACCGCGGCATGGACTGCGGCGCGGGTGCGCGGGGTGACCTTCTCATCGTCGTCCAGCAGGGTGCCGTCGACGTCAGAGGCGATCAGCCCGGGCGGCGTTATTTCAGCGGTCACCGGTTCTTGCCCATCGCTTCCTGTTCGGCGCGCCTGCGGGCACGCTCGGCCAACTCAACTTCATCCAGGCGTTTGGCCTCGGAAAGCGTCGGCGCACCACCGCCGAGCCGGCGCGGAACCCAGTAAGCACCGGCAGGCGCCGGATAGCCCTGCTGCGCCTGCTCAAGCAAGCCCGACATCGCGGCACGCATCGTGGCGCCGAGTTCCGCAACGGAACCACCGGGCGGGATCGGCGTACCGACCGCCACGTTAATCGGAATCTTCTTGCGCCCCAAAGATTTCGGATGATCCTTTGTCCAGATGCGCTGGGCACCCCAGACGATCAGCGGTATCACCGGCAGCCCGGCTTCCAACGCCATCCGCACCGCACCGGTCTTGAAGTCCTTCAACTCGAAGCTGCGGCTGATGGTGGCCTCGGGGTAAACGCCGACCAGTTCGCCGGCCCGCAGCTCTTCCACCGCGGCCGCATAGGCGCCAGCCCCGGCGCGTCGGTCCACCGGAATGGTCCCGGTGTGCTTGATCAGATAACCGACGATTTTGACCTCTTCCATTTCGGCTTTGATCATGAAGCGCATCCGCCGGCCACGTTCGGTTGCGGCCAATGCGGCGGGCAGGAAATCGACATAGCTCGTGTGGTTGATGGCGACGACGGCACCGCCGGTCGCCGGAAGATTCTCCACGCCGCTGAAGGTGATCTTGGTCCCGGTAGCCCGGACCCCGAGCCGTGCGGCAATCTCCAAACTGCGGAATACCGGTTCCATATGTCTGCTACCCCGGCGCCCCGGAGGGCTCGGTGGGGCCCGGGTGCTGGGACCGCTTGGCCGCCTTCTCGGCGGCTTCCTCGGCGTCCATCCGGTTGGCCTCGGCCAGCGACGGTGCGGCCCCGCCGAGGCGGTGTGGCACCCAGAACTCGCCGGGGGGATGCGGCCCGTAGGCATCTTGCACCTGTTCGAGCAGATGTTGCATGCGGGAATGCAACACCGTCGTCAGTTCCGCCGCGGGCAGGGTCGGCTGGATCGGTTCGCCGACAGCCACCGAGATGGGCACCTTGGGCCGGTAGAGATTCTTCGGATGCCCCTTGGTCCAGATGCGTTGGGCGCCCCACACGATGTGCGGAACGATCGGCACACCGGCCGCAATCGCCATCCGCGCCGCCCCGGATTTGAACTCTTTGATCTCGAAGCTGCGGCTGATGGTGGCCTCCGGATACACGCCCACCAATTCACCGGCCCTGAGGTATTCACACGCCGCCTCGAACGAGGCCGCGCCGCTGGCCCGATCCACTTCGATGTGGCGCAGGCTGCGCATGATCGGCCCGGTGATGCTGTGGTCGAAGACCTCTTTCTTCGCCATGAACCGCACTTTGCGGCCGCGCTTCTGCCAGTACGCCGGCAGCCCGGCGAAGGTGAAGTCGAAGTAGCTGGTGTGGTTGATGGCTATCACTGCCCCGCCGGTCGCAGGGAGGTTCTCCACACCGGTCACGGTGAACTGCAGACCCTGCAGCCGCCAAATCATGCGGGCAAGTTGTATGACAGTCCCGTATACCGGTTCCACAGCCGCCAGCGTAGTGCCAGGCCTCCCACCGGCGTAGCCAACCTCTCCTGACCTGCCGGACTTCGGCCCCGCCCCCGGTTCCAGCTAGGCTGGCCCGGGATTCCCGTTCTTCATCGAAAGGCTGTTTGTGCAGGTCACCAGTGTCGGGCACGCCGGCTTCCGGATAGATACCAGAGCCGGCAGCATCTTGTGCGACCCCTGGGTCAACCCCGCTTATTTCGCGTCCTGGTTTCCGTTCCCGGACAACAGCCGACTCGATTGGGACGCGCTGGGAGAGGTCGATTACCTCTACGTCTCCCACTTGCACAAGGACCACTTCGATCCGGAGAACCTGCGCCGCCACGTCAACAAGGACGCCGTCGTCCTGTTACCGGATTACCCGGTGCCGGACCTGCGACGTGAGCTGGAGAAGCTGGGCTTCCACGAGTTCTTCGAAACCACCGATTCGGTCAAGCACCGGGTCAGTGGGCCCAAAGGTGATCTGGACATCATGATCATCGCGCTGCGGGCACCGGCCGACGGTCCGATCGGTGACTCGGGCCTGGTGGTCGACGACGGGCAGACCGTCGCCTTCAACATGAACGACGCGCGTCCCGTCGATCTGGACGTGCTGCACGCCGACTTCGGTCAGATCGACGTGCACATGCTGCAGTACTCCGGCGCGATCTGGTACCCGATGGTCTACGACATGCCCGCGCGCGCCAAAGAGGCATTCGGCACCCAGAAACGGCAACGCCAGATGGACCGCTGCCGCCAGTACATCGCGCAGGTCGGGGCGACGTGGGTGGTGCCCTCGGCCGGGCCGCCGTGCTTCCTGGACGCCGAATTGCGGGATCTCAACGACGATCACGACGATCCGGCCAACATCTTCCCCGATCAGATGGTGTTCCTGGACCAGCTACGCACTCACGGCCACGACGGCGGGCTGTTGATGATCCCCGGCAGCACAGCGGATTTCACCGGATCACAACTCAACTCGCTGACGCATCCGAGCGAGGATCCGGAGGCCATCTTCACCACCGGCAAGGCCGCCTACATCGAGGAGTACGCGCAGCGGATGGCCCCGGTGCTGGCCGCGGAGAAGGCTTCGTGGGCGCCGTCGGGCGGCGAGCCGCTGCTGGAACCGCTGCGGGGACTGTTCGAGCCGATCATGAGCCAGACGGACCAGATCTGCGACGGCATCGGCTATCCGGTTGAACTGCGGCTCGCCGGTCGCGACCACAACGAAACCGTGGTGCTCGACTTCCCGAAACGTGTTGTGCGCGAACCTATTCCGGACGAAAAGTTCCGCTACGGCTTCGAGATCGCGCCCGAGCTGGTACGCACCGTGCTGCGGGACAACGAGCCGGACTGGGTCAACACCATCTTCCTGTCGACTCGGTTCAAGGCGTGGCGGGTGGGCGGCTACAACGAGTACCTGTACACGTTCTTCAAATGCCTGACCGACGAGCGGATCGCCTACGCCGACGGCTGGTTCGCCGAAGCCCACGACGACTCTTCCTCGATCACCCTGGACGGCTGGGAGATTCAGCGCCGGTGCCCGCACCTCAAGGCCGACCTGTCGAAATTCGGTGTGGTGGAAGGAAAGACCCTCACCTGCAACCTGCACGGCTGGCAATGGAACCTGGAGACCGGCAAGTGCCTGACCACCAAGGGCCACGAACTACGGTGCGGACAGTTGTGAGCGCGCCGCGACAGTACTACGACGACGGCCTCGTCCAGTTGGACCGCGAGGCAATCACGTTGCAGCGCTATCACTTTCCGTCCGGGACGGCAAAGGTGATCCCGCTGGGATCGATCAAGGGCTACCGTGCCACGCCGCTGGGACTGTGGATGCAGCGGTTTCGGCTGTGGGGCAGCAGCGACCTGCGCCGCTGGTTGCCCTTGGACGTCCAGCGGCCGTTCAAGTCGACACTGATCACCCTCGACGTGCCGGGCACCTATCCGAGCCCGGCGTTCACTCCGGCGCACCCGGAGGAGTTCGTCGCAAGGTTGGACGAACTGCTCTGCCGCTAGCGCGTCGAAACCACCTGCCGCAGTTCTGAAGCCGCGCTCGACGCGCTGTCATAGACCCGGACGATGGCCTCGTCTCCCGGCTTGAGGAATGTCGACTCGCCAAGCGGCGTGTACCGGGTGGCGCCGATGCCGATCAGCACGTTCTCGGGGTGCCCGCTGGCCACCATCAAGGCACCGACATCCTCCAAAGGCGTATCCGCGGAACCCTTCTGGTTGGCCAGCCGTTCGACGATCCAGTCCAGCAGAACCTCGCCGTAGTAGGAGTAGCCCACCAGCGGGGAGTCCACTCCGTAGGCGTGCTGCTGGCCGCCGTTGTCACGCAGGTAGCACACCAGCCGCATGGTGGCGGTGGGGCCGTCCGGGGTCAGATCGCTGACGTCGAAGAACTGCGGTGCCACACCCTTGGACGCGGGGCCCCAGTTCTTCTTGTGGCTGATCTTGGGCGCGCCGGGCCTGCGGATCGAGCAGTCGTTGAACGCGCCGAGCGCGAACGGCTCCAGTCGCACCACGGTGTCGCCGTTCCACACCACCTGGCAGGCCACCCCGACCTCCGGTTCGATCTGCAGGTTCAGCGGACCGTCAGCCTCGTCGGTGTCCGGCAGCTTGATGGTGTCGCTGGACAGGGGGAACTCGCCGAGGAAGTCGTCACGGCCCGGCGCGTACCACGGAAAGATGCCTTTGGGGGCATAGCCTTCCGTGACGACTTTGACGAAATCGCCTGCCTCCCCGGCCTGCTCGAGATGTCCGGCGAAGTTGCCCGCGACTCCGAACCCGAACCAGTTCCGCACTTGTGCAAGGTCGATATCGATCATGGCTCAAGCACTTCCGTTCTGACGAAGGGAACAAGCGCGGCGGGGACGCGCACGCTGCCGTCGGGTTGCTGGTGGTTCTCCAGGATCGCCACCAGCCACCGGGTGGTGGCCAGTGTCCCGTTCAGGGTCGCGGCGATCTGCGGCTTGCCGTTCTCGTCGCGGTAGCGGGTGGCCAACCGACGCGCCTGGAACGTCGTGCAATTCGAGGTCGAGGTGAGCTCCCGGTAGGTCTGCTGCGTCGGCACCCAGGCCTCGCAGTCGAACTTGCGGGCAGCCGAGGAACCCAGATCGCCTGCGGCGACGTCGATCACCCGGTAGGGCACCTCGATGGCCGCCAGCATCTCGCGCTGCCAGCCCAGTAGCCGTTCATGTTCGGCGGCAGCATCTTCGGGCTTGCAGTAGACGAACCCCTCGACCTTGTCGAACTGGTGCACCCGAATGATGCCGCGGGTGTCTTTGCCGTAGCTGCCCGCCTCGCGCCGGAAACACGACGACCAGGCCGCGTAACGCCGCGGACCGCCGGACAAATCGAGAATCTCATCGGAGTGATAGCCGGCCAGCGGCACTTCCGACGTGCCCACCAGATACAGGTCGTCGCCCTCGAGCCGGTACACCTCGTCGGCGTGCGCGCCCAGAAACCCGGTGCCCGCCATGACTTCCGGGCGTACCAGGACCGGCGGAATCATCAGGGTGAACTCGTTGGCCACCGCCACCTGGGTGGCCAACTGCAGCAGACCCAACTGCAGTTGCGCGCCGGCGCCGGTGAGGAAATAGAACCGCGAGCCCGAAACCTTGGCTCCGCGTTCCATGTCGATCAGCCCGAGCGCCTCGCCCAGCTCGAGGTGATCCTTAGGGTTCTCGATGGCCCTGGGCTCACCCACCGTTTCGAGCAGTGCGAAGTCGTCCTCGCCACCAGCGGGCACGCCGTCGACGACGACGTTGGAGATGGCCATGTGCGCCGCGGTGAACGCCTTGCCCGCCTCGGACTGCTGGGCTTCGGCCGCCTTGACCTGATCGGCGAGGTCCTTGGCCTTCTGCAGCAGCGCGGGACGCTCGTCGGGCGACGCCTTGCCCACTGCCTTACTGGCCGCCTTCTGCTCGGCACGCAGGTTGTCGGCCGCCGATACCGCCGCCCGGCGTGCCGTATCGGCGGCCAGCAGCGTGTCGACAAGCGCCGGGTCCTCACCGCGGGCCCGTTGCGACGCACGGACAAGGTCGGGATTCTCGCGCAGCAACCTGAGGTCGATCACGGCCGCAACCCTACTTTTGGTGCGCCGTCACGTACATCCGAGGTGTCCGAATCACAGTGGCGGCCGACTCCCGGCAGAAACTCGTAACTTTACAAGCGCATCAGTTGTCACAGCACCTGACACGCCTGTCACAATGGAGCGGATGTTGGAGGCACCCGAGCACGAAGACCGGCTCCCCGACCAAACCGATGATCCCGACGAGGGACGTTGGTGGCAGAGCCTGCAGGCCGCGTCGACGCGGCGTGCGCTGCTGCTGACGGCACTCGGCGGTCTGCTGATCGCCGGGCTCATCACCGCGCTGCCGCGCAGCGAGGGCGCCAACACGGCGCTCAACGCGGGCGCGATCGCGCTGGGTCCCAGGGGCAACGACACCTTCAATCACGTGAAGGCCGGCGATTGCCTCAACTGGCCCGGGCGCAACCCGGACGCCGCGCACATCGTGGACTGCAAGGACGAGCACCGCTTCGAGGTCGCCGAGTCGGTCGACATGCGGACCTTCCCCGGCAGTGAGTACGGGCCCGGCGCCGCACCTCCGTCGGTGGACCGCATCAAGCAGATCAGCCAGGAGCAGTGCACGCCCGCGCTGCGGTCGTACCTCGGCCCGAAGTTCGATCCGAACGGCAAGTTCACCATCGGCCTGCTGTGGTCGGGCGAGAAGGCGTGGAAACAGGCCGGTGAGCGCCGGATGCTGTGCGGCCTGCAGTTGCTTGGTCCCGGCGACAGCCAACTGGAGTTCCAGGGCAAGGTCGCCGACATCGATCAGTCCAAGGTGTGGCCTGCCGGTACCTGCCTGGGTATCGACCCGGCGACCAACCAGCCCACCGACGTTCCGGTCGACTGCGCGGCGCCGCACGCCATGGAGGTCACCGGCGCGGTGAACCTCGGCGAGAAGTTCCCCGGCGGTCTGCCGCCGGAAGGCGAGCAGGACGGCTTCATCAAAGACACCTGCACCAAGATGACGGACGCCTATCTCGCGCCGGTCGAGCTGCGTGCCACCACGCTGGCCCTGAGCTACAGCACGGTCTCGCTACCCAGCTGGTCGGCGGGCAGCCGCCAGGTGTCCTGCAGTATCGGCGCCACCCTGGGCAATGGCGGCTGGTCCACCCTGGTCAACAGCGCCAAGGGGCCGCTGATGATCAACGGGCAGCCGCCGGTCGCGCCGCCGGACATCCCCGAGGAGCGGCTCAATATGCCGCCTATCCCGATGCCGGACGTGGTGGACACCTCATCGTCGTCGGACTCGTCGTCCTCGTCAGATTCCTCGTCGTCCGATTCGTCGTCATCAGGGTCGTCCTCATCAGGGTCGTCATCGGGGTCGTCCTCATCGGGGTCGTCGTCGGGGTCTTCGTCGGACTCGTCGTCGGATTCGTCGGAGGACCAGTCGCAGCACATGCCGCAGCAACCGGCAGCGGCCACGACGGCCGAGCCTGCGCCGCCCGCCCCGCCTGCTCCCGCTCCCCCGCCGCCCGCTCCTCCGGCTCCCGGACTGCCGCCGCCACCGGCCCCCGCTCCACCACCGCCTCCGCCGCCCGCGCCGCTTCCGCCTCCTCCGGCACCGGCCCCACCGCCGGCCGAGCCGGTGCTGCCGCCGCCACCTCCACCACCGGGGCCGTAGCCCGTGGCCGTGCGGATGAACCCGCAACGGTTTGAAGAGTTGGTGTCCGACGCACTGGACCTGGTACCGCCCGAGCTGTCCACGGCGATCGACAACGTCGTGGTGCTGGTCGAGGCTCGCAATCCCGACGAACCCGAGATCCTCGGCCTGTATCAGGGCGTGGCGCTGACCGAACGGGATTCCTGGTACGCGGGCTCACTGCCCGACACGATCACGATCTACCGCGACGCACTGCTCGACATCTGTGCGGACGAGCAGGAGGTCGTCGACGAGGTGGCGATCACCGTGATCCATGAGATCGCCCATCATTTCGGGATAGATGATGAGCGGCTCCACGAACTCGGGTGGGGATGAGCGCGGCAACCACGCCTTGTCGGCTCGTAGTGCTATGAACGGGCCATGACCATCCAGTGCCGGGAGTGTGCGGCCGGGCTGGAGCACTGCCACGGCACCGTCATTCATCACGTTCGGTACCGCATGGAGTGCACCGACGAAGGCTGCACCACTCCAGAATCAGCGCACACCTTCAGCGTCGACTGCGAGGCGGTCGGCTGCCCCTGCGGGCGCGACATCGCGCTCGCGATCTAGCCCATCGGGTCGTTGGACTGCAACGCATCCTCGACCGGGTGCACGTCTGGCTCGGGGTAGAACGGCGGGGTGAGCGTCGCCCATTGCACGCAACTCCACCGCCCGTCGGTGATCGGGGCGAGCACCACCGATTCGGCGTTGGGCAGGTGGTGGTCCAGCGCGAAGCTCCCGTCGACACCGGCCAGTGCCGCTGCCACCAGTCTGATCGCCGCACCGTGACTGACCAGCACGATGTCACCGTCGAAGGCGTGGTCGTCGAGATAGCGCAGCCGCAACTGGGTGAGCACGGGGACGTACCGGTCCAGCACCTGGCTGGCGGACTCGCCGCCTGGCATGGGCACGTCCAGCTCGCCGGAATGCCAGCGCTGGTAGATCCGGTTGAACTCGGCGATTGCGGCGTCGTCGTTGCGGTTCTCCAACTCGCCGACCTGCACCTCGTGCACGCCCTCGTATTCGTGGAGATCCAGCCCGGTTTCCTCGGCGATACCGGCAGCGGTCTGGGCCGCGCGCCGGGCCACCGAGTGCGCCACGATCAACGGCGCGTGCGGCAGCGTGTGGGCGAACTGCCTGGCCTGGTCACGGCCGAGATCGGTCAGCTCAGCGCCGGGCGGCAGGGTATCGAGACGCCGGTCGACGTTGCCGAGGGATTGGCCGTGCCGGACGAGTATCAGCCGCCCGCTCATGAGTCGTCCGTTCCGTTGCGCAACCGAGCCAGCCACTGCGCCGCCTCGTCAAGTCGCGGGGGCGGCGCGCCTGCGGCCGAGCGTGTCGGCCAGGAACCTAGATATCGCACATCTGCACAACGTCGGTGCAGCGCTTTGAGTGCCTCGGCGACCGAATCGTCATCGATGTGTCCGACACAATCCAGGAAGAACACGTAGGTGCCCAACTCGGTTCTGGTGGGCCGGGATTCGATGCGGGTCAGATCGATGTCGCGGATCGAGAACTCCGTCATCGCCGAAACGAGGGCGCCGGGCACATTGTCCAGCCGTAACACCACCGACGTGCGGTCGGAGCCCGTCGCCGGCGGCGGCGGACCGGGCGGCCCGGCGAGGACGAATCGGGTTCGGGCGTTGGCCTCGTCGACCACATCGGCGGCCAGCACGTCGAGCTTGCAACGCTCGGCCGCCAGGCGGGTGCTGACCCCGGCATCGGCCCGCCCCTCGGCGACTTCATGGGCGGCCGCCGCGTTCGAGTGGGCCGGCACGATCGCAGCGTCGGGAAGGTTTGCGGCCATCCAGCGTCGTACCTGCGCCGCGGCCACCGGGAAGGCCGCGACGGTCCGGACCGGTCCGGTATGGCCGGGGCGCACGACGATCGTGAACGCGACGTCGAGGGTCAACTCCGCATAGATCTGCAGCGGACTGCCGACCGCGAGGCTGTCGAGGGTCGGCAACACCGATCCCTCGATCGAGTTCTCGATGGGCACGCAGGCGAAGTCGGCCTGGCCATCGCGGACCGCACTCAGCGCCGCAGGCGTGCTCTCGGTGCGGACCGGGGTGAATCCCGCTCCGGCTTCGGGGCTGCCGGGGACCATTTCATGCGCCACCATCTGCAGCAATGCCGCTTCGGTGAAGGTTCCCTCCGGTCCGAGATAGGCGATGCGCGGCACTCGCTCAACACTAGCCGCCGACCAGATCGGTTTCCCGCAGATCTGTCCTGTCGGTGTTTTCGGTAAGCCTTGCGCCTCGCGCCGCCATCGAGTTAAGTAAGGCTTACCTCACTAACTGGAAGGCGGCGAGATGGCAATAGCGGCACCGACGACAGCCGAGCGAATCCGCAGCGCGTGCGCCCGGGGTGGCGGCGCAATGCTCGCCGTCGAGGGCATCGAGCCGGTGGCATCCCCCGTGCATCACCTTCTCGACGACGGCTCGTTCGCGATCACGGTGCCCGAAGCCGGTCCACTGGCGGGCATGGTGCTGTCGTCCGGCTCAGCCGGTGTCCAGGCCGTCCTGGAGATGACCGATTACGCCCCGCTACCGCTGCGCGAGCCGGTCCGCTCGCTCGTGTGGATCCGCGGTCACCTGCAGCACGTACCGTCCGCCGAGATTCCCGCGCTGCTCGACCTTGTCGCCACAGAGGATCCGAATCCCGCTCTGTTACAGGTGAATTCCGGGGCGCAGCACGCCGACGACACCTACGCGCTGCTACGCCTGGAGATCGAGTCGGTCGTGGTGGCCGACGCCACCGGCGCTGAGGCGGTGAACCTGGGCGCCCTGCTGGCCGCCCGGCCCGATCCGTTCTGCGCCATGGAGTCCTGCTGGCTGCAACACATGGAGTCCGCGCATCGCGACGTGGTGGAACGCCTTGCCACGCGCCTGCCGATGACACTTCGCCAGGGGCGGGTGCGCCCGCTCGGCCTGGACCGCTACGGCGTGCAGCTGCGCGTCGAGAACGAGAACGGCGACCATGACGTGCGGTTGCCGTTCTCCAAGCCGGTCGATGACGTGACCGGGCTGAGCCAGGCGATCCGGGTGTTGATGGGCTGCCCGTTCCTCAACGGGCTGCGCGCACGGAAGATCTAGCGCCGCTACCGTTGCTCCGGTGACCGGGCCCAACGACTTTCTCGAGCCACCGCGCCGCACACTCAAGATCGAGATCGCCGTTGTCCTGGCGGTGACGTTCGGGCTCAGCGCCTACACCGCACTACTCAAGCTCACCGAGTCGGTGCTGCTCGGACTGTCCGGGCAGACCGTCGCGCTGAACCCGCGACGGTCCCCGTTCGACCTGATCGACCTAGGGCTGAACCTCGCCGGCGTCCTGCAGTTGCTCGCCTGGGGTGCGTTCGCGCTGTACCTGTTGTGGCGCAGCGGTTTCGGCCCCGCCGCGATCGGATTGTCGCGGCCGCAGTGGCGCGCCGACGGGCTGGGCGGCCTCGGTCTCGCCGCGCTCATCGGGTTGCCCGGGCTTGGCTTCTACATGCTGGCCCGGGTGCTGGGCCTGAGCGCAAATGTGGAACCGGCCGAGCTGTACGACACGTGGTGGCGGATTCCCGTCCTGCTCGGCGTCGCGTTCGCCAACGGCTGGGCCGAGGAGATCATCATCGTGGCGTTCCTGCTGACCCGACTGCGCCAGCTCGACGTCAGCCCCGGGCGCGCGCTGGTGATCTCCAGCCTGCTACGCGGTGCCTACCACCTCTACCAGGGCTACAGCGCGGGCCTGGGCAACATCGTGATGGGCCTCGTGTTCGGCTACGTGTGGCAGCGCACGGGACGGCTGTGGCCGCTGATCATCGCGCACGCCCTGATCGATGCGGTGGCGTTCGTCGGCTACGCACTGGTCGCCGAACATCTCGGCTGGCTGCAGTAGCCCGGCCCGTCGGGCACGTACATTGCTGCTGTGGACGGCTTCAAGGCTTCGGGGCGCGAACCCGACCCTCGCTTGCGGGGGCAGCCGCCGCGTCGTCCACCGAACGAGCCCTCGCAGGTCATCCGGCGGGATCCGAACCATCGGCCGGCCTGGCCACCGAATCCCCCCACCCCGCCGCGCCGGCCACCGCCACACCAGCCACCGCCCCCGAGACAACCGCCCCGGCTACCTCCGCCGCGGCAGGCGCCGCCCCCGATGCGGCCCGCTCCCAGGCCACCCGTATCCAAGCCACCCGTATCCAAGCCCCCCGCGCCCGCGGTCGTCCGCAAGCCGCGGCGGCGTCGCCGCTGGGGCCGGATCGTACTGGTCCTGTTCCTGGCAGCCGTCCTGACAATCGTCGCCGGTGGGGTGTGGGTCGAGTCGTCGCTGCGCCGCATCCCGGCACTGGCCGACTACCCGGAACGTCCCGGCTCCGGCCGGGGCACCACCTGGTTACTCGTGGGCTCCGACAGCCGTCAGGGACTGACGCCCGATCAACAGTCCGAGCTGGCCACTGGTGGCGACACCGGCAATGGCCGCACGGACACGATCCTGCTGGTCCACATCCCCGGGCTCGGCTCGGCTGTCCCCGCAACGATGGTGTCCATCCCCCGGGACTCCTACGTCCCCATCCCCGGCTACGGGGAGGACAAGATCAATGCCGCCTTCTCCTTGGGCGGAGCGCCGCTGCTGGCGCAGACAGTGGAGCTGGCCACCGGACTGCACCTGGACCACTACGCCGAGATCGGGTTCGACGGGTTCGCCGCACTTGTCGACGCGGTCGGCGGCGTGACGATGTGTCCCGCCGAGCCGATCAGCGACCCGCTAGCCGGTATCGAGCTGCCCGCCGGGTGTCAGGTGCTCAACGGCCGCAATGCGCTGGGCTACGTACGTACCCGGGCCACACCACGCGCCGATCTGGACCGAATGATCCATCAGCGAGACTTCATGTCCGCGCTGTTGCATCGCGCGTCGAGCCCGGCGGTGTTGCTCAACCCGTTGCGTTGGTACCCGATGACCCGCGCAGCCGTAGGTACCGTCGCGGTCGACGAGGACGCCCACGTGTGGGACCTGGCTTGGCTGGCGTGGGCGTTGCGGGGCGACCTGCTCACCACGACCGTGCCGATCGGCGAGTTCAGCGGAGGCGATTCCGGTGCTGTAGTGGTCTGGGACAGCGACGCCGCCGGCCGGCTGTTCGAGGCACTCGCCACCGACGCGGCAATCCCACCGGACGTCCTCAACACCCCGAATTCTTAAGCTAGGCAAAGCTAAATTGTGTCCAGCAAATTCAACACAAGAAATGTAAGCGCCGTCACACGGGTTAGGTAAAGCTGACCTCAATGAGGTCCACCTTGCCTGACAATGCCTTCTGACCTGCTATACCATCAACATCATGACCACGTCCGGCGCACTCGACACGAAATTCCATGCACTGATCCAGGATCAAATCCGCAGTGAATTCACCGCCTCACAGCAATACATAGCAATTGCGGTTTATTTCGATGGCGCCGACCTTCCGCAGCTCGCAAAGCACTTCTACGCGCAGGCTGTCGAGGAGCGCAATCACGCCATGATGCTGGTCCAGTACCTTCTCGACCGCGACGTCGATGTCGAGATCCCCGGCGTGGATCCGGTGTGCAACCACTTCGATGTCCCGCGGGAAGCGCTTGTCCTGGCACTCAACCAGGAGCGCACCGTCACCGAACAGATCAGCCGGCTGGCCAGTGTGGCCCGCGAGGAGGGCGACTACCTCGGTGAGCAGTTCATGCAGTGGTTCCTCAAGGAGCAGATCGAAGAGGTCTCATCCATGACGACGCTGGTGCGCATCGCCGACCGCGCCGGCGCCAACCTGTTCCACCTCGAGGACTTCGTCGCCCGTGAGCTCACCGGTGCCGCAGCGGACACGACGGCCCCCAAGGCCGCCGGCGGGAATCTCTAAAAGCCTCTAGTCCCGGCCGGCCCCGGTCAGGCCGTTCTGCAGCCAGTCCTTGGTGCGGCCGGGATGGTTGGTGGCCACCCAGGCCACCCCGATGTCACGGCAGAACCGGACGTCCTCGTAGTGGTCGACGGTCCAGCAATACAACGCGCGGCCCTGCGCCGCGGCCCGGTCGACCAACTCCGGATGCTCGCGCAGGGTCGTGATGGACGGCCCCACCGCCGTCGCACCGACGGTGGTCGCGGCACTACCGCCGAGATAGCGCGACGTCTCACCCAAAAGCACCGTCGGCAACATGGGGGCCGCCCGGCGAATCCGCCACACCGCGGCTGCGGAGAACGACATCACCACCGCGCGGGAAAGATCGGCCGAAGCCGGCGACGCGATCCCGTACCGATGCAACAGCGCCAGCAGTTTGTTCTCCACGAGCGCGCCGTAGCGCACCGGATGCTTGGTCTCGATGAACAGTTTCACCGGCCGGTTCCAGTCCAGCACCAGGGAGACCAGGGCATCGAGAGTCAGCAGACCGGTGTCCCCGTTTCCGCCGTCGGCCCGCCAACTGGCATGCCACGCCCCGTAATCCAGTTCGCGCAGCTCAGCGATCGTCATCTCACTCACCAAACCGGTGCCGGTCGACGTCCGGTCGACCCGCCGGTCATGCACACAAACCAGGTGCCCATCCCGGGTCAACCGCACATCGCATTCGACGCCGTCGGCTCCTTCCGCGAGGGCCAGGTCGTAAGCGGCGAGGGTGTGCTCGGGCCGGTCTGCGGACGCTCCCCGATGGGCCACCACGAACGGATGTCCCGGGCCCGGTGTCGCCTGCCCAGCGGCTCCGGCGTCCCCCAAGTTCATATGGCTATGCTGCCGGGTTGTGCCCTTCGGGCTCAACCGGAACGGCTGATTCCCGCTGATCCTGCTGCTCGCCCCCGCGCTCACGGTCGGGCTCCGGAGTCTCGGAGGCATTCTCGGTTCCGACAACCACCCACCGTCTGACGCTGCGCTCGACGGTCGGGCTGCGTTCAAAGGCGAAGAACACCTTGGCCAACAGCAGCAGCGCCACCAGGGCCAGCAGGTAGCCGATCGTCGTGGTCACGGTGTTGTCGGCAATGTTCTGCGGGTTGTCGACGATGAACGTCGCGGCGACGGTGCCGACAATCGACCACACCGCCACCACCGCGCTGAGAGCCCAGAAGATCCACCACACCACGATCGGCCGACGCAGTTGCGAAAGCCGCGCTTCCAGCGTCGCCAATTCCAGGACGAAGATCGGCGCCATCAGAAGGTTGACGCCGGGAACCAGGCAGCAGAGCCACAGCTCCCGCGGCGAGCGCGGGTCGACCTGACCGCGTTGGGCATACGCCTCGGTGCGGCGCGCAATCAGCCAGGAGACCAACAACACCACTGTGATCCCGAGGAAGAGCAGCACCGCCAGACTGGCCAGTAGCCCGAACAGCACCCCGGCCCAGGCGATCACCGGATGCAACAGCATGCTGCGGTTGATCAGCAGCAGCGCGTAACGGACCACGTGGGCGAAAGCCGCGATACCAAGCGTCACCATGGCCAGGATCAGCATGGCACGCACCGTGCCGACATCGGGGCCGTGCCGTTCGGCCGCAGGCCCACGGTCCTCGACGTCGAAGTGTTGTTGCAGTCCCCAGTGCGGAATCGTCCGGTAGCGCGGGGTCGGCCCGAGGGACTTGCGCTGGCGCCGACCACGCGGCGCGGCGCCGGGACGAACCGCTATCCAGCGGTATCCGGGTGCCAGCCGCGGCGGCGTCCGTGCCGAATCAGGCCGAACCGGCGCCGCGGTGGGGGCGGCCCACTGCTGTTGGGGCGCTGACGGTGCGAGGAGGGTGCCGCCACACCGCGGACACCACGACCGTTGGCGATCACGCACGTTCCAGCGCGTCCCGCACTGCGAACACACCTGGATCATCCGACCAGCCTAGCGACGAACGTCTTATCCACTCCGCGGCTGCCCGTCAGAGGGTGCCCGCGCCGCCGTCGTCGGTGATCACCGGGCGGCCCGCACCGGCCCAGGCCAGCATCCCGCCGTCGACGTTGATCGGCGTGTAGCCGTTGCGGGCGAGATACTGCGCCACCCGCTGTGATCGGCCACCTGCAAGGCAGACCACGTACAGCTCGGCGTCCGGATCGATCTCGGCCATGCGGGCCGGGACGTCGCCCATCGGGATGTGCTGGGCCCCGGCCGCGTGACCGCGTTGCCATTCGTCGTCTTCACGGACATCGAGCAACACCACGGATCCGTCGAACGTCGTGGGGACAGCGGCAATATCCGCCTGCGCGACTTCCACATCGTCCATGCGTCCATGCTCGCATGCGCCCCCGACGCACGCACCACCCCTCCACATCAGCGGCGGTGTTAGCAATTCGTGGCTATCCACAGTTTCCACAGGTTCATCCACAGGCTGACACCTGCCCGGACGATGCCAAATGGGCTCCAACTGTGTGCTTGCCGGCAGGGCTGTGGATAACCCGGTGTCCCGACGGCAACCGATCAACAGCGTCTCGGGGTACGAGCGAAATTGCTTGGGGAGCTAAACACCGGTGGAGGAACCCTCGCGACGACCGATTCCGTCGCCCGGGGGCCGATTTCTGCGAGACCGCCCGAAGGGCTATGATCGGCGTCACACCAGGTGTTGTGACAGAACTCACTGGGAGCAAACGTTGATCGTGCAGGTCAGGAGCGTCTGATGGCATCGCATCCGATGGGGCCGGGTTCGGCCCTACCGCAGTCCGAATGGCATTCGTCCGGGTACCTGCACACCCGTAACCAATTGATGGCGGTTCTTCGCGCGAGCGTGATCGCACTCATTCTGCTCGGCGTCCTCGCCCTGATCGTCTGGTTCTGATCACAGCCGAATCGGGTATAGGTGGGTGGTGAGGCGCGTCCTTGCGGTGTGCGCCGCGATGGAGCAATGTTGACGGCGATCTTGAGGACGCCTCGTTCCATCGATCGCGATATGAGGAAGGAATCTCGTGGCTGAATACACACTGCCAGACTTGGATTACGACTACGGAGCGCTGGAGCCCCACATCTCCGGACAGATCAACGAGCTTCACCACAGCAAACATCACGCGACCTACGTCAAGGGCGTCAACGACGCGGTTGCCAAGCTGGAAGAGGCCCGCGCAAACGGCGACCATGCGGCGATCTTCCTCAACGAGAAGAACCTTGCTTTCCACCTCGGCGGACATATCAACCACACGATCTGGTGGAAGAACCTGTCCCCCAACGGTGGCGACAAGCCGACCGGTGACCTGGCAGCCGCGATCGACGATCAGTTCGGTTCGTTCGACAAGTTCCAGGCTCAGTTCACGGCTGCGGCCAATGGCCTGCAGGGTTCGGGGTGGGCAGTGCTCGGCTACGACAGCCTGGGTGGCCGGCTACTGACCTTCCAGCTCTACGACCAGCAGGCCAACGTGCCGCTCGGCATCATTCCGCTGCTGCAGGTCGACATGTGGGAGCACGCGTTCTACCTGCAGTACAAGAACGTCAAGGCCGACTACGTCAAGGCTTTCTGGAACGTGGTCAATTGGGAAGACGTGCAGAACCGTTATGCGGCTGCGACTTCGAAGGCCAGTGGGCTGATCTTCGGCTGAGTTCGACCCAGGGGTCAGGTGCTGATCTCTACGCAAGGGGCGTCGTGCGGAATCGCGCGGCGCCCCTCGCTCGTTTCGGCTTCGTTTCGCCACAGGTGCGCGCCCCGTGTCGCCTTGCACGCTCGACGGACCTGCCGCATGCTGAACTGATCGACCCACAGACGTCCCGGAGGCGCGAAATGGATACGGGGTCCGGTCGGGCGATTGAGATCGCCCCTTTTCATTCCGGTGGGGTGCTCAAGGGATTTGTCGTGTCGGGCCGCTGGCCGGATTCCACCAAAGAGTGGGCGCAACTGCTCATCGTCACCGTGCGGATCGCATCTCTGCCGGGGTTGCTTTCCACCACAACAATTTTCGGGGTCCGCGAAGAACTTCCCGAACAGCCGCAACCCGGCACGGTCGGATTGGTCATCGCGGAGGGGCCGGTGGTGGGTGAGGCAGCGGTGCCGCCGGGCTATTTCGCAGATCATCAACCGCCCGCGCTGCTGATGCTGCATCCGCCGTCGGAGACCACCCCGTCGTTGCCGGAGTGCACCGGCGCCGCGTCGGGTTGTGTGCTGCTGCCCGGCCTGCCGCACCTCGGCCTGGAGCATCGGGCCGCGTGGGTGGAGGCTGAATCCGACGGCACGGTCACCTCGATGGTGAGCCGGGTGGGCGTCGATCCGATCAGTCACCCGGATACTGCGATCCTGGCGATGTTGCTGGCTGCGTAGCTGAGTAAGGACTACAGCCAATCCATTTGTCCGTTCTTCGAAACGGAGAATACGGCTACCCGAAATAGCTAGAGCGGCTAGCGAACTGCGCTCGCGGCAGTTATGGTCGTTGATATCAGCGAAGGGGAGTAGCCCCCAATCGTCGTGTCGACATACTGGCAGCGCGCAGTTGCGCAAGCCCGGCCGGCGAACCGCTTCAGAGCGGTGGGCGAGACCTTCGACCGTACGTCGATGCACCGTGCAGACGGTCGCATCGGCGATGTGTCGAAAGGTCGTAAATGCTCGCCGCCACTCTTCTCAGCCTCGGTGTTGTTTTCGTCGCCGAGTTGGGTGACAAATCCCAGCTGATCACCATGACCTACGCGTTGCGGCACCGATGGTGGGTGGTGCTGTCCGGCGTCGGCATCGCGTCGTTCCTTATCCACGGCCTTTCGGTGACCATCGGCCATTTCCTCGGCCTGACCTTGCCGGAGAAGCCCATCGCGTTCGCAGCGGCGATCGCGTTCTTGCTCTTCGCGGTATGGACTTGGCGCGAGGGCAGGGACAGCGATGACGGCGACGATGATGTCCGAGTCGCCGAACCGCGGTTCGTGATCTTCGCGGTGATCTCGTCCTTCGTGCTCGCCGAACTCGGGGACAAAACCATGCTGGCGACCGTGGCGCTGGCCAGCGACAACCACTGGGCGGGAGTCTGGTTGGGCGCCACGATCGGCATGGTGCTGGCCGATGGTGTGGCAATCGCCGCCGGGGTATGGCTGCACACCCGCTTGCCTGAAAGATTCCTGCATGTCCTGGCGAGCGTGCTGTTCCTACTGTTCGGCCTGTGGATCCTGTTCGACGCGGCACTAGGGCTGCGGTGGGTCGCCGTTACCGTCACCGCAACCGTCGCCGTGTCCGCAATTGGTGCGGGGCTGGTGCGGGCGCGGCGCAAACGGACGGTCGAAGCCGTCCGGCAATCTCCGATTGAATCGTCGCCAGAATCAGCCTGATCGTGCGTGGCTATCGATTGACCCTTGCGTAAATTGCTTTCGCGGACGACGCTGGTAGCGTTCGCGACGTCGTCCGACCACGACGCCCCCTGTGGGGTCAGGTCTGCAAGGTCTGTGCCGTAGCAAATACCCGTTTCGCCGAGCGCCGGTCTGCTGTGTGTTGCCCGCAGGCGCGGGAAAAACCGGTGATCGACGGCGTGGCTGCAGCTCACCGTGGCCAATACAACGCAACCGTCACTATTTGCCTTGCCAGACGGCGCAATCCCACCACGGTTCGGCGGCGAAGGTGCTGGTTTCGGAGGCCAAGTTGGCCAAAACAGGAAGCAAGGTTAACTTTTACGCGGTTTGCACTTGGTTGTCGTCACAACACTCGCTACGATAGTCAGCAAATACGCCGCCTATTCGTTCCGCTCATGTTGCATGTGGAGGTCAAATCGATGAGCAAGACGTTCGCCGCCCGCCTAAACCGCCTGTTTGACACGGTTTATCCACCTGGGCGCGGACCCCACACCTCCGCCGAGGTGATTGCTGCGCTCAAGTCCGAGGGTGTCACGATGTCAGCCCCGTACCTTTCGCAACTTCGCTCCGGCAACCGCACCAACCCGTCTGCGGCAACCATGGCCGCCCTTGCCAACTTCTTCCGGATCAAGCCGGCGTACTTCACTGATGACGAGTACTACGAGAAGCTCGACAAGGAACTGACCTGGCTTGCGAGCATGCGGGACGAAGGGGTTCGTCGTATTGCTGCCCGTACCGTCGGGCTTTCGCCGGAGGCTCAGCAGGACATCGTCCAGAAGGTTGATGAACTGCGCCGCCGGGAGAATCTCGACAGCTGATCCCGTCCGGGTCTCGGCCCACGACGTGAATCAAAGCGGGTAAGCAGGGCCGCAACGGCCCTGGCTTACGCGTCGTTTTTCCGATCCAGTTCGCGGTATTGCCGTGCGATCGCCAGGATCCATTCGCGGTCCGAATATGACTCCGGTTGCCGCAGCCAATTCAGGCCGGGAAACGCCGACGGCGAGGTTGCCTTGCGGGTGTCGTAGATCCACCGGGCGATCGCCCGCGCTTGGTCCGCCGGTGAAACCTGCGGTACATCCAGTACGGGTTGGGGTCCGTCCGAAGCCGATGACCCATGCGACGCGGTGGCCTTCCGCTTGGCCTCGGCAGCCGTCGCCTCCAGGTAGAGCGCATCGGATATCAGTGACATCCGCTCGGCCACCCGAAACGCCAACGGCCCCCGCGGACGAACTCCGATTCCGACATCGGGTTGGCGTCGGCCGAGTTCAGTCAGCAGCGGACCGACAGTGCGCAGCTCGTTGCGGGCGCCGAACCAATCCTCGATGCTTGGCAGCAGCGAACCGGCAGCCACGATCACCATGGCGCAGCCCAACAACGTCGCGGCGGCGCCGACACCGACAGCCTGCGTCTGCCCGACCGCCCGCAGGAAGAAGAACGCGCTGGCAGCGACGATGAGCGCGATGCCTATGGTGAAGACGAACAGCGCGCGGCCGCGGCGGCTGCGGTTCGAGTAACGCAAGCCCGCCCAGATCACCAGCGTGAGCGCAAGCAACACGTACAGCAACGACAGCAGCCACGACGTGCCGTTCGATCCGAGTTCGCGCTTGAGGTACTCCTGGGGGGACATCTCGGGCTGCTTGCCTGCGAGGAAGAAGGTCACCAGGCTGACCACCGCCACGATGCCCGCGATTCCGTACTGCGCCAGGGCAATGCGCCGTGTGATTGCCGGCGAGCGCTCCGAGGATGCAGTCGTGATCATGACGCAGCTGCCCGCCGCACATCCGATCAGTGCGACCTGGCTGAGTCCCATCGCGATGTTGGGCCAGCGCAGCAACGTGTCGATGAGCAGCGCGAGCGGCTGCCAGTTGAGAGCGGCGACGAGGCCGAGGCTTCCCAGAGCCACGATCATCGCCGTACTCACCAGCGATTGTTTGTTGACCAGTGCCCAACCGATCCGCAGTCCGGTCGCCAGGCCCAGCAGGCCGGCGATCACCCAGATGATCAACCAAACGCCTCTCCGAGGCGCACCTGCACGATCGAAGACCGATCCGACGGCAACCTGCCCAGCCGGTACAGGAGCAGGGCTGCGAAATCCTCCGCCTCCTGCTCGATGTCCTCGCCGTTGGGTCCCATGCACCCGGTCCGTTGGTTGAGCATGTAGCTGATCAGGTCCGAGCTGGCGACCTCGACGGCCTCCTGCGCGGCCTCGACGATCGATATGCCGTCGTGGCCCAGGACGAGATGGCCGAGTTCGTGGGCAAGAGTGCGGTCCCACGCCGGCAGACCCTGCTGGATCAGAAACACGTCGCGGTCGGCGTACTCGCGCCACTGACCACAGACGCCGGGAGGGAGTTCTGCCATGATCAGCTCGATGGGCCTGCCACGGTCTTCGCTGACGGCGTCGACCAGGCGGGTCAATGTCACCTCACCTCGACGTGGCGCGAGATCCAGCACCGCGTTGACGGCGCGGGTGACGCTACGGCTGGCTGACATGTTTCCCCCTTTCGGCATTTCCTAGCACTTTGTTATCCGAATTCTCCCTGCGGGCGGGCTAGCCGATGAACCGTGCTGCGCCCGGCCGCACCGCGTGGCCCGCTTTCGCCTGCCGGTAACCGACCAACCCACCCAGACCCGTCAAACCCAAGATCGCGGCCGCTCCCGGCACGGCCACTGCCGCGATCTCGAAAACCCCTGCGGTGCGCAGGTAGTCGGCATAACCGATCCGGAACGACGCGGGTGGCAACGCGGCATCGAGGCCGATGGCCTGGTTGTCAGCGGCCCGGGGTTGCTGCTGTTTGAACGTCGGCGTCACCTCGGGCCCCGCACCTGGTTCGTTCGACGGCCCTTCGCCTGCCGGTTCGGCCGGCAGCGCGAGAAGCGGTGGGACGACGACTGGCGGGATGATGACCGGAACCAATACCGGCGGCGTAGCCACGACGGCTGGCAGTTGGACCGAGCGCGGTACCGGGATCTGCATCTCGGGTAGCTGCGGCTGACGGAACTGCGGGGGGATCGCACCGCCGCCACCGCCACCCCCGCCGGGAACCTCACCGATGACGGTGGTCGTGGCCGTGGGAGTGGGAGTGTCGCTCGTGGTGGGAGTCGGAGACTCCGTGGGCGTTTTTGTCGTCTGCGTCGGCGTGGTCGGTTCTGTGGTTACGTCAGTGGTCGTCTCATCCGTCGTCGCCACCGTGCTGGCGGTCTCCGTCGGTTCGGGATGCGGCGTCTGGGTGGGTTCGTCCGTACCTGAGGGCTTTCCCGAAGGCTTGGTCTCACCGCGCGACGGGCCAGGCGAGGCATTGCCATCCCGCCCTCCGCCAACCTCACCGCCGTGACCGTGACCGCGGGTGTGGTCGTGGCGGCCGCCGTGCCTGCCGTCGTCCTGATCACCGTCGTCGGCGTCACTGGAGGAACCACGGCCCGGATCTCGGCCGCCGCGATCAGGGTCGGCAAACGCCAATGCGCCACCGAGACCGGCGATGAACAGGCCGGAGAGCACCAGACCTGTCGAGGTGGCGACGCGCACCCGCGAACGCACTTGGCCATCCCCCTTCGGCGCACCGCCCGTCAACCTTCTTGACGTCACCCGATTGTCGCACAATCGGGTCGTTTGATTTGCTAGCTCCGACGATTGCTCGACCGGTTCCCGGGCAGCGGGGCAGAGCAAAGGTGCCGGACGATACTGTTGGTCTGCAGCAGTTCAGCGGTGCTCACCAACACACCACGAAACGACCGGGAGGCAGCCGGAATGGGCCTGTTCACGCGACGAAAAAGCCGTGCTACCCGCCGAGCAGAAGCCCGCGCCATCAAGACGAAGGCCAAGCTCGAAGCCCGACTTGCCGCAAAAAACGAGGTCCGGCGACTCAAGGCGGACCGCAAGGCCGAGCGCAACGCGCTCAAGGCGCAGCTCAAAGCCCAGCGCGACAGTGACCGCAATGCCCTCAGGGTCGCCGAGGCGCAACTGAAGGCGGCCCGCGAGGGAAAGCTGCTTTCACCCGCCCGGATTCGCCGGACGCTCACCGTCACGCGTTTGCTGGCACCGGTGCTCGTGCCGTTGATCTACCGGGCTGCCATCGCCGCGCGCGGAGCCCTCGACGAGCGTCGGGCAGACCAGCTCGGGATACCGCTCAGCCAACTCGGCCAGTTCTCCGGTCACGGCGCGCAGCTGTCCGCGCGGATCGCCGGGGCCGAGCAGTCGCTGCGGCTGGTTGCCGAGAAGAATCCGAAGGACGCCGAGACCAAACAGTTCGTCGCGGCGATCAGCGACCGGCTCCGAGATCTGGGGGCGGCCGTCACGGCCGCGGAAAACATGCCGTCCGCACGCCGGAGAGGTGCGCACGCAGCTATCTCCACCCAGCTCGACGGGATCGATGCCGACCTGATGGCCCGGCTCGGCCTGGTCTGACACACCGGTGATGAACGACGCCCGTATCGAACCCGCAGCGCTGCTGCGCGGTACGGCCGTCGGGTTGCTCACCGCGGCACTGGCCGTAGCCGCCCACGGCGCCGCCGGGGGAATGCTGCCCGCCGGCGCGGTCACCGTCCAGCTCGCGGTGCTCGCGACGACAGTGGGCGCGGTGGCCGCCACCATCGCCGCCGCCAACCGGCCGGCCGTGTTGTGGGCGCTGCTGGGTAGCGGCCAGCTGCTCGCGCACATCCTGCTGGCCACCGCCGGCCATGCGCACGCCGATCCGGACGGGCCCAGCGCGGCAATGCTTTTCGCCCATCTCGTGGCGGTCTCAGTGGGCGCCGGCCTCATCGCCGCAGGCGCCCGGTTGTGCGCCGTGGTGTCGCGGGCTGTGCGGGCGGCGGTTCCGCCCGATCGTCAGCTTCCGGTGGCGACGACAAGCGTCGCACTCTGCAGCACGGATCAGCCGCTGCAGGCTGTCCTGTTCCTGGCAGCTTCGGTGTCACACCGTGGTCCGCCGGTCAGCGCGATCGCCTGACCTGCAAACACACCTGCCACGAAAGACACTCAACGACAATGCAACCCCTTACCGGGGCGCCTCTGCGCGCCCTTCTGCGCACCACAGCCGCACTCGCCGCGGCGGCGCTGCTCACAGCTGCACCGGCCTCGGCCCACGTACACGTCGACGCCGAGAGCGCCGCACCCGGGAGCACCTCGGTGCTGATATTCCGGGTGCCCGGGGAATCCGACACCGGAGCGCTCACAACACAATTGAGCGTGGCGCTGCCCGATGTGGCCTCTGCGCGCACCGAGGTGATGCCCGGCTGGACGGCCAAGCTGGACCGGGATGCCGCAGCAGGCACCGTCAAGTCCGTCACCTGGACGGCCGCACCCGGCGTGGGCATCTCCGCCGAACAGTTCGCACTGTTCAAGATCTCGGTGAAACTGCCGGAAGCGGAGACGGTGAGCTTTCCCGCCACCCAGACCTACTCCGACGGCACCGTGGTGCGCTGGGATCAGGCACCGCTGCCCGACGGCGGTGAACCCGAGCACCCGGCACCTCAACTCGCGCTGACCGGGCCGGCGGCCGAGGGCGGACACGGCGATCATGGCGGGCCCGCCGTCGCGGCGCCTGCCACGGCCACGCCGGCTGCCACCGCGGCCCAGCCGGTCAGCGCCGATGCCACCGACAACTCGGCGCGCTGGCTGGCCGGCGGTGCGCTGACGCTCGCCGCGGTAGCGGTGGTGACCGCGCTGCTGGCCAGGCGGCGGTCATGATGCGGACGGTGGCCGTGGCCCTGGCGGCCTTCTTCCTCACGGTGGCTGGGCTGGCCGGTGCCGGCACCGCGTCCGCGCACGCCACCCGGGTTGGTACCGATCCGGCCGAGAACGCGACTCTGACCGGGTCGCCGACTCGTGTCAGCGCGACCTTCAACGAGGCGCTACAGCAGGCGTTCGCGGCCATGACGGTCGTCGGCCCGGATGGCAATCTGTGGTCGGACGGCGAACCGCAGGTGCAGGGCGCGGTGATCGGTGTCGCGGTCCGGCCCCTCGGACCTGCAGGCACCTACACGGTGAACTACCGAGTGACCTCGGCCGACGGGCACGTGGTGTCCGGTTCGTGGTCGTTCGAGCTGACCGTGGCCGGAACCGGTACTCCCGGGCCGGCTGCCGCGGCGCCCGGCACCTCCGACTCGTCCGGCGAGGGCATCCCGGTGTGGCCGTTTGTGCTGGCAGCAACGGTGATCATCGGCGGTGGGGCCTGGTGGGCGGTCGGACGGAAGGCATAACCCGGCGGTCGGTGGCCGGCGGCGCACTCGTCGTGGTTGCGTCGTCGGTCGCCGCGTGGGCGCTGGCCTACCCGCAGAACTCGATGGCCGGTGCCCTGGTGCGGGCCGTCGCGGATTGCGCCGCCGTGGTCACTCTCGGACTGGCCGCGGTCCCGCTCCTCGACGCCGCCCGCTACCGCACTGAGCTGGCCCGCACGGCGGCCGGCCCGCTCGCGGTCAGCGGCGCGGTGTGGCTGCTCGCCGAGCTGGTGCGCCTGATCGTGGTGGCGGCACAGACCGCGGCGGTTTCGGTTCAGCACGTCGGCGTTCGAACGGTCATCGAGTTCACGCTGCACACCGGCGGGGGTCGGGCGGGGCTGG
Organism: Mycolicibacterium sp. XJ870; assembly: GCF_053483975.1. Classification (NCBI taxonomy): domain Bacteria; kingdom Bacillati; phylum Actinomycetota; class Actinomycetes; order Mycobacteriales; family Mycobacteriaceae; genus Mycobacterium; species Mycolicibacterium sp. XJ870. Next base: position 258,309 of record NZ_JBEFTI010000002.1, read on the forward strand.
TCAGTATCGCGGCGCCGCTCGCCGTCTGCGCCGCAGCGCTCGTCGCGACCCGTACGGCGTCGACGACGGTTGCGATCGTCGGCATCGCGGCCGCCGGGGTGGCCGCCCGGACACTGGCCGGCCACCTCGCGGAGAGTCCGCTCGGCGGGATGGCGGTGGCGGTGCACGCTCTTGCCGCCGCCCTCTGGTGCGGTGTGCTGGCCGCCCTGGTGCTCACCGTGACGCATCGTGGCCAGTGGGCGCGGGTGCTGCCCCGTTTCTCGCAGCTGTCGCTGGGATGTGTGGCCGTGCTGCTGGCCGCCGGGGTTGTCGGCGCACTGGTTCGGCTGGGCTCCCCCACCGAGTTGTGGACCACCGGCTATGGCCGGTTGCTCGCCGCGAAAGTGGTGGTGACCGCGGCCCTCCTGGCGCTGGCCTGGCGCAATCGGGCGGGTTGGCTACCTGCCGCACGGTCACATCGGTCGAGCGCGAGCCTGTCGCAGCACCGATCGCTGGCCGAACTGGCGATCATGACCGTCGCAGTCACCTTCGCCGCAGCCCTGGCCGTCACCGGTTGACCAACTCGCCGCCTGGCATGATGGGAGCCACTGCCGGCCGCCGCCAACATCGCGAGCCCAAGACACTGCAAAGGAGCAGCCACAATGGCAGAGCAGCAGGATCAACCCATCGAGAAGCCGGAGACCCCGACCGGCTCCGCTCCGGCAGGTCCGCCGGGCGCCGGTGAGGATCCCGCTCGCGCGACTCCGCCGGCTCCGGCGACTCCGCCCACGCCGCCGGCCGCGCCCGCGCCGCCGGCCGCCAAGAAGGCTCCGGCAAAAAAGACGCCTGCCAAGAAGGCACCCGCGAAGAAGGCCCCCGCCAAGGCCGCCAAGAAGGCTCCGGCAAAAAAGGCCCCCGCCAAGAAGGCCCCGCCCAAGAAGGCACCTGCCAAAGTCGCACCCACCCCGCCCGAAGATCTGGCTGCAGCTGCGGAAGAGACTGCGGCCCAAGCGAAGTCGACTGTCGCCGCGGCAACCAACCCGGTCTCGGGTGCGGTACCGGCGCCACTGGACGCCCCGGTGTCATCCCGGGTGCCGATGGCCGCGGCCGCGGCTGTCGGCCTCCTGGCGGTTCTGCTCATCCTCATCACGCGTCGCCATTCAGCAGAAGACTGACGAGTTCGCCTTGACCCTCACGCTGCGTGAGGGTCGATAGTTGGCTGTATGCACGCCAACAGGGACGCGAGAGCCGTCGGAGCGGTAGCCGCTCTGACGGGGGTTTCCGTGCGAACCCTGCACCACTACGACCACATCGGCCTGGTGGTGCCGAGCGTGCGTACCGCGGCGGGCTATCGGCGCTACACCGATGCCGACATCGAGCGGCTGCATCTGGTGCTCGTCTACCGGTCCGTCGGGCTGGCGCTCGACGAGATCCGGACTCTGGTCGATGACGCCGATGCCGACGTGCTCGCCCACCTGCAACGCCAGCACAGCCTGCTGTGCGAACAGGCCGAGCAGTTACAGCAGACCATCAAGGCAGTGGAGGAATTGATGAGCGCCCACGACAGAGGAATTCAGCTCACCGCCGAGGAGCAGGTGGAGATCTTCGGCAGTGCCGTTTTCGACGAGCACGACGACGAGGCCCGCGAGCGCTGGGGTGAGACCGAGGAATGGCGGCAGTCGCGGCAACGCACCGCACAGATGACCAAGCAGGACTGGATCGAGTTCAAGGCCGAGAACGACGCGCTGCTGGAAGCGCTGGCCGAGGGGAAGCGCGCCGGGGTACGTGCCGGGTCGGCGCGAGCCGACGAGCTGGCGGCCCGGCATCGCGCCAACATTTCCCGGTTCTACGACTGCAGCGACGACATGCACGTCTGTCTGGCCAACATCTATGTGGAGGATGAGCGGTTCGCCCGCTACTACGACGAGGCCGAGCCCGGGTTGGCACAGTTCGTGCACGACATCATCGTGGCTAGCATCGACGGGTGAGTATCGAACCACGCGCCACCGCTGACCTTGTCGACGAGATCTATCCCGACGTGCGTAGCTGCGATCTGCAATTGCAGAACTACGGCGGCAAAACGATGTTCGCCGGACCGATCACGACGGTGCGCTGCTTCCAGGACAACGCGCTGCTGAAGTCGATCCTGTCCACCCCCGGTGGCGGCGGGGTGTTGGTGGTCGACGGGAACGGGTCGCTGCACACCGCGCTGGTCGGCGACATCATCGCGGGGCTCGCTGCCGACAACGGTTGGTCCGGGGTGATCGTGCACGGTGCGGTGCGCGACGCTGCGGCGCTGCGCACGATCAACGTCGGCATCAAGGCGCTGGGCACCAACCCGCGCAAGGGGACCAAGACCGGCGAAGGTGAACGCGATGTCGAGGTCTCGTTCGGCGGAGTCACGTTCGTGCCGGGCGATGTCGCCTACTGCGACGAGGACGGCATTGTCGTAGTCACGCCATAACGCGAGCAGACACAGACTTGCACTTTTCAAGCGCGATTTGTGCGAGTCTGTGTCTGCTCGGCGAACAAACTAAACAGTCACTGCCGCACGGTGTTTGGTGAAGTGCAGGGACTGCTCGTCGACCTTTCCGTACCGGATGGTCCGCATGTCGAAGATGTAGTTCTGCTTCAGCCGCCACGGCGCTTCCGAGCCGGACTTGGGCAGGCTGTCCATCGCACGCCGGAAGTAGCCCGGGGTGAAGTCCATGAACGGCAGCTCGTCGACGGCGTCACCCGGATGCTGCGGCTCGACCCGGTCAAACCCGTTGGCGTCCATGTAGTTCAGCAAGCGGCAGATGAACTCCGAAACGAGGTCGGCCTTCAGCGTCCAGGACGCGTTGGTGTAGCCGAACGTGATCGCCATGTTCGGCACGCCCGACAGCATCAGGCCCTTGTAGGTCATCGACTTGGTCAGGTCGATCGGCTCACCGTTGCGATTCGCCGTCGCCCCGCCGAACAACTGCATGTTCAGACCCGTTGCGGTGACAATGATGTCGGCCTGCAGTTCTGCACCGGACGCCAGCTTGATGCCAGTTTCGGTGAAGGTCTCGATGGTGTCGGTGGCGACATCGGCCTTACCTGATCGGATGGCCTTGAACAGGTCACCGTTGGGCGCCAGGCAGACTCGCTCGTCCCATGGGTTGTAACGCGGGCTGAAGTGCTTGTCGTAGTCGAAGCCCTCGGGCAACCGGCGCTCAGCCATCCGGCGCAGCACCTTCTTGAACACTGCCGGGAGCTTGCGGGCGACCTGGTACTGCCCGGTGCTGTAACCGATCTGCTTCCACCGGTTTACGAAGTGCGCCAGGTGCTTCGGAAGATACTTGTTGGTCCGCAGTGCGACCGGATCCTCCAGCGGGAGCGAGCCGATGTAGGAGGGCGAGCGCTGCAGCATCGTCACATGGCCGACGCCGCCGGTTACCAACGACGGAATCAGCGTCACTGCCGTGGCGCCGGAACCGATGACGACGACCGTCTTGCCCGCGTAATCCAGGTCCTCGGGCCAATGCTGTGGGTGGATGATCTGGCCCTTGAAGTCCGCTTCGCCCGGGAACTCCGGCGAATAGCCCTCGTCGTAGTTGTAGTAGCCGCTGCACACCGACAGGAACGACGCGGTGATCTGCTTGGCTTCTCCGTCGTGCTCGACGTCCACGGTCCAGCGGTTGTCGGCGTCCGACCAGTCCACTGAGAGGACACGGTGGCCCGTGCGGATGTGGTCCCTGATGCCGTTCTCGTCGGCGGCCTCGTTGATGTAGTTCCAGATCGACCGGCCGTCGGCGATGGAGCGGGCCGACTCCCACGGCTTGAACCGGAATCCGAGGGTGAACATGTCTGAATCGGAGCGGATGCCCGGGTACTTGAACAGGTCCCAGGTGCCGCCGATGTTCTCGCGGCGCTCGAGGATCACGTAGCTCTTGGTCGGGCAACGGTCCTGCAGGTGCCAGGCCGTGCTGATGCCGGAGATGCCGGCGCCGACGATCACAACATCGAAATGTTCGGTCATGGGACCGACGGTATCAACACTGCGTTGAGTCGGTCAACAGTGTGTTGATAAACTCGACGCAATGTTAAGCTTCTGGTCGTGACCACTGCCAACCAGGCCCGCGCGCCACGCGGCCGCCGTTCCGCCCGCCCGTCGGGTGATGATCGGGAAGCGGCGATCCTGGCCACTGCGGGCAAACTGTTGGAGGACCGGTCGTTCGCCGACATTTCGGTCGATGACCTGGCCAAAGGCGCTGGAATCTCCCGCCCCACGTTCTACTTCTACTTCCCGTCCAAGGAAGCGGTGCTGCTGTCCCTGCTCGATCCGCTGATCAAGCGGGCCGACACCGGATTCGACAATGCGCTCGAAGGCATGCCCGCCGATCCCCACCGGGCGATCCGTCGCGGCATCGAGATCTTCTTCGACTCATTCGGCTCCCATCCGTCCACGGCCCGGGCCGGGACGGAGGCCGTCAACAGCAGTCCCGAGTTCCGGGCGTTCTGGGCCGGACTCATGCACAAGTGGATCAAGTTGACCGCGGCGCTGATCACCGAGGAACGGCGGCGCGGCGCCGCCCCGGACACCATTCCGGCACTCGACCTGGCCACCTCACTGAACCTGATGAACGAGCGGACCATGATGGCGACGCTGGCGGCCGAGGAGCCGGCCGTCGCTCACGACAAGGTCGTCGACACCCTCACCCACATCTGGCTCAACAGCATTTACGGCGCTGCTGCGTAACTTGCCGGCCATTGATGCGAACATATGTTTCCTAGGTCACTCTGATCCTGTCCGTGATGTAGCGGACGAGTGTCGTTAGCCGGGATCTGTGACTGCGCCATGGCCTCACCTTGGGTGTCTTCGACGTAAGAACTTTGGTTACGGGGACCGAGTAGCCGCGCCCCTTGAGCCAGCCGTAATCCCTCCACGGAACTGTCGCATCGCCGACCGACAACGAGCACTGCCGGAACACGCGAGGGCGGAGACGAGAAATGAGACACCGCGAACTGGCCGATCGAAAGAGGTGGTGGCGGACGAGATGGTGTCTCGCTTGTTTACAACCGAGACGGCACCAGGAACGTTCGGCGCGGCGTTCGACCCCGCCCTCGGCGAGCACGCTCATAATCAGTGCTCATGACCCGCGAAGCCTCACTTCAGATGGGGCCCCCCACCAATCTGGCGACCGGCATCATCAAAGCCCTGCGACCTCGGCAATGGATCAAGAACATCCTGGTGGTTGTCGCACCCCTGGCCACGTTCGGCGGTGACGTCCATTACGACTACCGCGATGTGTTCTACAAGGTGGGCATCGCGTTTGTGGCGTTCTGCTTAGCCGCCTCATCGATTTATCTCGTCAATGACGCCCGCGATGTGTACGCCGACCGAGAACATCCCACCAAACGGTTCCGCCCTATCGCCGCTGGAGTTGTCCCACCCTCACTGGCCTACGCATTGGCTATCGCTTTGGCGGCTGCGTCGCTGGCGATGTCGACCGTGGTTGTGCCGGCTCTGGGGCTCGTAATAGCAATCTATCTCGCCATTCAGCTCGGCTACTGCTTCGGCCTCAAACACCAACCCGTGCTTGATATTGGCATTGTTTCCTCCGCGTACCTGATCCGAGCAATCGCCGGTGGCGCGGCGACCGGCATTCCGCTGTCGCAGTGGTTCTTGCTTGTGATGGCTTTCGCATCGCTATTCATGGTGTGCGGCAAGCGCTACGCCGAACTACAACTCGCCGAACGAACAGGCGCCAAGATTCGGAAATCGCTGGAGAGCTACACCAGCACCTACCTCCGGTTTGTGTGGACCATGTCAGCCACCGCCGTCGTTGTGTTCTACGGGCTGTGGGCATTCGAGCGAGACGGACAGTCAGGATCTTGGTTTGCAGTCTCGATGATCCCGATCACTCTCGCGGTCTTGCGTTACGCCGTCGACGTCGACGGTGGCCTGGCCGGCGAACCCGAAGACATCGTTTTGCGCGACCGCGTGCTGCAACTTCTGGGCGTCGCCTGGATCACGATCATGTGCGCCGCAATCGCCTCCGCTTGACCGGTTCACTTGAGACAGCGATCTGACGACCTCGTTTCTCACGGAACGAGACAGTCGTCTGAAGCCCTTGCATCAGGATGTCGGTGGTGCCGGTTACTGTTCCGCTAAGCCTGTCGACGCTGATCAGGAGGCGGTTATGCGGGTGCAGCGAGTCACGGCTCCCGACGCCAGCGCGGAGTCATGGACGGTGGTTGATGAGTCATTCGCCGTTGTGGCTCCCGTCGACGAGTTCTTGGCCCGTCTGACAGTTATCGAGCGCTCACCGGGAACGGTACGATCGTATGCGTTCGATCTGCGGGACTACTTCGAATTCCTGTGTGCTCACGGAACTGATTGGCGCACAGTCCGTTTAGAACATCTCGGGCGCTTCGTTCTACACATACCACCACCGCCACGGGGTGGACTGTGGCGAGCTGTTGACCACCATCAAGTCGGGCGGTGCCACTGGATCGTGGCGCCCGTTCCTTGCGCATCTGGGCTCCGACGGCACCGTCCATTACACAAGGCCCCGGATCATGACCGCCAAATACACGGCTAACTCAGGGGAACATATGTTCGTGTCAGGCCTCGCGAATATCCTGCACGCTGATCTTGATTCGTTCTACGCGTCGGTCGAGCAGCGCGACGATCCCTCGCTGCGCGGACGGCCGGTGATCGTCGGCGGCGGGGTGGTGCTCGCCGCGAGCTATGAAGCCAAGGCCTTCGGTGTGCGCACCGCCATGGGTGGACGGCAGGCCCGCGCTTTGTGCCCGCAGGCCATCGTCGTCCCGCCCCGCATGGCCGCCTACTCGCAAGCCAGCCGGGATGTGTTCGAGGTCTTCCACGACACCACCCCGCTCGTGGAGCCGCTGTCGGTGGACGAGGCGTTTCTGGACGTGTCCGGCCTGGGCCGGGTGTCGGGCACACCCGTGGAGATCGCGAGCCGGCTGCGCGCACAGGTCAAGGACCGGGTGGGCCTGCCCATCACCGTCGGCATCGCGCGCACCAAGTTCCTGGCCAAGGTGGCCAGTCAGGTGGCCAAGCCCGACGGATTGTTGTTGGTGCCACCGGACCGCGAACTCGCTTTCCTGCATCCACTTCCGGTGCGGCGGTTGTGGGGTGTCGGCGCCAAGACGTCCGAAAAACTGCATGCGCACGGCATCGAGACGGTGGCCGATGTTGCCGAACTGTCCGAGTCCGCGCTGGGCACCATGGTCGGTGGCGCGATGGGGCGCCAGCTGTACGCATTGTCCCGCAACATCGATCGACGCCGCGTGACGACGGGCGTGCGCCGCCGTTCGGTCGGCGCCCAACGGGCACTCGGCCGACGCGGCAACACCATGTCGGCCGCGGAGGTCGACGTGGTGGTGGTCAACCTGGTCGACCGGATCACCCGCCGCATGCGCCGCGCCGGACGGACCGGACGCACGGTCGTGCTGCGCTTGCGCTTCGACGATTTCGGCCGGGCCACCCGCTCGCACACCTTGCCCCAGGCCACGGCGTCGACCGACGCGATCCTCGACGCGGCCCGGGCGCTGGTATCGACAGCCGCCCCACTGATCGCCGAGCGCGGACTGACGCTCGTCGGGTTCGCGGTGTCCAACACCGACCGCGACGGCAGCCAGCAGCTCGAGCTGCCCTTCGACGAGCAGGCGGATCCGGTGGCGCTCGACGGCGCGATCGATCAGGTGCGCGAGCGGTTCGGCAATGCGCTGTTGACCCGTGGGGTGTTGGTCGGCCGGGATCCAGGGTTGGAGATGCCGATGCTGCCGGATTGACCGACCCGATTAAAAGAACTGTGCGGCAATGAAACCGGCGAGCAGCACGGTGAATCCGCCGACCTCGCCGAGGATCAGCGCGAGCATCCCGGCGTGCAACCCGGGACTGGACTGCTCAAACTGGTTGGTGGTGTCCCGCTTGGCGCCATGCTGGATGTAAGCGGCGATCGCGATGACGAAGAAGGCCACCAGCACCATCGCCGCGGTGAGATTCACCCACGTCGGCCAGGCGCTCAGTTCGACGAAGGCCGCCACCAACAGCGTCGCGAACGAGTAGAGCAGCGCAGCCCGGTGCGCAATGTCGACGTAGGGATGCGCCAGGTGGTTCTCACTGGTGGCCATCTGCCGGTACTTCCAAATCCCGAGGACCAGCGCCAGCAGAAAGATCAGACCGGCTGCCAGAAGAGTCACGGTGGTGTCGACGCCAAGTTCCATCGCGTGAGCTTAATCTGAGTAGTCTCACGCATCCGCCGGGCGGTGACCTACGACAAGCTGCCTGTCATGAACGCATTCACTGACACCGCAAAGGTTACCGCCGCATTTTCCCTGCAGGCCGCCATCGCATTCGGCGCGAGCTTTCTCGGTCTGCTCGGCGGAATCCTTTTTCTGCCACTGGATTCGTGGCAGCGCCTCTTCCTCGGCATGTCCGTGCTGTTCCTCGTGACCAGCTCATTCACGCTCGCCAAGGTGATCCGCGACCAGCAGGAGGCCACGACCGTGCGGGTTCGCCTCGATGAGGCACGCATGGAAAAACTGCTCGCCGAACACAATCCGTTCACATCAACTAGTTGAGGTCCACTGCAGCAGCTGCTCGGCGGGCCACGTGTTCACAATCCGATCCACCGGCACACCGGCGTCCAGCGCCCGCTGGGCGCCGTAGCCGAGGAACTCGAGCTGGCCCGGCGCGTGCGAGTCGGTGTCGATACTGAACAGGCAGCCGATCTCCAGGGCCAGGTTCAGCAGGCGGGTGGGCGGGTCGCGGCGTTCCGGTCGGGAGTTGATCTCGACGGCCGTGCCACTGTCGCGGCACGCGGTAAACACCTTCTGCGCATCGAATTTCGATTCCGGCCGGTTGCCGCGGCCGCCGGTGACCAGCCGTCCGGTGCAGTGTCCGAGGACGTCGGTGTGTGGATTGGTCACCGCCTTGATCATGCGCCGAGTCATCGCCGGGGCATCCATGGCCAGTTTCGAATGCACGCTGGCCACGACGACGTCGAGCCGCTCCAGCAGATCGCGTTCCTGGTCGAGCGATCCATCTTCGAGAATGTCGACCTCGATCCCGGTCAGGATCCGCATCGGCGCAACTTTGTCCCGTAGTTCCTCGATGACCTCGAGCTGCTCACGCAGTCGCTCGGGCGATAGCCCATTGGCGATCCTCAGTCGCGGTGAATGATCCGTCAGCGCGCAGTACTCATGCCCGAGATCCTTTGCCGCAAGCATCATCTCCTCGATCGGGGCAGATCCATCCGACCAGTTGGAATGCACGTGCAGATCACCCCGCAGCGCCGCGCGGACGTCTCCCCCGCCGAGATCCTGTACCGCAGAACGCAATTCCACCAGCACGTCGGGTTCCCCACCGGCCCAGGCCTGGGCGATGACCTTCGCGGTCTTCGGGCCGATACCGGGCAATGACTGCCACCCGTCGGCGACACCCAACCGTTCGCGTTGTTCGTCGGTCAGCGCTTCGACGATGTCGGCGGCCTTGCGGTAGGCCATCACCCGGCGCGGCTCTTCACGGGCGCGGTCCTTGTAATAGGCGATCTGGCGCAGGGCCGTCACCGGATCCATGGGTCAGCAGTCTCCCGGCCGGGCCGCGCAGTGCGGTGTGGTGCCGGGGAACCGGTAGCGGTGCGCAGCCACCCACCGGTACACCGCGTCCTGCAACTGCCGAACGCCAGGCACGTGGTACAGCCGCAACGGAATCCGGGTCCCGAGCCCCGCGGCAACCGCAGCATTAACAGCTTCCGCCCCGCGATAAACCGAGCCCGACGCGTCCTGCCACCATGCGGCTTCGAGCATCGTGTCCACCGGAACGCCGAGCCGTTCGGCGGTGCCGGGCCGCTGGAACGGGGCGACGTGCAGATCGCCGGTGCGCTGCCTGCGCATCAACGAATTGACACTGCGGGTACACATGCCGCAGTTGCCGTCGAAGTAGAGGACTCCGCTCACACCTCCAGTGTGCCCGGCCCCGGCCGCATCGTCAGCTGACGATGCGAATCAGCTTCTTGTTCACGAACTCCTCGATGCCGAACCGGCCCAGCTCGCGCCCGAAACCGGACCGCTTCACCCCGCCGAACGGCAGCTCGGCGCCCTCCGCGCCAACGGCGTTGACGAACACCATGCCCGCATCGATCTTGTCGGCCACCCGGACGGCCTGGTCGGCGTCGGTGGTGAAGACGTAGGAACCCAGACCGAATGGGGTGTCGTTGGCGATGGCGACGGCCTCTTCCTCCGAGCCGGCCTTGTAGACGACCGCGACCGGACCGAAGAGCTCCTGGTGGTATGCGTCGTTGTCCTCGGTCACCCCGGTGAGGACGCCCGGCGGGAAGAAGGCACCGCGACGCTCACCGGCAGAGGTCAACTTGGCGCCCTGGTCGACGGCCGTCTTGACCTGAGTCTCAAGCCTTTCGGCGGCCTGTTCCGATGACAGGGGCGCGATACCGTCGGCAGCCGCCAGCAGCTTCTCGGTGAACTTGCTCAGGAAGTCGTCGTACAAGTTGTCGCTCACGATGAACCGCTTGGCGGCGTTGCAGGCCTGCCCGGTGTTCTCCAGCCTCGCCTCGACGGCGGACTCCACGGTGGCGTCGAGGTCGTCGGTGGACAGCACGATGAACGGGTCGGAGCCGCCAAGCTCCAGCACGCATTTCTTCAGATTGCGCCCGGCGATCTCGGCGACCGCGGCGCCGGCACGTTCGGACCCGGTGAGCGAAACGGCCGCCACCCTCGGATCGGCGATGATGTCGGCGACCTGGTCGTTGGTCGCACGGATGTCGATGTACGCGCCCTGCGGGAAGCCCGCCTCCAGGAACAGCAGCTGCAGCAGCTCAGCGGATTCGGGGCACTGCGGCGCATGCTTGAGCAGAATCGTATTGCCCACCACCAGGTTTGGGCCGGCGAACCGGGCCACCTGATAGTAGGGGTAATTCCACGGCATGATGCCGAGCAGCACACCGATCGGGCCACGCCTGATCACGGCACTGCCGTCACCCTCGAGCAGTTTGATCGGCTCATCGGCGAGAAACTTCTCGGCGTTCTCGGCGTAGTACCGGTAGATGGCCGCGCAGAAGTCCACCTCGCCCAGCGACTGATCGCGCGGCTTGCCCATCTCGCGGACGATGACATCGGCGAGTTGTTCGCGGCGTTGCTCGTGCAGGTCGGCGACCTTGCCGAGCAGCGCAGCTCGCTCGGCCACCGTGGAGGTGCGGGCCCACGTGCGGCCGGTCTTGGCGGCGGCGTCGATCGCGGCCTGAATCTCGGCGTCTGTCGCGGTCGGATAGGTGGCGACGACCTCTGCGGTCGCCGGATCGGTGACTGCGTACTCGCTCATGTTCACTCCGGGTGTTCCGATCGGGGGATTTCGTACATTTCCACCGGCGAGACTACCGATTGCGCCGTGAAGATGGCCCGGAAGGTACGCAATCAGCACAAGGTGACAACCTCACACACCTCGTCGGCCGCTGAGACCCAATGCCCGCTCCCACGCGGAGGCACTGTCGGGCACAACGATCGCCGGACCGAACAATCCCTCGACCGGCCCGTCCGATGCCAAAGACGAAACCTGCGCCAGAACGGCTTCAGCAGTCCCGGTCTCGACCTCGTAGGGCTGCCCGGTGGCCTGCGCAAGATCCCAACCGTGGATCACGACCTCGGTCAGAGCCACCGAGCCCGCGACTATCCCTGGAAGGTCGACACCGCCGACACGCGTCATGCCATCCCAGGCATCCGTCGTCTGCCAGGCCACCGCAAGATCGGCAAGTGCTCTCCGGTATTCGGTTCGCCAGCGGTCATCAAGCTGATAACCATCTTCGCCGGGCGGGGTGTCGGTAAGGACCCCGAAGTCTTTGCGCGCCCCCGCGGCAAACGCCACCGCCAATCCGCCGACGTGGGCTACCAGCTGGCCCACCGTCAGTTCCTCGCACGGAGTGGGATCGTCGAGGTGTTCATCGCGGACGCCGTCCAGTAGTTGTGCCGTGCGTTCACATGCTGCCGTCAGATCGATCATGGAGATGCTGACTTTGGCCAGGCCAGGAATTAATCACACTTCGCGACTAGTTTCGAATGTTGTGCGATTCGCCTTCAAAACATCCCCGCAGAACACGACATGGGCCGACATGCTGGCCATCTGGAAAGCCGCCGACGATATCGACGTCTACGAGTCGGGCTGGACTTTCGACCACTTCTATCCGATCTTCTCCGATTCGACCGGCCCGTGTCTGGAGGGCTGGACCACGCTGACGGCGTTGGCCCAAGCCACCGAACGACTAGGCGTCGGCGTGCTGGTGACCGGCATCCACTACCGCCATCCCGCGGTGCTGGCCAACATGGCGTCGGCTCTCGACATCATTTCGAACGGTCGGCTTGAGCTGGGCATCGGCGCAGGCTGGAACGAGGAGGAGTCAGGCGCCTACGGCATCGAACTGGGCTCGATCAAGGAGCGCTTCGACCGGTTCGAGGAGGCGTGCGAGGTACTCAAAGGCCTGCTGAGCCAGGAGACGACGACGTTCGACGGCAAGTTTTACCAACTCAAGGACGCCCGCAACGAGCCCAAGGGTCCGCAGCAGCCGCACCCACCGTTCTGTATCGGCGGCAGTGGCGAGAAGCGGACACTGCGGATCACCGCGAAGTACGCCGATCACTGGAACTTCGTCGGCGGCCCGCCCGAGGAGTTCGCCCGCAAGCGCGACGTGCTGGCCTCGCATTGCGCTGATATCGGCCGCGATCCCAAGGAGATCACTCTGTCGGCGCATGTCCGCCTCGGTGAGGACCGCGACTACGCCAAGGTTGTCGACGAGGCCGCCGCGCTCGGCGCCGAAGGGTTGGATCTGGCGATCATCTATCTGCCGCCGCCCTACGACACGGCGGTGCTCGAGCCACTGGCGGAGGCCATCAGGGATTACGGCGGCAGGTAGGACGATCAGGCAAAGGGCAAAGGCCACGCGTCGCCGGCGAGATCGTCGGTGACGCGATGGGTCGAGATAGCTAGACGCCGAAGCGAAGTAACTCGTCGGCGGTGATCAGCCGCTCGTTCCTGGCGGGAAACTCCCGGCTCTTAACCGGGTGACGGAACAATGACCAGGCGATTCGACTCATCCGTGACCGGTTCAGCGGGTTGATATACACGGTGACTACTCCTGCGACTTGCCAATAGCTGTATCCGTGACTCCACGTTACCGCAGAGGTCTCATGAAGTCATTAGATACCTAATGCCCGGCAAACAGTGTGAGCCACGCCGCATAAAGATCTGCTGTTTTTAAAGTGATAGATGTGACTGATGTGGCGCTTGCCGATGCAAGAATGTGTCGCACACCACTACCTCAGCCCCGTCAAGGCGGTAAGTAACGATGCGGTAACAAACCCGGCAAAAGATCGCGGGGCTCACCAATCGCTTAGGAACGGGTCAGCGTGCCCTACCGCTGCGGCGCAGCTGTCGGCTTGATCGGCGCGGGCAGCGCGGTCCGGCCCATCAGGTAGCTGTCCACGCCGGCGGCCGCGGCGCGACCCTCGGCGATCGCCCACACGATCAACGACTGGCCGCGGCCCATATCGCCGGCCACGAACACACCGGGTACCGACGTTGCGAAGTTGTCGTCGCGCGCGACATTGCCACGGTCGGTGAGCTCGACCCCGAGATCGGTCAACAGGCCGGGCTTCTCGGGACCGACAAAGCCCATCGCCAGCAACACCAGATCGGCCTTGAGCTCGAAGTCGGTCCCCTCGACCTTCTCGAACTTGCCGGCGTTCATCTTCACCTCGTGCGCCCGCAGCCCGGTGACATGTCCGTCGACGCCGGTGAACTCCTCGGTGTTGACCGAGAACACCCGCTCGCCGCCCTCTTCGTGCGCCGAGGACACCCGGAACATCAAGGGATAGGTCGGCCATGGCGTAGACGGGCTGCGGTCGGCGGGCGGCCGCGGCATGATCTCGAACTGGTGGATACCGGCCGCACCCTGCCGGTGTGAGGTGCCGAGGCAGTCGGCGCCGGTGTCGCCACCGCCGATGATGATGACGTGCTTGTCCTTGGCGGTGATCGGCGGCTGACCGTCCGGCCCGAGAACATCATCGCCGAACTGCACGCGGTTGGCCCACGGCAGGAATTCCATCGCCTGGTGAATGCCGTCGAGCTCGCGGCCGGGGATCGGCAGATCCCGCCATGCCGTCGCACCGCCTGCCAGCACCACCGCGTCGAAATCGGCCCGAAGCTGCTCGACGGTGATGTCAACACCGACGTTGACCCCCGCCCGGAACTGCGTGCCTTCGGCGGCCATCTGCTCCAGGCGCCGGTCGATGTGGCGCTTCTCCATTTTGAACTCGGGGATGCCGTAGCGCAGCAGTCCGCCGATGCGGTCGGCCCGCTCGAACACCGTCACCGCATGCCCTGCCCGGGTGAGCTGCTGGGCGGCGGCCAGCCCGGCCGGACCGGACCCGACGACGGCGACCTTCTTACCGGTCAGCACGTCGGGCGGCAGTGGGACCACCCAGCCCTGGTCGAAGGCGTTGTCGATGATCTCGACCTCGACCTGCTTGATGGTCACGGGATCCTGGTTGATCCCGAGCACGCACGACGCCTCGCACGGCGCCGGGCACAGCCGCCCGGTGAACTCCGGGAAGTTGTTGGTGGCATGCAGCCGCTCGATCGCGTCGCGCCACCGGTCGCCGTACACCAGATCGTTCCATTCGGGGATCAGGTTCCCCAGCGGACAACCGTTGTGGCAGAACGGGATACCGCAGTCCATACAGCGTGATGCCTGGCCGCGCAGGACGTCGTGGGAGAAGTCCTCGTAGACCTCTTTCCAGTCCTTCAGGCGCAGCGGCACCGGCCGGCGCGCAGGCAGCTCGCGTGAGGTGTGCTTGAGGAAACCGCGCGGATCAGCCACTTGCGGCCGCCATGATCGCCTCGTCGACATTGTCGCCGGCCCGGTTCGCCTCGGCGATCGCGGCCAGCACGCGCTTGTAATCGCGTGGCATGACCTTTACAAAATGCTTCAACTCGTTAACCCAATCAGACAGAACGCGTTGTCCCACCGTCGAATCCGTGGCGTCGACGTGGGCGGTGAGGAAGTCGCGGAGCCACTGGATGTCAGCGTCTTCCAGCGCTTCCAGCTCCACCATGTCGGTGTTCAGGTTCTCCGACAGCGCGCCGTGCGCGTCGTAGACGTAGGCGATGCCGCCGGACATGCCCGCCGCGAAGTTGCGGCCGGTAGGTCCGAGGATGACCACCTTGCCACCGGTCATGTACTCGCAGCCGTGGTCGCCGACGCCCTCGACCACCGCGTGGGCCCCGGAGTTACGGACCGCGAACCGCTCGCCCACCTGGCCGCGCAGGAACGCCTCACCGCTGGTGGCGCCGAACAGGATGACGTTGCCTGCGATGATGTTGTCCTCGGCGGCAAATTCAACGGGCGCCTCGTCGGAGGGCCGCACCACTATCCGGCCGCCGGACAGGCCCTTGCCGACGTAGTCGTTGGCGTCGCCGTAGACCCGCAGCGTGATGCCCTTGGGCACGAACGCGCCGAAGCTGTTGCCGGCCGATCCGTCGAACGTGATGTCGATGGTGCCGTCCGGAAGCCCCTGCCCGCCATAGGCTTTGGTGACCTCGTGGCCGAGCATGGTGCCCACCGTGCGGTTCACGTTGGTGATCTTGGTCGAGAAGCGGACCGGAGATCCGCTATCCAGCGCCTCGCGGCTCTGCACGATCAGGTGCTGGTCCAGGGCCTTGTCCAGGCCGTGGTCCTGGCGCGAGCTGCAGTACAGATCCTGGTTCATGAACGCAGATTCCGGCTCGTGCAGCACCGGCGACAGGTCGAGCTTGTGCGCCTTCCAGTGCTCGGCGGCCCGGGTGGTGTCAAGAGCACCGACCTGGCCGACCATCTCGTTGACGGTGCGGAAGCCCAACTGGGCCATGTGTTCCCGGACTTCCTCGGCGATGAACATGAAGAAGTTCTCGACGAACTCGGGCTTGCCGTTGAACCGCTGCCGCAGCACCGGATTCTGGGTGGCGACGCCCACCGGGCAGGTGTCGAGGTGGCAGACGCGCATCATGATGCAGCCGGAGACCACCAGCGGTGCAGTGGCGAAACCGAACTCCTCACCGCCGAGCAGCGCGGCGATCACCACGTCCCGGCCGGTCTTGAGCTGTCCGTCCACCTGCACCACGATCCGGTCGCGAAGACCGTTGAGAAGCAGGGTCTGCTGGGTCTCGGCCAGGCCGAGCTCCCACGGCGCACCCGCGTGCTTCATCGAGGTCAGCGGGGTGGCGCCGGTGCCGCCGTCATGCCCGGAGATGAGCACCACGTCTGCGTGCGCCTTGGAAACACCCGCGGCGACTGTGCCGACGCCATTTTCACTCACCAGCTTGACGTGCACCCGCGCCTGCGGGTTGGCGTTCTTCAGGTCGTGGATCAGCTGAGCGAGGTCCTCGATCGAGTAGATGTCGTGGTGCGGAGGCGGCGAGATGAGACCGACTCCCGGCGTCGAGTGCCGCACCTCGGCCACCCACGGGTACACCTTGTGCCCCGGAAGCTGGCCGCCCTCACCAGGTTTCGCACCCTGGGCCATCTTGATCTGAATGTCGGTGCAGTTGGTCAGATAGTGCGACGTGACACCGAACCGGCCTGAGGCCACCTGCTTGATGGCACTGCGCCGCCAGTCACCGTTCTCGTCAGGTTCGAAGCGGTGCACGCTTTCGCCGCCCTCACCCGAGTTCGACCGTCCGCCAAGGCGATTCATCGCGATCGCCAGCGTCTCGTGGGCCTCGGCGGAGATCGAGCCGTAGCTCATCGCGCCGGTCGAGAACCGCTTGACGATCTCGCTGGCAGGCTCGACCTCGTCGAGCGGCACCGGCGGTCGCGCGCCGTCACGGAACTTCAGCAGCCCGCGCAGTGAGGCGATCCGCTCGCTCTGGTCGTCGACGAGCTTGGTGTACTCCTTGAAGATCGAGTACTGGCCGGTGCGGGTCGAGTGCTGCAGCTTGAACACCGTGTCCGGGTTGAACAGGTGGTACTCGCCCTCCCGGCGCCACTGGTACTCACCGCCCACCTCGAGTTCGCGGTGGGCACGTTCGTCGGGGCGGTCCAGGTACGCGAGCGCGTGCCGCGTCGCGACGTCCGCGGCGATGTCGTCCAGATCGATGCCGCCGACGGGACAGCTCAGCCCGGTGAAGTACTCGTCGAGCACCTGCTGGCTGATGCCGATGGCCTGGAACAGCTGGGCGCCGGTGTAGGAGGCCAGCGTGGAGATGCCCATCTTGGACATCACCTTGAGCACACCCTTGCCGGCGGCCTTGACGTAGTTGGCCTTGGCTTGATCACTCGACATCCCGGTGATCGCACCGCGGTCGATCATGTCCTCGATCGACTCGAACGCCATGTACGGGTTGATCGCGGCCGCGCCGAAGCCGACCAGCATGGCCATGTGGTGCACCTCGCGGGCGTCACCGGCCTCGACCACCAAGCCGACCTTCGTGCGGGTGCGTTCCCGGACCAGGTGATGGTGCACGGCCGCGACGGACAGCAGCGACGGGATCGGCGCCATGGTCTCGTTGGATTCCCGGTCGGACAGCACGATGATGCGGGCCCCGTCGCGGATCGCCTCCGACACCTTGGCGCGCACGTTGTCGAGCGCTTCCTTGAGGCCCTTGCCGCCCCGGTTCACCGGGTACAGGCACCGGATCACTGCCGCGCGCATGCCGTGTTTGTGACCGCGGATCTCATGATCGGGGTCGACGCAGATCAGCTTGGACAGCTCCGCGTTGCGCAGGATCGGCTGGGGCAGCACGATCTGGCGGCAGGATTCGGCGCCGGGATTGAGCAGGTCGCCCTCCGGCCCGATGACACCCTGAAGGCTCGTGACGACCTCTTCGCGGATGGCGTCCAGGGGCGGGTTGGTCACCTGCGCGAACAGCTGCTGGAAGTAGTCGAACAACATGCGCGGCCGCGCCGAGAGGACGGCAACCGGCGTGTCGGTGCCCATCGAGCCCAGTGCCTCGGCCCCGGTGCGCGCCATCGGCGCCACGAGGATGTTGAGTTCCTCGTAGGTGTAGCCGAACGCCTGCTGCCGCAGCACCACCCGATGGTGCGGCATCCGGACGTAGTCACCGGGCGGCAGCTCGTCGAGGTGGAACAGGCCGGCCTCCAGCCATTCCTGATAGGGAAGCTCGGCGGCGAGTTCGGCCTTGACCTCCTCGTCGGAGACGATGCGGCCCTGGGCGGTGTCCACGAGGAACATCCGGCCCGGTTGCAGGCGCATCTTCTGCACGACCGTGGACGGGTCGAGGTTGAGCACGCCGGCCTCCGACGCCATCACCACCAGACCGTCGTCGGTGACCCAGATGCGCGACGGGCGCAGGCCGTTGCGGTCCAGCACCGCGCCGATCACGGTGCCGTCGGTGAAGCAGACCGAGGCCGGTCCGTCCCAGGGCTCCATGAGCGATGCGTGGTACTGGTAAAAGGCGCGGCGCGCCGGGTCCATCGACTCATGACGTTCCCACGCCTCGGGGATCATCATCAGCACCGCGTGCGGAAGGCTGCGGCCACCCAGATGCAGGAGCTCCAGCACCTCGTCGAAACGCGCGGTGTCGGATGCGCCGGGGGTGCAGATCGGAACGACCTTGTCGAGGTCCTCCGTACCGAATACGTCGGTACGGATCAGTGCCTCACGCGCCCGCATCCAGTTCTCGTTGCCGGTGACGGTGTTGATCTCGCCGTTGTGGGCGATGCGCCGGAACGGGTGAGCCAACGGCCAGGACGGGAAGGTGTTGGTGGAGAACCGGGAGTGCACGATGCCCAGTGCGCTGGTGAGCCGGTCGTCCTGCAGATCCAGGTAGAAGGCCTTGAGCTGCGGAGTGGTCAGCATGCCCTTGTAGACGAACGTCTGACCGGAAAGGCTGGGGAAGTAGACCGTCTCGCGACCGGGGCCGTCCTGGCCGGGGCCTTTGGTTCCCAGCTCGTGTTCGGCACGCTTGCGCACGACGTACGCGCGACGCTCCAGGTCCATACCGGAGGCGCCGCCGATGAAGATCTGGCGGAACGTGGGCATCGCGTCGCGGGCGAGCGCCCCGAGCGAGGAATCGTCAGTCGGCACCTCGCGCCAGCCGAAGACCGTCAGGCCCTCTGCCTCGGCGATCTTCTCGACTGACTCGCATGCCGCAGCGGCGTCGCGGGACGACTGCGGCAGGAACGCGATGCCGGTGGCGTAACTCCCGGCCTCGGGAAGGTCGAAATCGACGACCTCACGCAGGAACGCGTCGGGAACCTGCAGCAGGATGCCCGCACCGTCGCCGGTGTTCGGTTCGGCGCCCTGAGCGCCGCGGTGCTCCAGGTTGACCAGCGCCGTGATCGCCTTGTCCACGATGTCGCGGCTGCGACGACCGTGGATGTCAGCAACCATGGCAACGCCACACGCGTCGTGCTCGTACGCGGGGTTGTAGAGCCCTTGCATACGCGAGGAGCGATTAAACCCTTGACTCATGGGCGCCATTACCACCTGCCCTCTAGATGTCCTGTGGACATTGCTCTCGTCAAGCTTCGCCGCTAGCCGCCATCCGTGGATGGCCTCTAACTGGCATTAGCCAGCTCGGCGTTGGAAGACCTTCGTGCAGCATTGAACGACGGCTATGCCCCACACGCCATAAGTGGACAAAACGATAAGTCAAAGACCGTGGGATATGCCAACTTAGTCAAACCTAAGTAGACTCACCGGTCGGCTTGGTTCGATTATCCCACCGCATGGGGCGTTTTCGCGGGTAACGCTGCAGCCCTTGCGATTTCATCCACCGGCGGACGGCCCACCCGGGCCCGGCACCCCACTGCGCCATCGGCCCAATGCTGCCATTGCTTTGCTACACCCCGGTTCGGACCGTCGTTATGGTGCTGTTATCGGTCGTTATGGAGTTTGCGAAAAGCTTAGTCAGATTCTTAGAATTAGCCAAATTCACGCCCGAACCGCCCGCACGGCGGACTCGGGCCGCAAATCGAGCCTTCGCAGAAGCTGCGCGTTGAGCGCGACGACCACCGTGGAGACCGACATCAGCACGGCGCCTACCGACATCGGCAACACGAATCCCACGGGCGCCAGCACGCCCGCCGCAAGCGGAACTGAGATCAGGTTGTAACCCGCTGCCCACCAAAGGTTTTGGCGCATCTTGCGGTAGGACTTCCGGGACAGCTCGATCACCGACAGCACTGAGCGCGGATCGGAACTGGCCAGGATCACGCCGGCCGACCCGATGGCCACATCAGTGCCCGCCCCGATTGCGATGCCGACGTCTGCTTGAGCAAGGGCCGGTGCGTCGTTCACACCATCTCCCACCATCGCCACGGTGAGGCCCTCGTGCTGTAGTTCGGCCACCTTGGCCGCCTTGTCCTCGGGGCGCACCCCGGCATAGACCCTGTCGATACCGAGGTCGGCTGCGACGGCCGCGGCCACCGGTTCGGCGTCGCCGGTGATCATGACCACATTCACCCCGAGGCCGTGCAGCGCGTCAACGGCCTGCCTGGACTCCGGCCGGATCTCGTCGGCCAACGCCAGCGCGCCGGCCAGGTCGCCGTCGACCAACACGTGCAGCACGATTGCGCCCTGCCACTGCGCGGTCTCGGGCAGTGGGTCCGCACCTGCCTGCTCCAGCAGCCGCGGACCACCGACCTGGACCCGACGCCCATCCACCATGGCACTGACCCCGACCGCGGGCGACGAACTGAACTCTGTCGACGCGGGCACCGTCAGGCCACGCCGCTGCGCCGCCGCCACGATCGCCTTAGCCAGTGGATGCTCAGAGCCGGCTTCGGCAGCTGCCGCCAGCGTCAGCATCTCGTCGTCGGAGCCTGCCTTCGCGAGCACGGCGGTCACCGTGGGTTCGCCCTTGGTGAGCGTGCCGGTCTTGTCGAACAGCACCGCACGGACCGTGCGCATGGTCTCCAGCGCCAGCCGGTCCTTGACCAGCACCCCGCCGCGGGCAGCCCGCTCGGTCGCGATGGACACCACAAGCGGGATGGCCAGGCCCAGTGCGTGCGGGCAGGCAATCACCAACACCGTGATGGTGCGGACCACTGCCTGGTCGGGCATTCCCAGATATGTCCAGACCGCCGCGGTCACGATTGCGGCGCCCAGCGCGAACCAGAAGAGCCAGCCGGCCGCACGATCGGCCAGCCGCTGTGCGCGCGACGAGGAATTCATCGCGTCGGCGACCATCCGCTGGATGCCGGCCAGCGCCGTGTCGTCGCCCACCGCCGTCACAGTGATGCGCAATCCGGAATCGGTGGCAACCGTGCCGGCGACGACGTCGTCCCCGACGCCGCGTCGCACTGGCCGCGATTCACCGGTCACCATCGACTCGTCGATGTCGGCGGCTCCGTCCACGATCCGCCCGTCGACGGGCACGCTGCCGCCCGGCCGGACGATCACGACGTCACCGACACGCAACTCGGACGGGGCCACGACCACGACCTGCTCGTCGTCCTCGACGCGCTCGGCTTCGTCGGGCAACAGCGCGGCCAGCGAGTCCAGCGCCGAGGTGGTCTGCGCGAGAGACCGCATCTCGATCCAGTGTCCCAACAGCATGATGACGATCAGCAGCGCGAGCTCCCACCAGAAATCCAGTTCGTGGTGCAGCACGCCGAGACTGGCGCCCCAGGACGCGATGAATGCGACGGTGATCGCCAGGCCGATCAGCAGCATCATTCCCGGTGCGCGCGAGCGGATTTCACTGATCGCACCGGACAGGAACGGTCGGCCGCCCCAGAAGTACATGACCGTGCCGAGCACCGGGGAGACCCACCGCGCTCCCGCGACGTCGGGAAGGGAGTAGCCCAGCAGCATCGCGAACATCGGCGAGAACGCGACCGTCGGGACCGCGAGCACCGCCATGATCCAGAACAGCCTCCGGAACTGCCCGACATGCCCGGCGTGATCGCCGTGCCCGCTGTGTCCACCGTGCTGGGCTGCGTGCCCGTGCTGTGCGTGATCGGTCATGGTCATGGCCCCATCGTATACCCCTAGGGGGTATAGCGCCAGGACGCTGGACGGCACTGTGGATCGCGATGCAATATCCACTGAGTACCCCGTTGGGCCGCATGGGCGTCGAAACCGCCGAGGAGGGCCCCGATCGCTGCGTGGCGTCGATCCCGGCAGGTGGGCTCCACAACCCGCTGACCGGGGCACCGACGCTCGCCCCGTTGGCGGTGCTCGTCGACCATGTCGGAGGCCTGGTCAACCACCATCGCCGGGGACCCGAGGAGTGGACGGTGTCCAGTGAGCTGGCCGTCGAGTTCACCCCCGACGCGATCGCCATCGTCGCAGCCCGACCGCAGTTGCCGGTGGTGGCAACCGGTCGGCCTTTCGGCCCCAAAGGTTCCGCACCACTGGCGCTGTGCGAACTCACCCATGCCGGGACGCTGGTCGCAACCGCCACGGTGCGGTCCTTCCACATCACCGCCCCCGGCCATCTCGTCGAGTGGCCGACCGAATCGGCCGTCGGCGCACCACCCGACGGGCTGACCGCCCGGATGGCGGTGGAGGTCGCCGAGAGCGGCGGCCGGACGACGGTGTTGCGGCAGCTATCGGATTCGGTGGTGAACAACAGCATGGGCATCGTGCACGGCGGGATATCTTCCGCCGCATTGGAACTGGTGGCATCGGCGGCGGTGAACGAGGGCCGTGCCGACGACCCGCTGCACACCGCTTCGCTGCGGGTCAACTTCCTGCGCCAGTTCCGCGGTGGTGACACGTCCCGCTATGAGGGGACCGCGTTGCGCGTCGGCCGCAGCACCGGTGTGGCCGACGCAACCGCCGTCGGCGACGACGGGAAAGTGGCACTGGTGGCCCGTCTGACCGCCTACCGCTGAACCAGGCATCCGCCCAGTAGCATCCGCTTCATGCCACAGGCGCGGGAATCCCACGGCGGTCTCGGCGCTTTCGTCCGGCGGTCCGGCTATCTGCGCAAATGGCTGATCCTCGGGATATCGATCGGCATCATCGCGGGCCTGGGTGCGGTGGTCTTCTACCTCGCACTCGATTACGCGGGCCGGTTCCTGCTCGGTTACCTCGGCGGCTACGACATCCCGAAGCCCACCGGGGACGGCGGCGATGCCGGCTCGTCAGGATTCGACCGGCCCTGGGCGATACCGCTGATCACCTGCGGCGGCGCCCTGGTGTCGGCCTGGCTGGTGGCGAAGTTCGCGCCGGAAGCCGCCGGCCATGGCACCGACGACGCGATCGAGGCCGTCCACACCGATCCGCGCGGCATCCGGGTCAGGGCGATCGTGGTGAAAACCATCGCCAGCGCATTGACCATCGGCTCCGGCGGGTCCGGCGGCAGAGAAGGGCCCGCCGCCCAGATCTCGGCCGGCTTCGGCTCGCTGCTGACCCGCCGGCTGAACCTGTCCGACGACGACGGACGGCTTGCGGTGACGCTGGGCATCGGCGCAGGCATCGGCGCGATCTTCGGGGCGCCCCTTGGCGGCGCGGTCCTGGCCGCCTCGATCGTCTTCCGGGAGGACTTCGACTACAAGGCACTGATACCCGGCTTCATCACCTCGGCGACCGCGTACGCGGTGCTGGGCTCAATCCTCGGGTTCGACCCGCTGTTCGGCTATCTCGCCGCCGACTACCGGTTCGACCATCCCGCGGACCTGGGTTGGTTCGTATTGCTCGGCGTGATCGCCGCCGGCGTCGGATGGTTGTACGCAAAGGTGTTCTACGGCACCGTGGCGTTGACCGCAAAACTGCCCGGCGGCAGGATCCTCAAACCGGCCGTGGGCGGGCTAGCGGTCGGGCTGATCGCGCTCGCCATCCCGCAGGTGCTGGCCAGTGGTTACGGTTGGGCCGAAAAGGCCGCGTCGACAGACACTTTGATGGCCATCCCACTGTGGATCGTGGTGCTGCTGCCGGTCGCGAAGATCCTCGCGACATCGCTGTCCATCGGCACCGGCGGATCGGGCGGCATCTTCGGGCCCGGTGTGGTGATCGGGGCGTTTGTCGGCGCCGCATTGTGGCGGCTGGGCGACATCGCGGGTGCCCCGGGATTACCGGACGGCCCCGCCGTTTTCGTGGTGGTCGGCATGATGGCCTGCTTCGGCAGCGTCGCCCACGCGCCCCTGGCCGTGATGATCATGGTGTGCGAGATGACCGGATCATTCTCGGTGATTCCGGGGGCAATGGTCGCGGTCGGTATCGCCTACCTGCTCATCTCCCGGTCCGACGTGTCGATCTACAAGTCGCAGCGACTCGACCGCGACCACGTATAACGAATCCATTGAGCACCGATCACGTTGGTGCGGCGTCAATCTCGATTGGCAAACAATTGCGCAACGCCTAACCTGCCATTCACCGATGGCATGTCAGGGTAGCGGGGATGACCGCATCCGACCCTAGAGGAGTCCTCATGCGTCCGCCGACAATGACACACAGATTGGCCGCCGAGTTCATCGGCACGTTCTGGCTCGTACTGGGCGGTTGTGGTAGCGCTGTCTTCGCCGCCGCGTTTCTGTCGAATGACGGCATATCCATGGGAATCGGCTTCCTCGGTGTCGCCCTGGCCTTCGGCCTCACCGTTCTCACGGGCGTCTATGCCTTCGGCGTCATCTCGGGTGGGCACTTCAATCCGGCCGTCACTCTGGGGGCCGCGCTGGCCAAGCGGGTGGAGTGGAAAGCAGTAGTGCCCTACTGGATTTCACAGGTGATCGGTGGCCTGGTGGCGGGTGTGGTGATCTACGTGATCGCCAAGGGTCAAGAGGGCTGGAGCGCGACCGGAAACATGGCCGCCAACGGATTCGGCGAGAACTCGCCCGGCGGATATTCGCTGGTGGCCGTGCTGATCGCGGAGATCGTGCTGACCGGCATCTTCCTGCTCGTCATCCTCGGCTCGACCGACGACCGAGCTCCCAAAGGATTCGCCGGCCTGTCGATCGGGCTCACCTTGACGCTCATCCACCTGATCTCGATCCCGATCTCCAACACGTCGGTCAACCCGGCACGGTCGACCGCGGTCGCGTTCTTCAACGGCGCAGGCGCGCCCGCACAGTTGTGGGCGTTCTGGCTGGCGCCGCTGATCGGCGCGGCGATCGCCGGTGTGGCGTACCCGTTCTTGTTCGGCGTGGCCGAGGAGATGGCTGAGCGCCCGATGCGCGACGACGCACTCGACGCCTAGGTGAGATGGTCGAATTCCCCACTGACCCAACGGATATGAGTCTCGGCTGACTTGTGCACCACATCCTTGGCGGCGCTGTCGATCTCGTCGCCTCCAAGGGTGTAGAGCCGGTCGTAGTCGTATGCGTCGAGCCGGTCCACGATGCGTCGCACCACCGCGGCGGACAGCGGCACATGCTTGGGGAAGTTGCGCTGGAACGAGACCCAGTTCCTGGCCAGCCCACCACTGATCGTGTCCCCGACCAACAGCGTGCCGTCGGCGGTCAGTGCCACCGAACTACCCCGCATATGCCCACCGACGTGCAGCAGCCGTACGCCGAGTACCGGCTCCGCTTCACCGGTCCACAGCTCGATCAACGGATCGATCTGCGGAATCCACTCCTGGTCAAGAGCATTGACGTACACCGGAATGCCGCCGAACTCCCTGCTCCAGCTCAGCTGCGCGCCGAACATGTGCGGATGGCTCGGCGCGATGGCCGCAACCCCACCGAGGCGGCGCACCAGCTCGAGGATGTCGTCATCGAGATAGGCCGGTGAGTCCCACAGCAGGTTCCCGTGCGCCGTCTGGACCAGAAACGACCGGTGTCCGATGGCGAAGCGTGGCGCGCGGCGCAGGCTGTGCACGCCCCGACCGTGATCCACGTGTTCGGTGTGATGCGGTTGTGTCGCAAGCGCTTCCAGCGTGGTCCAAGTCCCGTGCGGTGGCAGATCGCCGCGTTCGGAGATCGCGACCTCCTCCGAGGTCAGCACACAACTGTTCGCCGGCGGCGGGTTGTCGGAATCCGCGTGCTCGATACCGCATCCGGTGCATATCCAGGTAGGCATGCAGCCAGGCTGACACCTGAACCCTGGTTGAGGTCAACTCCTCCGTTACGCGGACTTGCGGCGCGCCTTGCCTGCCGCCCCCCGCTCGGTGGGCGCCCCCTCGTGCGCCAACTCGCCGCCGGCACTTTCCAGGTGGGCACGCACGAACCACTGGAACTTCTCCAGTTCGGCCGCATGGTCGATCAGGACGTCCTGCGACACCAGATCAAGCTCCTCGAGCTTCTGGATGGCTTTGCGGGTGTCCTCGATGACCCCGTTGTAAACGAGATCCAGCGCGGCGAGGTGCGCCTGCACGTTGTCGCGGCGGACGGAATAGTCGTCCCAGCTACGGTCGGCGACGATGGCACCCGGGGTGCCCTTCGGTGACTGACCCAGCGCGGCAATCCGCTCGGCCACTTCGTCGGCGTAGCCGCGCACCAACTCCACTTGCGGATCGATCATCTCGTGCACGCCGATGAAGTTGGGGCCGACGACGTTCCAGTGGATGTGCTTGAGCGTCAGGTGCAGGTCGTTGTAGGTGCTGAGCTGCTTCTGCAGCAGTCCTGCCACCTCGCTACCTTGCTTGTCGGTAAGGCCGGGAATGGTGAATGTCTTCGCGGATGACGGCATTGCGGCTCCTTTCGCCTGCGGGGTAGTCCGCGCGTCGGATACCCGTCGGCCGCAACCGGTAATCACCGGCCGGCTCACAGTGCTTTCAGGTTCGGTATCGCCTGCCGGGCACCGCGCCGCGGATTGACCGCCAGACCACTGGCCAACAACAACCGCACAGCCCGGTGTCGATGTGGCCGCAGCGGTTCCAGCAGTTCGACCATCTCGTCGTCGTCGATCGGCTTGCCCAGCAGGCTCAGTCCGACCGTCTTGGCGAGGTGATAGTCGCCGACCGACAACGCATCGGAATCACCGAAAGCCCGTTGCACGGTCTCGGCGGCCGTCCACTCCCCCACCCCGGGCAATGACCGCAGGCCGATCACGGCACGCTCGGCACTCAGCCGTTCCAAGGCCTCCGCCCGCTGGGCGCAGCCGACGATTGTGCGCGCCCGGCCCGGATCCACATTGGCGCGGTGGAATTCCCAGGACGGTATGCGCCGCCAGACCTCGGGGCCGGGCGGCACCCGCATGCCGACCGGAGCGGGCCCGGGAGCCGGAGCGCCGTACCTGTTCACCAATGCCCGCCAGGCCCGCCACGCGTCCATGCCCGACACCCGCTGTTCGATGACCGCCGGGATCAACGCCTCCAGTACCCGGCCGGTGCGCCCGAGGCGCAGATGCGGCACCCGCCGATACGCCTCGGCGATCGTCGGCTCGACCGGGTCGAAGCCGGAGTCGTCGTCATCGGCGCCCAGCAAGCCGGGCAGACCGTCGAGAAACTCGTCGGCACCCTCGCCCCACACCTCGCAATCGACCGTGTCCGGCGCCGACTTACCGATCCGCGCGGTCACCGGGCCGGACCGCATGAAGCTGGTGCGCCAGATGGCGCCGTCGGGCGTCACGCGGAAACACGGGTCACCGCCGCTGCGACGCAACGGAGCCAGCGTCAAGCCCGGGCTGGCCGGGCCGCTGAACACCACACTGGCGCTGGGCATCGCACCAGGCTATGCCCCAGTCACGACAGGGTGATGTCGGCCTTGTCCGGGTAGAACGCGACCCGGCCGGCGATTTCGGCGACGGCGGGATAGGGCTGTTCGTAGGTCCAGATCACGTCTTCGAAAGAACCGACGTTGTAGTAGGCGGCCTCGCCCTTGTACGGGCAGTAGGTGGTGGTGTCGCTGCGGGTCAGCAGTGCGGGCACCACATCGGCCAACGGGATGTACTGCACCGCCGGATAGGTCGATTCCTGCAAGTTCAACGCGTCGTCGGTCTCGGCGACCACTTCGCCGTCGATCCGCACAGTGACGTGCTTGCCGGTGGGAGTGATGGTGATGGGGTGTGCGGCCGTGGGCTGCAACACAGGGCGATCGGTCATGACAGTTTCAACGTGACCACGCTCACCATTCTTCCGGCTCGGTCAATACGATTTCCTCCATGACCGCCCCTGTGAAAGCCTCCGTCTCCATCTCCGCCGATCCCGCCGCGGTGTACGCGCTCATCACCGATCTCCCGACGCTGTCCTCGCTCGCCGAGGAAGCCCACGCGATGGAATGGCAGAAGGGCACTTCGGCCACTCCGGGCTCGGTGTTCAAGGGCCAAAACCGCAACGGCTCGAAGTCGTGGAGCACCACCTGCACCGTCACCGACGCCGAACCCGGGAAAACCTTCGCGTTCGACGTGAAGACGCTCGTGCTTCCCGTCGCGCACTGGCGCTACGACATCGCCCCGGCAGAGAACGGTTGCACGGTGACCGAGTCCACCTGGGACCGCCGGGCCGGTTGGTTCAAGGCGCTTGCAGGCCGGGCCACCGGGGTGTCCGACCGGAACACCGCCAACGCCGAGCACATCAAACTCACCCTGCAGCGCCTCAAGGAACGGGCCGAAGGCCACTAGAACGGGCCGCAGCCGACTCATTTCTGCCATCCCGCGATCAATCTCTGCCACCGGGATTATCGCTCTGAGCTGTGTGTTTTACCTGGCATACCGCAAAGAGCGGAAGTCGAAGGAGACAGAAATGAAGAAGTTCGGAATCGCCGTCATCGCCGCAAGCGGACTGAGCGCAGCCGTCCTGGGCCTCGCCTCCCCGGCCCAAGCCGTCGCGCCGACAGCCACCGGAACCACCACCATCTCCGCCGGTGTCGACCACCTGGGCTGGCTGGATCAGATCCAGCCCAAGGTCAACGTTCCGAAGGTGGACACCACCGTGCGCCACAGTGGCCGATGAAGCCAACCAGCGAAGGAGGGGCATCCCGGAAACGGGGTGCCCCTCCTTCCTTTTGAAGGGTGTTCCAGAATCAGCACTGCCAGACAAGTGTCAACGTCGAGGATCGCAGCCGCATACTGACTTCAACCCTCGACGTAGTGACAGACGGCCCTCTAGGAATCAGGAAACAACGGTTCAGAACGCGTAGCGGTGATACTGCGCCATATATCGCAGAGCCGGGATGGGCCGCATGATGCTCGCCATCACTCGGTAGTACCAGGCCACCTCCTTGAATACAGCGTCGTCGAACGGTGACGACCAGGCCAGCAGCCTGGTGCCGGGCACGGCGCGCAGGATGTCGTCTGGCTTGTTGATGGCCCAGTAGAGCGTGGCGCCCGACCTCCGCACCACCGCGTTCATCCATTGAGATTTGATGCCCAGGCTGTTGAACGCGTCGAACTGCAGTTCACCCGATCCGGAACGGTCGACGATCCGTCGCAGCAGCGCCATCCCGTCAGCTTCGGTGAGGTACATGGTGAGCCCCTCACCGATCATCAGTGTCGGCCGGCCGGCCGGAATGTCTTGCAGCCAAACCGGATCGGTCACCGACGCCGCCACCAGGTGGTAATGGTCGTGACTTGGGTAGAGCTGCTCACGCAGATGTGCGACGTCGGGATAGTCGATGTCGTACCACTCGACACCCGGCCCGGGATCGAGCCGGAAGTACCGGCCGTCGAGTCCGCAGCCCAGATGCAACACCACGGCGTCTGGATGGACGGCCAGGAACTGGCGGGTCCATCTGTCGAAGTGCGCGCTCCGGGTTGTCACCGAAGGAGAATTCGCCGCGGTGATCGAGGTCCGGCTCCAGTCGTAGTCGATCCGGTCGGCGATCTCGGCGGCCAAGCGGTCACCGAGGATCGGCTTGGGCAGTCCCGCATCCAGCGCTTTGGCGTAGAACGTCGCGAGCATGGTTTGCGGCGCGCCGCTGAGGTCGACTTTCAGTTTGTCGGTCATGACCCCACGCTAGCCCCGCAATAGGCTTGCGGCACAGGGGCTTAACGCCCACCGGCGTGGCGTTCAGCCCGCTTTGCGCGCTTGCTTGGCCGCCCTCACACCGACCCAGAACTTCGCCGCCTCGGCGATGGATTCCTCCACCGGGCCTGGCTCCCAACCGAGTTCGCGCACAGCCTTGGAGTGGTCGAGTTCAGCCTCGGCTCGCATCAGCCGCAGCGACTCCAGTGACAGCCGTTCGTCAGTGCCGCGCAGCTTGCCCTTCACGCTGCCCGCCGCGGCCAGTAGCCAGGACACCGGCAGCGGGAGCGAGCGGGCCGGTGGCGCCACCCCTGCCGCCTCCGCTGCCAGCCGCGCCACCTGGGCGTTGCTGATCAATTTCTCCGAGATCAGGTAACGCTCGCCGGCACGGCCATGTTCGGCCGCCAGGATGAGCGCCCGGGCCGCATCGTCGACGCCGACGGCTTCCAGCTCGATCCCGTTCATCACGAACGGCAGCTTCCCGAACGCGGCGCCCGCGATGATGGCGCCGTGCGGGGTACGGCCCCAGTCACCGCTGCCGTAGGTGGTGGACACGCACATCGCGACGGCGGGCAGCCCACGCTCCCGCGCGTAGCGCAGCACCAGATCCTCGGCCTGTACGCGGGACTTCACGTAGGGGGTCACCCGACGCAGATCGATCACGTCGTCCTCGGTGGCGCGCCTGCCGCGTTTGCGTCCGACGGTGACGTAGCTGCTGGTGTAGACGAATTTCCGGAGTGCAGGCGCGATATCCGCGGCGATGTCGAGGACGTGGCGGGTGCCCTCGACGTTGGTCCGGAACAGCGGGGTCGGGTCGCGTAGCCAGCCTCTGGCGTCGACGACGCAGTAGTAGACGACGTCGCAGCCGGTCATCGCCTCGCGCAGCACGTCGGCGTCGAAGATGTCGCCGACGAACCGTTGCACCGGCAGGTCATCGATGCCGACGGTGTTCGCGCCCGGCCGAATCATCGCGCGGATCTCGCTGCCGTCGTCCGCGTCGACCAGTTGCCGCAACACATGCGAGCCGAGGAACCCGTTGGCGCCGATGACCAGCTGGGTGCTCACTTCTTGCCTCCGAATTGCTGCATCCAGGCGGCCGCCTCGTCGGGCAGGGTGCCGAGTTCGGCAGCTTTGCGGCACCACTTGCGCCCCGCGGACACGAAGCGCATCGGGTTGTAGACGTCTTCCTGCCGGCTCCACAGCCCGTCACCCGCGTAGGTGATGATCGAGATGTTCGTGGCGGTGATGACGGTGCCGTCACCCGGGTCGACCAACGGGTTGTCGAGTTCGCAGATGATTCGCCCGCCTGCTTCGTCGATCACGTGCCACAGCGACGGGAATGCGGTCATGTAGCTGCCGGGAAAACTCGTCATGGTCTTCCAGATCCAGGCCCGCACCTGCTCACGGCCCTTCATGGTGCCGGCGGCATGCTCGATGTAGTCGACGTCGGGGGTGTAGTGCTCCACCCAGACGTCCCAGTCCTTGGTGCGGGCGGCCCGGTCCACCGTCTGTTCGAAGGTGGCGAAGGCCGCGGCCAGTTCATCGCGGCTGAACTTGCTCATCCCAGAACTAGAACACGTTCTAGCGAGCTTTGTCGAGGGCCGTCACTGCGCCGCGAGCACCTGTCGTCCGCCCAACGGTTCCCGCAGCGGGACATCGATGGTGCCGGCCACGGCGAGCGCGATGCACATGCGGCCGACGGCTTCCGGCGGAGTTCCGCCGCGAAGGCTCACCGTGACGGTCTGTGCGGTCTCCTGCGCGGTGACGTGGACACCGAAGCAGTCCGGGGTGCCTGCGGTGAAGTTGACCGCCAGTCCGTCGCCGCTACGGGTCCAGGATTCGATCCGTGTTTCGTGCGGGTCCACGATCACGGGGTTGTCGACGAACACCGTGCGTGCGGGATCGGGCGGCACCTCAGGCACCGTGTGGGGCTCGGCTGCCGCGGTGGGAACCCCTGTCGCGAGGAGTAAAGCGGCAAGCGCTGTCGTTAGAGCTACACGCATGCGTTCCACGTTAGCGGCGCGCACAATGAAGGTGACAGAAGAGACCGTGCCAATAAGGGGCGATATGAGCAACTACTCCACGGCCATCCTCGCGGGCGGCTGCTTCTGGGGGATGCAGGACTTGATCCGCAAGCAGCCCGGTGTGGTGTCCACCCGGGTGGGTTACACGGGCGGCCGCAACGATCACCCCACCTACCGGAACCATCCGGGCCACGCCGAGGCCATCGAGATCGTCTACGACCCGGCGCAGACCGATTACCGCGCACTGCTGGAGTTCTTCTTCCAGATTCACGACCCGTCGACGAAGGACCGGCAGGGCAACGATGTCGGCTCCAGTTACCGGTCGGCGATCTTCTACGTCGATGACGAGCAGAAGCGCGTGGCGCTGGACACCATCGCCGATGTCGACGCGTCCGGACTGTGGCCGGGCAAGGTGGTCACCGAGGTGACCCCGGCGGTCGACTTCTGGGAGGCCGAGCCCGAGCACCAGGATTACCTGCAGCGCTACCCGAACGGGTACACCTGCCACTTCCCGCGGAAGGGCTGGAAGCTGCCCCGCCGCCAAGCCGCCAGCCAGTAGGCGTCAGCCCCCGAGCGGCGTGCCGCGGCGGCGCATCACGATCCGCCCGCCCGCCGCCGGGGTGTAGGCCACCCCACGGCTGTGCACCAACTCGTCGGCTGCGGTGGTGGCATCGATGACGAAGTGGCGCAACACTGTTCGCAGTACAACGTCCATTTCGACGTTGGCGAATGCGGCGCCGACGCAGCGCCGGGTGCCGCCGCCGAACGGAATCCAGCCCAGACCGGGCCTACTGCCAACGAAGCGTTGTGGATCGAACCGCTCCGGGTTCGGGAACTCCTCTTCCCGTTCCTGGATCTGCGCGATCGCGACGATGATCGAGTAGCCGCGCGGGATCACCCAGTCACCGAGCGCGAACGTCGGCGCGTACACGTGCCTGCCGGCGAAGTCGATGACGGTGCGGGCCCGCTGCACCTCGAGGATGGTGGCCTGCCGGTATTCGTTGTCGTCGGTGGCGGCCTCGGCGACCAATTCCGCCAGCACCTGCGGGTGACGACTGATCCGCTCGAAGGCCCAGCCGAGAGTCGCCGCAGTCGTTTCGTGTCCGGCAGCCAGCAGGGTCAGCAGTTCGTCGCCGATGTCCTTGCGGGACATGGTCGAACCGTCCTCGTAGGCGCTGCGCAACAGCAGCGCCAGGACGTCATCTCGGGTGTCGAAGTCGGGATCGGCCTCGATCCGGTCGATCAACTGGTCGATGACCGCGTCGTACTGTTTGCGGTAGGCGGCGAGCCGTCCCCAGGGGCTGAACCGGCCGTAGGTGCGCTTCGGCGTGGGCAATACCGTCAGCCGCGACCCAAGCGTGACCCATGGTGGGATGATGCGTCGCAGTTCGTCTAATTGTTCACCGTCGGCGCCGAACACCGCACGAAGGATGGCGTTGAGCGTGATTCGCATCATCGGTTCGAGCGTCTCGAACTCCTGCCCGTCTGGCCAGCTCGCCGATTCGCGCAGGGTTTCTTCTTCGAAGATCTTCTCGTAGTTCTTGATGCTCTTGCCGTGGAACGGCGGGGTGAGCAGCTTGCGGCGGCTGCGGTGGTCGGTGCCGTCGAGGGCGAACACCGAGCCGGACCCGAGGATGCGGCTGAGGTTCGGCTGGATGTTGCCGACGTCGGTGGTGTTGGCCTGGAACAGCTGCTTGGCCAGGTGAGGGTCCGCGACCATCACGGTGCGCCCGAACACCGGGATGTTGAGCGTGAAGACGTCGCCGTGCCGACGGCACACGCGCTTGACCACCCAACGCCGGGAAGTCGAGAACCCGATGCCCTGCACCAGCTTTGGAAGCTGCAGCGTCGGCGGGAGCCGAACGTCAGGTGGGGCTTCCACGAGGTTGTCGACGGTTGCTGTTTCGGTCATGCCTTCTCCAGCCAGATCGTGGTACTGCGGTGTACCAGAAGCGATGTGTAGTACGGTACTCGCAGGTACCAAACAGCGCAAGGGGGTCTCATGCCGGCCGCGCTCACCGGTGCCGGATCGAGCGCCGGCACATTTCGGCTACGGCTGCTCGAAGGTCTGGGTTCTGCCATCGACGCGAAGGGCTATCGCGACACCACGGTCGCCGATATCGTGCGCCACGCGCGCACGTCAAAGCGCACCTTCTACGACCAGTTCGCAAGCAAAGAAGAATGCTTCATCGAATTGCTGCGGGCCAACAACGCCGCGCTGGTCGCCAGGATCCGGTCCACTGTGGACCCGGCCGCCGACTGGCAGGACCAGATCGGCCAAGCCGTCGGCGCCTACGTCGACCACATCGAGTCGGCCCCGGCGATCACGCTGAGCTGGATCCGCGAACTGCCCGCACTCGGCAGCGCGGCCCGGCCGCTACAACGCGCCGCATTGCGCGAACTCACGGATCTGCTCATCGATCTCAGCGACAGCGCCGGCTTCCGCCAGGCAGAGTTGCCCGCGCTCACCCGGCCGATGGCGATCATCCTGCTGGGCGGCTTACGTGAACTGACCGCGCTGATCGTCGAGGACGAGCGCGATATCCGCGAGATCTACGCACCGGCACTGGCCGCGTCGAAGGCGATCCTCGGACCGAGACCGGACTAGCCCGTCACGCCTCACCCTGGAAAATGACGATCGTGCCGTCACCGGATTTGTTGCGCAGCTCGAGCCAAGGCCGGTACTCCTCGGACTCGTAGAATTGCAGCAACCGGGTCATCGTGGGGAATTCGATCAGAGTGAAGAACTCCGGATCCCATTGTCCCTCAAGCGTTTGCACCGCCTGGTGTCGCGCGCGGTAGTGCCCGTCGAAGGCTTCGACGATCACCCGGACGCTCGTTGCGTATTCGGCCATGGCTTCGGGGTTCCGGTATCCGGAAGGTGGGTCAACGTGGAGTAGGTAAGCAGACACCACTTATTCAACCCAGAACCAGCCGCGCTGATTTCTCCAACCGGCGCGCAACACCGGGGTACTCCTCGTAACCCATGCCCGCCCACACCAGCGTCCCGGTGTAGAGGAGTTCGAGTGCCTCGATCACATCGGGGTCCACGTCGGACCCCAGCGCCGCGACCAGGCGCAGCCGGATGTCTCCGCCGATGCGCTGCCGCAGCACTTCGACATCGGGATCCTTGCCGAGCAGCGCGTTGGTCACCGCGCCGGCGAACTCGGGCTCGTCGGCGACCAATGAGGCAATGTGCTGGAGCACCTCGACGACGCGGGTGGCCGGGTCGTCGGAGGTGTGCACGGCTGGCGGCGACCCGGACAGCCGGCGCCAGAAGACCTCGGCGACAAGGTGTTCCTTGGAGGAGAAGTACGTGTAGGCGGTGGCCGAGCCGACGCCTGCCTCGGCGGCCACCCGCCGCACTGTCAGCCCGGCGAACCCCTCCCGGCTGATCAGTTCCACCGCCGCCCGGCCAAGGCGTTCCACGGTGTCGGCCTGTCGTGCGCTCAGACGACGGCGAGTCGACTCCAGAGCCGGATCGGACACGTGTCCGGACGCTACTACAACTAGCGGTGACCAGCAACGGTAAGTTGTCTCCCATGAGCCATACCGACACCGCCCTGCCGCCCCGCGCCGAGCGCTTGTTCACCCTGGCCGAGCAGGTCATCGGCTTCATGCCCGCCGACGAAGGACGGGCCCTGTACGACGCCGCGGTCACCTACCTCGGCGGCGGTGTCGGGGTCGAGATCGGCACGTACTGCGGGAAGTCGACGGTCATGCTGGGCGCCGCGGCCCAGGAGACCGGATCGGTTGTCTACACCGTCGACCACCACCACGGTTCCGAGGAACACCAGCCCGGCTGGGAATACCACGACACGTCCATGGTCGACCCCGAGACCGGATTGTTCGACACGTTGCCCACGATGCGGCACACGCTCGATGCCGCGGGTCTCGATGAGCACGTCGTAGCCATCGTCGGCAAGTCGCCCGTGGTGGCAAGAGGTTGGCGAATGCCGTTGCGGCTGTTGTTCATCGACGGCGGACACACCGAAGAGGCGGCGCAGCGGGACTTCGAGGGCTGGGCGCGCTGGGTCGAGGTCGGCGGCGCACTGATCATCCACGACGTGTTCCCGAACCCCGACGACGGCGGTCAGGCACCTTTCCACGTCTACCAGCGCGCACTGAACACCGGCGCGTTCCGGGAGGTCTCCGCGATGGGGTCTATGCGTGTCCTGGAGCGAATCTCCGGCTCACCGGGCGAGCTGGATTAGCGGTCGCTGACCACGCACTCGCAGTCGTATTCGCCTTCCAGCCCGCGCGGGAGGCCCTCTCCTCGGAAGATGCCGCTGGCCGCCGTGGTCGACGACAGCGCATCGGCCGCCAAGATCATCGCTGCGCCCGTCCAGGTGGTGCGCTCCTCGGGCCAGCGTTTCCCGTCGGCGAAAACCAGCCCGGTCCAATAGGATCCGTCAGTCTCGCGCAGATGGTGCATGGCGGCGAACTGCTCGTGCGCACGCGCGGTGTCGCCGATGGCGTCCAGCGCCATCACCAGTTCGCAGGTCTCGGCCCCGGTCACCCAAGGCCGGTGATCGACGCACCGGATACCCAGGCCCGGCACCACGAAATCGTCCCACCGGTCATCGATCCGCGCCTGGGCCGCCTCGTCGCGCAGCGCCCCGCCGAGCACCGGGTAGTACCACTCCATCGCGTGAGTGTCCTTGGTGGAGAACGCTTCTGGATGCTCCGCGATGGCATGGCCGAGTCTGCCGACCGCGACCTCCCATTCCGGCTGCGGCTCATCGAGATAGTCCGCAAGGGCCAGCCCGCACCGGATGCTGTGATACACACTCGCGCATCCGGTCAGCAGCGCCTCGGTGACGGGGCCGGACGGTGTACTGGCCCAGTAGATCTCGCCACCAGGCGCCTGAAGTCCCAGAACGAATTCGATCGCCCGGTTGACCACCGGCCACATCGTCTCGGCGAATCCGCGGTCCTCGGTGATGAGCACGTGATGCCACACCCCGGTGGCGATGTACGCACAGAAGTTGCTGTCGCTGTTGGCATCTTCGACGACGCCGTTGCGCAACTGGATTGGCCAGGATCCGTCGGCCCGCTGTACGGTGCGGCACCAGTCAAAGGCTGCGCGGGCCGGTTCGATGAGCCCCGCGACGGTCAGCGCCATCGCATTCTCGACGTGATCCCACGGGTCGGTGTGACCGCCGTCGAACCACGGCAGGGCGCCTGAGGACTCCTGGGTTGCGGCGATCGACTGCGCGGTCTGGCGGCATTCATCCGGCGTCAATACACCGGGCACACCGGGAATCTCAAGCGGTCGCAACATTCACCGCCCGCTCGGAAAGGCCGGCTTGGTGAAGTACAGCGCCACACTCTTGCCGATCAACGGATTGAGCAACGATTCGGCGGTGCGCGTGAGCCACGGTCGGCCCATCATGTCCCACACGAGCAGCTGGTGGTACGCCTTGACCGCGGGATGGTCGTTCTTCTCCGTGCCGACAGCGCATTTCAGCCACCAGTACGGCGAATGCAGGGCGTGCTCGTGATGGGTGTGGGTGAGCTCGAGACCGTGGGCGAGCACCTTGTCTCGCAATTCGTCGGCCTTGTAGATCCGGATGTGGCCGCCCTCGTTGGCGTGGTATTCGTCGGACAGCAGCCAGCACACCTTTTCCGGCAGCCAGCGCGGAACCGTGATTGCCAGCGAGCCACCGGGTTTGAGGATCCGCACCAGTTCTGCGATCGCTCGGTCGTCTTCAGGGACGTGCTCCAGGATCTCCGAGGCGATGACACAGTCGAAACGGCCGTCCTCGAAGGGCAGGTCCAACGCGTCGCCTTTGACCGCCTCACCGCGGGCCGACAGCGGGACGTCGCCTTCCTCGCGCATCGCCTGCAGCATGGTGTCGACGTCGTTCAGGTCGGACACGCTCTGGTCGAAGCCGATCACATCGGCGCCACGCCGATATGCCTCGAAGGTGTGTCTGCCTGCCCCGCAGCCGACGTCGATAACGGAGGTGCCGGGCCCGACGCCCAGGCGGTCGAAGTCGACTGTCAGCACGGTTTCACTCCCATCCGATCACGCGCCAGCTCGTACACCGAAACAGTCTGTGCGGCAACCGATTCCCAACTGAAGACGTCGAGCGCCCGCTGCCGGCCCGCGGCCCCCAGCTTGCGCCGCTCCAACGGCGAGTCGAGCAGCTGCCCCAGAACCGAGGTGAGCTCGTCGACGTCGGCCGGTCGGACCAGCCGCGCACACTCACCGTCATTGCCGACCACCTCGGGCAGCGCACCGGCGCGGCTGGCCACGATCGGAGTGCCGCTGGCCATCGCCTCGACCGCCGGCAACGAAAAGCCTTCGTAGAGAGAGGGAATGCAGGCCACTTCGGCCGAAGCCAGCAGGGCGGCCAGTTCACCGTCGGTCAATCCGCTCGAGCTGTGCACGATGTCCGAGATACCGAGCTCGGCAATGAGTTTCTCGGTCGGGCCGTTGGGATCCAGCTTGGACACCAGCTGCACGTCGAGGTTTCGCTCCACCCGCAGCCGCGCGACCGCGTGCAGTAGGTGGCTGATGCCCTTGAGTGGTACATCGGCGCTGGCGATCGCGATGATCCGGCCGTTCACCCGATGCTCGGCGGGCTTGAACAACTCGGTGTTCACGCCGAGCGGCACGATGTGGAGCTGATTCTGGGTCACCCCGAAGTCTTCGGCGATATCGGCCGCCGAGGAAGACGACACCGTGAGCAGCTCCGGGATCTGCCGTGCGACCTTCTTCTGCATCTCGGCGAAGCCGTACCACCGGCGCACCAGCGGTTTACGCCACCACTTGGCGGCCGCGACGTCGAGGACGCGGTCACGGGTGATCGGATGGTGCACGGTCGCCACCACCGGCAGGCCGAGGTCAGGGATCTTCAGCAGGCTGGTGCCCAGGCTCTGGTTGTCGTGGACCACGTCGAACTCGTCACGGCGCTCGGCAAGGATCCGCGCGACGCGCATCGTGAAGGTCCGCGGTTCAGGGAAGCCTGCCGTCCACATGGTCAGCAGTTCGAGGGCGTCGATGCGATCGCGGATCTCACTCGGTCGCGGCACGCGGAACGGGTCGGGTTCGCGGTACAGGTCGAGGCTCGGCACCTTGGTCAGGCGAACGCGTGGGTCCAGGCCGTCGGGATAGGGCTGGCCCGAGAAAACCTCGACCTCGTGGCCCAGTTCGGCCAGCCCACGGCTCAGATGGCGTACATAGACACCCTGGCCGCCACAGTGGGTCTTGCTCCGGTAAGACAGCAATGCAATACGCATGATTCAGCTCACCGCACGGCAGGAATCGCGCTGAACTGGGAAAACACACTCACGCGGCGACTCCGAAACCTCTGGACATGTGTCCAGACTATAGTTTGACCGGCTATCCGACGCAACGCGTCCGTCCGCTAGACCCGATCCGGCACGACGAACGCGAACGGCCTCCGAAAGCCGAGTCCACTGATTCGCGAACCACGCACCGCCGCGACACCGACCGGAACAACCCTGCCCGATGACGGTTCGTAGCACTGCAGCAGCTCATCGGTTGCCTCGACGATCAATACCCAGTGCCGTGGAATGCCCAGCATGCCCCCATCGCCGATCAGCATCGGGACGGGCCAGTCCGCGGCAGCGGCACTACACACATCCGCCAGCATGTCGCGAGCACCACGGAACCGCCTCCAGCGGTAGACGACGCCGAGTTCGGAACTGTGCCCGGTCAACGCTCGCGCCATCCCTACGGGCGTCGTGCCCAGGCGGCGCGGCCAGATCGTGTTGACGTGAGCGTGAATCCGGCCCTGCTCGTCGGCGAACCATGAACTGCCGTCCGGGCCCAGCAACCCTGCGCGATACGTTGGATCCAGCAGGGCGCCCGCCACGACGGCGACGGTTGGGCCGCACGTGACCCCGTCGCGCTGGCGCAGGCCCAACGCCGCCAGTTTCGCCGGCTTCACGCAAATCCTGTCATCGGTCGACAAATTTCTGCCATCGGAATTAAACCCGTTGAACGGCAGGTTTTACCGGGCATATCGCAGCGTAGCGAAAAGAAGAAATGGGGACAGGAAAGTGAAGAAGACAATCAGGCAGTTCGGCATCGGCGCCGCCCTCGCAAGTGGATTGGCCGCTGCCGTCATCGGATTCGCCGCACCCGGCCAGGCTGCACCCAGCGGGCCCAGCAACGCACAGCAGACCATCAGCGAGCTGCAGGCGCAGGGCTACAAGGTGGTCGTCAACCGGCTCGGTTCGACACCGCTGGATCAGGCAACGGTCGTCTCGGTACGGCCCGGACAAAGCTTCAGCCGCACCGACACCCTCAGCAGCGCGGTCACCCAGCGCACCGTTTACGTGGACGTGAAGTAACGGGCTTTCGCTTTCCCCGACAGGCACGCATGATCGGCTTCCGCAGTCGATAATGGCGGCATGGCAGTGAAAATGGCGGGCCTTCTGGCGGCCAATCTCGAATCGCTTCGATATCAGCCGACTGCCAAACGAATTCGGGTGTGCCTGGGCGGGGAGCCGGTGATCGACACGTGCGATGCCGTCCTGGTGTGGGAGCCTCGGCGGGTCGTCCCGACCTATGCCGTGCCGCGCTCCGCGCTTGCTGCTCAACTGGTCCCGGCGGGTGGCGATTCCGGTGACGACGAGATCCCCGGATTCCTCGACCCGTCGGTGCCGTTCACCACACACACCTGCCCCGGTACCGGTTTCGACGTCATCGCCGGCGAAGAGACGGGCCCCGCGGCGGCCTACCGACCCGACGATCCGGACCTGGCCGACTACGTGATCCTCGACTTCGCCACCTTCGAGTGGCGCGAGGAGGACGAGCCGATCGTCGCGCACCCGCATGACCCGTTCCACCGCATCGACATCCGGCGCAGTCGTCGCCACATCCGGATCGAGCTCGACGGTCGTCAGCTCGCGGAATCGTCACGGCCGACGCTGTTGTTCGAGACCCTGCTGCCGACCCGCTTCTACCTGCCGCGCGAAGACGTGACCACCGAACTGGAACTCAGCCAGACCGTCACATACTGCGCGTACAAGGGCCGGGCGAGCTATTACTCGGTGCCCGACGGACCGGCCGACGTGGCCTGGACGTACCACGAACCCCTTGTCGACGCCGAGCGCGTCCGCGACCGCATCTGCTTCTTCGACGAGCACGTCGATGTCTTCGTGGACGGTGAGCGCCGCGACCGCCCGGTCACTTCGTGGAGCAAGCGCTAACTACCCAAGCCCGGCGGTACCAGGTACCTCTGTTTCAGCCTGCTCAGTTCTGGCAACATCTCCCACCAACGGGATTCGTTCGGACATAGTCAGTGGGTGGGGAACATGATGAGTTCGTCGAACGTATCGCTGGTTGCTGCGGCAGGCACCGAAGGCGGTGGCGCTGCGCTCGACCAGGTCATCGGCATGTCGGTGGTGGCCATGGTTGTCACGGTGGCCTTGTTGTGGATCGGCTATCTGCACCGGATGCGCCGCATCACCTGGCTGAACAACTTCGCCGAGTGGCTGGGCAACAAATTCCATCGCCCGCCGTGGGTGGCGTTGCAGGTGTTCCTGTTCACCTCGACCATCATCTGCGCGCTGTTCGGGTTCATCTGGGATGTCAGCCTGCACATCGGTAAAGGCCGCGATGAGGGCCCGCTGGCGAACCCCGCCCACTACTTCATCCTGATCGGCCTGTTCCTGCTGTTCATCGCGGGCTCGATGGCGATCGTGCTGCCCTACGAGAAGCCCGGTCCGGCTGCCATCCGCATCACCCGAACCTGGTACGCGCCGGTGGGTGGGGTGCTGATGGCGCTGTGCGGGCTGTACGCCCTGATCGGCTTCCCCCTCGACGACGTCTGGCACCGCATTTTCGGTCAGGACGTCACTCTTTGGGGTCCAACGCATTTGATGTTGATCGGCGGTGCGGGCCTGTCATTGATCGCGGTGTTGCTGCTCGAGCATGAGGGCCGGGTGGCCATGGGCCCGGACGTGGCCGAGGACAGCAAGTTCAACAAGTTCCTCTACTACCTGACTTTCGGCGGTCTTTTCATCGGGCTGTCGGTGTTCCAGATCGAGTACGACTTCGGCGTCGAACAGTTCCGCCTTGTGCTGCAACCGATGATGATCGCGGGTGCCGCGGCCATGGCCGCCGTCGCCGCGCGTCTGGTGCTGGGCCCTGGTGCGGCGCTGATCGCCGCGGGATTCGCCGTCGTGCTGCGCGGTGCCGTCGCATTGGTCGTCGGCCCGGTGCTGGGCGCCCCCATGAGTTGGTTCGCCCTGTACCTCGGCCCGGCCCTGGTGGTGGAACTGCTGGCGCTGACCCCACTTGTCAAGCGGCCCATCATCTTCGGCGCGGTCGGCGGGCTTGGCGTGGCGACCGCGGGCCTTTGGCTGGAATCGTTGTGGATCGACGCGGTGTACCGATACCCGTGGCCGACCAGCATGTGGGCCGAGGCGTTGGCGATGGCGATTCCCGTCGCGGTCGCCATGGGCTTGTGCGGCGCGCTGCTGGCGCTGGTACTCACCGGCCAGCGATTGCCCCGGCCCGCGGTGGGCATCTCGGTCGTGATCGCGACGGTGCTGGTGCTCGGCGGCGCCGTGGCCAGCGGCCTGCGAACCGAGGTTCCGGAGAATGCCAATGCCACAATCACTTTGACCGACCTGCCCAGCGATGAAGGCCAACGCATGGTGTCGGCCGACGTGCAGATCACGCCGGCGAACCTCGTCAGCGACAATCCGGAATGGGTGTCGATCCTGGCCTGGCAGGGCGGCCTGGACAACCAACGCGGTCTGGTCGTCAATCCGCTGGAGAATGTCGGTCCCGGCCACTACCGCTCCACCCAGCCGATCCCGGTGTGGGGTAGTTGGAAGACCCTGCTGAGGGTCCAGGACGGCACCACCATGGCCGGGGTGCCGATATACCTTCCGGCCGATCCGGGCATCGGGGCCGAGGAAACTCCCGTGCAGGCATCGAGCACGAGGGACTTCGTTCAGGAGATCACCCTGCTGCAGCGCGAACGCAACCTGGACCATCCCTCTTGGCTGTTCAACGTTGCTTCGCTGGTGGTGTTGGTGTGCACCCTGATCCTGATCGCCGCGCTGACGTGGGGCGCAGGCCGGATCAATGCCCGAGAACTGGCGGCGGGCAGCAAGATTGACGAGCCCCGGCCGGTCCAGCCGCAGACGTGATGACCTACCAAGCCGACCACACCCTGCTGCTGGCGTTGCCGGCGTTCGCGCCGGCCGTCGTGGTGGTCGGTGTGGTGGTCTACATCGCGATGCGGGACCGGCGCAGAGGCGATACGCCTCAAGGTGAAGATGGGCACGAGTCAGGCCAAGATGGTTCACCGTGACCAACCGTAGAAGCGCATTCATCGTCCTGGCGGCCGCAGCAGCACTGATCACAGCCGGCTGCGGCAGCTCAGACAGCGGTACCGCCGAGAGCCCCGCAGCCAGTCCAGCCAGTCCCACCGAGTCCACGGTCAGCCCGTCGGACATGACCGACCAGCAGCAGGCGCCCAACCGGCTGGTGATCGATGTGACCATCAAAGGTGGCGAGGTGACCCCGACCAACGCCCAGCTGCAGGGCAAGGTCTCCGAACCGATCGTGGTGCGGGTCAACAGCGATGCCGCCGACGAGCTGCATGTGCATTCCAACCCCGAGCACACGTTCAAGATCGAGCCGCGCAACGGGCAGCAGTTCCAGTTCACCGTGGATGTGCCGGGCACTGTCGACATCGAACTGCACCACCTGACCCGCACCATCGCAAGCGTGCAAGTACAGCCGTGACTTCGGATCGAACCGCGATACTGGCGCACGGCCTGGGCGGTTCGACCGACCTTCCCATCCCGTTCACGTACGCACTGATCGGTGCGGCGTGGACGCTGACGTTCACGTTCGCCGTCGTCGCCTTCGCCTGGCGGCGGCCGAGATTCGACCCCGCCAAACCGGGACGGCCGCTGCCGGGCTGGGTGACGACGGTCGTGGACTCCCCCGTCACCCGGTGGATCGTCGGCGTGCTTGCGCTGGCTTTCACGGGATGGGTGGCGGTCGCGGCGTTCTGGGGACCGCAGGACGCGAACAATCCACTGCCCGGCGTGTTCTACGTGCTGCTGTGGGTCGGGCTGGTCGCGCTGTCCCTGGCTTTCGGCCCGGTGTGGCGGGTCATCTCACCGGTGCGCATCGTGTACCGACTGTTGCGCAGCACCGTCCAGCGCTATCCAGATCGCCTCGGCT
This sequence comes from Mycolicibacterium sp. XJ870, assembly GCF_053483975.1. NCBI lineage: Bacteria > Bacillati > Actinomycetota > Actinomycetes > Mycobacteriales > Mycobacteriaceae > Mycobacterium > Mycolicibacterium sp. XJ870. Next base: position 302,296 of record NZ_JBEFTI010000002.1, read on the forward strand.
ACTGGCCCGCAGCTGCGGGCCTGTTCGCGTTCGTCTGGCTCGAGCTGGCCAGCCCGAACCCGGGATCCGTTGCGGCCATTCGCAACTGGCTGCTGGTCTACCTCGCGGTGACGTTCGCCGGAGCGCTGTTCTGCGGGCCGCGGTGGCTGTCGAACGCCGACCCGTTCGAGGTGTACAGCATGGTGGCGTCGCGGTTGTCACCGTTGCGACGCCATGCCGGCCGCATCGTGGTGGGCAATCCGTTCGACCATCTGCCGTCGTTGCCGGTGCGCTCCGGCGTCGTCGCGGTCCTCGCCGTGCTGCTCGGATCGACGGCGTTCGACAGCTTCTCGGCGATGCCACAGTGGCGTAACTTCGTCGACGCCAACTCTGGCTCGGCACTCGGCGCCACCCTGATCCGCACCACCGGCTTGCTGGTTTTCGTCGCCACGGTGGCGCTCACCTTCTGGGCGGCCGCCCGCGCCACCGGCGGCGTTGACCGAGGACGCCGCAGCGAGCTGCCCGGCCTGATGGCACATTCGCTGATCCCGATCGTCATCGGCTACGTGTTCGCCCACTACTTGTCGTACCTAGTCGAGAAGGGTCAGGAGACGCTGATCCTGCTGTTCGGGCTCGACCATGAGGTCAACTATGTTCTGTCGCTTCACCCGACGCTGCTGGCCACCCTGAAGGTCGGGTTCGTGCTGGCCGGGCACGTGGCCGGCGTGATCGCCGCACACGACCGGGCGCTGCAGCTGCTACCCAAGCAGAACCAACTCACCGGACAACTCGCGATGATGCTGGTGATGGTCGGGTACACGTTCACCGGGTTGTACCTGCTGTTCGGCGGGTAGTTTTGAGTCATGCGCGCACTCATCGTCGTCGACGTGCAGAACGACTTCTGCGAGGGCGGCTCGTTGGCGGTCGCCGGTGGTGCCGAGGTGGCCCGTGGGATCACCGAACTGCTTGCCGACGAGCACGGGTACGACCATGTGGTGGCTACCCAGGACTTCCACATCGACCCGGGCGAGCACTTCTCCGACACTCCCGACTTCCGGGTGTCCTGGCCGCGTCACTGCGTGGCCGAGACGCCCGGCGCGGCCTTCCACCCCGAGTTCGACGCGGGCAGCGTCGAGGCGGTGTTCAAGAAGGGGCACTATTCAGCCGCCTACAGCGGCTTCGAAGGCACCGACGACACCGGGGCGACGCTGGCCGACTGGCTGCGGCAGCGTGACGTCGACGCGGTCGACGTGGTGGGCATTGCGACGGACTACTGCGTGGCGGCCACCGCGGCCGACGCGGCAAGCGCGGGCTTCACGACGCGGGTCCTGTCGGGGCTGACGGCCGGCGTGGCACCGGCCAGCACCGCTACGGCGATCGACGAATTGCGCGCCGCCGGCGTGGCGATTTCCTAGCGCGAGGGTTCAGGCCGTCGGATCAGCCGGCCGGCCGGTCCAGTCCGGCGGTCGCTGGTCACGGTAGGCCCGCACGCCTTCGCGTGCGTCCTCGTGCGCCATCAGTCGCAAGTGAATCTCGGTCTCCCTGGCGCCGACGGCCGGGCGGTCCAGGTCGAAGGAGTCCCACAACAACCGCTTGCTGGCCGCCACCGACATCGGCGCGGTGTTGGTGGCGATGTCGTGGGCAAGCTCATGTGCGGCGGGGAGCACCTCCGGTGCGGGCAGAACTCTGCTGCCGAGGCCGAGTGCAACGGCGCGATGCCCGTCAAAAGTGGCTCCGGTCAAGAGAATCTCCGCGGCGTTGGAGATGCCCACCAGTCGCGGGAGGACCCAGTGCGAATACGCGTCGCCGACCATGCCGCGCCGGGCCTGCACCACGCCGTAGCGTGCGTCGGCGGCGAAGATCCGGATGTCGCACTGCAGCGCCAGGGTCAGTCCGAGCCCGATCGCATGTCCGTTGACCGCAGCGATCACTGGCTTGGCCAGGGTCCATGCCGGCACCGCGATGCCGGCCGCGCTGAATTCCTTGCCGGGCTCAGCAAATGTGCGCTCCCCCGCGCCGAGATCGGCACCCGCGCAGAACGCCGGCGGGGCCCCGGTCAGCACGATCGCCCGGACGCCGTCCTCGCGATCGCACCGCGTGTAGGCGTCAGCGAGTTCCTCGCCCATCCCGTCACCGAACGCGTTGCGCTGCCGCGGACGGTTGAGCGTGATGGTCGCAACAGCACGGTCGAGCGTGACCCGCAGGGTGCGGTAATCCGGCAGGTCAAGGCCAGTGGGCAAGGGGAACTCCATCCGGTGGACGACGGGTGCCGCAGATCTTCTAGTGTGCATGTGCCGCCTCCTCCTACCCGCACTGGCCGTAAAGTCGGGTTGTGAATCCCGCAGATCGAACATCGGAATCCGAACTGGAAATCTGGCGGGGCAAGGCGTACCCGCTGGGCGCGACCTACGACGGCTCTGGCACCAATTTCGCGGTGTTCAGCGAGGTCGCCGAGCGGGTCGAACTGTGTCTTTTCGACGATGACGGCGAGGGGAACCTGCAGGAGACCCGGATTGCCCTGCCCGAGGTCGACGGGTTCGTCTGGCACGGTTTCGTCCCCAGCATCGAGCCGGGGCAGCGCTACGGCTACCGTGTGCACGGGCCCTACGATCCGGCCGCCGGGCACCGGTGCAATCCGAACAAGCTCGTGCTCGATCCGTACGCCAAGGCCATCGACGGCGCGTTCACCTGGGGCCAGCCGCTGTTCGCCTACAACTTCGGCGACCCGGACAGCCGCAACGACGACGACTCCGCGACGAACATGCCGAAGGCGGTGGTGATCAACCCCTACTTCGATTGGGCCGTCGACCATCGCCCCGGGCATGAGTACGCCGACACCGTCATCTACGAAGCCCACGTCAGGGGGCTGACCCAGACCCATCCGGACATTCCCGAGCAGCTGCGCGGAACATATGCCGCCGTCGCGCATCCAGCGATCGTCGAGCATCTGAAGTCATTGGGCGTCAACGCGATCGAGTTGATGCCCGTGCACCATTTCGTGGACGACTCCGGTCTCGTCGAGAAGGGATTGTCGAACTACTGGGGCTACAACACGATCGGGTTCCTCGCTCCCGACCCGCGCTACAGCTCCAGCAACACACCCGGCGGGCACGTTCAGGAATTCAAGGCGATGGTGCGCGAACTGCACGCCGCCAACATCGAGGTCATCCTCGACGTGGTCTACAACCACACCGCCGAGGGCAACCACATGGGGCCGACGCTGTCTATGCGCGGCATCGACAACGCCGCCTACTACCGGCTGGTCGACGACGACAAGCGCTACTACATGGACTACACCGGCACCGGCAACAGCCTCAACGTCGGGCACCCACATTCGCTTCAGTTGATCATGGACTCGTTGCGGTACTGGGTGACGGAGATGCACGTCGACGGCTTCCGCTTCGACCTGGCCTCGACACTGGCGCGGGAGTTCTACGACGTCGACCGCCTGAGCACGTTCTTCGAACTGGTGCAACAGGACCCGATCGTCAGCCAGGTCAAGCTGATCGCCGAGCCGTGGGACGTCGGGCCCGGTGGCTATCAGGTGGGCAACTTCCCGCCACTGTGGACGGAGTGGAACGGCAAGTACCGCGACACCGTACGCGACTATTGGCGTGGTGAACCGGCCACGCTCGACGAGTTCGCGTCGCGGCTTACCGGGTCTGCCGATCTGTACGAGCAGACCGGACGCCGTCCCTTCGCCTCGATCAACTTCGTCACCGCGCACGACGGGTTCACACTGCGAGACCTGGTGTCCTACAACGAAAAGCACAACGAGGCCAACGGCGAGGACAACCGGGACGGCGAGAGCAACAACAAATCGTGGAACTGCGGCGTGGAGGGTCCGACGGACGAGGCAGCCATCAACGACCTGCGCACCCGTCAGCAGCGCAACTTCCTGGCCACTCTGCTGCTGTCACAAGGTGTTCCGATGATCTCGCACGGTGACGAGCTGGGCCGCACGCAGCGGGGCAACAACAACGTGTATTGCCAGGACAGCGACATCTCGTGGATCGACTGGGCCAATGCCGACAACGATCTCATCGAGTTCACCCGGTCGGTGTCTGCGCTGCGGGCCGCCCACCCGGTGTTCCGGCGGCGGCGCTTCTTCGACGGTCGACCGGTCCGCCAATCCGGCGCGCCCGGAACTCCCGACATCGCATGGTTCGCACCCGACGGTTCGGACATGACGGCCGAGGACTGGGAGACCGGCTATGCCAAGTCCGTCGCGGTGTATCTGAACGGCCAGGGCATCGCCGATCTGGACATTCGCGGGCAGCGCGTCGTCGACGATTCCTTCCTACTGTGCTTCAACGCACACTACGAACCCATCGAATTCGCGTTACCGCCGTCCGATTTCGGAGACCAGTGGGTTCCCGTCATCGACACCGCCGCAAACTTCGACACCGATCCGATCGCCGCCGGCGGCCGCGTCGACGTCGATGCCCGAGCGGTGCTGGTGTTGCGGTGCGATCAAAAATGACACCTGCGTAGAAGTTGCTAACACCACCGAAATCCCGGGCTGTACCAGGAAATATGGTAGCTTTTTCAAATAGCAGCCGTGGCCGCCTAGCAGGCGCCGAGTTAACCCTCGGTGCCACCGGCCGGGCGGGCCGGGGGTAGAAGCCGAAGAGCGGCGGCAACCACCCTGCGGCCACGGCTGCGGCATTTCTCCCTGTTTGCCGGTTCCCCATTTCAGCCGGTGCCAGAACCTCCATGTGAAATACCTCTGTTACAGAGGTATTGTGGGCGGCATGGCAGATCTGGTCGGCGAGCTGTTCAGCGTCGTCGGCCGGTTCCGCAGACAGTTGCGGCGGTCCACCGGAGGGGGTTTCGATGCCGCCGGCTTGACGCAGTCCCAGGGCGAACTGCTGCGGCTGGTGGGCCGTCACCCCGGGATATCGGTGCGGGAAGCCGCGGCCGAACTCGGCCTGATGCCCAACACCGCTTCCACGCTGGTCTCGCGGCTCGTCGCCGACGGCATGCTGGTCAGAGCGGTGGACGACAGTGATCGTCGCGTCGGCCGGTTGCAGCTCACCCCGCCCGCACAGCGCATCGCAGACGAAACACGGGCCGCACGCCGCGCCGCACTGTCTGCCGTCCTGGATCAACTCGACGATGCTCAGATCGACGTCCTGGCAAGAGGGTTGGACGTCCTTGACGAGCTGACCCGGTTGTTGCGAGAGAGGCAGACATGACTCAACCGTTCGCGATCGACTGCACCCGCCTGACCCATCGGTACGGGAAGTTCACCGCCGTCGAGGATCTGACGTTGCAGGTGCGGCCCGGCGAGACGCTGGGACTGCTCGGCCCCAACGGGGCCGGTAAGACCACGGTGGTGCGGGTGCTCACCACCCTGACCCCGGTCCAAAGCGGCGAGGTCAAAATCTTCGGCCTGGACACGGGCAAGCACACGATGGACATCCGGCACAACATCGGATATGTACCACAACAACTTTCGATCGAGTCGGCGTTGACCGGCAGGCAGAACGTGGAGTTGTTCGCACGCCTCTACGACGTGCCGCGCGCCGAGCGTTCCGAACGCGTCACCGCAGCGCTGGAATCGATGCAGCTGCTCGACGTCGCCGAGGCCACGGCAGGCACGTACTCCGGCGGCATGGTGCGCCGCCTCGAGCTGGCCCAAGCACTGGTCAACCGGCCCCTGCTGCTGATTCTCGACGAGCCGACGGTCGGACTGGACCCTATTGCGCGCGACAGCGTCTGGGAACAGGTCCGGCGCATGCAGGCCGAGTTCGGCATGACCGTCTTGCTTACCACGCACTACATGGCCGAAGCCGACGCGTTGTGTGACCGGGTGGCACTCATGCATCACGGCCGGTTGCAGGCGCTCGGAACGCCCGGTGAGTTGAAGGCCTGCGTCTCCGGCCAGACCGGCTCAGACGCCACGTTGGAGGACGTCTTCCGGCACTACGCGGGTTCGGATCTCGAGGCCGACTCCCGAGGTTCCGGCCTGGCCGATGTCCGCTCGACAAGGAGGACGGCCCGCCGTGTCAGCTGACTCCACCGCAACCACACTGGTCCTCGCGCCGCGCGGGATCCGCCGCGTCCGCGGCTTGGCGCTGCGGATGAGCGCGTTCGCACTGGTCGAACTCCAGAAGCTCCGCCACGACCGGACCGAGCTGTTCACCCGCCTGGTTCAACCCGCCCTGTGGCTGCTGATCTTCGGCCAGACGTTCAGCAAGCTGCATGTCGTCGACACCGGCGGACTGCCGTATCTCGAATTTCTGGCGCCGGGCATCATCGCCCAGTCGGCGTTGTTCATCTCGATCTTCTACGGCATCCAGATCATCTGGGACCGGGACGCGGGCATCCTGGCGAAGTTGATGGTGACGCCCACACCCGCATCGGCGCTGGTGACCGGTAAGGCATTCGCCGCAGGCGTGCGGTCGGTCGTGCAGGTGCTCGGCGTGGTGGCGCTGGCGTATCTGATGGGGATCGCGATGACGGCCAACCCGCTGCGGATCCTGGCCGCGATGGGCGTGGTGGTGCTGGGGTCGGCGTTCTTCGCGTGCCTGTCCATGACGCTGGCCGGGCTGGTGCGTAAACGCGATCGGCTGATGGGCATCGGGCCAGGCCATCACCATGCCGCTGTTCTTCGCATCCAATGCGCTCTATCCCGTCGACATCATGCCGGGCTGGCTGCGCTGGCTCAGCATGGTCAACCCGCTCAGTTACGAGGTCAACGCGTTGCGCGGGCTACTGATCGGCACCCCGACGAACTGGGCGCTCGACATCACCGTGCTGGTCGTGGCCGCGGTGCTCGGCGTGGCCGCCGCGTCGACGCTGCTGCGCAGGCTGGTGCGTTAGCCAGACCGTTAGCCTCCCAACCAACCGGTGGTTTAGGGTGCAGACATGCAGCTAGCCCTCACGCCGGAGGAAGCCGCGTTCCGCGACGAACTCCGCGCCTTCTACACCACGAAGATTCCCGCTGAGATCCGCGAACGGTCTCGCCAGGGGCTGGAGTTGAGCAAAGAGCACATCGTCACCGCCCACAAGATCCTGCATGAGCACGGTCTCGCGGTGCCGAACTGGCCGGTCGAATGGGGCGGCAAGGACTGGACGCCCAACCAGCACCAGATCTGGCTCGACGAGATGCAGCTGGCCTGCGTGCCCGAGCCGCTGACGTTCAACGCCCGAATGGTCGGCCCGGTGATCGCCGAGTTCGGCTCCCAGGAGATCAAGGAGCGGTTCCTGCCGCCGACCGCGGCGCTGGACATCTGGTGGTGCCAGGGCTTCTCCGAGCCCGAAGCCGGGTCCGACCTTGCCTCGCTGCGCACCACCGCGCTCCGCGACGGCGACAGTTACGTGGTCAACGGCCAGAAGACCTGGACCACCCTGGGTCAGCACGCCGACTGGATCTTCTGCCTGGTCCGCACCGACCCGCAGGCCCCCAAGCGGCAGGCCGGTATCTCGTTCCTGCTGATCGACATGAACACCCCGGGTGTCACGCTTCGTCCGATCAAGCTGATCGACGGCGGCTTCGAGGTCAACGAGGTCTTCTTCGAAGATGTCCGGGTGCCGGCCGACCAGCTCGTCGGCGAGGAGAACCAGGGCTGGACCTACGCGAAGTTCCTGCTGGGCAACGAGCGCACGGGCATCGCCCAGGTGGCGCGGACGAAGGTTCGCCTCGCCGACGTCAAGGAACGCGCGGAGGCCAACGGGCTGCTGGCCGATCCGCTGTTCGCCGCGCGGCTCGCCGAAGCCGAGAACGACGTGCTCGCCTTGGAACTCACCCAGATGCGGGTGACATCGGCATCGTCCGACGGCAAGCCGAGCCCGGCCTCGTCGGTGCTCAAGCTCCGCGGCAGCCAGCTGCAGCAGACCGCCACCGAACTGCTGGTCGAGGTGGCAGGCGCGGACGCGCTGCCGTTCGACGCGGGTGACATCGCCTCGCCCGAATGGGCACAACTGGCCGCACCGCATTACCTGAACTATCGCAAGACCTCGATCTACGGCGGCAGCAACGAGGTTCAGCGCACCATCATCGCGTCCACCATTCTCGGATTGTGAGTTGAGCCATGGATTTTCAGCAAACTGACGAACAGACCCTGCTGGCCGACACCACCCGTGACCTGCTTTCGGCGAGCTACGACAACGCCGAAACGCGCAACAAAGTCGTCGACTCCGACCCCGGTTACAACCCGCAGGTGTGGAGTCAGCTCGCCGAAACCGGCGTACTCGGGCTGGGTTTCGATGAGGATTCCGGCGGCCAGATCGAGATCATGTTGGTTCTCAACGAAATCGGCCGCCAGCTGGCACCCGAACCGGTGCTGCACGGCGCGATCGGGCCCGGCTCGATCATCGCCGAACTGGGCACCGACGCCCAGCGTGCGCTGCTCGACGAGGTGGCCGCCGGTCAACGGCTACTGGCCTTCGCGCACGCCGAACCCGGCGTGCGCGGTGCTGCGATCACCACGAAAGCTGCCCGCGAAGGCGATTCGTGGACGTTGACCGGCACCAAGAATCCGGTGCTGGCCGGCGACGCGGCCGACACCGTGATCGTCAGTGCAGCGCTGCCCGACGGTGGTATTGGTTTGTTCCTCGTCGACGTCACCGCGGTGACCCGCATGAGTTACCGAACTTTCGACGGCCGCCGCGGCGCCCAGATCGACCTCACGTCGACCCCGGCCGAACCGCTCGGCGACGCGGTCGACGCCACCGACGCCATCACCCGTGCGCTGGTGCGGCTTTCGGCAGCCCTGTGCGCCGAGGCAGTCGGCGCGATGGAGCAGGCGCTGCGCCTGACGACCGAATACCTCAACGCTCGCAAGCAGTTCGGGGTCACGCTGAGCAAGTTCCAGACCCTCACCCAGCGGGCCGCCGACATGTACATGTCGCTCGAACTCGCCCGCAGCATGAGCCTCTACGCCGCGATGTCCATCGCCGACGGTCAGTTCGATCCGGTGATCGCGGCGCGCGCCAAGCTCCAGATCGGGCGCTCCGGCAGGCACATCGCGCAGGAATCCATCCAGCTGCACGGTGGCATCGGGGTGACCGCGGAATACCCGGTCGGCCATTACGCCGCGCGGCTCACCGCGATCGAGCACACCCTCGGGTCCTCGCAGAACCAGTTGCACACGCTGATCGATCAGCTGGACCGCTACGAGATCGTCACGCTGTAGGGGCCACTTTCCTCGCCGAGCAGACGCAGACTCGCACCATAACCCCTCGGGTAATGCGATTCTCTGTCTGCTCGCGGGAGAACTCAGCCCACCAGGCGGGTGACCGAGCCCAGCGGGATTCGCAGCCAGCTGGGCCGGTGCCTGACCTCGTAGGCCGCCTCGTACACCGCTTTGTCCAACTCGTAGGCGGTCAGCAACTCGGCGTGCTCGCGCGGATCGCTACCCGCGACCGTCGCGTAGCCGTCGCAGAACGCCGCACTGTTGCGGTCCACCCATTCCCGCGCGCGCGCCGCCAACTGCCTGGCTCGGTCGTCTTCGTCGGACTGATCGACCAACCGTTGATGTGCTGCGTACTCGAACGATCTGAGGATGCCCGCGACATCGCGAACCGGGGTGTCGGGCCGGCGACGTTGCTCCAGCGGCTGGCCGGGTTCGCCTTCGAAGTCGATCAGCAGCCAGCGCTCGGGGGTGCGCAACACCTGACCGAGATGCAGATCGCCGTGTACCCGCTGCACGGTCAACAGTTCGCCGGCCAGCTTGTGGTACCGCTCCTCGATCAACGGAACATGTTGCTGCAGTTCGGGTACCGCCTCCGCCGCGGCGGAAAGCCGGTCCAGCATGATCTCGAGCGGGAACGGTGCGGTCTCGGCGCCGAGTGCCTCGGCCAGGCAGGCGTGCACCGACGCGACCGCCTCACCGAGCCGGTACGATTCGCCCGCGAAGTCTCCGCCCACCTCGTCGGCGTACAGGTCGCCTTCCGCGAACAGGTCACGGGTGCTGGCGGTGGCCATGTCCCAGCCTTCTGCGGAGTTTGCGGCGAACTCGGCGAGCATCCCCAATGCGAACGGGGCTCCATCCCAACTTGTTTCGATGGATCCCAGCAAGCGAGCGACATGCGGATTGCCCGCCCTGGCCAGTACCCGGTTGAGTTCGATGTCCGGGTGTACCCCCGGGGTGATGCGGCGGAACACCTTCAGCACGGCGTCCTGCCCGAACACCACACTGGTGTTGCTCTGCTCGGCTGCCGACACGCGCGGCGGGGCTTCCAGCGGCAGCGTGACGTCGGGTTCACGAACGAACGCCACGCCGTCCACCGTCGCAGACTCGTCGATCAGCGAGAGCAGGTACTGCGCGGAACCCGGTTCGTACAGCGCGTCATAGGCGGTCCGGCCGTCCGCAGTGCCGATCGTGGCGACCGAACTGTATTCCTCGATCGGGCCGCCACCCCAGTGCACGATCACCTGGTAGCGCTCGGCCGTGCCGTCGGAGTAGGACGCATCCAGCAGGACGAGTTCCGTGTCTTCACCCAGCCGCACCACCATACCCGGTGCGGCAGAGTCTAATTCACGGTTGCGGCCGGCATACCATCGTTGTTGGCGTAGCCAATCGGCGAATTGGATGTTCATTGCTGCACTCCCGGTTCTTCCTCGGGCTCGCGAAGCTGGAACCAGTAGAACCCGTGCCCAGGCAGGGTGAGCAGGTACGGCAGCTGCCCGATACTGGGGAACTCGACGTAGCCGGACATCTCGATTGGCGTGTACCCGTTCCACTGCTGCAGGTTCAGCTCGATGGGCTGCGGGAACCGCGACAAGTTGTTGACGCACAACACCGCATCGTTGGTGCCGTCTTCGGCGGTGGCCGCGTCGATCTCGCGGACGAAGGCCAGCACCGACGGGTTGGACCCGCCCAACTCGCGGAACGTTCCCACGGCGAACGCATCATGGCGGCCGCGCACCGCAAGCATGTGGCGCGTCCAGTTCAACAGCGAATTGGAGCTGTCCCGTTGGGCTTCCACGTTGACCGACTGATACCCGTAGATCGCATCCTGATTCGGCGGCAGGTACAACCGCCCCGGATTTGCCTTGGAGAACCCGGCGTTACGGTCCGGCGTCCACTGCATCGGGGTGCGCACACTGTCCCGATCGCCGAGCCAGATGATGTCGCCCATCCCGATCTCGTCGCCGTAGTACAGCACCGGGGAACCCGGCAGTGACAACAGCAGCGCGGTGAACAGCTCGATCTGGTTGCGGTCGTTCTCCAGCAGCGGGGCGAGCCTGCGGCGGATGCCGACATTGGCTTTCATCCGCGGGTCTTTCGCATACTCGGCGTACATGTAGTCACGCTCTTCGTCGGTGACCATCTCCAGCGTGAGCTCGTCGTGGTTTCGCAGGAAGATGCCCCACTGCGCCATGTCGGGAATGGGCGGGGTGTTCGCCAGGATCTCCGAGATGGGGAACCGCGACTCGCGTCGCACCGCCATGAAAATCCTTGGCATCAACGGGAAATGGAACGCCATGTGGCACTCGTCGCCGCCGGTGACCGGATCGCCGAAGTACTCCACCACATCGGCGGGCCACTGATTGGCCTCGGCCAGCAATACCCGGCCGGGGAACTCGTCGTCGATGACCTTGCGGCAGTGCTTGAGGAACGCGTGCGTTTCCGGCAGGTTCTCGCAGTTGGTGCCCTCGCGTTCGAACAGGTACGGCACAGCGTCCAGCCGGAAGCCGTCGATGCCGAGGTCCAGCCAGAACCGCAGCGCGTCGATCATCGCTTCCTGCACGGCAGGGTTGTCGTAGTTGAGGTCGGGCTGGTGGGAGAAGAACCGGTGCCAGTAGAACTGTCGGCGCACCGGGTCGAACGTCCAGTTGGATTCCTCGGTATCGACGAAGATGATCCGCGCGTCCTGATACTTCTCGCTGGTATCGCTCCAGACGTAGAAGTCTCCGTACGGCCCGTCGGGGTTGCGCCGGGACTCCTGGAACCAGTGGTGCGAGTCGGAGGTGTGGTTCATCACGAGGTCGGTGATGACGCGGATCCCGCGCCGGTGTGCGGCGTCCAGCAGCGTGACGAAGTCCTCGACGGTGCCGAATTCCGGCAGCACCTTGTAGAAATCGCGGATGTCGTAGCCACCGTCGCGCAGCGGCGAATCGTAGAACGGCGGCAGCCACAGGCAGTCGACGCCGAGCCACTTGAGGTAGTCAAGCTGTTCGGTGAGCCCACGGAGGTCCCCGATGCCGTCGGCGTTGGTGTCGTAGAACGCCCGCACCAGCACCTCGTAGAAAACCGCCCGTTTGAACCAGCCGAGATCAGTCGGCAGCGTGCGGGCATGGGCGAAATCCTCGGCAGTGGGATGCTCCACCACTCCGGCTTCAACGTGGCTGCCCTGAGTTTCGTCCATCAGTCTTTCAACGTACCCACTTCGCCGCCGCCCGACACCCGCGCTCATGCGCGATCCGCCTCCGGCTCCTCGCTGAAAGGCCGAAACGATCCTGCAGCAACGCGATTCGCCGAAGGCGACGCGTTTGCGGGAAAACTAACGGTTGAATAAGAAGCGACGGCGGGTTAGGTTTTCCCCGATTTGATCTTGCCGGCGACCGGACCGGCGACCGAAAATTCGAGGGATGGCCCGTGGCTGAGTCGGCACCTAATGATGGTGAAGCACCCGTAATCGTTGGTCTGTCCGATGCGGCGATGCACATGTACACCGCCGCCATCGACGCACTGCCGTCGGTCGGTGATTCGGAATTCCCAGAGCGGGCGGCAGTGGTGTTCAGCGGTCTGCGCAAATTGCAGGCCTCGTTGTCCGAGGCGGCCGGACGCAGCCGCGTCACTCCGTCGGTCATCGTCGCGCTGAGCGGTGTGCGCAGCCGCTACGACGAGCTGATGACGATCGCCGCCGATGGGCCGGGGGCGACTCTGGGCCAGCGGCTCTATGTCGCCCGGCTGCGCGCCAAGCTGACGACTGCCGAAGCCGCGAACGGCATCGGGGTTCGCCAGGATCTCATCGAGGCCGTGGAAGCCGAAGAACCGGTGACCGAAGCCGAAACCGCGCAGATCAAGGATCTGATCGCCGCATTGGGCGGCTGAGTGGACCATGGCGACCCGGGGGACGCCCCCTCGGTTCCACCACCGCTGACCCCGATGGCCGACGTCGTTCGGCCATCGGCTGCGGAAGAGGCCCGCACGATCGCCGCGTCGACCAACGTCGGCACGGTGGCGACGCTGACCGCCGACGGCGACCCCTGGGCGTCATTTGTCACCTATGGTCTGCTCGGCGGGGCACCGGTGCTGTGCGTGTCCAACATGGCCGAGCACGGCCGCAATCTCGCCGGTGACCCGCGGGCCAGCATCGCGATCGTGGCACCGGAAACCGAATCCGATCCCTTGGCCAGCGGCCGGGTCACCCTGGCCGGCGTGGCGCAACGCCCGGTGGGCGAGGAGTTGGCCGCCGCCCGCGAGGCCCACCTCGCCGCGGTCGCCGCGGCGAAGTACTACATCGATTTCAGCGACTTCTCGGTGTGGGTATTGCGCGTGCACCGGGTGCGCTGGGTCGGTGGTTACGGCCGGATGGATTCCGCGACGGGCCAGGCCTACGTCGCGGCCGAACCCGATCCGGTGCGGCCGCGCGCGGCAGGGGCGATAGAGCACCTCAACGCCGACCACGCTGCGTCACTGGCCGCGATGGCCCGCACTCTCGGCGGCTACCCCGACACGACGACGGCGGTATGCACCGGCGCCGACCGCTACGGCCTGGACCTGCGGGTCACCACCGATCGCGGGGTGGCCTACACCCGGGTCGGCTATGGCGCGCCGATCAGGTCATACGACGAGCTGCGCGGGGCCACAGTCGAATTGGCTCGGCGCGCTCAAGCCGATTCGGCGCACCGCGCCGGCCAGGGCTGAACGTCTTACCAGGTGCAATACGATCGCGGGTATGTCTGACGCGTCCAAGCGCCCCGAGACCTGGCAAGCCGCCTTCGAGCTGATCCGCACCCGCGGGTACGAGCATCGTGAAGAGCCGTTCCGTCTGGTCAGCGGACAGCTCAGCCATGACTACATCGACGGCAAGTACGCGATCGACACCGGTGAGCGGATGGCGATCGTCAGCCGCGCGGTCGCCGATCTGGCCGCGGCGCGCGGTATCGAGTTCGATGCCGTCGGCGGGCTCACGATGGGTGCCGACCCGCTGGCCCACGGCGTGGCGATGGTGACCGGCAAGGCCTGGTTCTCGGTACGCAAGGAGCAGAAGACCCGTGGCCGCGAGCAGTGGATCGAAGGAACCCGGTTGACGCCCGGCATCCGCGTACTGCTTGTCGACGACGTGATCAGCACCGGTGGCTCGACCGAGATCGCTTACGAGCGCGTGACGGCGGCGGGCGCGGCCGTCACCGGCGTCATCCCGATGGTGGACCGCGGCGACGTCGCGGCCGGGCGCTTCGCGCGACTCGGGGTGCCGTTCGCCGCGCTGGTGACCTACCGCGATCTGGGGATCGAACCGGTCAAGGACGTCTGATCCCCCGTAGCTAGATCACCAGGACGGGCGCGGGCTCCAACCCGACAGTCACTGCAGCGCCCGTCTCGAAGGCGCGCGCCTGGACGCTCGGCAGTTGCGCATGGATCACCGAGCCGCCGGGCAGCGTCAGGTACACGCGCGAAATCGGGCCCAGGAACGCGACAGACGCCACCTCCGCGGTACCGGCCGGGTCGGCACGCACCATGACCGACTCCGGGCGCACCATCGCCAGGCCCGCGCCGGCGTCGATTGAACCGGGCAGCGTCGGGACTTCGGTGCCGAGCAGTTGTGCGTGGCCGTTCAACACCTGCGCGGGCACCTTGTTGTGCAAACCGACGAACTCCGCGACAAACGGGGTCGACGGGTTGGCGTACAAGTCGGCGGGTGCGGCGAGCTGCTCGAGTTTGCCATGGCTCATCACGCCGACCCGGTCGGCAACGGCGAGCGCCTCCTCCTGGTCGTGAGTGACGAACAGGGTCGTGGTTCCGAGCTCCAACTGAACCCGTCGAATCTCGTCACGCAGCTGCGTGCGCACCTTCGCATCCAGTGCCGACAGTGGCTCGTCGAGCAGCAGCACCCTGGGCTGGATCGCCAGCGCGCGGGCCAGCGCGACACGCTGCTGCTGACCACCGGACAACTCACTGGCGTACTTGTGTCTATGCTCGGCCAGGCCGACCAGGTCCAACATATCGTCGGCCCGAGAAAGCCTTTCCCCCTTGCCCTTTCCGCGCATCTTCAAACCGAACGCGACGTTGTCCAAGACGGTCAGATGCGGGAACAGGCTGTACGCCTGGAACACCATGCCCATGTCGCGCTTGTTGGCCGGCACCGAACTGAGGTCCCGGCCGCCGACGGAGACGCTGCCCGAGGTGGCCTCGTCGAGTCCGGCCAGGATGCGCAACGCGGTGGTCTTGCCGCAGCCCGACGGTCCGAGCAGAGCCACCAACTCACCGGGTTCGATGCGCAGGCTCAGACCGTCGAGCGCCTTGACGTCGCCAAAAGTGCGCGTCAGGTCGCGAAGTTCGACAGCGGCACCTTTATTGCTCCTCACGTCCGCGGCCATCACGCCTGCTCTCCTAACCTGCGCCGCCCCCGGGTGACCGCCGCCAGAGCCAACAACAGTACGAACCCGAGCAGCAGGACCGCCAACGAGGCAGCCACCGAGGTGGGGCCGTCACTCTTACCGATCGCGACGATCTGCACCTGCAACGTCTGGAATCCGCTCAGCGACGCGATGGTGTATTCGCCGAGCACCACGGCGATGGATATGAAAGCGGCGGAAAGGATTCCAGGCCAGATGTTCGGCACGATCACCCGGGTGATCGTGCTCATCCACCCAGCCCCCAGCGAACGCGCGGCCTCGGCCAGCGTCTGCAGGTCGATGGCCGACAGCGCCGAGTCGATGGACCGGTAGGCGAACGGCAGCACCAACACGACGTAGACGAACGTCAGCGTGAGCGCAGACTCGCCGAGAAAGTACGTGACCCAGAGGTAGACGTTGCGCAGCCCGACCACGATCACCAGCGCCGGGATCGCCAACGGCAGCAGGCACAGAAACTCCACTGCGCGCTGAGCCCACCGCGCCCGCAGGCGCACCCAGATCATCGTCGGCACCAACAGGATCAGCATCGCGACGACCGTGAAAACCGCTAACAGCAGGGAGATCACGATCGCCTCATACAACGCGTCGTCGGTGACGAGGTTGCGCCAGGCAACCAGGGTCCGGCCGCCGGCGAACAGGTTGCGGGTGGAGAAATCCGCCATCGCATAGAGCGGGAACAGGAAGAACAGCCCGAACACCGCCCAGAGGGACAGCCGCACCGCCCGCTTCATTTCAGCCACCTCGCGGTCCGTCGGACCAAGGCGTTGTACGCGACCATCACCACCGCCACCACGACGATCATCTCCAATGCCAGCGCATAGGCGAATCCTGACTGTCCCAGCACCACCTCACTGGTCAAGGACGCCCGAATCAACAGCGGAACTATCGGAGCGCCCTGGCTCACCAGTGCCGCAGCGGTGGCGTACGCGGCAAAAGCATTGGCGAACAACAACAACGCCGAGCCCAGGAAGGCCGGGGTCAACAACGGCACCGCAACCTCCCGCAGGTACTGCCACCTCGAGGCGCCGAGGCTCACGGCGGCCTCCCGCCACTGCTTGCGCAGCCCTTCGAGGGCCGGGATGAAGACGATCACCATCAGCGGGATCTGAAAGTACGTGTACACCAGGACGAGTCCGGCCAAGCCGTACAACCAGCCGGACCCGGCCAGGTCCCAACCGAGATGCTCGGCCGCCCACAGTGTCAGCACACCGTTGAGGCCGATCGTCGCGAGGAACGCGAAAGCCAATGCCACGCCGCCGAACTGGGCCAGGACACTGCACAGGGCCAGTACCGAGCGGCGCAGCATCGACTCCGGCGCGCTGCTGACAATCAACCAGGCCAGCACCGCGCCGAACACCGCGCCGAGCAGGGCGGTGCTCGCCGACAGCAGCACGCTCTTACCCAACGCCGCCAGCGCGGTTCCGGTGAACAGCGCGGCAATCCGGTCGAGCGAGAAGGACCCGTCTGCGACGAAGGCCATCACGATCACCGTCAGCGTCGGGACGATCAGGAACACCGTGACCACCGCCAGGAAAGGCAGCAGCGGCACGGCGTCCCGGAACTGACGGAGAGTGGGGCGCGGCATGGACCGCCTCAGCCGATCGCCGTGGCCCAGTTGTCGGCCAGATACTTGGTGGCCGCCTCCGTCTGCTGCGGGCTGGGGACAGTGACGGGGCCGTGGACGATCGGCATGGAGCTGGCCACCGCCTGATCGAGCGTGCCTGCGCCCGTCATGTTTTCGGCGCGCACGGGACGAACACCCCCGGCTCCGTACAGGTTCTGCCCTTCGTCACTGAACAGGAACTCTTGCCACAGCCGCGCCGCCGCCGGGTGCGGGGCGTCCTTGTTGATCGCCTGGTAGTAATACCCCGCGACCGCGGCGTCCTGCGGGACCAGCACCTGCCAGCTCGGAAGCTTCTTGGTTTCGGAGGCATTGGTGTAGTTCCAGTCGATCACCACCGGGGTCTGACCCGACTCGATGGTGGCCGGTGTCGGGTCGACGGGCAGGAAGTTGCCCGCCTCCTTGAGTTTTGCGAAGAACTCGACACCGGGGGCGATGTCGTCTGCGGCCCCGCCCTGCGACACCGCGACCATCAGCACCCCCGAGAACGCCGCGCCGGCCTGAGTGGGGTCGCCGTTGAGCGCGACCTTGCCCTGGTACTCGGGTTTCAGCAGATCGTCGATGCTGGTTACCGGAGGCACCTTCGAGGAATCGAAGCCGATCGACATATAGCCGCCGTAGTCGTTCACCCAGACGCCGTCGGGATCCCGGTATGCCGCCGGGATGTCATCGAAGGTGGCCACCTTGTACGGCGCGAACATCGCGGTGTTCGCCAGCGCCACCGACTGCCCGAGATCGAACACATCAGGGGCGGTGCTCTTGCCCTTCTGTTGATTGGCGGCGTTGATCTCTTCCTGGCTGGAGGCGTCGGGCTGAGCCGAGTTGACCTTGATCCCGTACTTGTCGGAGAACGCCTGAATGATCGCGCCGTAGTTCGCCCAATCCGGCGGAAGCGCAATCACGTTGAGCTCGCCCTCGGCCTTGGCCGCCTCGATCAGTTTGTCCATCCCACCGAAATCCGCCGCGGATTTCGCCTCGGACGCCTTGACGCCGGTTTCGGTTTCGCCTCCGGAAGTCTCCTTTTCGGGCGGGGCGCAGGCCGCGAGGCCAACGACGACCAAAGCCGAGGCAGTAACCGCGGCAGCCCGCGGGAAGAACCGTGAAATCAGCATTGCCAAACCTTCCGGTGGTGAGGAAGCGTCAAAGTGGCGCACCGGTTACCGAATCTCGTCGCCTGAATGAACGACCCAAAGTGGATATCGCCGAGCGCATCGCACCCTATCGTGGCCACGCCGAATTCGCGTGACGTTCGCCGCCGAACGGTCCGAAGCAGGCTTTGCCGCGAATTTCCCCAGGTGGTGCCGTTAACATCGAATGGTGTCTGAACGCGAAGCCGGGGGAGGCTTCGATTACCTGTGGGAGGAACCGGCCCCGGGACCCGAAGTCGGGTCGGATGCGCGGCCCGATACAGGGCCCGATGCAGGGCCCGATGGGTTCGACGCGTTCGACATCAACACCTGGAATTTCAAACCTGCCCCGGTGCCCTGGTACCGCACTCGCGGTGCGGCCATCGCGCTGATCGCCGCCGGGGTGGCTGCGGCTGCGATCGTGGTGTCGGTTGTCCTGCTGTTGTTGCGGGACGCCCCATCGTCGGTCGACCGGGACGAACCGACGTCGGTGGCCCCGACGGCCGGCACCACTCCCCCGACGCCGTCGCCGACGCTGCGCGTCGGGGTGCCACCCGCACCGCCGCCACCTCCACCGCCGACGCAAGAAGCGCCCCGTTCCCCGGTGTATCGGCCCACCCAGCGGCCGCGCGAGTCGAAGAAGCCGGAGATCGGGGTGACCCGCACCCCCGTCACCCGGTCACCGATCAGCGTCGCTCCCGAGCCGAGGCGTCCGCGGAACTGAGCCTCGCGGCCTACGCTTGAGCGATGGCCGGGTTCGACGCTGTCACCGAATTCGCGAACGCGCCCGCCGCAGTGCTGGCGACGCTGGGTTCCGACGGCGGACCGCATCTGGTGCCGGTGGTGTTCGCGGTACACATCAGCACCGAGCAAGGCGCCGACCATGCCACGGTGTACACCGCGGTGGACGCCAAACGTAAGTCCACCCACAAGTTGCGCAGGCTCGCCAACATCGAACACGACGCGAGGGTGAGCCTGCTCGTCGACCACTACACCGACGACTGGACGCAGTTGTGGTGGGTGCGGGCCGACGGGCAGGCGGCCACGCACTACAGCGGTGACGAGATGGCCACCGGCTACGGGCTGCTGCGCGCCAAATATCCGCAGTACCAACGGATTGCGTTGGACGGTCCGGTCATCACGGTCGATGTGACGCGCTGGTCCTCCTGGCAGGCCTGACGTGTTCGAGGTGTTCTGGCGCCCGAGCGGCGTTCCAACACCAGACAAATTGGTGGCAATCCCGCCTACCAACCTCGGTTAGTGTCTTTGCCAACGCATGGAACCGAACAGGTGAACGGAGACTGCTTGTGGAGGTTGACCCTGAGATCCTGCGCGCCTTCGCCGGTCAGGTGGACATCGCATCAGGGCTGATCCGCGAAGCTGACGTCGGGACCAAAGTCGCCACCGCCGCTGACGGTCTGGATGGATCGACCACACAGTGGGCGGCAAGACTCGTGGGCGCGCACGTCAAAGAGGTTGTCGAGCAGATCGCCACCAATGTCAACGAGATGGGTACCGCAGTGCGTGGTGCGGGCGACACGTACGAAGTGAACGACGCCGACCTGGCGGGCACCTTCAAAGGAATCTTCTGAGTCATGCTGCCGTCGCGCCCGCGGCTGGAACGCTGGAATCCCGACTCTCTGACGTTCACCGCCCAATCGATCACCGACGGCGGCCTGGCCGTTGGCAACGCCGTGACAGCGATCAGCGACAACATCAAGACCATGCCGGACACCAAGGCATGGTCGGGCGGCGCTCACACAGCAGCCACGGAGATGTTCGAGCGGGCCAAGACGCAGACGGACTCCTTCTCGACATACACCACGGCGGTCGCTGAAGCTTTCAACGGCGGCGCCGACACCATCGGCGCGACCCGAACCGCACTGCTGAACAAGGCCGACGAGATCGACAAGGGAGGCCAGCTACACGTCAGCGATCAATGGGTGGTGTTAATCGCCGGTGGCCAAATGACCGTCGAAGAGGCGGCCGCGTTGGAAAGGCGGGCCCAGGCCGAACAGGTCACCGTCAACGGAATGCTGTTCGAGGTGGGTGCTGCCGACGAAGGTACTGCCGCCAAAGTGAGCGCGGCCGGCCAACCCCATGGCTTCCAAGCGCCCGACCCGACCAGCCTGGACAATCTGTTCCCCGGCATGACGAAACCAGGTGACGACGTACCCAACCCGATGACAACTACTGGACTCATGCAGCAGGCCATCCTGCGAGACGGAGACATGTCACAAACGATCCGGGAAACGCGGGTGGAGACGCGGTATGACCCCGCCACTGGAGAAGAGGTGGCCACAATCACGACTACATATATGCTGGACGGCAGCAAAGCCGTCAAGACGGTCAATGCCCAAGCAGACTTTTCGGATCGAGGGCCGCTTACTACCGAAGTGCATTTCGACAAGGATGGCAACAAGGTCTCCGAAACGACATCCGTCACATATGAAGATTGGGCCGGCAACGGTTTAGGCGGCGCAAAATCAACCACTATCCAGTACGCAGACGGGACGGTCGTCAACTTAAGGGAGTGGCCCGACGGCAGAAAATCCGGCACCATACTTGCCGATGATCAGCAGGCCGACGTTCCGATCAATCTTTTCGATCACCCCATTATGAGTTCCCTGAGTGCCGGAGCTTCCGCTGTGCCGGGCCCGGGTGGAAAGTACGGCGGGCCGGGGATCAGCGTCGCGACAGCATTATGGGACATAGCAGTGGCGGACTCCAACTTCGAGAAATGCGTCGCCACGGCCGAGGGGGTCACCTCGGTGGCTACGGGCACACTGGCCGGACTAGCGACTTCAGGCGCCACACCGGTGGTGTCCATCCCAGTGGCCCTCTTTGCAGCTGGAGGCGGCGAAGCCCTCGGCAACTGGATCGGCAACACATTTTGTCCGCGATGAAAGTTTCTGCGCGAGCAATATTGCTTTCACTTGTGTTAGGTGGAATTGGAGTATTTTCCGGCGTCTGGGTTCTGGTTTGGCTGCTCCGCGGGAGCTATCTAACGGGACTAATCATTCTCGGGGTGACGATATGGGCGTTTGGTTTCGCTGCCTATATGGTTTATGCGACGTCGGGTGCGGCGAAACCAAGGAAAGAATGGGGCGCGGCGGGCACCCTGCTTCGACCGCAAAGATGCGTGGACGCAGTGTTCGTCGCGTCTACCACGGCGGTATTCCTCGCGGCGGCACTCTACCTAGCGTTTTCCCAGTTTGGGATGGTTGATTACGTTCCGTCGGGGGTTATGCGGGGGCTGGTCCCTGCAGCCTGTGGTGCCCTCGCGCTATTCGGCGCGCCAACCCTTTATCGGATGTTCAAGCACCGGGGCGGAAGCCATCTACGTCTCGATCCGCGGGGCTTCGAAGTGTGGGAAGGCCAATGGAATTCATTCGTACGTGGCACATGGGATGAAGTTGAGCAGATTTTGGATCACCCGACTCGGGGGGGAAAGCCATTCCACGAGGTGATCGTTTTTGCTCTCCCCCAAGGCCGCAGCGTCAAGCTGGTCTCCGACACCATCACCGGCAACAGCCACGCGCTCCGCGAGTGGGTGCGGTTCTATTGGCAACACCCCGAATGCCGCGGGGAACTCACCGACGAGCGCGCCCTGCGCCGTCTCGATGAGGAGAAGTTCACCACCGAATGACGCTGCAACTGAAGGGATCTGACGCATCGAGTCAGCCGCTGAGCAGCTGGTCCCGACTGATGGCGGCGGTGCTCGTAGTGGCTGCGCTGCTGTCGTCGACAGGGTGTGTCGTTGATGGCCGCCCGGTCCCCGATAAGTTGCCGACCGCTGCGGAACTGGGTTTGCCTGAACAGGCCCTGCTTGCGATGCCCATGCGCAGCCAACCGGTATCGGGCTGGAAGATCGGCGCAGCCACACTCGGACTGGATCCCAATGCCCACATCCGTTACTCACCGATCGGCAACATCGGGGACCGAGCGGTCTTTCTGGCGATGACCGCTCAGGACTGGTCGGTGATCGGTATCGACGTCAGCAACGGACACAAACTGTTCGAGCCGGTCAGATTGGGTCGTCACGAAAGCGCCGAAGCCATGCTGGCCTCCGCCTGTTTTGCCAATGGCCCGAAAATGGTCGTGTGCCTTCGAGGCGGCACCGAACCGGATGCCCCGACACATGCCTGGGTAGTCGACACCGACACCGGTGGGTTGCTGTACGACGGCCCCACCGAACTGAATTGGTCCATGCCCAAGGCAGATCCGGCCGTCCAGCAACTCGGCGATTACCTGGTGGCCACTGTTGATGATCAGGGAGTCTATGGTGTCGGTCCCCACGCCGAGCTGACCTGGCACGTGCCGGGCACCGGGTTCGTGTCATTCCCGAAAGACGACGACAGGGATGTCCCCGCGCCTGCCCTGGCAGTGCAGTCCCGTCTGCGTGAGCCAGACGTGGTGTTCTCCCTCGCCGACGGCAAGATACTCACACCGACGGTTCCCGCCGGCGAGGAAATTCGTCGCGTCGCTGTCTACCCCGGCGGGTTCGCCTACGAGCTTCGGCGCGGCACCACCGGGGCCGGTGTCGCATTCTTCGACAATGAAGGCCACCAGCAGGGCCGACTCGACAGTGAGGCGAGTCTGCTCACCGGCTCTGAGGTCGTGCCGCTAGCCCAAACCGACACGGAAGACCGAGTTCTCACGGTTGCCGGCAAGCTCCTACTGGAGTTGGCGAAATCAAAATTGATGCCCTACACCCGCCTGGCCGGCACGATACTGCTGGTCTCCACCGATGAGGACCGCCGCATCTGGCGACAGTTCGACCTGTCGACCGGCGAAGAAGGCAATACCTGTGACAACGAGGCGCTCTGGTATTCATATATCGGCTCCAGCGGCGACGTGGTCGTCATGGGCGGTGGCCGCAATACAAGAGCTCTGGCCCAGGCCATCGATCTGGCGACATGTGAAACCTTGTGGACGCTACCCGGATCGACCGATAGCGAAGCCAAAGACGTGTGGCGCGTGAACACCACACTCGTCCTCCGCGTCAACAACGAGCTGTCATCACTCGTCCCACCGGACTGACATCTCGGTGCGCCTGCCGGGGGCAACGTCATCGGCGATGAGTTCATCGATGCACGCGCGCAGCGTCTCAGCATCAAGCGGTTCGGCATAGCCGGCATCATCACGCGCATATAGGTAGTCGCCATCATCGTCGACCTGGACCAGATGACGGGCCGGGCCACGCAGCGACTGCACTGTCCCGATCGCCCCGACATCGCGTCCATCGACGATGTGGACGGCCGGACTTCTCGGACCCTCGTATGGGATCGGGAAGCCAAAGGCGTCATATTCGTCGATCGTCTCGGGCGGGGACGGAAGCCGATGATCCTGGCCGACAACGGCAATGCGGGCATGAGCACCCGCATCGGCGAGTCCGACCAAATCAGCGAGCACCGCACCCAAATCCGCCGGCGACACCGCGTAGATGTCGACGATGTCGACAACCTCAGGATCATTGCGCTGTACCGCAACAAACCCCAATCCGCCGGCCCGCAAGCCATTCAACCGAAGATCGAGAGAGTCCTCGTCGCGGTAACTGACCCGGCATCCCACGCAGACCTCGGCCCGCACAAAGGCTTCCACCCACGCTCGGACGCCACGAAGATCACCGCCGTGGAGGCGATCTTCGATCGGCTGCACATCTCTGGTGAGAAGCCACAGTGAACCCACCGGCCGACTGCGCCCCAGCGGATACGGCAACATGTCGCGGCCGAACAGTTCGCAGGCCGCCTCCAGATCGACCACCGCAACAGTACCCACCGGGTCCAAAGGCAGTGTCGTCGTGAGACTCGGCGTCTGCGTCATGGCGCCATTCTGGCAGCCTACAACTGGTCACGGTGCTCGTATCGTGGGAGCGATGAGCGACGCTCCGCGCAAGGCGCCCCGACAGGATCGCTCCCGCGAGACCGTCGAAGTGGTGTTGGAGGCGGCCGCGCAGGTTTTTGAGCGGGAAGGCCTGGGGGCCACCACCAACCGCATCGCCGAGCGGGCCGGAGTGTCCATCGGATCGCTCTACCAATATTTCCCGAACAAGCACGCGCTGTTGTACGCGCTCGCCCAGCGTCATGTACGCATCGCGACTGGCCGGCTCGACGCGGTGTTCACCCGGTTGCGGCGCGAACAACCGTCATTCGAAGACACCATGCGGGCGATCCTCGACGAGATCGTCGACCTGCACAGCGACCGGCCCGGCCTGCACGGGTTGATGCACCGCCTGGCGCCGCGGCGGGCGGGCGAGCTCGCCGCCCTGCAGGAGTTCGAGGATCATCTCGCGCGCGAGGTCGCCTTTCATCTGCAGCGCTGCGGCCGTGCAGGCGGCGACGATGCGCTGACCACCGCACAGATGGTGGTCCACACCGTCGACGCGCATCTACACCGGGTGATGACCCGACGCGGCATGAACACCGACGAGTTACTGGACCTCGTCGAGCGTGTCCTGCCGGACTGAGCGCAGCGCCGCGACCAATTGACTGAGCCCGGGCTCTTCGATCGGATAGTGCCCGCAGCCTTCCAGCATCACCAGCCGGGTGGGCGCCGCGATGCGATCGAGAAACCGGATGCTCAGCGGTGCAGGCGTCCAGCGATCCGCCCCCGGATGGACCAGGGTGACCGGGGCAGCGTCGAACATTTCGGGCGCGGTGTGGGTGAAGTTCAGCCAGCTGGACAGGAAACCGAGCGGCACCCGGACCCCGCCGCCCTTGCGGTCGGTGGCGCACAACCGGGACAGCGCAGTTTTGCCGCTCATCGCGTTCATGTTGACCAACCAGCGGATCGGCACCCGCAGCCGGCCGATCCACGGATCGAACATGCGCATGATCACCGGCGCCACCGCACCGGACTGCGGGATGCGGGCTGCTGCACGGCGGGCGGCCGGATCGGCCGGATCGAGCAGGCAGGTCGCCACGACATGCGACACCAGCCCGGTCCGGGCGGCGACCTCGTATCCGAGCATGCCGCCCATGCTGGCGCCGAACACGATCAGCGGCCGGTCGTCGTGCTCGCATTCAGCACGGACCAGGTCGCACACCAACTCGACCCAGTCGTCGTATCGCACTGTCCCGGGCGAAGGTTCGACGGTATCGCCGTAGAGCGGCAAGTCAGGAGACAACACGTCCACGCCCTCGGCGGCAGCCAGCGCGGCAAAAGGCCACAACGCGCCCGCATACCCACCGGCACCGTGCAACACCAGTGCTCGGACGTCGCTGTCGGGGGTGACTGCCCGCGCGATGTGGACCTCGAGCCCCCGCCACTGCCACCACGTAGAGATCGGCTCGACGAGCGGTTGGGCGCGGTACTGGGCGGGCAGAAAACGGGCGTAGGCCTCAAAGTCCATGTCTCCAGCCTGAGTTGGCACGAACCGCCCGACAACTCGCATTCAGCGGTCCTGAAGAGCCCGGTCGAGACGTCGCCGTCGGGTCGTACTCACATTCCGCGGCCGCACCGCGGGTCTTGTGCTGTAGGTCACATCGGGGAATGGTGGATGAGAGGAGGGAAGCCATGGCGGACAGGACGAATTCATCGGCCGGCAACGGGGCTGTTCCCACCGCGGACGATCCGGCGGCGATTCGCAATGTGGTTCTCGTCGGTCCATCGGGGGCCGGCAAGACCACTCTGGTGGAGGCGCTGCTGCTGGCGTCCGGGGTGTTGAACCGGCTCGGTTCCGTGGTCGACGGGTCGACGGTATGCGACTTCGACGATGCCGAGATCGCACAGGAGCGGTCGGTCAGCCTCGCGCTGGCGCCGTTGCAGCACAACGGGATCAAGGTCAACCTGATCGATACCCCC
The DNA here is from genome assembly GCF_053483975.1 of Mycolicibacterium sp. XJ870. NCBI lineage: Bacteria > Bacillati > Actinomycetota > Actinomycetes > Mycobacteriales > Mycobacteriaceae > Mycobacterium > Mycolicibacterium sp. XJ870. The sequence continues at coordinate 328,367 of NZ_JBEFTI010000002.1, forward strand.
GGCTACGCCGACTTCGTCGGAGAGCTCCGGGCGGGCCTGCGCGCCGCGGACTGTGCACTGTTCGTCATCGCCGCGAACGAGAGTGTGGACGAACCGACCAAAGCGCTGTGGCTGGAATGCAGCGAGGTGGACATGCCGCGCGCCGTGGTGATCACCAAGCTCGACCACGCCAGGGCGAACTACGCCACCACGCTGGCCGCCGCCCAAGAGGCCTTCGGCGACAAGGTGCTGCCGCTGTACTTTCCGGCCGGGGGCGGCGTCATCGGGCTGCTCACCCGAACCCACTACGAGTACGCCGACCGCAAGCAGACCGCGCACCCGCCGGACGGCTCTTTCGATGCCGAGATCGCCGAACTCCGCGGATCGCTGATCGAGGGAATCATCGAGGAGTCCGAGGACGAGACGCTCATGGAGCGTTATCTCGGCGGCGAGGAGATCGACGAGTCGGTGCTCATCGCCGACCTGGAGAAGGCGGTGGCCCGGGGATCCTTCTTCCCGGTGATCCCGGTGTGCAGCAACTCCGGGGTGGGCACGCTGGAACTGGTGGAGGTCGCGACCCGCGGGTTCCCGGCGCCGCCGGAACATCGCCTGCCCGAGGTGTTCACCCCGCAGGGCGCCCCGCGCAAACCGATGACGTGCGATCCCGCCGGGCCGCTGCTGGCCGAGGTGGTGAAGACGACATCGGATCCCTACGTCGGCAGGGTCAGCCTGGTCCGGGTGTTCTCCGGCACCATCAGGCCCGACGCCACCGTGCATGTGTCGGGCCATTTTTCTGCGTTCGCCGACGCCCTTGCGGCGGCCGGTTCACACAGCCACGCCGACTCAAGCCTGATGGCAGGCCACGCCGACCACGACGAGGATGAGCGCATCGGCGCGCTGTCATTTCCGCTGGGCAAGCAACAACGACCGGCGCCGATGGTGGTCGCCGGCGACATCTGCGCGATCGGCCGGCTGAGCCGCGCCGAGACCGGCGACACCCTCAGCGACAAGTCCGATCCGCTGGTGCTGCGGCCGTGGACGATGCCCGATCCCCTGCTTCCGATCGCGGTACAGCCCCGCGCGAAGACCGACGAGGACAAACTATCGGTGGGGCTGCAGCGGCTCGCCGCCGAGGATCCCACGCTGCGCATCGAACAGAACCCCGAAACGCACCAGGTCGTGCTGTGGTGCATGGGTGAGGCCCATGCCGGGGTGGTGCTCGACGCCCTGTCGCGGCGGTACGGCGTTTCTGTGGACACCGTCGAGTTGCGCGTGCCGTTGCGTGAGACGCTCGGCGGCAAGGCGAAGGGACACGGCCGCCACGTCAAACAGTCAGGCGGCCATGGCCAGTACGCGGTGTGCGACATCGAGGTCGAGCCGTTGCCCGAAGGAAGCGGTTTCGAATTCGTCGACAAGGTGGTGGGCGGATCGGTCCCGCGGCAATTCATCGGCAGCGTGGAAAAGGGTGTGCGCGCGCAGATGGAGAAAGGCGTGGGACCGGGCTACCCGGTCGTCGACATCCGGGTGACCCTGTTCGACGGCAAGGCGCACAGCGTGGACTCGTCGGATTTCGCGTTCCAGATGGCAGGCGGTCTGGCGTTGCGCGAGGCTGCGGCGGCCACCAGGATCAACCTGCTCGAGCCGGTGGACGAGGTGAGCGTGATGGTGCCCGACGACCTCGTCGGCGCGGTGATGAGTGATCTGGCCGGACGCCGCGGACGGGTGCTCGGCACCGACAAGGTCGACGAGGATCGCACGGTGGTCAAAGCCGAGATCCCGGAGGTCGAGCTGACCCGCTACGCCATCGACCTGCGGTCGCTGTCCCACGGAGCGGGCTCGTTCACCCGGGCGTTCGCCCGCTACGAACCGATGCCGGAATCGGCGGCTGCGCGGGTCCGCAGTTCGGCTTAGCCGGCGCGAGACTAGGCGAGTGTGATGGCGTGCTCGGGGCAGCCATCGATGGCCTCGGCCACCGATGCGTCGAATTCGGCCGCCACGTCGGGAGTCTGCGGCTGGGCATAGCCGTCGTCGGTCAGCACGAACACGTCGGGGCACACCGCCACACACACCCCGTGTCCGCGGCAGCGGTCGTCGTCGACATGAACTTTCACCGGGCCGTCACTTCCAGGTGCAGCGCGGTGAGCCCCCGCAGAATATAGGTCGGCACATAGCTGAACCGGCGCGCGTCCTCAGGCCCGTGCTCGGCCTCCGAAAACCGAATCTCGGTGGTGCGGGCCAGCAGTCGCTCCAAGCACACTCTCGCTTCGGCACGAGCCAGCGGCGCCCCCGGGCAAGAGTGCACGCCACGGCCGAACGCGATGTGGCGCCGCGAATTCGTGCGGTTGACGTCGAACGTGTCCGGATCGGAGAACTGTCGGGGATCGCGGTTGGCCGCGCCGTTGCACACCATCAGCGTCGCGCCGGCGGGCACGTCGACACCGCCCACCGTGGTCGCGGCCCTGGCGAGCCGGAAATCACCCTTGACCGGGCTCTCCCACCGCAGCGTCTCTTCGATGAAGTTGGGAATCCGGTTGGGTTCGCGGCGCAACAGGTCCTGCAGATCCTCGCGCTCGGCAAGGAGTTTGAGCGCTCCGCTCAACAGTCGCACCGTGGTTTCCTGGCCCGCCGAATAGAGGTTGGCGGCCAGCCGCACCACATCCATGACCTCGGGCGTCGACCCGTCCGGGAACTTCGCGGCGGCCATCTCCGACAGCGTGTCCCCGCGCGGGGCGCGCCGGCGGTCGGTGATGTAGGCGGAGAACTTCTCGTACAGGTACTCCAACGGGCTGTGCGCCATGCTGTCCGCACCGGTGCTGCCGACCCCGGCGTCGGCATGACTGCCCATGCGGGCTGCGAACTCCGCGCGGTCGGATTCCGGCACGCCGAGCAGATCGGCGATCACCATGAGGGTGAACGGGCCTGCGAACTCCGAGATGAACTCACCACCACCGCGGGCCAGGTACGGCTCCAGCGCCTGATCGGCCAGCCGCCACATGAAGTCCTCGTTCTCCTTGAGGCGTTTCGGCGTGATGAGCCCCATCAGCAGCGCGCGATGGCTGGTGTGGGTGGGCGGGTCGAAGGTGGTGATCTGATCGCTCATCGGCAACTCGTCGCGGTGCCGGTCGATCAACTCGGCCACCTCGTCGTCGGGCCTGCCCTCCAGTGGCACCGGAAATCCCGGGAAGGGGCCGGTCACCGCGGTGGCCGACGAGAACTTCTCGGCATCGCCGAACACCGCGACGGCCTCCTCGTAACCCGTCACCATCACCACGTCGTGGTGCGGTTCGCGTTGCACCGGGCATCGTTCCCGCAGTTGCGCCAGGAACGGGTAGGGATCGTCCACCAGGCTGTCGTCCCGAAAGAAATCCGGCATACTCATCTCACTCCACCTCTCCCAATGCCGCGTAGAACTCGTCGTTGCCCGCACCGGCCTCGAGCTCGACGTCAAACGTGTTGAGGGCCAGCGCCAGCGTGCTGTAACCGCCGAACGTGAACATCAGATCCATCCGCTGCCGGTCGTCGAGCTGTTCGCCCAGCCGGGCCCACGTCTGCGCGGACATCCGGGACCCGGTATGCAGCTCATCGACCGCATCCAGCACAGCTTGATCGAATTCGCCTGCGGCGACACCGGTTTGGGCCGCGACGATGTCGTCGTCGGTCAGTCCCAGTACTCGACCCATCGCCTGGTGATGGCCCCATTCGTAGGCGCAGCCGTGGCGGTGCGCGGTGCGCAGGATCACCAACTCCCTGACCCGCTCGGGCAGTGTCGAGCTCTGCTGCAGGTAGGTGTTGAACGGCAGGAATGCCCCCGCCAGAACCGGGTGGCGCACCAGCGTCGACAGGGCATTGCCCGCGTCGTCCGGATTGCGCCGCTCCGGAGGCACCGTGGAGGCCAGCGCATCGCGCGCGGAGTCGTCCCAATCCTCGGCCGGCAACGGCGTCAACATCTGCATCGTTCCTCTCTGCGAGCCGATCCGCTTTACGATCGACTAGTACGTTCCTTTACGATCGTAAAGTAGATTGACGGAAACCGCACACGAGGGAAGGAGCACCGATGAAGACCATGACGGAGGAGTCGACCCGGGCGCGCCTCGTCGATGCCGCCGTCACCCTGTTCACCAAAAACGGTTTTGCCGGCACATCGCTGCAGATGATCGCCGACGAGCTGGGTTTCACCAAGGCTGCCATCTACTACCACTTCCGTACCCGCGAACAGCTCCTGACCGCGGTGGTCGAGCCGATCCTCGCGCAGCTGGCGGTCGTGGTCGAAGAGGCCGAGGGGATGCGCGGTGCGCACGCCCGAGCGGACCACATGCTGTGTGGTTACGCCGAGCTGGCAGTGCACAACCGGGCATTGGTCTCAGTGCTCGCCGGTGATCCCAGCGTGAACGACGCGCTGCGCACCCGCCCGGAATGGGATGCCGTCATCAACCGTCAGATGGCGCTGCTGGCCGATATCGATCAGGGGCCGGGCGGGATGGTCAAGGCGGCGGTGGTGTTCTCCGGGATCGCCGGTGCCGCCGGTCCCGCGTCTGCCGACCTCGCCGCCGACGACCTCTACCGGCATCTGATCGATGCAGGCCGGCGAACCCTTGGCCTGCGCGCCACCCGGCGTGCCGAAAAAGCTTGATATTCAACAAATTACCGAAAGGACGACAATGACAACCAAGACCGCACTGGTGACCGGTGGCGCTTCGGGGATCGGCAAGGCGGTGGCCGAGCGACTCGCCGCCGACGGCTACCGGGTGGCCACCCTCGACCTGACTGCCACCGACGCCGAGAATGCGTACGCCGCCGACGTCACCGACCGCACGCAGGTGGACGCCGCGTTCAAGGCCGTGCGAGAGCAACTCGGCCCCGTCACGATCCTGGTCAACGCCGCCGGCCTCAGTGGGTTCAAGCCGTTCACCGACATCACTTTCGAAGAATGGCAGCGCGTGGTGAACGTCAACCTCAACGGCGTGTTCCACGTCGTGCAGGCCGCATTGCCCGACATGATCGCCGCCGGGTGGGGCCGCATCGTCAACATCTCGTCATCCAGCACGCATTCCGGTACGCCCTATATGAGCCACTATGTGTCGGCCAAATCCGCGGTGAACGGGCTGACCAAATCCCTGGCATTGGAATTCGGGCCTGCCGGCATCACCGTGAACGCCGTACCGCCGGGCTTCATCGACACCCCGATGCTGCGTGCTGCCGAGGCGCGTGGCGAATTGGGCGATATCCAGCACACCATCGACGCCACCCCGGTGCGGCGGATGGGCAAGCCCGAGGACATCGCCGCCACCTGTTCATTCCTCATTTCTGAGGAAGCGGGCTATATCACCGGTCAGATCGTCGGCGTCAACGGCGGCCGCAACACGTAGCGATTGGTCCCGGTGTGTGAACATCTCCGATTTTGATATTGCGCGCAGTTATCCCAATTCGTTGCTTTTGTCTCCGGATATTTGCGACAGTTTGCTGAGGGGATCCATCTCGCTGCGTCAATAGTCGGGGGGTGTGCGCGTGGCGTCATCTGCGACATTTCGGGATCGATTCGGTGAGCGGTTCAAACATTGGCGTTATGACCCGCCCTACAAGACCTCATGCGCGGTCATGGTGATCGTGGTCGTGGTGGTCCTGGCGCTGACGTGGATGCAGTTCCGGGGTGTGTTCGAGCCCAAGACGCAGTTGACGGTGCTCTCCGGTCGTTCCGGACTATCCATGGATCCCGGTTCGAAGGTCACCTTCAACGGCGTGCCGGTCGGCCGGCTGGCCGCCGTCGACGTGGTGAACACCGATGATGATCCGCAGGCCAAGCTGACGCTCGACGTGAAACCCAAGTACCTCAGTCTGATCCCGGCCAATGCCATCGTGGAATTGCGGGCCACCACGGTGTTCGGCAACAAGTACATCTCCTTTCTCGCACCGGACGATCCGTCCCCCGAACGAATCTCGGCATCGACGCCGATTCAGGCCCAGGGCGTGACGACGGAGTTCAACACGCTGTTCGAGACGATCACCGCGATCTCCGAACAGGTCGATCCGATCAAACTCAACGAGACCCTGACCGCGGCCGCCCAAGCGCTCGACGGCCTCGGCGGCAAGTTCGGCCAGTCGCTGGTCAACGGCAACGACATTCTCGGCGAGATCAATCCGCGGATGCCCGAGATCCGTCGTGACATCACCGGTCTGGCCAATCTGGGCGACGTGTACGCCGATGCGGGTCCCGATCTGTTCGACGGGTTGGCCAATGCGGTGACCACCGCGCGCACCCTCAACGAGCAGCGCGGCAATCTGGATCAGGCGCTGGTGGCGGCGGTCGGGTTCGGCAACACCGGCGGCGACATCTTCGAGCGCGGCGGCCCCTATCTGGTGCGCGGCGCGCAGGACCTGCTGCCGGTCAGCGAGATGCTGGACCGCAACAGCCCCGCGCTGTACTGCATGATCCACAACTATCACGACGCCGCGCCGAAGTTCGCCCAGCAGACGAACAACGGGTATTCGTTCCAGATACTCAGCTTCGCGGTGGGCGCGGGAAACGCGTGGGTGTACCCGGACAACCTGCCACGGGTGAACGCAAAAGGAGGGCCGGAAGGCCGCCCGGGATGCTGGCAGCCGATCACCCGCAACCTGTGGCCGCATCCGTATCTGGTGCTCGACACCGGGGCATCCATCGCGCCGTACAACCACTTCGAATTGGGCCAGCCGATCATGGCCGAGTACGTCTGGGGCCGCCAGATCGGCGAACGCACGATCAATCCGTGACGAGTCAGACGCCCTTGCCGGCGGCCTTCGCCTTGAGTTCCGCCTCGAGTTCGGCCTCGAGTTCCTCTTCGTAGGCGCCCTCGTCATGGCCCAGTGCGATGGTGGCCGCGACCATCGCCCCGATCGCCAGGGACAGCGCCACGGGCTCCCACCCGGTGATGGACAGATGCTCACCGAGCACGATCGAGCCCAGCACCACCGCGACAACCGGCTCGAGCACGAGCATCGTGGGTACCGACGTCTGCAACGACCCGGCGTGGAATGCCGACTGCTGCAACAGAGTCGCCACCACTCCGAGCATGACCACGAGGTACAGCGCCGGGGTGGTCAGCGTCGCGAGCAGACTGCCCTCGGCCACCATGTGCATCACGATCTTGGTCAGCACTGCCACGACACCGAACATCACGCCCACCGCGACGGCCAGCAGCACCGCGCGACGCCAGCTGGTGCTGCGCGTGGCGACCAGCACGCACAACGTGACCGCGACCGCGCACACCACGGCCACCGTCACGGACGTCGACACCGAAACCGCGTAATGGCCGCTGCTGGACCGCGCCAACACGACGAACACCGTCAGTGCAGTGGTCAGCAGCAGCGCCCACAACCATTCGGCACGGGTCACCCGACGGTGCGCAAGGTGGGCGCTCATCGGCAGCGCGAACAACAGCGCGGACACCAGCACCGGTTGCACCAGGAGCAAAGATCCGTAAACCAAAGCCAGGGCCTGAAATGCATACCCGGCCACTGCTGACGCGGTTCCCGCCCACCACAGTTTGCGGCGCAGCAGCGTGCGCAGCATGACGGTGCTCACGCCCTTTTCGGCCGGGACATCCAAGGTGGCCCGTTGCCGGACCACGATGCCGATAGCCGCGAAAACCGCTGCGCACAGGGCGAACAGCACCGCAAGACTGTTGCCGAGCAAGCCTCGTCAACCCCTTTCGGGCCAGGTTTCGGCCCCTCTTGATGATGAGGCGAGAAGGCCAGTCACTCCAACGGTAGAGCGCCGGAACAGAGTGTGCCGATCTGGGTCAGACGACCTGCAGATGTGGCCGCACCGTCTGATCGGCCTCCGGGGTTTCGGCGTGCGGCACCGGCTGCGGTGCGGGCGCGATCTTGTCGTTGACCGACGCCACAGCCAAGTCGACGCGGTTCACCGCGGTGTCGCACAAGTTCCGCACTCGGCCGCTGGCGGTCTCGACGTCGTCGGCCGCGCTGCGCAAATAGGCCCTGACGTTGATCCGGAGCCGCTCGCCACGGATTCGTATCCGCTGGCGCAACCGCTCATCGACCTCGACGGTGACGTATGGCAACAACCGAAACCTCATCTGCCCCGCTCCCATCCTGGATGCCATGGCTCACAGTAGCTCTGCCCGGCCGGACGCGGGAGTCCGTAGTGACGGGCACCGCACGTCGCCGGCAGCGGCAGCGCACGTCACACGTCGCCGTCCCAGTCGGCCAGCGTCCAACCGTCCGTCGGGTTGCCCTTGACGACGACGTAGTCGGTGTTGTCGAGCGGATGGCGCATCAGCAACTGCGGATCGGGGTTGTCGACGTTCATGCTGACCCACAGCATGATCGCGGCGCCGTGTGAGTAGGCGACGGGATTGTCGTCTCCGCTGTCATAGATCTGCTGGACTGCCTCGTCGAAGCGACCGTCGAACTCGTTGCCGTCGATCGATCCAGGAATCCGAGCGGCCCGGTTTCCCTGCAGCCACTGCTGCGGCGCGGCGAAGTAGGTGGCGGCGCTTGCCTCCGGTTGGCCCTCATACACGCCGGCTTCGACTTCGCGGAGCCCGGACAGGACGGTGACCGGCTCGCGCAGGGCGTCGGCCATGGGTTGGGCGGTCTGCTGCGTCCGGATCATCGTGGAGGCGAAGATGCCGTCGTAGCGGTTGCCTGCCAGCTTCTGCGCGCTGGCGACCGCCTGTCCGCGCCCCAACTCGGTGATCGGTGGCCCCGGCGTCGAGCTGTCGATGAGGCCCGACGCATTCCCCGCCGATTGGGCGTGCCGCACGAACGTGAGGGTAATGGTCCGGTAGCCGCCAGCGGCCGCTGCAGGTGCGAGACCGAGTCCGGCCAGCACCGCGGCGACCACCGCAACGCATAGCAGTTGCACAGCTTTCCCTCGGCCCATGTTCATCCCGTCCGCGTAGTTTCGTTAGCGTGGCTACCCTCAACGATGACAGAGTCTCCGGCGTCCTGGACCGGCTGTACACCGCGGCTGACGAACAGCACGCGAAGGCGCGTGAGGCGGGCCCGCGCGATTTCGCCCGGCTCGCCGATGCGACCGCACAGGAGCGGGCCGACGCGCTGCGAGATGTCTACATGCCGGTGACCCGCGAGGCGGGCCGCCTGCTGTACTCCTTGGTGCGGGCAACCAGGCCCCAGGTCGTGGTGGAGTTCGGGATGTCTTTCGGCCTGTCCGCGCTGCACTTGGCCTCGGCAGTGCGCGACAACATCACCGGCCGGGTCTTCACCACCGAACTGAGCGCCGACAAGGTCGCCGCCGCGAAGAAGACCTTCGTCGAAGCCGGCCTGGACGACGTCATCACCGTGTTGGATGGTGACGCGCTGGAGACGCTCAAGGCGGTCACGGGCGACGTGGGATTCGTCCTGCTCGACGGGTGGAAGGAGCTCTACCTTCCGGTGCTCAAGCTGTTGGAGCCGCGACTGGTTTCGGGTGCGCTGCTGGTTGCCGACAACACCTCGATGGCCGACACCCAGCCGTACCTCGACCATGTGCGCGACCCCGGCAACGGATACGTGAGCGTGAACTTCCTGGCCCGCGACAGCGACAGCATGGAGATCAGCTGCCGCTCCTGAGCCGGGGGTTGACGCGATTTCCTACAAGCTGTAGGAAAGTTCCTACACAGTGTAGGAAGGTTGTGGGGCCATGAGCATGCGTGAGTGGTTGTCCTTGCCGAAGGCCGAGCCCGCCGAGGATTACGGGTTCTTCGGTCCCGATTCGGTGACGTGGAAGGTGTGGAGCTACCCCACCTCGCTGTCGATCGGATTCCAGCGCGCCGTGGTGATCGAGGAGCTCGACCCCGCACTCGTCGCGGCTGTCGACAAGACCCACGAGATCTACGCGCGGCCCCGAACCCGCTATGACCGAACCTTGCGCTACTTCGCCATGGTGGCGTTCGACGACAGCCGATCGACCGCCAAGGCCGCCGATGTGCTCGTCAAGATCCACTCCAAGGCCATCGGCGTCGACCCGGTCACCGGCACGACGTACAACGCGAACGATCCGGCTTCACAGCTGTGGATCCACCTGACCGCCTGGCACTCGATCTTGGTCGCGTACGAAAAGTACGGTCCCGGAAGGCTTGCGGCCGAGGAGGAGGCGAGGTACTGGGAGGAATGCGCGCGCGCAGCCGAGCTGCAGACCATCGATCCCGCCGATGTGCCGCTCAGCCGTGCGGGTGTGCAACGCTACTTCGAGGAGATGAGGCCGCAGCTGATCGGCTCCGATATCGCGAAGCAAGCGATGCGACACCTGCTGCGCGCCGAGGTGATGCTCCCGCAAATGCCGCTGTTGCTGCGGCCGTTCACCCAGGTGATCACCGCGTTCCTGCGGCGCGGCACGTTGGCGACGATGCCGCGATGGATGCGGGAGATGGCCGGGCTCAACATATCTCGTGTTCTGGATGCGGCGGTGGTACCGCCACTGCGAATGGCATTCACGGTCATCGCGATGAGCAAGCGCCTCCAGCTGCTTCTGCTCAGGCTGATATCCCCGGCCACCCTGCCGATCGGCGCGCGCGTCCTGCTGTCCACCCAGCCGGACAATCCGGTCACCATGACACCGCGTGAAGCGCAGGCGCGCTACGGCTATGACGCACCGAGCCAGGCGCACTTCGAATTCCGCGAGAAGCAACTGGTCCGCGTGTTCGGCGAGGGCGAGGCGCCCAGCGACGAGGGCATCGTCGAGTCTCAGCCGATCCTGGGCTCGATCGGCCGATGACACTGCCGCAGACCACCAAACACCATCGAGCCGAGCACCTCGGCCCCGAACGGCGACGCCCCCAAGTCCTCGACACCGCATTGAGCATCGCCGCCGAGGAAGGCGTCGCGAACGTGACGATGGGCGCCATCGCCACTCGTCTGGGGGTCACCCGCCCGGTGGTCTACGCCTGCTACGGCGGACGCGGTGAGGTGTTGACCGCCCTGCTCGAGCGTGAAACGGGCTTGGTGCTGACGAGTCTGGCCGGCATGCTGCCCCCGCCCCGCACCGGGTCGGTCGAGCAGATCTTCATCGACGGCTTCCGCGTCCTTCTCACCACCGTTCGTGAGCGCCGGGCCTCATGGGAGATCATGTTCGCCTCCGACCGAGATCCCGTCGTTGCCAAGGCGTTTACGCGCGGTCGCGCGCAGATCGGCAGTCAGGTCGAACTGGTGATGCGGCCCCTGCTGGAGAAATGGCAGGTCGAAGATGTCGATCGGGTGCTGGGCCCACTCACCGAGGTGTTCCTCGCGATCGGTGAGGCCGCTGTGCGCATGATGCTCGACGCCGATCAGGACCCAGAGGGCTTGGCCGACGTCTTCGGCAGCGCCGCCTACCGAGCGATGCGGGCCACGCGAAGGCAATCATGACCAACAAGGGATTGTTGATCCTCAGTGCCGGGATCCTGCTGTTGATCGGAGGCCTGATCGCGCTCTGGATGCCCGTCTTCATCGATTCCTACGATCAGTGGGGCTTTCAGATCAAGTGCGGCAACGGGTTTGGCTCCGCCCTCACGCAAGCTGCGATAGCCGACGAAGCATTGCACAGTGGATACGTCGGCGAGTGCAACAGCGCGCTGGCGGTGAAGCGCGCCTGGGCGATCCCGGTGACGACGATCGGTGCGCTCATCCTCGGCTGGGTGGTGATCGAACTGTGGCGGCACGCAGCAATCGTCACTGCGGATGACGACCGTCAGGTCTGACGTGCGCGAGCCCGGTACGCCGACGGCGTCTGCCCGCAGAACTGCGTGAAACACCGGGTGAACGCGCTGAGGCTCTCGAACCCGACCGCCGTCGCGGTCGCCTGCACGGACTGGTCCGGCGCCGCCAGCAGCGCCATGGCCCGCAACATCCGAGCGTGCAGAAGGTAAGTGCGCCAGGATAATCCGAGCGTCTCAGCGAACAGCCGCCGCAGCGTCCGCTCAGAGACCGACACCGCGCGGCTGACCTCGTCGGCGGTCACCGAGGCCAGGTTCTCCTTCGTGTAGGCCAGTGCGGCCGCCACGATCGGGTGCTCGGAGGTCGGCAGGCTCAACGGGGCCTCGTGGTCGAGCGCCTCGGCGACCAGGCTGGCCAGGGTCGAAAAGAATCCGTCGGAGATGTCATCACCGTGCGCCCGGTCGATCGGCCAACGCAGCGCGTAGATCATCATCTCCCGGATCAGCGGTGAAACCGCGATGATCCTGGCTCGGTCGCCGCCCGGGATCAGCCGCGGATCGAACATCACCGCGACGGTCTTGACGTCGGGGTTCATCACCGCCTGATGCTCGAGGCCTGCGGGGATCCAGGCGGCCTGCTGCGGCGGAAGCAGGTAGTGGGCGCTGTCGGTTTCCACCTCGACCACTCCATGCAGGGCGTATTCGATCTGGTGCACCTCATGGGAGTGCCAGCCGGTGATCAGCCCTTCGCCCTCGTAGAGGTAGCTTCCGGCCGGGGCACGACCGCCACGGCGCAACTCGATCACCGGTCTGGCCGATTCGACGCTCAAACTGCTGTTGGCCGTTCCGGCAAAATGTCTGTCCGAAAGCGCAGAGACGGTCACACCGCTAGACGGTACTACTGAACTATGAGAACCGACGACCTCATCCTGGTGAGCATCGACGACCATGTCGTGGAACCCCCCGACATGTTCCTGAACCACGTGCCGGCCAAGTACAAGGCCGAGGCGCCGATCGTCGTCACCGACGAGAAGGGCGTCGACCAATGGATGTACCAGGGGCGCCCGCAAGGGGTCAGCGGGCTCAACGCCGTGGTGTCCTGGCCGGCCGAGGAGTGGGGCCGTGATCCCGCCGGCTTCGCCGAGATGCGGCCAGGCGTCTACGACGTGCACGAGCGTGTGCGCGACATGAACCGCAACGGCATCCTGGCCTCGATGTGCTTCCCCACCTTCACCGGGTTCTCCGCACGCCACCTCAACATGCACCGCGAAGAGGTCACACTCGTCATGGTGTCGGCCTACAACGACTGGCACATCGACGAATGGGCCGGCTCCTACCCTGACCGGTTCATTCCCATCGCGGTCCTGCCCACGTGGAATCCCGAAGCCATGTGCAAAGAGATCCGCCGGGTGGCGGCCAAGGGCTGCCGCGCGGTGACGATGCCGGAACTGCCGCACCTGGAAGGGCTTCCGAGCTACCACGACGACGAATACTGGGGCCCGGTGTTCCGGACCCTGTCGGAAGAGAACGTGGTGATGTGTCTGCACATCGGCACCGGGTTCGGCGCGATCAGCATGGCGCCCAACGCACCGATCGACAACCTCATCATCCTGGCCACCCAGGTCTCGGCGATGTGCGCGCAGGATCTGCTGTGGGGTCCGGCGATGCGCAGCTACCCGGACCTGAAGTTCGCGTTCTCCGAAGGTGGAATCGGTTGGATTCCCTTCTATCTGGACCGCAGCGACCGGCACTACACCAACCAGAAGTGGCTGCGCCGCGACTTCGGCGACAAGTTGCCCAGCGACGTGTTCCGTGAGCACTCACTGGCCTGCTACGTGACCGACAAGACCTCGTTGAAGCTGCGTCACGAAATCGGCATCGACATCATCGCGTGGGAATGCGACTACCCGCACTCGGACTGCTTCTGGCCCGACGCCCCCGAACAGGTGCTGGCCGAGCTGAACGCCGCCGGCGCAGACGATTCCGACATCAACAAGATCACCTGGGAGAACTCCTGCCGGTTCTTCGGGTGGGATCCGTTTGCACGCACGCCACGCGAGGAGGCAACCGTGAAAGCGTTGCGTGCCAAGGGCGCTGATGTCGACGTGTCGATCCGCCCGCGCGCCGAGTGGGCCCGGCTCTACGAACAGAAGCAGCTCGCCAAGGCCTGATCACCCTTTCCCCACGAGCCGGCCGAGGCGAAGTTCTCGGTCAAGCCCACCGCGGGCGACGGAAAACCGGCTGCAGCAAGGGCTTGCGCTTTGAACGCTCGCCCGGCGGTGCTCAGCCGATGCTCGAACGAATGGTCAGTCTCCGGGGCACCACCCCAAACAAGCACCTCGGCCCGCTGGGACAACAGACCACGTGTATCACCCGACGCTGCGTCGGCGTAGCGCTTCGCGTCGATGGCCAGCACGCAGCGGTCATCGTCGAGCTCCGCCTCGGCCTCGGCGTCGAGCAGTTCGACGCCGAGGATCCGCAGCGTTCGGGTGTCGGACGGGTCTGCGAGTGCGGCGGTCACGCGCCAGCCGCCCATCACCCGGTCCACGATCAGGCCCGCGGCGTGGGCGGCGACATCCGCGGCGTTGGCCGCGACGACGTGCAGCCGGTAGGTCATCGCACCACCCGCACCGGCACGTGCGACCAGCCCGCGACGTTCTGCATGCTGACGCGTTCACATCCGGCCCAGTCCACCTCGTACCGGGGCATGAAGTCGAGCAGCTTATCAAGGGCGACAGTGCATTCCAGCCGAGCCAGCGCGGCGCCCAGGCAACTGTGAATGCCGTAGCCGAACCCGAGGTTCTGCGCCTTGGTGCGGTCCCGGTCGATGTCGAAGACGTCGGGATCCGTCCACGCCTGCGGATCGCGGTTCGCCGAACCTCCCACCAGGAATACCGGTTTGCCTTCGGGAATCGTGACGCCGTGCAGTTGGACCTCGCGCTGTGAACGCCGCACGTTGTACTGGGCCGGCGCCTCGTAGCGCAGCAACTCCTCGATCGCGGCGGGGATCTTGCTGCGATCCTCATACAGCATCTGCCACTGCTCGGGATGTTTGGCGAACATCACCGCCGCGTTGCCCACCAGCTTGGTCACGGTCTCCGCGCCGGCCCCACCGAGAAGCGTTGCAAATCCTGCGATCTCGGAGTCGCGCAAGCGGGTCGTCTGACCGTCCTCGCGCTCGACCTCTGCGGCGACGAGCCGGCTGATCATGTCGTCCCGAGGCTCGGCGCGGCGCTGTTTGATCAGCTCGTAGTACATCACCCAGGCCTGAGCCATCGCCTCGACGCCGGCTTCGGACATGTCGATCTGGCCCGGCTCCCGGTGCAATGAGGTGTCTATCCACAACCGCACCTGCTGTCGATGTTCGGCAGGGACACCGAGCATCGTGGTGATGATCTCAACCGGAAAGAACGCCGAGAAATCCTGCACCACATCGAATCCATCTGGATCCACCGCGCTCAGGTAGCGTTCGATCTGCTCCTCGACCATGTCGCGCATCGCGGCGATGGCTCGCGGGGTGAAGACCTTGTTCACCAGGCTGCGCATGTGGCGATGTTCGGGCGGGTCGATGGAGATGAGCATCTTGGCGGGCGCCTTCTGCCCGGTCCGCACCAAGCCGAGGTCGACGCCGTAGGCCGACGAGTACGTCTCGAAGTCCTTGAACGCAGCGGCGACATCGGCATGCCTGGTCAGCGCATAGAAGTCGTACTCGGTGCTGTAGTAGACCGGCGCTTGGACGCGCATGCGGCGGTACGTCTCGTACGGACCATTGAAGAAATCGGCCGAGAACGGATCGAACACCACCTGTGCCGTCGTCACCTGACCTCCGCTCGCCAACCAGCCGTCACCATTGCGGGACGACTAACTGTAATAGTTACAGTAGCGCAGATTCAAGTGTTGGGTTCAGACGGCTCCGGTGGGCCGCCTACCTGATCAGCGGATCGCGTGGCATCCCGAGGATCCGCTCGGCGATCTGATTGCGGGTGACCTCAGAGGTGCCGCCGGCGATCGCCATCGCCCGAGCACCCATGGCCATCTGGGCGGCGATCGCCGCGGGGCCATCCATCAGGGCCACGTCCGGCCCGAGCAGCGCACACCAGATCGCCGCGAACTCACCCATGTGTTCGGCGAGCTTCAGCTTGGTGATGTTGCCTTCCGGGCCGGGTCCCGCGCCCTCGATGCTGCGCACCGCGCGGCGCAGGTTCAGCAGCCGCATCGAATGGTCGTTGGCGATGAAGTTGCCGACGCGAATCTGGGCCCCTGCCAACGAATCTGGGTGCTCGGCGAGGATCGGGATGAGTGCGGTGGGGTCGACGCCGACGACGCCGGACCCGCTGCCGATGCTGACGCGCTCGTTGCCCAGGGTCGCCCGTGCCACCGTCCAACCGCTGTTGGGTTCACCAACCACGTCCTCGTCGGCGACGAACACGTCGTTGAAGAACACCTCGTTGAACTCCGAACCACCGCTGATCATCCGCAGCGGACGCACTTCGACGCCCGGCGCTTTCATGTCGATCAGCACGGTGGTGATCCCGGCGTGCTTGGCCGCATCGGGATCTGTGCGCACAGTGGCCAGGCCGCGGCGGCAATAGTGCGCCCCGCTGGTCCATACCTTCTGTCCGTTGATCTTCCAGCCACCGTCGACCCGCGTGGCCCGGGTCTTGATCGCCGCGGCGTCGGATCCGGCGTCGGGTTCGGAGAACAGCTGGCACCAGATCTCCTCCTTGCGCAGCGCCTTGTCGACGAATCGGTCGATCTGCGAAGGGGTTCCATGTTGGATCAGCGTGAGGATCACCCAGCCGGTGATGCCGTAATCCGGTCGCTTGACGCCTGCGGCCCGGAACTCCTGGTCGATGACCAGCTGCTCGATGGAATCCGCGGCGCGGCCCCACGGCTTCGGCCAGTGCGGCATCACGTATCCGGTGGCGATCAGCTTGTCGAGCTGGGCCGCCTCGTCGAGTTTCGCGATCTCGGCGACATCGGCTCGCACCGTCGCCCGCAGCGCCTCGGCCTCGAGCGGCAGATCCAGGCTGTTGGCCCGGCGCGCGCCCGCCACGGTCAGATCGAACACATCGGCTGCCGGCCCGTCACCACCCAGCACCGCGCGCACCGTCATGGCGCGGCGCAGGTGCAGATGCGCGTCGTGCTCCCAGGTGAAGCCGATACCGCCGTGCACCTGAATGTTGAGTTCGCTGTTGCGGACATACGCCGGAAACGCCTGGGCCGCAGCGGCAGCGGCCATCAGCTGGAACTGCTGTTCATCGTCCGAAGCTGCCCGCGCGGCGTCCCAGACCAGCGCCACCGCGGATTCGGCCGCCACGATCATGTTGGCGCAGTGATGCTTGATCGCCTGGAACGTCGCGATGGTGCGGCCGAACTGCTCACGCACCTTGGCATATTCGACTGCGGCGTCAACGCAGTCCGACGCGCCTCCGGCGGCCTCCGCGCCCAGCAGGACCCTCGCCCGGGCGATCGCCGCGGCGCGGGCGCCGGGCAGGATGTCGGCGTCGGACACCGCGACGCCGTCGAATGCGATACGGCCCGAGCGCCGGGTCAAATCCAGATTCGTCGGAACCTCCACCGACACACCGTCTCTGGCCCGCTCGACCACGAGCACGTCGTCGCCGCTCACCAGCACGAACAACTCGGCAGAACCACCGCCCAATACCACCCGCGCACTACCGGTGGCGACTGAGCCGTCGACCGCGATGCCGTCGGCGATACCGAAGCCGGCCGTCACCGTGCCGTCGATCAGACCGGGCAACAGCCGCGTCTTCTGCTCCGCAGTACCGGCCTGGTCGATGATCGACGAGGCCACCACGGTCGGCACGAACGGCCCGGGCGCGGCGGCGCGGCCGAGTTCCTCGACGACCACGACGAGCTCGGGCAGTCCGAACCCGGACCCACCGTGCTCCTCGGCGATGTGCAAGCCCAACCATCCGAGTTTGGCGAGATCGCCCCAGAACAGGGGCCGGGTCTCCTCCGGAGCGTCGAGCAGTTCCCTGGCGGCGGACCTGGCTTTCTGCGCGGTCAGAAAGGAGCGGGCGACCTCAGCGAGTTCGCGGTGGTCGTCGGTCAGTGCGATTCCCATGTTCAGCCCCTTCCGGCCATGACGCGTGTCACAGGATCAGCTTGACGTGTCGCCACACGAGGTCGACAACCGGGTCAGTGCGTGATCCGCCAGTCGGCAGCCTCGTGTTGCTGACGCCAGAACTCGTCGAATCGCCCGCCTGCGGCAAGCAACTCCTCGATCCCGCCGTCCTCGATGATGCGACCACCATCGAGGAACAGCACCCGGTCGGCATGACGGATGCTGGCCAGGCGGTGCGCGACGATCACGCGGGTGCGGGCCTGCAGGTCCGCGGTGAGGGCGTCGACCACGGCCGCCTCGTTCTCGGTGTCCAGTGCGCTGGTCGCCTCGTCGACAAGCAGCACCGGCGCGGGCTTGACCAGTGCACGCGCGATGCTGACCCGCTGGCGTTCACCACCGGACAGCGCCGCACCCGCCTCGCCGACCTTCGACAGCTCGCCGTCGGGCAACCGGCCGGTCAACTCGTCGACCCGGGCCAGCCGGACCGCGCCGGACAGCCGCTCGGCGTCGGCGGCCGGATCGCCCACCAGGATGTTCTCCCGGATCGACCCGTCGAACAGGTACGGGTGTTGGAACACCACACTTGTTGCGGCTCGCCGACTTTCAGGATCGAGCGTGGCGGCGTCCACGCCGTCGATCAGGACCCGGCCGGCAGTCGGTTGATGCAGCCCGGCGATCAGCGACAGGATCGTGCTCTTGCCCGATCCGGACGGTCCCACGATCGCGGTGGTACCGCCCGGCTCCAACACAAAACTGACGTCGGACAGCACCGGGGTGTCGCCGTAGCCGAAGCTCACGTTGTCGAACTCGATGCGCGGCGCGGACTTCGGGTCGCCCAGCCCCGCGGTGCCGGCGGTGAGCGCAGGGGCGTCCAGAACTTTGCGGATCCGGCCCAGGGTGGCCCGAGTGGACTCGATCGCCGGTGCCAGCTCGCTCAGCGCGCTGAAAGGTTCCAGGTAGCGGGCGATCACGACGATCAGCGCGATCGCCTCGGGCACACTCAACGACCCCTGCACGGTCAGCATCGTGGCCATGCCGGCGAGGAAGATCAGCGCCAACTGGCTGGCCAGGCTGAACAGCAACTGTCCGGGAATCTGCATGCCCAGCAACCGAACACTGGCCCCGTGCTGGGCGGCCAGCGCCCCACCGACCATGCTGCGGGCCGGCTCCACCCGGCGGGCTGCCCGCAACGCCTGCTGGGTGCGCGCGAACTCGATGATCCGTTCGGTGAACGCACTGTTGGTCTCGTCGGCGACGCTGTCGGCTTTACGACTCAGCCGGCCCGACGCCCACAGCGCACCGAGGAGCACCACCACACCGGCCAACGCCGCCAGACCCAGCGGCAGCGACACCGACAGCAGAGCCAGCGCGATGGCGGCCGGCAGCAGGATCGCACCGATCAGCGGGGTCAGCAGGTTGACCACCAGGCCGACGAGTTCCGGCCCGGTCGACGCGATCGCCTGGCGGGCTGTCGAGGTGTTCTCGGCCGTCAGCCAGTCCAGCCGAATGTTCGGCAGCCGGTCGGCGACGTCGTGCTGCGTGTTGTCCAGCATCGCGAAGCCCAGATCGAAGCCGAGCCGCGAGGTCGTGGTGTCGACGACCCAGCCGATCACGGTGGCAGCGGTCAGCCAGCCCAGCCACGGCCACGCGTCCTGGGGCGTATCGCTGAACAATGCGGCAACCAGCGGCACCAGTAGTACGGTGCCGACCGCGCGGATCAGCACCGAGAACAGCGTCAAAGCTGAATAGAGGCCCACCTTGGGCCGCATCGCAGCGGGTACGAGGGTGATCAGCGTGCGGATCATCGGGCAGCCTCCCCGGCAGTGACGGTGTCGCGGCGTCCGGTTTCCCACAGCTGGTGGTAGCGCCCGGCTTTGGCGAGAAGTTCCTCATGCGTTCCGGTTTCGACGATCCGGCCGCCGTCGAGCACCACGATCTGGTCGGCGTGGGTGATCGTGTGCAGCCGGTGTGCGATCACCAGCACCGTGCGATCTCTGGTCAGCCGGTTGAGTGCTTGTTGCACAAGGTATTCCGATTCGGGATCTGCGAAAGCGGTTGCCTCGTCGAGGATCAGCACCGGGGTGTCTGCGAGGATCGCCCGCGCGATGGTGAGCCGTTGTTTCTCACCGCCGGACAGGCTGGCCGCCGCTCCGAGCGGGGTGTCGTAGCCCTCGGGCAGCCGCAGGATGCGGTCGTGGATCTGGGCATCGCGCGCGGCCGCCTGGATCCGGTCGATGCCGGCGTCGGGATCGGCCAGCGCGATGTTCTCCGCGACGGTGCCTTGTACCAGCTGGGTGTCCTGCAGCACGAAGCCGACCCGACGATACAGTTCGTCGGCGGTGAGGGATCGAATGTCTTTGCCGCCCAGCCGGATCGCTCCGTCACCGACGTCGTGGAAGCGAGCCAGCAGCGCAGCCAGGGTGGACTTGCCCGAACCCGACGGCCCGACCAGTGCGGTCACGGTGCCCGGTTTCAGAGTCAATGAAACGTCGTGGATCACCGGGACGCCCTGCCGGTAGCCGAAGGTCACGCGATCGAAAGCAACGTCACCTGGGGCGTCGGGCACACTTTCCTCGGTGCGCACCTCGAGTTCGGACTCATCGAGCGTGTTCTGGATACGACGGGCGGCCAGCATGCCGCCGCGGATCCCGCCGAGCCCGTATCCGATGCCCAGCAGCCGGACCCCGAATGTGGTGCCGAGCAACAGGAACGGCAGCAGGCTGACCGGATCCATGGCACCGGCGATGATCATCGGGGTGCCGACGACAACGATCAGCCACACGAAGGTGGCCGGCCGCGTCACCAGATCCATCAGGGACTTCTTGCCGGTGAACGGGCGCTGCCACGCTACGAGGAAACCGATGTACTCGTCGAGCCTGCGCCGGAAGCTCGACGACGCCGCGCCGCCGAACACTCGCACCACCGGCTGTCCTTCGAGGTAGGCACCTGCCTCACCGCTCATCCGCTCGGCCCAGCGTTGCGACTGCCCGATCTTGGGTCCGGACTGGATCGTCATCACCGACATCAGCACGAGGTAGGTGAGCACCGGGATGAACAAGACCAGCGCCAACCGCCAGTCCACGGTGAACAGGTAGACCAGCACCGCAACCGGGGCGACGACGGCCGCGACCGCATCCGGGATGGCATGGGTTACCAGGTAGTGCAAGGACAGCGTGTCGTCCTGCACCAGTTGCTTGATCGAGCCCGATCCGCGTGCGGTGAACCAGCCCAACGGCAGCCTGGCCATCTTGGTGAGCAGCCGGGTGCGCAGATCGCGGGCGAAGCGGGCATCGATCCAGTGCAGCCACAGCGTGAGCGCGGCGGCCAGGAACGTGCCGGTGCCGAGCAGGCCGACGGCGGTGAGGCCGAGGGTCCACAGTCGGTCGGAGTCGGCACCCGACAGCAGCAGCCGGGCCAACTCGACCAGTAGCACGAACGGCGCCAGTTGGACGAGCGTGATCACGGCCTGCAGCACGCCGGAGATGATGAGTTGACTCTTCAACGGCGCCAGCAGCCGGCCCGCGGCTTGGGCTCGCCAGTTACCGCGGGCTGGCTGGACCGCGGCCGGCTTCGAAACGGGTTCGGCCGCAGCGGGTTCAGTCGGTTTGGCGGCTTTGGCGGTTTCGGCGGTTTCGGAGGAAGTGCTGTCGGCCGGCTCGTCGTCGCGCTTGGTGCCCATCGCGCGGCCCTCGGTCCAGTAGGCCTGGGGGTGCAACTCGGTCTTGGGAAACCCGAACTCGCCCTTCAACCTGGCGCGCAGATGTTTGAGGGAGCCGGCCTCCGGCGTCACCCAGCAGTACCAGTCCGACCAGTCCCGCGCTTCGATCGCGGCAGCCAACGACGTGGTGTCTTCACGGACCACCCAGTGCAGGCGCATCAACGGATGCTCGGCGATCGGAATGAGCAGGTCGCTCTCGTCATGCTGCTCGAGGTACACCTCGATCGGAATGTCCCGCGGGACAGCGCCGATGATGCCGTTGATGGCCGGGGTGGCCGCGGCGTCGCCGATGAGCAGGTAGCCGGCTGGGGGTTCCTCCGGAACGGTGAACCCGGGCGAACCGAGAGCCACCACCGGGACGGTGTCGCCCGGGTCGGCGGCCCGCGCCCATTGGGACGCCGGGCCCGACGGCTCGTGCAACACCACGTCGATGGTGAAATGCCCACTCTCGGGGTCTATTTCGGTCATCGTGTAGGCCCGCTGGAATTCAGTCTTGGAGCCTTCGGGGTCCGGTATCCAGAACCGGAGATAGGACGTCGGCTCGGCCACCGCATCTTCGAACACCGTGGGTGAGACCATCCGGATCCGCAGCAGATTCGGTGTCACCTGCTCCCTACTGACCACGGTTGCCTGGTGATCGCGCGCGCCGAAGCCGCGCAACATCACTCCCTGGAATCCGCGTGCCATCAGCGGTCCTCTCCCGTGGCGGTCAACTCCGCCACGATGTCGTCGATCTGTCTGTCCGGTTGCGTCGCGGTCAGCAATCCCCGGATCAAAGCGTTCAGTAGAAGCTCCACGTACTGCCTGCTGCTGAGCTGCATCCCGGCGGTGTGCACCGGACCGAGGGCGGCGTCTCCTGCGAGGCGTTCGGCGACCGTGTCGCGCTCGCGGACGAAACCCGCATCGGTGTGGCTGGCTTCGGCCTTGATCTCGTGCTGGGCCGCGAGCGCGATGGCCAGGACGGCCACCGAGCTGCTGAGCAATGCTGCGGCCTCGGCGGTGTAACCGCGTCGACCCAGAAGGGAAACCTCGTCGGCGAGCAGCCTCGCACCGGCCTCACCGCGCGGAAACAGCAGCTGCAGATAGGCCGCCAGGCCGGGGTGCTCGCGCGCGAACCCGTGCAACTGCATCCCGAAGGACAACAGATGTTCCTCGATGGTTTCATCGGGATCATCGGCGATTTCGAGTTGGGCAAGGAGGCTTTCCCCGACCAGCCGCTCAAGCTCCCACCGGCCGCCGATGTGTCGATACAGCGCGGTCGCCGAGACGCCGAGACGAGCGGCGACGGCGTTGACACTGAGCCGTCGCATACCCAGCTCACGCCCGGCCTCGACGATGTCGGCCACCGCGATGAGCGGCGGACGACCGCCGACGCGCGATGCGACATCGTGAAGTGCCACGGCTTACCCCCAAAAGGAAAGTTACCCCCACAAACTAAGGGTCACCTTACCGGTCGTCAACCTCCACCTATTCATAACGGAGCAATTGCTCTGTTATCGTGACGGCATGCCACGGCCGCGCCTCTACGAACCGGACGTCGTCCTCGACGCCGCCGAGTCGTTGGCCGTCGCCGCCGGGCCCGCATCGGTGACGGTCCGCGCGATCAGCGCCGCGGTGGGGTTGTCCAACGGCGCGATCTACCACACGTTCGGATCCCGGGCCGGCCTGCTGAGTCGTGCGTGGTTGCGGGCCGGGCGCCGGTTCCTGGCGCTGCAGCGCGAGTTGGTGGACGCGGCCCGGCCGGGCACCGACGCGATAGCCGCCGCTGCCCAAGCACCGGTAGCCTTCGCCGAACGCCACCCGGCTTCGGCCACCCTGCTGCTGCGGATGCGCCGCGAAGAGGTGCTCGACACCGAACTGCCCGGAGATCTGGCCGCCGAGCTTCAAGAACTCGAAAAGAGATTGGTGGAGTTGATGATCCACCTTGCCGACGGCGCCTGGGGACGCCGGGACCGGGCAGCCGTCGACACGGTCACCACCTGCATCGTCGACCTGCCGACGGCAATCCTGCTGCACCGCAACAGACTTGCCGACACCACCGCACGCCGCCATCTGTGCGCCGCGGTAGAAGCCGTACTGGCCGTCGGGCCACCACCACAGGGCACCTGGAGAAAGGGAACACCATGACACCTACACTGGATTACGACGGCGACATCGCCGTGCTCGACCTCGGGGACGACGAGAACCGCTTCTCGCCCGAGTTTCTCGACGAGGTCGACGCGCTGCTGGACGCGGTCCTCGACAAGGGCGCACACGGTCTGGTCACCACCGCGGACAGCAAGTTCTACTCCAACGGCCTTGACCTCGATTGGCTCGGCGCCCACAGCGATCAGGGCGCCTGGTATGTCGGCAAGGTGCAGGGCCTGCTGGCGCGGATCCTGACGCTGCCCATCCCGACGGCCGCGGCGGTGGTGGGGCATGCGTTCGGCGCCGGCGCGATGCTGGCCATCGCGCACGACTACCGCGTGATGCGCGCCGACCGCGGCTACTTCTGCTTCCCCGAGGTGGACATCCACATCCCGTTCACACCGGGGATGGCCGCGCTGATCCAAGCCAAGCTGACCCCGCAGGCCGCGGTCGCCTCCATGACGACGGGTCGCCGGTTCGGCGGTATCGAGGCACGTGAGCACGGCCTCGTCGACGCCACCGCAGGCGAAGGTTCGGTCACGGTGACGGCGACCGAACTGCTGCGCCCGCTGGGCGGCAAGGATCACGGCACGCTCGGCGCGATCAAGAAGACGATGTTCGGCCAAGCCGTTACGGCGCTGCAGACGACCTAGTGCGCACGTCTGTGCCACAGCGTTACTGGCGCACTTAGGGCCATCCATCGTTACGTCGAGGATGTGGGTCAGTATTGAGCTGCAATCCTAGGCGTAGATGCTGCGTCAGACCGGGATGGTCGTCCCCGTCTCACGTTCGGCGAATTGCACCACTTCGGCGGCGATTTCGTAGTCACAAGCGAGTGCTGACCGGCCGATCAGCACCGGACTACCACGCAGTCCGAACTTGCCCTCGACACCGACATAGCTGCCGGGTGGGATCGGCTCACTGATGCAGTACAGCGTCGGCGCTGCCCCGGCATCGATGTCGTTGGCGAGCATGTCGGCTACCGCGTTGACGCCGCGCTGCACCACCGACATCAGCGGCTTGTCCGAAACATTGGGCAGGTTGGAGGCGACCCAACCCGGGTGGGTCAGTTGAGTGACGATGGGCGACTTCGCTTCTCGCAGTCTGCGGTCCAATTCGAGGCCCCACAGCATGACCGTGAGCTTCGATCGGGCGTACGCGCCCAACACCGTCCACTTGTGGCGACGCAGGTGCATATCGTCCAGCCGCAGGGTGGCCGACCGGTGCGCGTCGGAGCCGACGTTGATGATCTGCGAACGAACGCGGTCGAACAACAGATTGGTCAGCGCGAACGGGCCTAGCAGGTTGGTGCCCAGCGTCATCTCGAAGCCGTCGACGGTGTCGGTTCGGGTCTGGCTGAGCGCGCCCGCGTTGTTGATCAGGATGTCGACGGGTCCTTCGAAGAGGGTCGGAAACGCCCGGACCGACGACAGGTCGGCGAGATCGAGCTTCACCACTTCCGTGGAGCCACCGATCTCGGCCGCCCGCTGTGCTCCCAGTTCGGTGTTGCGTACCGCGAGGATGACGTGCGCGCCTGCCCGCGCCAGCGCCCGGGCGGTGCCAAGCCCCACCCCGTTCGTCGCGCCGGTCACGATGACGCGCTTGCCGGTCAGATCGCCGAGCCGACTCGGCGACCATTTGCTTGTCTGCGGTGTCACAGGGGTGAGGCTAGCCGCCGGTTGTGAGCATTGACACACCCCGCCCCCGGCTGGTTAATTAGCAGTTCGAACCAGATGGGCAATCACCTTGGGTAACAGCGCGCGTGACATCGAGAACCTCATCTACACCTACGCCGAGCTGCTGGATGCAGGCGACCTGGACGGGGTCGCCGAGCTGTTCGCGCACGGCCGGATCTGCGGTATCGAGAACGGCCCACCGGAGACCGTCTTCACCGGAACCGCAGGCGTGCGGCAGATGTACGAGCTCGCGACCCGGATCCACGACGACGGGACACCCAAGACCCGGCACCACACCAGCAACGTGCGCATCGAGGTCGACGACGATCAGGGGACGGCCACCAGCCGGTCCTACTACCTTGTCACCCAAGCGACAGCCGAATTGCCGCTGCAGGTCATCGTCACAGGCCACTATCACGACACCTTCCACCGCATCGATGACGTGTGGTGGTTCGACTCCCGGACGATGTTCGTCGATCAGGTCGGCGACATGAGCCACCACCTCAAGTGGTGACTGCGCAGCGCGCGGCTTTCGATGCGGCGCAGGTGCTGTCGGCGGCGCAGCAGAAAGAAGGTCTCGAAGACTGGGGCCCGGTCCTGTTCGAGACCCCGCTGACGCATCTGCTGGCCGACTACGCGCGGGCCGACCTCAACGAGGTGGGCGTGCACATCCTGCGGTCCGGGATCGTGCACAGCCTGCGGATGAGACTCCGTGCCCAGGAATGGATCCGGCGGTTCCCGGCGATCGTGGAAGAGAAGATCGTCGCGCCCGTCGTGGTCGTCGGCATGATGCGCAGCGGCACCACACTGGCACAGCGCCTGCTCGCCGCCGACCGCCGCTTTCACTGCGCGTACGGGTGGGAGGTGGTCGAGGCGGCACCCAAACTCGGCTACCCCTTCGACGGCGAGGACCCCAGGATCGCGATCAGTCTGGCCAGGGAAGCCAAGTCCCGTGAACTGGCGCCGGAACTGTTCGCCATCCATCCGATGTATGCGCTCGAACCTGAGGAAGAGATCGTCTTCCTCTCCGATGCGTTTCTGTCCCACGTGCCGGAGTCAGGTGCACAGGTGCCCGCATACCGGTCCTGGATCGACGCACAGGATTTCACGCCCGCCTACGAATATCTGCACCGGATGCTGCAGTTTCTGCAGTGGCAGAAGCGCCGGCACGGCGATGCGACCCGCCGATGGGTGCTGAAATCGCCTGCGCACCTTGGCTATCTGGATACGCTCCGGCGCCAGTTCCCCGATGTTCACATCGTGCACATGCACCGCGATCCGCGCGACACCATCGCATCGGGTGCCAGCCTGAACGCAACGTTGCACGCGATGCATTCCGACATGGTCGACCGGCACGCGGTCGGTGCGCAGTGGCTGGAGAGGATGGGATGGGCGGTCGACCGCGCGATGACCACCCGCGACAGCTGGCCCGACGACTCCGCGCGGGTCACAGACATCGAATTCGCCGATGCCGTCGCCGACCCCATCGGGCAGATCGCCAGGGTTTACGACGCCATCGGACTGGAGTTGACCGCCGATGCTGAAGCGGCCATGCGACGCTGGCTGGTCGAGCGTCCCCGCGAGGCCACACGCCCGGTCTATGCGCTGCACAGCTATGGACTCAGCGATGCCCAGGTCGACGAGCGATTCGCGGCGTACACCGCGCGGTACCGCACTGACGCCCAGACCTCAAGGAGGAGCTAGTTGTCCGAACATCCGATCGCGTCCGCCGAACAGCACGAACAGGAGTTGGCGGCACTGGAGTTGACCGAGCACCCCACCGTCAAGGCCGCCTACCGCAGTGTCGCCGACACCTGGTTGAGCCGGGCCAAACCATCTGATGCGATGCGGGCGCGGTTCGCGGATGCCTTTGCCGAGGTGATGTTCTCGGCAGCGGTGTGGTCGTCGAACCAGGACAAGCTGCGGCCGAAGGTCAGCTGCATCACCCGGCTGGCTCATCCGGTGGATGGCCGGGCCATCCCCGGATCCCGTTGGGGCATCGACAATCCGGACAGCGTGTACCGGGTGATCCCCATCTCCGGCGATGAACGGTACGAGATCCGCGGCCGCGTAGGGGATCACCGGATGACGGAGAATTACTTCACGCTGTGGGACGCGAACATGGGAACGGTCGACGTGCTCAACGGCCGGACCATGGCGGTGGATTCCGACGGATCGTTCACCATCACGGTCGACTCCGAACCCGCCAACGGCCGGCCCAACCACGTGCAGTCCACGTCGGCTGCGCACGAGTTCTACATCCGGGACGTCCTGCTGGACTGGGCGCGTGATGATCCCAACCACTTCGCGGTCGAACGTCTCGGTGCGCCACCGGTGTCGGCGCCCCGCACGCTCGACGAGCAGGCCGAGGCCACCGCCGCCATGATGGCCTATTTCGCCGATTTCACCGGCAAGCTCAGCCACGGGGCCTACAAGATGCCGGCCAACCGTTTCAACCTGGCCTGGTCGGCCGACAGGGCCGGGGCCATGCGCAACCAGGTGTATGTGATGGGCCGGTTCGACCTGCTGCCCGACGAAGCCTTCGTCGTCGACGTGAACGACGGCGGCGCAGAGTATTTCACCGTGCCGCTGAG
This sequence comes from Mycolicibacterium sp. XJ870, assembly GCF_053483975.1. Lineage (NCBI taxonomy): Bacteria > Bacillati > Actinomycetota > Actinomycetes > Mycobacteriales > Mycobacteriaceae > Mycobacterium > Mycolicibacterium sp. XJ870. The sequence continues at coordinate 356,182 of NZ_JBEFTI010000002.1, forward strand.
CAACATCTGGGGCACCACCTTGGACATCGTCGACCGCACCGGCAGCCTCAACAAAGCTCAGTCCACCCCGAACGCGGACGGCAGTTACACCTACGTCATCTCGGCCAGCGATCCCGGCGTGCGGAACTGGATCGACACCGACGGACTGACCGAAGGCATTCTGACGCTGAGGATGGCGGAGTTCGGGCCCGACGGTCCCCGGGAGGATCTCGGTGCACATGGCCGGGTGGTTCGGCTCGAGGATCTGACCGCCGAGGACCTGCAGCCGGTGACCACGCAGGAGCGTGCCGCCGAACTTGCCGCGCGACGCAGCGCGTATCTGCGCCGGCTACCCGAAGGGACAATCTGAGATGGCACGCTGGTTGGTCACCGGCTGCTCGACCGGTATCGGGCGGGAGATCGCCCACGCTGCATTGGAATCCGGTCACCAAGTAGTCGTCACTGCGCGGCGCGTCGAAACAGTGCAGGACCTCGTCGACGAGTTCGGCGAGCAGGCACGTGCCGTCGGGCTCGACGTCACCGACATAGGCCAGATCAGCGCTGCGGTGCAAGCCGCCGACGAGGCGTTCGGCGGGATCGACGTGCTGGTCAACAACGCAGGCCATGGCTACCTCTCGGCGGTCGAGGAGGGCGAGGACGCCGCGGTCCGGAAGCTGTTCGACACCAACTATTTCGGTGTCGTGGACATGATCAAAGCGGTACTTCCGGGCATGCGCGAGCGCCGCGCGGGCCACATCGTGAACATTTCGTCCATGACCGGGCTGGTCGCCAACCCGCCAAACGCCTACTACTCCTCGACCAAGTTCGCGCTCGAAGCATTGACCGAAGCACTGGCAGCCGAGGTCAAACCGCTGGGAATCAAGGTGACGGCCATCGAGCCGGGCGCCTTCCGCACCGACTGGGCGGCCCGCTCGATGCAGGAAACCCGCTCGGAAATCGACGATTACGCCGAGAATGTCGGCGCCCGTAAGACGCTGATCAAGCAGTTCGCCAATGATCTGCCCGGAGACCCGCGCAAGGTGGCCGCGGCGGTGCTGATGGTGACCGGCCTCGACGAGCCGCCGTTGCGATTGCTGTTGGGCCGCGACGTGCTCAAGGCTGTGCGCGACAAGCTTGCGGCGATGTCGGCGTCGATCGACGAATGGGAAGCTGTGACCCGCGACGTGAACTTTCCTAAAACATGACACCGGGGCTGGATGGCCGCGTCGCGTTCATCACCGGCGCCGCCCGCGGCCTCGGCCGGGCCTACGCGCTGGCGTTGGCGAGCGCGGGCGCCGACATCCTCGCCGTGGACATCTGCGCCGAGTTCGAGTCCACCGACTATCCCGGTTCCACTCCGGACGATCTGGCCGAGACGGTCAAACGAGTTGAGACCCTGGGCCGCCGGATCGTCGCCCAGCAAGCTGACGTGCGCGACGCCACCGCCATCGAGACCATCGTCGGCGAGGGTGTCGCCGAATTCGAACGCCTCGACATCGTCATCGCCAACGCGGGGATCATCCGGCTGACCGACAGCGACAAGCCGCATCAGGTTTTTCAGGACATCGTCGACGTGAATCTCGTCGGCGTCTGGAACACCGTGGAGGCGGCCATCCCCGCACTGATCGACGGTGGACGCGGTGGATCGGTGGTGCTGGCCAGTTCAACCGCAGGGATCAAGGCCGCCGGGACCGACCGGGCGGGTCTACAGGCCTACACCGCGTCGAAGCGCGCGCTGGTGGGACTGATGCAGGGCTGGGCCAATCAGCTTGCACCGCATTCGATCCGGGTGAACACCATTCACCCGAGCGGGGTCGCCACCGACATGATCCTCAACGAGACCACCATGGCGCTGGCCGCCGCCGAGGATCCGTGGCTCGCGGGCATGCAGAACGCGCTGCCGATCCCGTTGCTACAGCCCGAGCAGGTGGCCGGCGCCGTCGCGTGGCTGGTGAGCGACGCGGCGTCGTTCATCACCGGAACCACCTGGCCGCTCGACGCCGGCTTCACCGTGCGTTGAGCGCCGCAAAGTCGACGGGTGGTCAGTTACCCCAGCCGCGCTGGCCGTCCCAGCCACCGCAGATGCCGTTGATGCAGCCATGGCCCCAGCCACCCTGAACCGGGTTCCAGCCGCCGCAGCCCTGCCAGCCTGGTCCGCTGTCGCAGCCACCGCCGCCGCCGGCGTCGCCGCTGCCGCTCGGACTGGCGAGGACGACCTGATTGGTTCCGGTCAGGTCGGTGAGAGTGGTAGGTGCGTCAGCAAAAAGCGCCGCTGTCGGTCCGGCTGCAATCGCGGCTGCGGCTCCTGCTACGAAGACTGACCCCACAAGTTTCCGTATGGTTAGCATGACTCCATAATCCTCCGCTGTGAGCCTTCTGCCAAGTAATTTGTGAGGGCAGCCACTAGTTTTCGAGAAAGTAGTGGTCAGGCGGGTGTGTAGCGCAGCATCGTGACGGCGCTGTCGGGATAGTCGTGAAACACCGGACGCACCCGCATACCGATGCGCAGATCCTCGGCCGCCACATCGACCATCTCGGTGGAGAAGCGCGGGCCTTCATCCCATTCCACGACAGCAAGCATTTGCGGGACGGCGTCGGCGAAATGCGGGCCGACCGGTCGGCGCGCCACCGTGAACGTATACAACGTGCCCATCCCGGAGATCTCTCGCCACTGCAGGTCCGCGGCCAGCGTGCGCGGCGCCAGGACCCGCGGGTAGAACACCCACGCATCGGTGGACGGCGAGTACTGGATGACGATGCGATGTTCGCTCAACGCATCCCAGAACGGCGCGCTGGTAGGTGTTTTCACCGGCATGGGCCGGGCGAATCCGGTCATCAGTCGCCTTCCAGGATCAAGGTCGTCTGTTCGGAGAGGATGCCGCCGTTGCCGGAGACGAACGCCCGATCGCAGTGGGCTACCTGGGCAGCACCGGCACGACCCATGATCTGGCGGGTGGCGTCGCACACGTGATGCATGCCGCCTGCGAGTCCGGCCTGACCGAACCCGAGTTGCCCGCCCGCAGTGTTCAGCGGGAAGTCACCGCGGAAGGTCAGGTCATGATCGGATACGAACGCCATGCCCTTGCCCTTCTCGCAGAAGCCGGCATCCTCCAGGCTGAGCAACACCGTGATGGTGTAGCAGTCGTAGATCGACACCATGTCCATCTGGCCTCGGGTGAGCCCGGTCATTGCGAACGCCGTATCGGCTGCCCGCCGGATCGGGGTGTCGAGCAGGTTCTCGGCGTAGGTAGGGGTTTTGAACGGCACATGTTCGCCAAAACCTTTGACCCACACCGGCCGGTTGCGTGCGCGGGCGGCGACATCGGCGTTCGCGACGACGACCGCGGCGCCACCGACGCACGGCATCACGATCTCCAGCATGTGCAGGGGGTCGGCGATGACGGGGCTGGCCAGGACGTCTTCGATGGTCAGCGGTTTGTCTTTCCAGATCGCACCGTCGGTGTGGTTGGCGTTGACGCGCTGATCCACCACGATCTTCGCCATCGCCCGCTCGTCGTAGCCGTACTCGTGGGCGTAGCGCTGCGCGACCTGGCCGTACGGGCCGTTCTGACCGAGGTTGCCGTACGGGATCTCGAATTCGGCCTGCGGAGAACCGTATTGGTTGCTCGATGAGCCGAAGAACACCGCGTCGGTCAGCGGCTTGGGCTTGCGCTCCGAGGTCGCGGTGATATATCTGGCGGGCAGTGCGCACAGCACGACGTCGCAGATGCCGAGTTCGACGGCTGCGGCCGCGCGCCACACCATTCCCGCGGCACTGGCCCCGCCGAGGTCAACCATCTCCGCGAAGTTCGCCCGCACGCCGAGGTATTCGGCGACAGTCGAGGGTACGAAGATCTCCGACTCGCCCAGGTGCGAGGTGACGATGCCGTCGACGAGCTCGGCCGAAAGCCCCGCGTCATCGAGAGCAGCCGCCGCCAGCAGCGCCCACTGTTCGAGCGTGAACGGCGCCGGAGACGCTGCGCTCATCCGCTCGGGCGGCAACTCGACATAGCCGACGATCGCGGCCTCACCCTTTAATCCCATAACCGGCTCCTCATTTACGGGGCAAGCCCAGAATCATCTGGGCGATGATGTTGAGCTGAATCTCGGTGGTACCGCCGCCGATCAGCTCGGCCGGCAAGTCCAGATATGGCGCCACGACAGCTGGCTCGCTGTCCTGTTCGAGTGCCAGCCGCCCGGTGAGGCCCAGCGTGAGGGCCGCTGCTCGGCGGAGCATCACGTTGGTGGCGACCTTGGCGATGCTCGACGCCGGGCCGGGTGCCTGCCCGTCCAGCAGGCGCAGCGTCTCTCGCATACCGAGCGCCTTGAGTGCATTGGTGTATGCGTCGACCTCACCGATCGCGTGCAGTACCGGATCGCGATCCGCGCTCACCTCGGCGAGTTCCCGCAACGCACCAACCCGGTCGATGTGCACGTAGCCGCTTATCGCGACCCGCTCCTGGGCCATCGTGCTGATCGCCAGCTGCCAACCCGCCGTTGGCTCGCCGAGCAGCATCTCGTCGGGGATGAAGACGTCGGTGAGGAACACCTCGTTGAAGTCCGCACGCCCGCTGGACTGGATGATCTGGCGGAATTCCACTCCGGGCGAACGCATGTCGAGGATGAAGTAGCCGATGCCGCGGTGCTTGGATGCGGCTGGGTCGGTCCGCGCGAGCAGGGCTCCGTAATCAGCCCGGTGCGCAACCGAGGTCCAGATCTTGTGCCCGTTGATGATCCAGCCACCGTCGACGCGGGCCGCTCGCGTGGTCAGCGACGCGAGGTCCGAACCGGCACCGGGCTCGCTGAACAACTGGCACCAGGCCAGCTCGCCACGCAACGTCGCCGGTACGAACCGCTGCCGCACCTCGTCGGTACCGGCGGCGATGATGCTCGGCAGAATCCATTCCGCGATACCGATCGACGGGCGCTGCAAAGCACGCTTGCCGAATTCCTCATCCACGACGAGCTGTTGACGCACGGTGGCGTCGCGTCCCCACGGCGCCGGCCAGTGCGGGGCGATCAGGCCGGCGCCGGCCAGAAGGTCGCGTCGCGCGCCGGTGGCGAACTCCGGGCGGTCGTCCTGCCGGCCCGCTCCGTCGTCCACCAGTGTGAGCGCGGTGTCGAGGACGTCGCTCACGGAGGCTCGGAAGTCCGCGTCGGCATCCCCGAGGTCGACTGTCATATCGCGCGTGGCGATTCCGGACAGTTCACCCAACTGGCGGGTCCAGCGTGACACCGGACCGATCGAGGCGGCCAGGCTCGTGGCCCGGCGCCAATAGAGGTGCAGATCGTGTTCCCAGGTGAAGCCGATCGCGCCGAGCATGGTGAGCGCTTCGAGCACCAGACCGGGTGCGGGCGTCACCGCCATGACGGCGGCCGTGGCGGCCGCCAGCCGGTGCTGATCGGCGCTATCGTGTCCGACGGCACGTACCGCGTCCCAGGCCGCCGCGGTCGCCAGCTGGCTGTTGACCAACAGCATGGCGGCCTTGTGTTGCAGGGCCTGGAACGTGCCGATCGGCTTTCCGAATTGTTCACGGGTGCAGAGGTGTTCGGTGACCGACCGCACGCACCACTGCATGACGCCGGCGGCCGCGCACGCGGTCAGGGCGACGGTGAGGCTGACGATTCTGTCTTCGTCGAGTCCGGACAGTACCGCTGTGTGCGGCACCGGGTGGTCCTGCAGGTGCAGGATGCCGAGATCCGTGGTCAGGTCGGTGCCGGTGCGCGCCTCGAGATCGCATCCGGCGGGATCAAGCACCGCCCACAGCAGTGCACCGTCGGCACGGCGGGCAGGCACGATCACGCGCTGTGCCGAACAGATGCCCAGCGTCAGACCGGAGGAGCCGCTGATGCGCCAGCCGTCACGCTCGGCCACCGCGCTGAAATCGGAGTGCTCCGGCAACACCACGGTCGCGGTGGCTCCGGCCGCGATCTCTTCCAGAAGTGCTGTGGCGGGGTCGCTTTCATCTGCAATCGACACCACCGCGCCGGCGATCGCGGTGGCAGGCAGTGGTCCGGGCAGGAGTGCGGACGCGGCGGCTTCCAGGACACAGGCCATGTCGGCGAGTTCGCCACCCTGACCGCCGACGCTCTCCGGCAGGTGGACCGCGTGAAACCCGTTACCCACCAATTCATCCCACCAGGACGGTAGCTTGCCCTTCGCAAGCCCGTCGAAGTCGGCGCGGGTCGTGGCGACCGGCGCGTGGCGGTCGGCGAACCGGCGGACCGCTTCGCCCAGTTGTTCCTGTTCGGGAGTGAGTGCGATGGTCATGCGCGCCTCCTGGAGACGAAGAACCGGGCGGCCTCTGCGATGGCGTCCGGTGTCGGGCCGGGTTGCCAGCCGAGCTCCCGCACCGCCTTGCCGTGATCCATCGGCGACATCAGGTGCATCAACCGCACGGTCAGCGGACTCAGCTTGGTGTCACGACGGGCCAGACGCGCCACGCGCTCGGCGACAGCGCCGGCGGCTGCCAGTACCCGGATCGGCACACCACGCTGTGGCGGTTCGACATCGACTGCTGCACATGCGGTTTGATAGATCTGCTGGGCCGTCATGAAACGTTCCGACACGATGTAGCGTTCGCCGGGCCTGCCGTGTTCGCCGGCCAGGATCAACGCATCGGCAGCGTCGGCGATTCCGACAACCTCGGCGGCCGCCCCTTTGACATAGAACGGCAACTTGCCGCGCACCGCCGCGGCGACGAGCCCGCCGTGTGGTGTCGGAAGCCAATCCCCCGGGCCGTAGGTATTCGAAACGCACATCGCCACCGCGGGCAGTCCGTGTTCCCGGTGATATCGCAGCACCATCTGCTCGGCGAGCACTCGGGTGCGCACGTACTCACCGCCGACATCGAGCCAGTTGTTCGGCATCTCCTCGGTGGCACAGCCGGATTCAGCCAGCCCGATGGTGGCGATCGAGCTGGTGAACACGAACTTGCGCAAGTTTGCGTCGACAGCTACATCCAGGACGCGTTGCAGCCCTTCGACATTCGTGCGCCACAACGGTGCCGGATCGCGCAGCCAGGCCCGCGCGTCGACGACGCAGTAGTACACCACGTCACAGCCGGCCATCGCGGCGCGCACCGAGTCCTCATCGAAGATGTCGCCGTAGCGCCGCTCGACCGGCAGGTCGTCGATGCCCCGGGTGGAGCTGGTGCTGCGGATCAGCACCCGGACGTCGTCACCACGCTCGACCAGCCGCCGGGTGACGTGCGCGCCGAGGAAACCGCTGGCCCCGATGACCAGTTTCGTAGCAGTCATACGCCCTTGCGTTCATCCTCGTCCGCGATTCGCGAGACGGTCCGTCTCGTCTTGTGGGAGACTACGGTGCGTAGCTGTTGGTGTAAAGACACCCGAGGACGCCCAGATGACCACCGAAACCCAGCCCCCGCGCCGGCGTAACGAAAGGTCTCGGGTGGCTATCATCGAGGCCACCCGAGAATTGTTGCTGGACCGCGGTTTTGACGGGCTGAGTATCGAGGCGGTTGCGGCGCGGGCCGGGGTCGGTAAGCAGACCATCTACCGCTGGTGGCCGAGCCGGCCCGCCTTGGTCGCCGACGTCCTGCTCGAGGATGCCGACAAGATCCTGGCCACGATGCCGACCACCGACGACGTCACCGCAGACCTGGTCTCCTGGGCGGGAACGCTGGCCGCGGCGCTGACCACCAAACGGGGCTATGCCATGCTGCGCACCCTGACGGCCGCGTCACTCGAACACGAGGACACCGCGGCCCGGCTGCGCGCGGGTTTCAGCCGGCCACTGCTCGACTCCGTTCGGAGCCGACTGCTTGTCGAGGAGGTCGACGCGGATACCGCGCAAGCGGCCGCCGACGCCGTGTTGGGCGCGGTCGTCTACGCGATCCTGTCGGAGGGCCGAAGCTACTCGAAGCAGCGCGCCGAAGACACCGCCCGCATGATCGTGGCCAGTCTGCGCATAAGCCGTTAGGCCGGGGGGACCGCTCCGGGCGCGCGAACCACCATCGGGACCGCGGGAAAGTACGAAGCCATCTCCGAACGACACTTGCGCAGTGCCGCGGTGCCGTAGCCGCGCTTGCGGAAGTCGGGGTGAATCCAGATCCGGACGTTCACCTCGCCGCCGACAAGCTCGCCGAACACCATTCCGACCTTCTCGGTGCCCTCGACGGCCACGAACCACGCCGCCTCTTCGGCATTCACCCGGCCCAGCGCCGCGCCGATCTCGTCGTCGAGTTCGGCGGCGGGCGCTCCTGAGCCGTCACCGCTGGCGCCGACATCAGCAGTGCGAGCCGCAAAGATGTCGCGGTCGGCGGCGGCCGAGAACGCCCGCAACTCCAGCGTGTCCCCCGAGCTCGCCGGGCGTTCGCCCACCGTGAAGCTCAGCTGGCTGTTCAGGTCGTCGAGTTCGGCCGCGATCTGACGGCGGGAATCCTTGGTGATCTGCGCGAAGGACAACCCGATCACGGCCTCGGCGGCGGCCTGGGAGGTGCCGAGCAGGTCGGACACCGCGTCGATGGCGCCTCTCCGATCCTCGGCCTCCACGATCACGTCGAGCAATTCGTGCCGCCGGTTGAGGGCATTGAGCAGAGCGTCGGCAATTTCGCGCCGCGCCGCGGCCTTGTCGTGATCGGTCATAACTGTGAGCGTAGAACAGCGACCCGCTACGCACCTGAGGCCCGCTTCTTGACGGCAACGACGGCGTCGACAATCAGGAAAGCCAGCAGACTGAGCCCGAACAGCGGCAGGCACCAGCCGATCGCGACGGTCACGAGCGCCACAGTCGCGATACCCAGCGGCGGGAGCCGTCGGATCGAGCCACGCAGCGGGGGGCGCCCCACCGCCCATGCCGAGCCCCGGGTGGGACGGCGCTGCCACCACATCCGGTAGCCACGCACGATCACGGTGATGAGGCCGATCATGGTGAGCGCCAGGGCGATCTGGTTGGCTAGGCCGAACAGGAGACCCATATGGGCTTCGATCGTCCATTCGGTGAGCTTGGCCAGCAGGGGCCAGTCCGCGAAGTCGACCCGGTCGGTGATCGCCCCGCTGTGCGGATCCACGGCGATGGAGTCGTAGCGGGTCGGCCAATTGCGCTTGCGCTCAGCGACTTTCCAGGCTTCGCCCGATTCTGCCGGTGGGTTCAGCCACATCGGGCCTTGCAACCCGGCCGCTTCGGCGGTGCGCAGCACGGTGTCCGCGCCGTGCAGTGCGGTTTGGCCGCCGGCGTGACCGTGATGGGGCGCGGCCGCGGTACGTCCGCCGGCCAACGCGGTCTCGACGCTCGGTGCGGTGGTGTTGAGCTGGGTCTGAATGCCGTTGACCGTCTCACCCGCATACCGCGACCAGGTGATACCGGACACCGACAGGCCGAGCAACACCACGACCGTCCACACCCCGACCGCACCATGCCAGGACATCGTGCGTCGTCGGCCGGTGACCGCGCGGTCCGGTACGACGAGGCGACGCCCACTGTCGCGCCGCTGTAGGAGCCACAGTGCCAGCCCGGCGAGGGCGATCACCCACATCCAGCTCGCCGCGAGCTCGCTGTAGTTGCGTCCGAGCGCGCCGAGGTGGAGGTTGCGGTGCAACTCGTCGAACCAGGCCCGTACCGGCATCCACTGGCCGTATGTGGTGAGGGCACCCCGGACCTCACCGGTGTAGGGGTCGACGAAGACCGTGCGGGAGTAGTCGGGTGGCACGTCGTCGACGATCAGGCGCACCTGGGTGGTCTCGTCGGGTTCGACGGGTGGCCGGATGCTTTCGACGGAACCTTCGGGGTGCGCGGCGCGGGCCGCGACGAGTTGATCGGCCAGCGGCAGACGGTGCTCGCCGACCTGGTCGACGGTCAGCTCGTGGCGGAAGACCATGTTGTCGATCTGCGGGATGAGCGCATACAGCAGGCCGGTGACAGCCGCGATGAGAATGAACGGGCCGACGAAGATGCCCGCGTAGAAATGCAGCCGTACGAGCAGGGGGCGGATGGCGTTGGGTTTGACGGGTGGGGGTTCGGTGCGTAGTTGATCGTCAGGGGTCGTGGTCATGGGAAATGCCTTCGCTCAAGGGAAGCGCGCAGCCGGGCGCGCAACGGGCAACAGCCCGTCGGCAATCCGGCGGGCTTTAACGGAAGCGAGCGCGCGCTAAACGCGCGCAGCGGGAAAACGCGGGCGGTGCCCGCATTCCCAGACCGGTGCGCAGCAGAACAGGCCGCGCCACCACCACGTTCGACGGCCACCAGACCGCTCGGCCGGAAGGCCGAATCCGGGCCGCAGTGAAGATCCGCAGCCAGCACAACACTGAGCCGCAGACCACATAGAGGTATTCGACGGCGCCGATCAACAGGCCAAGCCCGATCGCAGCGCCGATGTGCAGCGCCAGCATCGGCGCGGTCAGCAGCGCGGTGGCGTGATGGTGACCGCCGGTCATGGAAAGCGCCAGGTGGCCGAGGGTTTGACCGGCACCGAGACCCGCGATCAGCAGGGCCGCCTTGGCGGGCCGCGTCTGCGGGCTGAATCCGGCCACCGCTGCGCCAAGCGTCGCGCACAGCGTCAACAGCACGACCAACGGACTACTGGCCGGCGCTGCACCACCGGCCGCGGTGTGCGCCACCGCCGCGGTCAACGCCGAGCACGCACCGACCAGGCCGCCGCGCATGCGCGCAGCGTGGTCGACAGGCGTGCTCACCTGCGGAACTTTACCTGCCAGGCACGTTGGCTATCACGGCGAGCGCTTCGGCCACCTCGGCGAGCGGTCGTGTGGTGTCCAGTTCATGCGTCGCACCCGCACGCAGCAGTGGTTCGGTCTCGTCGATGTCACGGAAGATCTTGGCCAACTCGGCGGCGGTCTTGCCGAAATCGTTGCCGGTGCGGGTCCGTACGCGGTGAAGTATCACCTCTCGAGGTGCGGTTAGGAGCACGACCGCAGTAAACCTCGGATAGAAGACAATCTGATTGGCCACCGTTCCCTGGACGAACAGCGGGCCGGTACGCGGCCGGTCGAGCAGCGCGTGGATGTACGACTCACGCCACATCGGTTCACCGTCGACCGTGTGTATCCAGTCCCCATAGTCGGTGTCGACGGTTTCGTAGCCACGCGTGGCCAGCTCGGCCAGGACGGTGGACTTCCCCACGCCCGACATGCCGGTGATCAGGATCGCGGTCACGTCCGCAGTGTCGCATCCGGTGGTGTCGTGCCCCCGGCCTAGTGTGACCCCTCGTGTACGACCAATACGAGCTGATCGCCGCCGAGTATGCCGAGACCTTAGTCGACGACTTCGATGCCAGACCTTTTGATCGACGCCTGGTGGAGTCATTCGCCGACCTTGTTCGCCAATCTGGCGGCAGCGACGCTCTGGACGTAGGCTGCGGACCCGGCCCGGCCGCCGCCGAACTCAGCCGCTGCCTGAACGCCCAGGGCATCGACGGATCCGCAGCGATGGTTTCCATTGCGCAACAGCGGTATCCGCAGATTCGCTTCCGGGTGGCCGACATGTTCGCGCTGCCCTTTCCTGACCGCACGTTCGACGCAGTGTGTGCCTGGTACTCGATCATTCATACGCCGACCGATCGACTCCCCCAGCTTTTCGAGGGTTTCAGCAGAGTGCTGACCGACCCGGGCTGGCTGTTGCTGGCCTTCCAAACTGACGCGCCCCCTTCGGTTTACGATGAAGCATTCGGTCGTCAGGTGGACATGACCTTCTTGCGGCACGATACATCCGCGGTGTGCGATGCCCTGCACACCGCCGGGTTCACCGTGTACGCAACAGCGAGGCGTGAGCGCCAAGAGCAGCTCAACGAGATCACCGCTCAAGCCTTCGTCATCGCACACCGGACGGCGTATCAGGTTGGTTGACAGTCGGTTTCGCCGTCGTCCTTGTTGGGTTCGGTGAGGTAGGTCTGCGGGTGATGGTAGTTGTTGATGCGGGATTGGCCGATGTCCAGCAGGGGTGGCGGGATCCATTCACAGCGCCCGTTGTGGGTGATGCGGGTGGTCCACTTGCCGGGCCCGACCAGACGCTGATCCGGCCCACACCCCAGGGCAAGTTCAGTGATATCGGTCAGCCCACCCTTGGCGAAATCGGTATCGGCATGATGGGCCTGACACTGATAACCACCCGCAGTACACCCCGGCCGCGTACAGCCCCGATCCCGCGCGAACAACAACAACCGCTGCCCCGGGGTGGCGATCCGTTTGGTCCGACCGAAATACAACGGCACATTCGACGCCGCGTCGAACACCGCCAGATAATGCCAGGCGTGGGCGGCCAGCTTGATGACGTCGGGGATCGGCAGTTTCGATCCGCCGGCGGTGACCGCGATCCCCGCCCCGGCTTCCAGTTCCTGCAGGGTGGTGGTGACGATGATCGACACCGGCAACCCGTTGTGCTGCCCCAACTCCCCCGACATCAACGCATGACGCCCCACCGCCAGAAACGCATCATGAGTGCGCTGCGGGATGCTGCGGGTATCGGCCTGGATGGCTTCCTCGGACGGCACCCCACTGATGCAGGGGGTTTCATCGTCGGGGTTGCACATCCCGGGCGCGGCGTATTTGGCGCGGGCCGGTTCCCACGTCGCACGAAACTCCGGGGTCACCCACCCCGACACCTTCGACAACCCATCGGGCTGCTGCGGATGAAACGTCAGGCCCCGCTTGCGCTCAACCGGAACATCGATCGGCTTGTCGCCATCCTGATCCAACAAATACAACGCCTCATTGACCGTCTGACCCAGCGTCTCCGGGGTTTCGCGGGCGGCGACCGCCACCAACTTCTCCTCAAACCGCTCCCGGCGTTGCTGGTCGACCCAGTCCGGGCATTTGGTGAAAAACTTCTCCAACTCCTCCACATGATCGGGGGTCACCCAACCCCCCGCCTGCGCCGCCGCGGTCGCCGCACGCCGCGGCGCCAGCACCTCACCGGTCACCGACGTCCGCGGGCCCAGGTTGATCGCATCGCGAAACCGCCGCCGCGCCTCATCCCCGGAAATCCGCAACCGGATCCGCATCACCTCCGGCCAGGACTTCGCCCCGATCACCGCCGGGGTGGTCTGCTCGGCCAACGCCGCGATCGCCGCATGCTCGACCACCGGCACCACATTGCGCACATCCTGAACCCCGGCACACACCTGAAGCAGATCGGCCGCCGACAACGACCCCCACGGCAGGCCCCGCACACCCTCTATCGCTGCGCTCAACGCGGCGAGCCTGGCAGCCACCGTGGAATCCATGCATCGAACACTAGTTCGAACTACTGACAGAATGCGCGGGAAACTCGCGAGCGTGCGCAAAATGCCGCTCCCACACGGCATGTCGACCAACAGACACGCACGCTCGCCGGAGAAGGTCACCGGAGAAAGTAGCAAGAGAAAGTTGCTTCTGGCCCAGGTCGACCGGCCCGCTCCGGCCGGAGCCGTACGCTGGCGATGTGGTTGACCTCCGTCCCGACCTCCATCCCGGCATAGCCGTCCTGGCTCCCCTGCTGGGCACGTGGGCGGGCCCCGGCGCCGGTGAGTACCCGACGATCGAGCCGTTCGACTATCTCGAGGAGATCACCTTCGGCCACGTCGGCAAGCCGTTCTTGAGCTACAGCCAACGCACCAAAGCCCGCGACGACGGCAGACCCCTGCACGCCGAGGCCGGATACCTCCGGGTGCCGGCTCCAGATCGGGCCGAATGGGTGCTGGCGCATCCGACCGGCATCACAGAGATTCAGGAAGGCACTCTGACGGCCGACGGAGACAGCATCGCGATGGAGCTGACGGCGACCACGATCGGCCTCACCGGGACAGCCAAGAACGTGACTGCGCTGGCCCGCTCGATCAGGGTGGTGGGCGACGAGTTGACCTACACCGTGCGGATGGGTGCGGTCGGGCAACCGCTGCAACACCACCTGGCCGCGACGCTGCACAGGAAGCAGGCATGAACCAAATATGAGCACTGACGGCACGATCGCCGTCCCCGCTGATCTCGACGCGGTAACCGCGATCGGCGACGAGGACCACTCGGGCATCGACCCCTATTCGATCGAGCGGATCTGGCAATCGGTGCGGTACTGGTACCGCGCCGGCATGCACCCGGCCATCCAGGTGTGCCTGCGGCACAACGGGAAGGTTGTGCTGAACCGTGCGATCGGACACGGCTGGGGCAACGGTCCCGACGACCCGCCGGACGCCGAAAAGATCCCCGTCACAACGGAAACCCCGTTCTGCGTGTATTCGGCGGCCAAGGCGATCAGCTCGACTGTGGTGCACATGCTCGTCGAGCGTGGGCATTTCTCCCTGGACGACCGCGTCTGTGATTACCTGCCCAGCTACACCAGCCACGGCAAGGATCGCACCACCATCCGGCATGTGATGACGCACAGCGCCGGCGTACCGATCCACACCGGACCGCGCCCGGACGTCACACGAGTCAACGACAGCGCGTACACCCGTGAGCAACTGGCCGCACTGAAGCCGGTGTACCGGCCCGGGCTGGTGCACATCTACCACGGGCTGACGTGGGGACCGCTCATCCGGGAGATCGTCTCGGCGGCCACCGGCCGCAGCATCCGCGACATCCTGGCCGAGGAGATCCTCGACCCGCTCAAGTTCCGGTGGACCAATTACGGCGTTACGCCAGAAGAGGTTCCGTTGGTCGCGCCGAGCCATGTCACCGGCAAGCCACTGCCTGCGCCGATCGCAGCGGCCTTCCGGGCCGCGGTGGGCGGCACCCCTGACCGGATCATCCCGCTCAGCAACACTCCGCTGTTCCTGACCAGCGTCGTGCCATCGTCAAGCACCGTATCGAATGCCGAAGAAATGTCTAGATTCGCCGAAATCCTGCGCCGCGGAGGCGAACTCGACGGCGTTCGCATCATGACCCCCGAAACCCTGCGCGCTGCAACCACCCCGCGCCGCAGGATGCGGCCGGACGTCGCGACCGGCCTCAAGCCGATGCGCTGGGGCACCGGTTACATGCTGGGGGGCAAACGCTTTGGGCCGTTCGGCCGCAACACGCCCTCGGCATTCGGCCACACCGGGCTGGTGGATATCGCAGTGTGGGCCGATCCCGCACGCAGCCTGTCCGCCGCAATCGTCAGCAGCGGCAAGCCCGGCGCCCACCGCGAGGCCAACCGCTACCCCGCGGTGCTCAACCGCATCGCGGCCGAGATCAACTGAATCAGCGCAGCTTCTCGCCGTAGACCCGCTCGACCGTAAGGGCCATCAAAACCCGGCGATCGGACACCATGACCGATCGGTACTCGTCCCAGTCGGGGTGTTCGCCGGCAGCCTTGCGGTAGTAGTCGACGAGCGCCTCGACCTCGGGGCCGTGCGGGTCGGCGCCGGGCCCGGTCAGCGTCACCGGACCTTCGGCGGTGGCCCATGCCCAGCCGTCGGCACTGGTCACCTCGAGCGCGGCGCGCGGGTCGCGACGCAGGTTCACGGTCTTGGCGCGCCCCTCGGTCATCGACACGTAGATGACGTCGGACGCCGGGTCGTATGAGGGCGTCACCGGCGACAGCTGCGGGACCCCGTTGGCTTTAATGGTGGCGAGTATGCCCAGCCGGGCCTCGGCCAGCAGCGAGCGCGGATCGAATGAGGTGGCAGTCACATGTGTGGGCAACTCTCGACAGTGGGCCGCTATTCCGAACGGAGTCGACGATGACTGACGAACCCATCCGCGACGACCTCGCGGAGATGTTGCGGCGCCGGGCGTTGACGCAGGACGCGGCCCGCCCGGATGCGGTAGCGCGCAGACATGCCGCCCACGGCAGAACCGCGCGCGAGAACATCGCCGACTTGATCGACCCGGAATCGTTCGTCGAATACGGCCGGTTCGCCATCGCGGCGCAGCGGCGACGCCGCGACGAGACAGACCTGATCGAACGCACCCCGGCCGACGGCCTGGTGGCGGGCACCGCGCGCATCGACGGCCACGCCTGCGCGGTGCTGTCGTACGACTACACGGTGCTGGCAGGGACCCAGGGCGCGCTGGGTCACCGCAAGAAGGACCGGCTGTTCGAGATCATCGAACAGCTGCGGCTGCCCACGGTGTTCTTCGCCGAGGGTGGCGGTGGCCGCCCGGGCGACACCGACTATCCGACGGTGTCCTCCCTGGAGGTGCGTGCCTTCAAGTTGTGGGCCGCGTTGTCGGGCGTGGTGCCGCGGATCGCCGTGGTCAAGGGCCGTTGTTTCGCCGGCAATGCGGTGATCGCCGGGGCCGCCGACCTGATCGTCGCCACCGAGGACACCTCGATCGGCATGGGCGGGCCGGCGATGATCGCCGGTGGCGGGCTGGGCGATGTGGCACCTGACGACGTCGGACCGATCTCGGTGCAGGCGCCCAACGGTGTGGTCGACGTGGTCGTGCCAGGCGAGGCAGAGGCCGTCGCCGTGACCAGGGAGCTGCTCGGCTACTTCCACGGACCCACCGAGTCGGGTCGTCAATCGGATCAAACCGCCTTGCGCACAATGGTTCCCGAGCGTGCCCGGCGCGCCTACCACGTCGGGCCGATCATCGAGACCCTTGCCGACGCGGAGTCCGTCACGTTCCTGCGGGAGAAATTCGCACCCGAAATGGTGACGGCACTGGCTCATATCGATGGTCGGCCCGTCGGGATCATCGCGAACAACACCAGAGTCATGGCCGGAGCGATCACAGCCGCCGCATCGGACAAGGCCGCGCGCTTCCTGCAGTTGTGCGACGCGTTCGGGCTGCAGGTGGTCTCGCTCGTCGACTGCCCTGGCTACATGGTCGGCCCGGCCGCCGAGGCCGAGGCCCTGGTGCGCCGCGGGTCGCGCTTGCTGGTGGCAGGCGCGACGCTCAGCGTGCCTTTGGTGGCGGTGATCCTGCGGCGCGGCTATGGGCTTGGCGCACAGGCGATGTGCGGTGGAAGCCTGCACGAACCGTTGCTCACGGTGGCATGGCCGGGTGCGCATCTGGGGCCGATGGGATTGGAAGGTGCGGTCCGGTTGGGCATGCGTAAGGAGCTCGAGACGATCGCGGACGACGACGCCCGCGAGGAAGCCGTTCGCGACGCCACCGCGGCTGCCGAGGAGAACGCCAAGGCGCTCAATTCTGCGGCGCTGTTCGAGATCGACGACGTGATCGACCCGGCGGAGACCCGCTCGTTGATCGCCGCGACCCTGGCCGCAGCCGCGCAGCACGAAAGGCCTCGCCCCAGGCGGTTTGTCGATACGTGGTGATCACAGCTCGAGGTACATGACGTGCAGTCCAACCGGGCCGTGCGTACGGGAGCGGTAGGCCTTGGGGATTGTGCCGACGATTCGGAACCCGAAGTCCTGCCACAGCGCCACAGCTCGCACATTCGTCTCCACCACGGCATTGAACTGGATTGCTGCGTAACCGTTTTCGAGATGCCAATCGATAACCCACTGCGCCATGGCCCGCCCAACCCCGCGAGCCGTCGCATCCGGATCGACCATGAAGCTCGCCGTGCCGACGTGATCACCACGGCCGGGCTTGTTCGGGCCCATCCTGGCCGTACCGACAATTGCGTCGTCGACCACTGCCACGATCGTGTGGCCCGGCGGCGGCGCCAGCCACACCTCTGCGATCTGCGCGTCGGTCAGGTCTTCGGGATAGGTGTAGCTTTCGCCGTCGGCCACTATGGCCCGGAAGAACGGCGCGATCTCAGCGATGTCATCGGTCGTAGCGGCGCGGATCTCCACGCTGTGACCCTATGACGACCGTTGACTACACAGCGTAGTAGACGTAGCGTCCGCAGTATGCGGCAGTGGAGTTTTGCGCAGTGGGGGCTGCTGGTCATCTCGCTGTTTCACGTGATCCAGGCGATCGTCGGGTACATCGCCGAGCCCAGCTTCGAGACGGGCCCCGACGCGCCGACCGTGCAGATCTTCGGGATGGATTACAACGGCTGGCACGCGGTGGCAGGCCTTGCGCTGTTCGGTCCGGGGCTGGTGTTGTGCTGGCGCAAGTCATGGTCGGTGCTCTACCTGATGCTGGCCGCGGTCGCCGGCGCCGTGCCTGGAATCTGGGCCTTCTTCTCGAACCAGGTCGCATACATCTTTGCCTTCCCGAACAACATCACCGACGCGGTGGTGCATCTGGTTACCGCCGCGGTGATGCTGGCGATCGCGGCAATCCAGGTCCGTCGCGACGGAGGGCTGCGAAACTCGTTAGCCGAGCTACGCCCGCGACGGTGATGGCAAGCGGTTAGCTGGCCACTTCTCCCGATAACAATTCGGTCACCGTGCAGATCACGATCAATTAAGGGTGACCGCCGGAATCTGAGAGTTTTCAAGATCATCCGTCGGATATCGGTGATATTGAGTCCCAATTCACTGCCCTAGGACGTAACGCTGCTCCGCAGGTAGCGAGGCCGTCGAGCGGTTGGCGTTTTGCTCCGCACGGACGCGGTTACGGTCGATTCAGGCGGGGAAACAGCGACCGAAATCGCGACCCATTCAAATCCGAAGGAAATGATCATGAAATACACTGGTATCACTGCGCGCCGTGGAATCGCCGGCGCCTGCGCTTCCGGTCTCATCGGGGGCGTCGCCGCAGCAATCATCGGCGCACCGGCGGCGAGCGCTGCGCCGGACTGCAGCGCAAGCGGGCTGGCTAACACCGTCAGCTCGACCACCGGTGCTGCCCGGGCGTACCTCGACACCCACCCGGGTGCCAATCAGGCGGTCACCGCTGCGATGACGCAGCCACGTGCGCAGGCGTCGGAGACCCTGCGTGGGTACTTCACCGCCAACCCGGCGGAGTACTACGACCTGCGGGGCATCTTGGCGCCCATCGGCGATACACAGCGCGAATGCAACGTGACGGCGCTGTCACCGGAACTGTCCTCGGCTTACAACGAGTTCATGGCCGGCTGATCGAGTAACGGACCGCCGCCACGGCAAGTGCCATGGCGGCGGTCGTCTCGACTACCGGCTTGTCGTAGCCGGAACCGCCCGTCATACCGTCTAGGAATGGCGAACAGGTTGCAAGGTTTCCGGCGGCGATCCGTTGCCGGCCGTCCGCGGACCCGCACTCGTAAGACCAGCCCGTCACCGCTGGAACCGGAATGGACACCGGAACCGGCGCGCTATGGCGTCGGCGTGCACCGCAACGTCGCGATACCGACCTCCGACGGCACCGTTTTGCGGGCCGACGTCCACTACCCGACCGACCCGTCTGGCGCCCCCGCGGCCGGACCGTTCCCGGTACTGCTGTCCATCACGCCGTACGGAAAGAAGGCCCCGCCACCGGCCGCGCAGATCGGCGGTGGCGCCACCCCGTACCTGATCAAGCGCGGCTACATCGAGGTGATCGCCGACGTGCGCGGCACCGGAGTGTCCGGCGGCTCATTCGAGATGCTGGGCGTCGAACAGGTGCAGGACGGCGTCGACCTGGTCAACTGGGCCGCCAAGCTGCCGAACTCCAATGGCCGCGTCGGCATGTTCGGCATCTCGTATCTCGCGATGAATCAATTGCTCACCGCCGCCGCGGTCGGCCCGGAATCGCCGTTGAAGGCCATCTTCCCGGTCATGGCCGCCAACGATTTCTACCGCGACGTGGTCACCATGGGCGGCATACCGCACATGCGCACGGTTCGGGCGTACGGCGCGGTTTACTCACTGCTCAACGTCGTCAACCCGGTGTTGGAGTTCGCCAACCGCGGTCGACATGAACGTCCGCGGGCCGGTGGCTGGTCCGCGGTGCGCCAGCGCGGGCGCGATCAGCGACAGTTCTTCAAGACGATGACCGCCGACGCCGCGCGCGGTGGGGACACCGCATTCGACGGGCCGTTCTGGGACACCATGCGCGCCGGCGATGTGTTGCCCAAGATCATCGAGAACGGCGTGGCCGTCTTCCTCATCGGCGGCTGGCACGACGCGTTCCAACGCGGTGCACCGCTGAACTACACCCTGCTGCAGAATGCGGCGGCGGGCCGGCCGGTCAATGGACCGATGGAGCTCGGCCAGCCCGTTACTGACCGGATCCAGCTGATGATGGGCCCCTGGTACCACGTATCGGATCTCGACGGGCTGCATCTCAACGCGTTGCAGCTGCGGTGGTTCGACTGGTGGCTCAAAGAATCGGCCGACGCCGAGGTGACGGGCCCGCCACTGCGGTTCCAGGCGATCGGCAGCTCGCAGTGGTTTCACACGCGGGAGTACCCGTTCCCTGAGGCCACCCCGACGCGGATGTACCTCGCCGAGGGCGGCGGCCTGACCGCCGATCCTGCCGGTGAGGTCACCGAAGCGCCGTTGCGCTATACCGCACGCGGACCGATTTCCGGGCGCAGCCTGGAACAGTGGAGCCTCGGCATGGGCAGCTTCATGGCATCCCAGCGGGGCCGGCAGATCCGCTACGACCTGGACCACAGCCGACTGCAGCGGGAGGCGCTGACCTACACCACCCCGGAGTTCAGCAGTGCCCAATTGATCGCCGGCCCAGTCACTTTGACCGTTCACGCAACCGCGAACACAACGGAGACGCTGTGGGTGGCGTACTTGGACGACGTGTCACCGGCAGGAGTGAGCCGTCCGCTGACGCAAGGCGCACTGCTCGGGTCGCATCGCGCGCTGGACCGGGAGGCGTCGTGGTACCTGCCCGATGGGACAGTGTTGCGCCCACAGTATTTCAGTACCCGTGCGGCGGCTCAGCCCGTCGTGCCGGGCGAGTTGACGCGCTACGACCTCGAGATATACCCCACCGCGGCGATGATCGAGGCCGGACATCGCCTACGACTGACGCTGACCACCTACGACTTTCCACACCTGGTCCCCACCAAGCCGGCACGAGCAGCGCTGGCCGGCGGTGTCTACCGGGTACAGCAGGGCGGCGAGTCGCCGTCGCGCCTGCTGATCCCGCTGGCCGACCCGGCGGCGTTCACTCCGAGCGGGTCGCCCGAAAGTAGGTGAGCTGCCCGATCAACCGTCGATGTTCGGATGCTCCGACAGCACAGTCGAATCCAGCCACTTCGAGTAGGCGCGGTATGCCGTCGCTTCGGACATCGACGATGTGCAACCGCCCACCGGGCTTCAGCACGCGGAACAGTTCCGCGGCGGCGGCCGCGGTCTTCGTGTCCTCATCGAGGTGGTGCAGCATCATCGAGGACAGCGCCAGGTCGAACTCGCCGTCACCGAACGGCAGGTCCTGGGCATAGGCCCGCTCCAAGCGGATACCGCTCATCCCCTTGATTTTTCGTTGTGCACGCTTGAGCGCACGCGGGTCCGGGTCAGTACCGGTGACCTCGATTGCGGGGCACGAACGCTTGAGGCGGGTGGTGACGTTTCCAGTGCCACAGCCGATTTCGAGGACGCGCTGGCCGGCTGCGAGATCTGCCTGCGCCACGAGCGCGTCGTACGCCCGGCCCATGCCCAGCACGCGGGTCAGCAGATCGTAGGCGGGCAGGAACGCGTCGTGACCGGTGGCGGGCAGGTAGTCGTGCCGGTTGGCCAGGAAATGAGGACGATGTTCGGTCATAGACCCAATCATCCAGCCGGTGCCTGGGCGATAGTTGGGCGAAGATCGGCAAAACTAGGACTATCTTCGGTCATGTGCCCGACGTTGCCCGCTTGGTCCGCCACCGCGGCGGCGTTCCTGTTTACCGGTACTGGACGGACCGAGACGCCCCGCCGGTGTCGTTGGTTCGAGGCGGTCAAAGCGACCTGATCGAGCACCGCCCGCATATCCACGACTTCCCCGTGCTCTGGTACGTATCAACCCAGGGGGTCGTCTACGTCGTCGCGGCCGGTGAGGTGATCGTCCCCAGTCGAATGACGACCGATACCGAAGGCGTCGGGGTGTTCTTCGACCCGGAGGCGATCGGGCACGGCAACAGCTCGCCGTGGCCGGCCTGGCAAGCGCATCCGCTGCTGTTCCCGTTCATCCACGGCCAGTCGGGCGGGCTTTTGCAACTCAGTGTGCCGCTAGATCGACAGCCAGTCTGGGACAACATGCTCCGGTCCATCGAGGCCGAACTTGCCGACCGCCGGGAGGGTTACCGGCAGGCCACCCTCGCCTATCTGACCGTGTTGCTGATCGACCTGGCCAGACTCGCCGGCGATGTGGTCGGCGACCTACGCAGCAGCGGCGAGCCACTGCTTGCCCAGGTTTTCGAGGTCATCGACCACCGCCTGTCCGAACCGCTGTCGCTGCGCAACGTCGCCGACGAGGTCGGCATGACTCCCGGGCACCTCACCACGCTGGTGCGCCGACGCACCGGACGCACAGTCGGCGAATGGATCGCCGAGCGCCGCATGAGCCGGGCACGCGAACTGCTGGCCGACACCGACCTCCCGGTGGCGGATATCGCGCTGCAAGTCGGGATGGTCGATCCTGGCTACTTCAGCAGACAGTTCCGCAAGACGCACGGCGCGTCGCCCCGGGAGTGGCGGCACGCAGGCGCCTGAATGACTCAGAACCGAATCACCTTGATAACAGGCGGGTTACGCCAGGCGCGGCCAAGGTGATCACACCGTAGGCATTGTTAGCGTGCCGGTGTGAAGCGGATGTTCATCGGCAGGTTGGCGCAACGCGTGGCGGCTTTGACGGGGGCGGTATTGATGCTGCCCGCGCTCAGCATCACGGCGCCCGCGGCGGCATATTCTCGGGAGGGCCTCCCGGTCGAGTACCTGGAAGTGCCGTCGCCGTCGATGGGCCGCGACATCAAAGTCACCTTCCAGGGCGGTGGACCGCATGCTTTGTACCTGCTCGACGGACTACGCGCCCAGGACGACGCCAACGGCTGGGACATCAACACCGCCGCCTTCGAGTGGTACCACGAGTCCGGCATCTCAGTGGTGATGCCAGTCGGCGGTCAGTCCAGCTTCTACACCGACTGGTACCGGCCGGCGGCGGGCAGCGCAGGCACCACGACGTACAAGTGGGAAACCTTCCTGACCCAGGAACTCCCGTCCTGGCTGGCCACTAATCGCGGGGTGCAGCCCACGGGCAACGCCGTGGTCGGACTGTCGATGTCGGGCGGCGCCGCGCTTACCCTCGCGATCTGGCATCCGCACCAGTTCATCTTCGCCGGCGCGCTCTCCGGCTTTCTCAACCCGTCACAAGGGTTGTGGCCCACCATGATCGGGTTCGCCATGAAGGACGCAGGCGGGTACAACTCGACCGACATGTGGGGGCTGACCAGCGACCCAGCCTGGCGTCGCAACGACCCGACGGTCAACATCGGGCGGCTCGTGGCGAACAACACCGCGGTGTGGGTGTACTGCGGGAACGGCACGCCTTCCGATCTCGACGCTCCCGGCGGCAGTTTCGGCACGCTGTACAGCGCGCAGTTCCTGGAGAACATCACCGTCAACTCCAACAAGGAGTTTCAGCAGAAGTATGTGGCCGCAGGTGGCCGCAACGCGGTGTTCAACTTCCCGCCCAACGGCACACACGGCTGGAATTACTGGGGATCGCAGCTGCAGCAGATGAAGCCGGACATGCTGCGAGTCCTCGGCGTCGGGGCCACCCCCGCTGCGCCGCCCGCACCCGCTGCGCCGCCCGCACCCGCTGTACCGGCCGCACCGGTTGTCCCGGCCGCACCGGTTGTCCCGGCCATGCCTGTAGTGCCGGCCGCCATGCCCCCTATTCCGTAGCCGCGCCGGCAGCAAGCAGCATCCCGGCCAAGGTGGCCGCGGCTGGGTTCGGCGTGGCCGGCTGCGCCAGGTAGATCCGCCAGATGATCGGTGTCGCCAACTGCACGGCCGTCAGTTCCGGGAACCGCGCCGCCTCACTGGCCGGCATGACCGCGGTGCCGAGACCGTTGGATATCAACGCTGCGGCGACGGTGTAATCGCTGGGCATCTCGTATGGCGTGCGGGCCAGTACCCCCTCCGACGCGAAAGCCTCGTCGATCAACTTGCGGATGCCGAAACCCACGGGAAACCCGATGAGGTCCTCGGCGGCGAGTTCACCGATCTGCACCCGGCGATGCGCCGCCAGCCGGTGATCGCCCCGGCACGCGAAGACCATGGGCTCGGCCGCGAGTTCGCGCATGTCGACACCCGAAGGGAAACGGTCCGGGGCCGAGATCAGCGCCAGGTCGAGCGTGCCGCCGGCGATCTCCGTCAGGTACGCCGACGACCCCGCCTGGCTCAGCCGCACCCGCAACCGGACATGCGGATGGTCGCGGTGGAATCGGCCGAGCACACCCGTCACGTCGAGCGCACCGAATGTCACCAGAGAACCGAAATCAACTGTGCCGGAAAGGAATCCCCGATACTCGCCGAGTGCATCCGTTGCCAGGCGGGCGCTGTGCATGACCTGCCTGGCGTGATCGCGAAACCGTTCACCGGCCGGGGTCAGGCGGATCCGCTGACGTGATCGATCGAAGAGGTCCACCTCGAGTTCGTCCTCGAGTTTCTTCACCGACGTCGACAACGCCGACTGCACGACGTGCACACGATGAGCGGCCCGGGTGAAGCTCAGTTCATCGGCCACCGCGATGAAATACTCCAGCTGACGCAGTTCCACGTCATCAATGTAGAAGATGATCACTATCAAAAACGATCGTTGGACTTGATAGCGCGCAGGCAGTGTCATTGAGGCATGACAAAGGCCCCGCTCAAACTCGTCGCATCCACACTGATGGCAATTGCTGCGCTGGCCGCCCCGGCCGCACATGCCGGCCCCGTCGATGGGCCCACCGCAGGAGTGTCACGAACGGAGCTGCAGCGCGTGCCCGCTCCGACGCCGGGCTTCGAGATCATCCAGACCCGTTTCGAGATCCCGGCCGGCAAGGAGTCCGGCAGGCACAACCATCCCGGACCGGAAGTGTGCTACATCGTGCAGGGCGACGTCGACATCATCTTCGACGATCGACCCGCACTGCACCTGCACTCCGGTGACCCGTTCCTGATCCCGACCGGGGCGATTCACAACGCCCGCAACGTCGGCACGGTCCGGACGCTCATGTTGTCCACCTATGTGGTGCCTGCCGATCAGCCTTTGGTGGACATGCACTAGGCCTCCCGCACGCCCCCGTAGATGCCGCGCCTGACGATCCACGCCTGCAGAATCCGGTCTATTGACCAGGCCGGAAACCGGAATGCAAACCCGTTGGGCGCGAACACTTCCAGACCGTCGGGCTGCGGGCCGAGCACCGAACCCCACCGGCTCGCAGGTGGACTGAACGCTCGCATCCGGCCACCGGTGAAATAAGCGGCTACGTTGCGGGCAACCAACCCGTCGGCCCGATTACGGGCCGACGACCGCAGCGGATCGGTGGCCGCCACGTCGCCGACCGCGAACACCCCCGGTGCGCCCGGCACCTGCAACTCGGGCGTCACCCGCACGAAGCCGCGATCGTCGAGAACGCCGGCCGGAAGCCACCCGGTGTTGGGCCGGACCTGACCGATCGCCCACAGCACAGCGTCGGCCTGCACCGGCGGCTGTCCGGTGCTCCAGCAGACCGGATCGGACGTGATCGCGTCACAGTCGAAGCCGGCCGGAACCACCGCGCGGTGGCCAGGGTGTAGCGCTACACCGGCAGCGACCAGCCTGCTCTCCACACGGCCGCGGGCCCGCCAATGATGGTGCGGTAGCAGCGTTTCGCCCGGGAAGTACAGTTCGACGCGGGTACCCGGCCACCGCATCGCGATATTGGCCGCACTGCTCACGGCCGCGGCGCCGCCACCGATGACGGCGACCGAACAGGCGGAACCCAGCCGGTCGTGCGCAGCGCGCAGCCCGGCATCGACCTGACCGGTCGACTGCAGAACAGGTTGGCGCCAAAAGCCGTTGGTGACGCCCGTGGAGACGATGAGCGCGTCGAAGTGCTCGTCGCGCATCCGCCCATCGGCGTCGCGCACGGTGACGGTACGGGCCGCCAAGTCGGCTCCGGTCAGGCTGCCGTGCACGGTGTGCACTCGATCCAGCCCGCGGAACCGGTCGAATCCGATCCAGTAATCGCGGGCCCAGTCATCCGGGCGGGCCAACCGGATGCCGAGTTCCTGACCGCTCACCAGGCCGGGTTTTACCGAGATGCCGACGACGTCGAAGCGGCGGGCCAGCCGGATCGCGGCGAGCACGCCGGTATCTCCGAGCCCGGCGATCACCACCCGCTTTCGGTCCACGATCCGTGACGCTACCGCCCGCCGGTCGGTGCCCGGACCCCGTTCCTTATCGTGACTGGATGAGCAGCGTCGCTGATGCGGACCGGGTCGCCGACCTCGCCCGCCAAGTCGTGGCCGACCACGACCCGAAGAACGTCCCGATCCCGGAGTACCTGGCCGCCTGTTACGACGCCGGCCTGTCCTGGGTCCACTTCCCGGAGGGCCTGGGCGGCCTCGGCGTATCGCGCGGTCTGCAGGCTGTGGCGGATCGTATTCTGCAGGGCGCAGGCGGGCCGGTGCCGCTCGGTCTCAATCCGATGGGATACGGCATGGCCGCGCCCACGATCCGTGAGCACGCACAGTCCGAAGACCTCAAAAGGTCTTGGCTGCGGCCGCTGGCCAGCACTGAACACATCTGGTGCCAGCTGTTCTCCGAGCCAGGCGCCGGATCGGATCTGGCCGGGCTGGCCACGTCCGCCGTACGCGACGGCGACGACTGGATCCTCAACGGCCAGAAGGTGTGGACCAGCCTGGCGCACCGCGCGCGGTGGGGTCTGCTGCTGGCCCGCAGCAACCCGGATGTGCCCAAGCACAAAGGCCTGACCTACTTCGTCCTCGACATGCATGCGCCCGGGGTCGAGACGAGGCCGCTGCGCCAGATGACCGGTCAGGCTGAGTTCAACGAGGTCTACATCACCGACGCCCGCATTCCGGACGCGCACCGGCTGGGCGAGATCGGCAACGGATGGAACGTCGCGATGACCACGCTCATGAACGAGCGCAGCGCACTCGGCGGCAGCGGCAACCGCCGGGGCGCCGGGACCATCTCCGAAGCAGTGTCACTGTGGGCGTCCCGTCCGGATCTCCAGACTCTGGTGCTGCGCGACCGGCTCACCCAGCTGTGGCTGCGCTCGGAGGCACAGCGCCTGACCGCCGAACGCTCGCGAGCCGCCGCGACCGTCGGCGGACCAGGTCCGGAAGGGTCGATCGGCAAGCTCGTGGGTGCGGAGCTCAATCAGCACATCTACCAGTGGTGCATGGATCTGCTTGGGCCGGAGGGCATTCTGTATCACGGGTACGGACTCCACGACAGTGACGACGAATCCGATTGGCGCGGACCCATCCAGCAGCGGTTCCTGCGCAGCAAGGCCAACACGATCGAAGGCGGTACGTCCGAGGTGATGCGCAACATTCTGGGTGAACGAATCCTCGGGTTGCCCGGCGATCTGCGTGCCGACGCCGGCATGCCGTGGAAGGAGATCCCCCGTGGCTAACAACAGCCAAGAGTTTGCCTTCACGGACGAACAGGCACAGCTTCGCGCCGCGGTGCGCAAGTTCTGCGCCGAGAACTTCGACGAGCAGACCGTGCGGACACTCATGGAGTCCGCACCTCGCTTCGACCCGAAGGTATGGGCGCGCTTGGGATCTGAGCTCGGAGTGCTGGGCCTGGCGGTTCCCGAGGCCGACGGCGGTGCCGGCGGCACGCTGGTCGATCAGGCTGTCGCAGTCGAGGAAATGGGCGCGGCGCTGGCCTGCGGGCCGATGTTCGGCACGGTCTACCTGGCGATCCCGGCGCTGGTGGCCGCATCCACGGGACCGGTGCGGAATGAGCTTCTCGACGCATTCATTGGTGGCACGCGCACCGCCGCATTCGCGGTGCCTGACCGGGCCGGCGCATTCGACCCCCAGGCGGTGACCGTCACCGGAGACGGCACTCTCAGCGGGACGGTCGAGCACGTCATAGACGGCGGTGCTGCGGACGTCCTGTTGGTGGCCGCCACCGGAACCGACGGCGTCGCTCTGTATGCCGTCGACGCAGCCGACGTGGAACGCACGCCATTGGTGACACTGGATCTGACCAGACCGCAGGCCACCATCGTGCTCGCCGACGCGCCCGCGCGATTGGTGGCCGGCGCCGACGAAGCCGAGCGCGTCATCACCCACGCACTGCAGGTCGCCTCAGCTCTGCTGGCTTCCGAACAGGTCGGGGCCGCACAGCATCTGCTTGATCTGTCGGTGGAGTACGCGAAGTCGCGGCTGCAGTTCGGCCGGCCGATCGGGTCGTTCCAGGCCGTCAAGCACCGACTGGCAGACTGCCTGGTCGACCTCGAGCATGCGCGGTCGGCGGCCTATCACGCGGTGTGGGCGCTGACCGACGGTTCCGACGATCCGGCGCTGGCTGCGAGCATTGCGCAGGCCACTGCTTCGGCGGCGTTCGCCAAGATCGCTGCAGACGCCATCCAGGTGCACGGCGGTATCGGGTTCACCTGGGAACACCAGGCGCACCTGTACTTCAAGAGGGCCACCACCGACGCCGCACTGCTCGGCAGCGCCGAGGCACACCGCTCCCGGATAGCCGAGCTGGTGCTCGACGAGGCGGTTGCAGACCGGGCACCAAGAGTCGCCACAGGCCGACAATGAAGCTGCGCCGGGTACGCACCGCCAGCGGACTGCAGGTGGAATCCCTGGATTCCGAAGGGAACTGGGGTCCGGAGGCTGATCTCCCCCCACTCGGTGGCCGGGTGTTCGACGACGTGTGGCAGCTGGCGGCTGCGGATCGCCAGCTCGAACACAGCGAGCACCTGCTGCCGTTTCAGCCGTTGTCGTTCCGCGACTTCATGTTGTACGAACAGCACAACATCGACGCCGCGCGCGGATTGATCCGGCGGTTCCATCCGGGTCTGTCCCGGATCACGTCGGCGTTCGAACGGGTGACCGGCCGCCCGGTGCCACAGTTCAAGCCGAAACCGCTGTTCTACCAACAACCCATCTACTACATGTCCAATGCCCAGACGTTTGTGCCGACCGGAACCCCGGTCGCCGTACCTGACTATTCGCAAGCCCTGGACTACGAACTGGAGATCGGATTCGTCCTGGCCGCACCATTGTTCGACGCCACCCCGGCCGAGGCAACCGCGGCGATCGGCGCGTTCGTGGTGCTCAACGACTTCAGCGCGCGCGACGTGCAGCGTGCCGAGATGCAGAGCGGCCTCGGCCCGCAGAAGTCGAAGCATTTTGCCAGTTCGATGTCGGACACCGCGGTGACGGCCGACGAGATTCTGTCCCGCATCGATGCCCTTACCGGCTCCGTGCTGATCAACGGTACGGTGGTCCGCTCCGTGGACAGCTTGGGAATGCAGCACACCCTCGGCGAGGTGCTGGCACATGCGTCGCGCAGCGAACAGCTTTATCCCGGCGAGCTTTTCGGTACCGGAACCCTACCCGGCGGCAGCGGGATGGAAACCGGCAACTGGCTGCGGCCGGGTGACACGCTGACGCTGATCCTCGACGACATCGGCCGCATCGAGCACGCGATCCGCTAGCGGGTGACGGCGTCGATCGCCTTGTAGATCCGCTGTTCGCTCACCGGTCGCGGCGTGCCGAGCTGCTGAGCCCACAGGCTGACCCGCAATTCCTCGATCTGCCAGGCGATCTCCTGCACATTCGCGGCGGCCGCGCGGGCAGGCGACAGCGCTTGGAGCAGCTCATCGTAGGCGTCCTCCACGGCGTGCACGCGGGCCATTCGCTCCCGGTCGGCACCGACGGCCTGCGGCAACCGCTCCAACCGGCGGGCTATCGCCGTGACGTACCGCGTGAGGTCGGCCAACCGGGCGACACCGGTTTCGGTGACAAAGCCTCTGGGCAGCAACCTATCCAGCTGTGAGCGGATGTCCGCGATCGCGTCGGCGTGCGCGGGTGGCGGCTTGTCGGGTAGGGCCAGGCTCACCTCGTGCGCGGCGGCCAGCACCTTCTCGACCCGGCTCACCGCGGCCTGGGTCGTCGGGCCCAGTTCTTTGGCCGCACGCTCAGTCAGCGCGGTGAATTCGGCTTTGGTCCATATCGGCTTCCGTAGCAGAACATCAGCGGCGGCGTCTGCGCAGTCGTCGAGCAGCGCGGCCAGCGTGCCGTCGGGATTGGAGCTGAGCGCCAACCGGGCTCGCGGATTCAGACCGCGCTCGATCGCTTTGACGGGCGACGGCACGCTCAGCCGCAGCAGCCGCCGAAGGCCGGGACCCATGGCCGCGGCCTGTTCAGGTTGGCTGGCAAACACCTTGACGTCCACGGCGTTTCCGTTGTCCACAAAGGCCGGATAGCCGCGGACGGTGTGTCCGCCGCTCACGTTCTCGACCGTGCGCGGCAGTTCGTCGAGATCGTCTGGCCACCGCGTCAAGCCTTGGCGTTCGAACTCACCCGCGACCGCCTCGGCGACAGCCTGCGCCACCGGAACCGCCAACTGTTCACGCAACGTGTCGATGTCCTTACCGCGGGCGACCTCGCTGCCGTCGGCCGTTTCGACGGCGAACGTGACCCGCAGATGCTGCGGAATCTTGTCGAGGTCGAAAGCCTCGATCGGTACGAGAATGCCGCTGCGCCTCCGTAGTTCGCGTTGCACGGCATCCAACAGGGAGCCCGAGCCGGGGTCCAGGTCACTCAGGATCGCGCGAGCGGTGTCGGGGGCGGGTACGAAGTTGCGGCGCAGCTCCTTTGGCAACGACTTGATCAGCGCGGTCACCAGTTCCTCGCGCAAAGCCGGTACCTGCCAGGCGAATCCCTCACCGCCGAGGCGGGCCAGCACCCCCACCGGGACGTGCACCGTGACGCCGTCGTCCGCGGCGCCGGGCTCGAAGCGGTAGCTCAGCGGCAATTCCAGGTCGCCGGTCTGCCAGGTGTCGGGATGATCGTCCGCGTCGTCGGTGCGGAGCAGGTCGTCACGGGTGAACGTGAGCAGATCCGGAGTCTTGTGCCGCTGCTTTTTCCACCATCCGTCAAAGTGGCGTGCCGAAACGACTTCTGCCGGGATACGCGCGTCGTACCAGGCGAAGATCTCGTCGTCACCGACCAACAGATCGCGGCGGCGGGCACGCTCCTCGATCTCCTCGAGTTCGGCACGCAGGCGGGCGTTGTCGCGGAAGAAGTGATGCCGGGTCTGCCAGTCACCTTCGACCAGAGCGTGGCGGATGAACAAATCGCGGCACAGCTCTGGCTCGATCTGCGCGTACCCGACCTTCCGGCGTGGAACCAGGGGCAGCCCGTAGAGCGTGACCCGCTCGAACGCCATCACCGCGCCGCGTTTGGCCTCCCAGTGCGGTTCGCTGTAGGTGCGCTGCACCAAATGGCCGGCCACCCGCTCGATCGCCTCGGGTTCGGCACGGGCCGCTATGCGGCCGAACAGCCTGCTCGTCTCCACCAGATCGGCGACCACGATCCAACGGGGCGGCTTCTTCGTCAACACCGAGCCGGGAGCCAGCACGAACTTGGAGTTACGCGCGCCCTGATAGTCCCTGGTCTCGCCCTCGCGCAGCCCAACATGGGAAAGTAAACCGGCCGTGAGCGCGGCGTGGAAGCTCGCCGGGTCTGCGGGCTCGTCGCTCTCGCGGATTCCGATATCACGGGCGATACTACGTAGCTGCCCCACCAGGTCCTGCCACTCCCGGATACGGAGGTAGTGCAGAAACTCCTCGCGGCACATTCGCCGGAAGGCATTGCCGGAGAGCTCGTTCCGCTGCTCGCGCAGATAGTTCCAGAGATTGAGGTAGGACACGAAGTCCGAGTGCTCGTCGGCGAACCTGGCGTGCTTCTGGCGGGCTGCGTCCTCCCGGTCGGTCGGCCGCTCCCGCGGATCTGGAATCGACAGCGCGGCGGCCAGCACCAGCACCTCGCGCACACAGCCTTCGGCGTCGGCCTGCAGGATCATGCGTCCGATCCGCGGGTCGAGCGGGAGGCGGGCCAGGCGTCGTCCGACATCGGTGAGCGCACCAGAAGTGTCGAACGCACCGAGCTCCTGCAGCAGCTGGACCCCGTCACGGACGCTGCGCGCGTCCGGCGGATCGAGAAATGGAAACTCCTCAATCTCACCCAGTCCCAGCGCCGCCATCTGCAGGATGACTGCGGCAAGATTGGTCCGCAGGATCTCCGGATCGGTGTAGCGGGGCCGGGATTCGAAGTCGGCTTCGGAGTACAACCGGATGCAGACGCCAGGCGCAGTGCGTCCCGACCGGCCCGCCCGTTGCGCGGCCGAAGCCTGGGATATCGGCTCGATAGGGAGTCGCTGCACCTTGGTGCGCCGGCTGTACCGCGAGATGCGGGCGGTGCCGGGGTCGACGACGTAGCGGATGCCGGGGACGGTCAGCGAGGTTTCGGCGACGTTGGTGGCCAGCACCACCCGTCGGCCGGTGTGGCTGGGTTGGAACACGCGCTGCTGTTCGGCCGTGGGTAGCCGAGCGTAGAGCGGCAACACCTCGGTATTGCGCAGGTCTTTCAGAGCTTCTGCGGTGTCCCGTATTTCACGTTCGCCCGACAGGAACACCAGCACGTCGCCCGGGGGCTCGGCTTCCAGCTCGTGGACCGCGTCGAGGATGGCCTCCGTCTGATCGCGGATCTCGTTACGGACGATCTCGTGGTCGGGGTCGTCGGGATCCTCTGAGTCATCTTCGACCGCAGGCACTTCCAATGGCCGGTACCTGACCTCGACCGGATAGGTCCGCCCCGACACCTCGACAATCGGAGCGTTGTCGAAGTGCGCGGAAAAGCGTTGGGGCTCAATCGTTGCCGAGGTGACGATGACTTTGAGATCAGGGCGACGAGGCAGCAACTCGCGCAGGTAGCCAAGGAGGAAGTCGATGTTGAGGCTGCGCTCGTGCGCCTCGTCGAGGATCAGGGTGTCGTAGCGCAACAGCCGGCGGTCACGCTGAATCTCGGCGAGCAGGATGCCGTCGGTCATGAGCTTGACCAACGTCCGATCGCTCGCCTGATCGGTGAAGCGCACCGTGTAGCCGACGGCCTCGCCCAGCGGCGTGCCGAGTTCGTCGGCGATGCGCTGGCCGACGGTGCGAGCAGCCAGCCGGCGCGGCTGGGTGTGGCCGATGGTGCCGCGGATGCCGCGGCCGAGCTCCAGGCAGATCTTGGGCAACTGCGTCGTCTTGCCTGATCCGGTCTCCCCGGCCACGATCACCACCTGGTGCTCGTTGATGGCCTTGGCGATCTCGTCGCGGCGTTCGCTGACCGGCAGGTCGGGATAGGTGATGGTCGGGACGGCCGCCTGCCGGGTGAGGATGAGTCCTTCGGCGGCTGAAATCTGCTCGGCGATCTTGCCGACGTCGCCGTCGCGGAGATTCTTGAGCCGGCGGCCGAGCCGGGCGGCGTCGCGGATGGTCAGACCGTCGAGACGCGCACGCAGCTCACGCAGCTCTTGACGTTCGGACACTCAAGCAAGGGTAATGGGGGTGCGCGTCAGGCCGAGCAGTCGCTCACGAGGCGCCGGCCGCTCGCCGCCACGACGCCAGGTCACCCCACTCATCCGGCTCGTCGATCGGATGGGCGTCATAGGCGCGGTAACTGGCGTCGACCTTGGCGGACCGACGGCGGGCACGCAACGCCTCGAGTCGCCTTGGGCATGGTCGAGCCATGTCGCAATCGTCCCACTACGACGGCCAGGGTGTCGACGCGGAAGAATGCCGACTGTGACCGACTACGTGATCCCTCCCGCACCGCAGGCGTCGCTTCCAGTCAGCACCGGAGCCGGGCGCTTTCCCATCCGGCGGGTGTTCTGCGTCGGCCGTAACTACGCGGCGCACGCCCGAGAGATGGGCAAGGATCCCGACCGTGAACCGCCATTCTTCTTCATGAAGCCGGCCGACGCGGTGATCGATGCCACCGGCACGGTGCCTTATCCGTCGCTCACGTCGGCGTTTCACCACGAGATAGAGCTCGTGGTGGCGCTAGGAGCAGGTGGCTGCAACGTGGCGCCGGCCGACGCGCTGAACCTGGTCTGGGGCTACGGCGTCGGTGTCGACCTCACCCGTCGCGACGTTCAGGACGAAGCCAAGAAGCTGAGCCGGCCGTGGGACTGGGCCAAGGGCTTCGATGCGTCGGGGCCGTGCACCCCGATCCACCCGGTCGCAGAAGTCGGACATCCGGACAGCGGCGAGATCTGGCTGCGGGTCAACGGCGAGCTCAAGCAGCACGGCGACCTGAAGGATCTGATCTGGTCGGTGCCGGAGGTCATCAGCGCCATCTCGACGGCCGTCGAGCTCGCGCCCGGCGATCTGATCTTCAGCGGGACGCCGGCTGGGGTTGGTCCGATGGACCCTGGCGATGTGGTCACCGGCGGGGTCGAGGGCGTCGCGAAGTTCACCTTCACTGTCGGAGATAGCGCATGACGCGGACGCGAGGAGCAGATAGATGACCGACCGAGAAGACATCACCGACGTACTGGTCCGGTACGCGACGGGGATCGACCGCCGGGACTGGCCGCTTTTCCGCACCGTGTTCACCACCGACTGCACGCTGGACTACGGCGAGATCGGCACGTGGTCGGGGGTGGACGCTGTCACCGACTTCATGGAACAGACCCACGCACTGGCCGGCCACACCTTGCACCGGATGAGCAACCACGTCATCACCGTCGACGGTGACACCGCCGCAGCCCGGACCTACGTCGACGCACTGATCATGGCCCAGGACAACAACTCCGGCGTCAACGCCGCCGGGTTTTACGACGACGAACTGGTCCGGACCACCGATGGTTGGCGTATCGCGCGCCGACGATTCACCTCTGTCCGGGTGGTTGGGGTCTAGCGGCCGCATCCAATGCTGGGCCGCGCCCGGCCGGGTATCAGCACTCCACATCAACAAATACCGTCATGCTGGTAACGGTGGTGACGAGGTCGTTACCGGCTCCTGGAGCGCCCGAGTCGGTGTGCGAATAAGTATGTCCGGGACGGACCGCGCTCACGGAGCAGTTTTCGAGTGGCGCGGAGCCGACCTTGTTCAAAATGACTTGATATCCCCGTGCTCGCAGTTGATTGACGACCTGCGTGACCGTTTGCGGGCCGGTCGGTGCCGCGTAAGCCGCACCACCCGAAATCAGCGCGGCCACAAGAAATCCCACTAGCGTCGCCGAGCGAACCAAGTTTCTCACAAGTGTTCCTTTCATGCCGGTTCACTTGAGATATACGCTGGCACAAACGTTTTGGTTCACTACGGTCCTCGTGCTCCAGCTCATCGCCGTTTCGACGCAGTGGGTCGACTCTTGCCGCCCCGCGAATGGTCAGCGTTCCGTTGTGGCCAGCACGGTGTTGTTGGCGTCGACGACGTTGAGCTTGCGTAGTTGCGGCATCGGAATCGATGTCGATCCGTGCACCACCCCGGACCCGCTGGGCATGCCGGCCCAATTCGCGGCCGGTTCCATCCGGCCGCGATCGTCCATCGTGCGTAGCGTGAAGACGCCCTCAGCTGGCAGCTTCTTGAGGTCGAGGGAGATGGCGGTGCCCCACGGCATGGGCGTCAATGTCACCATCCCACCAACGTCACCGGTGATCGCGTTCACGGCATAGGTGCCAACACCCGCGGGCGGATCCTCGCCGGGGATCGTCACCGTAGCGACGCCGATCGCGACCGCCGCAGCAGCACCTGCCAGAGCCGCCCCCGCCGTCCACCACCGGCTGCTTCGGCGCGCAGACCGGTCGCCAACACCATCTTTCAGCTCGACATCCAGGTCGGCGGGATCGACGTTCGTCAACAACGCGGGCAGTGCGGCGCAATCAGAAAGGTCGCGCCGACATTGTGGACAGTCGCCCAGGTGCTCTTCGAACTGCCGCCGTTCATCGGCGTTCAGGCCGCCCAGCACATAGGCCCCGAGCAAGACGTGCGGTTCGTCATCGTTCATGGCATACCCGTTCATAGCAGTCCCATTTCGTCGAACACCGCCCGCAGCGCCCGCACGGCATGGTAACTACGGGACTTGACCGTTCCCACCGCGACACCTAGTCGATCAGCCGCCGCGGCTAGCGTCATGTCGTCGAAGTACAGCGCCTTGATCACCTCTTGATGGTCGGCACTCAGTCGGCGCACCGATTCGGTGAGCAGGATCCGTTCCAGCGATTTGTCGACACCGTCGTCGGCCGCAACAGTGACATCACGGTCGGTCAGCACTTCCGGTCGCCGTGACTTGGCGCGCCACTGATCGACGAGAGCGTTGTGGGCGATCGAGAACAGGAAAGACCGCGGGTTGCCGTGCTCCGTGTCGATCCGGTCGATGTTCTTCCACGCCCTGACGAAGGTCTCCTGCACAATGTCCTCACGGTGTTGGGAATCTGCGACATAGCCGGCGACAAATCGGCGCACCGCGTCGACATGTGCCGCATACAGCGTGGTCAACACCTGACCGTTGGAGCCGCGGCGCGGGCCGACGGCGCGCCAGCGACGTGGACGACTGCCTGGCCTTGGCATCCTTAGTACCGCGCCATGGCCACCGCACGGAAGGAATCCCGGGGGTTCCCGTCGCAGCCACGCCGTCGATGCACCCTCCCACCGTGCGCCTTGCTAAGGCCGCGGTCAACGTGCTCAGGTCGTTCACTCACGGTTGTATCGATGTCGGGGTTTCAACTGGCTCAGTGCATTTGCCCGGCCGCTGCTGATGACGCGTCCGGAATGTCATCCGCCCGAGCATCCCGTCGCGCAATGTCAGGGTGTGCAGCAGGACCGCCGAAACGTGCGCGGCGATCACGACGACGAGTGTGTAGGCGAGCACCGAGTGTCCGTCTCGCAGAAGCGCATACAGACCGGCGTCGACTGGAACGATCGACGGCAACCGAACAGGACCGATGACGACGGGCACACCAGCAGCTGCCAGCATGGCCCAACCCACCAACGGCTGAGCCAGCAGCGCTACATACATCAGCCGTTCGGACACGACAACTACCCGGCGTTCCCATCGCCCCACCGTCGCGGGCCAAGCCGGTGGGTGGTGTCGCAGCCGGTTGATGACGCGGGCGATGACGATGACGAATATCAGTGCCCCGATGACCTTGTGCATCATCAACAGCGTGGCGTAGTCGGCCAGTGCATTGGCCAGCGCGAAGCCGACGATGAGCGCGGCGAAGACCAGGACGGCAGTCAGCCAATGAAAGAGCCGGGCTGACACGTGGAATCGATCTGTGATCTGTGTGCCGGTCACAGTGACACCTCGTTCACCTGGACCGCCGAAGGGGTCGCAGTCTCGCCGGACCTTCGCCGGAATGATGCCGCATACACCGCAGACCGCGCAGACAACAACGGATCCTCAGACGGTTCGATACCATCGGGCAGCACCATCGGGTCGAAGTTGACATCCCTGGCGTTTCCTGGCCGCTCGGTGTCGACGGAGTCGAGCACCACGGTGCCGACCTCGACCACCCGCCGCTCCGCCGGCCAGGCCGTCGTCGCGTCCCGCAGGTCGTCGGACGGTTCCCCCACCGTAACCAGCAACCGCCAACGCAACGGACCCGACCGGATGTCTCGGATCAGGTTGTCGAACAACCAATTCGGTCCATGCCCGGGTTTGGCCGGCGCACCGCTCGCCGACACCGGCGCCAGCGACCAACGCACCGGCGTGCGATCGCCGGCCGCACTGATGAAGAAGAACGCGTTCAACCCGCGATAGGTGCTGTCCCCAAAGCCTGATGCCGGCGGTTGACTTTTGATGATCGCCATCGCCCGGGCGGTTTCGGGGTGTGCTGCGAGGAACCGCGCCATCGCATCGGGTTCGGGTTTACCGGTGTCGGGTGCCGGCTTCGACGCCAGCAATCGGTCATAGAACCCTTGCACCGAGTTGTCCGGGAAAACGGGGCTGTCCAACATTGCCGTCCGCCACTGGTCGGCGCCCGGATATCCGAACGCCAGTCCCAACCCCCGGCTTGCGCTCACATTGTCCGACACCGCCGGATTGCCGCCAGGCAGCGAAAACCGCCCCACCACCGGCGTGCGGCCGCTGCGGAACACCGTCGCGCGGCTCAACTCCACCCCATTGCCGTTGGAATCGAAGTATCCGGCCACCGCCACGCCCTTGGCGTGATTGCGCCGAAATCCCGGATGCGATCCGTGAACCAGCCGAAAAGCATCGATGAACGCCTGCGGCGTCAACCGGCCACCTGACCCAACCGGTCCGCGCGCATACAGAACCGCACCCAAATCGACGGCCAGGAAACCGCCGACTGCGGCCAGACCAAGAAGGACGCCGCGGCGATCGATCGGAGCGGCGGCCCACGACGATGGAATCAGTCTCGGTTGCTTGTTCACGCCAAGGTGTACGCCTGTGGCGCCACTTCGGTTCACTGCCAGAACACCGAAACTGTAGTCAGGGACAAATTCAGCGCGGATTCTGTCCCTGAATGCAGTTTCGGTGAGATGCCCTTCGAAAACCCACCGGGCCCGCTAGCTGGGATTCACGTTTCTTCGGTACCGTCGAAAACGTGGCCGCCGTCAGGTGGGCCCGTGCCCGCGATGAGCTCGTCCCGGTCGTGCACCGCACGACCGGTGTGGATCGCTTCGGCCGGGACGTGCTGCAAGTCCTGCAGCGGGCGGTCCCATTCGACGGGGTGGGCCTGTGGACCGTCGATCCGGCAACCTTGCTTCCCACCGGCCTAATCGTCAGGCGCGGCCTCGACCTGGATTTGTTGCCTCGGTTCATCGAGATCGAGCTAGGTGAACCGGACTTCATCAAGTTTCGTACCCTGGCGCGGCAGGATCGTGCCGCCGCGAGTCTCAGTGACGCGACCCGAGGTGATCTCGACCGGAGCGTCCGCCATTGCGAGCTCATCAGGCCGCAAGGATTCGACGACGAACTTCGCGTCGTGTTCTCGGACTGGGCAGGGGCGTCGGGGGCCGTCTGCCTACTGCGTGAACCCGGGCGACACCCCTTCGAAGCCCGGGAGGTTGACTTCCTCGCGTCGCTTGCGCCCCTGGTGGCCGAAGGGCTGCGCCGCGCCGCCATCCTCGGTGAGGTCGCGACGGTCGAGCAAGGTGGAACCGCTGTCGTGGTCCTCGCCCCGGACAACTCCATCGAGACGGCCACCACGGGAGCCGAGCGGCTGCTCGCTGACCTCGGCAACGATGACACACCAGGTGGCCAGCTGCCGGTTGCAGTGCTTGCCGTGGCCGCACGGGCGCGGCGCATCGCCCGCGATGATCACACCGATCTTGACCGGCGCGCACCCCGCTCCGACATGTTCGCCCGGGCGCGCGTTCACACCGCACAAGGGAACTGGGTCACCGTGCGAGGGTCGGTGCTGGGCGACGATCCGTACTCCTCGGTCGCCGTCTTGATCGAAGAGGCCCGGCCGCCCGAGCTCGCACCCCTGATCGCGGACGCGTACGGCCTCACCGACCGCGAACGCCGCGTCACCGAACTCGTCGCTCAAGGCTTGTCCACCAACGAGATTGGGCAACGTCTGCACGTCTCCAGCTACACCGTCCAGGACCACCTGAAGTCGATCTTCGACAAGACTGGCGCCGGCTCGCGGGGCGAGCTCGTCGCTCGCCTGTTCTTCGACCACTACGCGCCGCGTCTACAGACCACCGAACCGGACTGAAGCCCCGACTGCCTCGGATCTGCCTACTTGATCCCGACCACCATCGAGTCGGGGCCCACCAGGTGTTCGACGTAGCTTTCGCTGAAGCCGGCCTGTGCCATCCAGCCGCGACAGTCTGCACCGGTAAAGTCGAAGCCAAGCCCTTCGACCAGCATGTTGAGACTCATCAGGAGCCCAAATCGGTTCTCGCGCCGGTCGTCGTCGATGATCGCTTCGTGGACGATCAGGGCCCCGCCCTTGTGCAGCGCGGCGTAAGCCTTCTGCAGGAGTAGATGCTTTTGGTCGAGGTCCCAGTCGTGAAGGATGTGACCCATCAAGAGCACATCGGCGCTCGGCAGCGGGTCGGCGAAGAAGTCACCGGGGGTGAAGTTCAGGCGATCCGCGAGCGCGAATTCGGCGACATAAGCGTTGAAGATCGGCTCCACGGGAGGCAGGTCGAAGCCGCCGCCGGTCAGGTGTTCATGCGCAGTCGCGATCGCGACCGGGACGGCGCCTTGGGCGCACCCGATGTCGATCACGCTGCCGTAGTCGCGCCACGGGAACTTGGCCGCAAGCGCGTCGCCCGTCGCGCGGCTGAGTCCGCTCATTGCGCGGGTGAACTGCGCGAGCCTTTCGGGATCGGCGTACAGGGTCTCAAAGAAGTCGCCACCCGTCTTCACCTCGCTCTGCGGCTGCCCGGTCCGCAGTCCCTCGGTCAGCGATCCCCAGAACTTGTACAGGCGGGCGTTCGCCATTTCCAGTAAACCGCCCATGTACGTCGGCTTCGCCGGATCGAGGAAGAGGTCGGTTTCTGGGGTGTTTGAGTACCGGCCCTCGATGCGAGCGAGCATGCCAAGCGCGACCAGGGCGTCGAAGAAGTCCCTTGCACTTCGTGGATGCAGGCGGAGTCGCTCGCGAAGTTCCTCGGCATCCAGTGAGCCGGCCTCGCTGAGCACTGCGAACACTCTCAGCTCGACTGCGCTCAGCAGCGTCTTGGAGCCCCAGAACGCAACTCCCAGTTGCAGGATCGCGTCGGGGTTCAGGGCTTCGGCCTGCCCGGCCGCCGCCGACCGCACGTTTGCTTCGCTCATCGGACACCTGGCTTCGCTTCAGACTCATCGCCGGGGACGGTTTGCCTCGCTCTTCACAGGTTCCAGCACGTCGGCGCCCGCATCCATCCCATATTTCTGGGATTCAGTTCGTCCGCGCGGATGGTCTGGCCCGCGGGTGGGCCGGAAACTCGGTCGGAGAGGCACCGGTGAACTGGCGGAAGTCGCGGATCAGGTGGGCCTGGTCGGCATAGCCGCACTCGACGGCGACCTGGTCCCAACGTGCGGGTGGGTGGTTGGCCAGGCGGCGCCACACCGCATCGAAGCGGACCAGGCGGGCAGCGGTCTTGGGCGCCAGGCCGACCTGTTGCCTGAACCGGGTGATCAGGTGCTTGTGGCTCCAGCCGATCTCGGCGGCCAGTCGATGGATCGGAAGCTTGCCGCCGGTGGCCATCAGCCGCCGCCACGCCCAGTCGACCTCAGGTGCGGGCTCCGGGCCGTCCTGGGCCCACCGCAGCAGGTAGGCGTCCAGCAGTTCGAATTGTCGCCGCCGGCTTGGTGTCTCGCGCAACTGGTCGGCCAGGCGCCGGATGCCTGCGCCCAGCACGTCGGTCAAGTCGACGAGTTGGCCACTGAGGGCCTGCATGGGCACTCCCCCCAGCAGCCGGTAGGCGCCCAGCGGCGTCAGCCACTGCTGCATGCAGGGGTGCGCGGAGTCGCCCACGGGAATGGGGTGGGAGATGCAGAAGTCGCGGGCGCCGATGAGGAGCTCCGGTGTGCGCCAGTCTGAGTCGTTCAGTTTCACGACGATGCCGACGGCGGCGGTGGCCGGCGAGACGAGGTCGTGGGGTGGCGCGGCCGGTTCAGTGAAGCCGGCATAGTCCCGCGCGAGTAGTCCTCGCAGTTGCGGGTGCGGTGCGCCACCGCGTGGCGTGCCAACCCGTTCGGAGACCAGGACGATTCTGGTCCCGGGCGTCCGCATGTGTCGTCTCCCTGTGCGACTTCGGATACATTTCGCAACCTCGTCACGAGGTTAATTTTCTTCAAGATACCGCCGATCGCGGTGCTTATCGTTGCTCGTAGGGCCTTGGTCCAGCACGCCCGAGCTTTCGAAGGAGAAGACAGGTGGACCTCAGCACCCGGAATCCCCTCCCGCTGACGGCGGACGGCGTCACGGCCGAGTGGCTGAGCGCAGCGCTCGGCAGCAGCTACCCCGGCGTGGTGATCAGTCAGATCGAGCCCGTACAGAACATCGAGGGCACCGCAACCAAGGTTCGCCTCCGGCTGGCCTTCGACCCGACCGCCGATCGCGACGGATTGCCCGACCAGTTATGCGTCAAGGGCGGATTCGGTGAGTATCGCGAATATCTCGGCGGTATGGGTCTGTACAGGGGAGAAGTCCGCTTTTTCAACGAGATCGCGCCGATATACGAACTAGCCTGTCCGGCAAGTTATTTCGGCCTTACGCAAACCGATCCCGTCCAAGGCATCGTCGCACTGGAGGACCTCAACGCGCGCGGTGTCTCTTTCGCCCGCGCGACGAGGCCGCTGAGCATCACGGTCGCCATGGCGGGCCTTGACGCTCTCGCCGCCCTGCACGGTCAGTCATGGAAGGACAACCGCCCGTGGCGACTCGGTGTGGAACCGCTCTTGTCCGAGGCCACCGAGCCGATCGTCCAAGATTTTTTCACCGCATTGCCGCAGCGGTTCGCTGCACCGCGTGGCTTCGCCGCTCCCGTTGCCCTGCATGACCCCGATCGGCTTCGCGCGGCGTACGCGGCCTATCGGGACTGGGTACAGCGCGCCGCTCTGTGCGTGGTTCACGGCGACGCACACATCGGCAACGCCTACGTCGAGCCCAGCGGGCGCGTGGGTTTCGTCGACTGGCAGACCGTCGCGATCGGGCACTGGGCGCACGACGTGAATTATTTCCTCGTCTCCGCGCTCGACGTCCCCGACCGGCGGGCCCACGAGCGCGATCTACTCGTTCACTACCTCAAGGCGCTCGCCACATTCGGTGTGACCGCTCCCGGACTGGACGAGGCGTGGGACGACTACCGCCGGGCCACGGTCCACGGCTTCCTGAGCTGGCTGTGCAATTTGGACCAGTGGCAGCCCGCCGAGGTGAACACCGCGACGTACGCACGCTTCGGCATGGCGATGATCGATCACGACACCTATGCCGCCTGGGGGGTGTGATGCCACCGAATGTCATGGTTGTCCTCATTGTCGCGGTGATCGCGCTAGCCGGATGCGACAGCTCCTGCACACAATCCGAAAGTCCCCGTGCCACTGGGCAGACCGAGGCCTCGGCGGTGCAGGCAGCGCCCGACACATCGATCGCGCCGGCGCCGGTGGATCGGGAGGTTCACGAGCGCACAGCTTTCCACTCGCCGAGCGGCAACGTCGGCTGCCAGATCAGCCCGACAAGCGTGCGGTGCGACATAG
Organism: Mycolicibacterium sp. XJ870; assembly: GCF_053483975.1. NCBI lineage: Bacteria > Bacillati > Actinomycetota > Actinomycetes > Mycobacteriales > Mycobacteriaceae > Mycobacterium > Mycolicibacterium sp. XJ870. Next base: position 398,983 of record NZ_JBEFTI010000002.1, read on the forward strand.
ACCAACGCGATTGGTCCCCGCCGCCCCGCCCCGCCGATTGCACCCTCGACTACGGCCAGGGCATCTCGATCGGAATCGGTGAGCCGGCTCAGTTTGTCTGCGCAGGAGACACCGCCCGCGTACTTCCCCCGTACGGGGGTGCCGGTGAGCCGCTGCCCTACGGCGAGGCGATTGCAGCCGGACCGATGCGCTGCGAGAGTGCCGAGTCGGGGATGACTTGCCGCGATATCGGCTCCGGCCGCGGCTTCTCGATCTCCCGCGAGGCGTATCAGCTGTTCTGACCCGGTCCTCCACACGGCTTGACTTCAAGTCGACTTGAACGCCCACACTGCAGTTATGACCGCGGGAACATCCGCCAAGTCAGGATGGAGGCATTGGCTTCCGCCGGCGGTCGCGACCGATCTGCCGGTGCTAGCCATGTTGACGCTGGCGTCGCTGACCGTTCCGGTGTTCTGGGCGCACCTGGCCACCGGCCTCGCGCTGATCGCCGTCGTCGCGGTGCACTTGTCCACACGACCGCGCCGGCCGTTGCGCGGGCTGCGGGCGGGCCGCCGGTTCGCATATGCCGTGTTCCTCGTGGTGGCGACGGTCACAGCGGCAACCGGGCTGTTGCGGTGGGCCGGCGTTCCACCCGAGTACGTGTGGCACGGCGGAATCAGTTATCTGCTGCTCGGACTTGTGGTGGTGCACCTGTGGTGGGTTCGCCGAGTCCTGCGGTCGCGGAGTCAACGTCGCGGAGTCAACGCGAAAGGAGAGCATCGTGAATAACGAGCGGTTCGATACGGTCGTCATCGGCGCTGGTCAGGCGGGGCTCGCGATGGGGTACTACTTGGCTCGGCAGCGTTCCAGCTTCGTCATCGTCGATGCGGGCGAGCGGATCGGCCAGTCGTGGGATGCCCGCTGGGACTCGATGCGGCTGTTCACCCCGGCGCACTTCACCCACCTACCCGGTCTGCGGTTTCCGGGCCGGCGCCGATACCTGCCGTCGAAAGATGAGATGGCCCAATACCTTCGGTCATACGCGGCTCGGTTTGCGCTTCCGGTCCGACTGGGCTGGCGGGTCGACCAGCTCACTCGTGACGGCGGCGGCTACGTCATCTGGTCGGCCGGCGGGAATCTGCGGGCGGGCACCGTGGTGCTCGCAACGGGCCCCGCGATGCGTCCGCGCGTGCCGGATGTTGCCGACGAACTCGATCCGGCCATCCTGTCCATGCACTCGGTCGAATACCGCAACCTCGAACAACTGCGGGACGGGCCGGTGCTCATCGTGGGAGCCGGCAACTCGGGTGCCGAGATCGCGCTGGACGCGGCCCCCGGGCACGACGTCGTACTCGCCGGGCGGGACACCGGCCGCCTGCCCATGTCAATTGGCGGGCTGATCTATCGAGTCATGAACCAGATGTTGACCACCAACAACCGCTTCGGGCGGCGGTTGGCGGCCGGTGTGAATGCGGGCAGGGGCACTCCGTTGGTTCGGGTTCGGCCGGGTGAGCTGACCGAAGCGGGCGTCGCACGCGCGCCGCGCGTGGCCGGGCAGGTCGACGGGCGTCCGCAACTCGACGACGGACGCGTGCTCGACGTTGCCAACGTCATCTGGTGTACCGGCTACCGACCGGACTACTCCTGGGTTTCGCTGCCGCATTTCCCGCGGACTGAGCAGCCGGCTCATCAGCGGGGTGCAGTCCTCGATCAGCCCGGCTTGTATGTCCTCGGGCTGCCGTTCCTGTTCCGGATGGCCTCGTCACTCGTCGGCGGTGTCGGCGTCGACGCCAGGCACATCGCCCACTGCATCGCACGGGAGGCCAGGCCCGGTCATGCCGTGTCAGGCGACCAGTACTCCAGCATTTCGGCGAACGTGTCGAACGCGGGCTTGGACACCCCGTAGGCCGCCTCGAAGTGGATGCTCAGCGGGAAGCCCAAGTCGGCCACCCCGTCGATCACCCGCTTGTAGAGGTCCAGCAGCAGGCGGCGCTTCTCGGCCGGCTCACGCTCGGCGAGCTTGGTGACGAACTCCTGTTCGGCGGCGACAGCCTCGTTGCCCGCATCCTGGATGAGCCAGTTGATCAGGCCGACCTTCGACTCCATCTTCGGCACGAAACCGAACGAGAGCAGGATCTCGGGGCGATGCTCGGTGGTCTTGGCGAATTCGGTGAGGAAGCCGACGACGGTGTCCGAGTAGAGCAGCTGGGTCATGCCGTAGGTGGCGCCCTGGTCGCATTTGAAGTTGAACCGGCCCTGCTCGCCCTCGCGGGTCGGGATGAGGATCACCCCGCGGTTGGGCACCAGATCTTCATAGATCGACAGCGCGTCGGTGGGCGCAACGCCCTCGCCCTCGCCGTCCTTCATCGTCCGGGGTACTCCGACGAATGCGATGCCATCGAACGCTGCCGCGCTCAGATCGGTCAGCCGCTGCCGCAGCGCCGACTTGTCCAGGAACGGCGTCACCTGGGTGCACAGACCGCGCATCCCGGGCAGCTCAGGCCGCAGGATCGACCAGTAGTCGAGGACGTCCATGCGCGGCTTCATCTCGATGGGACGGTCATCGTCCTCGTCGATCATGCCGGGGATCATGACGTGCCGGATCCGGCCCTCGATGCCGGCCTCTGCGGCCAGCGCGAGCACCTTGTGGGCCTCCTCGACCGGGTACTGCGGACCCCGCTCGAGGCTCGGCGGCACCAATTCCAGGGCGATGGTGTTCAGGGGCACCTGCTTGCTCCACATCTCAACGACATACCTACACGGCGGGCGGGCGACGCTGCCCGCGTTCCGCCGGACCAAACCACACTACGGACCGTCCTTGGCAGCGTGGTCAGCCACGTCCGGATAGCAACCGTGATAGACCTCCCCCATGGCTGAACGCGTCTCCTTTCCCAGCTCCACCGGCGAGATGCTGGCAGGTTCGATCGATCTGCCCGACGGCGCGGTGCGCGGCTGGGGCGTGTTTTCGCACGGCTTCACGCTGGGCAAGAACTCGCCCGCGGCCTCACGCATCTGCAAGCAACTGGCCGGTGACGGCATCGGGATGCTGCGGTTCGACGCGCTCGGGCTGGGCGAATCAGAGGGCGACTGGGGTGACGGCTCCTTCACCCACAAGGTCAACGACATCATCGAGGCCTGCAAGTTCATGGCCGAGCGCGGCACGCCTGCCGACATCCTCATCGGCCATTCGTTCGGCGGCGCCGCGGTGCTGGCGGCCGCCCGGCAATCCCCCGGGGTGAAGGCCGTCGTCACCGTCGGCGCGCCGATCGACCCCGTTCACGTCGAGCACCAGTACGACGCCTGCCTCGAGCAGGTGCTCGCCGAAGGCAGCGGCCAGTGGATGGTGGGCGGGAAGACGCTGACGCTCAAGCGGTCCTTCGTCGAGGACGTCCGCGCCGCGCACCTGCACGACAAGATCAAGGCGCTGAAACTGCCGCTGTTGATCCTGCACTCGCCGACCGACAACACCGTCGGCATCGAGAATGCCAGCGCGATCTTCCGCACCGCGCGACACCCACGCAGTTTCGTCTCGCTTGAGGGGTCCGAGCATCTGCTGACCGGGCCCGGCCAGGCGCACCGGGCCGGGCGCATCATCGGCGCTTGGGCCGACGCCTATCTCGGTGAGAACTGAAGCGCGTGCGATAGCTTCGCTACATGCCTGACGCAGCCACCCAGATCGCGTTCATCCAAGCCACCTGGCACCGCAACATCGTCGACCGGGCCCGCGACGGATTCACCGACCAGATCCGCACCAAGGGCTTCACGGACGACGCCCTCGAGTTCTTCGAAGTACCGGGGGCCTTCGAAATCCCGCTCACCGCAAAGCGTCTCGCGGGCACCGGCCGTTATCGGGCTGTCGTCGCCGCCGGCTTGGTGGTGGACGGCGGGATCTACCGGCACGAGTTCGTGGCCGGCGCGGTGATCGACGGCCTGATGCGGGTGCAACTCGACACCGACGTGCCGGTGTTCTCCGTAGTGCTGACGCCGCATCATTTCCACGAGCACGACGAACACGTCGGCTACTTCACCGAGCACTTCGTCAAGAAGGGCGCCGAGGCCGCCAATGCGGTGGCCGCCACGCTGGAGTTGCACGCGTCCCTCGGTTAGACGCCGATTGAGCGCCTAGCGTTGAGTTGAACGCCGGGAGCCCCAACAACACCACCTGCCGGAAGCGATCGTTCGACGTCAGCCCACGACCCGGCGAACGTGCCCGGCCATCAGGTCGTACATCTGCCGGGTGACGTCTGCGGCGCTGCTCATGATGTTGTAGCCGTGGTCGACGCCCGAGACCTCGTGGTACTCGGCCAGCGCGCCTACGGCCTCCAGTTTCTGGGCGTAGCGCCATGCTTCGTCGCGCAGCCGGTCGTATTCGGCGGTGACGATCAGCGCCGGGGCAATCCCCTCGATCGCGTCCGCGTTGTTCCCCCACACCGGTGAGGCCAGGCGGTCACGGCGCCGCACGGGGTCAGGAATGTAGGCCGTGTTGAAGACGTCTCCCATCCACGGCTTCAGCACGGCCTTGGGGCCGAGCGGCGAGTGCTTGTCCTTGGTCGGGGTGACCAGATCCAGTGGCGGGTAATGCAGCAGCTGCAGTTTGATCTCGGGCCCGGCGTTCTCCAACGCCAACCGCGACGCCGCGGCCGCGAGACTGCCGCCTGCGCTCTGCCCGCCGACACACAGCCGGCTGCCGTCCCAGTCCCGTTGTTCCGAGGCCGCCCAGCACACGACGTCGTAGATCTGCTCGACCGGTGTGGGGAACCGCCGGTGCGGCGCCAGCGCGTAATCGGTGTTGACCACAACGACATTCGCACGGGCAGCCAGATAACGGCACCACGGGTCGTCCTGTTCGGGATGTCCGACGACGAAGCCGCCACCGTGCACGTTGACGTACACACCGGGCTTCTTCCCGTTGACTGTCGGGTGATAGATCGTGGCCGTTACCCCACCGTGCCGGGTCGGAATGGTGAGTGACGTTGTACGGCCGACTATTTCAGGAAAGCTGACGCGCTTGCTCGGTGCCGGGCGCACAGTCGCGGCGAACACCCGCGCCCACGCATCGGCGACCCGCGGCTTGGAGAGTATGGACACAGGACCTTCCCGAGGTAGACGGCGTTCTCGCCGCGGGCGACATCAACGGTAGTACCCAACAGCGATGCCGCGCAGTCGATCGTCAGCCGGTGGGCACTGCAGACCTACGCAGCGCTTGCGCGCTGATCGGATTTCCGATGCTTCGCCAGTCCGAACCTGGCGACCGTGTTGACGAACTGCGCGAGATCTTCGGCGCGGTCCACGCTGTTGTTCTGAACCGCCATCCATCGCCCTTCGCTGCGCGTGAGGGTGAGCTGGTCCACCGGTTCATCGAACACCGTCGTCCGGAAGGCCGGCGTGTCGGCGTCCTGCCAGTCGTGGACGATCTGGACCTGCAAGCGTCTACCGTCGCGATGGCGCACGCGAACCTCGGTAGCGGTTTTGGAGAGTGCGATGGTGCCGGTGGGATAGGCCCCGCCGATTCCCACCTGGATCGCGCCGTCGAGTATCGGAACGGTGAGCAAGATGGTCCCGGTCCTGAGCTCATCGAGAAGTCGATCAAGATCGGCCGCAGAGGGCCGCGAGCGATCAGACATAACTTTAATGATTATCATTTTCATGTGCGTGACGCACATGTGCCTGCTCAGCCGGTCAGCCGTCCGCACTTCCGCTTCCACCCACCTCAGCGGCCAGCGGCGGTGGCAATGGCGTCGACGGCGCCGGAGTTTCCTCGGCGGCAGGCGCGCCCGGGCCGTGGAAGTCCACCATCGATTCCTCCCGGATCACCCGCTCGCCCGCGCTGAGCACCAGAGATTTCGAGGTCACCAGGTACTCGATTCCGGCGTTCTCTGCGACGAAGGAGCCGTCGTCGGACCGGTCGGCCCCAACGATCAGCCTGGCGCCGTCACGCAGCCGCACACCGCGGTACTGGTACTCGCCGTCCGACACCTCGCAGATGGCCACGCGCGAGTTGTCGGTGCTGCCGAACAACACCGTGGCGTCCGCGGAGGCACATCGCGCCGTGGAGTCGACGTAGCCCCGACCGTCGCTGGTAGGGGCGGCGTGTGCCGACGGCACTCCAAAACAGAACACCAGACCCGTCGCCGCGGCGACGGTCAAGCAACGGGCGGAAACCTTCGAAACCAACATCGCCACCACTGAACCACGACTTTGCTGCTGACGGGAGCGTCAACGCCAAGACACTATGGAATCGTTAGCCGCTCGAGACCGGCGCGGCCGCGGCTCGCGGTCAGGGTTGCAGGCTCCGCAACGTCCTGCGCACGTAGTCGTCGAGCAACTCGTCGCTGGTCGGCCAGCCATGGGTGGTGACCAGCAGCGCGTAAAACCCGAGCAGGAAGAACACCGCGCTGTTCACGGGGTTCACGTCGGCGGCCACATCGCCGCGCTCTTGTGCCTGTTCGATCTCCTGGGCCACCCCAACGATCACCGGGTGATCCTGACCGGCTTCAGCAGGCGGTCGGGTTTGCGAAAAGTGCAGCGCCAGAAAATCTTTGAACAGCACGGCGCCTAGCCGCCGTTCCAGGCGCACCACCAGGCGCATCGACTCCCGTAACGCCGCCTCGAGATCATGCGGCTTCTTGAGAAACTGGGCGAACTGCTTGGCGATGCGCTCTTCCTCGCGTTGCTCCAATTCCAGCAGCACGTGCTCCTTGGTGGGGAAGTGGAAGAAGAACGTGCCGTGGGCGACGCCCGCGGCGGCCACGATCGCGCCGACGTCGGCGTCGGCCATACCGGCGCGTTTGAATTCGGCGATCGCCGCGCCCATCAGCCGCTCCCGGGTCTGCAGACGCTTCGCCTCACGCGCCGACATCCCGTCAGCCACCGCCATGCCCGTCCTTCTACGTCGACTCGATTACCGGGTGACAGTATCGCCCGGCTACGGGACCGCCGCCGCGTCACGCAGGATCTCCTGCAGCCGGTCCAACGGATCACCGGCACCCGGATCGAGCCGGGCCTCCGATTCGGTTGACCTCGCACCGCCGGACGGGGGCGGCGCAGTTGGCGGGGGTACTGCCGCAGGCGGCGGTGGTGGCGGAGGTGGCGGGGCGACGCGGACGGCGTCGAGCTTGCCGTCGAGCCGGGCCAGCGCGTCGTTGCGCACCGCCCGGCGCTCAGGGTCCGGATCAGTGTTGCCGGCGAAGCAGCCGTCCGGGGCCTGCTCGACCACTGTTCGTGCGGCGATGTACCGCGCGGCCGCGGTCTCGTTGTCGAACACGGCGGCGGCGGTGTCCCCGAGCGCTTCCCGGACAAGTGCCAGGTTGACCCGAACCGGGCACGATTCGCCCGAGTCGGTCCGCGCCAGCGCCTCGGAGAAGTGTCGGTCGGCTTCGGGCAGTCGGTTCTCCAGCACGGCGCGGGCACCGTCGGCGTAGTACGCCCTGGCCGGCTCGATCACGTTGAACACGCGCAGCATCGCGATGTCACCTCCCATCGCCGCGCTGTCCCGGTCGGCGAAATCGGAGACGACGGAGTTGCCCGCGACAACGACGGATATGCACTTGGCGATCGCGAGAAGAAGGACCACGGCGACCGGTGCCGAAAACACCAGCAGCCGACGCCGCAACCGGAGGCGGTCAGGAGTCACGCCTGCACCTCCACATCGACCGGCCGGGTGCGGCGGAACTCCCGCAGCACCAGATAGAGCTCCATCAGGACGAGGACGGCCGCCACACCGGCCAGCGCCCAGTAGAGCTCGATCCGGGTGGCGACGGTGGCCACGCTCGGCGACCGAGCCTCGGAACCGTCGTCAGGCAGGACCTCAGCCAACGGCACCGTGTCGGACCGCAGCACGAGGGGCACTCCGATCTGCTCGGCCACCACGCGCAGCGTCGGGACCTCGGCGCTGCCGTAACCGAGCACCGCACCACCATCGACCGAGTTCTCGGGCAGGTCGAATTCGCGTTGCGGCGCTTCGGATCCGGCTGCTCCCGCCCCGAGGTAGTACACGAGGTTCTCTGCCCGCGGGAACTGTTGGACGGCGCTGATGAGCTGGTAGCGCAGCACGTTGCCGGCCGCGCCGACATTGACATCGGGTGTTGCGGGGTACGGGCTCAGCGCGGCGATCACCGGCCGCAGGCTCCAGGTGTCGGCGGACAACGGCCAATCCAGGGAAGGGCGCGACGCGAACGAGATCACGGCGAAGCGGGCGTTGGGATACCGGTCGATCAGGGCGGCGATGTCCTTGCGCGCCGCGTCCATCCGGGATGCACCGCCGACGTCGCGCACCGACATGTCCGCCGACCGGTCGACGACCACGAACACGTTCGGCTCGCGGTCACCGGCCGCCGTAGCCGCGGCCTGGTCGTCGTCGCCGATGGACGGACGAGCGGCAGCGACGAGCACCAGTAGCGCCGCCAAAGTCAGTCCGGACCAACGCAATACCGCTGCGCGGGTGAGCTCGGGCCCAGACTGCCTGCGCAGTGCGGCGATCCGGCCGGCGATGATCGCCACCGCGAGTGCAGCGAGAAGTAGCGGGGGGAGGACGGGCTGGAAGGTCACCGGCGCACCACCACCGACCACAGCGATAGCGCGGTCAACGCCAGGAGCGCCACCGCCAGCGGGATATCGGGGGATTCCGTGGTGGTGGTGGCGACGGTCTCGCCGCCCGACGACGCTTGCGGCGGATGCTGCCTGATCTCCGTCAGATGTGCGGGCACATTGGCGGCCCCGGCATACGCCCGACCACCGGTGCTGCGGGCGAGCGCCGCCAACGCCCCGTCGCCGGAGTCAGTGGTGAGAACATTGATCTGGACCCCTGCCGTCACCGCCACGTCCCGGATGCGTTCCTCGGTGAACAACTGAGGCCCGGCGCGCGTTGCTTCGGGGCCGACGTAGATCAGCGAACGGCGTTGCGCGGTCTTCTCTTCGAAGGACGGAAACCCCGTCAGGCACAGTGCCAGCACATCCCCGGCGTTCTCGGCGTAGTCGACATAGGACACCGGCGACACGAAGGAGGCCCCGTCGTCCCGCTGCCCGTCCGACTGGGTATAGGCACCGAATTGTGCTGCAGCATATTGATAATCGCGGGTGAGCGGAACGACACGGCGGTTGGCGGACGTGAGGCCGATGCGGTCGGCGCCGAACGACGTGACCCGCTCGGCGAAGTACCGCAACGTCGCGCCGACCGCTGCGTCGGTAACCGGTCCGCCCACACACACCATGATGTCTTCGGGCTGGGCGGCTTGGGTGTTCCGTGCCGAGGACGGCAGTCCCGTCGGGCGGGCCGCAGCGAGCGCTGTGGCCGTGAAGATCACCACGAGTAGCGCCATGGCCACGAATGCGGAGATCGTCCGAAGCCGTAGGGCGCGGACGTATTCCGGTAACCGCGTGAGGCGCCCGGTGTTGGCCAGTGGTTGCGGCTGCTGATCATGGTGAGGCAGCAACAGCGCGAATGCCACGCAGCCGGCCAGGGCCACGCAGCCGATGATCGCGACGAGCCACCACTTCAGGTCCATGTGCGGATCAACTCCTCGGCGGAGTCGCCGGCCGCTGCCACGTCGACGGTCGAAAGATGGTTGAACTGTATGTCGGTCAAATCGGACAGGACCGGCGCCGCGGGCGCGAGTGCACTGGCGGCGATATCGTCCACCTGCATGTACTGGGCTCGAATACCGGTTGCCGCGTGCAGGAACGTACGTAGCTCCCGGCTCAGCGCCGCACCGGCGGGAGCGGCCGCGAGATCGCCTGTCCGATACTGGTTTCCGATGGTGCGCACGGCCCGGGTCGCCCTGCGCTTGATCAACTCGGCACGCGCGGGCCCGACAACGGGCAGGTCGCGCAGGCGACGCCCCGGCACGGTCAGCACGAATACCGCGGTGTACCAGGCGATCAGAATCAGCAGTAGCACCACCGCGAGCCACAACCACGACGACGAGTAGGGCGCCGGGCCGATCACGTGGCGCAGCAAGTCATCCGGCACGGGCGTAGACCCCGGTCAGCTCGGTCAACGCTGGCCTGATGCGCGCACTGCCGGTGACCCGCGCGTGCGGTGTGCGGTGTGTCGTCAGAAACTCCGACAGTTCCTCTCGCCGTTGATGTTCAGCCCGCCGGTACGCCTCGACGACGCGCGGTCCGAGGGCGTCCCCGGACAGCAGCAACCTGCCGTCGACCACCTCGTAACCGGTGCTCGTATCCTCCGATGAGCGCACCGCCGGCATGTCGGACACCATCGCCCACAGCACGTCGTGCCGAGCGGTGAGCGATCGGAGCACCTCTGCCAACCGGTCGGTGATCTCCGGCTCGTCGGACACCACGAACATCAGCAGCGGGTGCCGGTAGTGCCGGGCCACCCACTCGAGCTGGACCAGGATGTCGCTCGGGCCGGGCTTGGTTGTCGCATGGTGGTGCACCCGGTGCAACATGCTCTCGATGTGGGTTTCGCCGCGCCGCAGGCGGATGTCGACGCAGCCGCGGCGGTCACCCAACACCATGCCGATCTCGTCGGACCGCGGCAGCGTCATCAGCCCGATGCCGCCGATGATGTTGAGTGCGACATCCCTTTTCAGTTCGCCGGACGGGGCCAGCGCCGCGGTGTTGCGGCCCGCATCGACCGCCACCAGGATCTTGTGGTGCTTCTCCGAGACGAACCGTTTGATCAGGGTGTGGCCCGAGCGGGCGGTCGCCTTCCAGTCGATGTCGCGGACGTCGTCCCCGGGAACGTAGGGCCGCAGCTCATCGAACTCCAGACTGCGGGTGTGGATCAGGGCGTAGCGGCCGCCCTCCAGCAGACCACCGGCGTCACGCCCGATGTACGCCTTGGCAGCGTCGAGGTGCTTGCCCATGGTTACGGCACCCGGACAGTATTCAGCACCGCCTCGACAATCACATCCGGGGTGATCCGGGCGCTGGCGGCCTCGAATCCCAGAATGAGGCGGTGCCGCATCACGCGATGTGCGAGCCGGGCGATGTCGTCGGGCACGACATGTCCGCGACCGCGCAGGACGGCCAGGGCGCGGGCGGTTCTGCAGAACGCGATGGTGGCGCGCGGGCTGGCACCGTATTCGATGAGCCTGGCCAGGTTCGCGGGCAGGTACTTCTCGGGTTCCCGCGTCACACCGGCCAGCCGGCTCGCGTACTCGATCAACGTGCGATCCATATGTACCGACCGGACGATTTCCTGGACGCGCCGCACGTCGTCGACGCCGACGACGGGTGCAGTGGGGTGGTCCCGCTCATACATCCCCGCGTCCATCCGCGCGATCATCTCGACCTCATCGTCGACCGTCGGATATTGCACGAGTTCCTTGAGCATGAACCGGTCGGTCTGGGCCTCCGACAGCGGATAGGTGCCTTCCTGATCCACCGGGTTCTGGGTCGCGATGACGAGGAACGGTTCGGGGATCGGGTATTCGACACCCGCGATGGTGGTCTGGCGTTCCTGCATCGCCTCGAGCATCGCGCTCTGCGTCTTTGCGCTGGATCGGTTGATCTCGTCGAGCAACACGATGTTGGCGTGCACCGGGCCGAGCTGTGTGGCGAACGAATTGGTGGCAGCCTCGTAGATCTGGGTACCGATGATGTCGCTGGGCAGCAGGTCGGGGGTGCACTGGATGCGGCGGAAGGCGCCGTCGATGGATTCGGCGAGCACGCGCGCCGCGGTGGTCTTCGCCAGCCCCGGGACACTCTCGATGAGCAGGTGCCCGCCGGCCAACAGGGCGACGAGTATCGACTCGCGCAGGTGGTTCTGGCCGACCACCTTGGCAGAGAACGCCGAGGTGATCGCCCCCACGATGTGCTGGGCTTCGGCCACCTCGTGCTGGTCAAGCTGTAATCGCGGTGCTGTCATGGGTCCTTCCGATAGAGGCTCCTCCCCTGCCGTATGTACCCAGACTTTGCTGATGTCATACCTGCGCCGCACCGCCGGTGGACATCCGGGGCCACCAGAACCAGCGGCCGAGCAGCACCGCGATCGGCGGGACCACGAAAGTGCGCACCACCATCGTGTCGATCAGCAGTCCGATACCGATGGTCGAGCCGACCTGGGCGATGGTGACCACACTGCCGCCGAGCATCGCAAACATGGTGAGCCCGAATACGATTCCCGCGACGGTGACGACCCCTCCGGTGCCTGCGAATGCCCGGATGATGCCCGTCCTGGTGCCGCCGCGGACTTCGTCGCGCAGCCTCATCGCCAGCAACAGGTTGTAATCCGCGCCGACGGCGACCAGCGCGATGAACGCCAGTGCAGGCACCGCCCAGTGCAGCGGCTGGCCGAGCAGGTATTGCCAGATGGCCGTCGCGGCGCCCAGGGCCGACGCATACGAGATCGTCACGGTGGCCACCACCACGCACCCGGCGACCGGGCTACGCAGCATGGCGGTGACGATGACGAAGACCAGGATGAGCGTGGCGATCACGAGCAGGGTGAAATCGTGTTGAACGAATGTGATGAGTTCCGCGGTGGCGGTGCCGACGCCGGTCAGGTTGACGACGCTCGCGGCCAACGGAGTGTCTTTTTGCGCTTCGCTCGCGGCAACGCGGATCTCGGCCGACCGCTGCGCGCCGTCGCGCCCCCACGAATCGCCGTCACCGTAGACCAGGAGCCGGGTCGCGTGGCCGTCCGGCGAGAACACCATGTCCATCACCCGGCGGTACTGCGGGTCGTCGAAAGTGCTGGCCGGCAGGTAGAAGCCGCCCTCGGCGGTGCCCTCGAAATCGGCGCTCAACTGCGACAGGTAATCGGTCAGCTGCTGCATCTGGGGCGCTACGCCGTCGAGGCTGGACTGCAGGGTTTCGGTGAGGCCGCGCAGTTGCGTCAATGCGTCGCGCATCGTCCCCACTGCGCCGGCGGCTCCCTCGAGTGATCCGGTGGCATCGGCGGCTCCCTCGCGCAGCGCTCCGGCCCCGCCCGCGAGCTGGGTGGTCGAGGTGACCGCCTCGTCGAGCGGCGTGACGAGGCTCTGCACCGCCGCGCAGATCGGGTTGGCGGCGCAGTTCGGGGTGCCTGCGACGAACTGGCGCAGCGGGTCGACGTAACCCGAGACCCGCTCGAGGTTGTTCTGCAGGCCGGTCATGCCCGCGCCGATACCCGCCGAGCCTGAGCCGACATGTGCCAGGCCTGCGACGGCGCCGTCCAGCCCATGTTGGAGGTCGTCGAGTGCTGAGTCGAGGCTGCCGACCGCGGTTTGCACCGTGTCCACGGAAGTCATTCCGGCGCGGGCGGATTCGGCGGTGTCGTCGAGCTGGTTCCCGATCTGACCGGCCTGGTAGGTCAGCGCGCCCTGCCGGATCGGCACCCCGGCCGGCCGGCTGGCGGATTGGACGGTGCGCACTCCACGCACGTCGAGGATCTCGCGGGTCACCCGTTCGATCGCGATGAGGCCCGCGGGGGTACGCAAATCGTGATCGGCTTCGATGGAGACGATCTCGGGCAGCAGCCGGTTGTCCGGGAAATCCTGCACTGCTTGATATCCGCGGCTGGATTCCGTGCTGGCGGGTTGTGCGTCCAGTTCGGCGAAGCTGACGTTGATGCCGAGCAGCGGCACCATGCACACCAGCAGAAATCCCGTCGCGACGACCAGGATGGGCCCGGGCCAGCGGGCCACCGCAGTGCCGATTCTGCGCCATCGCCGGCTCACCGTCGAACCTCGCGGCTCCAGCCAGCCACGCCTGCTGCCCCAGCCGATCAACGCGGGCGCAACGGTCAGCGATCCCAGCATCGCCACCAGAATGCCGATGCCACTGGGTATCCCGGCGCTGCGCAGGAAGCTGACCTCGGCGAAGCTCAGGCAGAACAGGGCGGTGGCGATCGTCGCCGACGAGCCGGCGATCACGGGCGCGACGCGACGATAGGCGTCGGCCAACGCGGCGTCCGGAGCCATGGCGGCGCGGCGGTTCTCGTGATAGCGGCCGAGTAGGAAGATTCCGTAATCGGTTCCCGCGCCGAGCACCATCGCCGACATCAGCGACACCGAGAACACCGATACCTCGATCAGGCCGTGTTCGCCGAGCAGCGCGACCAGTGGCCGCGCCGTCCCCAGCGACAGGCCGACGGAGACCAGCGGTACCGCGGCGGTGATCGGCGAGCGGTACACCAGCAACAGGAGCGCGGCGATCAGCCCCACCGTCAGTACCGTGATCTTCGCCAATTGCGCGTCCAGAGCACCGAATTCGTCGACGACGCTCGCGCCCGGCCCGGTCACGTGGATCCGCAGATCTGCGGGGGCGGCAACTGAGGCCACCGCCGCCCGCAATGCGCCGACGGCCTCGGTGGCAACACTACTGCCGAGTTGACCGGACAATCGCACCATCAGGTACGCCACCCGATGGTCCGGGCTCTCGAACAAGGTCGCGGCGGCAGGGTCGTCCCACAGGTCCACAAGGGACTCCACGCCGGCGGTGCCGTCGCGGAGCTTGGCCGACAGGGCGCGGTAGTAGGCGCGGTCGGTGTCGGCCAGCGGGCGGTCCGCATCGAGGACGACGTAGGCGACGTTGTTGCTGTCCGAGTCGCCGAACAGCGCGCCCATCCGTTGCGCCGCCTGGGTGGCACCGGAATCCGCCGGGAAGAACGACCGGGAATGCCCGCTGATGACGTGTTCGAGCTGGGGCACCGCCAGGTTTCCCAGGCCCGCCGCGGCGCACCACACCAGCATGACCAGCACCGCGTACCGGCTTGTCAGCCGCGCCACCCTCAGCAGCACAAGATCATCCCCTCACCGGGAGCCCTCGCTATAACAATGTTATTGGGAGGTATAACATTGTTATGGCAGGATGTCCAGAGAGATGGGAACACGCGAGAGTCTGATCGAAGAAGGCCTGCAGGTCCTCGAAGAGGACGGGCCCGAGGCGCTCAGTGCGCGTCTGCTCGCCAAACGGATCGGCGTCTCGACGATGGCGGTCTACACCCATTTCGACGGGATGGCCGGACTCTATGAAGCCCTGGTGCGAGAGGCTTTCGTCCAGTTCGGCGATTACCTGAGCAAGCGACCCGCCACCGCTGACCCGGTCGCGGACCTCCTCGCGTCCGGCCTGGCCTACCGCGAGTATGCACTCACCTATCCGCAGCGCTACCGCCTGATGTTCGGTATCACCGCGCCGGGGATAGTGCTACCGATGGGCCGTGACGTGACCGTCGACGGAAATCCGGCGGCGATGCCCGAGATCAACACGGTGTTCGCCCAGATACCCGCCTTCGTACGACGGTGCATGGCCGACGGGGCCATCGACGACGGCGATCCCGTGGCCGTCGCTGCCCAGATCTGGACGATGATGCACGGCTACGTCCTTGGCGAGATCATCGGCGTCTTCGGCGCGGGCGGCGATGGCGTCGGCCGCGTACTCGCGCCGCACATCACCAACCTGCTGGTCGGCCTCGGCGGCGAACGCGAGCGCATTCAACGGTCGTTTCTGGGCCTGGACCCGCCGAGCACCCCACCGAGGCGCCCCACGCCACCCGCGGCCGGTGCCGTCCGCCGGGGCCGGCGGCCTACTCCGCCCGCAGGTTCAGCACACTGATATCCGGCGGCGCACCGACCCGCACCGGCGGGCCCCAAAACCCTGCTCCGCGACTGACATACAACTGCGTGTCGCCCACGGTGGACAGCCCGGCCAACGATGGTTGCACGGCCTTCACTATGTAGTGGAACGGCCACACCTGGCCTCCGTGCGTGTGCCCGGACACCTGCAGGTCCACCCCGCGGGCCGCGGCTTCGGACACCATCACCGGTTGGTGGGCCAGCAACACCGTCGGACGCGACGGGTCGACTCCACTCAGCGCACGGTCGAAGTCCGGCGGCTGTGAACTCGACTCACCGGCAATGTCGTTGACCCCCACCAGATCGAATGCCGCTGCGCCGCGCCGAATCTGCGTGTTCTCGTTCTGCAGCAAATGGATACCGAGTCGCTCCAGCTCGTGCAGCCACTCCGAGGTGTCGTCCACGAAGTACTCGTGGTTGCCTGTGACGAAGAAGGTTCCTTCCCGAGAAGCCAAGTCCTGCAACGGTTCGGCAGCTCGACCCAGCTCGTTGACTGTTCCGTCCACGAGGTCGCCCACGATCGCCACGAGATCCGGCTCGGTCTCGTTGATCATCCGGACGATCCGTTCGGTGTGGGCGCGCCCGGCAAGCGGGCCGAGGTGAATATCCGATACCACGGCGATCCGAAACCCATTGAACGCCGGATCAAGTCGACGCAGCCGCAGCGGAACCTGCAGCAGATCCGGCGGGCCGAGTGCGTTGGCCATCCCTACCCCGACCAGACTGGCCGACGCCACGCCGGCGGCCACCGCGCTGGTCCTGGCGAGGAACACCCGGCGGTTCACCGCCGTCGGCGGCGGTTGCACCTCGGGATCCGACGCCGGCTTCGCCCAACCCCGCAGCGCCAGCCGGATCGGTTCCAGCACAAGCAGGGTGAGGAACAGATATACGACGAGCGCGAACCACACGTAGCCCGGCCACGCCAGCCACACCGACTCGGCCAGCCCGATGACCCTCGGCAGGATCAGCGCCGCGAACAACAACGCGGTGAGCGTCAGAAAGACCGCGGTGAGTACCCGTCGTGCGCGTCCCGGCCGGGTGGTGTTCCTGACCAGCCGTACCCAGACGTAGAAATGCATCGACCCGAGGACAGCGACGAGCACAACGATGAACATGCAGTTCCTCTACGGGTCGATGTCCGACCAGCTTATTTTGCCGCCAATCGTCAGCGGGCAGCGCGCTGCACGAGTTCGTCCATCGCCGAGGGATCGTCGTTGTCGACGATCGGGAAACCAGATCCCGGTTCGCCTTCCCAATGCAGTTCTATGCCCGGATTGTGCACGTCGGAGCCGTCGGCAAGGAAGAAGTGCGGGCTGCCCTGGACGTCGTCGACGTGTTCGCGGTAGCCGCGCATCATCTCTGCACGGGCCGCTCCCTCGTCGAGATCGCGACGCAACGCGTCGGGATCGACACCGGAGCATCCACCGGCCACGTCGACGATCTCATGCAGCAGCGAGATCGGCCTGCTGTCGGTGAAGAACGCGTGCCGCAATGCCATGTCGAGCTGCTCGGCGGCTTGCGCGGACTGTCGCTTGGCCGCGTGGACGGCCTCGTTGGCCAGCAGTGCGGTAATGGGCCAGGTTGATGCGTCGCCCTGCCAGGGTTTCCAACCGAAGTCCGGCGCCAGCGCACCGACCACCGGGATCTCGCTGTCGATGAACCGTTTGGGGATGGGGAACTTGTTGACATCTTCGAGCAGGAACAGTTGATGATCCACGCGGACCGCGTCGGTCAAACCCGCGCTCTCGCGGGCTTGGTAGAAGCGATGCAGTGCCACCGTCGACCAACCGCAGACCACGTCGGTGAACACGGCAACCGTTCCTGGTCGCACCTTTATCGTCATGGCGTCGGAGTTCCCGACGCGGTGCGCCCCAAACAAGGCGGGCGTTTGGACTGCGCCGATACGGGAATACCGCTGCCATGCCGGTCGCCGAGTTCGAGGAATTCGTCGGGCTTCTCAACTATCCGATGTTCATCGTCACCGCGCGAGCCGACGACCGGATGGGCGGCTGTCTGGTGGGTTTCGCCACCCAGTCGAGCATCGACCCGCCCACCTTCCTGATTGGGCTGTCATCGAAGAACCACACGTTCTCTGTCGCACAGGCGGCGAACCACCTCGCGGTACATCTGATTTCGCGCGATGACGCCGAGTTGGCGCGGTGGTTCGGTAGCGAAACCGGCGACACCGTCGACAAATTCGAGCGGTGCAGCTGGCATCTGGGGCCGGGAGACGCCCCGATCCTGGATGCGGCTGCCGCCTGGTTCGTCGGATCCATCGAGCGCCGCTTCGACCTCGGTGACCATGTGGGGCATCTGCTGACACCGATCGCCGGGCACACCTCCGAACCAGTGCCTGATTGGGTGACGTTCGCCGACGTCAAGGACGTCGACCCCGGGCACGGCGCCTGAGCGCCCGCCGTCCGGTCAGTCGGCTTCGCCGTACTCGTCGAACCAGTACGCGAGCTTGCCCCGCCGGCTGACGGCGCGCAGCCTCGATTCGGCCGCCGCGCGCGTCTTGCTGGTCGTGACGATCAGCAGTTCGTCGCCCGTCTCGATCCGGGTGTCGGGCAGTGGGACGAAGGTGTGGCCGTCGCGGATGATCAGCGTGATCACCGACGGGTCGGGCAGCCGCAGTTCGAGGATCGTGACGTTGTGCAACCTCGACGACGGCTGCACGGTCATGGTGAGCAATTCCGCGTCGAGCACGTCGAGCGGTGCGGCCTCGACCTGGATCTCGCGGGTGGATTCCCGCGAGAACAGCCCGAGTAGCCGCGCGATCGGGCGCAGGCTGGGGCCCTGGACCAACGTGAAGACCACTACGAGGACGAACACGATGTTGAGCAGCCGATCGCTGCCGGGCACGCCCGCCACGATCGGAAAGGTCGCCAACACGATCGGGACTGCGCCACGCAGCCCGGCCCAGGACAGAAAGAGCTGCTCGCGCATCGGAACGCGGAATCCGAAAAGGGATCCCACTACCGACAGCGGCCGGGCGACCAGGAGTAGCACGAGCCCGATGACGATCGCCGGAACGATGTCACGGGCCAGCTCGGTCGGGTCGACAAGCAAGCCGAGGATCACGAACAATCCGATCTGCGCCAGCCAGCCGAGCCCTTCGGCGAACGACCGGGTCGCCGACCGGTGTGGCAACCCCGAGTTGGCTAGCACCACCGCGGCCAGATACGCGGCGATGAAGCCGCTGGCGTGGACGGTCCCGGCGGCGGCGAACGCAACCATGCCCAACCCGAACGTCGCGATCGGGTACAGGCCGGAAGCGGGCAGCGCGATGCGGCGCTGCCCGTGGGCGCCGAGAAATCCGACGGCTATTCCGATCGCGGCGCCGGCGACCAGTTCGTACACGATCACCCCGATCGCGCCCTCCGGATCGAACACGAAGGGCACCACGCTGAACATCAGCACGAGAATGACGGCCGGCGCGTCGTTGAAACCGGACTCGGCCTCCAGCAGCCCGGCCAGCCGGCGCGGCAACGGAAGGACCCGCAGCACTGAGAACACCGCGGCCGCGTCGGTGGAGGACACGATGGCGCCGAGCAACAACGCCAGCTGCCAGTGCATGCCGAGCAGCAGGTGCGCACCCGCGGCCGTCACGACCGTGCTGATGACCACCCCGATCGTCGCCAACGCGCCCGCGGGAGCCAGCACCTTACGGATGTCGGCGAAGCGGGTGGTCAAGCCGCCTTCGACCAGAATCACGGCCAGCGCCGCGGTGCCCACATTCCTGGCAAGTTCGACGTTGTCGAAATCCAGCCCGAATCCGTCCTCGCCGACGGCGACACCGACGAACAGGAACAGCAGCAGGCTGGGAAACCCCACGCCGGTGGCCACCCGGGTGCCGACGATGCTGACCAGCAGCACGAGGCCACCGATCAGCAAGGTCAGGTACACCTCGTGCAGGCTCATTCAGTTCCCGTCAGATGTGCTTTCGGCAGCGGATGCCAGTAAATCAGTCAAGATAACTGGGTGGCGGACCGAAAGATGCGAGTCGGGATTGCCGGCGCAGGCAACGTCGGCCGGTCCGTCGCGCGGGAACTCCTCGACTACGGCCACAAGATCTTGTTGATCGAACGGAACCGAGGCAGTTTCGAACCCCACGCCGTCCCCGATGCGGACTGGCTCAATGCCGACGCGTGTGAGCTGACCGCCTTGGAAGAGGCCGGCATTCAAACCTGCGATGTGCTGATCGCGGCAACCGGGGACGACAAATCCAACCTGGTGGTCGGCCTGCTGGCGAAGTCCGAGTTCGGCGTGCCCAGGGTGGTGGCCAGGATCAACGACGTCCGCAACGAGTGGTTGTTCAGCCAGGCGTGGGGTATCGACGTGGCGGTCTCGACACCGGGCGCGATGGTCGCGGGGGTGGAGGGCGCCATCGACGTGGGTCACCTCGTGCGGCTCATGCGGCTGCGCGAGGGCAAGGCGGATCTGACGAAACTCACCCTGCCCGAGGACAATCCACTCGTCGGTCAGCGAGTGGACTCATTGCAACTGCCGCCGAGCACGGTTCTGGTCAGCGTGCTGCGAGGTAGCGACGTGATCCTTCCGCAGCCCGACCACATCCTCGAAGCCGGTGACGAGATGTTGTTCGTCGCGGAATCCCGGGGTGCGTCGGTCGTCGACTGATCGGCCATCAGGCAGGCTGGTCATCAAGATGACCGCCACAACTCCCCTGCTGCGCGCCGAGCGCGCCGACCCCGATGAGCTGTTCGCCTCGTTCGCCGCGTGGGCGGAGGCGAATGGCACAGTGCTGTACCCAGCGCAGGAAGAGGCGTTGATCGAGTTGGTCAGCGGGTCGAACGTGGTGCTCGCGACACCCACCGGGTCCGGCAAATCGCTGGTCGCCACCGGGGCGGTGCACGCGGCGCTCGCCGGCGACCGGACCAGCTTCTACACCGCACCCATCAAGGCCCTCGTCAGCGAGAAGTTCTTCGCGCTGTGCGACGTGTTCGGCGCGGCCGATGTCGGCATGCTCACCGGCGACGCCGCGGTCAACTCGGATGCGCCGATCATCGCCTGCACCGCCGAGGTGCTGGCCAACATCGCGTTGCGCGAGGGCGCCGATGCGGATATCGGCCTCGTCGTCATGGACGAGTTCCACTTCTACGGCGACCCCGACCGCGGCTGGGCGTGGCAGGTACCGCTGCTGGAACTGCCCCGTGCCCAGTTCTTGCTGATGTCGGCGACGCTCGGCGACGTCACGTTCCTGCGCGAGGACCTCACCCGGCGTACCGGGCGGCCGACGGCATTGGTGGCCAATGCCGAGCGGCCCGTTCCGCTGTTCCACTCGTATGCGACGACGCCGATGCACGAGACGATCGGCGACCTGCTCGACACCAAGCAGGCACCGATCTATGTCGTCCACTTCACCCAGGCCTCGGCGTTGGAACGCGCCCAGGCACTGATGAGCGTCAACGTGAGCACCAAAGAGGAGAAGGCCGCGATCGCCGACATGATCGGTGCGTTTCGGTTTTCGTCGGCCTTCGGGACGACGCTGTCGCGGCTGGTGCGGCACGGGATAGGCGTGCATCACGCCGGCATGCTGCCCAAGTACCGGCGGTTGGTGGAGCAACTCGCCCAGGCCGGCCTGCTCAAGGTCATCTGCGGCACCGACACCCTCGGCGTGGGTATCAACGTGCCGATCCGCACCGTTGTCTTTTCGGCCCTGTCGAAGTACGACGGGACCCGCACCCGGCTGCTCAATGCCCGCGAGTTCCATCAGATCGCGGGGCGGGCCGGCCGCGCCGGATACGACACCGCAGGCACCGTCGTCGTGCAGGCCCCCGACCACGAGGTGGAGAACCTCAAGCAGTTCGCCAAGGTGGCCGACGACCCGAAGAAGCGGCGAAAGCTGGTGCGCCGCAAGGTGCCCGAAGGCATGGTGCCGTGGAGCGAGAAGACCATGACCCGCCTGATCGAGGCTGTCCCCGAACCGCTGACCAGCAACATGCGGGTGTCGACGGCCATGATTCTCGATGTCGTAGACCGGCCGGGCGATCCCTTCATCGCGATGCGCCGGTTGCTCACCGACAATCACGAGCCACGCAAGCGCCAGCTGAAGCACATCCGCGAGGCGGTCGGGATCGCGCGTTCGCTGCTGCAGGCCGGCGTGCTGGAGCGGCTCTCCGAACCAGAGCCCGATGGTAGGCGCTACCGGTTGACCGTCAACCTGCCGCCGGACTTCGCGCTGAACCAGCCACTGTCGACGTTCGCGCTTGCCGCCGTGGATGTGCTTGATCCTTCTTCGGAAACCTATGCGCTGGATGTCGTTTCGGTCATCGAGGCGACGCTTGAGGACCCCCGGCAGATCCTCGCGGCCCAGCTGAACAAGGCTCGGGGCGAGGCAGTGGCGGCAATGAAGGCCGAGGGCATCGAATACGAAGAACGCATCGAGTTGCTCGACGATGTCACTTACCCCAAGCCGCTGGAGGAAATGCTCGGGCACACCTACGAGGTGTACCTGCAATCCAATCCATGGGCCGCCGACGGGAGGCTGTCGCCGAAGTCGATCGTGCGCGAGATGTGGGAGCGCGCCATGACGTTCCGAGAGTATGTGAGCGTCTACGGGTTGACCCGTTCCGAAGGTGCGGTGCTGCGTTACCTGTCCGACGCATTCAAAGCATTACGGTCTGGCGTGCCCGCCGCGGCCAGGACCGAGGAACTCACCGACATCGTCGAATGGCTCGGCGAGCTTGTGCGCCAAGTCGATTCGAGCTTGCTCGACGAATGGGAACAGCTGACCAATCCGGATGAGCCGCACGACGTGCCCGTGGCAGTACCGGCCCGCCCGCGCCCGCTGACCGGCAACGAGCGAGCGTTCACCGCGATGGTCCGCAATGGGTTGTTCCGGCGGGTGGAGCTGTTCGCGCGGCGCCGCTGGTTCGACCTCGGCGAGTTGGACGGCAGCTCTGGCTGGACGGCCGACCGCTGGGCAGAGGTCGGCGACGAATACTTCACCGAGCACTCCGACGTGGGCATCGGCGCCGACGCCCGCGGCCCTTCGTTGTTGATCATCGACCGACAACCGGGCGTGTGGCGGGTCCGGCAGATCCTCGACGACCCGGCAGGCGACCACGACTGGGGCATCGACGTCGAGGTGGACCTGGAGGCCTCCGACGAGGAGGGTGTGGCGGTTATCCGGCTGGTCGACGCGGGCCGGATGGACTGAAGCAGCGCCGCAGCTACCCCGCTGCCGGCAGGCGAAGATGGCGGGTCACCGCTTTCGGGCCTGTCGTTGAGTTCGACATCAGGGCTGTGGAGATCGCGCATCAGCCGGAATTCGCAGCCATGGTGTCGATCTCAACGCCAGGGACCACCAACAGGGTGGGGATCGCCATACCGAGGCCGTGCCGATCGCACGATCACCGAAACTGCAACCATGGACAGAATCTGGCGATTCTTTGTCCCTGACTTCAATTTCGGCGCGGCGCTCGACCTTTGGACGCGGGCGCCCACCTGAAGTACTGCTCATCGCTGACTTTTCGGTCACCGGGATTGGGGCTGTAGGCCCTGGCCGAGCGTACGTGTGTGCATGAACCCTCCTCAGAGTTCCGGGATTTCGATCCCGTATTTCTCGCGAGTGATGTCTTCGGGCTGCGGGCCACCCCGCACTCCGGTGTCGAGCGTGTCTATGGCGGCGAGTTGTTCAGCGGTGAGTTCGAAGTCGAAGACGTCGAAGTTCTCCCGAATCCGGCCCGGCGTCACCGATTTCGGGATCGCCTGACGGCCCTGCTGCAGATGCCACCGCAGCATCACCTGTGCAGGCGACTTGCCGTGCGCGGTCGCGATCTCGCCGATCACCGGATCCTCCAACGTGGACCCGTGGGAGCCGTCGCGGTAGAACGTGATGCCGCCGATCGGTGACCATGCCTGGTTGAGAATGCCGAGTTGGTCGTCGATCTCGAGCAGGTCGGTCTGCCGGAAGTAGGGGTGCACCTCGATCTGGTTGACCGCGGGCACCACATCGGTCTCGGCCAGCAACCGGTCGAGGTGGGGCGGCATGAAGTTGGAAACTCCGATCGCGCGGACCTTGCCGTCGTCGTACAGCTTCACCAGCGCCTTGTAGGCGTCGATGGTCAGATCGAACTCGCGCGGGAACGCCTGGTGCAGGATCAGCAGATCGATCGTGTCGACACCGAGCTTGCCTGCCGCCTTGTCGAAGGCGTGCACGGTGGTGTCGAAGCCGTAATCCGTGATCCAGACCTTGGTTTCGATGAACACGTCGTCGCGGTCCAGGCCGGAGCGGCGGATCGCCTCACCGACCTCCCGCTCGTTGCCGTACATCGCGGCGGTGTCGACGTGTCGGTAGCCGGTCTCCAACGCGACGCCGACGGCCGCGATGGTCTCGTCCGGCGGGGTTTGATACACGCCGAAGCCCAGCGCGGGCATGGTCACGCCGTTGTTGAGGGTGAAGGTGGGAATGATCATGAATGTCTCCTCTTCGCGCAAGCGCTCTCCGCCCGACTCGTTGAGGTCATATTTGGCCATCGGTTAGTCCGTCTTGCGGGTCTGCTGGTAGAGCGCCAGCTTCCACTTCCCGTCCACCCGGTGATAAGTGCTGGACATGGGGCCGACGAAGGCCGGTTCGTCGCCCTCGCGATACGCGGTGCCGGTGTAGACAAGCGCGACATTGTCGTCATCCAACGTGACCAATCGGACGTCGTCGATGTCGTAGGTGCGCCACGGCGGCGCTTGCGCCAACGCCCCGACGACGGCGTCACGGTCCATCACCATGCCGTTGGCGAGCACCATTACCGCATCGGGCAGCATGATTTCACCGTAGAAATCGGCGCCGGTCGAGTTGCACAGCGAATCCCAACCCGCGCGTTCGAGGTACAAGAGCGTGTCGCGCACCGAATCAGACATGGGTGTGCAGTACCCGCTTGCCGCGGTTTGTAGGCGTCCGAATGACAGCCGTTAATCCTGTTGAAAGAGTGGCTCAAGTGATTATTGGGTATCTTGGTACCCAAGGCATCGAACGTCGAGGAGAAACATGCCTGTCGGCAGCGCGGCTCGGCGCAAGCGCAGCAGGGCAGGTGTAGCGGTCGCAGGGGTCGCTGCACTTGCCGCGCTGAGCACTGTCGCGGCTCCCGCGGCGTTGGCGGCCCCGAAATGCACTGACATCGAAGTCGTCTTCGCGCGCGGCACGGACGAGCCCGCGGGCATCGGTGTCGTCGGCCAGTCGTTCGTCGACACGCTGCGCCCCATGGTGAAAGGGTCGACTGTCGGAAGCAACGCGGTGGAGTACCCCGCGTCGTGGGATTTCTGGGAGGTCGCGGCCGGCGCTACCGATATGAGCAAGCGGGTTCAGGCAACCGCCGCCCGTTGCCCCAAAACTCAGATCGTGATGGGCGGCTACTCCCAGGGCGCTGCCGTGGTGGACGTCGTCGCCACCTCACCGATCGCCGGCCTCGGGTACAAGGCACCGCTGCCCGCCGCCGTCGTTCCGCGCATCGCGTCGGTTGTGGTGTTCGGCAACCCGGCGGCGCGCCTCGGCCAGCCACTGACCCGCATGAGTCCGGTCTTCGGTTCGAGGACCGCCGATCTGTGCGCGCCCAACGACCCCATCTGTTCGCTCGGCAGGGATTTCAACTCTCATGTCCGCTATCCGCAGTCCGGGCTGGTGAAGCTCGCGGCCCAGTGGGTCACCCGACACATCAAGCCGCGCGACTAAACGGTGACAATCTCGATCAGGGTGTCCAGGCCAATGAAATCGGCCCCGTTGCGCGTGTAGAGCCGGGCCGAATGCGCGTGGGCGGTGGCCGCGATCAGCAGGTCCATCGATCGTGCCCGCGGCTGGCGACCCGCGTCGTCGACGGCAGCCGCTATCTGTCCGTAGCTGGCTGCCACCGCGTCGTCGAGTGGGAGCGTGTCAAAGGTGCGTTGCAGCGCCAGCAGACGACGTAGACGCTCGGCGCGCACCTGCCGTTCTTTGGCCACGAGAACTCCAAAGTGCATCTCCGCGAGGGTGATTGAGCTGACAGCCAGATCGCCGTCGAGAGGCTCGATATCGGTGGCGATCACCACGCTCGTGTCGAGGATCGCTCTCACACGACTCCCCACGGGTCGCGTAGTTCATGCGAGATCAAGTCGCGGTCCGCGTCCCAGTCCGGGTCGCTCGGGCCCCGGAACAGGTCGGCGATGTCGGTCCATTTTCTCCATGCTCGAGGTGCTGCGGGCACCAGGCGGGCACTTGGCCTGCCTGCGACAGTGATAGTGAACTCCTCGCCTTCTTCGACCCGGCGCACGAGATCGGAGGCGTCCTGTCGCAGCTCACGCAGACCCACACTTTCCATACACCGAACTGTAGCACATGTGCTACGGGTTGCCGTCTGCGGCGACCTCTACCCCATCGCGCCCGTTTCGAGCTCGCGCAGCGCGGTCCTCAGCCCGCGGCGCTTGCCGGTCCGCGGATCCACCCCGAAGCTTTCCCTCATCCCGGCCCGGACCCGAAACTTCAGCTCCGAGTGGGTTTCCGGCGCATCGTCGGACGTGGCCTTGAGAAGCTTGTCGGGTAGCGCCAGCTTCAGAATGGTCCAGAAGGATTGAAAGTATTGGCGCGGAAGTGATCCCGTTGTGTACGGGATGTCGTATTTGTCGCACAGGGCACGCACTCTCTCACTGATCTCCGCGTACCGGTTGCTGGGCAGATCGGGGAACAGGTGGTGCTCGATCTGGTAGCACAGATTGCCGCTCATGAACGCCATCAGGGGCCCGGCGTGAAAGTTCGCCGAGGCCAGCATCTGCCGCAGGTACCACTCGCCGGGCGTCTCGTTCTCGAATTCTTCCCGGGTGAACTTCTCCGCGCCGTCGGGGAAGTGGCCGCAGAAGATGACCAGGTACGCCCAGTAGTTGCGCACCAGGTTGGCGATCGCGTTGGCCTTCAAGGTGTGCTTCCAGTTCGGTCCGGACAGGGCCGGGAATATCAGGTAGTCCTTGCCCACCTGCTTGCCGACCTTCTTGCCGATCACCCGCAGGTCCTTACGCACCTCGGCCATCGACTTCTCGCCTTTACGGAACTTCGTCGTCTCCAGCCCGTGTGCGGCGACACCCCATTCGAAGAGTGTGCCGAGCAGCAGGTTGTAGATCGGGTTGCCGATCATCCACCGCTCCCAATGCTGGTCGCGGGTCAGGCGCATGATGCCGTAGCCGATGTCGTCGTCGAGTCCCACGACGTTTGTGTACTTGTGATGGATGAAGTTGTGGGATTTCTTCCAGTGCACACTCGGTGAGGTGGTGTCCCACTCCCATTCCGTCGAATGAATCTCCGGGTCGTTCATCCAGTCCCACTGCCCATGGGTGATGTTGTGCCCGAGTTCCATGTTCTCGATGATCTTGGCGGTTGCCAGCATGCCGATTCCGGCGTACCGAGCGATCCGGTTTCCACTGGCGAACAACGCGATTCGCCCGCCGGCAGCCAATGCGCGTTGAAGTTGAATCGTCCGCCGGACATAGCGAGCGTCGCGCTCGCCCCGCGATTCCTCGATATCGGTGCGGATCGCGTCGAGTTCTCGGGCGAGCGCCTCGACATCCTCGGTTGTGAGGTGTGCGTATTGCTTGATGTCGGCGATGGCCATGTTTCTCCTAGACGGTTCTCCTAGACGTTCAAGGTGCAGTCCCCTGCAGCCGTCGAAATACAGGTGTTGATGCGGTCGCCCGCGCCGTGTTCCTCGCCGGACCGGAAATCCCGGACGTGCCCGGATTCCAGTGGCAGGACACATGTTTGGCAGATACCCATCCGGCAGCCGAATGGCATCTGGATCCCCACCTTCTCGCCGGCTTCCAGAATCGATGTGGCGCCGTCGATCTCGATGGATTTGTCGGAGAAGGCGAATGTGACGGTGCCGCCCTCTCCACCTTTGTCGGTTCTGGCGATGACGAACCGCTCCGTGTGCAGGCTGTCGGCCCGGCCCGCGTCCTTCCAGATGGCTTCGATGGTGTCGAGCATCGCCGGCGGGCCACACGCCCAGGTCGGGCGCTCTGTCCAATCCGGAACCATGTCGTGCAGCGCAGCACCGAGGTCCAGATGGCCGTGGGCATCGGTCAGGTGCAGGTGCAGTCGGTATCCGCTCTGCTCCTGATCGAGCGTGCGCAACTCGTCGTGAAAGATCACGCTGTCTGCGCACGGCGCGGAATGGATGTGCACGATGTCGGGGTTGTGGCCGCGGAGCTTGACGGCTCGCAGCATCGCCATGATCGGCGTGATGCCACTGCCGGCCGACACCAGAAGCAGCTTGGCCGGCGGCGGGTCGGGCAGGGCGAAGTCGCCTCGGGGAGAAGCGAGCCGAACGATCGTCCCGGGTTTCACACCGTTGACCAGGTGGGTCGACAGGAACCCTTCCGGAGTGGCTTTGACGGTGATCGAGATCAGATCTGCCTCACGTCGGGGTACCGATGTGAGCGAATAGGACCGCCAATGCCAACGGCCGTCGATGTGCAGGCCGATTCCCACATACTGGCCCGGTTGGTAGTCACCGGAGAATCCCCAGCCGGGTTTGATCGTCACGGTGGCCGAGTCCTCGGTCTCCTTGCGAACGTCGACTACCTGTCCGCGCAGTTCACGGGCTGACCACAGCGGGTGGAGCAGCTTGAGATAGTCGTCCGGCAATAGCGGTGTGGTGGCTCTTGCCACCAACCCGCGCAACACGTTGACCTTCGGTGTGGAAGCGGTTTCGACATGCCGCGCCGGCTTCTCGCTCCAGCGCCACAACCCGCGCAATGTGCGGGTCATGAAGCCTCACCGCCCCCGGGCAGGAAGTCCGCGATTGGTGAACACATGTACGCCGACTACCCGACCGGGCCTGAATTCACACGTGCGACTCGCGATCGATTTCCACGGGATACAGAGTGTGGGTGCCGCGAAGACCCTTGAGTTCGACTGCCCGCGGATCGCCCAGCCGAATGTCGTCGAGATCCTGGATCGCGGCGCCCACCGGCTCGCTGACCAGAATCTCTCCCCCGTCAGCCTGATCGGCAATCCGCGCCGCCATCGCGACGTCGAGCCCGAACAGGTCCTCACCTCGACGGACCGATGTACCCATGTGAACCCCGATCCGTACCCGGATTTCCTCCCAGCGGGCCGGGTCCTGCTCAAGAGCCCGCTGCACATCGGTGCTGAACCGCACCGCGTTCTCGGGATCGGCGAACGCGATCATGAAACCATCGCCCTGGGTCTTCACCACGTGGCCGCCGTGCTTGTCGACCCGTGTCTGAACGAGCTTGTTGTGCCGTTGCAGGAGCCTGACCCACGCGCGGTCGCCCATCGCTTCGTTGTATTGCGTCGAGCCCTCGATGTCGGAGAAAACGATGACGACGCGCCCGTCGGCGGTGAGCCGGGCAAGGTCCGGACGCTCCACCTGCGCCCAACCCGCCAGGTCCTCGATCGAATTGCGCACGGTGGCACCGAGGCCCTTGTTGATGAGCATGTCCGCGGTCTGAAAGACCGTCTTGATCGCCAGTGGCGCAACGCCGCGCCGGCGACGGCGACGACGGTCCTGTTCGGACCGCACCCGGTCGAGCTCGCGTCGAGCACTCGTCAGCTGGCGCCTGCTCACGATGAACAACACGAGGAACGTGACGAACGCCGCGAACAGCAGTACGACGGCCCCCAACAGAATGGACTCGGCGGTGGTCGGCGTCGGCACCCGCTGATTATTGCGGCCGGCCTACTTCCAGGCGAATACCGGCTGTTCGAGTTGATCGACCGGGTCGGGGCGGCCTTCCAGGCACAGCCACCGTACCTGGAGCAGCACGGCACCCGTCGGTGCGTGGATGAGGTCGTTGCCCAATGGAATCTGCACTACCGGGAGCCGGCTCTCGGGAATGTCGATGAACCGGGGCGAGTCTTCGCGCTGCAGTTGGTGCAACCCGACGCGGTAGGCCGCCACCACCTCATCGGGTGCCGGATGAATGTCGAGCCGACCGCCGCCCCAGATCACCACCGGTGTGATGACATATCCGGACCGCGTCGGGTAGTCGTCGAGCAGGCCCAGGACGGACGACTCGGACAGCCTGATGCCGACTTCTTCATCGAGTTCCCGCAGTGCGGCGTCGACCGCGGTTTCGCCCGGGTCCAGTCTGCCGCCCGGCAACGCCCACTGTGCGGCGTGCGAATTGAGGCGAGAAGCCCTGCGGCACAGAAGAAATGCGGCACCGCCGGACACATCGATCATCCGTCCGTCGAGGCCGGGCTCCGGCATCGGCCGCCCGCCGATCCAGTCGTCCACCGGAGCCGGATCCACCCGGTCCTCACCGACCTCGGAGTCGACGAGCACCACCGCGACGGCTGCGTGCCGCTTCGTCGCGTCGGTCACGGCGCGCCGGTCATGGCTCGCAAGATGCGTCCTGATCTGATCTCGGAGTGCCTCGTCATAGGGGATCGTCACCGCTCGACCATAATCAGGTGCCGGTTCAGGAACGCCCGTCAGGTCTTTGGTTCGCGTGGTACGACGACGGGTGCCTGCGCATCGCTTCGGCAAGTTCGCGGGAGTTGCGCCGCGCCGCACGCCAGACGGGATGGGATTCCAGGTCGATCACAGTTCCGTTGGTGGCATCAGTCATCTCAATGCCTTCCGTCAAAATTCCGGACACTTTGTCCATTCACCAGGATGCCCGGCAAAGCTGAGGTGAGACCGTCAGATTTGCCGTGAACCAGCTGAGGATTGTGTTCGCCTGAGGTCGAGGACTGTCAGAGCTAACTCAGGCAGGCGATTCGTGGGTGAGAGCCCGATAGCCGTGCGCGCCTGTCCGGTCGACTGCGGCCTTGACCAAGCCGAACACCAGACCTTGCATCGCTGCGGCCGTCAATGCCTTTGCCGTGGATCGTTCGAGGTCCTTGGGATCCGGTGGTGGTAGATCCGGCTCTTCGACGTGCTTCCAGATCTGTTTGAACAATGCGCTTGCCAGCAGACCGCCGGCCACACTCGTCGCCATGGAGAGCGGCAGATAGAACATCTTCGCGCTTCGGCTCACGGGGCACCTCCTCGGAGTCGGGATGAGTGTGGATACCCGAATGCACGGGGGTTGTAACTGCGCGTCGGGTTTCGACCGACCCACTGCGGGGCACTGCTGTGAAGTAGTCGAACGCCTGCAGGAGGGCCTGATGACCACCCAACCGAACCCCACCAGGGAAGCGTCAATACCCCAACTCGTCAGTCAGATGCAGGAGCAGACGTCGCGGCTTGTGCGTGACGAGCTGCGACTGGCTCAGCAGGAGTTTCAGCAATCCGCTCGCCACGCCGGAATCGGAGCCGGCCTGATCAGCGTGGCCGGATTGCTGGCCGTACTCGGTCTCATGACGGTGATCGCAGCAGCCGTCGCCGCGTTGTCGCTTGTCCTGCCGGTCTGGGCCGCCGCGGTGATCGTCGCCGTCGTGCTGTTCGTCTGCGCCGGAATCGCTGCACTTGTCAGTCGCAAGCAGGCCCAACAGGTACCGCCGCCGGCCGCCGATGCGGTCGACAGCGTCAAGCACGACATCCAGGAAATCAAGGAGGCGCGACATGGCCGATGACCGACTCCCGCAGGAGCCCGGGCCGGATGCCGGAATCGACGAACTGCAGTCCGATATCGAAAAGACCCGCAGCGAGCTGGGCGAGACGGTCGGCGCCCTGTCCGACAAGCTCGACGTCAAAGGCCGCGTTCAGGACAAGGCCGCCGATACCAAGCATGCGGTCGCCGAACGCGCCCACGTGGCGACCGAGGCCGCGAAATCCAAACCGGTCGTGCCGACGGCGGCAATCGTCGCCCTTCTCGCCGCTATCGGCTTCGTGTGGTGGTGGCGGCGGCGCTGAGACGGTGCCCTCGAAAGGAAAGGTGGCGACGATGCCGAATTCATCGATCAAGAACGAGAAGATGTACGAGGAGTTGCGAAAGGAAGGCAGCTCAAAAGAAAAGGCAGCGCGGATCTCGAATGCCGCTGCGGCCCGCGGGAAGTCGGCCGTGGGCAAGAAGGGCGGCAAGTCCGGAACGTATGACGACTGGACCGTGCCGGAACTGAAGAAGCGCGCGAAACAGCTCGGCATCTCGGGCTACTCCGGCCTGACGAAGAGCAAGCTCGTCGCCAAGTTGCGCAACCACTGAAACGGGTACTACCAGTAGGTGGATTCGATAGCCGGGTTAGCGGATTGGTTCATCACCACCGAGGAGCGCGATAACCCGGCCACCTCGTTGCCGGACTGGTGCACCGGCAATCAGGTCGAGCCGCTGATACACGGGTCCGCCTATTTCGACCGGCTCGCCACCGAGGTCAGCGAACTGCAGCGCGGCGACCATCTGTTCTTCACCGACTGGCGCGGCGACCCCGACGAGCAGGTGCGCGATGGCGGACCCACCATCGCCGAGCTGTTCTGCCACGCGGCCGAGCGGGGCGTCGTCGTCAAGGGCTTGATGTGGCGCTCGCATCTGGACAAGTTCGCCTACAGCGAGGAGGAGAACCAGCATCTCGGCGACGCGATCGAGGCCGCCGGTGGGGAGGTGTTGCTCGACCAAAGGGTACGCATCGGTGGTTCGCACCACCAGAAGTTTGTGGTGCTGCGCCATCCCGGCACACCCGAACGCGACGTCGCTTTTGCCGGCGGCATCGACCTGTGCCACTCACGTCGCGACGACGCGGAGCATCGCGGCGATGCGCAGGTGATGCGGATGGGCCGGCAGTACGGTGAGCGCCCGCCGTGGCATGACGTTCAGTTACAGATCCGGGGGCCGGCCGTCGGAGCGTTGGATCACACGTTCCGGGAACGCTGGACCGACCCGGCGCCACTGGACATGCTCTCGCCGATCGCCTGGATCACCGACAAGCTCCGCCACGCGGATCTGAGTGTCGGCGAACTGCCGCCCCAGCCGCCCGACCCGCCGCCGTGCGGTCGGCAGGCGGTGCAGGTGCTACGGACCTATCCGGACGCACACTTCGAGTACGCGTTCGCCCCACGCGGCGAGCGCAGCGTCGCGCGCGGCTACACCAAGGCGGTGCAGCGGGCGAGGCGTCTGATCTACCTGGAAGACCAGTACCTGTGGTCCAGGCGAATTTCACGCCTGCTTGCCGAAGCGCTCGCGGCCAATCCGGACCTGCACCTGATCGCGGTGGTGCCACGGCACCCTGACGTCGACGGCCGGCTCGCGCTGCCACCCAACCAGGTGGGGCGCCAGCAGGCCATCGAGACCTGCCGGGCGGCCGACCCGCGCCGGGTGCACGTCTACGATGTCGAAAACCACGTGGGCACACCGGTTTACGTGCATGCCAAGGTCTGCGTCATCGACGACGTCTGGGCATGTGTGGGTAGCGACAACTTCAACCGGCGGTCCTGGACGCACGACAGCGAGTTGTCGTGCGCGGTCCTCGACGACATCCGCGACGAACGCGAACCCCGGGATCCGGCAGGTAGCGGCGACGGTGCCCGGGTGTTCGCCCGCGACCTGCGGCTGCGATTGCTACGCGAGCATCTTGACCGGGCACCAGACGGCGGCGAGGACGACGACCTGCTCGATCCGGTTTCGGTGGTGGCGGCGGTCGCCGCATCGGCGCAGGCGCTGCAGGCCTGGCACGACGGTGGCCGGGCCGGTCCGCGTCCGCCGGGAAGGTTGCGGCCGCATCAACCCGAGCGGCTCGGCCGGCTCACCCGCGCGTGGGCCGACCCGGTGTATCGCGCTGTCTACGACCCCGATGGCCGGTCCTATCGCGATCGGCTGCGCAGGCGTTGGTAATCCAGCGTTGACTGACGTTAGAAGTAACACCATTGATGTTGAATATGTGACTTTTGCTGTGATAACGTCGGCTTCGCTATGACGTGGATTACAGGAGGTGGCCGTGCCCGTACAGTCGCGCCGCACCAGCAATCACTCCCACCGGCGTTCGGAGATCGTTGAATTCGTCCGGGCCCGCGGGTGGGCCCGCATTGACGAATTAGCCGATCAGTTCAGCGTGAGCACGATGACGATCCATCGCGACCTCGACCACCTCCACGCGCAGGGCATGCTGCGGAAAGTGCGGTCAGGCGCCGAAGCCCCACCGAGCGAGGCATTCGAACGCAACATCGAATTGCGAAAGGCGCTCAACCTCACCGAGAAACGAGCGGTGGCGAAAGCGGCATTCGACTGGGCAGCGGGTCAGGTCGAAATGCAGGCCGTAGCAATGGATGACAGCACGACCGCATTGCAGGTGCTACCCCAGCTGTCCGATCGACTGCCACTGACAGTGGTGACCAATTTTCTGCCTGCGATCAACGAGCTGTCCACAGACCCACGGGTTCGACTCAACGCCATCGGCGGGGACTACGTCCCCGAGTTCTCGTCATTCGTCGGATCTCAGGCCGTGCGAGCGCTGCGCGACATGCACTACGACGTCCTGTTCATGTCCGTGCCCGCGGTGTCCCGCGGGATGTGTTTCCATCCGTCCAGTACCGCGGCCGAGCTCAAGCGCGCGTTCATGGAGAGCGCCGAGCTGCGCGTACTACTCATCGATCACACCAAGCTGGCTCGTCGCGCCATTCACCGAATCTGTGCGCTGGAGGATTTCGATGCTGTCGTGATCGATACAGGTGCCGGCGCGGACGAGATAGAGCAGTTGGCGGCCGGCGGCGCGAACATCGTTGTGGCACAGCTTGATAGGGCGACGGTAGCGGAACGGGAACTCACCGGAGCGCAACGATGACGTCACCACTCGTGATCGCGGTCGATTGCTCAACGACAGCGGCGAAGGCGATCGTCGTGGATGCCAAAGGTGAGGTGGTCGGCAGCGGTGCACAGGCCCTCGACACCCGCAGTCCGGCGCCGCACTGGTTCGAGCAGCATGCGCCAGATTGGTGGACGGCTACCGACCAGGCCGTGCGGCAGGCCCTCGGCGAGATCCCCGATCGAAGCGCCGTCGCGGCTGTGTGTGTGACGCACCAGCGTGAGACCTTCGTCTGCCTCGACGCCGACGAGAAACCGATAAGGCCGGCCATCCTGTGGATGGATGGCCGCGCCGACGCTGAAACCCGAAGGTACGGAACGCAACGCGTCGAGCTGCTCTCGGGCAAGCCCGCGGACATCACCCCCGGTCTCTACAAACTGTTGTGGCTACGCGACCACGAGCCTGACACGATGGCGCGTTGTCATCGGATCGCCGATGTCCACACCTATCTCGCACACGCCATGACGGGGCGTTGGGTTTCCAGCACTGCGTCGGTGGACCCGTTGGCGTTGATCGACCAGGCCACCGGCGACTACAGCAGCGAATTGCTCGAACTCGCCGGACTGCACCGTGCTCAGCTGCCCGACCTCGTTCCCACCGGCGCCTCGCTCGGGCCGTTACGGTCCGAGATCACCGATGCCTGGGGTTTGGACCGTGACGTGGTGATGGTGGCGGGTACCGGCGATGGCCAGGCGGCCGGGCTCGGGCTCGCCGTCACCGACCCCGGGGTCGCCTATCTGGTGCTCGGGACCGCGGTCGTGATCGGCAGCGAGACAACGTCATACCTGCCCGCGCGGGCGTACCGTTCGATGATCTCGGCGATCCCCGGCCACACCACCGCGGAGACATTCAGCTCGTCTGGCACGTACCTGCCGACCTGGTTCCGCACCGAGTTCGGCGATCCTGAGCTCGCCGGTGCTCCCGACCCGGAACTCGAACGCGATGCCGCGGCACTGCCATTGGGTAGTGAGCACCTCCTGACACTCCCCTACTGGAACGGCGCGCAGACGCCGCACTGGGACAGCCAGGCTTCCGGTATCACACTCGGCTGGCGCGGCTGCCACACCAGAGCGCACTTCTACCGCTCCCTGCTTGAAGGCATCGCCTTCGAGTTGCGGCTGCAACTCGATGGACTCGAGGCCGCACGCGGCGAACGCGTCGAGGTGCTGCGCGCGATGGGCGGTGGTGCGCGCAGCACGTTGTGGACACAGATCCTGGCCGACGTGTTCGACCGACCGCTGGAGGTCTGCGCATCCGGCGAGGTGAGCGCGCTCGGCGCCGCCGCGGTCGCATTCGCGGCGATCGGTGAATACAGCTCGATTTCCGAGGCCGCGTCCGCCATCGCCAGGACTGACGCCGTGGTCGAGCCACGCGAGGACGCGGCGGCCGGCTACGCGCAATTGCGCACCTTGTATCAACGCCTCTACGCCGAGACCCGAGGCCTACTCCACAACCTGCACGAACTATCGCAGGACCACAACACCCAAGGAGATCAACAATGAGAGCGGCCATGTTCTACGGGCCCGGGGACTTGCGACTGGAAGACGTTGCAGCTACCGAACCGGCACCCGGCGAGGTGCTGGTGGACGTGAAGGCAGCGGCGACCTGCGGAACCGATCTGAAGTCGTACCGCCGTGGCCACCCCAAGCTGTTCCCTACCCTGCCTTCCCGTTTCGGTCACGAGTTCGCAGGCATCGTGTCGGCCGTCGGCGACGGAGTCGACAAGTTCGCCGTCGGTGACCGCGTCGTCGCGGCCAACACGGCGCCGTGCGGTCACTGCTGGGCGTGCACGCGCGGTCGTCAAAGCCTTTGCGAGAACCTGGAATTCCTCAACGGCGCCTTCGCAGAACAGGTGATCATTCCGGCGGCCATCGTCGAGCGCAACACCTACCTGCTGCCCGATGATCTCGACTTCGCCTCCGCCGCACCGCTCGAGCCGCTGGCCACCGTCGTGCACGGCATGGATGAGACCGGAATCCAGCTGGGCGACACGGTCGTGGTGCACGGCGCGGGACCGATCGGCCTGATGTTCGTGCGACTGGCAACCCTGCGCGGTGCCAACGTGATCTCGGTCGACCAGTCGCCGTGGCGGCTGCAACAGGCCAGCCAAGCCGGAGCGGTGGACACCGTTGACCTGTCCGAAGTTTCGGATTTCGAGGACCGCGTCGCGATGATCAAAGCGCGGACCCCGCACGGACGCGGCGCCGACGTCGCCATCGAGGCCGTCGGGCTGCCGCAAGTGTGGGAGCAGACGGTGCGGACCCTGCGGCCCGGCGCGACGGCGGTGCTGTTCGGCGGGACGCCAAAGGGTGCGCCGTTTTCCGTCGACTCCTCCGCCATGCATTACGAGGAGTACACGCTCAAGGGCGTCTTCCATCACACGCCCAACTATGTCCGGATCGCGGTGGAGCTGTTGGCCAGCAAGAAGGTGGACGGGTCGATGCTGGTGACCGAGCGTCGCCCCTTGGAGGCGTTGCTGCCGAGCCTGGAGGACATGGCCGCCGGCCGCGGATCGAAGTATGTGCTCGAGCCATGAGACTGAGCACTGAACGTCATCAGGTCGTCGAGGCTTGCCGGTTCCTGAGCCGTTCCGGGCTTGTGGTGGGGACGGCGGGCAATGTGTCGGTTCGGGTCGACGACCTCGTGGTGATCTCTCCCAGCGGCGTTGACTACGAAGCGATGGCGGCGCGCGACGTCGGGATCCACGACCTCGACGGCAATGCGGTCGATGCGGCTCTGCAACCCTCCAGCGAGCTTGCGCTGCACCTGGCGGTCTACAAGACAACCGAGCACACCGCAGTCGTGCACACCCACGGACCGGCCTCCACCGCGCTGTCGACGGTGGTCGATGAGGTCCCCGCATCGCACTACTACTCGGCCATGTTCGGCGGCGCCGTCAGGGTCGCGCCGTACGCCACCTTCGGCACTCCACAGCTGGCGGACAACGTGACCACCGCACTGCGTGATCGCACCGCTGCACTGATGGGAAACCACGGCGCCGTCCTCGTCGGTCGGGCGCTGCCGAAGGTGCTGAGCCTCGTGCCCTACCTCGAGTACATCTGCGATGTACAGCTTCGGGCGATGGCCAGCGGGGCGCCCGTGCGCGTACTCGACGGCGACGAGCTCGCCGAAGTGGGCCGTCGGCTGGCCGGTTACGGTCAACAGGCAACTCGCGACTGACAGAATCGCGATGGCGTCACCAATATCCGAGCATGCGTCCCGCCGCTACCGCCGTCAGCCAGCTGGCGAGGGATACCCCGGCGAACACCGCCAACTGCCGCGTTTCTGAACGCGTCAGCTCTCGGGTTGTGTGTGCCCGCCACGCTGCGGTACGGCGCAACAGCATGACATTCGCTATCCCAAGTCCGATGGCGCAGAACTTCACCAGCAGAACCGGATTCTGCTCGTAGTCGAGGGCATTGGCCGCGAGCAGGCAGGGACCGCTGAGGGCGGCGACCGCGAATCCCGCCGTCGCCACCGGTGCCGCGACCGTGGTGATCGCCGGAAGTGACGCACTGCGCCACACCCCGAGTAGCCGGAGATCGAGGATCAGCACCGCACCGAAAAGCGTTGCCACACCCAGTATGTGAACAAGATTGACAATCGGATAGGTCCACGGCCCGGAGTCACGCATCAGCGTGCCGAGTGCCGACGCCTCCAGCCAGGCCAGCACGTCATGCATGGGCCGCGGGTGTCAATTGCGGTCGGGGTAGACGTCGAAGACCTTGCCGTCCCACGTCAGGCGCTCGGCCTTCATCTCCAGCGTGGCCTGATCTCGATGCCGGTGCCCGCTGGCCGTAACCTCGTCGCCCACCGGGACGGTGTCCTCGTTCAGGCCGGCACGGGCAGTGCGCGACGACGGCGCGAAGACGATGTCCCACAGCGCTTCACCGGCTCGGATCTGCGCGGTGGCATGTGGTCCCGCGAGGCTGACGGCTGTCTCGAGCGTGCCCCTGAGTTCGAACTGCGAGTCCTGATAATCGGCCCAGCCGTGGTGGGCGCTCACCGGCGCGGCAAACGTCAACGCGCCGACAACGGCGACACCGGCGCACAGCACTGTCAACCTGGAGTCCCTGAGCATTTTCGGACCTCCCTGTGGGCGATCGTACTCCCGTGACGAGCCCCGTCTTGGGACTCAGGAGTCGTCGGCCCGCTCCGACTGCCGCTGCTGCTTTTCGGCGTCGGCGAGGCCCTCTAGTCGCTCAGCCCGACCACGCTTCTCGGCGGCTGCGCCTCGGGTGGCCTGGGCACCGTTGCGCTTTGCGTTGGCGTCGGCCGTCGCGCGCTGTTCTGCCGCGCGGACATCGGCCAACTTCTCGTCGCGTGCGGCTTCCGCTGACTTCTTCCGGTGAGCGGCGACCTCGTCGGCTTGCCGTTTGACGGCTGAGGTGCCCTTCTGGACCCGCTCTGCCGCAGTGCGTTTGCGCTCATCGGCTTCACTGCGGGCTTCCTTGATGTGTTGCCGTGTCTCTTCGCGGGCCTTTTGCACCTCCTCGCTCGCGTCGTCGGAGACCGAGGCGAGGTCGGCGTCGGCGTGCTTGAGTTTCTGGCCGGCGCGTGCGTCGAGTTGAGCGGCACGGCCAAGCGTCTCACTGCGCTCACGCAGGGCGATACCGCGCTGCTCCAGTTCCGAATCACCCAGTACACCACCGATACTCGCGTCGAGCGTCCCGAGGGAGCGCTCGTAGACCAGTCGTACAGGGGCTTCCTCGCCGAACCTGGAGAGCACCCGGTCGTCGATCAGTTGCAGTGGGATCCGGGCCAATCGGTACTGCATCCGCAATACCGCCGTCGGGATTTCGTTGACTTTCACGGTTGACTCCTATGTCTCTCGGCGCCTACTGACGCTCGGTGTTTTCGGCGATGCGGTCGGCCTGCTCTCTGAGCCGGGCAGCTTCGACCTTGGCGGTGGCCGCTTCCCGGACCGCGTCCTGATGCTCGTCCAGCGCATCGGCGACATCGGCTTCCGCAGCGCCGACCTCCGCACGCTCCTGCGATTTGGCGTTCTCGACTTCACTGTGCGCCTCGATGTTGGCGCGCGCATTCGTGTCGGACGAGAGTCGTCGTCCGGTCTGTTCGGCTGCCTGTTTCTGCGCCGCCTGCTCGACGTTTACCGAGCTCTCGACGGCGGCGGTCTGAGCCTGCACCGTGCCACGGGCGGCGGCGCCCTGCCGTTTCGCTTCCGTCGCCTCCGCGCGAGCCTCGTCAGCCTCGGCATCCGCGACGGCCTCGGCGTTGTTGGCAGCTCGGCGGTCTTTCGCCGCCGACCTCTCAAGCTGGCCCTCGGCTGTCAGCGAATCGTTGTTGGTGATCGCGCCGGCAACCTCTTTCGCCGCGCCTTTGACGGAGTCGATCAAACCCTGACGTGTTTCATCTGCTTTGCCGTGTTTGGCCATCTCACTCCCCTTCGGTTCTCTGGCCAGGAGGCATACCACCGGGGCCGCCAGATGAAACCCTTCGTGGGCCGCACCACAGCCCATCTGCGGTGATTGGAAATGTGTCCAGGGGGTAGCCCGGACACTGTGACTTCGACCGTCAGCGACATCATCACTGTGCTCGACCCGCGGACCGGCGACGTTGTCAGCCGGGTGCCGATTGTGGAACCCGCCGACTGCGACGAGGCGGTCGGGCGAGCGAGCAGCGCTTTCGCACCGTGGGCCAGGACCGCGCCCGCAGAGCGAGCCGCCGCGTTGGCAGCCGCCGCCGGTGCCGTCCAAGCCGCCGCCGACGAATTGGCCGAACTCAACGAACACGAAACCGGAAAGCCGCGCGGGGATTCGCTGGGCGGGGTGGAAGCCGGCGTCGGGACGCTGCGGCAGTACGCCGAACTGGGGCCGCTGCACCGCGGGGCGAGCCTGCAGGGCTCATGGTCGGCCACCGATCTGATGGTCCCGCAGCCACGTGGCGTGGTGACGGTGCTGACGCCGTGGAACGATCCCGTGGCCGTGGCCGCGGGACTTCTCGGCGCGGCTCTCGTCACCGGGAACGCCGTCGTCCACAAACCGAGTGAGCGCTGCCCGCGGACGGGCAGGCGGTTCGCAGAGATTCTCGCCGCCCAACTGCCCGATGGGGTGCTGGAGATCGTCGACGGCGACTCATCCGTCGGCGCCCGACTGGCTGCAGACCGCCGGATCGACGTCGTCGCACATGTCGGAAGCAGCGCGACCGGCAGGGCCATCGCGCGCGCCTGCGCCGAACGCGGCGCCAAGGCGCTGTTGGAGAACGGCGGCAACGATGCGTTGATCGTCGATGCCGGTGTCGATCCGGGGTGGGCTGCTGAGCAGGCCGCACTCGGGGCCTTCGCCAACGCCGGGCAGATCTGCGTCTCGGTGGAACGCATCTATGCCGTCGAGCCGATCGCCGAGGAGTTCGTCGGCGCATTGCTCGAGGAGGCCCGGGCATGGGACGGCCGGATCGGCCCCCTCGTCGACGAGCCTCACCGCGTCCAGGTGCACACGCATGTCATGGATGCGGCGCACCGCGGGGCGCGGGTCCTGTTCGGCGGAGAACCGCGATCCGGTCCCGGCACCTACTATCCCCCGACAGTGTTGACGGGCTGCACGCCCGAGATGCTCGTCATGCGGGAGGAGACGTTCGGTCCGATCGCCCCGGTGCGGGCGGTACCGGACTTCGCCACCGCGATCGCCGAAGCTGCCGACGACCGCTATGGGCTGGCCGCCACCGTGCTGACAAGCGACATGGCCCATGCCCAGGACGCGTGGCGGAGCCTTCCCGTCGGAACCGTGAAGGTCAACGACGTGTTCGGAGGTGCGCCCGGCGGCGCGTCGGAACCCCGGCGGGCCAGCGGATCCGGGTTCGGATTCGGACCCGAACTCCTCGACGAGATGACCGCGATGAAGGTGGTGCATTGCTCGCCGCCCGGCAGATGATTCAGAACCGCGAACAGGGGAACGCTTAGGGCATGGCCAAATATCGAGTTCTCAATCCCCATGGTGAAGTCGTCGACACGAAAGACATCGAGAGCGCCGGCGACGCGCACGCCTGGTTCGTCGATCAGAAGGCCAAGCCCGAGTTGGGCTGGCGGATGGAAGTGCTGTCGGCAGACGGTGACTGGGCCTTCTTCGACAGCAGCGAAGGCGACCGCAAGTACTGACAATCGGTCCGACAGATGACAACCCGCTGTGCATTCACGGTGGACGACATATAACAGAGACGGTGAGGACCTGCCCGTACTGCGGCGGTGACGTCGACAGTGATGGCCGTCGACGTGTTCTGCCCACATTTCGCTCATGGCTTTCACATCCTCGAAACCATCACAGTTTCAGGAACATTCGCGATACTCCGACGTCGGCCACACCACGGCCGTCACCGTCAAGGACGGCAAAGGCGAGATCCTCACCACCACTTCGCTTGGGCGGGGCAAGGCCGGCACCGCGCATTGCACGTTCTCGTTCAGCTTTCCCATCACCGAAGGCCAAGATCGTTACGTCGTTTCGGTCGGACGCCGCGGCGAGTTCGTCTACACGTTCGAACAACTTCAGGCCCGCGGCGTCCAGATTCACGTCGGTGACTGATGCCGCAGCTCAGTGCCCGCTTATGCCTGGCCCGGACGGGGTATGCCAAATGGCGCCCGCCACAGTCCCGCGGGCGTACGGGAGGCATCGATGACCACGGAGGCAACCTCACACGCGCATGAGGACGAGCAGTCCGCCGGCAAGCTCAGCCGCAAGATCACCGGGCCGCTGCTGTTTCTGTTCATTCTCGGCGACGTGCTGGGGGCGGGGATCTATGCGCTGATGGGCGTGCTGGCAGGCAAGGTCGGAGGTGCACTGTGGGCGCCGCTGCTTTTAGCCCTGGTGCTGGCCCTCTTCACGGCGGGCTCCTACGCCGAACTCGTCACCAAGTATCCGAAGGCCGGTGGCGCCGCAGTGTTCGCCGAACGTGCCTTCCGACAGCCGCTGGTCTCGTTCCTTGTGGGCTTCTGCATGCTCGCCGCCGGGGTGACCAGCGCGGCCGGCCTGTCTCTGGCCTTCGCCGGCGACTACCTCGCCACCTTCATCGACGTGCCCGCGGTCCCGGCGGCGATCGTCTTTCTCGCCCTGATCGCAGCCCTCAATGCCCGCGGCATCAGCGAGTCGGTGAAGAGCAACGTCGTGATGACCGTCATCGAACTGACCGGTCTGCTCATCGTCATCATCGCGGGCGCGGTGATGGTGGGCGGCGGGCGCGGTGACGTCAGCCGCCTTGTCGAACTCCCTGCAGGGTCGCAGCCGGCCCTGGCAATTCTGGCCGGGGCGATCATCGCCTACTACTCGTTCGTCGGATTCGAAACGTCGGCCAACGTGGCCGAAGAGATACGCAATCCCAGCAAGGTGTACCCAATGGCCTTGTTCGGTGCCCTCATCACGGCTGGGATCGTCTATGTTCTGGTCGGTATCGCAAGTGCCGCCGTGCTGCCACCGAGCGAGCTGTCGCAATCCTCCGGCCCACTTCTTGAGGTCGTCTCCGCATCTGGAATAGGAGTACCCGACTGGGTCTTCAGCGCGATCGCGCTCATCGCCGTCGCCAACGGCGCCCTGCTGACCATGATCATGGCGAGCAGACTCGCCTTCGGCATGGCCGAACATCACCTTCTCCCAGCGTTTCTCAGCGGTGTGCTGCCGCAACGCCACACCCCGTGGGTGGCGATCGTCGCCACGACCGTGGTGGCGATGGTGCTCACGTCGATCGGTGACCTCTCCACCTTGGCCGAGACCGTCGTGCTGCTGCTGTTGTTCGTATTCCTCTCGACCAACGTCGCTGTGCTGGCGCTGCGGCGGGACACCGTCGAACACAACCACTTTCGGGTGTGGACGGCTGTTCCGGTGCTCGGTGTGGCCTCGTGTCTTCTGCTGCTGAGCCAGCAGACGGCGAAGGTGTGGCTGTTCGCGGCGGTGCTGGTGGCCAGCGGCGCAGCGCTGTACTTCGTGGCTCGGGTGGTGACGCGGCGCAAGACGGTGCGCTCGTGACGTCACGTCCCTGACTGGTACTGAGCCACCCGCTCGGCGTATTCGTCGAGCAGGCGCAGTGATTCGTCTCGCGGCACCGACGGCAGTAACAGTGCGAGCTGGTCGAAGCCCATGTCATCGGCGGCACGCCAGTAGTCGGTGTCGACGGGTGTACCGAACATCGCCAGCGGGACGTCGTGGCCGGCGCCGTCGCGCATCTGACCGATGCGGGTTGCCAGCATCTCCGGAGGCAATGGATTGGAAATCCAGCCCGCGCCATGGCGAATGACCCGCTTGACGGTGGCATCGGAGTTGCCGCCTACGAAGATCGGCGGGTGCGGTTGTCGAACCGGTTTGGGGCGGCAGTACGACAGCTCGAAGTCGACGTACTTGCCGTGGTACTCGGCGGGTTCGGTAGTCCAGAGGGCCTTGATGGCCTCGATGCTCTCGTCCAGCCGCGCGCCACGGGTCTTCGGATCGGTGCCGTGGTTGCGCATCTCCTCGAGGTTCCAGCCTGCGCCGACACCGAAAACGAAGCGGCCACCCGAGATCAGGTCGATACTTGCGGCTTCCTTGGCGGTATGGATCGGATCCCGCTGAATGAGCAGGGCCACCCCGGTGAACAGTTCGATTCTGGAGGTCACGGCGGCCGCCGCGGCGAGCGTGACAAACGGGTCCAACGTTTTGTAGTACGGCGACGGCAGTTCACCGCCGCCCGGATAGGCGGACTCCCGGCTTGCCGGGATGTGGCTGTGCTCAGCGACGACGAAGGAGTGGAAACCCCGCTCCTCGATCGCGCGGGCCAGCGACACCGGATCGATACTGTCGTCATCGACGAACGTGGAGATCCCGAATTTCATCTTGCCCTCCTCGGGGTCGAGGCTACTCCCGGCCCGCACACGCGCCGCCGTCGTCGCAGCCTTACCTGGCAGGTAATTGATTCCGCGCGTGGGCCGGACGACGCTGGTGTCATGCCTGATTCCGTACCTGCCTACGCGGTGGCCTATCTACGCGACGTCCAACTCGGCGACGAGGTTATTCGATACATGCGTGAAATCGACGACACACTAAAGCCTTTCGGTGGGGAGTTCATCGTGCACGGCGGAGACGTCGAC
This sequence comes from Mycolicibacterium sp. XJ870, assembly GCF_053483975.1. Lineage (NCBI taxonomy): Bacteria > Bacillati > Actinomycetota > Actinomycetes > Mycobacteriales > Mycobacteriaceae > Mycobacterium > Mycolicibacterium sp. XJ870. Next base: position 443,222 of record NZ_JBEFTI010000002.1, read on the forward strand.
GTACGCGAGGGCGACTGGGGGGACGGAGCACTGGTGGTGATCCGGTTCCCCGACATGGAGTCCGCATCGCGCTGGTACGAGTCCGAGGACTACCAACGCATCCTTCCGTTGCGGGCAGACAACTCCGACTCCATCGCCGCACTCGTTCAGGGCGTGGCACGCGGCCACACCGGCGCCAAGCGCGCTGACGAGCTGATGGGGTCCTGAGTCGCTCAGTCGCGGTCGTCGGGCTCGGTGAGCTCGGGTGCATTCTCCCGCGTCGCCATGCCGCCTTCGCGGCCGTGATCCGCGGGGCCCGGTCGCCCGCCTTTCGGTTCCTCGCCTTGTTCGTCCTGTGTTTTCTTGGCCATGGCGCGCTCCTTCCACCCGCGATGTATACCCGGACCGGGCGCTTCTTCAACCGATGCGGCCGGCGCGCCGCACAGCCGGCCAGGTGAGGCAGAATCGGGCGGGTGACCAACCCGCCGTGGGGACATCAACCCACGAGCCGACCCGGCAGTGCGCCTTCGCCGTTCGACGACGCCACGATCCAATTTCCCCGCACCGCCGCAGCTCCTCCCGAGCCTGCGCCGCGGCGTACGCACCGCGGGCTCAAGGTCGTGCTGATCGCCGCGCTCGCCCTGATCTTGGTCCTGGCCGGTCTGGGGGCAGCTGAGTGGTACGCCCGGAACCGCGCCGAAAGCGTCGTCTCAGCGACGATGGAGTGTCTGATGGGAGACACGGCGACGGTCTCGCTACCCGCGATGCCGCCGTTCCTTTGGCAGCACCTGACCGGCAACTACACCACCATGGACATTCACACGGCCGGGCAGCAGATCCGCGAAGCCAAGGGTATGCAGTTCGACATCACCATCCGCGATCTGCGGCTCGAGGACGGCGTCGGTAGTGGTGGCACGATGCGGTCACTCGACGCAAACGTCACCTGGAGTTCCGAAGGCATCAAAGAATCCCTTCAATCGGCGATCCCCCTTCTGGGCCAACTGATCAACGACGTGACCACCAACCCCGACGACGGCACGCTGGAACTCGAAAGCCTCCTGGCCAACGTGACGGTGAAACCGAAGGTCAGCGAACAGGGCGGTATCGGGTTGGACATCGTCGACACCACCGGACCCGGAGTGATTGCTGTCAGCGATCTACAGCCCATGCTCGATGCGTTTCTGGCGAGCCAGACCGACAACTTCCCCATGGGCGTGCACGCCGGCGACGTCGACGTCACGGAAACCGGTGTGGCAGCCCATTTTTCGACTGACAACGCCACCATGCCCGCCGGTGGGGAAGACGACTGCTTCGCGAAGTGACTACCCGGTTGAACTGTCGTTGCCGCGTCGATACCGCACCGCCGCCAGTTCGACCGCCACCAACAGCGCGCCCGTCGATCCGGTGGCGTCGCCGATCGGCCGGCCGAGGATCTTCTCTATTCGATGGAGGCGCTGGTACATCGTCTGCCGGTGAATGTTCAGCTTCTTGGCAGCCGCCGCCCGCGACCCGGTTCGAAACAGCACGGTCAGCGTTGTGAGTAGTTCGGCGGATCGATCGACGATCAGCATCGGGCCCAACACTGATCGCAGGAATCGGTCCACTGCAGCCGAATCGACTGTTGAAAGCAGATGATCGATTGCGACGTCCCGGGCAAGGCCGACGAATTCGGACTCAGTGGACAGTAGTGCCGCCGTTGCAGCTGTCGCCATCTTCTCGGCCAGGTCGGGGAGGTCGCGGGTGGGCTCGGCTACGCCGATCCGCAACGCGCGCGGGAGCGGCGACGAATACAGCGAAGCGACGAGTCCGTCTGTCACCGAAGCGGCGTCCTCGCGACCGTCGAACCGCACGATCGAGCGGTGCCGTCCGTCGCGGATCTCCGAGAGCACGGGCCGATCGTCGCGGCGCAGCACCGCAGAGAGTTCCGCGACCTGCAACGGCCCGTCGACGCTGAGCGCCACCACACCGACGTACCAACCGCCGGGTGCGAACCCCAGCTCGCGAGCGGTGCGCCGCAAGGCCGCCTCAGTGTCGGCGCGCAGTGCGGGTGGGCGGCCAGTGTCCTCGGCGAGGGCCATTAGCCTGAACACTTCGCGCAGATGCTGATCCGAGCGCGTCAGGGGTCGCCAGCGCAGCAGAGCCAACGCAAGCGACTCCGGTGCGCGCCGACAAACGGCAGTGACCATCTGCAAGTCCACGCCGGCGCGCGGCAGCACTTCGAGCGTCGCGATAGTGACACCGGCGGACTCGATCGCCGCGACGTGGGCGTAACTGCGCGGGCGGGGGTCACCAACCTCCACCGATGCCAACACAGCGCCCGACACGGATCGCACCGCGATCGAGCAACCACTGAGCGCGCTGAGCCTCGACACCATGTCATCGAGGTCGCCCTGCGCTGCCAGAACCCCGGCGAGCATGTGTGTGACCTCGTCGTTGAACTGCAGCGCGCGGACCGACTCGTTGACCAACCGGCTGTTGATGGCTCGGGTGACCTCAACGAATCGCACCACTTCGGTCAGCTCGATCAGCGGGAAGTCACGGGCGTTCGCCCGTGCCACCAGTGCGGCGGGCAGTGGCCCGACGCGTGGACGCTCGACGGCCAGACCGGCCGCCCCCGCGTCGGCGAGCGAATCGATGTAGGCGTGCAATTGGGAGGGCGTGGAGTCACCCAGGATCACACCGGCCACCAACAGCAATTCGCCGCCGCTGAGCAGCTCTGCGATATCGAGGACCTCACTGGTGTGCACCCACCGGATCGCGGTGTCCAACCGGCTCCAGCCGGCCAGGACCTGCGGTCGCGCCGCCGACAGCGCCGGGTCGTCGAGGACCTCCCGCAGGCTCAGCGACGTCGTCGAGGGCAACACTGAGACCTCTCGGTTGTATGTGCGAACTGTATATAGACCCCGGAAAGTTGTAGACCGAATGTCTATCACCGATTCTGGGTTGGTGCGCGCAGGATTGACTAGCGCACCGTCGCGCCCCTGTGCCTGCGCCCGAAGAACGGAACCGTCATGTCGGCTGTCACCACCGGGGAACCCATCCCCGGCACCACTGAGCATTTGGAGTCCGAGCTCACCGTCATCCCCGAATCCAGCAGGACCACCGACGTGCGTGGCCAGTTCTGGATCTGGGCGGGCGCCAACATCGCGCCCATCAACTGGGTCCTGGGCGCGCTTGGGGTTTCGATGGGCCTTGGACTGTTCGAGACCATCGCGGTGCTGGCGGTCGGCAACGCCATCGGCATGTCGCTGTTCGGTTTGTTTGTGGTGATCGGGCAGCGCACCGGTGTGACCGGAATGGTGTTGTCCCGGGCGGTGTTCGGACGCCGGGGTGCCTACGTGCCCGCGGCAGTGCAGGCTCTGGTGTGCATGGGGTGGTGCGCGGTCAACACCTGGATCGTCCTGGATCTGGTGATGGCGCTGCTGGGCCGCATCGGTCTGGTCGATCCGGACAACGCCGAGCATGGGGCACGAATCGCGGTGGCGGCGATCATCATGGTCATCCAGGTGGTCATCGCCTGGTTCGGCTACCGGGTGATCGCGGCGTTCGAACGCTGGACCGTTCCTCCGACGGTCGCCGTCCTGGTGGCGATGACAGGTGTCGCGTGGTTCGCTCTCGACGTCGACTGGGGGTACGCGGGCGATGCAACGCTGACGGCGGGAGAGCACATCGCTGCCCTGAGCGCGGTGATGACTGCGATCGGAATCGGTTGGGGCATTACCTGGTTGGGCTATGCAGGCGACTATTCGCGGTTCGTGTCCACCTCGGTTCCGGCACGCAAGCTATTCTTCGCCAGTGCGTTGGGGCAGTTCATCCCCGTGGTCTGGCTCGGTGCTCTCGGTGCGACGCTGGCTACGCTGAGTTCATCATCTGACCCCGGCGAAATCATCGTCGACGCCTACGGCGTACTTGCTATCCCGGTGCTATTACTGGTCGTTCACGGACCGTTGGCAACCAATATTCTCAACATCTACACCTGCACCGTCTCCACTCAGGCGCTTGACATCCGCGTCGACCGTCGGGTGCTCAACCTTGTGATCGGCGCGGTGGCAATGGCAGTGGTCGTGGTGTTCGTCCTCAACGGTGACTTCGCCGCGACCATCGACGCCTGGCTTATCGGCATCGTCGGCTGGCTGTCACCGTGGGCCGCCGTGATGCTGGTGCACTGGTTCTTCGTCGCGCGCCAGCAGGTGGATGCCCACGCGCTCGTGGCGCCACCCGGAGCCGGCCTACTGCCGGCGGTACGGCCGACAGCCCTTGTCGCACTCGGCGTCGGCATTGTCTTCACCTGGCTGTTCATGTACGGGATGACACCGCTGCTGCAGGGTCCGGCGGCCGCCGCGCTCGGCGGCGTGGATCTCTCCTGGCTGGCAGGCAGCATCACCGCGGGTGTCAGCTACATCGCCCTGGAGTCGATCAACCGCCGGCGGGTGCAGCAGTGACTGCGGCCTATCTGATCGACGGGGCGACGGTCCTGACCATGGACCACGCCACATGCGCCAGTCCCGTCACTCGTTCCATACGGATACGTGACGGCGAAATCATCGAGATCGCAGCAACTCTCGACAAGCAGCCCGGCGACATTGTGCTGAATGGTCGGGACCGCCTCGTCGTGCCCGGATACGTCAACGCGCACACCCATTCCTGGGAGGCGTTGTTCCGGGCACGGCTGGACAACCTGCCCCTCGAGCACTGGATGCTGCTGTCGTACCCGGTACTGGGTCTGGCGCCACTGTCGCCGGACCTCATCCGGCTACGTTCCCAGCTGGTGGCCATCGAATCCCTGCGTAACGGTGTCACCACTCTCGTCGACGATGTGCTGGAGATTCCGGGACAGACCGAGGACCAACTCGCGGCGGTGTTCGAGGCATACCGCGACATCGGCATCCGGGGCAACATTTCCGGCCACGTGATGGATCGACCGTTCGTCGACCACTTCCCTTTCCTGGCCGACGCATTGGACCCGGACGCGCGCCGCGAGCTCGATGCTTTGGCGGTCGTTCAAGGCGACGAGTATCTCTCCTACGCCAGGGCGTCGGCGGAGCGGTACGCCGACTATGCCGACGGGCGCTTGCGGTTCATGCTGGGCCCGTCGGCCCCGCAACGCTGTACCCCCGAGCTTTTGGTCGGCATCGACGACATCGCCAAGGCGTACGACCTGGAGTACCACATCCACGTGCTCGAGACGCGAACCCAGGCGGTGACCGCCGCCGAGTTCTACGGCAAAACGATGGTCGAGTATCTCCACGCGCTCGGGGTGCTGGGTGAGCGCGTGACGATGGCGCACGGAATCTGGCTGACGGACTCCGACGTGGAGGTTCTCGCCGACACGGGAACCTCGGTGTCCCACAACCCCATTTCCAACCTCAAGCTCGGCTCCGGTATCGCGCCGTGGCGCAAATACCTCGACGCCGGGGTGAATCTAGGAATCGGTACCGACGGCATGTCGAGCAGTGACACCGCGCGGATGTCCGAGGCGGTCAAGGCAGCCGCGCTGCTGCACAAGGTCACCGGACCCGACTATCGGCAGTGGCCGACTGCACAGGAGGTGCTGACCGCCGGAACCCTCGGCGGCGCTCGGTCAGCGCGACTCGGGGACACCGTCGGCAGTGTCGAGGTGGGCAAGCGCGCCGACCTGGTGTTCTACGACATGAACTCTCTCGCGTTTACCCCTCGCAACAAGCCCGAGCTGCACCTGGTCTATTCGGAAAACGGATCATCGATCGACACCGTGATGATCGATGGCCGAATCGTGTTGCAGGACAAGAAGTTGACAACAATCGACGAACGCTCCGTGCTCGAAGAACTCCAGGCGCGCGGACCTGAACTACGCCAGTGGCAAGACCACCTGGAGAAGCTCAATCGCACCCTGCTGCCGGCGTTCGATCGCCAGTACGCCGATGGCATGTCCAGTGCGGTTTCCGTCGACCGCTACAGCGGCCGGGGAGAGTGCTGGGTCAACTGATGTCATCGGGGCGGGCATGAAGCGTCTGCCACTCAGGGTCGACCCACGTCACGCCCTCGGCGAATCGCTGCTCGTACTTCTTTGTGAAGTCTGCTCGCTCGCGGACGCTTGAGTGCACGCGCGCCCCCTTTGGAATGGGCCTGCGGCGGTAGCCGAGGAACACCCAGATCCATCCCATCCGGTGCACGCGGCCGTCGGCCTTGAGGTCGTCGAACGCGCGCTTGTAGGCCCCACGCTTCAAGATCAAGCCCGCCGGTATCGCTCCGTCCAGCATCCACTTCAACGCGATCGTCGGAAGCGTCGGATCGTCATCGAAGGTGCCGCCGACATCGGAGTGCACGCCAGCGAACCAGGCCTCGTCGGTCTCGGGAAACGGGCCCTTGTCCGGCCGCTCGACCACATATTCGCGGTACGGGTAGCGCTTCTCGTCGATCGAGATCGCGTGCCGAACGGTCTTGGCATTACGGAGTGTTCGCGTGTACGGCCAGCGCAACTTCCACCGCAGGAACCCTGCCGCCTTGACCGAGTCCCAGATCCCCACGAAGTGGACGGGCATGCGTGTCGGGAAAGCGACGGTTTGTGCGAACAGCTGGGCGAACTTGCCTTGCTGGGCCCAGTCGTCGTCGGAGCGATCCTTGCTTCGCGTGTAGATCGACACCGCATACGGGACGAGGTTCTCGCAGCCCGGGCGCAGGATGCCGAACCCGTCGAGCATCCCGCACAGCGCGCGCGCCGTGTAGGCCCCTCGGCTGAAGCCGAAGATGAAGATCTGGTCGTCGGGCTCGTAGGTGCGCACAAGGTACGAGTACGCCTCCGCGAGGTTTGCCTTGAGGCCGGATCCGAACGCGAGGCCGAAGACCTTCGACAGCCACCGGGCCACCGGTGTCCACGCCGCACTCGAGCTGAAGGTTCCGACGCCCGGGTCGTAGTACGCCACCTGCTTGGCCGGGTCCCCGAGTTGCAACATCCCGTAGAGGAGCACGACGTTCGTGTTGCCCCTGGCTTTGAGCTGATTCCCCGTGCCGTCAAGGCAGATGACGATGTTCTTCGGCACTTCGACCTCCTTGGCCCACCGTTGATCATCACCTGAGAAGGTTGAGGTGGGCGGGTTTCCGCACCGACGGGATCCGCCCGCACTGGCCATGCCCAAGCGAGCAACAAACGTCGACATTGACCGCTTGGCCGACTAACAACGTTGCGTTCGGCGCACGTGAAGTCACGACTGCTGCCCGGCTGGCGTCGGCAAGGCCGAGGGGAGGTGCGGGATCGTGATCCGCAGGCCGCTCCTGAGGGCGCCGTTCTTCGGCTGGCGAGTTCGGTTTCCTTGTCCCTCGAACCGAAAGCCAAGACCGTCATATCCCCTGGTTAACGCGTGTTTTCAAACGCCGGCCCTCCTCCGCAACATGCCGCTGAGGCAGGTCCGAGTCATCAGGCGCATCGAGCAGACCCCCGCACGACGACGCATTGGGATCGCGGGAGGCAACTGAATCCGTAGGTCGGGTGGCGGCAACAATCGCAACATCCTCTTAGATTGCTGGAAAACCCGCACGTTAACGCGTTGCACACATGCCGCTGCAGCGCCAGCGAACCCGCCGTCGTTCGCCCCGTCGATGCAGAATTGTTATCAGTCATTTACCATCTGCGGTGGCCGAGGTTCTCCTACCTGTACGTCAATAAGCTCGGCGAAGGGTGGTGCGGCCGTGGATGCGAAAGATCCGAATATCGGTGACCATGCGCGTCCGACCGTGTCGCGGGCGTCGGTGGAAGGGTGGCCGCTGCGATGGAAAGTCGCGGCGACCTTGATCCTGCCCATCTTGCTCGCTGCGACGTTCGGCGCGGTCCGGATCTACAACGAACTGACGGCGGCATCAAGACTCAGCGTCGCTTCCGACAACGCCGTGATCGTGGTGCCTGCGGTCGAGCTGGTGGACCGGCTCGACGGGCTCGCATACGCCGCCGCCTCGGGGGCGCCGATCGAGGAACCGCTCGCGCAGTTCGACGCGAGCGCGGCAGACCTGGCGTCGCTGGTCACATCCGCCGAGTTCGACCCGTCGGTCGCGGCAAAGCTGACGACAGCCTCCTCGACCGCCACCGCGTTGCGTGACGAGATCAGCTCCGGGCGGGTACCCCAGCCGGAAATCGCCGAGCGAGCGCAGGATGTGGCGGCCGGCGTCGCCTCGGCGATCGCGACCACCACAGCGACAGTCGACGACGGCGCCGTGCGCCCGTACGCGGACCGGCTCCTGGACGCCCTAGCCGCCCAACGGGCGCTGACAACCCAGCGGGTGCTGGTAACCACGCCGGGTTTCGTCGATTCCGTCGAGCTGCGGACCGAGGCGGCAGATGCGGCCGGCGCCGAAGGAGCGGCGATCGATCGGCTCGCACAGCCGGCGGCCACGGATGAAGCCACATCGTTGCGCGAGGCGTCCGACGTTCGTCGCGACGCCTACACCCGATCGCTGAGCGAATCCGTGCACGGCCCCGAGTTCAGAAGCGCGATGCAGACGAGCGTCGAACAGTATCGCGCGATGACCGAACAGCTGTCCGCCGATCTCGACCGCACACTGCATGCCCGAGCCAACACACTGCGGTCCGACGGCCTCCGCGACACCGCGATCATCCTCGGCGCGGTGCTGGCCGCGCTCGTCTTTGCACTCGCGGTCGGCCGGTCGCTCATCCAGTCGATCGGTCGCCTGCGCCGCGGCGCGCTGCAGGTCGCGCAAGTTGAGCTGCCCGAGGAGATCGATCGCCTCAGCAAGGGCGGAGGCATGCCGGAGATCACCGCGCTGCCCGTCCATACGAATGAAGAGGTAGGGCAGCTGGCGCGCGCGATCGACGACATCCACGCCCAGGCGGTCCGCCTCGCCAGCGAGCATGGCGTCCGCCTGCAGATCGGCGACATGTTCGAAACCCTCTCCCGACGAAGCAGGTCGCTCGTCGAAGAGCAGCTTGCCCTGATCGAGACTCTTGAGCTCGACGAGGACGATCCGGTCCGGCTCGATCACCTCTTCCGGCTCGATCACCTCGCGACGCGCATGCGCCGCAATGGCGACAACCTGCTGGTGCTTGCCGACACGGTCGAACGCCACCGCATGTCAGCGCCCGTTCCGCTGCCGGACGTGCTGCGCGCGGCGATGTCCGAAGTCGAGGAGTACCGCCGGGTCCAGGTCGGCCCCGTCGTCGACGTCTCGATCGTCGGCTCAGCGGCCGGCGATGTCGGCCACCTGATCGCTGAGCTGCTCGACAACGCGCTGCGCTACTCACCGCCGGAATCGCCGGTATTGGTGACGGTCGGGCGCGCGGTCGACGCCGGACTTCTGGTCGAGGTGGCAGACCGCGGGCTCGGCATGCCCAAGGAGGACTTGCGCGCGACGAATGAACGGCTCGCACTCGGTGGCGAGGTCACCTCCGAGACCGCCAAACGCATGGGTCTGTTCGTCGTCGGTCGGCTTGCGCGACGCCATGAGGCGACGGTGCGACTGCGCACCACCAGCGGGCTGACCGATCGGCCCGGTGTGACGGCGAGTGTGCACCTGCCCGGCGCGCTGATCGCCCCGCCGACGGAAATCGTCGATGCACTCGGCGACCCGCATGCCGGTTCGTTTGCAGACGCGCCGCTTCGGTCCATCGAGGACCGGCGGGTATCAGAGCCTGCGTTCGGAGACCTCGAGGTTCCGGTCGCGACACCGCCGCAGGCTACAGATGCGTTGGTCCACTCCACCCGCAATGGCAGCACGCTGCCGAAGCGGTCGCCCGGGGCGAGCGGGGTCAACGGCGTGCCTGTTCCCGCGAACGGGATGGCACCGCCGGTTCCGGAGGAGGCGCGACCGAATCCGCTTTCCTACTTCACCGCGTCAAAGCCGCCTCAGCCGACGCCCTCGCCTTCGCCGGCGTCGCCTTCACCTGAGCCCGCGTCGCCTGAGCCGGCACCGGCCATCGAACCCGCGCGGCTGGACATCGAGTCCGAGAGTTGGGAAAGCGCGCCGATCTTCGAGCGGATGACGTCCGAATGGCTCATGGATCCGGTGGCACGAGAATCGCGTGACAAGATCTGGTCGAGCTCCACCGACGCCCTCTGGGCCGCCGCCGCGAAGGCCGCCGAGCAGGAGCCGAAACGACGCACCGAATCCGGGCTGCCGATCCGAGAACGCGGCGCACGGCTGGTGCCGGAAGATACAAGATCAGAATCGGACACCAGGGCGGAGGCAGGCCATGATCCCGCGGCGATCCGAGACATCCTGAGCCGACAACTGGCCGGCGTTCGCAGGGGCCGGGCCGAAACCGACGCAGCACACCGCCGAATCGAAGGAGACCGATGAACACCGGCACGCAACCACACGCTGGGTCGGCTGGCTCTGCTCCTGCGAGCAAGCGCACCCTCGACTGGTTTGTGTCCAACTTCGTCCGCGATGTGCCGGGCGTGACGCATGCGATTCTCGTGTCGGCTGACGGCCTGCTGATGGCGTCGAACTCACACCTTCCGGCCGATCGCGCAGAGCAATTGGCTGCCGTGACATCTGGTTTGGCGAGCCTGTCGACCGGCGCGGCCCGGTTGTTCGAGGCCGGGAACGTTCGTCAATCGATCGTCGAGATGGACGATGGTTTCCTGCTTTTGATGGGCGTCGGAAACGGGTCGTATCTCGCTACGCTGGCGTCGGTCTCGTGCGATATCGGTCAGGTCGGGTACGAGATGGCGTTGCTCGTCGACCGGGTCGGCAAGACCGTCGAGGCGGCCCCGCGCGGCGCGCAGGGAGTTCGATGACGCTCAGTATGAACCGGCCCGAGCAGAAGCAATCAGCCAATCGCGCCCGGCCATACACGCTGACGGGCGGGCGAACCCGGGCCCCGATCGAGATTCCGATCGAAGCTTCGGTGGAGGCCCTGGCGTCGAGCGACGAGTTGGACTGTGCGCCAGGGGATGTCCCCGCTGTCATCGTCCGGTTGTGCAGCGACCGGCCGTCGATCGCCGAGATCTCGGCCTACGCCGGTCTGCCCATCGGGGTGACCAGGGTGCTCGTGGGGGATCTGGTCGAGAGCGGCCATCTTCGGGTTCACGCCACGCTGACCGACCGTTCGACCGCGACGGAGCGGCGCCGACTGATCGAAAGGACCCTCAGTGGATTACGCGCACTCTGACTCCGGCGCCACGGTGTCGTCGACGAAGATCGTGATTGCCGGCGGCTTCGGCGTCGGCAAGACCACGTTCGTCGGTGCCGTGTCGGAGATCGTGCCGTTGCGCACCGAGGCCCTCGTCACGACCGCCTCTCAGGGCCACGACGACCTTGAGGCCACTCCCGGCAAGGACACCACCACGGTTGCAATGGATTTCGGCCGGATCACAATCGCGAGCGACCTCGTGCTATACCTGTTCGGCACACCGGGGCAACGCCGGTTCTGGTTCATGTGGGATGACCTGGTCCGCGGTGCGATCGGCGCCGTGGTGATGGTCGACACCCGCAGGCTTGAGGACAGCTTCGCGGCCGTCGACTTCTTCGAGGCGCGAAGCCTACCGTTCCTGGTCGCGGTCAACGAGTTCGACGACGCGCCGACCCACGCCGTGGAAGATCTGCGCGAGGCGCTGGCCGTGTCCCCCAACGTACCCATCATCAGCGTCGATGCGCGGCAACGCGATTCGGCGAAGAACGCGCTGATCGCGATCACCTCCTACGCGCTGGATCGTCTGCCGACGACCGTGCCCTGATCCAAGGAATAGTCATGAACCATCACGTGCACCACTTCGACATGGGCCTCTGGCTGCTGTTTCTGGCGTACATCGTCTCGGTGACCGGCTCAGTTGTCGGTTTGGCATGCACCCGCTGCGGGGCCCGAGCGGCCGACGAACGCGACCGGCTGCGGTGGCTTCTCGTGGCGTCGATTGCCATCGGCGGGGTCGGGATCTGGCTCATGCATTTCATCGCGATGCTCGGCTTCGCGATCCCGAACAGCGTGGTCCGGTACCACCTCGGGTGGACGGTAGCCTCTGCGGCACTGGCGATCTCGGCGGTGTTCGCCGGGCTTGTCACCATCGGCCGTACCTTCGATCTGCGCCGGCTCATCGCCGGCGGCGTGATCACCGGCCTGGCAGTCGCCATGATGCACTACACCGGCATGTGGGCCATGCAGATTCAGGGCACGATCTCCTACGACAAACTCCTTGTCGCGCTGTCGTTTGTGATCGCAGTGGTCGCGGCGACCGCCGCGCTGTGGTTCACGCTCGTCCTCAAGACACGAGTGCTGCGATTCGGTGCGGGGCTCGTGATGGGCGTCGCCGTCGTCGGCATGCACTACACGGGCATGGCCGCGGTCCGGGTTACCGTCGATCGCACTGTGCCGGTACCGGCCGGGCCCGAGGTGTTCTCGTTCCTGTTCCCGGTCTTCGTGATCGGCCTGCTTGCGCTCGTCGTCCCGATCACCGCCGTCATGCTCGCGCCCGAACGCGGCGCCGGCGGAGACGAATCCGAATCGCGGCCCGTTGCTTCTGCAACCGGGCGACATCGCTGAACCCGACGTAGCCAAAACCCCTGACTGACATCACCTGATGTCATATATTGAGCCGGCGTGTGTTCGCGGCGGCTGGCACTCCCGTCATCGGCGGATCCGGACATCACCGTGGAATGTCAAGGGGGACATTGGTAATGGTGGATGCTCCGAGCTGCCCGCAGCACGACAGACGGATACCACTCCGATACGGCCTGGCCGTCGTAGCGGTCGGCATCGGGATCGCAGGCGCCAGTGGGCAAGCGGTGGCGTGGGCGGACCCCGGCCACTCCGATTCATCGGGCAAGTCATCGAGTCAGACCAGTTCGGAGACTGCCAAAGGCCCCAAGAAGTCGACCGACGGCCACGGCAAACGTCACCGCCCGTCGTCGTCGGCGACGAAGCCGCGGGACTCTGCGACGGACGCATCTGAACGATCCGCGGCCGACAAGCCGAGCGCTCGGGTTCGCACACGTGAGACGGCAACGACCAAAACCGTTCCATCTCACCCGGCGGCGAAGCGCCTGGGGATGCTGACCCCACGCGCGGAACGCGGCTTCGCGAAAGCGCAGGCGGTGGCGGAGCGCGAGATCACCAGGCCCGACACCGTTGCCGTCACACAAACCGCGCCCGGGATCGCTGCGGCAACGACCTCCTCCACCACCAACGTCGCTCCCAGCGAGCCCGAGCCGCTGTCGCCGATCGCTGAGATCGTCGCTCTGCCCGGACGCGTCGTCAATACCGTGCTGCAAGCGCTGGACATCACCTCCTCCGCCGACGGCCCGACCAGCCCGCTCAACTTCGCACCCATCAACGACGCCTTGTTCGCGGCGTTCCGGGAAGCCGAAGAGAAGTTGGGGCTCACCAAACCCCCCGCCGTGCAACATGTCCCGCCGGCACTGGACTACACGGGCCCCACCACGGGCAAGACCCCGACGGTGTCCCAGTTCCTCAACGCCGCGACCGCCGCGTACGTGCTCGGCGGTACCCCGGGCGACTTGAAACCGTTCACGGTCGACGGCAAGCAGATGGAGTCCACGAATGTGCTGACCGGCATGTCCGGCAAGGCGTGGGTGACCCCGGAGGGCCAGATCATCATCGCCTACCAGGGCACCACCGGCGGCACGAACCTGCTGTTCAACCCGCTGATCGCAGTCTCGCAGGTGATCACCGACGTGCAGGTGATCTTCACCGACACCACCCCACAGGCCTTCATCGATGCGCTGGACTTCCAGCGGCAGGTGGAAGCCGCGGCCATCGCGCAGGGTTACCGCAGGGAAGACATCTACCTCACCGGCCACTCGCTCGGCGGGTGGGAGGCGTCATACGTCGCTCAACAAACCGGCCTGGGAGGCATCGCATTTGAGAGCCCCGGCCTCAACACCTCGGTGCCCGGCAACGGCGCCAACTCCGGATTCGTCAACGTCCTGACCTACGGCGACGTGGCGGGCTATTTCTCCACCGACCTGCCGGGACTGCAGCCGTTCATGCCGGAGTATGTGCCCGGCGGAGGAAGCAAGCCGCACTACGGCTCGATCGTAATGATCGGCGATCCCGACGCCGCCATACCGTTGATGAACGCGTCGGCGCTGTGGGGTACGAGCCCCGTCGGAAGCGCGATCTTCCTGGCGGACGTCCTGGGCAACTTCCTCCAGTACCACCTGCCCGGCGTTCAGGCCTACCACCTGGGCGTCACCCCGGACCCTGGCGTGGTGCCGTGGCTCGGATCGCCGATGGGGCCGGTCAACGCCGACTACGCGGACATGACGATTCCGGAACTGCAGTACGCGGCCTCACAGGCGGGCACGCTGATCACGCCATAGGGGTTGTCCACCAGTCTGCGGTACAAGCGCCGATTCAGGGCTTCGCATAGGGCGATCCATCGTTAAGCCTAGGAATCCAGCCACTATGTGGCTGCCACCCTAGGCATTAACGTTTAGCATTCGCTCAGGCGGCGCGGTCGAGCATTGTGAACTCGCAGCCCGGCCCACACATGCGGCCATTCACCGCGATCCCGTGACGCCACAAGACGTGAGCCACCTTCGCGGCGGTCCGACATGGTCGGTCGAAAACCTGCCGGTACGAGAGCCTTACGGTCGATCTGCCGTCGACTGCAGCATCGAGGTCACGCTCGAAATCCGCATCGCGCTTGGTCGCAGAGTCGTGGAACATCCGGCCGTCCAATTCGACCACGAGCCGTCCGCCGTACTCCGTATCGCGGTAGCAGACGCCCACAGATGTCGTCGAACGTTGTTGCCGCGTGGCGCGGGGCAACCCATGCGGGCGCTCCACGCGATTGAGGTACCCGTGCTCGAGGACTGAGCAGGTTCCGTCGGCGATGTCGACCAGGACCGCCCGCAGCCAGCGGCGACCGCGAACGCGCTTGCGCGCATCAAGAGCTCGCAGCAGGTGTCCTGCGGTGGTGCGCCGGGACTGACACGCGTCGGCCAACACCGCGATAGCGTCGAGTTCATTGGTCGCCCGGCACGCGACGTCAAGCGCGGCTTCGTCGTAACGCATCCTCGGCGGACCGACGTTCCATAGCACCCGCCCCTCGAGGTACGCCAGATGGTGAATGCTGACACCCGCGGGCTCGACCAACATGGCTCTGCGCCGACAGACGGCGACATGGATTGGGGAACCTTCATCACGCAAGGCCGATTCGAAGCACAGTGCCGCAGGAGC
Source organism: Mycolicibacterium sp. XJ870 (assembly GCF_053483975.1). NCBI lineage: Bacteria > Bacillati > Actinomycetota > Actinomycetes > Mycobacteriales > Mycobacteriaceae > Mycobacterium > Mycolicibacterium sp. XJ870. The sequence continues at coordinate 458,328 of NZ_JBEFTI010000002.1, forward strand.
CGCGTAAAGCACAGCGGCCCAAGCCCGTTGCAACCAGGTCAGAGGCCCGGTGTGATCGACGTACACGCCGTCGTGGACCCGCGCCCACGCGTTGCGCCTGATCATTCGCCTGAGGTCATGCTGTTGCATGCCCAGATCCATTGCCTGTCGACGCGAGATGATCCCGGACTGCTGACGCAGGATGTGGGCTGTGATTTCCACAGCATCGATGATCGTATGCGCGCGCCGCGTCCACCAGAGCTCGATGACGATCTGTGGATAACACGCTACGCCGAGGGATTCAGCCACTATTGAGCAGTAATCCTAGGCGATAACACTTTTCGGCCGCGGGAGACTTCAGCGAGTCGCGCTCGTAGCGTGATGGCGAAGAACTCGTCTCAGACCGCCACGCCAGCCCTGCAAGCACAACCCGATCCTGGGCGGTGAGTGCAGGTTTCCGGCGCGGCAACGATCAGGAGGCGATCAAGTCGTCGATCTGGTTGATCGCCGACGACGCCCCCTCGACCACACCCATGTCCAGCACCTGCTGAAGTGCCTCGGCGGATTCGTAGGTGCTGACGTAGGTCGCGCGCGTGCCGCCGTCGTGCTCGGCAAAGGCGTACACATTCCTGGAGACCGGCATGTCCGGGTTCGGCTTGAGGTCCTCGTCGGCGAAGCCGTCGACGAATGAGAAGCTCGTCGGCTCGTCGACGGCGGTGATCTCCCAGTAGCCGGCGTGCTTGTCGCCTTCCGGACCGGTCATGACGTAGGTCATGCGGCCGCCGGGCGTGAAGTCGTGGTCGACCACGGTCGCCGGGTAAGTCGGTGGGCCCCAGACTTTTTCGAGCTGACGCGGGTCGGCGTAGACCTGCCAGATTCGCGTCACCGGCGCGGCGAAGTCCGCGGTGATCGTCAGAGTCAGGTTGTCGATGTCGTGTTGTACGTCGGTCACGGGCATGGTCAGACCTCCTTGGTTGGATCGGATGAGATGAGTTCGTCGATGCGGGCGATGCGACCACGCCAAACCTGTTCCAGCTCAGTCAACATGGACGCCACCGACCGCACCGCCGCCACGTCACCGCTGGCCAACTGCTCACGACCACTGCGTCGCTTGACGAGCAGGCCGGCCTTCTCCAGCACGGCGACGTGCTTTTGCACTGCGGCGAAGCTCATTTCGTACTTCTCCGCGAGCACTGAGACTGAGTGCTCGCCGGCCAACACCCGGCGCATGATGTCACGCCTGGTCCGGTCGGCGAGTGCGTGGAACAGGGCATCCGCCCTGTCCTCGTCAGCCTCGGTCACGAGACCAACATACAACCAACTGGTTGTAGGTTGTCAAGACCCCTTCGCAGCGCTACCCGTCAACCCACCAACCAGAGCACCACGCTGAGCGCGAACGCGCTCAGGCCGAGTGTCGTCTCCAGCACCGTCCAGGTCTTGAGCGTCGTCTTCACGTCCATGCCGAAGAACCGACTGACCAACCAGAAGCCCGAGTCGTTGACATGCGAAAGGACTGTGGCGCCGGCGGCGATGGCCATGACCAGTGCGGTGAGTTGCAGATTGCTCAGGCCGGCGTCGGCGACCGCCGCGGCCAGTAGACCAGCTGTCGTCGTCAACGCGACAGTCGCCGAACCCTGCGCGACCCGGAGCAATGTCGCGATGAGGAACGCCTGCAGGATCAGGGAGATCCCGAGGTTCGACAACGATCCGCTCAACGCATCCCCGATACCGCTCAACCGCAGCACGCCGCCGAACATGCCGCCTGCGCCGGTGATCAGGATGACCGCGCAGATCGGTCCGAGGGCCTTGTCGAGGATCGTGCTGACATCCGCCATCGAGCCTTGGCGCAGGCCGAGCACGAAGACCGCAACGATCACCGTGATGAGCAGGGCGACACTTGTGTTGCCGAGCAGACGCAGGAACTGCGCCCAGGTGGCGTCCTCCTCGATCACGCCCGCGGTCATGAGCGTGTTGAGCACGGTGTTGAACGAGATCAAGACGAACGGCAGCAGCAGCACTCCGAGCACCGTGGCGAACGACGGAGCTGTGCGGGGCTTGGTCTCGACGGCCTGACCGCCGCCTCCGCCGGCGGTAGCGGTGTCGTCGCCGGCCGGGTCAACGGTGTCGCGGCCATCGTTGATCTCGCCGAACAATGCCGTCGGGATGTCGACGTACACCCGGTGCCCGATGACCCGGGAAACGAGATACGCACCGACGTACCAGGACACGATCGCGACGGGGACGCCCACCAGCAGTGTCAGCCCGATGCTCGCACCCAGTAATTCGGCTGCCGCGACCGGTCCGGGATGTGGCGGCACCAACGCGTGCATGGCGGCGAAGGCACCGGCGGCGGGCAGCGCGTAGAGCAGCACCGACCCGCCGAACCGTCGCGCGACGGTGATGATGATCGGCAGAAACACGACCAGACCTGCGTCGAAGAAGATCGGGAAGCCGAACAGCAACGCCGCAATGCCGAGCGCCAACGGTGCCCGCTTCTCACCGAAGCGATTGATCAGAGTGTCGGCGAGCACCTGGGCACCGCCGGTGACCTCCAGGAGTCGGCCGATCATCACGCCGAAACCGACGAGGAGGGCGACCGATCCGAGAGTATTGGAGAAACCGAACGCCAGGGCATCCGGGATGTCCCCGACGGGAATGCCGGCCGCCAGCGCCGTCAGCAAGCTCACCAATACCAGTGCGACGAAGGCATGCAACTTCACCTTCATGATCAGGAACAGCAGTATCGCGACTGCCGCCGCTGCGATCAGCAATAGCGTTGTGGCGCCATATGCCGGCTCAATTGCTTCCACGAGGCCTCCGAACTGTCAGTGCCCGGCCTTTGCCGGGCGTTGTGCGATCTGTGAATCGAGGTTGATGAATCGGCTTGCCGAACCGGCGGGTCATCGGTTCTCTTGCCCGGAATCGATTGAGTCGACGTAGGTTTGGATGATGGAATCGATGTCCTGATCGACATCGATGATGGTGCCACGCTCGTCGGGTTCGAGCGGCTCGAGCGTGTCGAACTGTGAGGCCAGCAGCGCTGCCGGCATGAAATGTCCCGGCCGGCTCGCCTGCCGTCGGCCGATGACCTCTAGCGACCCGGCCAGATGGAGGAACTCGACGTCGGCGCGGTGCCGCCGCAGCTGGTCACGGTACTTGCGCTTGAGGGCCGAGCAACTCATCACGCCGCCGGCCTGCCGCGCCGCGAGCCACTCCCCGATGGCGTCCAGCCATGGGTAGCGGTCGTCGTCGTTGAGAGCGTGACCGGCCGTCATCTTGGCGATGTTGGCCGGCGGGTGAAAGTCGTCCGCGTCGGCGAACGGCACGCGCAGACGCTGGGCGAGGGCGGCTCCGACGGTCGACTTGCCAGAGCCGGAAACTCCCATGACGACGATGGGTGACTGCATCTACTCCACCTACCCAGTTGTGTTTGGCATCACACAGCTTGCCGTAATAGGCATACGATTGCAAGGAGACTCTGTGAAGATATGTCTTTATAGGGCAGATCGCAGCTATGACAGGATGTCACCATGTCGGATCGACCAAACGTCAGTGCTCTGCACGACAGTTTGCTCACCGCCTTGGGCACCGCGATCGTGTCCGGGAAGTACAAACCCGGCCAGGTGTTGACGCTCGACGGAGTGGGCGCCGAGCACGGTCTGTCCCGTAGCGTCGCCCGCGAGGCGATCCGCGTGCTGGAATCGATGGGCATGGTGGAGTCGCGGCGTCGAGTCGGCATCACGATTCGATCGGCGGAGCACTGGAACGTCTTCGATCCCCGGCTGATCCGCTGGCGGCTCGAGTCGAGTGATCGTGCTGCCCAACTGGTTTCACTATCGGAACTTCGGCGCGGATTTGAGCCGGCTGCGGCGGCACTGGCTGCGAAGCGGGCCGACGCACATCAGTGTCGGATCATGGCGGCCGCGGTTTCCGACATGGTGATTCACGGACGCTCCGGTGACCTGGAAGCATATTTGTTGGCGGACAAGGTGTTTCACCAAACCCTGCTCGAGGCGAGCGGCAACGAGATGTTTCGCGCCTTGAACGCCATGGTTGCCGAGGTGCTCACCGGCCGCACACATCACGGCATGATGCCTGCGATCCCGAACCCGGCTGCCATCGAACTGCACGACGACGTCGCGCGCGCGATCAGGACCGGTGACGAGACCGCAGCCGAACGTGCCATGCGCGCGATCATCGACGAGTCCGAATCGGCCATAGCAGACGAGTTCTCGACGTCCCCTCCGAAGTAGGCCGAGGGTGGCCTAGGGCGCGGGCGGCGGGGCGAGGATGGTGATGCCGTGGCGGGCGGCTGTTTCGGTCAGTGCGGCAAGGTCCGGCGGTACGGCGGGTTCGGGAGGCAGAGTCAGCGCCCGGGCGGGCTCGCCGACCTCGGCTTCGAACTGCTCGAATCCGCCGGGGTTGTGCAAGGTGAGAAAGCGCGCCTGCGCTGAAGTGACTACATACGCGTGGCGAAGACCTTTCGGCAACACCGCAACAGTTCCGGGTCCGACGTTATGTTCGTCGTCGCCGACAATGACCCGCAGTGCGCCGTCGAGCACCACCAAGGTCTCGTCCTCATGGTCGTGGATATGAACGGGACTGGCGTTGCCGCGCGGGGCGAGATTGTCGGTCAAAGAGAAAGCCCCGCCGGTCTGCTCGCCGCTGAGGCGCACCTGGGACAACACACCAAGGAACCAGATAGCTGTCTGGGTGTCCTGCCTGGAGATCACCCCACCGGTCACGGGCGCGATGTGCTCAATCATGGCTTCGACCCCTTCCTGGCCGTGGCTATGGGGGTACGTCGTACTCGCAGCCCCAATCTTCAGGTAACCACTCTTGAATCGATGATGTCCAAGGACTATTTGGTATGGATTGATAACCTGCCTGCATGGATGTGGATGCGCGATTGTGGCGATCGTTCGCCGCTGTGGCCGACGAGCTCCACTACGGCCGCGCCGCCGCCCGCTTGTCCATCACGCAGCCCGCGCTGTCGCGGCAGATCCGAGACCTGGAACGAACTCTGGGTGTCAGGTTGTTCGACCGAACCAGCCGACGGGTCGCACTGAGCCAGGCCGGCCAGGCAGTGCTCGATCAGGTGCGCCACGCACTCGTCGAGTCCGACCGCGCCGTCCGGCTGGCCAGGCTCGCGGCCCAGGGCGACTGGGGCGAGCTGTCCCTCTCGGCCCTCCCATCGGTCACGCTGTCGCTCCTGCCCGCGATCATCCGGGCCCACCGCGAAACCCACCCGGCGATCGGGGTCCGGATCAGCGAGAGCTTCGATGACGAACAGCTGGCGGCACTGACAAGGGGCCGGATCGATGCAGGATTCTTGCGTGCGACCGCGGCGCCGCCGGGCATCGAGCTGGAGACGCTGCTCTCCGAGCCACTGCTGGCCGGCGTTCCCGCCGACCACCGACTCGCTCTCCGCGACCAGATCGCGCTTTCTGAACTGGCCGAGGAGCCCTTCGTATTCTTCCCACGCCATCGCTCGGTGCTCGCGTACGACGAGTTCATCGCCTCGTGTCGCGCCGCCGGCTTCAGCCCGACCATCGTCCAAGAAGCCAGTGGCCTCGCCGCCCTCGGCTTGGTCGCCGCAGGCCTGGGCGTAACGGTCGTAGCTGCCTCGTACCGGTCGGTGTCCCTGACCGGTGTGCAGTTCGTCCGCGTCATCGGCCACCACCTGAGCCTCCAATTGGCCTGGTCGGCGGACAACACCAACCCCGCCCTTCCCGCCTTCCTCGAAACCGCCCGCCAGATCTCCATGCAACACACCCATGATCTGGCGTAGACACCCTCGCAGGGACCGCTGAGCAGGAGTGCTCGTGCCTGACATCCTGGCCTTGAGTGGACGGACGACCGTGAGCGAGGGAGTCGATGGCTGAAGACCACCAGACCGACCATCATCTTGATCATCGAGTCGATGAGGCGTTGCGGGTGGCGCAACGCTATTACCTGCACGGCGTGACGATGGACGTCATTGCCCGGCAGATGGGTACGTCGCGCTCTACCGTCTCGCGCTTGCTGCAGTATGCCCGCGATTCCGGCCTGGTGGAGATTCGGATCATGCCTCCGGATTCCCGGGCCCATCCGCTCGAGCAGTCGCTCGCCGAAACCTTCGGGCTACGAGCTCATGTCGCGCATGTGCCGTCGACGGCAACCACGGTCGAGCGGCTCGAACGGACGGCCGTCGAGGCCGCCCGACTGCTCCATTCAATTTTCGAATCCGACATGACCATCGCGATCTCCTGGGGAACGATGGTGAACGCCATCAGCGAATGCCTGATCCCCAAGGTCACGACCAACTGCCAGTTCGTCCAACTGAACGGGATGGGCTTCTCCCGGACGACTGGTGGACACTATGCGAATTCGATCATGGCCCGGTTCGGTGAGGCGTTCTCCGGTTATGTGCGGCAGTTCCCGGTGCCGGTCTTCTTCGATCGGGCTGAGACCAAAGTGGCTCTGCTAGAAGAGCGCAGCATCAAGAGCATCATCTCCTTGCACCACGGCGCCGACGCCGTCCTGTTCAACGTCGGCACCGTCACCGAGGGGGTCCCAAGCAGCCCCTACCTGAACGGGTACTTCCTCGACGACACCGACTTCGCCGCGCTCGCTGCCGACGGTGCCGTCGGCGACATCGCCACGAGCTACCTCCGGCAGGACGGAAGCCACTCCGGGATCGGCTTGAACGCGCGCACGTCAGGCCCCGACTTGGGCAAGCTCCGGACCGTGAAACACAGGATCTGCGCTGTGTCGGGCGATCACAAGATCGACGCCTTGGATGCTGCGCTCGCCGGCGGATACATCACCGAGTTGGTGATCGACGAGCTGACTGCAGGTCTTCTTCTCGACCGGCATCGGGGCGCGGCGGCGCTTCATCGATGAACGAGATGTCGCGCCCATCCTTGGTCTGGGATGCACCGAAGATGGCGATGACACACATGATCACCATCACCGATGAGATTGCCCAGGTGCCGTCGGTACGCGAGGTCAGGAAGGCAGCGATGAACGGCAAGGTGCCGCCGGCCAGGGCAGCGGAAAGCTCACGGCAGAAGGCGATTCCGGTGTAGCGCACCTTGGTGTCGAACTGCTCGGCCAGCATCGCCGCCTGAGATCCCAGCATCAGATCGTTGGCGAAGGTGAGCACCACGACCATCGCGAGCCAAACCGCCAAGGCATTGCCGGTGTCCATGAGCCAGAACATCGGGAAGGCGGCGACCGCACACAACACTGCACCACTTATGAAGACTTGTTGGCGGCCAAGGCGATCGGACAGCCAACCGGACAACGGCAGGGTGACCAGCTTGATCGTATTGGCGATCATCAGCCCGACCGTTCCGACCGCAGCAGCCATCCCGACGTTGTCGGTGATGTAAGTCAGTGCGTAGACGCTCGGGACGTACGTCGCGACGTTGGGTCCGATGCTGAGCAGGAAGCCGAACAGCAGGGGCTTGGGTGCCGTCTTCACCACGGTGATCAACGGGGCGATCTGCTGCTCGCCTTTCTCGGCCACGTTCTTCTCGAAAGCCGGTGTCTCGTCGACGCGGAACCGGATGTAGAGACCGACCGGCAGGATCAAAATGCTGACCAGGAAAGGAATCCGCCATCCCCACGACAGGAAGGCATCCTCGGGAAGCCAGGTGAAGGGCGTGAAGACCAACGCCGCCAGGATGACGCCGAGCGCGTTGCCGGTCGGCGGGATGGCAGCGAAGAAGCCCCGTCGCCCGGGCGGCGCATGTTCGGCGGCCATCAGCGAACCGCCGGCGTATTCCGCGCCGGCGCCGAGACCCTGGAAGATCCGCAGCAGCACCAGGAGCGCCGGTGCGGCGACCCCGATCGAGCCATAGGACGGGATCAATCCGATCAGCGTGGACGAAACCGCCATCACGATCAGCGTGATCATCAGAATCAGCCGACGACCGTACCGATCACCGAAGTGGCCGAACAACAGACCGCCGACCGGCCGCGCGAAGAAGCCGACCGCGAAGGTCGCCAGCGATGCGAGCGTTCCGACCGCAGGATCGCTGTCCGGGAAGAAGACCCGGCCGAAGACCAATGCCGACGCGGTGCCGTACAGCATGAAGTCGTACCACTCCAGTGCCGTGCCGACGGTGCTGGCCGAGACGACCCGGCGGATCACCGTACGGCCTCGGTTTCGAAGGCGGGACCGAGATAGGCACCTTGGGCGAGAAGTTGATCTTGCAACTTGGTCACGTCGATGGCACGTGGCTGGACGTTCCGGGCCACCGCCTGGGCGGCGGCCGTACCGGCGGCTTCACCCATGGCGAAGGACGGCGGCATGACCCGCACGGCGGCCAGAGCCTCGTGGGTGGCCGAGATGCAGCGGCCCGACATCAGCACGCCGTCAAGGGATTCGGGCACCAGACTGCGATAGGGGATCTCGTAGATATTCGCGGTGGCGGGAATGTCGTCGTTGAACGGACCCGCGGTGCTGACCGGACTGTGGATGTCGACCGGGTAGCCGGCGACCGCAATGACGTCGGGGAAATGGTGACCCTCGACCAACTCGTCGAGGGTCAGGACGTGCTCGCCGACGATGCGTCGGCTCTCCCGGACACCGATCGTGGCCGCGGTGTCCAGGAGCGTGCAGTTCTCCATGCCGGGAAGCTCGGCGCGGAAGAAGCGCATCAGCTCCAAAACCTGATCGCGAGCAGTCAACTCGGCCCGGGTCAGGTCGTCGACGTTGGTGCCGTCGACGCCGAGCACACGGGTGGTGTTGATCCGCCACACCCCGGACTCCAAGGTCTTGAAGAGCTGCACACCTCGGCGCGGTAGGTCATACGTCCCGTCGCGCTGGACCTGTTCGACGATGCCCTGGAAGGGGAAGTAGTCCTCAGGATGCTCGCGTCGGTGGCGCTCCACGGCGGCGTCGTCGACGCCGGCGACCCGGAAGAACAGGGTCATCGGCTGGACCTCGCCGTCCTCGGGACGGCCGTACTCGAATTTGGCGTCACCTCGGGCCGCGACATCGCCGTCGCCGGAACAATCGATGATCACCGACGCGGGTATCAGGCCGAGCCCGCTCTTGCTGGCCGTGATCACCCCCGTCGCGGCGCCGTCTTCAACCTTGGTGTCGACGACGAAGCTGTGCAGCACAAGGTCGACGCCGGCCTCACGGCACATCTGGAGCGCCACCACCTTGGCAACTTCCGGGTCGAATGGAGTAACTGCCTCATGGCCGAACACCATGAAACCCGAATACTGGCTACCCGACTTGGTTTTCGAGGGATGCACCGCACCGCCCTGACATTCCATCCGGCGGACGAACTCGTCGAATATGCCACGCACCAACTGAACCTTGCCGTCGAGCGAGAACGACGTCATGCAGGGGCCGACCAGACCGGCGGTCAGATTGCCACCCAGGAATCCGAACCGCTCGATCATCCGAACCGACGCGCCGTTGCGCGCCGCCGCGATGGCTGCCCCCAAACCGGACGGGCCACTGCCGACGACGAGTACGTCGGTTGGGCGTGCGATCGGGACATCGCATGAGTAACGAGCAGATGCCAACGCCAACTCCTTTGTTGGTCTCAAACCTGAAGGTCGATCAACTACAGCGAAGCGTGCACGCCCGGTCAATGGGTTTGCACATACGTGCACAATGCGCATCGGCCCAACCTCGGTTAGGGCATTAGCGGGCGCTTGCCTCAGCTATACGGGCGATGACTTTCTGCCTGGGGCGGGGTCTCAATGAGCATGACAATGACAACGAGAGTTCTGAGCGTGTCGGTGCCGGTGGCTGACCAGGACGCCGCGTTGAAGTTCTACACCGAGGTGCTCGGCTGCGAGCTCCGCAACGACGTGGAGGTATGGCCGGGTGCGCGGATGGTCGAGGTAGCGCCGCCCGGCTCGAGCGTCTCCCTGGTGCTCCTGCCTGCCGACAGCCAGATTCCGGTCGCGATCCGGTTGGGTACCCCTGATGCTCAGCAGGCCCACGACAAGATCCGCGAAGCCGGAGTCACGCTGCACAACGCCGAACTGGTCCGCATGGACGGAATTCCAGCGATGTTCTCCTTCACCGATCCCGACGGCAACGGCCTGGTCTACCTGGAGGACGCCGGCGACAGCGAATCCCGGTGAACACTCATCCCCACCCACACGTCGGAGGCCCACGATCATGACCGCCCCTCAGCCGTTGGATATCAAGTTCATCGCTCGCCTGGGCAAGATCCGTCCACAAGACACCTGGATCTGTGTCCAATTGCCTGACTCAGCACGGATTTTCGGTACCCGAGGGCTGGTGAAGGTCGCCGGCACCGTCGACGGGCACCCGTTCACCGGGGCGTTCATGGCGCTGGGAGATGGCACCCACAAGCTCCCGGTCGCCGAGTCCATCCGCAGGGCCATCGGTAAGAACGCCGGTGACGACGTCTCGGTCCACCTCACCACAAGACTCAACTGAACTGTCAACGCGCTCAGCGGAGCTCGACACCCGGGCAGGCTAGCGCCGAACAAAGATGTGCCGGCTAGTAACCGTGGTCTGTCCGTCAGGCGGCGATTCTGCGATCATCTGTTCACGGGCGCCGTTCAGGGGCCTTGACGCGGCACACACCGCAGCGGGGAGAATCATGAGCAGCCCGATTGCCGCCAATCTTCTGCTGAACGTGTGGACTGGTTTCGCGACGTTCCAGCCACCCGACGTGTGGGGCCTGGACATCGTTCATACTGATCGCCGGACGTTCGGCGGGATGATCGTTACGAAGACGACTTACCCCAGCGGCGCTTCACGAATGCGCATGGACAGGCCGGATGGGTCTTTCACCATCACTTTCGACGATTCTTCGGGCCGTATCGTCTACAGCGTCGAAGGGCGCGCCAATAAGGACGCGAGCGGTAACACGACTGCCGAGACGACCGCGATCCATTACTCGTCATTTGGTACAGAGCGGGAAACCGTTCGGACGAACTCCGTCACCAGCCAGATCGGAAAAGTGGTGAGCCAGAACATGTTTACCGAGAATGCTGACGACGGAACGCAGACGTCGGTGACATTCGAGGACTATGCGGCCAGTGGGCCGATACGGCACACGACCATCACGACGGACGCTGCGGGCAACACCCAGGAACTCGATATCACGATCCGGATCGACCAGCACGATTACGTCCGCGAAGAAGTGCAGAAGCGCAACGGCGTTGTCACTGGCCGCAATACCGAGCGCGGTCCGATCCCGTAATCGTCCGCCGTCGTCGAGGCACCTAGGACGGCGTTCCTGCAACGATGGGCCCGAACAGATTGTTGATCAGCTTGTCGACGTACTCGTTGTCCAGCGGTTCACCGAAGAGCATGACCTTGTGGTAACAGGCGCCCCACAATTGGTCGGCGAGGGTCAATAGGTCCATGTGGGCGGGGATCTGACCGCGGCCGCGGGCCACTTCGAACATATCCATGGTCAGTTGCCGCCGTGGACGGGTGTAGTACTCATGAAAGGCCCGCGCCAGTGTGCCGTCGCCTTGCGCGGCGCCAACCATTTCAGCTATCACGTGGCCTCGGGTCCGCCCTCCGCGAACCGGGCGCTCCATCAGCGTGCGAACGAAACCGTGCAGCTGGGTGCGCAAATCGCGGATGAAGTCGCCCGTGTCCGGAAACGTGAGAACTGGCTTGACGTCGGCGTGGTAGGCCTCGAAGGCCAGCACCGCTGGTGAAGGCCACCACTTGTACAACGTGACCTTGCTTGCGCCGGCGGCCGCTGCCACCCGCTCAAAGGTCACGGCACCCAAGCTTTCCTCGTAGAGCAAGCGGACGGCGGCGTCGAGGACCGTCCGTCGTACTTCGGCCGCGGGCCGTCGACCCCTTCGCGGGCGGTCGGCGGCTCCAGCGGGTGCTCCGTCGGGCACTGATACCTACTTCCGAGACTTACAAGTAATGAACAAAAAGTATACAAATGCCGCGTGTGAGGCTGCGCCCGTCAAGTGAGTTCGGCGAGCCGGGGCACGGTAGGAGCGAATGCGTCGATCCACGCCGCAGGGGCTCCAGTCGTCGGTGTGACGATGACCGTGTGAACACCGAGGCGCGCATAATCGGCCATCCGCCGGACGAAACCGTCGCGGTCGGCCGGCTCCGGGCGGGGCTGGTTGGCGGTGACGGTGATCCGAATCTGGCTGAAGTCGCGGTCGGCGTCGTCACAATGGCGGCGTAGAACGTCGAGTTTGCGTGCGACGTCCTGCACCGAGGTGGTGAAGAAGTTGCACGCATCGCCGTAGCGGGCGACCAGTTTGAGTGTTTTGCGTTCTCCCCCACCGCCGATCATCACCGAGGGCCGTTTGATGGGCTGCGGTAGGCAGAGTGTCTCGTTGAGGAAGTAGTGCTTGCCGACGAACGGTCCGTTGTTGTCGGGATCCCACATCTGATTGCAGATCCGTAGTGCCTCTTCGAGGCGTTCGAAGCGTTCAGCCAACGGCGGGAAGGGCACGCCTAGCGCGGTGTGCTCGCGCTCGAACCAAGCTGCGCCGAGGCCCAGGGCGGATCGGCCACCGGAGAGCACATTGAGGGTGGTGACGATCTTGGCCAACAGCCCAGGATGGCGATAGGTGACGCCGGTGACCAGCACACCCAATTTCACGGTGCTGGTGTGGGCCGCTAAGAACGCCAGGGTGCTATAGCCCTCCAGCATGTTGGACTCGGCGGGCAGGCCCGTCGGCTCGATCTGAAAGTAGTGGTCCATCACCGACAGCCACGTGGCGCCGGCGTGCTCGGCGGCGGCGCCGACTCGGGCGAGTTCGGCGGCAATGGCGGTGGTGCCACCGTCTATGTCGAAGATGGGAAGGTGGAATCCGAGTTGCATCGTCGTCCTCGCTCGTAATTCAGCACGTCAGGGTGGGTGTGAGAACGTCCTGACACCACTGACGGAACGTGGTGGGCGTGCTGGCCGCGGCGGTGCGTGGTTCAGCGTTGTCGAGCCCATCGTTCTTGGCCAGCGCCATGTCGAGCATCCCTTGGGCCATGGCGTCGGACATGCCCTTGGCAACGAGGTTTGCCTTGTAGGCGGCACCGTCGGTCTGCTGGAACCGCACGGCTCGGCCCAGGACCTCGGACATGATCGCGGCCATGTCGTTGAACGACAGATCTTCTGGCCCCAGCACGGGAACGCTGCTCGCGCCGCTCCAGCAGTCGTCGAGCAAGAGCCGGGTCGCGACCGCGGCGATGTCGCGCGTGGCGCAGCTGGGCATCTTCCGGTCCCCGTCGATGGGCGAGAAGAAGACGCCACGGCTCTTGATCGTCTCGGCCTGGCGCAACAGGTTGTCCATGAAGGACGGCATCGTCAATGCGCGGTAGTTCATCCCCGTGCTGGTGATGAGGTCATCCATCGCCAGGGAGGCGGTGACGAACCCGGCGTTGCGTGCTGCCCCGCGCCCGAGCGCCGAAATCCCCACCACCCGATCGACTTTGCCGACACGGAGGGCGTCGCACGCGGGCCGGGTGAAGTCGACGTAGGCGGCGCGCACGCTGTCAGCGCGCGGATTCGGCGGCACCAGCCAGAACACTGCGTCGGCGCCATTGAAGGCTGCGGCCACGACGTCGGGGTCACCATGGGATCCTTCGATGACCTGCGCGCGGTCTCGCACGCCGTCGGTGAGCCGGTTCGGATCACGTGCGACGACGCGCAGCGGCGTCTCGAGGGCGAGGAGTCGGTCGACGACTTGACGGCCGATGCTGCTGGTGGGTGCGGTCACGGTGATCATCGAGGAGTCCTCTCGATTGCTCTGGGCTGCTGGGTCATTCGCTGTCATCCGGCGCGTGGTCAGCGTCGGGCAAAGCAGGTGTACTGCCACGGGTCAGTTCGCGCAGGAACGCTTGCACCGTTCGGGGTTGCCGGCCGAGCAGGGTGGTGAGCACCTGGGCGTTTCCTGCGGGCAGGCCAACACGGTCGTAGTAGGCCATCATGCGCAGGAACGCAGCGCGATGCGGTTGCGGGAGTCGTTGCGCGTAGCCGGCAGCGGGGATGTGCACGGCGGTGATGTGTTTTCCCGTGATCTCGCTGAGCATGGCGGCCGTGCGGACGCCGTCGAGTATTCCTGGTGAACTCAGTTCGAAGGTGCCATGGCTGAGTTGGTCACTGGTCATCGCTACGGCGGCGACTTCGGCGACGTCGCGGTAGTCCACCCAGGACATGCTGGAAGTCACCGAGTACGGCATCGCCAGCTCGTCGCGATCGGCGAGCCAATAGTCCCGGAGTGTCTGCATGAACCGCGCGGGCTGCAGCACGGTGAAGTCCAGACCGGAGCAGTAGAGAGCATCTTCGACCGGCAACTTCGCGGCGTGGTTGGACAGCGCCGAGATCGTTGGATGGATGACCCCGGAGAACACGAACTTGGGGACCCGGGCGGCGCGGGCGGCGGCAACGAGCGCGGTTCCCATGTCGGCTTCGTGGGGGGAAAGGCCGGGGCCGATGTGAAAGACGCCGTCCATGTCGGCGACCGCCGACCGGAGACTGTCCGGACGAGTCAGGTCGGCTACGACCGCTTCGTGGGCGCCGCGGTCTCGGGCGGCGGCGACGCGCTGTGGGCTGCGCACCAGCGCACGTACCCAAACTTCGCGCCGCAGGAGTTCGTCGAGCACCAGATGGCCGTACCGTCCGGTCGCGCCGACCATAACTACCCTCATCGGCGTCCCCGTCCATCGGGCCGCCGCTGCACCGTGGATGCCGGACCTCGGGGCGCCGGTCGTGGTGGATTCATCGCGCCGAACAGTTCGTCGTAGGTGTGATCGTGTTCGGCCTGGCGCAGCGGTGCGACTCTCGCGACCGTGATCTCGGTGAGTCCGCCCGCGGTGAGCAGTGTCATCGTTTCGGCGATGTAGTCCTCAAGCGGCATCGCCCGCGGATCGTCGGTGTCTCGCAGGGCCGTGCGCACCTGCGGTGGAATGATCTCAATGACCTCGATGGCGGTATCGCGCAACTGATGTCGCAATGACTGCGTGTAGGAGTGCAGCGCCGCCTTGGTGGCGCTGTAGGTGGGCATCGCGGCGTTGGGCACGAACGCCAGACCCGAGGTGACGTTGATAATCGCCGCGCTGGGTTGCGAGGCCAACCCAGGCAACAGCGCTGCGGTGAGTCGGATCGGGCCCAGCAGATTCGTGGCGATTTGCGTCACGGCTGCCTGTACGTCGCCAGTCGTCAGGTCTTCGGGCCGTTGAATGCCCGCATTGTTGATCAGGACGTTGAGTTCAGGTCGCAAAGCAGCCAGCGCGGCGGCGAACCGGGCGATGTCGGCCGGATCGGTCTGATCCAGAACGAGATACTGCATCCCAGAGTTGGCCCGCGCCACCTCTTTGAGTGCCGTTTCGCGTCGGCCGGCCACGGTGACGTGGTTTCCCAGCCGGTGTAAAGATTCGGCGATGCCGCGGCCGATCCCACTTCCGCCACCGGTCACCAGGACGTGGTTGCCTGTCATTCGCATGTCGACCCTCTCCGCTGTCTAGGTGAAAATGATTCGATGAGGCCAGATTTGGTTCATGCGGCGTGTGGGATGGGTGTTGCGCCCTGAAGGTCCATTGCACGCGCGAGCCGCGGTGTCGCCACCAGCATGAGTGCGATCGCCACCACGATTTGTGCCGCTACGGTCGCGTAGGCGACGAGGGGGCCAGCCACTTGGTAGAGCCAGCCGATGACCAGAGGGCCGATCACTTGTGCTAGTGCCATGGTCGCAGCGACGGCCCCCTGAACGCGGCCCTGAGTATGGGCGTCCATGCTTTCCGACATGGCCGCGGTGAGACTGGTCTGCACCAGTGGCTGGCCCAGACCGAACAGCACGACGCCGAGGTAGACAAGCGACGTCGACGCGGTGACAGCGAACGCGGCCAGTGAGATGAATGCGGCCACGGACAACCCGGCGCCGGCAATGGCGAGCTGGATCGCCCGGAAGCGTTGCGCCAGAAGCGGTATGACACCGAGTTGGATCACGACGACTAGCACACCGTAGATAACCAGGATGGAGGCAATACGCCCGGTGTTCCAGGCAGCGCGCTCGGCCATCAATGTCGGCAAGTTCGACGACAGGGCGATGACGCTGGGCCAGAACAACAGGTAGCTCAGCAGCAGCAGACGCAACTGCGGAAACCGCAAGATGTCCCGCAGCTGAGACAGCGGGTTCATCTCGGCGACGTGCAGGCTCACCGCTCGCTGTGCCGGTGGCAGGCTTTCCGGCATCGAGTAGAAACCCCACACCAGCGCGGCGAGAAGCATCGCCAACAGAACAAACAGCGGCGTGACGGGGCTGGTCGTTGAGAAGAGGCCGCTGGTGGCGGGGCCGACGATGAACGCCGATCCGATCGCTGCGGTCAGGAACGCGAAGAACCGGGTGCGCGTGCCTGGCTGTGTGGTGTCCGCAACGTACGAGAACGCCGTCGCGATCCAGCAGTCGCAGGCGCCGACGATGATCCATCCGACGAACAGCACCCACAGCCCAGCGCCGGTCGCCGCGCCTGCGGTGAAGATGGAGAAGCCGATCAAGGCGCCGACCACGCTGAAGACCAGTACGGTGCGGCGGCCGTAGCGATCCCCGAGCGCTCCCAGGACGGGTGCGGTGAGGAACTGCGCGAGGGAATAGGTGGAGAAGAGCAACCCGATGGCCAGCGCGTCCCCGCCCAGGGGCCCGGCGATGGCGGGCAGTATCGGGCCCAGCAAGGCCACGTAGTAGGTGCTGAGGAAGGCGATGCCGAGGACGAAGGGATGCAACCGGCGAAGGGTTGTAGGCGCTGACGTGGACGTCATGATGGATTCTCCTAAAGCGTTGCGGGGGGTGGCGTCAGCGCCTGGCGGGCCAAATGTCCGACGCGTGAACGGTTTTGGGTTACACGAGCGGTGGTAGTCGTACCCGTCCTAATGCGCCGTGGGGAGGTTCAGCACTTCACGTCGACGTAAACGGTTTCGGAGATCACGGTGGCGTTCATCGCGCGGTCCACGGTGCCCACCCCTGATGGGGCGCCGTTCGCTGGACCCGCCAGTGACAGTGCGGCGGCCACGACGCCGGCGACAAGGTATGGGCCGATCCGTCGAGCGGGCGTGGCCATTGGGATCTGAGCATTGCGAAACACTGCTCTACCTTCCGAGTGATGTGAACACTTTGTACAGATTCCCACTATATACAAGTCGTTCATATAAACAAGGGCGCAAATTGCGTACCGCCTCTGGCGGGCGGGGTTGAGAGACATAACTGCAGCTCATGGGCCAGTACGCCACCGCCGCACGATTCAACTGTTGTATGAACCGTTCACATACGGTCAGACGGTTGCACCAGGGCCGTAGCGGTTGAGCAGCGCCCGCGCCGGGCATCTAGTGCAGATGAGTAGTACGGAACTCGGCCCTAACCACGACGAACGGGAGTCGTTCATCGTCGCCAGCCTCGTCGACGCCTTCTCCGATCTGATGGCGGCAGATCCAGACGCGTTTCGAACCAAGTTCCGCAAGATGGCGGCTGACCCGTTCGCATTCTTCCGCGGCAGTGCCTGCCTCTTCTACGCCGACGTATCCGCACGCGACGACAGGTGGGCCGACGAGCGCACCAGCCGGGTGTGGATACAGGGCGATCTCCACTCGGCCAACTTCGGCACCTACATGGACGGCGCGGGAGTGCTGATCTTCGACGTCAACGACTTCGACGAAGCGTACGTCGGGCACTTTACCTGGGACATAAAGCGATTCGCCGCGAGCATCGCACTGATGTGTTGGCAGAAGGCCTTTTCCGACGAGGCGATCACCAAATTGATCGAAACGTTCGTCCGCGCCTACGTGCGGCAGATTCGGTGGTTTGTCGACGTCGAAGACGATTCCACCTTCTCGCTCAATCTCACGACAGCCCACGGGGCCGTGCTGTCGGCGCTTCAGGCGGCGCGACTCTCGACGCGTGCCGAGATGCTCAACCACATCACCGTGGTCGATGAATGCGACCGTCGCTTCCGTGAGCTGCCAGGCGTGGTGCGACTGGACGACGACGAGCGGGCAAAGGTGGAAGCGGCCTTCGACCGCTATCTCGGCACGATTCCGGAGACGCAGCGATTCCGTGGAATCGCCTATGACGTCAAGGATGTGATCGCCAAGACCGGATTCGGCATTGGTAGCGCCGGTCTGCCTTCCTACACGGTGCTTATCGAAGGCTTCAATCAGGCGTTGGACAACGACGTCGTGCTCTCGATGAAGCAGGGCAACGTGGCGGCCCCGAGCCGCGTCGTCGAAGACCGAGAGGTGCACGAGTATTTCAAGCACCATGGGCATCGGACCGCGGTCTCCCAGCGCGCGCTGCAGGCGCACGCTGACCCGCTGCTCGGTTACACCGACATCGACGGGGTTGGATTCGTGGTCAGTGAGCTTTCGCCCTATGAGGCCGATCTGGATTGGAGCGAGCTGACCGAACCGGACGAGCTGGCCGACGTCGTCGAGCAACTCGGCCAAGCGGTCGCCAAGGTGCACTGCGTGAGCGACACCGACAGTGACCAGTCGCTGGTCGACTTTCAGACCGAGGATGCGATCGTCGCGGTAATCGGTGACCACGAAGACGAATTCGTGGCCGACATGGTCGAGTTCGGGTTGACCTACTCCGCCATCGTTAGAGACGACCATCGCCACTTCGTGGAGGCGTTTCGGGAAGGCCGGATTCCCGGCGTCACCGCCATCTGAGTTCGCTCTACCCGTGTCAAACGGCTCAGGTCGTGATCCGCATTTCAGCACCCGGGTGTGAGCTGAGCGTGACGACCACTGTGCCGCTTCCCGTCTCGAACATGGTGTTGGCGTAGCCGATGAAACCGTAGTGCCCGTCAATCGTCGATACCGCGGTGATGTCACTGGTTCCTGAAGCGCCGGTGTCGAGATTCGCCCAATCGGCGGTCACCGTGAGCGCACACGAACCGTCGTAGATGCCGGCGTCATAGTGGATGGCAACGCGGACACCGTTCTCGACACGATCACCGACCTGCACGGCGCCACCTGAGCCTCGGCGCTGACGCTACCGCCACAGGTCGGGGACGCCACGATCGGAACTCGACCGAGTTGCGCGAAGGCCTCGGCCTGGGCTGTTGCCACCCAAAACCAGGACGCCGTCAACGCGATGGCTATCGCGCCGGTAGCGCGGAACAGGGTCATGCCATTGTTATCGGCGGTCGCTAGGGCAGTGTTAGCCCGCGGTCAGACTGCCCGGAGTCAGGCCTTCAGCGACTTCTTTGGGATCGAGTGCTGCTTGGCCCGGCATTCGGAGCGCTTCATTCCTCGGAACCGCTGTGCGCCTACGGGATGATTGCCAGCAGCAGGCGGACCAACTCGGCTTGCCGATGTGTGTCGGTCTTGTCGAATATGTGTTGGAGATGAGTGTTGACGGTTGCCCTCGATAAGGCGAGGTCCAGCGAGATCGGTTTCAGACCGTCACCACGCATTACCCGCAGTGCTACATCGGCTTCCGAGTTCGTCAAGCCGAAGAGCCGTCTTATCAGGACCTTTGGCGGTTCGTGGTCCTGCTCTGGGTCGATGATCATCACCAGAGCCTTTGCCGCTAACAGGCCTTCGGCTAGAGGGAGCGGCAGCACGTGAATAACATAGGGACGTTTTCCAGACGGGCGGCTACACACGAAAGTATCCCCGCTGCGAGAACCGCATCGCTGCTCGACAAGAGCTCCAGTGATACTGCGCTGCAACTGTTCGTCGGTGGACGTGCACGTCGCCTCGACGCTGCCGTCGCGGATACACAACCCATCGCCGGACTTGATAATCCGGTCGGCTACCGAGTTGAGTTGCGCGACAGTCCGTCCCGGCCCGACGATGACGACACCGTGCCGTACAGCCTCGATCACGCCGGCGATCTCCTCTGCTGCTCCGCGTAACTCCGCGAGGTGATCCTGAGTGCGAAGCGATTGCTGCAGGTGGCGGGTTACCGCACTGACGAACTTAACCCGTTCGGCAGTATCAAACGGTTCCTGCCGTTTCGGCGCTGCGGCGAGAAAGCTCGCGGGCGTCGTGCCCACGTTCAACTGCATGAACAGTCCGTCGTCCATGTGATGTGGACGCAGGAAGTCGGACTCGAACTCTGAATGGGTCCTGAGCGCAACGAGCGCCTGGCCGCCGTGTATCAAACCGCCAGGGCCCTTCTCGACGGCTTCGAGTATGTAATCGACCGTGTAAAAGTGTTCGGTATAGGATTCGCGCGCCTCCGAAGGGACGGTGGCGCTCATCAGGGAGCGGCTTGTCCCCCGACCGATATAGATTGCGCAGCCTGATGCGTCGAGCACGCGGCCGATCTCAGACAATGCCACCGGCCAGTTCGCTGGGTTGATCGACGACGCGTAGATCTCGGAAACCACGCGCGAAAACTCATCGATCGTGACCATTGCCGAGTCCCAGCCGTCGCACCGTGGCGTTTGTCGCCCACCGGTTAGCTGGACAGTACTCGGTTTCATTCATTCGGATGATGCTTAGGCAGTTTCCGTGGGGCTTTCTTAACACCATGGTCAAGAACGGGCGCACCTCGGTGAACGGGCAAAATGGTCACGCCGTCGTTCTCGGGGCAAGCGTGGGTGGACTGCTCGCCGCCAGGGTATTGGCCGACTTTTACGACGCCGTCACAGTGGTCGAACGCGATGCGTTGCCTGTCGATCCGGTGAACCGGCGGGGTGTGCCGCAAGGCCAACACGGCCATGTCGTCCTGCCGCGCTGCTCGCAAGTGCTGGACGAATTGTTCCCGGGCTTTCTCGATGAGCTAGTCGCAGACGGTGTTCCCGTCTGGGACGACGGGGACCTGTCCAAGGTCGACGTTTCGGTAGGCGGTCACCAATTTTGCCGCTCCGGTTCACTGCGGAACCGTGACTCATCCCAGTACTATCCGAGCCGGCCGTTTCTGGAAAGCCATCTGCGGCAACGGTTACAGGACATTCCCAACGTAAAGTTCCTCGATCGTCACGACGTCGCCGGACTGACCTCAGACCATGGCCGTGTCATTGGTGCACGGGTCGTGAACCGCCAAGGCGGCGCCGAGACGACTGTGATGGCCGACCTCGTCGTGGACGCGACGGGGCGCGGCTCACGTACCCCGGCCTTTCTGGAAGCGCTCGGTTACGGCCGCCCGCGCGAGGATGAAGTGGTCGTGCACCTGGCGTACGCCAGTCAACTCCTGCGTATCCCTGCGGGAACCCTCGATGTGGGCCTGTTCGGTGTCTTCCCGGAACCCGGCCGGCCGACCACCTTCGCGTTCGTGGGATACGAGAATGACACGTGGATGCTCACTCTTGGCGGGATGCTCGGACTGCAGCCTCCTACCGAGCGGGCCGCAGTGCTGAAATTCGGCGAGCAGTTGGCGCCGCCTTCGGCGCTCGCAGCGTTGCGTGACGCCGAACAAGTGGAGGAGCCGGCGCGCTATCGCGTCCCATCCAACCGGTGGCGCCGCTACGACAAGATGCGTCAGGTTCCCGACGGCCTGATCGTTTTCGGCGACGCCGTCTGCAGCTTCAATCCGATTTACGGGCAAGGCATGACGGTGTCCTCAATAGAAGCGCTCGTGCTGCGCGACTGCCTGCGCCGCGGAGAACGTGACCTGCCGCGACGGTTCTTCCGGGACAGCGCCAAGAAAATTCGTGTGGCGTGGCAGATGGCCGTGGGCTCCGATCTAGCCCTACCGGATGTGGTTGGACCGCGGCCACTTTCGATGCGTATCACGAACGCCTACATAGAGAAAGTTCTGACCGCCGCCGAAACAGACCTGCCTGTCGCCGAGCAATTCCTAAGAGTCAGCGGAATGATCGACTCACCGGCCCGCTTACTGCATCCCTCGCTGATGGTGCGAGTGGTGCGAGCCAACCGCCGGCGGATAGACAGCCCCGCGTGACGACGTTTGCCCTGGTGCATGGTGCTTGGCACGGTGCCTGGTGCTGGGAGCGACTAACTCCACTTCTGCAGCAAGAAGGCCACGATGCGGTGGCTATAGATTTGCCGTGCGACAACGCCTCGGCGAGCTTCGAGACCTACGCCGATGTGGTCTGCGCCGCCCTCGATGGGTGCAACCACGATGTGGTGCTCGTGGGACATTCATTGGGCGGCAATACGATTCCGTTGGTCGCCGCTTCTCGTGCAGTACGCCATTTGGTGTATTTGTGCGCCGTCATCCCGGCCATCGGCCGAAGCGTTTACGATCAGATAGCCGGAACCGACATGATGCTTCCGGGTTGGGACGCCGGTTTGAGTGCACCCGATGCGCAATCCCGAACGACATGGGTCGATCCTGATTGTGGTCGAACGCTGCTATATGCCGACTGTGACGAACCGACTGTAGAGGCCGCGTTCAACCGTCTTCGACCCCAGGCAAGTTACCCGAGCACCCTACCGTTCTCGCTGACCGAATTCCCCGCAGTCAGTTGTACTTCCGTGATTTGTAGCGACGACCGGGTGATCAGCCCTGACTGGTCGAAGCGAATCGCTCGCGATCGGCTCGGCGCCGATGTGGTCGAGCTCTCCGCGAGTCATTCCCCGTTCCTCTCACGACCATCAGCCCTCGCGGCCGTGTTGCTCCGCTTGGCGGAGACGCAAAATGTGACGGCGACTAGGTAAGCCCTGCATTGGCGGTCGGAGACTTTGAGAAGCCTTCGGCGTGTTGATCGACCCAGATGCACGGCCTGCTGACAGGGCGCATTTGTGCCCTGTCGTGTGAGGGCGACCAACAAGTATTCGGATCGCCCTTGTGGTGAGAGGTGACCGGCACCAACTGCGCGATGCCGCGCAAGTTTCATTCCCATAAGCTGGGGGTAATCGGTCCGAACGGCGGTGACCCCCGCTCCCCTGCTTCAGGACCTGTTTGGAGGAGACCAATGCGTCGGTGGTTGCCGAATCAGATGATCACGATGGCGGCGATCGGCTGTGTGGCGATGCTCGTATCCGGTTGTGAGGCACAGGTCTGGGCTACGCCGCCGGCAGCTGACCGCACCCCGCCGGCTTCGTTTGCGCCGATGCCGGAAGCCCCGCCCGCCCAGCCGGTGGCGCCATTCGAGGGACTCGACGCCCGCGTCCGTCAAGCCACCGCCGATGCGGCCGAATCCGGGGCCGATATCAAAGTCGTTGTGCTGGACCGCAACACCGGCCAGATCGTCTCCAACGCGGCCAACAGTCCCTTCCCGATCGCATCGGTGGTGAAGTTGTTCATCGCCGACGACCTGCTGTTGCAGGAGTCCGAGGGCAGGGCGGAACTTTCCCCGGCCGACCGCAAGTCACTCGATGTCATGCTGCGTTCCTCCGACGACAGTGCCGCCCAGAGCTTCTGGGACCGCAGCGGTCAAAACGCCGTCATCGCGCGCGTCGTCGCGCGGTACGGGTTAACGGGCACGACGGCGCCCGCGAATAGGCACTGGGACGTCACGCAAAGCACAGCAAGCGATCTCGTCCGCTACTACGACATGCTGTTGGATGGCGCCGGTGGGCTTCCACCCGAACAGGCCAACGTCATCATCAGCAATCTCGCGCAATCGACACCGACGGGAAATGACGGGTACCCGCAGCGGTTCGGCATCCCCGACGGGCTCAATGCCGAGCCGGTTGCGGTCAAGCAGGGCTGGTTCTGCTGCTGGAACGGCGGCAACCAGTTGCACGTGTCCACCGGCGCGATCGGACCCGAGCGCCGCTACGTGATGGCGATCAGCTCCTTGGACCCCACCAGCGCCGCCGCGGCCCGCGAGAACATCACTCAGGCCGTCAAGACGATGTTCCCCGGTGGGCACATCTGAGCGGGTAGATTGCCGACCCGTCAGTCAGCGGCGTCGTGTCGTGGTGATGTGCACGTGGTCGTAGTGGCCGTAACCCGATGCTTGCGGACCAGATGGCGTGTAATAGGTGCCCCGCCAGATCACGTCCTGTAACCCGAATCGGGCCGCATTACTCATCGCGAACGCAAGAATCTCGTTTCCGAGCGCGATGCCCTCGGGGCTTTCGGGATTGGGAATCATGATGTCGATCGCCAGACCGCTGGGATGCCACGGCTTCGAATCGGGCCGGACCCCATCGATGTCCGCAATCTGGGGAAACCGTGCGCTGACGGCCCGAGCGGCCAGGACCGTGTTGGGCTGCAACCCGGCCTCGTTCGCGACACCGACGGGCAACGCCTCCGGGATGTCAGCCCGAGCAGCTGCGAGAGATGGATCGGCGGGAGGCACGCCGGGCATCGCCACGATCGCCGGGTCTGCCGGCGCGGGTGCACTCGGCGGCGGAGGTGTGCCCGCATTGTCGATCACCGCTTGCTGTTGCGGTGTCAACGCCGCGTATTGCGCCTCCGCGGCGGCGACCTGACGCAACAGTTCACGCCACTTGGCCTGCAGGTCTGCGCGCACCTTGGACGCCTGCTCGGCCGAGGCGCGAGCGTCCGCGGCCGATCTCTCCGAGGCCTGGGCAGCGGTGGCCGCACGCTCACGTGCTGATTTATAGGCCTCCA
The DNA here is from genome assembly GCF_053483975.1 of Mycolicibacterium sp. XJ870. Taxonomy (NCBI): domain Bacteria; kingdom Bacillati; phylum Actinomycetota; class Actinomycetes; order Mycobacteriales; family Mycobacteriaceae; genus Mycobacterium; species Mycolicibacterium sp. XJ870. The sequence goes on from NZ_JBEFTI010000002.1 coordinate 482,712, forward strand.
ACTGGTCGGCTGTCCCCTCGGCGAGCGTCCGCTCTAGCGACAGCTGATCGATCAGCTGCTGCGGGGAGGCCGCCGTGAGCAGCGCCGCCACCTGACCCGTGCGTCCACTCATGTAGGTCATCGCCGCCAGGCGGTCGACCGCAGCCTGGTGGGGCTGAAGCTGGGTGTTCGCGGCCTCAAGGGTTTGCAGATCGGCGCGGTGACGCTCATCGGCTGTCGTCTGAGCGGCCAGCTTGGCGTCGACTTCGCGTTGGGCAGTGGTGACGGCCTCGCGCGTCTGCAATGCCTGCTGGGACAGCTCATTGAGTTTGGCCAGCGCGTCAGCGGCCGGGTCTGCGTACGCACCGCTCATCGAAATGGCCAGCGCCAGGATCGCGGCTACCGAACCGCACACCGTTCGCCGAAGTGAATGGCGCACGCGGGTCATTCGGAGAATCACGATCCTTCGCTGCAAGGACCGATCTTGGCCCGGCTTTATCTGACCCGGCAAGGCTACGAACTGACACCGACGATGTCCACTCTTCCTTAGATGTGATTGGCCGATCCGGTCGGACCCCGCACCAGCGAGCAACCGATCAACAGAAGGGGATCGAGGCGATCATCGCTCCGACCCCGGTGACCAGGCTGTCCTTCTTCAACGTCGTACCGAAGTAGGCCGCCTGCCGATCGACCACCACCCGTTGATCGTCGTGGTGGAGGGCCAGCACCTCCCGGGCCAGCCGAGCGAACGAGATCTTCTCGGGCCCACCGATGTCGATCACGTGGTTGCGCGGCGGCGATATCGCAACCTCGGCCAGGAACGCTGCCACCTCGTCGGCCGCGATCGGCTGAATCAGCGCATCCGGCACCCGTACGTCATGCTGGTCGTCCACATCCGCATCGGTCTCGACAACCATCGATTCGACGATCGCCGCCGCGAACTCATGAAACTGCGTGGCCCGCACGATGGTGTAGGGCAGCCCCGACGACGCGATGATCCGCTCCTGGGCGACCTTGGCCCGCATGTAGCCGCTGTCCGGCAAATGGTCGGCGCCCACGATCGACAGTGCGACGTAGTGGCGCACGCCCGCCGCCCGTGCCGCGGCCACCAGATTGGTGGTCGACCCGACGAAGAAGTCCATCACTTCCTCGTCGTCGAAGGACGGCGAATTGGTGACGTCAACGAGGGTGTCGGCGCCCGAGATCGCCTTGGCGAGGCCCGCGCCGCTGCGCACATCGGCACCGGAACGCCGGGATGCGGCGACCACGTCCTCGCCCTCCCGGGTCAGGAGATCGACGAGGAGGGTTCCGATGAGGCCACTGGCCCCCATTACTGTCACCTTCACTGTGCGAACACCTTTCGTCGTGGCCGCCGCCGACTTAGGTGTCGGAAACCCAGATTACGTCGCGCAATGCATCGAAGGTTGCGAAAAGGACGTCCGCTGCATGGGTCAGTCGAGGTGCCGGTCGGCATCCATCCGTTGGTGGCGTCGACTCACCACTTTGTTCGCCAGCAATGAGGGCCAGCCTCAACGCGCGCAGGCGGGTTTCACGATCCTCAAGCAACCGCAGAGCGGACCGCACGACGTCGCTGGCCGAGCCGTAACGGCCCGATGCGACCTCCTCCTCGATGAACGCGCTGTAATGCTCATCAAGGCTGAACGACGTGTTCTTACCCACACGCAAGAGGATACGAATTATTGGTATCGCCAGGCGGGGCAACCGACATCACGACGGCCCTCAAGAACCTTGCCGGCATCGAAGGCCAACCCCCGATTTATCTAGCGTGCTAGTATCTCGAATGATAGCAGATGGCCTGCTAGGGAAGCGGTCGGACTGTGCCGAAGGCATCTCGTAATCACTTGGGTCAGCAGCTTTCGTTTGCGTTGTACGGGGCCGCTAACCGGATGATTCGTCAGCACAAGCCTTTCCTCGAACCGCTGGGCTTGACGTTTCCGCAATACCTAGTGGTACTGGCGCTACTGGATGGCGCGCCGCTTCCGGTCGGCGCTCTAGGCGCCCGCCTCGACATGGACACGGGCACGATCACGCCGTTGGTCAAGCGACTCGAGGCCATCGGCATGGTGACGCGGACACGGGACACGGCTGACGAGCGGAGAGTGTTCGTCGATCTGACAGCCCGTGGCCGCGAGCTCGAACCCGAGATCCGAGGCATTACCGACCAAATCAAGTCAGCGTGCCAACTCACCGACGCGGGCATCGATGACCTTCGGCGCACGCTCGAAGGACTCGCACACCCCGCGGTCGACTAGGCCAGGCACTACGAAGGAGATGGCAATGAAGATCGGAATCATCGGCGTCGGCCACATTGGCAAGACACTGAGTCAGCAGCTCGCGGCCGCCGGCCACGACGTCAAGGTAGCCAACTCACGCGGCCCAGAAACGATCGAGGCCGAGGCACTACGGACAGGGGCACGGGCAGTGCCGGCATCGGACGCCGTGAAGGATGTCGACGTCGTCATCCTTTCCGTCCCGCTCAACCGCGTTCCCGGCATCGCGCCGATTGTGGACGATGCGTCACCGGCCACCGTCGTCATCGACACGTCCAATTACTACCCGACGCGGGATTCCCAGATCCGGGCCATCGAGGACGGCCGGATCGAAAGCCTCTGGGTTGCTGACCAACTCGGTCGCCCAGTTGTCAAGGCATGGAACGCCATTGGATCAGGATCATTCGCCAACAAGGGCGTGCCGCCGGGAACGCCGGGCCGCATAGCGATCCCCGTTGCGGCCGATGATGCCGCGTCGCGGGCCGTCGGCATTGCCCTGGTGGAGGAGACGGGCTTCGACGGTTTCGACGCCGGAAGGCTGGACCAGTCGTGGCGCCAGCAACCCGGAACGCCGGCGTATTGCACCGACCTGACCAGCGATGAGATGCCGGCCGCGCTTGCGGCAGCCGACGTTGCCAGATCACCCAAGCGCCGCGACATCGGTATGGCCGCCATCGCTGAACGGTTCGGCGCGGACGGAACAAACCCGGACGAGGACTATGGCGTTCGCCTGAATCGGGTTCTCAACATGTGACGGAGGCAGGAAGCCACCACGAATTCGAACTCTTATGCAGAACGGAAAGTAATGCGCACCAACGAATCAGGCATCGCTGCAACAGCACCGGCGACACCGCGCGATACGGCCGGCAAACCCGACCTCGGGAAGTTCGGCGTGTGGACGACCACCCCGGTCTCCCCCGAGGTCGCCGTGGAAATCCAAAGGCTGGGCTATGGGGCGGTGTGGGTCAGTAGCGCCGCCCCTGACGACCTGTCCTGGGTCGACCCGATCTTCGATCAGACCACGGCGCTGAAGGCTGCCACCGGGATCATCAACATCTGGACCTCTCCGGCCGCATCCGTGGCAGAGGCGTTTCACCGTCTCGAGCGCAGTTACCCGGGACGGTTCGTGCTCGGCATCGGCGCGGGCCACCGCGAAGCAATCTCTCAGTGGGACAAGCCCTTCGATGCACTCAACGCCTACCTTGACGACCTGGACCGCTACGGCGTGCCCGCGCACCGCCGCGTCCTCGCCGCACTCGGCGACGGGATCTTGAAGCTGTCCGCGCGGCGCGGGGCCGGTGCGCACCCCTATCTCACCACTCCTGAGCACACTGCTCGGGCACGCGAAGTGATGGGGCCGACCGCCTTCTTGGCGCCGGAGCAGAAGGTCGTGCTGTCCGACGACGCCGCAGCGTCCCGCGCGTCAGGCCGCGCGGCACTCGACCTGTATCTCGGCCTGGCGAATTATCGCAACAGTTGGAAACGCCTCGGCTTCACCGACGACGACGTCGCCAAACCGGGCAGCGACGAACTGGTCGATGCCGTCATCGCATACGGCACCGTCGAACAGATAGCTCAACGCATCCATCAGCACAGTGCAGCCGGCGCTGATCACGTCGCCATTCAGGTCATCGGCACCAAGGATCTGGTGCCGGTACTGACGGCTTTGGCTCCGGCGCTCGGGCTTTCACCACACCGCTGACCGCCCAACGCCGCCCGTGACTGCCATCCCGCTCGACTTCCCGGACTGAGCGATTTCGGTGCATCCAGCGGCGGTCAGCGCCGCTAAACGCACCCAAATCGCATGGCTAGAGGCGATTAACGCGGTAGGCCGAACGCCGCGCAAGGACAGGGGCAGCAACGCGCGCTTTATCGAGAGTAAGACGACCGCTACTCAGCGCTTCCCCGAACGGCAGTGCGCCGCTGTCGATGTCAAAAGTGGTTGCGGTCCGTGCGGATCGTCGCTCGTAGGTGCCAGGTCTCGCTTCTACGCACATCGAGCCGCAATGCAGCTTCCGTCGGCCACCCAGCCAGGTTGGTTAGCAACCAAACCAATGGGTCTGGTTTAACAACGAACCGGGTTTTGCTAATTCGCGTTGCGTCTCGACAACAAGTGTAGGGTCTCAAAATTCGTGGCATCTGTCAGCTAACTGACCTGGGCTTTTCTGGTTTGTCTCACGTGGCGGCCAGCGGTTGTTGTCTCAGCGCATTGGCATTTCTTCAGTCCGCTCCAGGTGGGAGATGTCGGCGAGGCTGAGCAGGGTTCGGTTGTGCACGCCGGATTCTCTCGCGCGGGCGGTGAGTTGCTCGGCGATGTCGGCCAGTCAGTCCGGCAGCCAGTGCAGCTCGCGTGCAAGGGTTTTGGCGACAGTACGGATGCGGCGGTGTAGTGGTGACTGCACGGGCGGGAGGACCAGGTGGATCGTCAAGGTGGGTGCGCCCTGCAGCGGCCGCCACGTGAGACCGGCCGGTTGCGTCGTGGCCGCGACTTCACCGGCCGGAGCGAGGGTGAGCCCATCGCGTAGGTCGCGCTGAGACATGTCGAAAGAGACTGCGGGCGTGTAGAACCGGGGGCTCGGCCGGATGTCGCGGAACAGTGCGGACAGCTGATCGTGGATCACGGGGTTGGCCGTACGGTCGGGGAGCCGCAGCGGATACGCGGCCGCATCGCCGATCGCGATCTCCGGATGTTCGGCCAGCGGATGATGCTGTGCCAATTGGACCCCGACGCGCTCGCGCCGCAGCAGGAACCGGCGCACGCCACGACGCGGCTGTTCACCGCGGGTGATCCCGGCATCGATGCGGCCGTCGGCGACCGCGGGAGAGATCTCCGGTGTCGCCATCGGGACCGCGCCGACCGCGAGTCCCGGGCTGCTGCGAATGAGCCTGTCCACCAGGGCCGGTGTCGTGTCGGCCCCAGTGCTGAGGCTGTATCCGATGCTCAGCGTGCCCAGTTCACCGGCCCCGGCATTGCGGGCGGTGTCCCATGCTCGGTCCAGCGCCGCCAGCGCGGGCGGCGCGGATTCCGCCAAAGCCGCACCGGCCGTGGTCAATACGACGCTTCGTGTGTTGCGAACCAGCAGGCTCGTACCGAGTTCCGCCTCCAATCGGCGCATCCGGGCACTGAGTGCGGGCTGCGCGATACCGATCTGTGCGGCAGCGCGGGTGAAGTTCAATTCCTGCGCCAGCACCAGAAAGTACCGCAGGCTCACCGTGTTCGGCGCCACATGCCCTCCCTGCCGATTGATAACGATCCGTTCTGAGTCTATCCCGTCCCGGTCTTTCCCTCGGCCACACATCAAGCCCTAACCTGCGCATATGACGATTCAACTGACCGCGGTACCGGACATCGCACTCACACACATCCTTGATCTGGACGGAGGTCGTCATGCATAAGACGGTGGTCCTATATCCCAAGCCCGCCCACCCTGACCATTTCCGCGACTACTACGTGAACAACCACCTTCCACTGGTCAGGAATTGGCCCGGCCTGCTTGCGTGGCGCTACAGCTTCGACGTCGCGGCGACCAACGGAGAAGCGCCGTATTTCGCGGTCTTCGAAGCCGACTTCGCTGACGCCGCCGCCCTGGCCGCGGCGCGGTCGTCGCCGCAAGGCCAGCGGCTGGCCGCCGATGTCGTCAACTACGCCACCGGCGGTGTGGTCGTCATCGACTATCCGGTGCAGGACGGCACCGACTGAGTCATGCAGAATGCACCATAAGTGCGAACGTCGTATTCGTGTTCTATCCCTACCCCGTTCGGTCAGGTCGCCGACAAGCAGAATCACCGAAACCGCGTGTCCAGGTTGAGTTTTGCTTCGATGGACTGCATGCTTGCCCATGATGCACGATGACTGATTCCGGCGAGTACCCGCTAACGCCGACGCAGCAGCGTGCCTGGCTGAATTTCATGCGGGTCTATCACCGGCTCGAATATGAGGTGAACCGTCACCTGCGCACCGAGTGCGGCCTTTCACTCTACGACTACACAGTACTCAGCACGCTCTCGCGCGCACCGGATCGCCGCCTGCAGCTGACCACACTGGCCACGGTGATCGGGTGGGAACGCAGCCGGGTTTCTCACCACCTGATGCGGATGGCACGCCGCGGCCTGGTCGAGCGCACAACCTGTGACACCGACGGTCGCGGCACTGTCGTTGTCCTGACCGACGAGGGCTGGGACCGGCTCGCCGGCGCTGCCCCGGTGCATGCAGAGTGGGTACACCGGGCGTTCTTCGCCGATCTGGATCCCGAGCACGAGGATGCCCTCGCCGACATCCTCGCCGTTGTACACGAGAGTCTGTTGCGCGAGGGCACCTTGCCGCGTCCCGACCTCAGATAGACCGGCTAAACCTGATTCATGCCCCCGTCGACGAAGATCTCCGCACCTGTCATGAAGCCGCTAGCATCGGACCCGAGGAACACCACCACGGCGGCCAGTTCGGCAGGATCACCTATCCGCTTCATCGGGTTCGTTGCCAGACCGTCGAAGAACGCCTGCCGCTGGTCTTTATCAGGCACCAGTTCAGTGAGTCCCTCGGTCAGGATGGGACCGGGTATGACCGTGTTGACCCGGAAGCCACGCTCGCCCAACTCGGTGGCCCAGGTACGGCCGAAGGACCGGACAGCAGCCTTTGCCGCGGCGTAGGCGCCGAATGCCGGGGTACCCCTCGTGGCCGCGGTGGAGCCGGACAGAACGATCGAGGCACCGGGATTGAGTAGCGGCAGCGTCTTCTGCACGGTGAACACCGTCCCGCCCACGTTGCGGTTGAACGTGTCGATGAGGTGTTCGGGTGTCTCGTCCTCCAGCGTGGCGAACTCACCACTGCCAGCGTTGGTGAAGACGATGTCAAGGCCGGCGCCTGCGTCGCGGATGACCCCGACAAGTCGGTCTAGGTCCTCGCTGTTGGTGACATCGCTGGCTACACCGACGACACCGGAACCCAGCGACGCTGCGGCGGCGTCGACGCGCTGTTGCGTACGCCCGGTGATGAACACCTTGGCGCCCTCGTCGGCGAAGGCGCGCGCCGTGGCATAACCGATGCCGGATGTGCCGCCGGTGATCAGTGCTGTTTTTCCTTCGAGCTGAGCCATCTCGCCCTCCTGTTGTCGAAAACGCTTGTTGCGTTTCACATCCAACAACTAGGTGACATGACACGTTATTCCGGGACATGTCACCTACCGTGTAGGGAGGGACGACGAGACGCGTGTCCGGTCCAGTGAGATCTTCCAGGGTGGCGGGGTTGAAGGATCCGTGGTGCTCGTGTGACACCGAGGTGAGGCGGCGGATGATCCGCGTACCGATCGCCCCTCCGGTGGGATCTGTGCAGAGGACGCCGACCGGTGTCTCGGTGACGGCGCTCATCTACTCCACCCGGGCGACGGTAATGGCTCCGCGGCTGAAGGGTGAGTTCGAAGTCGATGCCGGCGCGCTGTGAGTGCGCTTCGCCGGCTTCCTGGGATGACTGCACCTCACCAGCCGAACATCCTGCGCTCAGAAGCATTGCCGTGAAACCTCCCGCCGCTATCGCGCGGCGAACTGTGTGGCCCCTTGGATGGATATCAATGGGGATCGCCTTCGCGTGGCAGGCCAGGCGATACAGCCCCAGCCGCCACAAGCGCACGAACACCAGGCGCTTGTCAGTGCGCCTTTGCAACGAATTCACCTGTCAGACAGTACTTTTCGAGCTCACCGACCGAGAAAAGGGACCACGTATTCGAGGCCATAGTCGAAGATCCTTACGGGCGTCTCCGTCTTTGTCGTCGAGGAGGGTCATCCGCATACACCTGGCAGGACGTACGGGTCCTCGCTAGCGCACCTGCGGCACCTGAAAATCTCACTCAGATGTCCAATTGGACATCGTCTGAACATTTCACTTGAGAAAAGGACATCAAACTTGAGCAGCCACAAAGAGTTGTGGCTACCGCGCCATATTCGTGAACCGCGACAAGTGAAGCTGATGTGCCACGGTGATCGTCGCCGTCGGCCCGTTGCGGTGCTTGCCGAGGATGATGTCGGCTTCGCCACCACGGGGGTCATCGCGATCGAATGCGTCCGGCCGGTGCAAAAGCATCACCATGTCCGCATCCTGCTCGAGTGAATTGTGCAAGATTATGCAATTCGCTGTAAAGTTATGCAGACCTGAGACGGTGCCGTCGTACACGTCGTGCTCGCCGATGCTCGTGATCTCGACGACCTTGTCCCAGAACACATCGTTGGTGGCGAGATCATGCAGATCCCGATCCTCCAAAGCGGCGGCGACACGGTGCAATGTCGAACGGCCAGGAGCATGTTTCGATCGCGCTTCTGACACAACGACATTCGCCGCAAGACTGAGGTCGCGGTGGTTCCACTGCTTGGTTTCCAACGCCGTTCGAACGGTGTTCCAGACCTCGCGCGGGACGGTGTCGGAGCCAGGCTTACGCGTCCTCTGGCCGAGTTCTTCCAGAACCTCGCGAACCTTCTCGCCACGAGCTCCGTGCACCCCGACTTTGGTGAGGAACGCGGTCTGGTTCGCGGCACGATCGATACAAACGTGCCAGCAGTCGCGATAACCCATCTTTTTGACGCACTTGATTCGCGTGTGCACGCCAACACGAAGGAGCAACTGAGCGACGTCGTCCGCAAGGCGGCGGCTCGTCGTCGCGTAGTAGATCTTGCCCTGACCCGCCACAGGTTCCCACCGCACCGACCCATCCGTCGCCCACAGGTGCTTGAGGAACAACGCCACCTGATCGTTAGGAAGCGCGAAAACCTCTTTGGGAACGAACTTCTCATAGCTGCGCTTGCCGAACAGCCCGAGCTTGTCCAGCCACTCGGCGATCGGATTGCGCTTGCCGCGCGCAAGCCGGTACGGCGCCGGCAGCCTCATCGTGGTCACCCGCGCGGCAGGGTACTCGTCTCGAATCGGCGTGATTCCGAAGTACGCCGCCGATATCTCCACGGCCGTCAGGTTGGCTTCGTCGATCGACGCGTAGCGGATCGGCTGACGCTTCACGCTCGACCCGTCGCCGATCATGTGGGCCAGCATCACGACCTCGGAGTCGTGCATGCGCTCGGTCTGCACGGGCTCGGGCACCCGTCGCGGCGTGGCCAGTCGGTCGCCAGGCTTCAACTCCCCCAACGGAACCCAACCGTCCACGGTCAGGAACGGATGGTTGGCGGTGGCCTCGACCTCGCGCCCGGACGCCAGCCGGAGCTTGAAGACCTCTTTGTGTCCGCTGTAGAACACGTTGGTCATCGGGCGGGCCACCATCCGCTTGCGCTCGTCCAACGACCACACAAGCGGGCGCTCCCCGGTGGCCATCAGCTCACCGAAGGTGACCTCAGCGCCGGTGTCGGCCCGCAGGATTCGCGTGTTCGCGGTCAGGCAGCCGGACTCGCGAAGGTCAGACACCTGTGGCCTCTTGTCCGTCCGCTGCTCGGGACCACGGTTCAGCTGGCTGATCGCGACCACCGGGACGTCAAGTTCCTTGGCCATCAGCTTGAGGCTTCGGGAGAAGTCCGACACCTCCTGCTGGCGGGACTCGTATTTCTTTCCCGAGCTCATCAGCTGCATGTAGTCGACAACGACTAGCCGGAGATCCGCTTTCTGCGCCAGCCGGCGCCCTTTGGCCCGGATCTCCATCATGGTCAGGTTCGGTGAGTCGTCGATGAAGAGCGGGGCCTCGCTGATCTCGCTCATGCGGCGGGCCAGCCGGGTCCAGTCGTCGTCGCTCATGCGGCCCGAACGCATATCGGCCAGTTTGATTTTCGCCTCGGCCGACAGCAGCCGCATGACGATCTCGGACTTGCTCATCTCCAACGAGAAGATGACACTGGCCATCCGGTGCTTGATCGAGCAGGACCGCATGAAGTCCAGACCGAGCGTGGAGTTGTGCGTGGGCACCATGCCGGGGCCTGCGAGGTACAGGTGCTCGGTGTTGTCCACCTCAACGCAACGCACCGGGACGCTGGGCAGCCGGCGCACGGCCGCGATCTGCGCCACTGCCGTCAGCAGGCCACTTCCGTGAGGCGCGACAACGGCGTCCAGCCCGGGCCGCAATGCGCCCGTCGTGCGGATGCCCTCGCCGGTGGGCCACTGATGCTGCGCGTCGGCGACGATCGTTGTCCCGTCGGAGAATTCGACCTCGAAGCACGGCCGGCCCAGCATCACGTCGGTCGCGTCCACAACGCGCGTCGGCTCACCGTCAGCGCCGAGCAGCCAATCCCCCACGGCGACATCGCCCATGGTGGTCCAGCCGGCCGGCGTCGGCAGTGGGGTATCGAGCGCCAGCGCCTTCCCCACACCAGGCCTGGCCGCGATGATGATCATCTGCCCGGAGTGCAGCCCGTTGGTGATGTCGTCGAGTTCGGTGAACCCGGTCGGCACGCCACGGGAGATGCCGCCCGCCGAGGCGATCGCGTCGATCTCGTCCATCGTCGGCTGCAGCAGGTCTTCGAGTGGGACGAAGTCCTCGGACGCCCGTCGTTCGGTGACGTCGTAGATCTCGGCCTGGGCGCGGTCGACGACGTCGCTGACATCGGCGCCGTCGGCCCCGGCGTAGCCGTACTGCACCACCCGCGTCCCGGCCTCCACGAGCCGGCGCAGCAGCGCCTTCTCGGCCACGATGCCCGCGTAGAAGCCGGCGTTGGCGGCGGTCGGCACGGTGGAGATCAGGGTGTGTAGATAGGGCGCTCCGCCGATGCGCCGCAGCAGCCCGCGCCGGTCGAGTTCGGCGGCCACAGTCACGGCGTCGGCGGGCTCACCCCGCCCGTAGAGGTCCAGGATCGCGTCGTAGACGTTCTGGTGCGCGGGTCGGTAGAAGTCACCGGGCCGCAGCCGCTCCAGCACATCGGCGATGGCGTCCTTGCTCAGCAGCATGCCGCCCAGCACCGACTGTTCGGCGGCCATGTCCTGCGGGGGCTGGCGGCCGAAATCCTCGCTCGGCGGCGGGCCGTCCACGCCCGCATGCCCATCCGGATGTCCCAGGTCGTCCACTACAGCCACGGACTCCCCACCCCTTCCGAGACATTGCTCGAACACTTATTCGAATCGGTACCGCGACTGTAATTCAGGCCCCCGACAACCGCCTCACGACGACCGCCCGAACTGCCCTGCGACGGCTCACGCTAGACGTTGCTGGAGGCCGCCGAAACCCGGCCTGTTAGTGAACCTGTGGATGGCATGGGGATATCTGTGGGCAGCGATGTTAGGGCGTTGGGGAGAACCTGTGGATTACCGCCGCGTGTTGTGTTGTTTTCCCAGGTCAGGGTGACATACCACCGGTGGATCACTGTGGATGGGAAATTCTTCGGCGTGTCGTCGCGGGTTGCCATCCCGGGCGTGTTGTGTTGCGTCGAAGGGCCGAACAGGTTAACGCCTGGTTAGATTCGCTGTCCAGCCTTTTGCTCAGAATGTTCGCCAGCCAGACACAGCAACGCCCGGGTAGGAGCCTGACGGCTCCCGACCCGGGCGTATCGACGCTGGCGCTACTACTCGGCGACGACGTTCAGCGACACCTTGGCTTCCACCCCGGTGTGCAGGCGAACGGTCACCGGGTGCGTACCGACGGACTTGATGTGCGCCTTGGGCAACTGCACCGTACGCTTGTCCAGGTTCGGCCCGCCGGCCTTCTTGATGACGGCGACGACGTCGGCCGCAGTGACCGAACCGAACAGCTTGCCGGTGTCACCTGCGGCGTGAACGGGCAGCGACACCTCGCCCAGGTTCTCCAACGCGGTCTTGAGCTCGTTGGCGTGCTCGAGGCCACGCACGGCCTTGGTCTCGCGGGCCCGGCGGATCTCCTCGGCCTGGCGCTCGGCACCACGGGAGGCGACGATGGCCAGCCCACGGGGCAGCAGGTAGTTACGGCCGTAGCCATCCTTGACCTCGACGGCATCGCCGGCGACGCCCAGGTGCTCCACCTCAGCGGTGAGAATCAACTTCATGGTGTATCTCCTCTACCGCGTCGACGAGCCGAACGGCAGCAGAGCCACCTCGCGGGCATTCTTGACCGCGACGGCGACGTCGCGCTGATGCTGGACACAGTTGCCGGTCACCCGGCGGGCACGGATCTTGCCGCGCTCGCTGATGTAGGTGCGCAGCAGCGCGGTGTCCTTGTAGTCGATGATCTGGTTCTTGCCCTTCTTCGAGCAGAACACGCACTTGCGGGTCTTGACCGGCTTTTCCGGTGCCGGCCGACGCTTGTTGGTCTTGGCCATTGGTTATCTCTTCCTTGCAAAAATTTCGATGTTGATCAGAAGGGCGGTTCGTCGTCGGCCCCGCTGAACGAGCCCGATGCCGGGGCGCTGCCCCACGGATCGTCCTTGGGTTCGGACTGCCGCGGTGCACTACCGCCGCCGGCGCTACCGCCACCGCCGAAGCCGCCGCCCCCACCGCCGCTGCCGCTACGGCTGGCCTTGTTGACCTTGGCCGTCGCGTAGCGCAGGGACGGACCGATCTCGTCGACCTCGACCTCCATGACGGTGCGCTTCTCACCCTCGCGGGTTTCGAAGGACCGCTGCTTGAGCCGCCCGGTGACAATCACCCGCGAGCCGCGGGTCAGGCTTTCGGCCACGTTCTCGGCGGCCTCACGCCAGATGTTGCACCGGAGGAACAGCGCCTCCCCGTCCTTCCACTCACCGCTCTGGCGGTCGTAGATGCGCGGTGTCGACGCAACGGTGAAGTTGGCGACGGCCGCTCCGGACGGAGTGAAGCGCAGTTCCGGGTCAGCGGTCAGGTTTCCGACAACGGTGATGGTGGTGTCACCAGCCACGAGATCCTCCTGGGGATTGGCCTATTTCGCGCGAGCCTACGCAACGCGAATGACAGCCTGCAGCGTTCTAGTGCTTGTCGGTCCGCATCACCTTGGTCCGCAGCACCGACTCGTTCAGGTTGAGCTGACGGTCGAGCTCGGACACGGTGGCCGGTTCTGCCTTGACGTCGACGACGGCGTAGATGCCCTCGGCGTGCTTGGCGATCTCGTAGGCCAGCCTGCGGCGTCCCCAGATGTCGACCTTGTCGACAGTCCCGCCATCCTTGCGGATGACGTTGAGGAACGTCTCCAGCGACGGAGCTACGGTGCGCTCGTCAAGAGTGGGGTCGAGAATGACCATGATTTCGTATGGACGCATATGGAACCCATCACCTCCTATGGTCGTTGCGGCCACGGCGTGTTCCGTGGCAGGAGGGTCGCCTGCGTCGGCAACCGGCCCAGGCTACCTGAAAGCGCCCTGATCTGCGAAATCCGGATATGGTGAGCCCGCCATCTTCGAGGATCGGGGGAATCTGTGACCTATCCCAACGGGCCCTATGGTCAGGGGATTCCCGAGCAGCCCGGCTACCAGCCACCGGCTTACCCCCAGCAGCCCGGATACCCGGGCGGGCAGCAACCCGGGTACCCGCAGCACCCCGGGTACCCACCGCATCCTGGCTATCCGCAGCCCGGCTATCCACCGCAGCCCTATGGCCTGCAGCCCCCGCAAAGTGCATCGCCGAGCGGGGTCTCGGGCATCACTGCGGGTGTTCTTGCCGGGCTCGGCGGCTTTGCAAACTTTTTCGGCGGCCTGCTCATGGCCTTCGGACTCGCCGCGATCATGGGCGAATCGACCCTAGAAAGCAGCCCCGCGGTCACCGACGGCGGATGGACGTGGCTGGTCGCCGTTGTCATGCTCAACGTTGTCTGCGGGCTGCTGCTCCTGATCGGAGCACTGATGTTGTTGCTACGCAACATAATAGGCCGCGGTCTCGTGATCGCAGGGTGCTCCGTATTCATTCTGAGCACCCTGATCAACTTCATGTTGGTGCCCTCGACCATCGGAGACTATGAGTACGACCGCGGCACCGGTCCTGACCTCGTGGGCCTCATGTTTGCGATCACCACGCTCGTGCTGGCCCTGGTGCCGTCGACGACCGCGTGGATCCAGGCGAAACGGAATCCGGTCGCACCTCAGTACTACCCGCCCTATCCAGGTTGAGATGACGCCTGTAGGTCTGCGAATCCCTCTGTGCGGCCTGCTATTTGTAGGATCGGAGCCGCAATGACCTCTTTCGATGGACCGGACGTTCCGGAGCAGCCCGCACCGCCGAGCGGGGTCACCGCTGTCATCACCGCCGTCCTGGCCGGGCTCGGCGCGCTGATGACTCTCGGCAACGGCATCCTCGGACTGATCGGGTTCGCCGCACTCGCAGGCAACGCGGCCTTGCGGGCCTTGGCCGGCAGGTCCGCCGGGGTGCTCACACTGACGGTCCTCGCGACGCTGCTGAGCATCGTATGCGGACTCCTACTCCTCGCGGGAATAGTAAAGCTGTTGCAACACAAGGTAATCGGCCGCAGGCTGATCGTCGGAGGATGCGGTTTGATCATCGTGGGCAGCACGATAAGCCTCGGATCGAGTATCGCCGCGACAGGCGGCTACGGGGCCTACGACATCAATGCACTCGCAGCCCTGAGTTTCATACTTCCGATTGCCACGATCGTGCTGGCCCTTCTGCCGTCGACGGCGGCCTGGACCCGAGCAGGACAGAATCCGGTCGCGCCCCAGCTCTAACCGCCTGATCCGGGTTGAGCCGGAGGGCGGATCGTCGGTACGCGACCGCCGGTGACCAGCCGAAATTCCCTGGCTGGCTACGGTATAACCATGACCGACTCCGCACCGGCGTCAACCAGGGCTGCACTCCCGGCCACCCTCATCGACCGTTATCGCAACGACGGCTACCTCCATGTTCGGGCTGTACTCACCGAAGCCGAGGTCGAGGAGTTCCATGCCGACGCGACATCTCAACTCGAAGCCAACACCACCGTCCGGTGGGACGCGCCGGAAGCCGGCACCGTCATGGACTGGGTCGCCGAACCTGAACACACCAGCGCAGCCATGCGTCGGTTGGCCTTGCATCAGCGGATCACCGCTATCGCCGAACAACTGGCACGCCACCGCCTGCGCATGTTCAAGACCGAACTGCTGCGCAAAGCAAACAGCGGATCTGCGCCCACTCCCGCGCACATCGACGGCCCGGTGTTCCCGATCGAAGCGGCGCCTGTGACGCTGACCGCCTGGGTGGCCTTGGTCGACGTACCTGTCGAACGTGGGTGCCTGACCTTCTTCCCCGGCTCGCACCACTGGCCAGAGGGCTCTCGCCCTGACGCCGCAACCGTGGACCCATTCGGTGTCCGGCCCGAACTGCACTGGTGGCCGCGCGTCACCGTGCCACTACGTGCCGGCGACTGCACCTTCCATCACGCAGATCTAGTCCACCAGGCCGGCGCCAACGCCACCGGCACCCCGCGCATCTCGCTAGCCACGGTGTACATGGACGCCGATGCCGTGTACCGGCCCAACCCCGATGCGTTCTTTCAAGACACCGTGGTCGGCCTCGAACCCGGCCAGCCGATGGACACTGCGCGTTATCCGCTGATCGGCGCCAACGGATAGCCCCGCGAGCAGACACAGACTCGCACGGCTGAGGGGCTAAACGTGCGACTCTGCGTCTGCTCGCGGGAGAGATGCGGGAGGCTCGACCCGCACCGCACCCGAAGCCGGCCGTAACCAGTCCGGGAGCCAGCGCGGCGGATTATCGGGAGCCTGGTCGAACACCCCGCCCGTCGGGTCGTCGATACGCCCACCATAGCGGACGACGTCTAGCTCGGGACGGTAGATTTGTCGAATCACCAAGGCGCACAGGGCAATCACTGCGATGTCCCGCAACACCACAGTGGTGGTGAACCACTGCTCGGGCAGGCCCTTGTTCTGCTCGCCGTAGAGGTAGAGCATCCGCGGCACCCACACCAACGCGTCAATCGTCATCCACGCCAACAAGATCCGTCTGTGCGGCAACGCCAGTACGGCCAGCGGCACCAGCCACAGCGAGAACTGCGGACTCCACACCTTGTTGGTCAACAGGAACGCCGCCACCACGAGAAACGCCAACTGGGCCACTCGTGGTCGTTTGGCTGCCGTGAGCGCGATATAGCCGATCGCGATACAGCACGCCGCGAAGAGCGTCGCCGAGACCGTGTTCAGCACCGTCGGCGGCTGCCAGAAACCCAAATCGGGGTCGAACCCACGCCAATCCGTGAACGACTTCACCACGTTGTACAGCGAGTCCATATCGTCCCCGCGGCGGGTGTTGAGCCGGAAGAACTCCGACCAGCCTCGCGGGAACAACACCATGATCGGCAGGTTCACCACCAACCAGGTGAGCACCGCCGTCAGCACAGTCTTGCCCACTTCACGCATGCGGCCGGTGCGCACGGCCAGCATCACCAACGGAATCAACAGCAGCAGCGGATACAGCTTGGCCGCCACCCCCAGCCCGATCAACGCGCCGGCCAGCGCCGGTTTTCGTCGAGCCCAGGCCAGCATCGCGCCGGCTGCCGCCGCGGTGGCGAGCGCGTCGAAGTTGGTGAAGATCTGGAAGATCACGATCGGCGAACCGGCCACCAGCGCGGCATCCCACACCCGCCGGCCGGCCATCCGCGCGGTCGCCCAGACCGTGGCCAGCCAGGCCAGCGCCAAACCGAACGCGGCGATGTTGAAGAACATCACCACCTCGGCGATAACCGGCATCGACACCAGCTTGGTGATCGCGGTGTAGGTCTTGGCCAACGACATCGCCAGATACTGGTAGATGCCGGTGATCACCGGATATTCCATGTAGCGGATCGCGGGGCTGCCGTCGTACTGGATGCGCGGCTTGCCCGTCGCGTCCTTCTCCACCCAGCTGGACTTGTACGGAAACTTGCCCTGGTTCAACAACTCTGCGGTGTAGAGCGGGACGGTGTCGGAGTAGCACAGCTCGTAGTACGCGCGGTTGTTCTCCCAGTTGGCCACCCGCTGCCCGGCGGTGCCGGTTCCGGTGCTCTGCAGGCAGGCCGCCTTCGTCGAGTACCCCAGCGCGAGAAACACGACCGCGATGACGAGCATCGCCCGCAGCGGTGTCATGAACCGGGCCCGGCCGATCAGTGCATGCCGGCCCACCGGTCCGCCGATCACCTGCGACAGCGCCGAACTCAGCCGGTCGTTGCGGCTGGGTAGGTCGCGGTCGTCGTCGCTCCGCCGATTGTCGGCGAGAGGCTCCGGCGAAACCAGCCCCGCGCGCGGCTCCGAACTTTCCGTCACGGAGGCGGCAGTGGTGCCGGTCCGCCGGGAACGACCGGCACGGGCGGCGCACCCGGGCCACCCGGCACACCCGGCACACCCGGATTAACCGGCGCGCCCGGCGGCGGTCCGATCGGCACGGTCGTCGGGGGGCCGATCGGGATCGTAATGCCCGGGGCCACTTCGATTGTCGGCTGAATGACGGTCTGCGACGGCATCACGGGTGAGCCCGGCGTGCCCGGCGTCGGCGGACCGGAGGTAGCCGGTGCCGGAGCCTGCGGGGCACCTGCGTAGCCGCCGATCTCGCTGGGCTTGGGGAACGACTCGTTCTCGGTGTCCTCCAGCGCGCCGTCCATCGTCGCCTTCCAGATGTCCGACGGCAGGCCGGATCCGTAGACAGGCGAACCCCATTGATTCTCCAAGGGTTTTACGCCTTCGGTGGTGCCGACCCACACTGCGGTCGACAGCGAGGGCGTGTAGCCGACCATCCAGGCGTCCCGGTTGTCGTCGGTGTCGCCGAGTTGATTGGTGCCCGTCTTGGCCGCCGACGGGCGCCCACCGGCCAGATTGTGTCCGCGGGAGTACCCGGCGATCGGCTGCATCGCCGAGGTGACGTTGTCCGCAACCGCCTTGTCGATGCGCTGCTCGCCGTTGTCCTCCTGCGACGCGTCGAACAGCACCTGCCCCGAGGAGTTCACGACCTTCTGCACGAAATGCGGCTTGTGATAGACGCCCGACGCCGCCAGCGTGGCGTAGGCCGAGGCCATGTCCAGCACGCGCGACTGGTACTGACCGAGCACCACACCGTTGTTCGGCGGGCCACCCTGACCGTCCTCGGAAAGCGTGTGCTCGACCCCGGGGAAGCTTTCGGCGATGCCTGCGTCATGGGCGGCCTTGGCGACGTCCTCCGGACCGTTCTCCAGCTTGAGCATCAGCCGGTAGTAGCTCGTGTTGAGCGAGCGTTTGAGCGCCTCGGCAATCGAGCAGGTGCCGCAGCTTCCACCCTCGACGTTGCCGATCTCGATGCCGTTGACCGTCAGCGGCCCGCTGTCGATCTGGTAGCCCAGCCCGATCCCCTGCTGCAGCGCCGCGACGAGCGCGAAGACCTTGAACGACGAGCCGGTCGGCAGACCGGCCTGCGCGAAGTCGAATCCGTTGGCGTCGGATCCGCCGTAGTACGCCTTGACCGCACCGTCGCGGGGGTCGACGGACACCACCGCCGTCCGCATGTCGGGATCCTGGCCGTCCATGTACTTGCTGACCGCCTCCTCGGCGGCCTCCTGAGCCTTGGGGTCGATCGTGGTGGTGATCTGCAGACCCTCGGTGTTGAGCGCCTGCTCGCTGATGTCGAACAGATCCAGCAGCTCCTTGGTGACCTGCCGTTCGATCAGCCCGTTGGGCCCGGTGGTCTGGTTCTGCTGACTGGCCTGATCGGGCGGAACAGTCGGCGGGAAAACCTGCGCGGCGCGGTCACTCTCGGACAGCGCGCCGATGTCGACCATGCCGTCGAGCACCCAGTTCCACCGGTCGGCGGCACCTTCCGGGTCCACTGCGGGGTCTAGCGTCGAGGGCCGCTGAATCAGCGCGGCCATCAGGGCGCCCTCGGCGACGGTGAGCTGTTCGACGGGTTTGCCGAAATAAGCCTGGGACGCCGCCGCGATCCCGTAGGAACCGCGGCCGAAGTAGATGATGTTCAGATAGGCCTGCAGCACAGCGTCTTTGGACCATTCACCGGTCATCTTCGTGGAGATGACCAGCTCCTTGGCCTTGCGGATCAAGCCGCCGACGCCGGAGCGCTCGTCGCCGACGAGCGCGTTCTTGACGTACTGCTGGGTGATCGTCGACCCGCCCTGCAGGCCCCCGCCACCGAACAGGTTGTTCTTGATCGCGCGCAGGAAGCCCGTGAACGAGAACCCGGGGTTGGAGTAGAAGTCGCGGTCCTCGGCGGCCATCACCGCATCGCGGACGTGCACCGGAATCTGGTCGATGTTGACATCGACCCGGTTGCCTTCCGGCGGCACGATTCTCGCGATCTCGCTGCCGTCGGCGGCCAGAATGGTCGACACCTGGGCAGTGCGAATGTCACCGGGCTGCGGGACGTCGACGATCATGTACGCCATACCGAAGGTCACCAACGGCAACAGCAGCATCGCCACAACTGCGGCAATCGACCCGCGCCGCACCCACTTCCAGTTGATCCGGAACTGCTTGCCGGGGGTCGGCCCCGACGGGCCGGATGGTCCCGACGGCCCGCGACCGCGGGGCGGTGGTGGCGGCGGCTTGGGTGGCGGGGTGCCGTCCAGCGCGGCCTTGACGACGTCGATCGGGGCCGGGTGGCCGTCACGAACCGGCGGCAGCACCGTGGTCATCCGATCGTCAGGCGGCATTCCTGGACGGCCGGGCGCCGGCCGCCCGGTGGGTCGGTTCTCCCGCGCCTTCTCCCGCGCCTTCTCCCGCGCGTTGTCGCGCGCGCCAAGCCGGTCAGCGGCATCACGGATGTCGTTGGCTGACCGGGAATGGCGCCCTTCGCTATTCACTGGCCGTACGCGCAGACTTGCGCGTGGTCGGAGTTCGTTTCGGCCTACGCGCTTGTGGTGGCCGGGGCGCACCGAGCACATATGACTTGACCAGATGGTTCCAACTGCAGGTCCGGCAGACCTCCACCACGTGTACCGCGAACTCGTCGTAGCGGCTCGCCAACAAAACCAGCTCCTCTGCCGTGCGTGCCGACCCCGACACGGGGCCCAGATGCTCGCCGAATACCCAAGACACCAACGTGAGTTGTTCTTTGCGGCAGATCGGGCACATCACCGAGCTCTGCTTGCCGTGGAATTTCGCGGCACGCAGCAAATATGGATTCGCGTCGCAGACCTCCGAGACGCCGGTGCGCCCCGAATAGACCTCAGCCAGCAGGGACCGCCGCCGAAGCGCGTAGTCCACCACCTGTCTCTGCAATCGCACGATGACCAGAGTACGTCGGCCCAGTGGACACTGAGGCGCGACCGCGTCACAGCTCATACGATCTTGCGCGTGGCAACAAGGCAGACCTCGATGACTCGGGCCAAAGACAGCGACCGCAATGACACCTGCAAAGTGCTCGACAACGCACTCAGCGAGGGACAGCTGTCCATGGCCGAACACCGCGAGCGCGTGAGCGCCGCCACCAATGCCGCCACCCTCGGCGAGCTGGCCGCACTGGTGAAGGATCTGCAGAACGCCAACGCCCCGGTCCAACTGCCTGATCTGAAACAGCCCCACGTCGCGAGGGCGGCGGGCGCCGGCTGGGGCTTCAGGCTGGCGACGGCCGTTGTGCTGGTGCTGCTGGGTATGGGTATCGGCTGGGGCGTGTACGGCAATACGTCGTCCCCGCTGAGCTTCGCCGCCGATCCGGGCGCCAAGGCCGACGGCATCGCACCGCAGGTGCTCACGCCGCCGCGCCAGCTGCAGTCCCTCAACGGGGTCAACGGGCTGTTCGAGCAGATGCGGCAGAAGTTCGGCAACACGATGGGTTATGAGCTGCACATCGACCCGGACTCGGCGATGCTCTACCGCCCTGATCCGCAGGACAGCCGCAAGGAGGTCTACTACCGCTACGTCGGCGGGTGGGGAGACCCGCAGTCGCCCGACGCGGTCGACGCCGAGGACCGGCTCGTCGACGTCGCGAAGTTCGACTACGAGAAGGCGCTGGCCGTGTTGCGCGGCGCACCCGAAACGTTGACCACCAAGCCCGAAGACGTCGAGAGCTCGTGGTTGCGCATCACGCCGTCCGAGGATCCGTCGACCCCGGATCTCGTCAACGTCCAGGTCATCGTCAACAGCGACTTCGGCGGCGGAACCATCGATCTGTACCCGGACGGCACCGTGAAGCAGGTCTACCGCCACAGCAGCTGACCAGACAAAGCACGAACTTTGTCACCCTCTCTTGGCAGTCAATATATCGGCGCGATACAGTTGACCGAGGTGTTGAACCGTCGTAGCGACAACCTATATCTGCCATAGGGGGTGATTTCAGTGCTGGAGCTCGCAATCCTGGGTCTTCTGCTCGAATCGCCCATGCACGGCTACGAGCTGCGCAAACGGCTGACCGGTTTGTTGGGGGCGTTCCGTGCTTTCTCGTACGGGTCGCTCTATCCGGCACTGCGCCGCATGCAGACCGATGGACTGATCGTCGAGGACGCCGCTCCGGAGGGGGCCACGAAAGTGCGGCGCGCTCGCAGGGTCTACCAGCTCACCGATGCCGGCAAACAGCGGTTCACCGAGTTGGTCGCCGACACCGGACCGCAGAACTACTCCGATGACGGATTCGGTGTGCACCTTGCCTTCTTCAACCGCACCCCGGCCGAAGCCAGGATGCGGATCTTGGAGGGGCGCCGCCGCCAGGTGGAGGAACGGCGGGAAGGTCTGCGCGAAGCCGTGGCGCGGGCCAGCAGCTCGTTCGACCGCTATACCCGCCAGCTTCACCAGTTGGGGCTGGAGTCCAGCGAACGAGAAGTGAAATGGCTCAACGAATTGATCGCGGCAGAACGCTCGGCGCAGGGACGCGCCGAAAACACATGAACTAGCCAGGCCGCTGGGCCGAGCAGTACGGAACGAGTAAGGAGACCGTCCATGTCTGAGCACGCAGGAGAGATCCGAGTCGCCATTGTCGGCGTCGGTAACTGCGCATCCTCCCTGGTCCAGGGTGTGCAGTACTACCACAAGGCCGACGAGAACACGACCGTGCCCGGCCTGATGCACGTCAAGTTCGGCCAGTACCACGTGCGCGACGTGAAGTTCGTTGCCGCGTTCGACGTGGACGCCAAGAAGGTCGGCTTCGACCTCTCGGAAGCCATCTTCGCCTCCGAGAACAACACCATCAAGATCGCCGACGTGCCGCCCACAAACGTGATGGTGCAGCGCGGACCGACGCTCGACGGCATCGGCAAGTACTACGCCGAGACCATCGAGGTGTCTGACACCGAGCCGGTCGATGTGGTGAAGGCGCTCAAGGACGCCAAGGTCGACGTGCTGGTCTCCTACCTGCCGGTGGGCTCCGAAGAGGCCGACAAGTTCTACGCCCAGTGCGCCATCGACGCGGGTGTCGCGTTCGTCAACGCCCTGCCGGTGTTCATCGCGTCGGATCCGGTGTGGGCCAAGAAGTTCGCCGACGCCGGCGTGCCGATCGTCGGCGACGACATCAAGAGCCAGGTCGGCGCCACCATCACCCACCGGGTGATGGCCAAGCTGTTCGAGGACCGCGGCGTGCAGCTCGACCGCACCATGCAGCTCAACGTCGGCGGCAACATGGACTTCCTCAACATGCTGGAGCGCTCGCGCCTGGAGTCCAAGAAGATCTCCAAGACCCAGGCCGTCACCAGCAACCTGCAGCGGGAGTTCAACACCAAGGACGTGCACATCGGCCCGTCCGACCACGTCGGCTGGCTCGATGACCGCAAGTGGGCCTACGTCCGCCTCGAAGGTCGTGCCTTCGGAGACGTGCCGCTGAACCTCGAGTACAAGCTCGAGGTGTGGGACTCGCCGAACTCCGCCGGCGTCATCATCGATGCCGTGCGCGCCGCGAAGATCGCCAAGGACCGCGGTATCGGCGGCCCCGTCGAAGCGGCGTCCGCGTACCTGATGAAGAGCCCGCCGAAGCAACTGCCCGACGATGTCGCGCGGACTCAGCTGGAAACCTTCATCGAGGGCTAATTTTTCAGCGACTTGTGGAGTCTTGGCCGTGATGATGACGGCTGAGACTCCACAAGTCGCTTTGGGTAAGGTCCGGTTCGTGGTCACCGATGACGAACTGCTCGGGCTGGACGAGTTCGGGCTCCTACCCGAGAACGCCGAACAGATCGGCGCGACCGGTCCACTGCCGCCCGTCGAGCGCATCGAGCACGGGCCGATCAGTGCGCTGAAGTTCGGCGCCGAACCGCCGCGGGCGGTGTTCCTGCACGGGGGCGGGCAGAACGCCCACACCTGGGACACCGTGATCCTCGGGCTCGGTGAGCCTGCGCTGGCGGTGGACCTGCCGGGGCACGGCCGCTCCGCATGGCGTGAGGACGGCGACTATGGACCCAAGCTCAACGCCGAGACACTGCTTGCGGTGCTGCGCCGGTGGGCACCCCAGCCGCGCCTGGTGGTCGGCATGTCGCTGGGCGGGCTCACGGCGCTGCGGATCGCGGCCACCGAACCGGCGCTGGTACCCGAACTGGCGCTCGTCGACGTCACGCCGTCGGCCCCCGAGCGCCACACCGAGATGACCAAGGCGCAGATGGGCACCGTCGCCCTGGTTCAGGAGAACCACACCTTCCCCACTTTTGCGGCGATGCTCGACGTCACGATCGCCGCTGCCCCGCACCGGGACCGGAACTCGTTGCGCCGCGGCGTCTTCCACAATTCCAAGCAACTCGATGACGGCACCTGGACATGGCGCTACGACTCGTTCCGCAAAGGTGACGGTTTTGAGGGACTCTGGGACGACGTGCCTTCGATCACCATGCCCACGACCCTGATCCGCGGCGCCAACTCGTTCTTCGTCAACGACGAGGATGCCGAGTTGTTCGCCAAGACGGCGCCCGGATTCCAGCGGGTGCACGTCGTCGAGAATTCCGGACATTCGGTGCAGGGTGACCAGCCGGCTGCGCTCGTCGAGATCCTGCGCGGCCTTCTCGGTCGCTAGCTCGTCGCCTTCCGTTAACCCGCCGCTAGCCCAGCTCCCGTAGGTTTCCGCCGGACCGGCCGCCCAGCCCGCGGTCGGTATCGACCGGAAGGATCTGCGCGCGATGGCGCTTGTACCGTTGAATCTCTTTGTCACCCACCGTGGAATCTCGTCGCGTCAGCACGTGACCTGTCGCTATCGCTGCGGCGATGCGTGTTCCAAGCCCGTTCCCAACACCAGTGACAACGAGTATTTCGGGGACATCGTGCAGCGTGTGTCGCGCCGTTCGATGCTGCAGGCCACCGGCGTCACGGTGTTGGCCGTCGGCGCCGGGTCGGTGCTGGCCGCCTGTGGGACCGATGCGCCCGCCGCGGTGCCGTCCACCTCGGCGGTACCCGCCGAGACCCCGCCCGGCATGAAGTTCGCCGCGGTGGCGCCCAATACCGAAGACGCCGTGGTGATTCCGGACGGCTATCGGCAGCAGGTGGTGATCGCCTGGGGTGATCCGGTACTTCCCGACGCGCCGGCGTTCGACCTGACCCGGCAGACCGCCGACGCGCAACGCAAGCAGTTCGGCTTCAACAACGACTTCGCCGCGCTGATGCCGGTCGAGGGGCAGGACAACCGGTTCCTGTTGGTGACCAACTTCGAGTACGTCACACCACAGTTCATGTTCCCCGGCTACAACGCCGATGCGCCCACCCGCGAACAGTTCGACATCGAGATCGCCGCCATCGGCATGGGTGTCGTCGAGGTGGAGCGCGGCGCCGACGGTGCGCTCAAGCCGGTGATGGGCCGCTATAACCGGCGCATCACCGCCGACACCCCGTTCGCGTTGACCGGGCCTGCCGCAGGCACCGACTTCGTCAAGACCGCTGCCGATCCGACCGGGCGTACCGTGGCAGGCACCTTCGCCAACTGCGCGGGTGGCGTGACACCCTGGGGCACAGTGCTTTCCGGCGAAGAGAACTTCAACAGCTACTTCGGTGCCGCCGAGGGCAGCCCGGACCCCAAGCCCGTGGACGCCGACCGCTTCGACCGGTACGGCATCGCGCAGGAACCGTCGGAACTCAAATGGGAGACCTTCGATCCCCGGTTCGACCTGACGAAGTCCCCCAACGAGGTCAACCGGTTCGGCTACGTCGTCGAGCTCAATCCGTGGGACCCGGCGTCGACTCCGGTCAAGCACTCCGCGCTCGGACGGCTCAAGCACGAAGGCGCCAACGTCCACGTCACCGACGACGGCACCGTCGTGGTCTACACCGGCGACGACGAACGCTTCGACTACATGTACAAGTTCGTGTCCGCCAAGAAGATTCAGCCGGGCAACATCGCCCACAACATGACCCTGCTCGAAGAGGGCACGCTGTACGTCGCGAAGCTCAGCAGCGACATCCCAGCCGGCGAGATCGACGGCACAGGCAAGTTGCCGTCGAAGGGTTCCTTCACCGGGTCCGGCACCTGGATTCCGCTGCTTCGCTCCGGCCCGAACGGAGCAGGCGAATCTCTCGTCGACGGCATCACCGCACAGGAGGTTGCGGTGTTCACGCGGTTCGCGGCCGACAAGGCCGGCGCCACAAAGATGGACCGGCCCGAGGATTTCGAGGCCAATCCGCACACCGGCAAGGTCTATGTCGCGCTGACCAACAACGACAAGCGCGGCACCGACGGCAAGGCGCCCGTCGACGCGGCCAACCCGCGCAACGAGAACAAGAACGGCCAGATCCTGGAGATCACCGACAACCATGCGGGCACGGATTTCACCTGGGATCTGCTGCTCGTCTGCGGCGACCCCAAGGCGGCCGACACCTACTACGCCGGCTTCGACAAGACCAAGGTCAGCCCGATCTCCTGCCCTGACAACCTGGCCTTCGACAGCCATGGCAACCTGTGGATCTCCACCGACGGCAACGCATTGGACGCCAACGACGGGTTGTTCGCCGTCGCACTCGACGGGCCGAACCGCGGAGAGACCAAGCAGTTCCTCTCGGTGCCGATCGGGGCCGAGACCTGCGGGCCGGTGGTCACCGATGACGTGGTGACCGTCTGTGTGCAACATCCGGGTGAGGGCGACGACTACAGCGTGGAGAAGCCGTTGTCGCATTGGCCCGGCGGTGGCAACACGCCCGCCAGGCCTGCCGTGGTCGCGGTGTGGCGTGACGGGGGCCAGATCGGGGTCTAACCGCGTCGAGGCCGACGTTGTGGTTGCTGTACGGCGCTGACAGCCACCACAGCGTCGGTTTCGAGGGCGATGCGGTCTGGGTACGCTCGCAAACGTGAGTTTTCCCGTACGCATCGGCGTCCAACTTCAGCCCCAGCACTCCCCCACCTACCGCCATATCCGCGACGCGGTGCGCCGCTGCGAGGACATCGGCGTGGACATCGCGTTCAACTGGGATCACTTCTTCCCGCTCTACGGTGATCCCGACGGCGCGCATTACGAGTGCTGGACCATGCTCGGCGCGTGGGCCGAGCAGACGTCGCGCATCGAAATCGGCGCCCTGGTGAGCTGCAACTCCTACCGCAACCCCGAGCTGCTCGCCGACATGGCCCGCACGGTGGACCACATCTCCGACGGCAGGCTCATCTTGGGCATCGGATCCGGTTGGAAGCAAAAGGATTACGACGAGTACGGCTACGAGTTCGGCACTGCGGGCAGCCGGCTCGACGATCTGGCGCAGGCGCTGCCGCGGATCACCGCCCGGCTGGCCAAGCTCAATCCCGCGCCCACCCGCGAGATCCCGATCCTGATCGGTGGTCAGGGTGAGCGCAAGACGCTGCGACAGGTCGCCGAGCATGCCAACATCTGGCACGCATTCGTCGACCGCAACACCTATCCTGGCAAAGCTGCGGTGCTCACCGAGCACTGCGCAACGGTGGGGCGGGACCCGGGAACCGTGGAGCGTTCGGCCGGCGTCCCGGAGAGCGGTGGCCTGGACGCCATGCTCGCCGAGGCGGACGCTTTGGTGGATCTCGGCGTCACCATCCTGACGGTCGGAGTCAACGGCCCGGACTACGACCTCACCGCCGCCGAGGCGTTGTGCCGCTGGCGGGACGGCCGCAGCGCGGCGCGCTGAGCATAGTTCCCGTCGCTAAGGGGCACTCAATGGGCAGGTGCGTGAGACACTGGCGAATCGCAAACACGGCAGGGGAGCCACAGCAGGGTGCCGAAGAAGTACGGGGTCAAGGAGAAAGATCAGGTTGTCACGCACATCATCAACCTGGTGATGACGGGCAAACTTCGCTCCGGTGATCGGATCGACCGCAACGAGATCGTCCGCGATCTCGGGCTCAGCCGTGTCCCGATCCAGGAAGCCGTGGTGCAGCTGGAGCATGACGGCTTCCTGTCCACGCGATATCACCGCGGCGCGTTCGTGTCCAGGTTCGACGAGGCCACCGTCGCCGAACATCACGAGCTGTACGGCCTTCTCAACGGGATCGCGTCGGCCCGCTGCGCCACCAATCCCACGCCGCGCATCCTCGCGCATCTCGAAGACAGCCTGCGCACTCTGCGAAGCGCCAAGGACACCAAGTCCTTCCAGGAAGCGTGCTGGACGTACCGCGACGCGATCAACGAGGAGTACGCCGGCCCACGGCTGCAGGCTGCGATCCGCGCCGGCAAGAGCTTTGCGCCGTCCGAGTTCTGGCTGTCCTACCCGAAGGCCAAGGCCGAGTTCGTCAGCGGGTACGAGGAGGAAACCGCCGCTATCCAGGCTCGTGACCCCGAGGGGGCACGCCAGGCCTGCATGGAACGCGCCGAGCGCATGGCCAAGGTCATGATCGCCGAGCTCACGCGGCGCGGGGTGTTCGGCGACTTGCGGTCTCCTTGAGCTGAATCCCGCACCGCCGCGGTCAGGCCCACTAGGTTTCAACAGATGAGCGTCAGACGATTTGCGGCGCTGCTGGCATCGACCCTGATGGTCATGGGGCTGGTTCTGGCGGGGCCGGCCCTAGCCGATGTCGACCAGTGTTCCCCGCCCGGTGTGGACAGCGCCAGCTCGCTACCCACCAATCTGGCCGCCGCGGCCGGCGGCCCGGGTGCCGACAAGTACACGACCCCCGCCGTGGTGCCGCTCGACGCGGTGCGGACCGAGAATCTCGGGCTGGGAACCCCCGGCGTGCTGACGGTCGGCACCCTGTCGGACGCCCCACCGAGCATCTGCATCAATTCGGCAGGCGAATTCACCGGCTTCGACAACGAGGTGCTGCGGGCGATCGCAGACAAACTCGGCCTGCAGATCAACTTCGTCGGCACCGAATTCTCCGGGTTACTCGCCCAGACCGCGGCCCGGCGCTTCGACGTCGCGTCATCGTCGATCACCACCACCGACGCCCGCCGTCGCACCGTGGGATTCACCAACGGCTACGACTTCGGCTACTTCTCGCTCGTCGTCCCGACCGGCTCTCCCATCACGGGCTTCGACCAGCTCGCCCCCGGCCAGCGCATCGCCGTGGTGCAGGGCACCGTGCAGGAGTCCTACGTCATCGACACCTTGCGTCTGCAGCCGGTGAAGTTCCCGGACTACAACACCGCCTACGCCAGCCTGAAAACCCGGCAGGTCGACGCCTGGGTGGCACCGTCCCAGCAGGCGTCGGGCAGCGTGCAACCCGGCGATCCGGCGCAGATCATCGAAAACACCTTCAGCTTGGACAATTTCGTGGCGTGGGCGGTGGCCACGGAGAACCAGCCGCTGATCGACGCGCTCAACTCGGGCCTGGACGCGGTGATCGCCGACGGCACCTGGGCCCGGTTGTACTCCGACTGGGTGCCGCGGGCCCTGCCGCCCGGCTGGAAGCCCGGATCCAAGGCGGCGCAGGAACCGCAACTGCCCGACTTCGACGCCATCGCCGCAGGCCGAGAACAACCGGCAGCCGCCGACGCGGTTGCCCCCAAATCCACCCTCTCGCAACTGGCTGACTCGTTCCTGGATTGGGAGCTCTACAAGCAGGCCATCCCCGACCTGTTCAAGACCGGCCTGCCCAACACCCTGATCCTGACCGTGTCCGCCAGCATCATCGGCCTGGTTCTGGGCATGGTTCTGGCGGTGGCCGGGATCTCCCCGTCTCGACTGCTGCGCTGGCCCGCCCGCGTGTACACCGACATCTTCCGCGGCCTGCCCGAGGTCATGATCATCCTGCTGATCGGGTTGGGCATCGGCCCCGTGGTCGGATCGTTGACCGGCAACAGTCCCTATCCGCTGGGCATCGCGGCGCTGGGGTTGATGGCCGCGGCCTACATCGGGGAGATCTTCCGGTCCGGCATTCAGAGCGTCGAACCCGGGCAGTTGGAGGCCTCCCGCGCGCTGGGCTTCAGCTATCCGGCGTCGATGCGGCTGGTCGTGGTGCCCCAGGGCGTGCGGCGCGTGTTGCCCGCGCTGATGAACCAGTTCATCGCACTGCTCAAAGCCTCGTCGCTGGTGTACTTCCTCGGCCTCATCGCCAATCAGCGTGAGCTGTTCCAAGTCGGCCGTGACCTCAACGCCCAGACCGGCAATCTTTCCCCGTTGGTGGCGGCCGGACTGTTCTATCTGATGTTGACCATTCCGCTGACCCACCTGGTGAACTTCATCGACAACCGGCTGCGGCGCGGGCGGCCACCGACCGAAGAGGATCCGCTGCTGCCACCCGCTGCCAACCAGGAGATGATCTGATGGCCACCGAAGCAGTCTCGTTGGCAGCCACCGACATTCATCTGTCCTTCGGGCCGAATCCGGTGCTGCGCGGAGTAGACCTCGATGTCCCGGCCGGCACCACCACCGCCGTCATCGGTCCGTCCGGCTCCGGAAAATCCACGTTGCTGCGCACCCTGAACCGGCTCTACGAACCCGACCGGGGCGACATCCTGCTCGACGGGCGTTCAGTGCTGGCCGACAACCCCGACCAGTTGCGCCAGCGCATCGGGATGGTGTTTCAGCAGTTCAACCTCTTCCCGCACCGCAGCGTGCTGGACAATGTCACCCTCGGTCCGCGCAAGCTCAAAGGCCTCGGCGCCGACGAAGCCCGCGAGCAGGGCCTGGCCCAGCTGGACCGGGTTGGCTTGCGGCACAAGGCAGATGTCCGGCCCGGCACCCTCTCCGGCGGACAACAGCAGCGGGTCGCGATCGCGCGGGCACTCGCGATGGCGCCGCAGGTGATGTTCTTCGACGAGGTCACCTCGGCGCTCGACCCCGAGCTGGTCAAGGGGATCCTGGAGTTGATGGCCGCCCTGGCCGCCGACGGCATGACGATCATCGCGGTGACCCACGAAATGGGGTTCGCCCGATCGACGGCCGATGCCGTGGTGTTCATGGATCACGGCAAGGTTGTCGAGTCCGGAGTTCCCGAGCAGATCTTCGAAGCTGCCGAGACAGATCGGCTGCAGCGCTTCCTGTCCCAGGTGCTCTGATTCTGTGCTGATTCGTCGCGTCAAACCCCGGAAGCTGACATCGTGGCAGGAACAGACAGGTTAGACTAGCGAATTATGGTGGAGACCGAATCGCAGGTCACGGAGCTTGCTGGAGAACTGCAGCGGGTCCTGTCCAAGGTGTTCTCGGTGCTGCGCCGCGGCGACACCCACAAAGGGACCGCCGGAGACCTCACCCTGGCCCAGCTCTCCATCCTGCTGACCCTGCTCGACCAGGGTCCGATCCGGATGACGGAACTGGCTGCCCGCGAGCGGGTCCGCACCCCGACCACCACCGTCGCGATCCGGCGGCTGGAGAAGTTGGGCCTCGTCAAGCGCTCTCGGGACCCATCGGACCTGCGTGCCGTGCTGGTCGACGTCACTCCCCGCGGCCTCGTGCAGCACCGCGAATCGTTGGCCGCCCGCCGTGCCGATCTGGCCGCCCGCCTGGCGAAGCTCAGCTCCGACGATCTGGAAACTCTCGCCAAAGCACTGGCGCCACTGGAACGTCTGGCCGGCCAGGAAGAACCGCACCCCGCCAAATCCGAGGATTAGTCTCGCTTCATCCGAGCCAGTCCAACACCGCTGCCGCAGTCCACGATTGCTGCATGCTGCCCAGCGGCTCACCCGTGAACGGCTCGTAGTACTCGGCGAACGTACCGTCGCTGGCCTGACGCAATCCCTCCCGGCGCAGCGCCAATGACCGCTCCGCCCAACCGCGCCGCGCGAAGCACCACGAGAACAGCCAGGTCATCACCGGCCATACCGGCCCACGCCAGTATTCGCGGGCCCGGAAGTCGCGCGACACCGGAGACGTCGACGGAATGAGTCCGTACCGCAGATCCGGATGCCCACAGAACCGCGGACCTTCCAGCAGCCGCAGCAGTGCGCGTTCCTGGTCGTGCGGCAGGCCTCCGCACAGCAGCGGCGCGAACTGCGCGACAGTCTCGGTGGCCACCCACTGCTTGGTTCGCACGTCGAAATCCCTTGCCGCACCGGTGCGTTCCTCGGCGGTTTGGACGACGCCTGCACGGAATCGGTCCGCCCAGGAATACAGTTCACGAACGTCGGCGTCCGGCCGCTTGTAGTCCTCACCGATCTCGGCGAGCACCTGGCAGGCCACCGAGAAGATCGCCGAGACGAACACGTCCTCCACGGCGAAGCTCATCACCTTGGGCAGCAGACCGTCGTCGTACCGAACCGACTTCATCTCCTCGAGCAGCCACAGATACCGGTCGTACTCGATGTCGGACGGCCGCTGGCTGGCGTCGGTCACGATCGTGTTGTCTTCACGCTGGTACTCCGGCACGCTGCCGGGAATCACGTTGGTGTAGGCGCTGTCCCACCGCGGCGAATTGTCCATACCGGATTCCCAGCCGTGGTACAGCGTGATCCGGCCGTGGCCGTCCTGATCGCGGCTCTCGGCCAGCCAACGATGCCAGCGCACCAGATCAGCCCAGCGTCGGTCCAGGAACGTAGCTGCCACCGCGCGGGTGGACCGGCCCCGGCTACGGGCATGGTCGAGGATGCGCTGCACCGCAATCGCGTGCACCGGAGGCTGGGTGATGCCGGAGGTGTGCCGGATCCGCGGCGCGTTGGCGGCCAGCGCCGAAGTCGCCCACCGGGCCGGACCGGGGAAGTAGCCGTCGACACCGTTGGCGAACACGATGTGCGGGATCATCCCGTTGCGCCACTGAGCCGACAGCAGCGTGTCGAGTTCCACCACCGCGCGCTCGACGCTCAGTGGGGCCAGCCCGATCGCCACGAACGCCGCATCCCAGCTCCACATGTGCGGGTACAGCAGCGGCGCAGCGGTGGTCATCACGCCCAGGTCGTTACCGCGCAGCAAGTAGGCGGCGCGGGCAGCGAGTTGTGTGGGAGCGAAGCTCGGGTCGGGTGGCATCGGTACCATCATGCGTCGCCGACGCGCGAGTTGCAGGTCGGTAGGCTGATCGGCGTGCCGACCGCGTTGATCACCGGAGCGGGCGGCGTCATCGGTTCGGCCATTGCCGCCGCGCTCGCGCCCACTCACACCCTGCTGCTGGCCGGACGCCCATCGGCCCACCTCGACGAGGTCGCCGAACGGCTGGGCTCGCCGACCTGGCCGCTGGACCTCACCGACACCGACTCGATCGAGGCCAGCTCCGAGGTGCTCGCCGAGCTCGATGTACTCGTGCACAACGCCGGGGTCATGTACCCGGGCCGGGTGGCCGAATCCAGCGCCGACGAATGGCGGGCCACCTTCGAGGTCAACGTCACCGGGGCAGTCGCATTGACACTGGCGCTGCTGCCTGCGCTTCGCGCCGCTCGCGGGCACGTCGTATTCATCAATTCCGGTTCGGGACGGTCGGTTTCGGCCGGGATGGCGTCCTACTCGGCGAGCAAGTTCGCGCTGCGGGCGTTCGCCGACTCGCTACGCGTCGACGAGCCCTCGCTGCGAGTCACCACGATCTTCCCCGGCCGCACCGACTCGGAGATGCAGCGCGAACTCGTCGGGTATGAGGGCAAGGACTACGACCCGGCGCGCTTTTTGCGTCCGGAGACCGTCGCAGGGCTGGTCGCCACGGCCGTCACCACCCCGCCCGATGGCCATGTCCACGAAATCGTGGTCCGTCCGGGGTGATTTCGGTGCATTTACCGGCGGTGACCGCCGGTAAATGCACCCAAATCGCACGGTTTAGACGACGAGGTTGACCAGCCGGCCGGGAACGACGATGACCTTCTTCGGCGTGGCGCCAGCCAGGAACGCCTGCACCTTCTCGTCGGCGAGGGCCGCGGCCTCCAACGCTGTCTTGTCCGCGTCGGCCGCGACAGTGATTTTGCCGCGCACCTTGCCGTTGACCTGGACCGGGAACTCGATGGTGTCGGTTACCAGATACTGCGGATCTGCGACCGGGAACGGGCCGTGTGCCAGCGAGGCGTCGTGGCCCAGGCGTTTCCACAGTTCTTCGGCCAAATGCGGCGCCAGCGGAGCCACCATCAACACCAGCGGTTCAAGCGCGGCACGTGACCGCACACTTTCTTTGGTCAGGTGGTTGGTGTATTCGATGAGTTTGGCGGCGGCGGTGTTGTTACGCAGTGCGGCATAGTCTTCGGTGACACCGGCGATGGTGCGGTGCAGGACCCGCAGCGTCGCCTCGTCGAGCGCCTCGTGCTCGGCGGCGCGTTCGGTGCCGGTGGTCTCGTCGACCACCACCCGCCACACCCGTTGCAGGAACCGATACGCCCCGACCACGTCCTTGGTCGCCCACGGGCGGGACGCGTCCAGCGGGCCCATCGACATCTCGTAGACCCGCAGGGTGTCCGCCCCGTAGTTGTCGCAGATCTCGTCCGGCGAAACCGAGTTCTTCAGGCTCTTGCCGATCTTGCCGAAT
The DNA here is from genome assembly GCF_053483975.1 of Mycolicibacterium sp. XJ870. NCBI lineage: Bacteria > Bacillati > Actinomycetota > Actinomycetes > Mycobacteriales > Mycobacteriaceae > Mycobacterium > Mycolicibacterium sp. XJ870. The sequence continues at coordinate 516,456 of NZ_JBEFTI010000002.1, forward strand.
TCCTGGTTGACCTCGCTGCCCTGGTACCAGAACTTGCCGTCGCGCTCCTCGACCTCCGCGGCGGGCACATAGGAACCGCGGGCATCGGTGTAGGCGAAGGCCTGGATGTACCCCTGGTTCACCAGGCGCCGGTACGGCTCGCGCGAGGACACGTGACCCAGGTCGTAGAGCACCTTGTGCCAGAACCGGCAGTACAGCAGGTGCAGCACAGCATGCTCGACACCGCCGACGTACAGGTCGACGCCACCCGGATCGTCCGGGCCGTGCTCGGCCGGCCGCGGGCCCATCCAGTAGGCCTCATTCTCCTTGGCGCACAGTTCTTCCGAATTGTGTGGATCGGTGTAGCGCAGCTCGTACCAGGAGCTGCCGGCCCACTGCGGCATGACGTTGGTGTCGCGGGTGTACGCCTGCAGCCCGTCGCCGAGATCCAGCTCGACATGCACCCAGTCGGTGGCCTTGTTCAGCGGGGGCGACGGCTCGCTGTTGGCGTCATCCGGGTCGAACAACACCGGCGAATAGTCCAGAACGTCCGGGAGTTCTACGGGCAGAGCCGATTCCGGAAGCGGATGGGCACGGCCGTCAGCGTCGTAGACGATCGGGAACGGCTCGCCCCAGTACCGCTGGCGGGCGAACAACCAGTCCCGCAGCTTGTATTCGACGCGGCGCTGGCCACGCCCGTCGGCCTCCAGCCGTTCGATGATGGCGTTCTTCGCCGCCTCCACGTCCATGCCGTCCAGGTAGCCGGAGTTCACCATCGTGCCGTCGCCGGTGTATGCCGCTTCCGAAATGTCGCCACCATGAACCACCTCGACGATCGGCAGCCCGAACTCCGTGGCGAAGTCCCAGTCGCGCTGGTCGCCGCCGGGCACGGCCATGATCGCCCCGGTGCCGTAACCGGCCAGCACATAGTCGGCGATGAAGATCGGAATGCCTTCGCCGTTGGCCGGATTGGTGGCGTAGGAGCCGAGGAACACCCCGGTCTTGGCCTTGTTCTCCTGACGCTCCAGATCAGACTTGGCCGCGATGGCGGCACGGTAGCTCGTGACGGCCTCGGCCGGATCGGCGGCCTCGTAGGTCCAGCGCGCGTCGGTCCCGGCCGGCCACACGTCCGCGACCAACCGGTCGACCAACTCGTGCTCGGGCGCCAACACCAGATAGGTGGCGCCGAACAGGGTGTCGGGCCGGGTGGTGAACACCTCGACGTCGCCGGCGGCGGTTCCGAAATGCACCTGCGCACCCGTCGAACGCCCGATCCAGTTGCGCTGCATGGTCTTGACCTTGTCCGGCCAGTCCAGCACATCGAGATCGTCGAGCAGCCGGTCCGAGTACGCCGTGATCCGCATCATCCACTGCCGCAACCGTTTCCGGAACACCGGGAAGTTGCCGCGATCGCTGCGCCCGTCGGAGGTGACCTCCTCGTTGGCCAGCACGGTGCCCAGGCCCGGGCACCAGTTGACCATCGAGTCGGCGCGGTACACCAGTCGGTAGCCGTCGATCACATCGGCGCGTTCACCCTTGGACAGCTCTTGCCAGCGCCGCCCGTCGTCCAGAGTTCTTGCGCCCGAGTCGAACTCGGCAACCAGCTCGTCGATCCGGCGGGCCCGGTTGAGCGCGGTGTCGAACCAGGCGTTGTAGATCTGCAGGAAGATCCACTGCGTCCACTTGTAGAAGTCGACGTCGGTGGTGGAGAAGCTGCGCCGCGCGTCGTGGCCGAGTCCGAGCCGGCCCAGCTGACGGCGGAAGTTGACGATGTTGGCCTCGGTGCGGGTGCGCGGATGCGTGCCGGTCTGCACCGCGTACTGCTCGGCGGGCAGCCCGAACGCGTCGAAGCCCAGGGCGTGCAGCACGTTGTGCCCGGTCATGCGGTAGAAGCGGGCGTAGACGTCGGTCGCGATGTAGCCGAGCGGATGGCCGACATGCAGACCCTCGCCGGACGGGTACGGGAACATGTCCTGGACGAACATCTTGTCGGCCGGCAACGCCGACCCATCCTGAGGCGCGAGCGACCCCACCGGGTTGGCCACGTTGAAGGTGCCCAACTCCGCCCACCGCTGCTGCCAGGTGCCCTCGATCTGCCCGGCAAGCTCCGCGGTGTAGCGGTGCTGCGGGGTTTCTGACTGCGTGGTCGCGGGTTCGGTCACGCCAAACAGGGTATAAGGCGAAGTTCCTCAGGGTCTCGAGTGGGTTTGGGCAGCTCATCGCCCATCTCCCGGTTCCCGACGGCACGGCTTGGTATCGGTTGCGTCGCAACATTGTCAGGGCTTGGTTCCAGGTCGGTTGAGTACCTGGTGGCGTAGGCCGCGTGGTGGATACAGTCGGCGCCTGACGCGGGGCAGCAAATCAGCCCCGAACCGTTTTGGGAGGACCGAGCAATGATCGAGCGTGCGCGCCGATGGCGGGTTCTGGCAGCAGGAGCGGCCGTGGGCCTGGCAGGATTCGTGGGCCTCGCGGGGAACACCGCATCAGCCGAACCCGTGTTCCCGCAGCCGACCGTGCCGAGCCCGGCGACGGTGACCCAGACCGTGACGGTGGCACCGGCCGCCGCGCCGGCCGCTCAGAGCATCCCGGGCGTTGCGGCAGCAAGCCCCGCTACCGCTCCCACTCCGCTGGCCATCACACCGGCCTCCTCCGGCACCCTCGCCGAGTTCTTCAAGAGCAAGGGGGTGACGATGGAGCCCCAGGTCAGCAACGGATTCAAGGCGCTGAGCATCGTGTTGCCGCTGCCAGCGGGCTGGACCAAGGTGCCCGACCCGAACGTGCCCGACGCGTTCGCCGTCATCGCCGACCGCACCAGCACCGATCTGTACACACCGAACGCACAAGTGGTGGTCTACAAGCTCGTCGGCGACTTCGACCCGGCCGAAGCCATCAGCCACGGATACGTCGACAGTCAGCAGCAGCTGGGTTGGCGCACCACCGACATGTCGATGACGGATTTCAACGGCTTCCCGTCAGCCTTCATCGAAGGTAGCTACAACTCCGGCAGCCAGATGCTCAACACGTCGCGGCGGCACGTCATCGCGACGTCCGGCCCTGACCGGTATCTGGTCTCCATGTCGGTCAACTCGTCGGCCGCCAACCAGGGAGTATCGGCAGCTGCCGACGCTGCCGACGCGATCGTCTCCGGGTTCAAGGTGAGCGCACCCGCGCCGGCCTCGCCACCGGCGCCGCCGCCGCAGCCTGCGCCCGGGCCGCCCGCACTGCCCGGTTTGCCGCAGCTCCTGGGGGCGCCGAGCTGACCACGCGCGGACTGAAACCAGTTCTAACCCGACCCCACGGATTCGACGCGCGCCTCGTATTGTGTGGCGCATGCTGATCGCCGCGCTGCTGTGCCTGAGCGCCGCCGTCGTCGTCGGAGTGCTCGGGCTGTGGTTGTTGACCAAGCCGCGCACCGAGGACCCCGTGCGTAGCGTGCTTCGGGCGGTGGCCCCTACTCAACTGGCCGCCGCCGTGATGCTCGCCGCCGGTGGGGTGGCCGCGCTGGCCGCCGCACCCCAGACCGGCCTGACGGTCGTGGTGGTGTGCATTGTCGGTGCGGTCGCAACGGTGGCCGCCGGCTGCTGGCAGAGCGCGAAGGTCGTGGCCCGCAGCGAGGCGAACGCGGGCTCGGGTGCGGACTGCGTCGGCTCCTGCGCCAGTTGCACCCTGTCGTGCAAATAGCTCGCGGCTAGTTGCGGCTGATGTCGATCGGGTGGCTCGCCAGCATCGACGTCGGCAACGGTTGACGCCGCAGCACGCGGCCCCACAAATCGACCCGCGGCTCGATCAGCACATCGGAAGGCAACGCGGACAACACAATCCAGTCGTCCCGCTCGATCTCGCCGTCGAGCTGTCCGATCGTCCAACCGGAATACCCCGCGAAAATCCGTACACCCTCAAGCATCGGCGCAAGTAAGTCGGGATCGGCATCGAGATCCACCATCACCACGCGGCCCTGCACGTGCCGTAGTCCGGGAACACCGTCGGCCTGCATGCCGACCCGCAACGTCGCCAGGCACAGCGCGGAGTCCCGTTTGACCGGACCGCCGATGAACATCGTCTTCGGTTTGGCGGTGAGTTTCGCCCACTGCGGCAGCACGTTGTAGACCGCGGTGTCGCTCGGTCGGTTGAGGACCACGCCGAGGGTTCCGCCGGCGTTGTGCTCGACGATGTAGATGACGGTGCGACGGAACGTCGGTTCCAGCAGATCGGTGTTGGCGAGCAGCAACGTGCCCGCCCGTACCCGATGCGCCGCAGGCGCGATGAAATCCTCCGGATCCTCTGACTGCGCCACTCATCCATCATGGCACCAGCAGAGTCCCGAAGGTGCGAACAACGCAGGCGTGGCCTGACGTTTGTACTGTGGAGCGGGTTGCCGATTGCTCTGTAGAGAGCCCCCGAACAGGACGTGATTGCCGTGGTTGACGCTCGCGCGCCCATCGCCCTATGGCGATCGCTGCGGGGTCTCACGGAGTTCCGGCGGCTGCTCGAACTCCGCGCGGTCAGCCAGTTCGGTGACGGCCTGTTTCAGGCCGGCCTGGCGGGCGCCATCTTGTTCAACGTGGAACGCGCGGCCGGACCGTGGCAGGTGGCCGGGTCGTTCGCTGTGCTGTTCCTTCCGTACTCGGTGCTCGGCCCGTTCGCCGGCGCCCTGCTGGACCGCTGGGACCGACGTCTCGTGATGATCGGCGCCAACCTCGGCCGGCTGCTGCTGGTGTTCCTCGTCGGGCTGCTGCTCGCGTTCGGCGTCGCGGATCTGCCGATTCTGTTGGGCGCACTGATCGTCAACGGGTTCACCCGGTTCGTCTCATCGGGTTTGTCGGCCGCCCTGCCCGACGTCGTGCCTGCCGAGCGGGTGGTGACGATGAACTCGATCGCCGCCGCGACGGGCGCGCTCGCGGCGTTTCTGGGTGCCAACTTCATGCTGTTGGCGCGCTTGCTGTTCGGAGCCGACGACGCAGGCGCGTCCGTCGTCATCTTCACCGTCCTGGCCCCGGTGGCCCTGGCGTTGTGGTTGTCGGTGCGGTTCGAACCGCACGTGCTGGGTCCCCACGAGAGCAAACGGGCGATCCACGGCTCGGCGGCCTACGCCGTCGCGACCGGCTGGGTGCACGGCATGCGCACGGTCGCGGCCGTCCGCACGGTCGGGGCCACGCTGGCCGGGTTGGCCGCGCACCGGATGGCGTTCGGCATCAACACGCTCCTGGTGCTGGTGATCGTCCGCCACACCGACACCCCGGCGGTCGCGGCCGGACTTGGCCTGGGCGCCGCTGCGGTGTTCATGGCGAGCACCGGGCTCGGTGCCTTTCTGGCGATACTTGCTGCGCCGACGCTGATCGCCCGCTACGGCCGCTACGCCACCGCCAACGGCGCGCTCGGTTTCGCGGCGGTGATCCAACTCGTCGCCGTCGGGTTGCAGGTGCCAGTCATGCTGGTGTGCGGATTCCTGTTGGGCGCGGCCGGACAGCTGGTGAAGCTGTGCGCTGATTCGGCGATGCAGCTCGACGTCGACGACGCACTGCGCGGTCACGTATTCGCCGTGCAGGACGCCTTGTTCTGGATGTCGTACATCGGCCCGATCGCCGCCGCGGCCGCGGTCATGCCTGCCGACGGGCATGCCCCGGCACTGGTGGTGGCCGGGTCGGTGTTCTATCTGGCCGGGCTGGCAGTGCACGCAGCGGTTGCGTCGCCGCGGCGGGTCTAGTCTGTCCGGCATGTCGACAGCCGAGAACATCGTGGCCGACTTGCGTGCCGAGAGCGACGAACTCGACGCGCTTGTGGCCGACCTGCCCGCGGGACGCGCAGAGCCGGGCTGGGCGACGGCCACGCCGGCGCCGGGCTGGACCATCGCCCACCAGATCGCCCACCTGTTGTGGACCGACCGCGTATCGCTGATCGCGATCACCGACGAGCCGGGTTTCAACGACGTGCTGGCCGACGCGATGACCGACCCGACCGGGTTCGTCGACGCCGGCGCCGAGGAGCTCGCGCTCACCCCGCCGGATCAACTGCTGGCCGACTGGCGCAAGACCCGCACGCGGTTGCACGACGAGCTGGTGGGCGTCGCCGAGGGGCGCAAACTGCCGTGGTTCGGGCCGCCGATGAGCGCGGCGTCGATGGCCACCGCCCGGATGATGGAGACCTGGGCGCATGGTCTGGATGTCTCCGACGCGCTCGGGGTGCGGCGTCCGGCCACCGCGCGGCTGCGCTCCATCGCCCACATCGGCGTGCGCACCCGCGATTTCGCTTATGCCGTCAACGGTTTGACCGCACCCGCCGAGGCGTTCCGCGTCGAGTTGCGTGCCCCAGACGGGTCTATTTGGGAGTGGGGTCCCGAGGATGCCGCGCAGCGGGTGACGGGATCTGCCGAGGACTTCTGCATGCTGGTCACCCAGCGCCGCGCGCCGTCCGAGTTGGACGTGACGGCTTCCGGTGCCGACGCCGCGAGATGGTTGACGATTGCGCAGGCGTTCGCTGGGCCACCGGGCGCCGGGCGGGGTTGAGCGCACGCTCGTGCGGCGCGAGGGTGCGCAAACTGCCGGGGTTTGACGGCGTGTCGGCCGGCAGACCCGCACGCTCGGCGAAACTAGGTGACCGAGTCGGCGCGGCCGTCGCCGTCGGTGTCGGTGAGCTTGAGGTCCCACCGGCCGTCCCCATCGGTGTCGACGTGAGCGAGATCGCCGACAAGCGCCCGGTCGGCCAGGCCGTTCCCGTCGGCGTCGAGCAAGCGGTCGTCGGCCGCGCCGTCTGCGTCGAAATCGACGAGCGGTCCACCGGTGTGTTCCACCCCGTCCAGCCCGAACCACCGCACCTGCCCGGACCGGTCCACGCTCACCGCCCAGGTGCCGAATCCGTCGTCGGTGAAGTAACTTTCGGCCCGATCGTCGTCGTCGAGGTCACGCACCGCGTGCTCGGCCACGCCGTCACCGTCGAGGTCGGCCATCACATCGTCGATCCGGCCGTCGCCATCGAGATCAAGGCCGACGCCATCGGGCGTGCCGTCGCCATCGGTATCGATCGCGGGCTCTCCCGACCACATGGTCGCCGCGCCGTCCGGATCACCCAAGCAGTAGTCCATGACTGATCAGACGCACGATCAGCCCCTGGCGTTCCACCACTTCAACAATTCGTCGATCGCCTCTTCACGGCTCAGCGGTCCGCGCTCCAGGCGCAACTCCTTGAGGTAGCGCCAGGCCTCGCCGATCTGCGGGCCTGCCGGGACACCGAGGATCTCCATGATCTCGTTGCCGTCCAGGTCCGGCCTGACCCGCTGCAGGTCCTCTTTGGCCGCGAGTTCGGCGATCCGCTTCTCCAGGTCGTCGTAATTGGCCTGCAGGCGGGCGGCGCGGCGCTTGTTGCGGGTCGTGCAGTCGGCGCGGACCAGCTTGTGCAACCGGCTCAGCAGCGGCCCGGCGTCGGCGACGTAGCGGCGCACCGCCGAGTCGGTCCACTTGCCGTCCCCGTATCCGTGGAACCGCAAATGCAGGTACACCAACTGGGAAACGTCCTCGACCATCTGTTTGGAGTACTTCAGCGCCCGCAACCGCCTACGGGCCATCTTCGCGCCGACCACCTCGTGATGGTGGAAGCTCACCCCGCCGTCGGACTCGTGCTTACGCGTATCGGGCTTGCCGATGTCATGCAGCAGCGCGGCCCAGCGCAGCACGAGGTCGGGACCGCCCGTTTCCTCCCCCGAGTCGCTTCGCTCCTGCCCCGCCGGTTCCTCCAGGTCCATGGCCTGGCGAAGCACCGTCAGCGAATGCCAGTACACGTCCTTGTGCTGGTGGTGTTCGTCGATGGCCATCCGCATCTCGCCGACCTCAGGCAACACCACGGCACCCAGCCCGGTCTGCACCATCAAATCGATGCCCGCCACCGGGTCGGCGCCCAGCAGCAGCTTGTCCAGTTCGGCCGCCACCCGCTCGGCGGTGATCCGGCCCAATTGCGGGGCCATCTCCAACAGCGCCTCGAGCACCCGCGGCGCCACGCTGAACCCGAGCTGTGAGACAAACCTGGCCGCCCGCAGCATCCGCAGCGGATCATCGCCGAAAGACACCTCCGGCGCCGACGGTGTGTCGAGCACCTTCTCGCGCATGGCCGCCAAACCGCCTAGCGGATCATGGAATTCGCCCAAACCGTCGGCCGTGATCCGCACCGCCATGGCGTTGACGGTGAAGTCGCGGCGCACCAGATCATCCTCGAGGCGCTCACCGAACACCACCTGCGGATTGCGCGACACCTGGTCGTAGCTGTCGGCACGGAAGGTGGTGATCTCCAGGCGATGAGCACCCTTGCCGACGCCGATGGTGCCGAACTGGATGCCGGTATCCCACAGCGCGTCTGCCCAGGGGCGCAGGATCCGCTGCATCTGCTCGGGCCGGGCGTCGGTGGTGAAGTCCAGATCGCCTTGATCGGTCAGCCGGCCCAGCAGCGCATCGCGCACACTGCCCCCGACGAGATACAGCTCGTGACCCGCCGCAGCGAACACCGCGCCGAGCCCGCGCAGCACCTCGGCGCGGCGGTTCAACGCGACAAACGCACCGGCCAGCAGTTCGGCATCAGCAGCAGCAGCTTCGGACACGTTCGATGAGCCTAATGTGCGCAGTGCGGTCACTACCGGCGAGTGTGGCAGGAGCCGACCCGCGTGGCAGCTACTATCGCTTGGGTGTCGGACGGCGAACAGGCCAAACCACGACGGCGCCGGGGTCGGCGTCGTGGTCAACGCCGTGCGCAACGGGCCGCCGGACCGCCGGTCCCCGGTGCCGAGCACCACACCGGGCAGCCCAGCGAACCTCCCCCCGATAAAGTGAGCGCCCCCGCCGCCGTTCCCACCCCCAAGGACCAGTCCAAGCAGCGCAAGGCGCGGCCGCGCCGCCCGCCCGAGAGGCTGCGCACGGTCCACGAAACCTCTGCCGGTGGGCTGGTCATCGACGGAATCGACGGTCCCAAGGACACCGCGCTGGCAGCACTCATCGGCCGGGTCGACCGGCGTGGCCGCATGCTGTGGTCGTTGCCCAAGGGCCACATCGAACTCGGCGAAACCGCGGAGCAGACCGCCATCCGGGAAGTCGCCGAAGAGACCGGGATCCAGGGCAGCGTGCTGGCGGCGCTGGGCAGCATCGACTACTGGTTCGTCACCGAAGGCCGCCGGGTACACAAAACCGTGCATCACTACCTCATGCGCTTTCTCGGCGGTGAGCTGTCCGACGACGACGTCGAAGTGACCGAAGTCGCCTGGGTTCCGCTCCGCGAGCTGCCGTCGCGACTGGCCTACGCCGACGAGCGCAGGCTGGCCGAGGTGGCCGGCGAGCTGATCGACAGGCTGCACACCGATGGCCCCGCAGCGTTGCCACCGCTGCCGCGCAGCGCGCCGCGGCGGCGCGCTCAGACGCACTCCCACACCCGCAATCACCGCCGCGACGACTCCGCTCAGTCCCAGGCCCGCCGGCGCACGAACGGATGCGGACAGGGGCCGTGATGGCCGCCGCGGCGGCGCGTCAGCTGTCAACGGTGGCGCGGGTGGTGCTGGTCGCCGCGTTGTTGTCGCTGTTTGTGGCGCTGTCCGGGACCGTGCCGCCTCGCGCCGCCGCCGGTGAGCCAGGGGCAACACCCTTCCTGCAGATCCGCATCGACCGGGTCTCCCCCGATGTCGTGACGACCACCAGTGAATCGGTCCTGACCGTCAGCGGGGTCGTACTAAATGTCGGTGACCGACCGGTGCGCGACGTGGTGATCCGCATGGAGCATTCGCAGGCCGTGACGTCGTCGACCGAACTGCGCACCGACCTCAGCGGCAACCTGGACCAGTTCGAACCGGTCGCCGATTTCGTGACCGTGGCCCCTGAGATGCAGCGCGGCCAGGCCGTTGGATTCACGCTGTCCTATCCCCTGCGCGGCAGCGACGGGCCGTCCCTGCACGTCGAACACCCCGGCGTCTACCCGCTGCTCGTCAACGTCAACGGCACACCCGACTACGGGGCACCCGCACGCCTCGACGACGCCCGTTTTCTCCTGCCGGTGCTCGGGGTTCCTCCCGACCAGGCGAGCGCGACGGGGTCAGCGGCCGAAACCCTCAATGCAGTGGTGCCGCCCGACACGTCCAATCCGGTTCAGCTGACCATGTTGTGGCCGCTGGCGGATCGGCCGAGGCTGGCCGCCGGCGCCCCCGGCGGCACCACCCCCGTCCGGCTCATCGACGACGATCTGGCCGCTTCGCTGGCCCCCGGCGGCCGCCTGGACACGCTGCTGTCAGCGGTCGACTTCGCCACCGGCCCGACCGTCGACGAGTCGGGACAGGTGCGCGCCGCACTGTGCCTCGCGGTGGATCCGGACCTGCTCGTCACCGTCAACGCGATGACCGCCGGCTACGTCGTCAACGACGGGCCCGACGCAGGCCGGGCCACCCCCACCCGCCCAGGCACCGGCCAAGAGGCCGCCGTGGCCTGGCTGAACCGGTTGCGGACGCTGGCTCATCGCATGTGCGTCACACCCACCACCTACGCCCAGGCCGATCTGGCCGCGTTGCACCGCGTCGGCGATCCGGGCCTCGGCGCGATCGCCACAAACGGGGCCGGCGACATCGTCGACCAGATTCTGGGCATCGCCTCTACCCGGGGCGCCAGCATCGTCGCCGACGGCGCGCTGACCGGGCCCGCCGTGGACCTGCTCGCCGCGCACGGCCAGACCGTCGCCATCGCCGCCGCGCAGGATGCCGCGCCAGGCGCGCCGGGCACCGCCGACGTCGTGCCCTTGCGCTACAACCCCCACGTGGTGTCGGCCGGCTTCGATCCCGCTGTCGGCGCCGCACTTGCCGGCGCGGGCACCGATCCGGTGGCGCCGTCGTACCTTGACCCGTCGCTGGACATCCCGGTCCGGAACGACTCCCTCACCGCGCGACGCCAGGATGCGCTGGGGGCGCTGCTGTGGCGCGGGCTGACTCCCGAGGCCCAACCGCGCACCCAGGTCCTGATGCCGCCGCTGGTGTGGAGCCTGCACCCCGACGATGCGCAGGCCATCCTCACGTCGGTGGCCACCACGATCCACGCGGGGCTGGCGGTGCCACGGCCGCTGACCGCGGTGATCGCCGAGGGCAACGCGCTGCCCGCCGAACCCGTACAGCCGCTGCCCGCCGCGGATCTGGGCAATCCGAACAGCCGCATCGACGACGGCATCACCCGCGGGATCGCCGCGGTCACCGGCCGGCTGTGGGGACTGACCGGCGCGCTGACCACCGACGAGCGCACCGGGCTGACCGGCGCGCAGTACACCGCCCCACTGCGCGAGGACATGCTGCGAGCGCTGAGCCAGTCGGTGCCGCCCGAGGTTCGCAACGGATTGGCCCAGCGCAGGCTCGATACCGTGACCGGCAGCGTCAACGACATGTTCGGTGCGATCACCGTCGTCAACCCCGGCGGGGCCTACACCCTGGCCACCGAGCGCAGTCCGCTGCCGTTGGCGTTGCGCAACGATCTGCCGGTGCCGGTCCGGGTGCGGCTGCAGGTCGACGCCCCACCGGGGATGACCGTGACCGACATGGGCGAAATCGAACTGCCGCCCGGGTACCTGCCGCTGCGGGTGCCCATCGAAGTGCACTTCACCCAGCGGGTGGCGGTCGATGTCTCGCTGCAAACCGCCACCGGGATGGCACTCGGCGAGCCGGTGCGATTGTCAGTGCATTCCAACGCCTACGGCAAGGTGCTGTTCTTCATCACGCTCTCGGCCGGTGCGGTGCTGTTCCTGCTGGCCGGTCGCCGGTTGTGGCACCGGTTCCGCGGCCAACCCGACCGCGCCGATCTGATTCCCCCTGGCGAGGATCCCGATCCCCTCGAGGTGGCCATGGCGTTCAGCCGGGAGGAAGCCGATTCGCCTTCGGACGGCCGACGATGACGACGCGGCCACTGGGGCCGGCACGCATACCCCGCGGCCCGGCACCCCGCCGCAGGGCCGGACGCCCCGAACTGTCCGATGCCGCTGTGGTGTCGCGGTCCTGGGGCATGGCCTTGGCGACGCTGATCTCGCGGATCACCGGGTTCCTGCGCATGGCGCTGCTGGCGTATCTCCTCGGCGACGCCTTGTTGAGTTCGTTCTCGGTGGCCAATCAGCTGCCCAACATGGTGGCGGCACTGGTGCTGGAAGCCACATTCACGGCGATCTTCGTGCCCGTGCTGGCCCGGGCCGAACGCGACGACGTCGACGGTGGCACCGCATTCGTCCGGCGGTTGGTCACGCTGGCCACCACGTTGCTGATCGTCACCACGGTGCTGTCGGTGGCGGGCGCTCCCCTGCTGGTGCGGGTCATGCTGGGCAGCGACCCGCAGGTGAACAATCCCCTGACGGTGGCATTCGCCTATCTGTTGCTGCCGCAGGTGCTGTTCTACGGGCTGTCGTCGGTGTTCGCGGCAATTCTGAACACCCGCAACGTGTTCGGTCCACCGGCGTGGGCGCCGGTACTCAACAACGTCATCGCCATTCTCACGCTGGGCGTGTACATGCTTGTCCCGGGCGAACTTTCGCTCGACCCGGTCGAGATGGGCAACGCCAAGCTGTTGGTCCTGGGCATCGGCACCACGCTGGGTGTGGTGGCTCAGACCGCGGTGCTCCTGGTGGCGATCCGGGCCGAGCGGGTCAGCCTGCGGCCGCTGTGGGGGCTCGACAACCGGCTCAAGAAGTTCGGCGGCATGGCCGTCGCGATGGTGCTCTACGTCGTCATCAGCCAGATCGGCCTGATCGTCGGCAACCAGATCGCCAGCACCGCAGCGGCGTCGGGGCCGGCCATCTACAACTACACGTGGCTGGTGCTGCAGCTGCCGTTCGGGATCATCGGCGTGACCGTGCTGACCGTGGTGATGCCGCGTCTGAGCCGCAACGCCGCCGCCGACAACCAGCGCGCGGTGCTGGACGACCTGTCGTTGGCCACCCGGCTCACCATGGTCACGCTCATCCCCATCGTCGCGATGATGACCGTCGGCGGGCCTGCCATCGGCAGCGCGCTGTTCGCATACGGCAACTTCAGCGAGAGCGCCGCCGGGTATCTGGGCATGGCGATCACCTTGTCGGCATTCACCCTGGTCCCCTACGCGCTGGTGCTACTGCAGTTGCGGGTGTTCTACGCGCGCGAACAACCATGGACCCCGATCCTCGTCGTCGTGGTCATCACGGTGGTCAAGGTCGCGGGTTCGATCGCGGCCCCGCACCTCACCGACAATCCCGATCTGGTGGCGGGCTATCTGGGTATGGCCAACGGCCTGGGTTTCGTGGCCGGAGCAATCGTCGGCCATGTGCTGCTGCGGGCCACGCTGAATCCGCCCGACGGTCGGATGATCAGCCTGCCGGTGATCCGCACGATCCTGGTGACGATCACCGCATCGCTGCTCGCGGGCCTGGTGGCCCAAGTGGTCGATCAGCTGCTCGGACTGGAGTCGTTGACCACCAACTGGGGCCCCGTGGGCTCGCTGCTACGGCTTGTGGCGCTCGGCGTGATCATGGTGCCGATCATCGCGGGAGTACTGATCGCGGCCAAGGTTCCCGAGGCGCAATCCGCCGTCGCGATGGTGCGCCGCCGGCTCGACCGCAGGCGAGAGCCCCCTGCTGCGGCACCCCGAAAGGTAGCCCTGCAAACAATTTCGCCGCCCGTCGGACCGCATCGGCCCGGCCCGGTCACGTACCCTGATCAGAGGAATTCTTCTCCTCATCGGTGGCCGCCAACCCCGGCAGCCACCTGGGATGGGGCTTCGGCCACCGTTGCCGGAGCGGGGACGCGGAAAGGATCACCGGTGACCGACGAATCTGCGGGCGGCCCGGCACTTGAAGGGACTGCGACAACCAAGCTGCCGCGTCCGGCCCCGGACGACTTCCAGCCCGACGTGCCCGCAGGTGCCACGCCGACCACCGACGACACCGTGAACCTGCCGAACTCCGGCCGCCCACCCGCCGACTACGGCGGGGACCCCACCCGGGAACCGATCTCGTTCGTCCCGCCCCGCGAGCCTGCTCTCGAATCGGCCACCGCGGGCGAGGACATCCACCTGATACCGGGCGCCACGATCGCCGACGGCCGCTACCGGCTGCTGGTTTTCCACGGCGGGCCGCCTCATCTGCAGTTCTGGCAGGCTCTCGACACCGCCCTTGATCGGCAGGTGGCACTGACCTTCGTCGACCCCGACGCGTCGATGCCCGACTCCGAAGTCGCCGACATCCTGTCCCGCACGCTCAAACTTAGCCGGATCGACGTACCCGGCATCGCCCGGGTGCTCGATGTGGCCCACAGCGGCTCCGGCGGGTTGATCGTCTCGGAGTGGATTCGTGGCGGATCCCTCGCCGAAGTCGCCGACACCTCACCGTCCCCGATCGGCGGAGCGCGGGCCATCCAGTCACTTGCCGCAGCGGCCGAAGCCGCACACCGGGCCGGAGTGTCGTTGTCGATCGACCATCCCAGTCGGGTGCGGGTCAGCATCGAGGGTGACGTCGCGCTGGCCTTCCCGGCCACGCTCCCGGACGCCACCCCCGACGACGACATCCGCGGGATCGGCGCGGCGCTGTACGCCCTGCTGATCAACCGTTGGCCCTTGCCGGAGTCGGGCTCGCGCAGCGGGCTGGAACCGGCTGCCCTCGACCCCGCGGGCAATCCCGTCGAGCCGCGTGCGGTGGACCGCGACATCCCGTTCCAGATCTCGGCTGCGGCCGCCCGGGCAGTTCAGCCCGGCGGCGGTATCCGCAGCGCTCCCACACTGCTGAACCTGCTGCAGCAGGCCACGGCGATCGCCGACCGCACAGAGCTGATCGACTCGGTCGACGAGCCGCCACCCCCGCCGGCCGCGAGGCTGGCGAGCGCCGGCGACGGTGACGAGGGCGCCGCCGCGGAGGCCCGGCGCCGCAAGGCCCTGATCATCGGCCTGAGCGCGGGAGCCGCGATCATCGTCGTGGCGCTCGTGGTGATGGCATCGGTCCTGAGCAGCATCTTCGGCGATGTCGGCGGCGGGCTCGACAAGGACGAGCTCGGGCTGAACGCGCCCACCAGTGCCACCGAGACCGAAGGTGGTGACACCACGAACACCGGCGGCACCGTGAAACCTGTTCGCGCCACGGTGTTTTCGCCCGAGGGCGAGGCCGATTCGCCGGGCCAGGCCGACCTGGCGATCGACGGCAGCACCAGCACCATGTGGGCGACCGACACCTATTCGGACCCGGCCCCGTTCCCCGGGTTCAAGGACGGCGTCGGGCTGCTGCTGCAGCTGCCGGAGCCCACGGTGATCGGCGCGGTCACCCTCGACATCACCAGCACGGGCACCTCGGTGCAGATCCGCTCGGCAGAGAATGCGTCGCCCTCATCGCTGTCGGACACCACCGAGCTGACTCCGGCGACACCGCTCAAGCGCGGATCGAACACCATCTCGGTGGAGAGCGCGGAGCCGACCTCTTACGTGCTGGTGTGGATCTCCACGCTGGGCTCCGTCGACGGCAAGAGCCGCAGCGACATCTCCGAGATCACCATCAAAGCGGCGGCCTGACGGATTCATCCCCAACCCGACCCGTGACCTGACCACGCGGTACGTCCGGCGCGCCAAACAAGTGTCCGAAGGCACCTCCGGCACCCTTTAGGTTCGGTTTGTGGGCAGGTTCGCGGGTGAGGGCGCGGGAGCGGAGCGCTCCGATGCCGAATTGCTTGCCGCCCACGTCGCCGGGGATCGCTACGCCTTCGAGGAACTCGTGCTCCGGCACCACCGCCAACTGCGCCGGCTGGCCTACCTGACCAGCCGCCACGACGACGAGGCAGATGACGCCGTGCAGGACGCCCTGCTCTCGGCGCACCGCACCGCGGCATCGTTCCGATTCGATTCGGCCGTGAGCAGTTGGCTGTACCGAATAGTGGTGAACGCGTGCCTGGACCGGCTACGGCGGGCGAAGACGCAACCTTGCGCCACCCACTACGACGAGCTGGGCAAGATCAGTCACGTCCGCGATCCAGCAGGAGATCCCGCGCTGCGGGTCGATACCGCGATCGTGGTGGAACGCGCCCTGCTGCAGCTGCCCGTCGAGCAGCGTGCCGCGGTGGTCGCCGTCGACATGCAGGGCTTCTCGGTGGCCGAGACGGCCCGGCTGCTCGGGGTCGCCGAGGGCACAATCAAGAGCCGGTGTGCCCGCGCCAGAGCCAAACTGGCCCACTCGCTGCAGTATTTTGAGGGCGATGAACGGCAGCACGCGCGACGAGCCGATCACCCCTGACCTGCTGGCCGATCTGCAGGCCGGGCTGCTCGACGACGCCACAGCCGCCCGCCTGCGCCGCCGGGTCCGCACCGAACCCGAGGCCGCGGCGATTCTGGCCGAGCTGGACAAGGTCCGCCGCGACGTTGCGGCGCTGGGCACCGACCCGGCCTCGGCGCCCGAGGTGCCGCCAGAGGTGAGCGCACGCGTGATCAGCGCGCTACGGGCCGCTGAGCGTGGGCGCCGTCGACCGCCCACCCACTGGCGGATGTTCGCAGCCGTCGCGGGTGGGTGCGCGGCCGTGCTCGCCATCGGCCTGGGCGTCAGCACCCTGCTGCGGGCACCCGAGCCGGCGCGGTCGACGATGACGAGCCTCGGCCAGATCACGGTGTCACCTCGAGCGACCGACATCGGGCTGTCCGAGCCGGAGATTCTGCGTCTGTTGTCCGCCCCGCCCGACCTTGGTCCGCTGTCCGATACCAACCGCCGGACGGCCTGCCTGTCAGCCCTTGGCTATCCCCCGGGTGTGCGCGTCCTCGGCGCACGGCCACTCGACGTCGCCGGCCGCAGTGGGGTTCTGGTTCTGCTACCCGCAGACACTCGCGACGCGGTCGTGGGACTGGTAGTAGCTGCCGACTGTGACTCCGCACACGCCGAACGGCTGGCCGAAACCGTCGTCCACCGGCCATGACCTCTCCCGGTCCGTGCCGCAGACCACATCGGGAACAGCGCGCCGTAGGCTGGCGTTGCATTGCGTGCCGAGCAAGATCCGCGGCAGAAAGGCCCACATGACCACCTCACCGACGGTCCACGACGTCATCATCATCGGTTCCGGTCCCGCCGGCTACACCGCGGCCGTCTACGCCGCCCGCGCCCAGCTCAAGCCGCTGGTGTTCGAGGGCACGCAGTTCGGCGGCGCGCTGATGACCACCACCGAGGTGGAGAATTATCCCGGCTTCCGCGAGGGCATCACCGGCCCGGAGTTGATGGAAGAGATGCGCGAGCAGGCGCTGCGGTTCGGCGCTGATCTGCGCATGGAGGACGTCGACGCCGTCGCGCTCGAGGGTCCGGTCAAGACCGTCACGGTCGGTGACGAAACCCATCAGGCCCGCGCGGTGATCCTCGCCATGGGCGCCGCTGCCCGCCATCTCGGCGTCCCCGGTGAGGACACCCTGCTCGGCATGGGCGTGAGCACCTGCGCGACGTGTGACGGGTTCTTCTTCCGCGACCAGGACATCGTGGTCGTCGGCGGCGGTGACTCGGCGATGGAGGAGGCCACCTTCCTCACCCGCTTCGCCCGCAGCGTCACCCTCATTCACCGCCGCGAGGAGTTCCGCGCGTCGAAGATCATGCTGGAACGCGCCCGCGCCAACGACAAGATCACGTTCCTGACGAACACCGCGATCACCGAGATCGAAGGCGACCCGAAGGTCACCGGTGTGCGACTGCGCGACACCGTCACCGGCGAGGAGTCCAAGCTGGCCGTCACCGGGGTGTTCGTCGCGGTCGGCCATGATCCGCGCTCGGAGTTGGTGCGCGGTCAGATCGACCTCGACGACGCGGGTTACGTGCAGGTCGCCGGACGCACCACCTACACGTCGCTCGAAGGCGTCTTCGCCGCCGGTGATCTCGTCGACCACACCTACCGGCAAGCCATCACAGCGGCCGGCAGCGGCTGTGCGGCATCGATCGACGCCGAGCGCTGGCTCGCTGAGAACGCTTGACCCCCAATAGTTTTCGAACCGACAGGAGATACACCCATGAGTGAGGGAAGCGCAACCGTTGCGGTCACCGACGATTCGTTCTCCAACGACGTCCTGACCAGTTCCACCCCCGTGCTGGTGGACTTCTGGGCGACCTGGTGCGGACCGTGCAAGATGGTCGCCCCGGTCCTCGAGGAGATCGCCGCCGAAAAGGCCGGTGAACTCACCGTCGCCAAGATCGACGTGGACGCCAACCCCGCCACCGCACGCGACTTCCAGGTTGTGTCAATCCCCACAATGATCCTGTTCAAGGATGGTGCCCCGATCAAGCGCATCGTCGGTGCCAAAGGCAAAGCTGCCCTGCTCCGCGAGCTCGCCGACGCACTGTAGAAGACGAGTTAGAGCTCGGTTAGACCGGCGCCGGAACCGCCTGGCGTTTTCCGGAATCGGGTCGAAATCTGCGACAATACTGGCTAGCTAGTCCGGCACAGTGCCGCAAACCAGCCTGGAGGGGCCCGTATGTCGAGTCTGCGTCGCGGTGATCGCGGCGGTGCGGTCACCGAGATCCGGGCAGCGCTCGCGGCGCTCGGGTTGATCGATAATCCCGACGCCGATCTGAGTACCGGCCGCCATGTGGCGTTCGATGCCTTCGACGACGAACTCGACCAAGCCGTCCGCGCGTTTCAACAGCACCGCGGGTTACTGGTCGACGGCATCGTCGGGGAGGCCACCTACCGCGCGTTGCGTGAGGCCTCCTACCGCCTTGGGGCGCGCACCCTCACACACCAGTTCGGTGCGCCCATGTACGGGGACGATGTCGCAACCCTGCAGGCGCGGTTGCAGGATCTCGGCTTCTACACCGGTCTGGTGGATGGGTACTTCGGCCTGCAGACCCACAACGCGTTGTCCTCCTACCAACGGGAGTACGGGCTGTACCCCGACGGCATCTGCGGTCCGGAAACCCTGCGCTCGCTGTACTTCCTCGGCTCGCGGGTGACCGGTGGGTCGCCACATGCGATCCGTGAAGAAGAGTTGGTGCGCAGTTCCGGTCCGCGCCTTTCCGGCAAGCGCGTGATCATCGATCCGGGCCGCGGCGGCGCCGACCACGGGCTCATCATGCACGGACCCGACGGCCCGATAAGCGAAGCAGACATCCTGTGGGACTTGGCAAGCCGACTCGAGGGCCGCATGACGGCCATCGGCATGGACACCTTCACGTCCCGGCCGGCCAACCGCAGCCCGTCCGACTCCGAACGTGCCGGCACCGCCAACACCGTTGGTGCCGATCTGATGATCAGCCTGCGTTGTGCCACCCAGGGCAGTCCGGCTGCCAATGGCGTCGCGTCGTTCCACTTCGGCAACTCGCACGGTTCGGTGTCCACCATCGGGCGGAATCTTGCCGACTTCATTCAACGTGAAGTGGTGGCACGCACCGGTTTACGCGACTGTCGCACCCACGGCCGGACCTGGGATCTGCTCCGGCTGACCCGAATGCCGACCGTTCAGGTCGACGTCGGCTACATCACCAACCCTCGCGACCGCTCGCTGCTGGTCTCCACCCAGACCCGTGACGCCCTCGCCGAAGGCATCCTCGCCGCCGTCAAGCGGCTGTACCTGTTGGGCAAGAACGACCGTCCCACAGGAACTTTCACGTTCGCCGAACTGCTGGCCCACGAGCTTTCAGTCGAACAGGCCGGCCGCGGCGCCTGATTCAGGGGTCCTGGCGCCATCACTCACCCACGGGTCTCTTTCCAAGGGTCCGAGTCTCTTTCATCTCCAGTCGCGCACCGGCTGCAGCGACAATGAATCGTGAAGCGGGAATTGCCGAGTCGAAGCCGATCGAGGCGATGAACCACCGTTGACCGTCATAGACGTGGACGGAGCGCAGCGAACCCACACCGACACATCTGTGCCCCAACCCTTTCGGTCGTCCCTGGCGATGTTTGTCCTCAATCGTCGTTTGCCACAACCAATGTCGAGTGTCTGCTCGTCTTAGCCGAGTTCGATGGGCGTGTGTACTACTGTCCGCTCCACGGGCGGTCCATCCGGCACCGTCCGACCCCGAATAGCACTACACGCGGTGCCGGCTGATCTGGCGAGAATAGACCGAAGCCATCTAACGCATCGCCGTTACAGCCCAACGGGTTTCACGACAACGACCCGGCTCCGACCGGCAGCTCGAGGTGGGAGCTCTCGATCAACCGCTCCAGCGCAGCCTCTACCTCGGCCTTCCAGCCCAGACCCTTGTCGAGTTCGAGCCGCAGCCGCGGAAAGTACGGATGCGGAGCCACAACAGTGAATCCGACGTCCTGCAGGGAATCCGCGTCGAGCATGCACTGGTCTACCGAACAGTCCCCCAGCACTTTCAGCACCGGAAGCAGTTCGTGCGGTACTGACCCGCCGTCCCCCATCTCGCTCACGGCCTGGGTATAGGCGAATGCCTCGAGAGCGCGGACACCGCGCCGAACGAGATCGCCCACGACAGCTGCAAGCAAACTCCCCGTCAACCCTTCCGTACCCTGCGCCGATTCCACCCTGACGGAAGTCAGCAGCACCGCATCGGCGCTGACGGGAGCCGTGGGAAACAGCCGGGCGCGCGGCACCGCCCCCGGTGGCGCGTAGAAGGCATAGCCGAGGCACGGTTCGTCACCGGTCAGCGGCCGTGCGGTGTCATCGTCGAAACCACCACGGTCGTCAGGTGAGACCGCTACCGCCAACTGGCCGCAGGAACCCCACTCCAGCATCACCATGGACAGCCAGGCTTCTTTCTCGAACTCCGGATCAGTCAGATGATCCTCGCCGTGCAGCGTCGACGGATCGACCTCCCAGAACACGCACCGGCGCGCATGCTTGGGCAACTGCTCGAATCCCTCGAGCCGGAGCGGCGTGATTCGTGCTGACACTAGACTCCCCGGGTTCCACACGTGGTTGACGTGTGCGACTGTCCCTCAAGGATAGGAGAGCGTGGGGCCAACGGCCCAGTCTGCGGTGGAACTCTCATCGAACGCCGCCTTTCGAACGAAAAACGATGGCGCACAAGCGTTTTACCTCTGCGACCGCCTGTGCCGACGGCACTGAAAGTCCGATGTGTCACAGTGACGGAACAACCGCGTGTCGTGGGTCGCCGGTTTTCAGTGGTCTTGGGCGCTCATCATGTCGACGATTCGCTGCAAGTCGTCGACCGATCCGAACTCCACCACGATCTTGCCTTTGCGTTTGCCAAGACTCACGGTGACGCGAGTGTCGAACGCCGTCGAGAGCCTTTCGGCAACGTCCTGCAGCCCCGGCATCTGGATCGGCTTACGGCGTGGCGTCGGCGCAGTCTTACCGTCCCGATTGGCAAGCGTGACAGCTTCCTCCGTCGCCCGCACCGACAGGCCTTCGGCGACGATCCGGGCCGCGAGCTCCTCCTGCTGCTCGGCTCCGCCCTCCAAGGACAACAACGCACGGGCGTGGCCGGCGGACAGCACTCCCGCCGCCACCCGCCGCTGGACCGCGATCGGCAACCGCAACAACCGGATCATGTTGGAGATCAACGGCCGGGACCGGCCGATGCGGGCGGCCAGTTCATCGTGGGTGACGCCGAACTCGTCGAGGAGTTGTTGGTAGGCCGCCGCCTCTTCCAATGGGTTGAGCTGCACCCGATGAATGTTCTCCAGCAAGGCATCCCGCAGCATGCTGTCGTCGGCAGTGTCCCGCACGATCGCGGGGATGGCGGTCAGTCCAGCTTGCTGGGCGGCGCGCCAACGCCGCTCCCCCATCACAAGTTGGTATCGGGTCTCGCCGTCGCGCGGAACCGCACGCACCACGATCGGTTGCATGAGACCGAACTCGCGGATGGAGTGCACGAGCTCGCTCAGTGCCTCCTCGTCGAACACCTGGCGGGGCTGACGGGGGTTCGGGTCGATCGAGCCGGGATCGATCTCCCGGTACGTGGCCCCGACGGCTTCACCGTCGACGGGTGCGGCGTCACCGTTCAGAGGTGGCGACGACGGAGCCGCGCCGAGCAGAACGTCGGCCGCCGTATCCCCCATCTTCGGGCTGATGCCGTCGCCACCGTCTTCGGTTGGACCGGTCGGAATGAGAGATGCCAGTCCCCGGCCGAGGCCGCTCCGTTTCCGTGCCGGCTGATTCATACTCGTCTCCTACTCATCGGTGCCGTCCGCTGCCCACCATCGCGCCTGCCGTTCATGCTGTTACTGCGCACGATCCGGCGCACCACGCTCCGCAAGCTCCCGGCTTGCGTCGAGGTAACTCAGCGCGCCACGTGAACCGGGGTCGTAGTCCAAGATGGTCATGCCGTAGCCGGGCGCTTCCGAGACCTTCACGCTCCGCGGGATCACCGTGCGGAGCACTTTGTCTCCGAAGTGCTCCCGGACATCCTCAGCCACCTGATCGGCCAGCTTGGTCCGCCCGTCGTACATCGTGAGTATCACCGTCGACACCGACAGCTCCGGGTTGAGATGCGACTTGACCATCTCGATGTTGCGCAAGAGTTGCCCCACACCTTCCAGCGCGTAGTACTCGCACTGGATAGGGATCAGCACCTCGGGGGCGGCCACCAGAGCATTGATCGTCAGCAAGCCCAGCGATGGCGGGCAATCGATGAAGACGTAATCGAAGTTGTGGTTCTTGAGTTCGGCGAGCGCCGACCGCAGTCGCCCCTCACGCGCCACCATGCTCACCAGCTCAATCTCGGCGCCCGCCAGATCGATGGTCGCGGGGATGCAGTAGAGGCGGTCGCTGTGTGGACTCCGTTGCAGCGCCTCATGGACCGGGATCTCACCGATGAGAACCTCGTACGACGAGGGAGTGCCCGGCCGGTGCTCGATGCTCAACGCGGTGCTGGCGTTGCCCTGTGGATCGAGATCGATCACCAGAGTTCGTAGACCCTGCAAGGCGAGCGCCGCCGCCACATTTACGGCAGTCGTCGTCTTCCCGACTCCGCCCTTCTGGTTGGCGATGGTGAATACCCGCTGCCGCTCCGGTCGCGGGAGTTGGCCGTGGGAGGTATGCAGCACTCGCGTCGCCTGTTCTGCTTCGGCCGCGATAGGGGTGTCCATGCTGACATCCGTCGACCATGCCGGATGTTTGGCGGGCGCGTTGTTCGTGCCGGTCCATGTTTCACGTGAAACCGTTTCACGTGAAACATCCGGTCGGCTTCCCGCGCCTGGGACTTCGTTTGGACCCGAACTCATCGTCATCTCCTGCTCGTTCTCCCCCGCGGGCCGGCTTTGGCCGCCGGCCCTTCGCGCCCCCGTTTCGTCGATCCGCGCCGCGCGGCGACGACGGTTACGGGTGGGTTCAAATAGTTCGCGCCACATCTCACTACCCTGGCATCCACTGCCCCGAGCGATGCCATCACACGCCGGAACTCTTCAATCTCTGCTTCGGCTCGCTCCCCTTTGATGGCAAGCATCCGACCGTTCTCTCGCAGCAGCGGCATACTCCATCGCGTCAACTTGTCCAGTGAGGCAACGGCACGCGATGTCACCACGTCCGACTCCCCCGCTTGTTCACGTACCGCCGCATCTTCTGCCCGACCCCGAACGACGTCGATGTCGAGTTCGAGTTCGTCGACCACTGCACGCAGGAACTCACTTCGCCGAAGAAGCGGTTCGACCAACGTGACGCGGACATCCGGTCGGGCCAACGCCAACGGTATCCCGGGCAGTCCCGCACCACTACCGATATCCGCGACTCGTTCGCCCGCGCTCAGGAGTTCACCGAGCGCGGAGCTATTAAGGATGTGTCTTTCCCAAAGGCGGTCGACTTCGCGCGGACCCAGAAGACCCCACTCGACGCCTGCGCCGGCGAGGATCGCCGCATAGCGTTCGGCCGTCCCAAGTCGGTCCCCGAGGACCAGAAAAGCGGCCTCCGGTGCCGCGGGGACTGGGCCATGTTTCACGTGAAACATCCTCCGCACTCCCGCGGCAACCGTGGCCGCTGATGAACTACACCGTTGTAACTAGCCAAGCAGAACGACGACGCGGCGCGACGGCTCAACGCCCTCGCTCTCGCTGCGTACACCCTCGACCGCCGACACTGCGTCGTGCACGATCTTGCGTTCGAACGGTGTCATGGGCGCGAGCTCCTCACGCTCTCCGGACTCCAGGACACGGTGGGCAACCTTGTCGCCCAGCGCCGCCAGCTCGTCCCGACGACGCCGACGCCACCGCGCGATGTCGAGCATCAACCGGCTACGCTCCCCGGTCTTCTGATGCACGGCCAGCCGAGTCAGTTCCTGAAGGGCATCGAGCACCTCGCCCTTGCGACCGACCAACTTGTTCAGGTCACCGCCGCCGTCGATGCTCACCACTGCACGGTCTCCCTCGACGTCGAGATCGATGTCTCCGTCGAAGTCCAGCAGGTCCAGAAGTTCCTCGAGGTAGTCGCCGGCGATCTCGCCTTCGGCGACCAACCGCTCCTCCAGGTCCTCGACCTTCGTCACCGGCTCGGCGGTTTCCTCGCTCAGCTCGGCGTCCGACTCGGTCGTCTGTGCGTCCGTCATATTCGTCATCTCCCTACTTTTGCCAGTCGGAACTGGTCAACGTTTCCGCTTCTTGGGCCGCGCCCCCGGCTTCGGTGTGCGGCTTACGCCGGACGTGCCCGTCGCGCCAGACGAACCCGTCGCGCTTGATTGACCGTCGGTCGGCTCTTCCACCGCGTCGACCGCGTCCACCGCGTCGGTGGCATCAGCGCCGGCGGCAGCAGCCTCGGCTTCGGCCTTGCGCGCCCGCTTCGGCTTGGCGCCGGGGGCCGGAGCATTGGCCGCCCGCCGTTCCAGCGCCTCGACCTTCTTGGCTTCCTCTTCCTTCTCGATCTTGCCGAACACGTAGTGCTGCTGACCGAAGGTCCAGATGTTGTTGGCCAACCAGTACATGAGCACGGCCAGCGGAAGGAACGGTCCGCCCACTACGACGCCCAGCGGGAAGACGTAGAGCGCGAGCTTGTTCATCATCGCGGTCTGCGGATTTGCCGCCGCTTCTGGACTCTGTCGCGCGACCGACGCCCGGCTGTTGAAGTACGTCGCGATGCCGGCCAGGATCATGATCGGCACGCCGACGATGATCACCGACAGTCGGTTGAAGTCCGTGAAGGCCTCCAGCCCATGCTGCTGAATCATCGTGGCGCCCAGCGGAGCACCGAACAGATTCGCATCCAGGAAGTGCCCGACGTCTGACGCGCTGAAGACGTAGTTGGGCAGGCTCTTGTTCTCCTCCACCGACAAACCCAGCCGGCCGATGCCGGTCTGCGTCCGGTTGAAGGACATCAGCACGTGATACAGACCGAGGAAAACCGGGACCTGGGCCAGCATCGGCAGACAGCCCAGGATCGGATTGAAGCCGTGCTCGCGCTGCAGCTTCTGCATCTCCAGCGCCATCCGCTGACGGTCTTTGCCGTACTTCTTCTGCAGCGCCTTGATCTGCGGCTGCAGTTCCTGCATCTGCCGAGTCGTGCGGATCTGCTTCACGAAGGGCTTGTACAGAATCGCGCGCAACGTGAACACCAGGAACATCACCGACAGTGCCCAGGTGAAGAAGTTGTCGGGGCCCAGAAGGAAGCCGAACGCCTTGTACCAGACCCACATGATCGCCGACACCGGGTAATAGATGATGTCGAGGCTGAACCAATTAAACACGCAACTTGCTCCTGACAAGGTCGGCGGAAGCTGTCTCACCGGAGACATCGGACTCATGGGTGTGCGTGCAGCGCTCCGGTATGGGGTCCCATCCTCCCCGATGCCACGGGCCGCACTTCAGCAGTCGCACCGTGGCCAGCCAGCCGCCTCGCAGCAAGCCGTATTCGGTGAGTGCGTCCACCGCGTACTGACTGCACGTCGGCATGAATCGACACGTCGGCAGGCGCAGCGGGGAGATGGTGTGGCGGTAGAGCTGAATCAGGAAGATCACACCGCGGGCAGCGCCCGCGCCCGCGCGCCTGATCATGGAGAGGTCCCGCGCCGCGAGGCAACTCGCTCGAGGGCCTGACGCAACTGCTGCTCCAACCGCGGGGACACGGCGTGGCCGCTGCCCGGACGGGCGCGGATCACCACCAGGTCGGCCGGATCGAGCCGAGGCAGAATTGTGCGGGCGGCGTGGCGAAGGCGGCGTGACACCCGATGGCGTACGACGGCGTTCCCGACGGACTTGGACACGATCAACCCGATCCGCGGGCCACTCTGATCCGCACCGTCGCGGTAAGCGTGTACGACAACGTCTGGTTGCACTGCACGCACACCACGACTGACGGTGGCACTGAACTCCGCGGACCGCCTCATCCGGTATCGAGCCGGAAGCACCAGCGTCAAATCCTGCCGGAAAGCCGAAGTATCACGCAGTGAGCGCGCGACGGCCCTTGCTACGCCGGTTGGCGACGATGGCGCGACCGGCGCGCGTACGCATCCGCAGCCGGAACCCATGCACCCGCGCACGGCGGCGGTTGTTGGGCTGGAAGGTCCGCTTGCCCTTGGCCACGGCAATTTCTCCTTGTTTCGTCTGGCGCCCGCGTCTCACCCACACCGTTGTGTCGGCAAGGACGCGATTGCCCTCAATAAGCTAGGTCGTCGTGCTTTACTAACCGGCGCGGTCTCCAGGCAAGCCCAGTTCGCAGCCGTATCGCCACGTGCGGGCGACTGGTCAAGGTTACTGACGAGATTTCCCTGGGTCAAACCTCGCCCCAGCTCACAATTTCAGGTGCCCTCGGATGTTGCAGAACTGTTGGCACTTCGAGAGAAAACTGTTAGCTTCTGGCAATGCCGTTCCGCGCCTGGAGCGGCCCAGGACAATGAAACGAGGACGTCGCCCAGCCGCCCACCGCGCAGCACGTGACGAGTCCCGGCCGACGCCCTCGCTACAGACAACAGAGCGACGACGACTGTCCTTTCTCCACAAGCTGTGGATAAATATGTGGACAGCTCGTCATCGTTCTTTTGGTCGTCCCTAGGTCGGCCCCAGCACCTCAAAGGGGGTAACAGTCATTACAGCTGACCCCGACCCTCCTTTCGTCGCCGTCTGGAACAGCGTCGTTGCCGAACTCAACGGCGACCGTGACGGCAACCACCAGGGCGACCCTTCCGTCCCGACCCTCACCCCCCAGCAAAGGGCGTGGCTCAAGCTCGTCAAACCGCTGGTGATCGCCGAGGGGTTTGCTCTGCTGTCGGTTCCCACGCCGTTCGTACAGAACGAGATCGAACGCCATCTGCGCGAGCCCATCGTCGCGGCCCTGAGCCGTAAGCTCGGCCAGCGGGTCGAGCTCGGGGTGCGGATCGCCACACCGCCCGACGAACCCGAAGACGCCGGCGCGGACATTCCGGCCGAGTCGACTCCCCCGCCATCCGACGGCGACGAGATCGACGACGACCGCGCCGCCAAGGTCAGCGCCCAGGAGAGTTGGCCGACCTACTTCAGCAGTCCCCAGCAGGACCTCGCGGCCACCGATGGCAACGCCGTCAACCTCAACCGCCGATACACCTTCGACACGTTCGTCATCGGCGCGTCCAACCGCTTCGCCCATGCCGCCACCCTGGCCATCGCCGAGGCGCCGGCCCGTGCGTACAACCCGTTGTTCATCTGGGGTGAGTCCGGTCTGGGCAAGACGCATCTGCTCCATGCCGCCGGGAACTACGCCCAACGGCTGTTTCCGGGCATGCGGGTGAAGTACGTCTCCACCGAGGAATTCACCAACGACTTCATCAACTCGCTGCGCGACGATCGCAAGGCGTCGTTCAAGCGCAGCTACCGCGACATCGACATCCTGCTCGTCGACGACATCCAGTTCATCGAAGGCAAAGAAGGTATCCAGGAAGAGTTCTTCCACACCTTCAACACACTGCACAACGCGAACAAGCAGATCGTCATCTCCTCGGACCGCCCGCCCAAGCAGCTGGCCACCCTCGAGGACCGACTGCGCACCCGCTTCGAGTGGGGCCTGATCACCGACGTCCAGCCACCCGAGCTGGAAACCCGTATCGCGATCCTGCGCAAGAAGGCGCAGATGGACCGCCTAGACGTTCCCGATGACGTGCTCGAGCTCATCGCCAGCAGCATCGAACGCAACATCCGTGAGCTCGAGGGCGCGCTGATCCGCGTCACCGCATTCGCGTCGCTCAACAAGACCCGCATCGACAAGTCACTGGCCGAAGTGGTGCTGCGCGACCTGATCGCCGACGCGACCACCATGCAGATCAGCACCGCAGCCATCATGGCGGCCACGGCCGAGTACTTCGAGACCACCGTCGAGGAACTCCGCGGCCCGGGCAAGACCCGCGCGCTGGCCCAGTCCCGCCAGATCGCCATGTACCTATGCCGCGAGCTCACCGATCTCTCCCTGCCCAAGATCGGGCAGGCGTTCGGCCGCGATCACACCACGGTCATGTATGCGGAGAAGAAGATCCGGGGCGAAATGGCCGAGCGCCGTGAGGTCTTCGATCACGTCAAGGAACTCACGACGCGGATCCGTCAGCGCGCCAAGCGCTGAAACGCCCACTTCCGTCTCACATCGTGGTCACGCGGCAGTGTTCCGCGAAACATTTTCGAACAACTTCCGTCCCATCGGCGTCTGCTGCCACACCCAATCGCTGTGGACAGCGCTGTGCACAACCTGCGCGCAAACCACAGGATGATTGTCATCTCCATCCACACCGCCGCAACTGTCCACACCCTGCACCCGTCAAGTGCCGCGCTCTCCACAGTCGACACACATTGCGACACACCTGCCGTACTGGGCGAACGACACTTCATCCCCAGATTCCACAGCACCTATTACTGTTACTTGAATATCTCCCTAGTTCTCTCTTTAGAAGAAGCACCTGGGGAACATCCCGCCCGCACCACACGCGGCCGGCCCGTCGGAGGCTGATGTCAGCCCGATCGATTAGCTTTCAAGTTGGTGCGGAAAGCTCTACGGTGGTTCATCGACGGCGCTTACCACGCTGGTTAAAGCTCATTGCGGGGATTATCGAAGGGGCGCATAGGACGTGGCGACGACGACGGCTGGGCTGACCGACTTGAAGTTTCGCGTCGTGCGCGAAGACTTCGCGGACGCGGTGGCCTGGGTGGCCCGTAATCTCCCGACCCGGCCGACCATCCCGGTGCTGGCCGGCGTGCTGCTGACCGGAACCGATGACGGCCTGACGATCTCCGGATTCGACTACGAAGTTTCCGCCGAGGTCCAGGTCGGTGCTGAAATCGCTTCTGCGGGAAGCGTTTTGGTGTCTGGCCGGCTGCTCTCCGACATCACCAAGGCGTTGCCCGCCAAACCGGTGGAAGTCAGTGTCGACGGCACTCGAGTGGCGCTGACCTGCGGAAGTGCCCGGTTCTCCCTGCCCACGCTGCCCGTCGAGGACTACCCCGCGCTCCCGACCCTGCCGGACGAAACCGGGGTCGTGTCCTCCGATCTGTTCGGCGAGGCGATCGGCCAGGTGGCCGTTGCCGCCGGCCGCGACGACACACTCCCGATGCTGACCGGCATCCGGGTCGAGATCTCCGGCGAATCGGTGGTGTTGGCCGCCACCGACCGGTTCCGGCTTGCCGTGCGCGAACTCACGTGGGCCACCAGCACCGCAGATGTCGAGGCCGCGGTGTTGGTACCCGCCAAGACACTGGCCGAGGCCGCCAAGGCCGGCACCGACGGCACACAGGTCCATCTGGCGCTGGGGTCGGGTACCGCCGTCGGCAAGGACGGTCTGCTCGGCATCCGCAGCGACGGCAAGCGCAGCACCACCCGGCTGCTGGATGCGGAGTTCCCCAAGTTCCGTCAGTTGCTGCCCAACGAGCACACCGCGATCGCCACCATCGCGGTCGCCGAGCTGACCGAGGCCATCAAGCGTGTTGCGCTGGTCGCCGACCGCGGTGCCCAGATTCGGATGGAGTTCAACGAGGACGTGCTGCGGTTGTCCGCCGGTGCCGACGACGTGGGCCGCGCCGAGGAGGACCTGCCGGTGGAGTTCGCAGGCGAACCGCTGACAATCGCGTTCAATCCGACCTATCTGACCGACGGATTGGGTTCGTTGCATTCGGAGCGGGTGACATTCGGCTTCACGACACCGAGCCGTCCCGCGGTGTTGCGCCCGGCAGGCGAGGATGATGGCACGGGAGGCGGTTCGGGTCCGTTCCCGGCCGCACAAACCGATTACGTCTATCTGTTGATGCCGGTGCGGCTTCCGGGCTGACCGGCCCGTCGAGAGAGAGCGCACACATGCAACTGGGGTTGGTCGGCCTGGGCAAGATGGGCTTCAACATGCGGGAGCGTCTGCGTGAAACCGGCCACGAAGTCATCGGCTATGACCCCCGTCCGGAAGTCAGCGATGTGCCGACCTTGACGGAGCTGGCCGCGGCGTTGACGGCACCTCGGGTGGTGTGGGTGATGGTGCCCTCCGGGACGATCACCCACGACACGATTCTGCAGCTGTCCGAGGTGCTCAGCGAGGGCGATCTGGTGATCGACGGCGGCAACTCGAGATACACCGAGGACGGTATTCACGCAAAGTTGTTGACCGCCAAGGGTATCGCCTTCATCGACGCCGGAGTGTCCGGTGGCGTGTGGGGTTTGACCGAGGGTTACGGCCTGATGGTCGGCGGCAGTGATGCAGATGTGGCCAGGGCGATGCCGATCTTCGACGCGCTGCGGCCGCCGGGCGAACTTGCCGATGGTTTCGTCCATGCCGGACCGGTCGGTGCCGGCCACTACGCCAAGATGGTGCACAACGGCGTCGAGTACGGGCTAATGCACGCCTACGCCGAAGGTTACGAACTGCTGGCCGCCGAAGAGCTCATCGCCAATCCGCAGGCAGTGATCCAGGCGTGGAGTAATGGCACCGTGGTGCGGTCCTGGTTACAGGAACTGTTGGCCAAGGCCCTCAAGGAGGATCCCGGATTCACCGATATCAGCGGCTACACCGAGGATTCCGGTGAGGGTCGGTGGACGGTGGAAGAGGCTATCGCCCACCGGGTCCCGATGCCGGTGATCGCTGCCTCGTTGTTCGCGCGGTTCGCCTCGAGGCAGGACGACTCCCCCACAATGAAGGCGGTCTCGGCGTTGCGTAATCAGTTCGGTGGGCACGCCGTCAAGAGGATCAGCGAGTCCGGGTGATCCGGCGGGGCAGGAGCGTAGCGACTCAGGGGGTATGTACGTGTACGTCCGTCACCTGGCGCTGACCGACTTCCGCTCCTGGGCCCACGTCGACCTGGACCTGGAGCCCGGCCGGACGGTGTTCGTCGGACCGAACGGGTTTGGTAAGACGAATCTTGTTGAAGCACTGTGGTATTCGTCGACGCTCGGGTCACACCGGGTGGCCTCCGATGCACCCCTGATCCGGGCCGGTGCCGAACGGACGATCGTCTCGACGATCGTGGTGAACGAGGGCCGCGAACTCGCGGTGGACCTCGAGATCACCAGTGGGCGGGCCAACAAGGCCCGGTTGAACCGGTCCCCGGTGCGCAGCGCCCGCGAGATCCTTGGGGTGTTGCGTGCGGTGCTGTTCAGTCCGGAGGATCTGGCCCTGGTGCGCGGAGACCCGGGTGAGCGGCGTCGGTATCTCGACGAACTCGCGACTACCCGCCGCCCGTCGATCGCGGGGGTCAGGGCCGACTATGACAAGGTGCTGCGACAGCGCACTGCACTGTTGAAAACCGCTGCAGGAGCACGATATCGGGGAGACCGCAGCGTGCTGGACACCCTCGAGGTGTGGGACGGTCACCTAGCTGCGCACGGTGCGGCGTTGATCGCGTCGCGGGTGAACCTCGTCGAGCAACTGCACCCCGAGGTTGAGAAGGCCTACCAACTTCTGGCGCCCGGATCGCGGCCCGCGGCCATCCGGTACCGCAGCAGCGTCGAGGCCATCGAGAATGCTGCCGGAGGCGAATCGGTGGAGTTCTACGAAGCCGCATTGCTCGACGCGTTGGCCCGGCGCCGCGATGCCGAGCTCGAGCGTGGCGTCTGCCTGGTCGGTCCACATCGCGACGATCTGGAACTTCGGCTCGGAGATCAACCCGCGAAAGGCTTTGCCAGCCATGGCGAATCGTGGTCGATGGCGCTGGCGTTGCGACTCGCGGCCTATGAATTGCTACGCTCAGACGGTGTCGAGCCGGTGCTGTTGCTCGACGACGTTTTCGCCGAGTTGGACACCGCGCGCCGGAGGGCCTTGGCGGCCGTGGCCGGCGCCGCCGAGCAGGTATTGGTGACCGCCGCGGTGCCCGAGGACATTCCGGAGGACTGGGACGCCCGCCAGATCGAGATCCGGATGACCGACGACGATGCCGGGCGGGTCTCGGTGGTGCAGGTATGACGGACGAGGACCGGCAAGACGACGCAGTGCCGGGAATTCCGGACCACCTGGCCGGATTGCGTGGCATGGATCTGGTGCGGCGCACGCTCGAGGAGGCTCGAGGCGCGGCACGCAGCCAGGGAAAGGACGTCGGCCGGGGCCGTAACGCGCCGGTGCGTCGGGTCGCCGGTTCCCGCCGGCGCCGGACGTGGTCCGGACCGGGCCCCGACACTCGCGATCCGCAATTGCTGGGGTCGGCAACCCAGGACCTGGCCAAATCGCGGGGCTGGTCGTCGCGCGTCGCCGAAGGATCGGTGTTCGGTCAGTGGAACACGGTCGTCGGCGAGCAGATCGCCGAGCATGCCAACCCGACGGCCCTGCACGAGGGTGTGCTGACAGTCTCGGCCGAATCGACGGCGTGGGCCACGCAACTGCGCATGGTGCAGGCTCAACTGCTGGCCAAAATTGCCGCTGCGGTCGGTGACGGCGTGGTCACGTCGCTGAAAATCACCGGTCCGGTGGGACCGTCCTGGCGTAAGGGGCGCTATCACATCGCCGGCCGCGGCCCGCGGGACACATACGGCTAGGTCAATATCAGTCTGGGCTCAGAGCGCCGAGGCGCTCAGCAAGAATGTTCTTAAGCGTCCTCCCGCACCTGTGGCCGAGAAATTCCGCGCACGGCGCAATCAGATAGGCAGAAACGCGGCTACAGAATCGGTCCTGTCGGGATGTGACGGTAGACTGATCGATGGATCTCAGGCGGTATCTGTACCGCCTCCCGCGAACCCCAAGGAGACGCGTCCAACGTGGCTGCCCAGAAGAAGAGTGCTCCCAAGGAGTACGGCGCCGATGCAATCACAATTCTAGAGGGGCTCGAGGCGGTCCGGAAACGTCCGGGCATGTATATCGGTTCCACTGGTGAGCGAGGTCTGCACCACCTGATCTGGGAAGTTGTCGACAACGCCGTCGATGAGGCGATGGCCGGCTATGCCACCAGCGTCGCCGTCAAGATCCACGGCGACGGCAGTGTCGAGGTCACTGACGACGGCCGTGGTATCCCGGTGGCCATGCACGCCACCGGCGTACCGACCATCGACGTCGTCATGACGCAGTTGCACGCGGGCGGCAAGTTCGACGGCGAATCGTATGCGGTGTCCGGTGGTCTCCACGGCGTGGGCGTCTCGGTGGTCAATGCTCTATCGACCCGGCTCGAGGCCACCGTGCTGCGCGACGGCAGTGAGTGGTTCCAGTACTACGACCGCTCGGTCCCGGGCACCCTCAAACAGGGCGGCGCCACCAAGAAGACCGGCACCACCATCCGGTTCTGGGCCGACCCCGACATCTTCGAAACCACTGACTACAACTTCGAGACCGTCGCGCGACGGCTTCAGGAGATGGCGTTCCTCAACAAGGGCCTGACCATCGAACTGACCGACGAGCGCGTCACGGCCGAGGAGGTCGTCGATGACGTCGTCAGCGACACTGCCGAAGCCCCCAAGAGCGCTGACGAGACGGCGGCCGAAGCAAGAGGCCCGCACAAGGTCAAGCACCGCACCTTCCACTACCCCGGCGGCCTGGTCGACTACGTGAAGCACATCAACCGAACCAAGACGCCGATCCAGCAGAGCATCATCGACTTCTCCGGCAAGGGCACGGGTCATGAGGTCGAGATCGCGATGCAGTGGAACGCCGGGTATTCGGAGTCGGTGCATACGTTCGCCAACACGATCAATACTCACGAGGGCGGTACGCACGAAGAGGGTTTCCGCACGGCGTTGACGAGCGTGGTGAACAAGTACGCCAAGGACAAGAAACTTCTCAAGGAGAAGGATCCCAATCTCACCGGTGATGACATCCGCGAGGGTCTCGCCGCGGTCATCTCGGTGAAAGTGGCTGAGCCACAGTTCGAAGGCCAGACCAAGACGAAACTCGGTAACACCGAAGTGAAGTCCTTCGTGCAGAGGATCTGCAACGAGCAGTTGCAGCATTGGTTCGAGGCCAACCCCGCCGAGGCCAAAACCGTTTTGAACAAGGCGGTTTCGTCGGCGCAAGCGCGGATCGCGGCGCGTAAGGCCCGCGAGCTGGTGCGCCGCAAGAGTGCCACCGACATCGGCGGTCTTCCGGGCAAGCTCGCCGACTGCCGGTCCACGGATCCGAGCAAATCCGAACTGTATGTCGTGGAGGGTGATTCGGCCGGCGGCTCGGCCAAGAGTGGCCGGGACTCCATGTTCCAGGCAATTCTTCCGTTGCGCGGCAAGATCATCAACGTCGAGAAGGCGCGGATCGACCGCGTGCTGAAGAACACCGAAGTCCAGGCGATCATCACCGCGCTGGGCACCGGTATCCACGACGAGTTCGACATCGCCAAACTGCGCTATCACAAGATCGTGTTGATGGCCGACGCCGATGTCGACGGTCAGCACATCTCGACGCTGCTGCTGACGCTGCTGTTCCGCTTCATGAAGCCGCTCATCGAGAATGGCCACGTCTTCCTCGCCCAACCGCCGCTGTACAAGCTGAAATGGCAGCGGACAGAACCGGAGTTCGCATACTCCGATCGCGAGCGGGACGGACTGCTGGAGACCGGCCGAGCCGCCGGTAAGCGGATCAACACCGAGGACGGCATCCAGCGCTACAAGGGTCTCGGTGAAATGGACGCAAAAGAACTGTGGGAGACCACGATGGACCCGTCGGTCCGGGTGTTGCGCCAGATCACCCTGGACGACGCCGCGGCAGCCGACGAACTGTTCTCCATCCTGATGGGAGAGGACGTCGAGGCACGTCGCAGCTTCATCACCCGCAACGCCAAAGATGTTCGCTTCCTGGATGTTTAAGACGCCGAGACTGCTGGTTCTAGCAACCCGAGGATTACATGACTGACACCACATTGCCGCCCGGCGGCGAAGCCGGCGACCGCATCGAACCCGTTGACATCCAACAGGAGATGCAGCGCAGCTACATCGACTACGCGATGAGCGTGATCGTGGGCCGCGCCCTTCCGGAGGTCCGCGACGGCCTCAAGCCCGTGCACCGCCGCGTGCTCTACGCGATGTTCGACTCCGGGTTCCGCCCAGACCGCGGACACGCGAAGTCGGCCCGCTCGGTTGCCGAGACCATGGGTAACTATCACCCGCACGGTGATTCGTCGATCTACGACACCCTGGTCCGCATGGCCCAACCGTGGTCATTGCGCTATCCGTTGGTCGACGGGCAGGGCAACTTCGGTTCGCCGGGTAACGACCCGCCGGCGGCGATGAGGTACTGCATTACCGGTGATGCGCTGGTGGCACTGCCTGAGGGCAAGTCGGTACGTATCGGCGACATCGTCCCTGATGCCCGGCCGAACTCCGACAACGTCGTCGACCTGAAAGTCGTTGGTCGTCATGGGACTCCGGTCATTGCCGATCGCCTGTTCCACTCGGGTGAGCATCAGACCTACACGGTGCGCACCGTCGAAGGCTACAAAGTCACGGGCACGGCGAACCATCCCCTGCTCTGCCTCGTAGACCTGGGCGGCGTGCCGACGCTCTTGTGGAAGCTGATCGAGGAGATCCGCCCGGGCGATGTCGCAGTGATGCGCGCCGAGACTACGGTTCCTGACGAAAATTGTCAGAAATCCGTCATACAACGCAGTCTCGACGAATTCCTGAAGCTGCATGGCGACGATCCCGACGCAGAAGCCATCGCGACTGAGCTGACTGACGGCCGGTTCTACTATGCGCGTGTCACGTCGGTGACCGACGCTGGTGTGCAACCCGTGTACAGCCTGCGGGTCGACACCGAAGACCACGCGTTCATCACGAACGGATTCGTCAGTCATAACACCGAGGCACGCCTCACTCCGCTCGCGATGGAGATGTTGCGCGAAATCGACGAGGAAACAGTCGATTTCATTCCGAACTACGACGGGCGCGTACAGGAGCCGACGGTCCTTCCCAGCCGGTTCCCCAACCTGCTCGCCAACGGGTCCGGCGGCATCGCGGTCGGTATGGCGACAAACATCCCGCCGCACAACCTCAACGAACTCGCCGAGGCCGTCTACTGGTGCCTCGAGAACTACGAGGCCGACGAGGAGGCGACGCTCGCCGCGGTCTGTGAGCGGGTCAAGGGTCCCGACTTCCCGACGCACGGCTTGATCGTTGGCTCGCAAGGCATTACGGACGCATACACCACGGGCCGCGGCTCGATCCGGATGCGTGGTGTGGTGGAGATCGAGGAGGATTCGCGTGGCCGAACCTCCATCGTCATCACCGAGTTGCCGTATCAGGTCAACCACGACAACTTCATCACGTCGATCGCAGAGCAGGTCCGCGACGGCAAGATGGCCGGCATCTCGAACATCGAGGACCAGTCCAGCGACCGGGTCGGTCTGCGGATCGTCGTGGAGATCAAGCGCGACGCTGTGGCGAAGGTCGTGCTGAACAACCTCTACAAGCACACCCAGCTGCAGACGAGCTTCGGCGCCAACATGCTGTCGATCGTCGACGGGGTGCCGCGCACACTGCGGCTCGACCAGATGATCCGCTACTACGTCGCACATCAGCTCGACGTGATCATCCGCCGGACCACCTACCGGTTGCGCAAAGCCAATGAGCGGGCCCACATCCTGCGCGGTCTGGTCAAGGCGCTCGACGCGCTCGACGAGGTCATCGCGTTGATCCGCGCTTCGGAAACCGTCGACATCGCCAGGGCGGGCCTGATCGAGCTGCTCGACATCGACGACATCCAGGCACAGGCGATCCTCGACATGCAGCTGCGTCGCCTGGCCGCCCTGGAACGTCAGCGCATCGTCGACGACCTGGCCAAGATCGAGGCGGAGATCGCCGACCTCGAGGACATCCTGGCCAAGCCGGAGCGGCAGCGCGCCATCGTCCGCGATGAGCTCAAGGAGATCGTCGAGAAGTACGGCGACGCCCGTCGCACCCGGATCATCCCGGCCGACGGCGACGTGGCCGACGAAGACCTGATTGCCCGCGAAGAAGTTGTCGTCACGATCACGGAGACGGGCTACGCCAAGCGCACCAAGTCCGACCTGTACCGCAGCCAGAAGCGTGGCGGTAAGGGTGTCCAGGGTGCCGGGCTCAAGCAGGACGACATCGTCAACCACTTCTTCGTGTGCTCGACGCACGACTGGATCCTGTTTTTCACCACGCAGGGCCGGGTGTACCGGGCCAAGGCCTACGACCTGCCTGAGGCGTCCCGGATCGCGCGCGGCCAGCATGTCGCGAATCTCCTGGCCTTCCAGCCGGAGGAGCGCATCGCCCAGGTCATCCAGCTCAAGACCTACGAAGATGCGCCGTACCTGGTGCTGGCGACCCGCAACGGACTGGTGAAGAAGTCCAGGCTGGTCGACTTCGATTCGAACCGGTCCGGCGGCATCGTCGCGGTGAATCTGCGTGACGGTGACGAACTAGTCGGCGCGGTGCTGTGCTCGGCGGAGGACGATCTGCTGCTGGTATCGGCGAAGGGCCAATCGATCCGCTTCTCGGCAACCGACGAGGCGCTGCGGCCGATGGGCCGGGCGACCTCGGGTGTGCAGGGCATGCGGTTCAACGAAGAAGACCGCCTGCTCTCCCTCAACGTGGTGCAAGAGGGTACGTATCTGCTGGTCGCGACGTCCGGCGGGTACGCAAAGCGCACCGCGATCGAGGAGTACACCGTTCAGGGTCGCGGCGGTAAAGGCATCCTTACGATCCAGTACGACCGCAAACGTGGCACTCTGGTCGGAGCGCTGATCGTCGACGATGACACCGAGCTCTATGCCATCACGTCCGGCGGCGGCGTCATCCGAACTCGGGCACGTCAGGTGCGCAAGGCCGGGCGTCAGACCAAGGGTGTGCGCTTGATGAACCTGGGTGAGGGCGACACACTGATTGCCATTGCGCGTAACGCCGAGGAGGACCCGGATGCGGAAGGCGCCGAGTCGGACGAGTCGTGACGCAGCCGTCGAGGTCCGCCGGGGTCCTCGGCCCGAGCTAAGGAGCTGTTAGGTGAGTTCACCGAACGAGTCGGGATTCCCGCGCGCGGGCGACCGGCCGGGCAGCAACAACGGCTCAGCGGCCGGGGGCGACGGCGGTGCCGTCGGCAGCACGGCGTCGCGGGCAACCGGTCACATCACCGATTCGGGTGAGGTGCCACCGTGGCAACGCGGTCCGGCCCGTACTGCGCAGCAGCCGCCCGCGGAGTCCCGCGGCGAGGGCAGCCGGCCCTCCCCCGGTGCCGATGCTCGGCCGCAGCGTTTCACTTCGGGAGCAGAGGCCGCCGAACCCGACCAGCCGCCGCGGCCGGCGCCGCGCAGTGAGCCCCGCAACGAGACCCGCACGGAGACCGTGCGGCCCGAGGCGTATGCGAGCGAGTTGCCTGATCTGTCCGGCCCGGTGCCGCGGCCGCCGCAGCGCAAACCGACCGACACCGCGGCGGCGCGTGCGTCGTCGACGCCAACCACCCGCATCCAGGTCGCGAACCGGCCCCAGTCGGCAGCTGCGGGCCCAGTGCGGGCCAGCATGCAGATCCGCCGGGTCGACCCGTGGACGGTGCTCAAGGTGTCGCTGGTGTTGTCGGTGTGTTTGTTCTTCGTGTGGATGATCGCGGTGGCGTTCCTGTACGTCGTACTGGGCGGCATGGGTGTGTGGAGCAAGCTCAACAGCAATGTCGGCGACCTGTTGACCAGCGCGAGCGGCAGTACCGGCGGTGAGCTCGTCTCCAGCGGCACCATCTTCGGTGGGGCCGCACTGGTCGGCTTGGTGAACATCGTGGTGCTGAGTGCGTTGGCCACGGTTGGGGCGTTCATCTACAACCTCACCACTGATCTGGTGGGCGGTGTCGAGGTGACGTTGGCCGACCGAGATTGATGGTCAGCCCACCGATGTTGTTGATTTGGGTAGCTGACCACCGGTGAGGTAATCTCGTCGCTCGGTCGTTCCCCAATTTCGGGCCTATAGCTCAGGTGGTTAGAGCGCTTCGCTGATAACGAAGAGGTCGGAGGTTCGAGTCCTCCTAGGCCCACGAAGCCGGCAATGCCGGCCCTGCTGGAACCGACCACCGGAGGTGCACCG
Organism: Mycolicibacterium sp. XJ870; assembly: GCF_053483975.1. Lineage (NCBI taxonomy): Bacteria > Bacillati > Actinomycetota > Actinomycetes > Mycobacteriales > Mycobacteriaceae > Mycobacterium > Mycolicibacterium sp. XJ870. The sequence goes on from NZ_JBEFTI010000002.1 coordinate 555,659, forward strand.
TGCGAGTGGTGTTACTACTGGCGGCGGCGGCCGTGGCGGTGATCGTGTGGCGGTCACGACATGGCGAGGAAGTTTGGCATGAGGCGGCCTAGCCGCCTTCATCCATTCAAGGGGCCTTAGCTCAGTTGGTAGAGCGCTGCCTTTGCAAGGCAGATGTCAGGAGTTCGAATCTCCTAGGCTCCACAAGTTACACATTGCAAGAGCGGTCCCGGCGTTCGCCAGGGGCCGCTCTTGTCGTTCTACAGCCGCAGCGGTTCCTCGACCCCGTCCGAGCGCCGGATTCCAGTTGATCACTGGTGCTTGACGATTCCGCCATGCGCCGTTCATCCGCGCGATGGGGTGTAACGCCGTTCGCTGTGACACCGTTGTTTTCGTGCAAGGTAAACTTTCCACACAAGGGAAATCACTTAGGGCCGGGCGTGAGGGCCCGCCTTGATCCTGAAGAAACCGTGTCCCACGCCGAGCTGCCGTGTGTCAAAGCTGTTGTGAGGCTGATGGAACAGTGCGATCCGACGCTGCCGGTGATGGGACAGTTGGCGGCCCGAATCTGGATGTTCGCTAACGCTGGTTTGCTGCGCCGGGTCACGGTCCTTCCCCTGATGGTCAACGTTGTGCTGGCGGTGCTCTCGATCGCATTTCCAGCCAATGCACACGCTGTGCCCGCGCTATGGGAGACGTCTGGCTCCGGCGTCCTCGGGATGCTGTCGGTGACCGACTCCTACGGCGTCTCGCTGTGGAAGTACCGGATGTCGACCGACATGGGGAATCCATTCAACTTGGGCAACACCATGTTTGGTGGCCAACTGCGCATCATCGCCTCAGTGTTCGTCGTGATCGGCGGGTTCGCGATCTGGCTTCTCATGTATGTCCTCAGTTTCGGGTTTCTGCGGGATCTGGTTCTTCCCGTGGCAGAAGGCCTACAGACCTATGCCGAGCAGATTCTTCCCGGAATCGCTGTGATCGCGGCGCTGGTCACGGCAATGGTCATTGCGCTCAACATCATTCGCGGCGATGCGCCCAAAGCTGTCGGCCAAGGAGCGGCCGCGTTGATGGTCGCGGTACTCGCCGGGGTGATCGCCTATACGCCTATCACCTGGACGATCTCCGACGATGGTCCGCTCGTGCAGGGGCGCGACCTCGCGATCGCCGCCGTCACGAACTCCTCGGTGAGCTCCGGCCACGCCGGAGACACCTTGGCCGAACTGGAGGCAGTTCTGGCGACCAACCTCGTCCGTCGGCCCTTGCAGGCGTGGAACTTCGGCGCCGTCGTCGATGACACACCGTCCTGCGCCGCAGCGTGGAGCGCCGGCGTCAACTCCGGCGACGCCGACCGGATCAAAGACGGCGTCGAAGATTGCGGTGCCCCTAACTCGCATGCGATGAAGCACAGCGCCGACAATCCCGAGGCTGGCCAGATCGGTGCCGGGTTCCTGCTCATCGTCTTCGTCAGCATCTTCCTCTTGTACGCCACCATCACCGCGTTCCGGATCGTCGCGGAGTTCTTTCGCGCCGTCGTCAGCGCCTGCAAACTGCTCTGGGGTCTCGCCGTGGGGTTCATCCCTGGGCCCGCCCAGCGCAGTGTCTATACCTCGGCAGTGGAACTCGGGTACTCCGCGATGGCGATGTTCGGCTATGTCGCCATCACCGTGTTCGTCGGCGAGATGTTCACGATCATCTTCCGGCAACAAGGCAACATCATGGTGTCCACGGTGTCATCCGTGATCTTGATGATCGTCGCCCTCGGCATGCTGCTGAAGCTCGGTCGCAACAGGCGTTCGACGAGTGCGTCGATTACCGACAGCATCCTCGACGGTCTCAGTCCGGACAAGGCGCCCGGTGGTGGGCTGGGGGGCGCTCCGTCCAGCATCCCGGAGAGACGCGCGATGCCCAACATGACAACACCGGATGCCGGTGCCTTCACCAATTTCGCCTACAACTTGCCACCCCCCAGCTTTGCGACCGGCGCAGCCATCTCGTACGGCCTCCACGTGGCTGGAGAAACGGTGGGGCGCCGAGCTCCCGGCCTTGGGTCAGGGCTGCAGAGAATCACCGCGTTCTTGCCGTCCGGTCCGGGACGATCTGTGGAGAAGGGACTGGAGCGAGGCGAAAGGCTCCACGAGGCGGCGGCCAAAGCGAAGAAGGCTGCGGAGGCACCGAATTCCGGGAGGGGTCCCGGTCAGCCCCCACTGCCGGGGAATGGAGCGCCTTGGCCCGCACGCCCCTCTCCGCCACCGATACCGGGGGGATCGCCAGGCATCCGGCCGCCGACGGAGGTGACGCCTGCGTCTTCGTGGCCGCGGCTGCGGCCGGAAGATCCCAACCTAGACGCGAATCCTCCTCTGCCAGAGAGGAACAGCGCCGTCCGGACCGGACCTGATTCGTCCGGTGGAGGGCCACGTCGAACGGAAGATCGAACCCCGCCTGTCCTGTCCCCTCCGCCGCGAGCGGGGTCACCGCAGCCCAGCGGTGCTCCGACCACGCCGCCGCCGTCACCGTTCGATCGACCGCTCACGCCGCCACAGAACCAGGAGGAAGCCAACCCACAGCAGGCTCGACAAGCAGATCCCCGGACTGCGCCGAATCGCCCTATGCCGTCTCAGCGATCGTGAGCTTGGGACCGGGAACTACTGCTGGGATTTGAGGAGCAGTGGCCGGCGAGGGTATCCGAATACATAACCCGTCGAGCGGCATGGTGACTGAACCGGGTAGAACTACACCGTGACTCAGCTTGAGTTCTCCGACTCGATACACGTGGGCCTCCCTCCGGAAGAGCTCTATTCGATCGTCTCCGACGTCACCCGCACGGGCGAGTGGAGTCCGGTGTGCCGGGAATGTTGGTGGGACGAGGGCGCCGGGCCGCATGTGGGCGCATGGTTCACCGGCCGCAACGTCACACCGGAACGCGAGTGGGAGACCCGCAGCCAGGTGGTGGCTGCCGAGCCCGGCCGTGAGTTCGTCTGGGAAGTCAACAACGGTTGGGTGCGCTGGGGTTTCACTTTGGAGCCCGAAGCCGGGGGCACTCGCCTGACGGAGTCGTGGAACTTCTTGGAGCCCGGAATCGCGGGTTTCCACGAACGGTTCCGCGAGCAGGCCGATGCGCAGATCGCTGCACGCAGCGAAGCGGCCCTCAGTGGTATCCCCGCGACCCTGGCCGCGATCAAGGCGGTCGCCGAAGCGGCGTAGCGGGTTTCGGCTCGCGAAACCGACGCAGTGGCGGAATCCGTTGTGCCGCAGCGACCATTGCGTTGGTTTGGAAGTACCTCTACGGCATCGCCGGGGTAAGCTGCCGCTGTCCGTGGACGGCTGGCCGGAGACCTTCCGCCTCGGGGTGCACAGATGGGGGAACTCTTGTGATGCGTGTGTTCATCGTGGGTCTGGCCGTTGCGGCGCTCGCCGGTTGCGGTTCGGAGAGCACGTCGGCGGCGCCGTCGAGTCCGGCCACCAGTTCAGCGGTGGTGGCGAGCGACGAACAACAGATCCGTGACCTGATCGACCAGGAAGAAGCTGTGATGGCCGGCTTCGACTTCGGCAGGATGGCCGAGCTCACCTGTGTGGAGTACCGCGATGACGTCACAAAGCTGCCGGACACCATGTTTCCGCCGATCACCGAGGCCGGGACTCGCGAGGAGTTGGCCGCCAAGCCTGCCGACGTGCTGACCGACGCGCTCAAACAGCAGTACCCCGCTGCATCGGATGCCACCATCGGCGAGCTGGTCGATGCGTTGATCCGGTATGACGAACCGGCTTACAAGGCGGCGAACCTTGACGTTCTTCGGCAGACGACGACGGTGACGATCGACACGGTCGAGAACATCAAGGTCACCGGCGACACCGCGACCGCCGATCTCACCACGACGTGGAAATCAGGCGACGCGCAGCCGACCACAGAGACGCAGTCCAACCGGTTCCTCAAGGAGGACGGTCAGTGGCTGGACTGCGAAGAGCCGTCGCAGTAGCGCTACGGCTTGGGCGTGACTTCCACGCTCGGGGGCAGCGGTGACGGCGGCTCGGGGCGGCTGGAGCGTCGCACCATCGAGAACGCCACCGCTCCCCCGGCCAGGACGACAGCGGCCGCCGCGGCGATGAGCAGTGGGCGGCGGCGCCGCTTGGGTGGCTCGGCGGCGGTGTGCAGGACTTCGGGCAGTGCGGCGACCGCTTCGGCAGCGGCGGCCAACTGGCGGCGCAGCTTGCCGGACTGGTAGCGCCGACGTAGTCCGGTTGCGGTGGCCTGCGCGGTGTCCAGCCCCAGGCCGACGACGCCGCGCGTGATGTCCACTGGTCCGACGGCGGTGTATTTCAGGCCGCGGGAAAGTCGTTGACTGGGGGCCAACCGGGCATCGGCGTTCACGGTCATCTCGCACCTTTCTGGGCCATGGGTGGGACTGCCAGTCCAGCCTGCCATCTCTGTCACCGTCACGGGCGCAACTGACGGGTGCCGGTGGCCGCGCGAGAGCGGGATGGCACACTGGCTTCCCGTGACGAGCCCCATTCAGACCGCGACAGCGACCCTGCACACGAACCGCGGCGACATCAAGATCGCACTGTTCGGAAACCACGCTCCCAAGACCGTGGCCAACTTCGTCGGCTTGGCGCAGGGCACCAAGGACTACAGCACCGAGAACGCGTCGGGTAGCACGTCCGGCCCGTTCTACGACGGGGCGGTCTTCCACCGCGTCATCGACGGCTTCATGATCCAGGGTGGCGACCCGACCGGTACCGGTCGCGGCGGCCCGGGCTACCAGTTCGCCGACGAGTTCCACCCGGAACTCCAGTTCGACAAGCCCTACCTGCTGGCGATGGCCAACGCGGGCCCGGGCACCAATGGTTCTCAGTTCTTCATCACTGTCGGCAAGACCCCGCACCTGACTCGCAAGCACACCATCTTCGGTGAGGTTGTCGATCCGGAGTCGCAGAAGGTCGTCGACGCCATCGCGACCACCGCCACCGATCGTGGCGACCGGCCGACCGAGCCCGTCGTGATCGAGTCGGTCACCGTGTCTTAATTTGCGGTCAGCCCCACACACGTAACACGCGACGTCCCCGTCAGCGGGGACGTCGCGTCGTGTGTGCGGGCGTTGTCAGTAGCCGGCCGCGGTGAGGGCGTCCAGGACGTTCAACGGGTCGGTCCCGAGATCCCATCGGGTGAAAACCACCAACCGGTCATCGACGGTGTCGATTTCCAGTAAGCGCACCTTCCGGGCGATCCGGCGGAACTCAGTGATTCGGACAGCGCGGATGTCGCTGCGCTGAAGTGTCCGGGTGCGCCACCAGCCGGCGACGGTGAGACAGTCTCCACGAATTGCCAGTTTTGGCCGTGCCCGCCAAGAGAACGTTGCAAACGTGAGCAGGCCCACGGCGGCAATGCCGGCAAGAACACGTCCGGGTGGATCTGTGATCAGCGTCACAGCCGCGATAGCCATCATAAGTCCGGCTATGCCGCAACCTGCGATTCCTGCTGTCGATGGGCTCCACTGTGTTTGCTGCACGCGTTCTTCACACCCTTTTACCGCTGCTAATGAAGTTATCCACAGGTGCTATCCCCAATGGGGATGAATCACATCGATGTGATTGAGCGCGCGCGACGTTGCTAAACCGGCGACCTTCAGAACGTAAGATGAATTCATTAGGGTCTCGTTTCAGCTCAGCGCCAGCGCATCGTGAGCAACAGACCGGTGATCATGAAAGCAAAGGCGATGGCGTAGTTCCACGGGCCCAGATCGGCCATCCACTGAAGCCATGTCGGGGTGTCGACGGGGTTGGTCGCAGCCAGCTGGAACACCAGCAGCCAAATGAGGCCGAAGAGCATGAGGCCGATGAACAGGGCCACGAACCAGACGCTGGACGGTCCGGCCTTCACCTTGACCGGTGTCCGGCTCACCGGCTTGATGGTGAAGTCGTTCTTTTTGCGGACTTTGGACTTGGGCATGGGTACCTTCGCGGACAGTCGGCGTCACACGGTGCGACGATGAAGCAGGATGCTTCACGAGCCTAACGTAGCTGTACGTCCGGAAGAGGAGCCGATGGACCAGGCCAATCGATCCAGGTGGCGCTTCGGCGTGCCGGTGGTGTGCCTGCTCGCCGGCCTTCTGCTGGCCGCCACGCACGGCGTCTCCGGCGGTGATGAGATTCGCCGGAGCGACGCACCTCGGCTCGTCGACCTGGTCCGCGAGTCCCAGCAGTCGGTCGACCGGCTGACCACGCACCGCGATTCGCTGTCGACGCAGATCGACAGCCATCACGGCGGCTCCCCCAGCTCCCACGCAGCACTCACCGCCATCACCGAACGCAGCGCGCAGTTGGCCGTTGAGGCCGGCATGGAGCCGATGCGCGGTCCTGGCCTTGTCGTCACCCTCAACGACGCTCAGCGCGACGCTGAGGGCCGTTTCCCGCGCGACGCCTCGCCCGACGACCTTGTGGTGCACCAGCAGGACATCCAGGCGGTCCTGACCGCCCTGTGGAGCGCCGGCGCGGAGGGCATCCAGATGCAGGATCAGCGCATCATCGCCACCTCGGCACCCCGTTGCGTGGGCAACACGCTGCTGCTCAACGGCCGCACCTACAGCCCGCCCTACGTCGTCACCGCGATCGGCGACGCGGCGGCCATGCAGTCGGCCCTCGCCGCGTCACCGCTGGTCACTCTCTACAAGCAATATGTGGTCAGGTTCGGGTTGGGTTACCTCGAGGAGCCGCGCGCTCAGGTCGAACTCGTCGGGCACACCGAGCCGGTCCGGATGCGCTATGCGAAACCCGCGGGCCCACTCGGCTATTGAGCCGGTAACCTGGGCCGATGCAGATCCTGGTCGTCGACAACTACGACAGCTTCGTCTTCAACCTGGTCCAGTACCTGGGCCAGCTCGGAGTGGACGTCCAGGTCTGGCGAAATGACGATGAGCGGCTGGGCACCGAGGCCGACATCGCCAAGGCCGTCGTCGACTTCGACGGCGTACTGCTCAGCCCAGGCCCCGGCACGCCGGAACGCGCCGGCGCGTCGATCCCCCTGGTGCGGGCCTGCGCAGCGGCAGGCACTCCCCTGCTCGGTGTCTGCCTGGGCCACCAAGCCATCGGCGTCGCATTCGGCGGCACGGTGGACCGCGCACCCGAACTGCTCCACGGCAAGACCAGCGTGGTCCATCACGCCGATGCCGGTGTGCTGCAGGGCCTTCCGGACCCCTTCACCGCGACGCGCTACCACTCGCTGACCATCCTGCCGGACACCGTTCCTGCCGAACTCGAGGTCATCGGACGCACGGACGGCGGCGTGATCATGGCGGTCCGCCACGTCGAACTGCCCATCCACGGCGTGCAGTTCCATCCCGAATCGATCCTGACCGAGGGTGGCCACCGCATGCTGGCCAACTGGCTCGGGTACTGCGGCGGCGCCCCCGCCGAGACGCTCGTCCGTCAGCTCGAGGACGAAGTCTCGCGCGCGGTCGCAGCGGCTACGACGCGAAACTCAGCGTAATCCGCGCGTCGCGGTTCACCCCGGCGCCCGGTGACGGGCTCTGGGTGACCACGGCGTTGGTGCGCTGACCGCTGTCGCGGATGTCCGGACCGCGGTCGAGCACTCCGGTCCAGCCGAGAGCGGTCAGCCGCGGATAAACGTCAGCCCAGAACTGACCGACGAGGTCGGGCATGACGAACTGGTTGCCGCGCGACGCCTGGATCGTGATCACGGTGTCTTTCGCCACCGACGCCCTCGCAGCCGGGGCCGTGCTGACCACTTGACCGGCGGGTGCAGTGTTGTCGACCTCGATGACAACGGTATTCAGGAAGCCGGACGCGGCGAGAATCTGCTTGCACGTGTCAACGTTCTGCCCGACGCAGTCGGGAACCTCGGCGTTGGCCGGTCCTGATCCCACCACGATGGTGATCTCGTTGATGATCGCCGCGAGCTGGTTGGCAGGCGGGTTGGTCAAGAGAACCCTACCCTTTTCATCTGGAGTGGACGGACTCTGTGATTCCTTCGTCTTCTCGAATCCCGCATCTTTGAGCTTCTGTCGCGCCTGGACCGGCGTCAGCCCCTTCACATCCGGCACCTGGGCCTGCTCGGGACCGGTGGAGACGTTGATTGTGATCTCGTCGCCGGCACTGGCCTCGGTGTCGGCCTCCGGTTCCGTGCCGATCACGCGTTCGGGCAGCACGGAGTTGTCCGGGCGGGTCTCGATGCGCGTCTTGAAACCCCGGTTCTGCAACGCTGCCTGAGCGTCGTCGAAATGCTGGCCGCTCACGTCGGGCACCTGCACATCGCGCGGACTGCTGCCGATCATGTTGATCGCCACCGTCACCACCACGGTGAGCACCGCAAGTACCGCCACCGCGATCAGCCAACGGGCCACCGAGTTCCCGCGATCGCGGGAGTAGCCGGCAGGCCGGGGCACCGGCATGTTCTGGGTCGGGATGCCGCGGTCCATCGACGGCGAGGCCATCATCGAGCTGCGATCGGCGTCGGTGAGCACCTTGGGTGCGTCGGGCGCCTGCCCGCTGTGCACCCGGATCAGGTCGGTGCGCATCTCGGCCGCGGACTGGTAGCGATTGTCCGGGTTCTTGGCGAGCGCTTTGAGCACCACAGCGTCGAGCTCCGGAGAGATGCCTTGATGTCGCTGCGACGGCGGCACCGGATCTTCGCGGACATGTTGGTAGGCCACGGCCACTGGTGAGTCACCGACGAAAGGCGGTTCGCCAGTGAGGATTTCGTAGAGAACGCAGCCCAGCGAATAGACGTCGGAGCGGGCGTCGACCGTCTCGCCGCGGGCTTGTTCGGGGGACAGATACTGGGCGGTTCCGATCACCGCGGCCGTCTGCGTGACGCTGTTGCCGGTATCGGCCAGCGCCCGGGCGATACCGAAGTCCATCACCTTCACAGCGTTGTTCTTGCTGATCATGATGTTGGCCGGCTTGACGTCGCGGTGGATGATGCCGTGCTGGTGGCTGAAGTTCAGTGCCTGGCAGGCGTCGGCGATGATCTCGATCGCCCGCTGCGGCGGAATGGGTCCTTCGGTGTGGACGATGTCGCGCAGCGTCACACCTTCGACGTACTCCATCACGATGTAGGGCAGCGGCCCGTTGGGCGTCTCAGCCTCACCGGTGTCGTACACCGCGACGATCGCCGGATGGTTCAACGCTGCGGCGTTCTGCGCTTCGCGGCGGAAGCGCAGGTAGAAGCTGGGGTCGCGGGCAAGGTCGGCGCGCAGCACTTTCACCGCGACATCGCGGTGCAACCGGGTATCGCGGGCGATATGGACTTCGGACATTCCACCGAAGCCGAGGATTTCGCCGAGTTCATATCGGTCGGAGAGGTGCTGAGGCGTCGTCATCGCAGTATCTATTCCGGTGCCGCGGGGGCGCGCGGCACGATCACGTGGACCCCCAGGTCAGGCAGCGCTGCCGGTGACTCGTAGGGCGTTGTTTGCGTCACCGTATCGGTGACGGTCGGCGACGGTGTCTGGTTCTGTTCCTTGCGGTCCTGCGCATTGAGCACAATCAGGATCGCAATGACGATGGCCAGCGCGCCGAGGACGCCAGCCGCCCACAATAGCGCTCGCTGGCCGGAGGAGAAGGTGCGTCGCGCCGGTGGCGGTGCGGGCCGATGCGCGCTGGTGGTCGTCGGCCTGGCTCGTGCGGCGGTGACCGGTGCGCGTCCGGTGAGGTCGGCGGCAGCTCGAGCCTGCGCGGCCGACGGCACCGCGGCAGGTGCGGCCCGACCGAGCGTCGGCGCCTGGTTCGGCCGGGGCGGCCTGCGCCCGGATCGCACCGCGGCGACCGCGTCGGCGAACGGACCGCCCGACTTGTAGCGCATGCCCGGGTTCTTGACGAGGGTGATTTCGATGAGCTCACGCACGTTGGGCGGCAGATCGGCAGGCAGCGGCGGCGGGGTCTCCTTGATGTGCTTCATCGCCACCGTCAGCGCACCATCACCGGTGAACGGGCGCTTGCCCGAAACAGATTCGTAGCCAACAACTCCCAGTGCGTACACATCGCTGGCCGCGGTGGCGTCGTGGCCAAGGGCCTGTTCCGGGGCGATGTACTGGGCGGTGCCCATCACCATGCCGGTCTGGGTGACCGGGGCGGCGTCGACGGCCTTGGCGATACCGAAGTCGGTGAGCTTGACCTGACCGGTCGGGGTGATCAGGATGTTGCCCGGCTTGACGTCGCGGTGCACCAGCCCCGCGGTGTGGGCCACCTGCAGCGCGCGTCCGGTCTGCTCGAGCATGTCCAGGGCGTGCCGCAGCGACAGCCGCCCGGTGCGTTTGATCACCGAGTTCAGCGGCTCACCGTTGACGAGCTCCATCACCAGGTACGCGGTGCGGCCCTCACCGTCCATGTCGGTCTCGCCGTAGTCATAGACGCTGGCGATGCCGGGGTGGTTCAGCATGGCCACGGTGCGGGCCTCGGCCCGGAACCGTTCGACGAACTCGGCGTCGGTGGAGAACTCGGCCTTGAGTACCTTGACCGCCACCCGGCGGCCCAGCCGCGAGTCGACGGCTTCCCACACCTGGCCCATACCGCCGGTGGCGATCAGGCGCTGCAGCCGGTACCGACCGGACAGCGTGACTCCGACCCGGGGGCTCATGTTCCCTCCCGCAGTGCCGCCGCAATGGTGGCACGTCCGATGGGGGCGGCAAGTGCGCCGCCGGTGGCCGACAACCGGTCGCCGCCGTCCTCAACCAGCACCGCGACCGCGACCTTTGGGTCGGAGGCCGGTGCAAAGGCGATGTACCAGGCATGGGGCGGAGTGTTCCTGGGATCCGTCCCATGCTCTGCCGTACCGGTTTTTGAAGCGATCTGCACGCCGGCGATGGCTCCCTTCTGCTGAGTCACCTGCTCGGCGGCGACCATCAAGTCCGTAAGTGTAGCCGCGACCTGGGGTGACACCGCCCGGCGCTCTTGCGCGGGGGTGGTGGTGCTGATGGTGGCCAGGTCCGGTCCCTTGAGAGTATCGACAAGGTAGGGGCGCATTGCGATGCCGTCGTTGGCGATTGTCGCGGCCACCTGCGCGTTTTGCAATGGCGTCAGCGCGACGTCCCGCTGCCCGATGCTCGACATTCCCAGCGCCGCCCCGTCGAGGATGGGTCCGGTGGTGGATTCGGCCACCTGCAGCGGAATGGCAGGTGCCGGCGAGTCGAGTCCGAACGCCTGCGCGGTGGTCTTGAGCTTGTCGGCGCCGGTGTCGAGGCCCAGTTGCACGAACGCGGTGTTGCAGGACTTCGCGAACGCCTCGCTCAGGGATGCCGTCGGGCCGGACCCACACGGTGCGCCACCGAAGTTCTCGAGTGTCGCGGTGCTGTCCGGCAATGTGGTCCGCGGCGCCGCGTTGAGCTGTGTTTCCGGGGTGGCGCCCGCCTGCAGCGCAGCGGCGGTGGTGATCACCTTGAACGTGGAACCCGGGGGGTAGGTCTCGGAGATGGCGCGGTTGAGCAGCGGTGACTGTGGATCGTCGCGCAGCCGCTCCCAGGCCGCCGTCTGCGCGGTCATGTCGTGCGTGGCCAGCAGGTTGGGGTCGTACGACGGTGCCGACACCATGGCCAGGATCTTGCCCGTCGACGGTTCGAGTGCGACGACCGAGCCCTTGCACGGTCCGTCGCAGCTGGACTGCATCGCGTCCCAGGCGGCCTGCTGCACCTGCGGCTTGATGGTCGTGTCGACGTTGCCGCCGCGCGGATCCCGGCCGGTGAAGAAATCCGCGAGCCTGCGGCCGAACAGGCGCTCGTCCGAGCCGTTGAGCATGGTGTCCTCAGCCCGTTCGAGGCCGGTGCTGGAGTAACCCAGCGAGTAGAACCCGGTGACCGGCGCGTAGGTCTGCGGGTTCGGATAGGTGCGCAGGTACCGGAATCGGCCCTCGGTGGAGACCGAGTAGGCCAGCAATTGACCGCCCGCGCTGATCTGGCCGCGCTGCCGCGAATACTCGTCGAGCAGCACCCGCTGATTGCGCGGGTCAGCGCGTAACCCGTCGGCGGTGAAGACCTGGGTAATCGTGGCGTTGGCCAGCAGCAGCACGATCAGCACCATGATCGCGACGGCTACCCGGCGCAGTGAGGTGTTCATACCTTCTCGATCACCTCGGTGCCGGCCGCCGCGATCGGCGTCGCATTCGGCGGTCGGGTGTCGGTGATCGGTCGCCGAGCGGCGTGCGAGATGCGGATCAGGATGGCCAGCAGCACATAGTTGGCCACCAGCGAGGAGCCGCCGTAGGACATCCACGGGGTGGTCAGTCCGGTCAGCGGGATCAGTCTGGTGACGCCGCCGACGACGATGAACAACTGGATGGCCAACGTGGAGGCCAGGCCGGCGGCGAGCAGCTTGCCAAAGCTGTCACGCACCGCGAGCGCGGTCCGCAGGCCGCGGATGATCACGATGGTGTAGAGCATGAGAACGCCTGCGAGGCCGACCAATCCGAGCTCCTCGCCGACGGCGGCGATGATGAAGTCGGTGGCCGCGGCAGGCACCGTGCCGGGCTGCCCATTGCCCAGACCGGTGCCGAAAATACCGCCGGTGGCGAAGCTGAACAGCGACTGCACCATCTGGTAGCCGGCGCCCTCGGGGTCGGCGAACGGGTCCAGCCAGGTTTGTACGCGCACCCGGACATGGCCGAAAATGTGGTATGCCACAACGCTTCCCACGGCAAACAGGGCCAGCCCGATCACCACCCAGGTGAGCCTCTCGGTGGCGACGTAGAGCAGTACCAAAAACGATGCGTACAGCAGAAGTGAAGTGCCCAAATCTTTTTCGAAAATCATCACACCGACCGACGCCGCCCAGGCGAGCAGCAGGGGTGCCAGATCGCGGGGACGGGGCAGGTCGACACCGAGGAAATGCTTACCGGCACTGGTGAACAGGCTGCGCTTGGCCACCAGCACGGCGGAGAAGAAGATGAGCAGCAGGATCTTGGAGAACTCGGCGGGCTGAATTGAGAAGCCCGGGAACTGAATCCAGATCTTGGCGCCGTACTGCTCGGAGTATCTCGCCGGCAGCAGGGCCGGAATCACAAGCAGCACAAGGCCTGTCAGCCCGCAGATGTAGCCGTACCGAGCCAGGATGCGGTGATCGGTCAGGAAGATCACCACGAGCGAGAACGCGATCACGCCCACCAGCGTCCACAGCATCTGCTGGTTGGCGGTGCCGCCGACGTCGTCCGACGTCATCTCACCCTTGGCCAGGTCCAACCGGTGGATCATCACCAGGCCCAACCCGTTGAGCAAGGCGACCACCGGTAGCAGCAGCGGGTCGGCATACGGCGCGAACCGACGCACCGCGAGGTGGGCACCGGCGAACACCGCGAGGTAGGCGGCCGCGTAGCGGGCCAGATCCCAGCTCAGGCCCTGCTCCTGATTGGTCTCCACGATGAGCAGCGCGACAGTGGTGATCAAGACTGCGAACCCCAGCAGCAGCAGTTCCGCATTGCGCCGATTCGGTAACGGCGGCATGACGGTAACCGGCGACTGGGGTTGCGTCGTCATGACGCCGCCCGGCAGTTCGTCCCCGGTTCCGGCGGCGGGGGAGGCAGAGCGGTGACGGTGGGTGAGGGCGACGGAGCCGGTGATGGTGCCTGCGCCCCTGGTGGCGGCGGCGGCGCGGGCGCGGTGACGGTGGTCGGGGTCTCCGGTGCCGGGGACTGCGCGGTCGCGCGGGCAGTGGGCTCGGGCCCGGGCGCCGGGGCGGGCGCGGGAGGCGGTGTGGGAGTGGCCGACGTGGTGGTCGCAGCCCGAGGTGCGCACACCGGGAGCACTGAGCTCTGGGCCAGCTCGGTGATTTGGGCGAACGCCTCGTCGAGGGTGCCGCCGGGCAGGCCCGCGGCCACCTGTGCGCGCTCGGAGGGACGCATGTCGTTGACCGCCATCAGGCGGCAACCCAGATCAGCGCGATTTTCGTCGGCGCCGATCAGGGACAGCTCGTTGCGGGCGTTCAGACAGCCGAGCCGGTAGGGCTCCTGCAGTGAGAATCCCAGAAAGGAACCCTGGACCCCACGCATGATCGACACCGTGCCATCGTGCTCGGCGACGTAATAGTTGTTGCGGACGATCTCCCGGCCGATCGCGAGTCCGCCCACCACCACCAAGATCAGCAGCACCGCGGCGATGACGATGCGCCGCCGCGACCGTGGCTTGCGGGACGGTTCGGCGGGCTGGGGCACCACCCGCTTCGGTTCGTTACGCCGAGGATTGAATGCCGAAGCCCGCCCCGCGGAGGTGTTCGGCGGTGCGCTCTGGTCGTCGTCGCCGGAAACCGCGCCGGCCAAAATCGGCTGAGTCTGGCCGTAGTCGTAGTCGACGACGTCGGCGACCACCACGGTGACGTTGTCCGGGCCGCCGCCCCGCAGCGCCAATTCGATGAGCCGGTCGGCACTTTCGGCCACATCCTCGATCTGCAGCGCTTCCTGGATGGTCTCCTGGCTGACCGGATCGGACAAGCCGTCCGAGCACAGCAGATAGCGGTCACCGGCTTTGGCCTCGCGCATGATCAGCGTCGGCTCGACCTCGTGGCCCGTGAGTGCCCGCATGATGAGCGAGCGCTGCGGGTGGCTGTGCGCTTCTTCTGCGGTGATCCGACCCTCGTCGACGAGCGTCTGGACGAAGGTGTCGTCCTTGGTGATCTGGGTGAGCTCACCGTCGCGCAGCAGATAGCCGCGGGAGTCGCCGATGTGGACGAGGCCGAGTCTGTTGCCCGCGAACAGGATCGCGGTCAGCGTCGTGCCCATCCCGTCGAGTTCCGGATCGGCCTCGACGTGCGCGGCGATTGCGCCGTTTCCTTCGGCGACGGCCGAGTGCAGCTTGCTGAGCAGATCACCGCCGGGCTCATCGTCGTCGAGGTGGGCCAGCGCCGCGATCACGAGCTGCGAGGCGACCTCGCCGGCGGCGTGTCCACCCATCCCGTCAGCCAAGGCCAATAGGCGGGCACCGGCGTACACCGAGTCTTCGTTGTTGGCGCGGACCAGGCCGCGATCGCTGCGGGCGGCATATCTCAAAACGAGGGTCACGGGCGTAACTCGATCACCGTCTTGCCGATACGCACCGGCGTGCCAATGGGAACCCTTACCGCTGTTGTCACCTTCGCCCTGTCAAGGTATGTGCCGTTGGTCGATCCTAGGTCTTCGACGTACCACTCCGAACCTCGTGGCGAGAGTCTGGCGTGGCGCGTCGAGGCGTAGTCATCGGTAAGCACAAGTGTCGAGTCGTCAGCCCGGCCGATCAGCACAGGTTGGTCCCCCAAAGTGATGCGGGTACCGGCCAGGGCGCCGTCGGTGACCACCAATTGCCGGATCACGTGCCGTCGTTGCCGGTTGGGAAGCAGCGAGCCGCGCAGCGCCAACCCCCGGCGCACCATCACCGCGCCGGTGGGGGCATAGATATCGGTGCGCAGTATCCGCAACACCGACCAGATGAACAGCCACAACAGCAACAGGAAGCCGACGCGCGTCAGCTGCAGCACTAACCCCTGCATCTGACGTCCTCTCCGTGCCCGCCCCGTTGGTGTCGCTCAGCGACCGTCGGCAACGTCACGATACTTGGACGGCGATGGGCATGAGGGTGAAGCGAGCCGCTTGTCACCCCGATGTGTCCCGTCCGAGATGCTCAGTGCACGCGCACGATGATCTCGGAGTGGCCCAACCGGATCACGTCGCCGTCAGCCAACTGCCACTCCTGCACCGGTGCATTGTTCACCGTGGTGCCGTTGGTGGAGTTGAGGTCAGACAGCAGCGCGACCTGGCCGTCCCACCGGATCTCCAGGTGCCGACGTGACACGCCGGTGTCCGGCAGCCGGAACTGGGCGTCCTGGCCGCGGCCGATCACGTTGGCGCCTTCACGAAGCTGGTAGGTCCGGCCACTGCCGTCGTCGAGCTGCAGTGTGACGGACGCCCCACCGGCCGCGTAGTCCGCGCCGGCGTACCCGCCGCCGTAGCCTGCCTGCCCGCCCGCGGGAGCACCGTAATCCGCATCACGGCCGCCCTCGCCGTAGCCGGGCTCCGGATAGCCGCCCTGCGGCTCGGCGTAGCCACGGCCGTAGTCGGGCTGTTGACCGTACTCGGGCCGCCCGTACGGCTGCGCGGCATAGCCACCCTGCTCGGGGTAACCGGGCTGACGGGGATCCTGCCGTGGGTAGCCGCCCTCGTCCTGGCGTCCGGGTGCGGGCTGCCGTCCGTAGTCGTACTCAGCGGCGGGACCGCCGTAGCCGGGCTGACCGGCGGGCGGCGCCGGCGGGTAGCCACCGGGCTGCTGACCGTAGCCCCGGCCCGGGGGCTGGTCATAACCGCCGGCGGGCTGGCCGTAACCGGCCGCCGGCGGACGCTGCTCGTACGGCTGCGGCGGGTAACCGCCCTGGTCGGGATATCCGCCTTGATCCGGGTAGCCGCCCTGGTCCGGGTAGCCGGCCTGGTCGGGGTAGCCGCCTTGATCTGGGTAGCCGCCCTGCTCGGGGTAGCCACCACGGGGCGGGTAACCAGCCGGCTCCTGCGGGGGATAGCCGCCTGGCTCCGGCGGGTACTGGCCGCCGCGCGGGTCATCCTGCTGGCGCCCGTAGCGCTCGTCGTAATACTCGTCGCCTGGCCGACCTTGTCCCTGGCCGCCGCGGTAATTCGGATTATCGGTCATAGGTGGTTCTCCTGATTCTGCGGTGAACGCATGGTCGCGATGGGCTCGCGCGGATTCGCCAGCGGTCGAATCGGGGTTGACCGCGCCATGCGCGCGGAACTGTCCAGTGTGCAAGTTCGGTGATTGCTCGAATCTAACGACCACTTCACCATACGTTTGCCACCCCTGATCATGGATAAATCCCCCCAAGTGCTTGGCGAACGCGGTCGAGGTCAGGTCAGTATCGGCGCTTACCTTCTGATAGTCAGTCCCACTGAGGGTAATTACGTACTCGTTCGGTGCCAAAACTTGGCCGCCGCCTCCGACGGTGCGCGCCCGCGTCTCGGCCTCGCGCCGCAACGCGGCTTCGAGCTCCTGCGGCACAATGGAACCACCGAAAACCCGGGCGAATGCATCCCCGACAGTCGATTCGAGTTTGCGTTCGATGCGGTCAACAAGACCCATGACACCGCCCGCCTTTACTCGTTGTCGTTGGTGGCCGCGCCGACAGCTTCGTGCTACCGCGTGTCGCTCTGGCCACACTGCTCACAAGCATGGTATCGGCCTGACGTGCTTATGCGGGACCAACAGAACTCTGAGAATCAGAACGCCGCTGGTCAGTGACCTGATCTTGATGAAGGAAAGCATTCATTCAGGGTCTCGGGGCTACGATCGGCGCGGTTTGGGAAGCGGCCGCGCGCAGTGATACGCTGCCTCGGTCATTCGGGCGAGTGGCGGAATGGCAGACGCGCTGGCTTCAGGTGCCAGTGTCCTTCGGGACGTGGGGGTTCAAGTCCCCCTTCGCCCACAGTTACGACGCAGGGCCCCGGTCAATCGGGGCCCTGCGTCGTTTTCACCGAGATCGACACCAGGGCTGTGCCGAGCGCGAAATCACAACCCTGGCGTCAATCTCGATGCAGCCGTCCGAAGTCACACCGCCGTCGACAGCTCCCGCCAGATCCGGCGCTGGCGCACCGGTTCCCGTGCCGGCACCCTCGGGCTCCACAGCAGTCGCATCCCCGCCTCCTCCGGCGTGGAGTCGGCCTTGAGTTGATTGCACGTGAGACAGGCAGCGATCAGATTCGCCCACGAGTTCGCCCCGCCTCGCGATCGCGGGACGATGTGGTCGACCGTCGAGGCGAAATCGCCGCAGTAGCCGCAGGTGTTGTTGTCACGGCGCAGCACCGCCGTCACCGACGCACCCGAGTGCTCGTCCAGTTCCCGGTAGGGAACCAGCACGTAGTGCGTGAGCACGACGACAGCCGGCAACGGGACCGACAGATACTCCGAGTGGATGACCACGCCGGATTCATGGGCCTGGTGAATTCGGGCCTTGTCCTTCACGATCAGGACGACAGCGTTCTCCCAAGAGACCAGGTCGAGGGCCTCGTAGGACGCGTTAAGTACAAGTACTGCTGGATAATTCGTCATCCATCGGCCCTCCTTCCTGTTGGTGTGGCCTGTTGTGTGCCTCGGGTGGGACTCGAACCCACACTGTCCGGTATCTGAAACCGGTTCCTCTTCCAATTGGGATACCAAGGCAAAATCCGGTCGTAGCTACCGGGTTGTGCTGCTGCACAAGATAATTCGCGACGTGCTCCGGGGAGAGTCCTGCTCTCACCCACTGAGCTACCGGAGCGGTGAAACATTGTGCCCCGCCGAGGATTTGAACCCCGGGCCTACTGATTAAGAGTCAGTAGCTCTACCGCTGAGCTAGCGAGGCGTACGGCGACACCGGCGGGAATCGAACCCGCGTCCTACCCGTGCCATACCGAAACGTGCATGTTCAGTTATCAAGAGATCAACCCGTCACCGGGGAAGCGGAACCAAGTAAACCGGGCGACCAACGGCCCGTCAACGGCAATAAAATCGCGATTGCCAGGGGAAAGAGCGACAAAGAGACCCGTTTGAAGCTAGGCGCGTCGTGCGACGTGCCTAGCAGCAAGAAACAGGCTCAGCAAATTTCTGAAGTGATATCACCCGTCCGCTCATACCGAGATCGCACGCCAAAGCGACCGAGCTCAGCTCGGTCGCTGCGAGACGCATCACGAACGCGGACATGAGATAAGGGTAGCGACCTCCGCCACCGATTATCTGGATGCGGACGGCGACGCGGCGCTGACAGCCTCGTCCGCGGAGTCGGTGAGGCCGCCGATCGGCCCGGCCGCGCGAGCGATGAGGGGGCCGCAGGCGGCGATCGCGGCGAGCACGGTTGCCACTGCGACGGCTCCAACCGCACCGTGCGCCTCGGTCGCCACACCCGCGCATGCGGTGCCGATGGCGCCACCGACGAGGGCGGCGCTGTTCAGCCAGCCGAACGCTTCGGTGGCCGAGTGTTCGTCGACTTCCCGCGACACGATGAGGTAGAGAGCGGACATTGCCGGGGCGAATCCAAGTCCCGAACAGAACAGGGCCGTGAACTGCAGCACCAGGCTGTCGGCGATCCCGAACAGCGCGGTACCGATCGCGACGGTCGCCAGCGCGGCCACGATGCCGGCGACGCCGATGCGGCGGTGTCCCAGTAGCAGTCCGCCGACCAGAGACCCGATGCTCGCCACTGCTATCGCAACCCCGGCCATGACGCCGCTGTGCCCGAGGTCCGCGACGATGCCGACCTCAAGGGCCATGAACGATGCGACGAGCAGGAGGCTGGTCAGCATGGCAAGAATGACCGTCCGGTTCGCGAGAACCTTGCCAAAGGTCGACGTGCTCCGGGTGATTCCCGGGTGTAACCGCCTGGCGCTCAGCAGAAACCAACACGTTCCCAGCACCGTGACGGCAGCCGACAGAATCAGTGGGGCAGCGGTCGAGGCAGCCGAGACGAGGAAGGTGGCGGCGACGGGGCCGATCACCCAGATGAGTTCCTGTGCCGTCGTATCGAGCGCAAACAGGGCTCGAACGCCTTCGCCGGTAACCATTTTCGGGTACAACGCCCGAACTACCGGCATCAACGGCGGAACCGATGCGCCGATGAGGACGCCGAGCGTCATCAGCAGGGCAGGCGAGGAACCGGCGAACGCGAGTGCCAGCATGCTGGCCCCACTCATCGAAGCCGCAACCAACAACGTCGGCACCACGCCGACGCGACCGGCAAGGCGTGCGGTCATCGGCATGGCGACCGCTTGGCCGGCGCTGAGCGCTGCCACCACGGCACCGGCTTGGGCGTAGGACCCGGACAGCGCCTGAACGTGCAGCAGGATCGCCAATGAGAGCATGCCCAGCGGTAGCCGCGCAAACAGTTGCGACGCAGTCACATTCGCGACACCAGGCACTCGAACAAGATCGAGATAGGCCCGCACTGACATCCTCCGCTCAGTTCTGTCGGGCCGCGTGGCCGCCGAGAAAGCTACTGTACCGTCCAGACGGTACAGTAGCGGGACGCTGTCGTAAGCTTTCGCGATGGCTTCGTCACGGGACCGCATCCTCGACGCCTACGAGGACCTGCTGGCCGTCGAGGGAGAACGCTTCGCAACCCTGGACTCAGTGGCGGCACGCGCGGGAGTCTCGAAGGGCGGCCTGCTCTACCACTTTCCCTCCAAGGACCGCTTGGCTGAGGCGCTGTGTGACCGATTGGTGGCCCTTGCGGCGGAGGACGTGCAGCAGATGCGGACCGCAGCGGAAGGGCCGGCGCGCCACTACGTCCGCACCTCCCACTACGCGGGCACGCCGTTGGACCGCGCGCTGCTGGCCGTCGCGCGACTGCAGCAAGCCGGGGACACGCAGGCCCGCGCCGTCATCGAATCGGTTTCGGGGGAGTGGTTGAGCGTCCTGCACGGGGCACTCGGTGATCTCGACGTCGCCCGCGCCGTCAAACTGATCGGCGATGGCCTCTACTACAACGCCCTTTCCAGTGCGCTCGGCGGCCATCCGGCGGGAACCGACGCCGATGACGGGCTTCTCTCGGTGATCGACCGGATTATCGCGAGTACTGCCCGCGACTGATCAGGGCAGGCCGTTGGTGGCGAGGTTCTTGTTCTTGTAGGACTTGTCGCTCGTCACGTCGCGGGAAAACCAATCTGGCACAACGAAGGCCGCCGCGTCCTCTTCACCGCTGAACTCAACTTCTGCGACAACCAACCCGGCGAGATCACCGCCGTAGATATCGAGCTCGATGGTGTGTGACTCGTACGGTATTCGCAGGCGGGCCTTCTCGATTCGCGCGCCTTCGGACTTCGGCCACAGCGCCTCGAACATCTCGCGGGTGATCTCGATTGTCGACTCACCGCGCACCAGATCACCCGCGGACTTGACGGTCAGTTCGAACGCCGCATCGTCTGTGCTGCGCACCCGAGCCTCTGAGCCGTCCGTTGCAACGGCGAGATAACCCTGCCGCAGCACCAGCCGACGCTCTGCCCGCTGCTCGACATCAGCCGGGACATCAGACGGTTCAACCAGGAACTTCCGTTCCACCTCGGTGCCGGCATCTCCATCCACGTTGTCAGAGTAATGAGCCACGTACCGTGACGGCATGACGCGGTTCATCCTCATCCCCGGCGCGGGCGGGGTCGGCTGGTACTGGCAGCGGGTGGCCGAGAGATTGCGCGCACGGGGCCACGGGGCACTGCCGGTTGATCTACCGGGAAACGGCAGGCTCCCGGACTACCGTGACATCGTCCTCGCCGAGCTGCGCGAGGGAGATGTCGTGGTGGCGCAGTCGCTGGGCGGCTTCACCGCGGGAGCGGTGTGTGGGGTAACACGCCCTGCCGCAGTGGTTTTCGTGAACGCGATGATCCCGGCGCCCGGTGAGACAGCGGGGGAGTGGTGGGCCAACGTCGGCGCCGAGGAGGCCCGGCTGGCGGCGGTGGACGGCTATCCGCCGGAGTTCACCGCCGAGACGTACTTCCTGCACGACGTGCCACCAGATATCGCGGCCGAGGGCGAACCGCTGCAGCAGGAGCAAACCGACGCCATCTGCGGCGATCCCTGCGTCTTCGGCGGATGGGACGACATTGCAATGCGGATCCTCGTCGGCGCGGATGACCGATTCTTCCCGGCCGACTTTCAGCGCCGGGTGGCTTTGGAGCGCACCGGCGTCAACCCGGATGTCGTGCCCGGCGGCCACCTGGTCGCGCTGTCGAATCCGGACGCCGTGGTCGACTACCTGGCATAGGGCGCGACGGGCTAATCGTTCGACGGAGCGTTGTCCCAATAGTCGGCGGACACCAACTCCGAAAGCAGGCGCCGTCGCACCGGCCCATGTGAACCGCGCGGCCAGCCGACCACGACGTGTCCGGCCAGCATCCAGTCCGGCGGTACGCCGACCGCGTCGCGAATCAGCTGCTCGCCGCCGTACGACGCCCAACTGGTCAAGCATGCGCCCAAGCCCTGAGCCCGCGCCGCCAGCAGGAAATTCTGCATCGCCGGGAAGATGGAACCGCCGAGCAGCAACTCCGACGCCGTCGGGAACTTCTGCTGGGTGAACAGCACCGAGGTGAATTCGCCTGCCCGGTCATGCAATTCATAGGTCGCCCGGTTGGTACGGGCGCGCCGGCTGGTGTCGTCGTCGGCAGGTCTGCTCATTCCGTAGACCGGCTCGATCACCGCCAGTGCCTGAGCGGCCGCCTTGGCCACCACGGCCCGCTGCTCGGGTGAGCGCAATACGACGAACCGCCAGGCCTGCGCATTGGCCCCGGACGGCGCCCATGCCGCCGCCTGCAGGCACCGATTGAGGGTGGTCTGGTCGACCGGTTCGTCCGTGAACCGCCGGATCGTCCGGGATGTCGACATGACCTCCCAGACGTCGTCGCTGGCCGCTGACATCGCGCTCCCTCCCGCTCGCTGCCCCGAACCTAGTAGTGGCGGGCTGAGCAGGCCGCCCCGGGTTAGGCTCGAGGGGGCGGTTGTACGTCGGGGGACTGGAGGAGCGTTGGCGCAGCACAGCACGCGGCGGCGCCCGCTGCCCGCGGTCGCGCCGAGCCGATCCGACGTTCCGCCCGGCGAGGACTTGGTTTTCTGATGGCCGATCTAGACCCCGCCGACGAGCATGACGACGCCGACCCGCGGTTGGCGCCGCTGCTGGCCTGGCGTCAACAACTCGTCGATTCCGGCGCGGTCGCCCCCCGCAGCTTCAAAGAGTCGCACCTGCGTCTGGTGCTGAGATCCGGCCGCACCGATGTCGAGCAGATCCGCGCGATGCTGCCCGGATCGGTGGGCCAGCACGCCGACGAGATGGCCCGGATATTGGCCGAGCTCGCAACGACGTCTGCTGAGCAGACCGCGGCTCGCGGCAAGCATCGCAGCCCCGACGCGTCGTCGCCTGGGCTCCCTGTCCCGACGCACCCCGACCCGCCTGCGCCGGCTGACCCGGCGCCACCGGCCCCGCCTCCGGAGCCGCCCGAGCCCGAGTCGGCGCAACCAACGCCGCCGGCTCCAGAACGCAACGAAACACCCGAAACACCCGAAACCACAAGCGGATTCGCACCCTACCTGTTCGGAAGCCAGCAGGCGGCGCTACACGTCATCAAGGTGCGCCGCGGCGGCGCTGCCGGCACCACGGACCTGAGCTGGCCGGCCTACGAGACGCCGGGTGTCGCGCTGTACCGGTTGGTCAGCGTCGACGGTCAGGCGCCGTACTCACCGGATCGCGCCGATCTGGTCGCCGTGACCGAGCAGCCCGCCGCCACTGATGAGCGGCCGCCGATAGCTCCGGTCCGGCACTACCAGGTGTGGGTCAATGCGGGGGCATCCCGCGCGGAGGCGCAGGCCTCCCAACCGCTGCTATATGCCAGCGGGGTAGTGGTCAGACCGATCACCGACTTCGAGATCCGCGAGGACGCCGGCTGGGTCATCGGGCAGTGGACCGCGCCTCCCGGAATCGGCGCGGTACAGGTGTATCGAATCCCGATCGACGAGGTCGACCGCGACGAGGCGCAATACCGGATCCTGGCAGGCAGCGAAAATCTGGCCGGCTTCGTCGACACCGAGCCGGTCCGCGGCCAGCGCTACCGGTACCGGGCCCGCTGTGCCGTCGATGTCGAGGGTGTCGTGGGGTTGGCCGAGCCGGCCGAAGCCGACGTCGAGTTGGCGGCGGCACTGGCACCGGTCACCGACCTGGCGGTGGAGACCGACGTCGACGGGGATACGTGCGAGCTGTCGTGGACTCCTCCGGCGGGTGGTCAGGTGGTGATCTACTGCAGCCAGAACGGTCCCAGCGCCGGGGCGGAGGGCATCGAACTGCCGGAAGGAGCCCTCGAGCAGGTCGGGCTGACGCCCGAATTGCGCCTGGCACAGCCGGTGAGCGAGCAGCCCGGACCGGACCGTCGTCGGCGCTCGCTGATGAGCGGGGTGTCCTGGCCTTCGCAGTGGAGCCGGGCATATTTCACGCCGGTGACCATCCTGGCCGAGCGGGCGATCCTCGGCCGCACGCAGTCGTCGGTGCGCACGGGCACCATCCGCGACATCGAACTGGCCGAATACTGCAACAAGCAGATATTGACCTTCGATTGGCCCGACGGTGCCGCCGGCGTCGTGGTCTATCTGGCGCCCAAGGGGCACGATCCGCGGGCCGGTCTGACAGGCAGGTCATTCGAGATCTCGCTGGAGGAGTACGAGAGGTACGGCGGCATGCACCTCACCGGGCAGCTTCCGGTGGGCGGCTGCTCACTGCATCTGGCGCCGGTCGCGTACGCGGGCGGGCGCCGGATGACCGGGACATTCTCCAGCGTCGAGTACCCGGGCCTACTGCGGTTGCAGTACGCGGTGCGAATCGGCCGGGATCCCAATGGTTTTCCCACAACCGCCACGGTCGCGCTGCGTGCCGAGCACGACGTGCCGGGATCGCCCGGCTTCGTCCTGGTGAACAACCCGCAGCGGCTGCCGCTGAGTGTGCACGACGGGCAGCCTGTCGACGTGGCACCGTTGGATGCCAACGGCCAGCTCGCCGATCACCCGTCCAAGGAGCTGCGCTGGTCGGCGCTGACCACATCCGGCGACGGAGAGTTGTGGGCTGCCAACGTCAGTGGATTGCAGGGCTGGATCCGGCTCTTCGTCGACATCCCGTCACCGGCGCAGCTTCGGGTGGTTGCGCTGCTGGATCCGCCTGTTGACACCTTGCAGCTGACCGCGGTCGCGCCATGACGTCCCGCTACGGCCAGCTGGCTTATACGTCGTTCGACGCGGCCGGATCTGTCGGTGGCTGGCAGGTCAAAGAGACCAGCGGTGGGCTTACTCCGGAGGAGACGCAGCTGTTGCTGGCCGGTGTGCGAACCGTGTTCCGTCCGGTCGACCAGCCGCCGGACTTTCCCACGCCCGAACAGCTCGAGCAGGGACCGCGTCGCCTCGCCTACCGGCGCACCGACCAATCCGGCGCCGCCTACTGGCACACCGTCCCGGCGGGTTCGGACAGCACCGGCCGGCCGGGCAATGTGTTCGCGCACGTGCTGCTGGATCGCACCCCCGACACGATCCCGCGGAAACGGGCGATCGAATGGTGGCGCTCGTCGTATTGGCTGCAGCCGTACGGCGCGACCGCGGTGGCGCGCGCTGTCCTGACCGACACCAACCCGACACCTGGCGCGGCGGTGACAAAGGACAGCGTCGTCCAGTTCGCGCTGGACGACGCGACCTGGCGGTTGGCGACGCTGTTCGGGCTGCTGGACGCGGTGGCCGCGGCGCTGGACGGCGGGGCGCCGGTGGCGTTCGGAGTCCAGTCCGCGGATTCGGCGGCGCAGTGGATCGGCCTGCTCAGTTTCTTGATGTCCCCGGGCACTGCGGCCGACCTGAGCTTCTCCACTTTCGATCGCGCCGACCAAGTTTCAGTCCACAGCGGTCAGTTGCTCAGCGCCGTGCCCATCGCGGATCTGACCGGCGTGCCGCCCGGTGTGGTGGCGATCAGCGAAACCGAGACCTTGTCGCTGGGTGAGCTCGGCGGCGAACCCCATCGCACCGCGGGCGGGCACAGCGTGGCGGTGACGCCCTGGTCGGCGATGGCGCAGGTGGTGATGCTGGATCCAGGGTCTGCGCGGCAGCTTTTGGACGACATCGACACGATTGCGCAGCAGGTGCGCGACGTAGGTCTGCACCCAGCGTGGCCGATGGCGATGGCGGTGGCGGGTCGCGCCGAGTTCGCCGACGCCGAAGCCGAGGCGCACGAGGTGATCGCAGAGCATTCACCGCCGGGGATCGCGGTCGGCTCTTCAGCCGCCCGCACCATCTCCAGCGTGCTGTCCGCGGCGGTGGGGACCACCACGGCCGACGCCTGGCAGGCGGTCCACGAACTGAAGGCCGGGCCCGGAGCCGTGTTCGCCGACACCACATATCTGTGCCGAGCCATCGCCGACGACGACTGGTTGGCCCAATCTGATCCAATACCCTTGGGGCCCAGACCGTTTCACGGGAAACCAATCCCTCCGCCGCTACGGTCCGCGATCGGCGGCGCCCTGGCACCCGACCGGGGTCCGGACAGGTTGCTGCGGGTGATCGACCTTTTGCTGCGCGCCGGCGTCGAGGACGAGCGACTCCGCGCCGCCCTGGTCGACGACGTCGTACCGCACCTCGGTGACCCCGGTCTGCGGCAGCGCATCGGCGCCGAAACCAGGCTGACGCTGGGCGCCGCGCTGCTCCAAGATGACATCGACGGCATCGGCATCGACGACGACCTGTTGGACTGGCTGGCCGACGCGGCCCCGCTGCCTTCGCTCGCTCAGCTGTCGCAGGCGCTGCCATGGGATTCGGTCTGGACGAGCGCGGCGCTGCGCGGCGTGCGTACCCGTCGCCGCGGGCCGGTCGAGACCGGCGATCCCGGCGCGCACCTGTGGTGGCTGCGGGTGACCGGGTCGGATGAGTTCGAGCCGACCGCATCCTCGGCGGCCTGGGATCCCGCAGATCTGTTGCTGGCGGCAGGCTCTCACCCGGTGTCCGGGCCGGCCGCGGTACGCACGTTGGTGGGTGCACCCGACTCGCCGGCGATGGAACAGTTGGCAGGCAAGGTGATCGACGAGAACGGGGACGGTTTGGCGGTGGCCTGCGCAGCCGTCCGGCACATCGGGCCGCAGACGTGGCTGCAGCAGCGCTACGTCGAAACCCATCAAGGCGCCTACTCGCCGCTGTGGGATCAGGTTCTCACCGGTATCGAGCCCGACGGTGTGCACCCCGACTTCGCCACGCGGATACTGACTTTCGCCTTGTTGGGGCTGATTGCCGGCCAACCGTACCCGCAGGCGTGCAACGCGTTGGCCGCGGGCAATGGTCACGATGCGGTGGACCGGCTGCTGCCCATGGTCGCCAACGGTGACCTCACACCTCAGGTGGTGCTGGCTGTGAGTCTGCTGCGTGCAGCGAGCGCCGAGGCCGCCGCACGGCCTCTCGATGCGGTCGAGGAACTGGCCGGTCAGGTCGCCGAGCGGATCGCCGTCAGGCTCCCCGGTGATGAGGGCGCCGTCGACGGCGTCGCGGCGATGATGGCCCAGCTTTCGGGCGACGCGACAGAGGGCGCACTGCGCGGGTATCGCAAGATGGTGAGCAGGCTGCTGGCGCGACGACGGGGGAGCCGCTGACATGAGCAAGTGCCCGCGCTGCTTCACGGCGCTGAACCCCAACCAACATCTGTGGACCCTGCCCGCCCAGGCAGGCGGTACCCGCTACCGCGACGAGGTCGCGTCGGCATATGTCGGTGCCCCCGCCGACTGCGGCCCGCTCTACACCTGGTCGCGCAGTCCGGGTTACAACGGCCCGCCGCCGCCGACCTCCGAGGCGAGCCGTGCCCTGCAAGGGCCCGCGGTCGAGATCTGCCCGGTATGTCACTTCACGTTGCCCGACGGCTGGCGCGAGGGCCACGCGATCTGCATTGCGCTGGCCGGCGCGCGCGCCACGGGTAAAAGCCTCTACATCGCGGTACTGGTCAAACAGCTTGAGCTGTTGTGCGAACGGTTCGGTTTCTCGATGCTGCCGGCCACCCGCGGCACCGCGCAGGCCTACGCCACCCACTACGAGGGCCCGCTCTACGTCCAGCGCGGATTGATCCCGCCGACTCCGACCGTGCACACCCAGACCGCCGATCATCGTGAGCCGCTGATGTTCTCGATCGGGGTGTGGCATGGGGTGCGACGCTTCCTGGTGCTGCGCGACGTGGCCGGTGAAGACATGGAGACCGGTGACCTGCATGCGCCTCCGTTCCGGTTCTTCGCCCACGCCGACGCGGTGTTCTTCATGTTCGATCCGCTGCGGGTCAAGACAATCCGCGACCAGCTGCAGGATCTTCTTCCCGCTCAGGTGTTCAGCAGCGGGGATCCGCGCTCGGTGCTGACCAACCTGCTGATGGCGGTCGGCTCCGGCCGGCCCAAACTGGCCCTGATCCTGTCGAAGTTCGACGTGCTGCGGGCGTTGCACGACGTGGAGGGTGACTGGGGCCTCATCATGTCCAACGGTGGCGCGGCCTACCTGCGTGACACGTCCGACGGTCGTCAGTACGACGACGTCGACGGGCAACTCCTGCACGAAGAGGTGCGCAGCCTGCTGATCCGGCTCCACGGCGGATCGATCATCGCCGCGGTGGAGAACCCGTCGACCGGAATCCACCTGCCCAGCCGCAACTTCGCGGTGTCCGCACTCGGTCACCCGCCCAACGGAAATCACCTACACGCCAGGGGAATTGCCCCGTTCCGGTGCGTTGATCCGGTGCGATGGGTGACATCGGGTTTCGGCGTTCTCTAGCCGGCCGCCTCAGGTGTCCTTGCGCAGCGTTCCGACAAGTTGATCGATCAGGGCGGGGTCCGGCGCACCGGGATAGCCCTGCTCGAGCGAGACGATGAACAGCACGGACCCGGGCTGACCGGGCACCTTCGTCGCCAACATGGAATGCAGCGCCGTCGGGGCGGTGCACGCGTCGGCCTCGATGCCGGTGACGGTTGCGACGATCTGAACCGCCGGTTCTCCGGAGATGGTGAGCTCCCGGGGCGGGCCGAGGGAAACCGTGGGCACCACACCAGTTTTCGATGTGTAGATGTCCGCGACGAGCTGGGATTCCCGTTGCACGGCCTCCTGGATGTCGTCGGTGCCCTTTGCGCCGGGTACACCGGTGGCGCCGCGGTGCACGTCCGGGCACTGCTTGTTGGGCATCACGGCCGAGCCGCTCATCGTTCGGACCGGGCAGAAGCCGAATGGCCCGTCAGGACAGGGCTTTTCCCATCCGACCAGGGCGGTGCAGCTGTTGACGGTCCAGTCCGGAGGGACGTCGTAACCGAGCCCACGAGGGCTTTCCACCGCAATCCAGCCGGGGGGCGTCTGCGGCTTGGTGCTGGCGATCCGCCCCGCGCACGCGGGCGTGGCGGCGGGGGAGGGCGACGTCGTCGCCGATTCCGACGAGGTGACCGACGTCGTGACGCCGGCGGTGTCGGTTTCGTCATCGTCTGCGTTCAGAGTCCACACGAACCCACCGACCGCGACGGCTGCAACGAGAACCAGTGCGACAGCGGCGATGATCCACGGGGTCTTGTTCCGCTTGGGCGGCCGTCCATACGGCGGCGGGACCTGGCCGTACCCCGGCCAGTGCTGCTGCGGATAGCCGCCGGAATACGGCTGCGGCCGATTCTGGTAGGCGCCGGGGTATCCCTCGTAGGGCGGCTGTTGACCGCCGTACGGATCTCCCGGTGGTGGGTAGGTCAAGGTGACGCAGCCCCTCCTCTGCAGTGCTCGCTGACCGGAGTATAGATACCACCGCCGTACCAATGTCTTCCGCCGAGCAGTTCCCGCTTATGGTGGGCACACCGAGCAGAGAGGTGCTGATGCGTGGGTAAGAACGAGCGCACAAAGATCGTCATGGCCGACGACGAGATCGCCGACTTCATCGAACGCAGCCGGACCGCGACCATGGCAACGGTGCTGCCCAACGGCAGGCCGCACCTGGTCGCCATGTGGTACGCGGTCCTCGACGGTGAAATCTGGTTCGAGACGAAGGCCAAGTCGCAGAAGGCGGTCAACTTGCGCCGCGATCCGATGGTCACCGTGATGATCGAGGACGGCCAGACCTACAACACTCTGCGCGGGATCTCCATCGACGGGCATGGCGAAATCGTGGACGACCCCGAAACCCTTCTGCGCGTGGGCATCAGCGTGTGGGAGCGCTACACCGGGCCCTACACCGAGGAGATGCGCCCCTTCGTCGACCAGATGATGAACAACCGGATCGCGGTGCGGGTGGTGCCAGGCCGGCTACGCAGCTGGGATCACCGCAAGCTGGGCCTGCCCGAGATGCCGGTGGGCGGAAGCACAGCGCAGTATCTCGACGCCTAACTCTCGGGGCGCCGCCGCGGTTTGAGCCTGCCATTCGGCAGCGGCGGCGCGGGCAGTCGCGCGATGCGGCCGCGATAGCCGTGAACGTCGCCGAACCGCCCGTCGTTGGATTGCCACAGTTCGCGATAGGCGGCGATGTCGTCGTGACTGCGGCCGACGAAGTTCCACCACATCACCAGGTCCTCGGGGAATGGTGGCCCGCCGAGCAGAACCACTCGCGCTGGGCCGCCGCCCGGGTTGGCGATGTGCAGCTGCTGGTGGCCGGGAGCTTGATAGGCCATATCGGCCACCTCGAGGGCGGTCTCGCCGACATGGACGACGCCCTGATCCAGCAGCACGCCGTGCTCGAAGGAGGGGTCGACATCGAGGGTGAGCACCGCGCCCGCCTCGAGGTCGAGCTGCGCGCCGAGCAATGGTGTGAAGGTGTGCACGGGGGATCGCGAATCGGCCAGCTCACCGAGGAAGACCCGCAGGGTGACACCGTCGAGGGCCAGCGGCGGCGGCGCGTAATGGGCGAAGTCGCGATCGGTGTCACGGGCGGATTCCGGCAGGGCGACCCACAGCTGTACGCCGTGCAGGATCGACGTGTTCGCGGTGGAGACCTCGGAGTGACAGATCCCGGCGCCTGCCGTCATCAGATTGAGCTCGCCGGGCCGAACCATGGCGTGCACCCCCGCGCTGTCACGGTGTTCGATCTCGCCGGCGAAAAGCCAACTCACCGTTTGTAATCCGGTGTGCGGGTGCGGCGGCACGTCCATGCCGGGGCCGTTGCGGACATCGTGCGGGCCGTAGTGGTCGGCGAAACACCACGCTCCGATCAGCGACCGTTCCCGCTGCGGCAGGGTGCGCCGGACCAGGATCGCGCGTGGCCCGCCGAGTGGTACCTCGCGCGCGTGCAAGACCCCCGTGAATGCCGAAGTGGCACAGGTGACCTCGGCGGGCGCCGGATCCGTGTTGCTCATGAGGCCACGGTAGTGCGATCCGGCGCGAGCCGACGCACGGTTAGCATGAGCGCCATGAGCCGGGATCTGACAGCCGACGATGTCCGCAGCGCGCAGTTCCCCAAGCCACCCATCGGTAAGCGCGGCTATGACAAGAAATCGGTGGACGACTTTCTGCAGCTCATCGTGCGCAGGCTCGACGGGCGCGGACACCTCAGCGCGGACGACGTCCGCAACATCGCGTTCCCGAAGCCGCCGGTGTTCCAGCGGGGCTATGACGAGGACGAGGTGGACAGCCTGCTCGACGCGGTGGTTGCCACGCTCGAGCGTTAAGAAGTCGGAGGACGGTGCCGGCAGTGCGCCTCACGGCGAGTGGTCGCTCGAAGCGACTGTTTTGGATGGGACCCGGGGCAATGCCGACACCGTCGAATGATGTAACGGCAGACCCCGGGTCCCTATTCCTCGCCCTGTGGGAATGCTGCCCTCCCGCCGCCGTCCCCTCGAATCGGCGGCGAGAGGGCCAGTGATTCAGGCGGCGTCCGGGAAGATCAGGCGGGTCTTGCGCACGGGATAACCGTGGCGCTCCGCCAGCGAGCGAAGCTGCTTGAGCGCGAACGCACGGCCTCGGCCGCCCTCGGGAACCATGATGCCGGCCCACAGGCCTTCGGCCCGGGGCAGCTCGCATGCTTCACGGGCGCACAACCAGCGCCGGGGGCATTCACGGCAGATGACCTTGGCCTCGTCGTCGGGCGTGGAGGTCCACCGCTCCGGGTCGCTGGTGCACACGCCGAGTGGGATTCCGTTGGCCATCAGTGCGTTCATGCTGCTGCTCCTGTTAGGGACTGTTGCGGTGGGCACCGCGTTGGCGTGAACGCTATAGCAACAACCGTAGCGATGCAACAGTTTGAGCAGAAGCGATGGATCGGATCGCTACGGAAGTTTGCAATGTTAACGACGCGGAGTCACCTGCGAAAAGGTCCGATCAATGCAAAATCGCACGTCAAGCAGCGGACGGACGGCCTAAACGCAGCCGTAGCATCGGTGCGGTTTGTAGTCGGCACAACGTGTTGCACTGATGTGGTTTGCTGCGATCGATGGGGAAGCAGGCGTAGCGGTGCTGCGGTCGAGGGTTAGGATTGTTGCGTCCCGACAGCAAGGAACCATCTCGAGATGACCGACGCGGAGTTCGATCTCGCGACTGGCGAGTTCGACCTCGGGCTGGTGCGTGCCGGTGCGGCCGCGGCGGCCCGGCGTCGAGAGCTCGACATCAGTCAGCGGAGTTTGGCTGCCGACGGCGTCATCAACGCCGGCGCGCTGATCGCATTCGAAAAGGGCCGTAGTTGGCCGCGTGAGCGCACCCGTCTGAAACTGGAAGAGGTGCTTCGCTGGCCGCCGGGAACCATCGCCCGGCTCCGGCAGGGTGCCCCGGCTCCGGCAACACCCGCCCCGCCACCGCCGGCGGCTCCGCCCGCCGCCGTACTGCCGGCGACTTCAGTACCGACAAGCGACGAAGTGCCGTTGATCGCGCAGGCGGTCCTCACCGCGGTGAACACCCTCGAATCGACCATTGCGACGCTGCCCGCCGTCAGCGATCCCGACTTCACCCCCAGGGTGACGGCGATCCTTGCCGATCTGCGCCAGCTCGAGGCGGTGGCGTCGCGCGCGGCGCGGATCAGCATGGTGACGCCGGCATTGATCAAGGCGCTGAGCGCGGTCCGCCGTCAAATCGATGAGCTGACCATGCGTGCGGCGTCCGCGCCGGGAGCCACCCTCGGGCAGCGGTTGTACGCCGCCAGGCGTCAAGCGAACCTCACGATGGGCGAAACCGCCCAAGCGGCAGGGGTTTCCGAGGATGCTATTGCCCGAGCGGAAGCTGAGCACCCGGTGGATGCCACCGCTGTGCACGCCGTCGAAGCACTCATCAGCGCGCTGCGCTGAATCAGGTCAGGCTCGTTCCCTGGCACGGTCGTCGTGCGTCGGGAAATGGTCGGCCAGCGCTGCGGCGATTTCCAGAAAGCGCTTACGTACCGCCGGTGACATCTCCTGGATGTCGACGACGCCGCCGGGCCGTAAATGTCCGTCGAACGGAACCTCGACCACCACCTGTCCCTGGCCGGAGAACTGGTTGGCGAGGATCGACCGGGTGCGTTTGTCGGCGTGGCCGTCGGAGTCGTTGAGGACGACGACGGTGCGTTGCAGCAGGCTCGTCATTCCGCGGGCGGCCAGCCAGTCCAACGTCTGGCCTGCCGTCGCGGCTCCGTCGACCCATGGCGAGGACACCACGACCAGTGCGTCGAGGTCACGCAGCACCTCCTGCGTCACCGGCGAGTCCATCGTCGAACTGCAATCGACCACCGAGATCGAGAAATGCCGGTCCAGCCGGGTGGTGGCCTCGCGGTAGATCGCCGCATCCAGCACGCGGCGTCGCGCCGGGGTGCCCTCGCCGGCCAGGACGAACAGGCCCGCCGAGTTGTTGCCGACCCGGCTGCGCACGTCGGCGAACGATTCCAGGTGCTTGTCGGATGCCAGTTCCCAATACGAACTGTGGGCGCGGGGATCGACTCGGCTGCCGAGCTTTCCGAATGAGGTGTCCGCATCGATGGCCACCACGCGGTCATCCTGGCGCAGATGGGCGAACATCGACCCGATGCTCGCGGAGACCGTGGTCTTGCCCACTCCGCCCTTGCCGAGCACGCCGATCTTGTAGTGGCCGCGCAAGACCCCTTTGATCTTGGCTTCCAGTTCGGCTTGCCGGAGATCCTCGGCCGACGGTCCGAGGTTGATCAACCCGAAGCTGGCCCGGTACACGAACAGTCGCCAGCCGCTGCCGGGCGGTTGGCGCCGCGGCGGCACCAGATCGTTGACCCGGATGCGATCGGCGTAGGACCCCGGTGGAACTGCCGGTGCAGGGGGCTGCCCAGGGGCGGCGCCGGGATCCGTCGCGAAACCGCCTTCGGCAGGCCACGGCTGTCCGGGCTGTGGTGGGCCGAACGGCTGCTGCGATCCAGCAGGCGGCGCCGGCGGGCGGGGAGGCGTCTTCCAGCCCTGGTCCCACGGATCCGGCCGGGCGGGCCCGGGAGGCTGTTGCGGTGGTTGCTGTGGAGATTGCGGGGGCGGAGGCGGCGGTGGCTGCTGCTGCGGTGGCTGTTGAGGAAGTGGCTGGGTCGGCTGGGTCGGTTGGGTCGG
The DNA here is from genome assembly GCF_053483975.1 of Mycolicibacterium sp. XJ870. Lineage (NCBI taxonomy): Bacteria > Bacillati > Actinomycetota > Actinomycetes > Mycobacteriales > Mycobacteriaceae > Mycobacterium > Mycolicibacterium sp. XJ870. The sequence continues at coordinate 589,575 of NZ_JBEFTI010000002.1, forward strand.
CTCTCGAAATGACGTCCGGGCCCGCTCGGCATCGGGATCGGTCGGAACGCCCCGGGGATCCTCGGACTCGGCACTGGTTTGATTTTTGGGCGGCACCAACTCGACCGGTGGCCGGCCGGGTAGTGACGGCGGCTTGGGTGCTTTTCGGCGCCCCGTCGGCTTGGTGTCCGGTTCGAAATCGCTTTCCTCCGGCCCCGTCCAGCCAAGCTCTCTACGCAGCGTGTCGTCGGGGTCGGTCACGACTAAATCTCCTCCGAATGTCAGACGACGAGAATCTCGACCGCTCCAAGTATCGACTACAACACCAAACGATCGCAGGAGCCATCCTCTGGTCCGTCGTCAGCAAATGCAATATGGCCCACCGCTGGCCCTCCGGCGGTGGGTGAACCCAACCGCGTCCACCGGCCGCGACAGGTGTGGTGGGCTGCGCGCGTCGAGTTGCCGCGAACTAGAGACCAGCCAGGGGCAAGCCCCAGCCAGATGCGGGATGACATGCATAAATATGGGTGAAGTGGGCATGCTGCCGCGGACTGTCGGCACCTGAAATTGGTGCGTAGGAGGCACCCGCTGCGCTGGTAATCTCTGATCCGGCGGAGGGGATACTGGCATGGGATTGATGAGCGACGTCGCCGGTTTCGGCAAAGATGTCGTCGACGATCGGGAAAAGTGGGCGGAGCGATTGGCGAAGGTCGGTGACTTCATCGAACGCAACGCCAAGGGCAGCAAGCTCGAGCGGGTCGCGACGGTCGGCCGCAAGCTGGCCGACTTCAGCACCAAGTTCACCGACTTCTTCCAATCCGGCCTCGGCACGCGGATGGCCAAAGCAGCCAGGTCGCCAATCCTGCTGGCCGGGCAACGCGTCATCGACGGCATGACGCTCACCACCGGAATCGGCGACCCGGAGAGCGGGGAGCGGTTCGGCCACGGCGCGGACCGGTTGAGTGCTGCCGGCCAGACGCTCAACACCGCCTTTCCCGACGACGGTTGGGACAGCAGCGGGTCCGACGCGTACATCGCCAGGAACAACGAGCAGTTGAGCCGCACGCAGACGATGATCGGGGCGGACCACGTCGTGGCCTCGGTCCTGACCAGGGAAGCCGAGCAGGTCGCCACCACCAGGGACAACCTCGCCGGCCAGTCCGACTGGCTGGGGGACATGAGTCTGATCACGATGGCGACCGGGTGCATCCCCTATGTCGGTCGAGCGGCGCAGATCGCCGCCGAGATCGCGATGGTGAGCAAGGCCGTCGGCGAATCGACGAATCAGCTCATGGCGATGCAGGACAACGCCAACGCCAACGCCGCCGAGGTGCGAGGTGCGGTGAGCCAGTACGCATCCGTCGCCGACGCGGCCGAACCGTTCGACACGATCGATGACGCAGCCGACCCGTCCGGCGCGGACGATGACGAGACGCCCGCCCAGCCTGGCGAGCCCGACGAATCCGGCGAGCCCGGCGAGCCCACCATGAGCGGCGAGCCCGGCGCCGCGCCGCCTGCACCCGGCGCCTCCACGGGTGGCGGTGCGCCGTCCGGGGGCACCGCGAGCGTCCCCGCGCAGCCGATACCGACACCGTCGATGCCAACGGGTGTGCCGGCGGCGCCGGCGGGTAGCGCGGGCGGAGACGCCGCAGGTGTCATGGGCGCCGTGCTGGGCTCCGTCCTCGGACCTCTCGGCGGGATGCTGGGCGGTGTGGTGCAGGCGGCCGGCCAGGTTGCCCAGGTGGCGACGCAGGCGGCCACCCAAGCCGCTCAAGTCGCCAGTCAGGCCGCCGGGCAGTCGCAGGATCCGACGGCCCTTGCCGCAGAGGCCGACGACGTCGACAAGCGTGCAGAGGACGACGCCGAGGGCAAAGACGAGAAGGCCGACAGGGCCGCGGAGGAAAAGGATGGTCCGGGCACCGCCGATGAGACGGCGGGCGAGGCGGATACCGCAGGTCCGGACCCCGAAGCCGCAGGCGAGAACGACGAAACGGCGGCGAAGACCTTGCCGCCGGACTTGGAGGCCGCATCGGCCGATGGGAACGCCGCCGGGCTTGCCCCGGTGCATATCGGGGTGGATTCCGATCAGGGACAGCTACGCACGCCCGTGGCCGCTACATTAGATCGCGGTATTCCCCGCACTGCGGTCGCGATCGATACGTAATGATGCAGGGAATAGGGATCGAGGGGATTCATGTCGGGTGATTTGCGGGTTACTACCGCGCATTTGCGTGAGCTGTCAGCCAAGCAGGGGCAGGCCGCTGCTGATCTGACGACGGCCACCGCAATAGTCGAAGGGGTCGACTCCGCGGTGCGCTGGACTCATGGTCCGATCTCGTGGTCGACCGCCGCCGCGGTGGAGGCCGCGCAGATTGCGCGGCGCAGTGCGGGCGTCAGGATGGCGAATGCGTCGCAGGATCTCGGTGCGAAGCTGACGACCGCCGCAGGCAAGTACTCCGGCACGGACACCACGATGGGCGCGGCTCTCGACGGAACCATCCGGCAGGGATAGGTCATGACTGCTTCGTACGGCGCCGACAACGGCGCAACGCACATCGACGATGTCGTCGGCGTCGAGGTGACCATCGACGGAATGCTGGTGATCGCCGACAAACTCGAGCTCACCGACTTTCCGCCGTCAATGGGCATCCGATTGAACATCCCCCAACCTGATCTTCGCGACAAAGTCTGGGAGCAGGTCGAGCGCGATCTGGCCGCCCAGGGCGTGCTCGACGTGTTCGGCACACCGCATCCGGAAGTGGCCGCCATGCTCGACACCCTGAGCCGGCCGGACCGGACGTTGGAAGGCCGGTGGTGGCGTCGCGATGTCGGTGGCAAGATGATCCGATTCGTGGTGTGTCGTAAGGGGGCCCGGCATGTCGTTGCCGCTCGGGACAACGACATGCTGGTGCTGCAGCGGGTGGCCCCGCAGATCGGCACGGCGGGCATGGTGATGACGGTGCTCGGTGACGGCGTGCCGGCCAACGTCGAACCGCTGACGGGTGTCGCGGCGACGCTTGCCGGCTGCCGCACCGCCGACGAACTCACCGGGTACGGGATACCTCCGACGTCTGCCCGGGTGTATGCCGGGATCATCTCCGAACCCGAGAGCTGGGTGGAGATCGTCGCCACCGAGCGGCATCCGGGCGGCACCACGTCCCAGGCCGACGTGGCGGCCGGGGTGCTGGACTCCAAGGGGGGCCGCATCGTGTCGATACCGCGTCGCGTCAACGGCGAGCTCTACGGCAGCTTCCTGTCCGGAACCAAGGACAACCTCCAGCGTGCTCTGGACGGTCTGGTGGAGTTCCTGCCGTCGAAATCTTGGTTCGACAAGACCGACACGGACAGTTCCTACCTGCACTGAGAGAGGCCGCCACGGTGGGTGACTTTCCGCCATACGATCCGGACGACGAGGTTGATGAAGACGGTGATCACGACAGCCTCGCAGCGCTGGATTTCTCCTACCCTGACGAGGTCGACGCGGGTCTGGACGCTCTTGACGCCTTCGACGTCGCCGGCCAAGCCGAGGACGAAGAACTTCTGGTACCGCTGTTCACGGTCACCAATCCGCCTGAGACCGTCACGGTTACCGCATATCTGGACGGCCGGGTACACCAGATCGATCTATCTCCGAAAGTCACCAACATGACCGAAACCGATCTCGCGGACGAGATCCTCGTGATCGCCGGCCTGGCCGGCCAGCAGGCACGGTCCGCGCAGTACTCCTTCATGCTCGAGGGAATGCGCGAGCACGGACACGACGATTTCGCGACGCGCGACTTTCTCACTCGTGACCTGGACCTGCCGACACCGGAGCAGGCCGACGCCGCCCGAGCCCAGCTGTTCTCGACCCGTTATGGAGGCGACCATGGTTGATCACCTCGCCGGAATGTTCGGCAGCGCGGTCGGCATGCTGGCCGGTTCACCGGCCCGCTCGCTCGAAATCTTCACCGAGATAACCAATTACGACGAATCTGCGTGTGACGCGTGGGTCGGCCGGATCCGCTGTGGCGACACCGACCGTGTGACACTGTTCCGGGCCTGGTACTCGCGGTCGAACTTCGGTCAACTCGCCGGGGCCGCCGAGATCTCGATGAACGGGTTGAACGCGCGGATTCCTATCGGCGGCATCTACGGCCGCGACATCAGCTACCCGATCAACTCGCCGTTGGCGATCACCATGGGATTCGCGGTCCAGGAAGCCGCCGAGGGCAACTTCGCCGATGCGATGGAGGCGCTGGAGGATGCCCCGTCGGGTGGTTCCGACCATCTGGTGTCGTGGGTCAGAGCGGTGATTTACGGTGCCGCACAACGCTGGACCGATGTGATCGACGAGGTGCGCGGTGCCGATCGGTGGCCCGACAAGTTCCTGGCAGCGGCCGCCGGGGTGGCCCACGGAGTGGCGGCGGCGAACCTCGGATTGTTCACCGAAGCCGACCGGCGCCTCACCGAGGCCAACGACACCCCGGCCGGTCAGGCGTGTGCACCCGCAATCGCCTGGTTCCTGGCGATGGCACGTCGTCACCAAGGCAACGAAGAATCCGCCGTGGTCCTGCTGGAATGGCTGCAGGCGAACTTCCCTGAACCGAAAGTGACTGCCGCACTGCGAGATCCGGCCTACCGGCTGGAAACCACGACGGCCGAGAAGATCGCTGCCCGCAAGGATCCCTGGGATCCGGCCAGTGTGGTGGCGGATACCTCCGCCCGGGACAAGCTGCTGGCCGAGGCGCAGGCCGAACTCGACCGGCAGATCGGCCTGAGCCGTGTCAAGGAACAGATCGAGGCGTACCGGGCGGCCACCCAGATGGCCCGGGTCCGGGCGGCGCGCGGCATGAAGGTGGCCCAGACCTCCAAGCACATGATCTTCGCCGGTCCGCCCGGTACCGGAAAGACGACGATCGCCCGCGTGGTGGCCAATATCCTCACCGGCCTCGGGGTGATCGCCGAACCCAAGTTGATCGAGACCTCGCGTAAGGACTTCGTCGCCGAGTACGAGGGGCAGTCGGCGGTCAAGACGGCCAAGACCATCGACCGTGCGCTCGGCGGCGTGCTGTTCATCGACGAGGCCTACACCCTGGTGCAGGAGCGCGACGGCCGGGCCGACCCGTTCGGCACCGAGGCACTGGACACGCTGCTGGCCCGGATGGAGAACGACCGCGACCGCCTGGTGGTGATCATCGCCGGCTACAGCAACGACATCGACCGACTGCTGGAAGCCAACGACGGCCTGCGGTCCCGCTTCTCGACCCGCATCGAATTCGACTCGTACTCGCCCGACGACATCGTAGAGATCGCGAAAGTCATTGCTGAAGCGAATGATTCGCAGCTGGACGATACCGCCGCCAAGCGGGTGCACGAGGCCGCGACACTCCTGAGCCAGCGCAGGCTGAACGGTAAGCCGGCGCTGGACATCGCGGGCAACGGTCGCTACGCCAGGCAGTTGGTGGAGGCCGCCGAGCAGAACCGCGATATGCGGCTCTCCCGGTCGCTGGACTTCGACAGCCTCGGTGTGGAGCAGCTCAGCGAAGTCAACGGGGAAGACATGGCGGCAGCGATCGCGGCGGTGCACAGCCGCCTGAACATCGGCGAATAACTAATGGCAGGTTTCCGGCTCACCACCAAGGTTCAGGTCAGCGGTTGGCGCTTCCTGCTGCGCCGCGTCGAGCACGCGATCGTGCGCCGGGATACCCGGATGTTCGATGATCCGCTGCAGTTCTACAGCAGAGCGGTGTTCGCCGGAATCGTCATCTCGGTGCTGATCTGCCTCGGCGCCGCGTTGATGGCGTACTTCAAACCGCTCGGCAAGCAAGGCACTGACACGTTGTTGGTGGACCGCACCACCAATCAGCTCTACGTGATGCTGCCCGGGAGCAACCAGTTGCGCCCGGTGTACAACCTGACGTCGGCGCGGCTGGCACTCGGCAATGCCGGCGAGCCTTCCGCGGTGAAGTCCGACGAGCTCAACCGGCTGTCCAAAGGGCAGTCCATCGGCATTCCCGGCGCGCCGTACGCGACCCCGACGGGTGTGCCCGCATCGCGCTGGGCGTTGTGCGACACCGTGGCCAAACCCGAAAGTGCCGCACCGGAAGTGGAGAAATCGATCCTCATCCGGTCGCTGACCACCGACATGTCCGTCGGCCCGCTGCGTGAGGACCAGGGCATGCTCGTGACGTTCGAGGGCGGCAACTGGCTGATCACCGCCGACGGTCGGCACACCATCGACCTGGCCGACCGCGCGGTCACCTCGGCCGTGGGTATACCCGTCACCGCGAAGGCGACGCCCGTCTCGGAGGGCCTGTTCAACGCCCTGCCCAATCGGGGGCCGTGGCAGCTGCCGCAGATTCCCGCGGCGGGAGCACCGAATAGCGTTGGGCTGCAGGCGAATCTGGTGATCGGCTCGGTGTTCCAGACCGCGACCGAATCCGAGCCGCAACACTATGTGGTGCTGCCCGACGGGGTGGCGCGGGTCAACGACACCACCGCGGCTGCGTTGCGGGCCACCAATTCCTATGGGCTGCTGGAGCCGCCGTCGGTGGAGGCCAGCGTCGTCGCCAAGATCGCCGAACGGGTGTACGTCTCACCGTTGCCCGACAAGCCGCTCGAGGTGCTGCTGCGCCAGGAGTCGCCGGTGCTGTGCTGGTCCTGGCAGCGCGAACCTGGCGACCAGGCGCCCAAGACCACGATCATCGCCGGCCGTCGGCTGCCTATCCCGGCGTCGGCGGTGGGTACCGGGATCGACCAGATCGACGGTGACGCGGTCGTTTACATCGAAGGCGGCCAGTTCGTTCGGCTGCAATCGCCGGATCCCCGGGTGGGCGAGAGTCTTTACTACATCGATCCGCAGGGTGTGCGGTATGGGGTCATCAATGACGATGCCGCCAAGAACCTGGGCCTGGCGGGTCCGGTCAACGCACCGTGGCAGGTGGTGGGGCTGCTGGTGGAGGGTCCGCTGCTGTCGAAGGAGGCGGCCCTGCTGGAGCACGACACGCTGCCCGCCGATCCGAATCCGCGCAAAGTCGAAAGCGGGCAAGGCCGATGACGACGAAGAAGTTCACGCCCACCATCAAGAAGGGGCCACGGCTGACGCCGGGCGAGATCAACGTGACCCCGCCCGACGACCTCGGAGTGGACATCCCGCCGTCGGGCATGCAGAAGGCGTTGCCGTGGGTGATGGGCGGCTGCATGCTCGGCATGATCGCGATCATGATCTTCACCGGGGTGCGGCAGCTGTCGCCGTACATGCTGATGATGCCGCTGATGATGGTCATGGGCACAGTCGGTTTCATGGCCGGCGGTGGATCCGGTGGCAAGAAGGTTCCCGAGATCAACGCCGACCGCAAGGAGTATCTGCGGTATCTGGCGGGCCTGCGGACGAGGGTTACGTCGTCGGCGTCGGCACAGGTCGCCTTCTTCAGCTACCACGCACCGAACCCGGATGATCTGCTGTCGATCATCGGCACGCACCGGCAATGGTCGCGGCAGGCCAACTCCGAGTTCTACGCCGCCGTCCGGATCGGTATCGGCGCCGAGCAAGCGGTGGACCGGTTGCTCAAACCGAACACCAGCGGTGAGCTCGCCGGGCCGCAGGGTGCGCCGCAGCCACACCTGGAGCCGGTGAGCCACATGTGGGTGACGAAGTTCCTGCGCACGCACGGCTTGATCCACGATTGCCCGAAACTTGTTCAGCTGCGCACGTTTCCGACGGTCGCCGTCGGCGGCGACGTGGACGGAGCGGCCGGTCTGCTCACCGCGATGATCTGCCATCTGGCGGTGTTCCATCCGCCGGACCTGCTGCAGATCCGGGTGCTCACCGACAATCCGGAGGATCCGAACTGGTCGTGGATGAAGTGGTTGCCACACGTCCAGCACCAGACCGACACCGACGCCGCGGGTCCCACTCGTCTGGTGTACACCAGGCCCGACGGGCTGAGTGATCTCACCGCACGCGGTCCACACAGTGCCGATGCGGCACCCGGCGGTCCGTATGTGGTCGTCGTCGACCTCACCGGTGGCAAGGCCGGCTTCCCGGTCGACGGCCGGGCCGGCGTCACAGTGCTGACCCTCGGTAACCATCGTGGCTCGGCATACAAGTTGCGAGTCGACGCCGACGGCACCGCTGACGACAAGCTGCCCAACCAAAACTTCCGCGAGGTGACCCGCGTCGTCGACCGGATGACCCCGGCGCAGGCCGGGCGCATCGCCCGCAAGCTTGCCGGCTGGTCGATCACCGGGACCATCATCGACAAGAACGTGCGGGTTCAGAAGAAGGTCTCCACCGACTGGCACCACCTTGTCGGTGCGAAGTCGGTCGAGGAGGTCACCCCGTCGCGCTGGCGGATGTTCACCGACACCGACCGGGACCGGCTCAGGATTCCGTTCGGCCACGAGCTCAAAACCGGCGAGATCATGTACCTCGACATCAAAGAGGGTGCGGAGTTCGGTGCAGGTCCGCACGGCATGTTGATCGGTACCACCGGCTCGGGTAAGTCGGAATTCCTTCGGACACTGATCCTTTCGCTGGTGGCCACCCACCACCCCGATCAGGTGAACCTGCTCCTGACGGACTTCAAGGGCGGCTCGACGTTCCTGGGTATGGAGAAGCTGCCGCACACCGCGGCCGTCGTCACCAACATGGAAGAGGAAGCCGAACTCGTCAGCCGCATGGGTGAGGTGCTCACCGGCGAGCTCGACCGCCGTCAGTCGATCCTGCGTCAGGCCGGTATCCAGGTCGGCGCCGCAGGTGCACTCTCCGGGGTTGCCGAATACGAGAAGCATCGCGAACGTGGAGCCGACCTCCCGCCGCTGCCAACCCTTTTCGTCGTGGTCGACGAGTTCGCCGAGCTTCTGCAGAACCATCCGGACTTCATCGGCCTGTTCGACCGCATCTGTCGCGTCGGACGGTCACTGCGGGTGCATCTGCTGCTGGCCACCCAGTCGCTCAACACCGGTGGGGTGCGCATCGACAAGCTCGAACCGAACCTGACCTACCGACTTGCCTTGCGCACCACCAGTTCCGCGGAGTCCAAAGCGGTGATCGGAACGCCTGAGGCGCAGTACATCACCAACAAGGAAAGCGGCGTCGGCTTCCTTCGGGTCGGTATGGAGGATCCGGTGAAGTTCCGCAGCGTGTACACCGGAAACAACTACGTCCCCGACGAGGATGAAGTGGTCGACGGCGAGGTGAAACCGCGGACGAAGCGGCAGGAACGGGTGCGGATTCACCAGTTCACCACCACCCCGATCTTCGATACGGCGGTGAGCTCGTGAGTACGGACGCCGAACCCAGAGTCTTGCGGGAGGTGGTCCTCGGGCAGTTGGCCACCGGCGAGGAACGCGCCTACAAGATGTGGCTGCCGCCGCTGACCGATCCGACCCCGCTCAACGAGCTGATCGAGCGGGACCACCAGCGTCAACCGCTGCGGTTCGGGCTGGGAATCATGGACGAGCCACGCCGGCACCGCCAAGAAGTCTGGGGCGTCGACGTGTCCGCGGCCGGCGGCAACATCGCGATCGGCGGGGCTCCCCAGACCGGTAAGTCGACGTTTCTTCAGACACTGGTGTTGTCGGCGGCGGCCACCCACACACCGCGGCAGGTGCAGTTCTACTGCATCGACCTCGGCGGTGGCGGCCTGATGTATCTGGAGGACCTGCCGCACGTCGGCGGGGTCGCCACTCGTGCCGAGCCGGATCGGGTCAACCGCGTGGTGGCCGAGGTGAAGGCGGTGCTGCGAGCTCGCGAGCAGGTGTTCAAGCAGTACCGCGTCGGGTCCATCGCGGCGTACCGGCAGATGCGGGAGGATCCGAACAGCCCGGCCGCCCAGGATCCGTTCGGAGACGTGTTCCTGGTGGTCGACGGCTGGCCGGCGTTCGTCGCAGAGTTCCCGGATCTCGAACCGGCAGTGCAGGACCTCGCGGGCCAAGGCCTGGCGTACGGCGTGCACGTCATCATCTCCACCCCGCGGTGGACGGAGTTGAAGTCCCGGGTGCGCGACTACCTGGGCACCAAGATCGAGTTCCGCCTGGGCGACGTGAACGAAACCCAGATCGACCGCATCACCCGCGAGATCCCGGCCAACCGCCCGGGCCGGGCCGTCTCATTGGAGAAGCACCATCTCATGATGGGGGTGCCGCGGTTCGACGGCGTGCACAGCGCCGCCAACATCGTGGACGCCATCTCGTCGGCAGTGCAGCAGGTGGCCGACCGTCACACCGAGCAGGCGCCGCAGGTGCGGGTGCTGCCCGAGCGGATCTACCTGCATCAGCTCGTACCGGACCCGCCGGGACCCGACGCCGACTACCGCACAAGGTGGCAGATACCGCTGGGCGTGCGCGAGTCCGACCTCACGGTCGCCTACAACCAGATGCACGTGACGCCGCATCTGTTGATCTTCGGTGCTCCCAAGTCGGGCAAGACGCGCATCGCGCATGCGGTGGCGCAGGCGATCTGTCAGCGCAACAGCCCCCAGCAGGTGCGGTTCATGCTGGCCGACTACCGGTCGGGTCTGCTCGACGCGGTGCCGCAGAGTCACCTCCTCGACGCCGGAGCGATCAACCGCAACAGCGCGACGCTGGAGGAGGCCATCAAGGCGCTGGCGTTCAATCTGCAGAAGCGGCTGCCGCCACCCGATCTGACCACTGCGCAGCTGCGGGCACGGTCGTGGTGGACTGGCCCTGACGTCGTGCTTCTGGTCGACGACTGGCACATGATCGTTGCCGCGGCAGGCATGATGTCGCCGATGGCGCCGTTGGGGCCACTGCTGCCCGCGGCCGCCGACATCGGCCTGCACATCGTCGTCACGTGTCAGATGAGCCAAGCTCACCGGGCCACGATGGACAAATTCGTCGGCTCCGCTTATGGGGCCGGTTCGCCGACATTGTTCCTTTCAGGCGAGAAGAACGACTTCCCATCGCGCGAGATCATCGTCAAGAAGCGACCTCCCGGCCAGGCTTTCTTGGTCGCACCGGACGGCAAGGAGGTCATTCAGGCCGCCTATGTCGATCCCCCGGAAGAAGAAGTGTTCGCACCACCACTAGAGGGCAGTTAGTATTTGATCAACGCACTCAGCAACGCTGGCGGCAGCCCGCCAGCAAAGGGATCGGGGGACAGATTCCTTGACGACTTGGCAAATGCTGTCAAGCCGCCTATGAGTGCTTGTCCTTGACCGTTTCAATTCGACAAGGAGAACACGCAAATGCAACCGATGATGCACAACCCGGGCGCAGAAGGCGTCGCCGCACAGGTGATCGCAAACGCGGCCCGTGGTCTGGCAGGTGGCACCACAGCTTCGGCAGCTGTCACTGCACTGGTTCCGGCCGGCGCCGATGAGGTCTCGGCCATGGCCGCGGTGGCGTTCGCGAGCGAGGGCGTCGAGGCTCTTGCGGTGAATGCGTTCGCCCAGGAGGAGTTGACGCGCGCCGGTGCGGCGTATGCGGAGATCGCGGGGATCTACAACGCGGTCGATGCCGCCCAGGCAAGCACGCTGTAGCAGGTCGTTCGAGCAGATAGGTTCACCCAGCAATGGTCGCGCTGCCGCCCCTGCCGCCTCTGCTGTGGCACGGAGTGCCTCCCGAGGTCAACACCTCACGGTTGATGGTCGGTGCCGGCCCGGCACCGATGCTTCAGGCAGCCACGGGATGGGAAGGGCTGGCGATCCTGCTGGAGACCCAGGCCGCTGAACTGGCGGGCGCGCTCAGCAACTTGACATCGGTGTGGAGTGGCGCGGCCAGTGAACGCGCGGTCGCCTCCACCATGCCGATGATCGTGTGGCTGCAGACCGTCGCGGCCCAAGCGCAAAAACGCGCTGTGCAGGCCGCAGCCCAGGCAAGCTCCTACACGGTGGCCCTGGCAACGACGCCGCCGATCCCGGAGATCGAGCAGAACCACGTCACGCACGCAGTATTGGAAGCCACCAACTTCCTCGGCATCAATTTGATGCCGATCGGGCTCAACGAGTTCGACTATTTCGTCCGGATGTGGAATCAAGCGGCAGGCGCGATGGATGCCTATCACGCCGAAACCACCGTCAATCTGCTGTTCGAGCCGATCATGCCGATGAAGCCGATCGTCATGCCTGGAGTGGGTGAGTCCGCCGCGGCCGTCGCCCTGGCGCAGACGGCTCCGCGGGCGGCTCAAGGCGCGGCCCGGAACGCGACTGTCGAGGCGCTGAGCGGCCTGGCCACGATGGAGTCGATGGGCTTGCTCGCGGGCCACGCTGCGGCACAGGCCAACCACGCCGAGCAGCGCGGGTTGGGCGCCGCGCAGAAGGCGGACAGCGCCGGCCAGCAGGGGCCGGATGATCCCCAGAAGGAGGGTGGTCAAGCTCTGCAACAGGGCATGCAGATGGCCATGCAGATGGGTTCGCAGGCCGCGCAGCTTCCAGCGCAGATCGCCCAGATGGTGCAAAGCCCGATGCAGCAGATGACTCAGCCGCTGCAGCAGGTCAGCCAGATGGTCAGCCAGTTCACCAGCATGGGTGGCAGCGACCGGGGCATGCAGGTCGGGCTGCTGGGGGCGACGCCGTTCTCGAACCATCCGCTCGCCGGTGGGTCCGGCCCCAGTTCGGGATCGGGTCTCGTGCGGGCGGCGTCGCTGCCGGGAGCGGGTGGAACCCCGCCCCGCACACCGTTGCTGTCCAGCTTGCTCGGCATCAGCGGGGAAATGAAGCCGGTTCCGACAGGTGCGGCAGCGGGCGGAAGTGGTGGCTTGGCGCCCGTCGGGGCAGGCGGTGGCGGCGCACCGATGGCCGGTGCCGGTCAGAACAGCAAGAGCGGCGGATCCAAGGAGGGACTCGTGGCTCCGACACCGCTGACGTACGACCTCTCAGAGGATGAAGACGACGACTGGTAAGTCGTCAACGACAAAGACTTTCCGGTCGAATGGCCGGAAGACTCGCCAATGACTTGGTGAGGACAAGGGAAATAAGGGGAATCCAACATGGCAGCAATGAATACAGATGCCGCCGTCCTCGCCAAGGAGGCGGCAAACTTCGAGCGCATCTCTGGCGAGCTGAAGGGCGTCATGGCACAGGTCGAGTCGACCGCAGGCGCTCTGGCCGGCCAGATGGTGGGACAGGCCGGCACCGCGGCTCAGGCAGCGCTGGTGCGGTTCAACGAGGCAGCGGCCAAGCAGGTTCAGCAGCTCGACGAGATCTCGACCAACATCCACACCTCGGGCACGCAGTACACCTCCACCGACGACGACATGGCCGGCAACCTGACGTCGTCCATGGGCATCTGACCACCAGACCACTGAGAAACGGAGATAAGACATGACAGAACAGGTATGGAATTTCGCGGGTATTGAAGGCGGATCGGCCGAGATCCAGGGCTCCGTCGCCACCACCGCCGGCCTGCTCGACGAGGGCAAGGCATCGCTCACCTCTCTCGCCGCGGCGTGGGGCGGTACCGGTTCGGAGGCATACCAGGGTGTTCAGACCCGTTGGGACAGCACCGCTCTCGAGCTCAACACGGCGCTGCAGAACCTCGCCCAGACCATCAGCGAGGCCGGCCAGACCATGGCCCAGACCGAAGCCGGCGTCACGGGGATGTTTGCCTAGTACAACGGCTGTGCGGCGGTGGGCGGGAATTCGGTCGATCACTCGATGGCCGAACCCGCCCACCCTGTGCGCTCTGATGTAAAGATCTAACCAACTGCTTTGACTATTTGAGGGGTCCCCATGTCGGCCGACTATGACCGGCTCTTTCATTCGTCGGAACCGGGAAAACCGGTCGACGACGCCACGATCACCGTGGACAGAGATGCCATTCTGAAGGCCACGGCTGCGTCGACGCCGCCGGTTCCGGTTGGGGAAACCAGTTCCACCGACCTGCCGGCGGCCCCGAAGCCACCGGCGTCGACCCAGACGCAGGCCGCGCCGTCGCGCCATGCGGAAACCGCACCGCAGGTGCCGCCGCCGATGCCGCCGCCGCCCGCCACCGCGCCGCAGTGGCCACAGAACTCCATGCTGCGTGCTCCGCAGCAGCAGTACGGAACGGGTGCGCGCCACGAGCAGCCCCGCACATTGCCCGGCCCCGTCGCGCGGCCGGCGCCGGGACCGGCACCGTCACAGTTCACCGACATGGATCCCGAGATCAGCGGGGCGTGGCGCGCCGGCCAGGCGATTCCGGCGCCCAGCCAGCCCGGCCCGACCTCGGCTGCATCAATGGGCAATCACCGCGCCATCGACGCGCTGTCGCACGTCGGTGTGAAGACAGCGGTGAAGATGCCGTCGCAGCGCGGCTGGCGGCATTGGCTGTACCTGACGACCCGGATCAACCTGGGCCTGTCACCAGACGAGGTTTACGAGCTGGATCTGCACAACCGGATCCGCCGTAACGCACGGGATTCCTACCAGATCGGCGTCTTCGGCCTGAAGGGCGGCGTCGGCAAGACCGCCGTGACCGTGGCGCTCGGATCGGCGATGGCCAAGATCCGCGGCGACCGGATTCTGGCGATCGACGCCGATCCCGACGGCGGCAACCTCGCCGACCGCGCGGGACGGCAGTCTGCGGCGACTGTCAACGATCTGCTCGCCGATCAGGAGTTGGCGCGCTACAACGATATTCGCGCATACACGAGCATGAACTCGTCCAACCTCGAGGTGCTGTCCTCCGAGGATTACAGCGGCGCGCAGCGCGAGTTCAACGATGACGACTGGAAGCGCGCGACAGGAGTCGTGTCGCGCTACTACAACCTCGTGCTCGCCGACTGCGGTGCCGGCCTGTTCCAGAAGGCATCGCGCGGCGTGCTGTCGACGGTGTCGGGCATGGTGATCGTCGCCAGCGCCTCCATCGACGGTGCACGGCAGGCCGCGGTCACCATGGACTGGATGCGCCAGAACGGATATCAGGATCTGCTCGGCCGGTCCTGTGTCGTCATAAACCACGTGACGCCGGGTAAGCCGAACGTCGACGTCGACGACCTTGTGCAGCAGTTCGAGCGCCACGTGCCGCCCGGCCGGGTGATCGTGTTGCCGTGGGACAAGCACATCGCAGCCGGTACCGAGATTCAGCTCGAGCTTCTCAGCGACACATACCAGCGGCGCATCACCGAGTTGGCGGCTGCCCTTTCTGACGATTTCGACAGGCTTGAACGCCGTTGACATCCACCGCTGCTGCAACAGACACACCGAGCGTTACGCCGGGCCGGCCATCCACCACCCGAGTTACCGTTCTCACCGGTAAACGGTTGACGGACTTGGTGTTGCCGTCGGCAGCGCCGATCGAGACATACATCGACGAAACCGTCAGCGTCCTGGGCGAGCTGCTCGAGGACACCCCGAAGGACATCCTCGCCGGGTTCGACTTCTCCGAGCAGGGCATGTGGGCGTTCGCTCGTCCCGGCGCACCGCCGTTGAAGCCCGACGAATCGCTGGATGACGCCGGGGTCGTCGACGGCTCGCTGCTGACGTTGGTGTCGGTCAGCCGCACTGAGCGGTACCGGCCGTTGGTCGAGGACGTGATCGACGCGATTGCGGTTCTTGACGAGTCACCGGTGTTCGATCGTCGAGCGTTGAATCTCTTTGTCGGCCTGGCCCTTCCGCTGGTGGCCATCGTCGTCACCGTCATGTCTCTGGTGGTGTGGACGCAGACCGGGCACGGCTGGTGGTGGCCGGTGGCGCTGGCGGTCTTCGGCGTGGGGCTGCTGGCCGGCAGCATGCTGGCCAAGAGCCGCTACGACAACGTCGGCATGTCGGAGAGCCTGCTGATCGCGGCGGCGCCTGTGTTGGCCGGAGCCGCAGCGTTGGCAGTTCCGTTGCCGCGGGGCGTCGACGGCCTCGGTGCACCGCAGATCGCCGGCGCTGCCGCGGTGGTTCTGTTGTTGACGCTGGCCACCCGTGGCGGGCCGCGACAGCGCGCCGAGGTGGCGTCGTTCGTGGCGGTGCTTGCAATCGCCATCACCATTGCCGCTGTCGGGTACGGATACGGATGGCAAACTTGGGTGCCCGCAGGCGCGATCGCTTTCGGCCTGATTGTGGTCACCAACGCCGCCAAACTGACTGTCGCCGTAGCCCGTATCGCCCTGCCGCCGATCCCGGCACCCGGCGAGACGGTGTCCAACGACGAGCTTCTCGATCCTGTCATCACGCCCGATCAGGTCGACAACGCGTCACCGACCTGGCAGGCGATCATCGCGTCCGTGCCGGAATCGGCTGCCCGGCTACACGAGCGCAGCCAACTGACCCGCCAGCTGCTGATCGGCTTCCTGTCGGCCGGCGCGCTGATCCTGTCAGTCGGCGCGATCGCCGTTGTGGTGCAAGGGCATTTCTTCGTGCACAGCATGATTGTCGCCGCACTGGTGGCCATCATCTGCGGGTTCCGTTCCCGGTTGTACGCCGAAAGATGGTGCTCCTGGGCACTACTGGCCGCCGCGATCACCGTGCCGACCGGGGTGATGGTCCGGCTGTCCTTGTGGTGGCCGGACAGTGCGTGGCTGGTGCTGGCGATCTATACGGCGCTGTGCCTGGTCGCGTTGATTATCGTGGGCGCCACCGACGAGGCGGGTCGGATGTCCCCGGTGACCAAACGGATCCTGGAACTCTTCGACGGCGCGACCATTGCCGCAGTGATCCCATTGCTGCTGTGGATCGCCGGCGTTTACGACCTCCTGCGGAACTTGCGGTTGGGCTGAGCCGGAGCGGTTGGAGGTGGCCAAAGACGTGCGGTCGGGGCGCTTTCAGCTCCGGTAGCATTTGCTGAACGAGTGGTGAGGGGACTGCCGATGAGCACCGGGGCCGAGGTCCGCATCAGCCGAGCGGACTGAATATCTGGTTGGCCTGCGCGGGGATTGGGGATTGCGATGGATGAGTTGAGGGTGAACCCACCCGAACTCAGGTCAAAAAGCGCGGGCATGGAAGATGCAGCCAACAGCCTGCCGGAGCCACCTCAGCAGTTCACGTCCGCGGGTTCCGATCCACTGTCCCAAGCACTCACCAAGCTGACGCAGGAGAAAGAAGCCGCGTTCATCGCCGCTCTGCCTGCGACGAAGTCAGATGCTCAGAAGACCGCCAGCGACATGGGCGTTGCTGCAGACAGGTACGAGAAGACCGACCAGGAAATCCACGACGCCATCATGAAGCGGATCGCCGATTTCGACGCGATCTTCGGGCCGCCCGATACCGCCGGGGGCGGCGTTCCAGCGAGTGGCGGTCAATTTGGACAGATGGTGCACGGTCAGATGCCGGGAGGTCAGGGCCCCGCACAACCGGCGGGACTCGGAGGACAGGGTCCGGTCGAAGCGGCTCAACAGGGCGCGCAATCGGCCGGCCAGATCGCCCAGCAGTTGGGTCAAATGCCGATGCAAATGATGCAAGTCCCGATGCAGATGATGCAGCAGGCCGGCCAGATGCCCCAGGGTGTCATGCAGGGCGTTAAGGGCGGCATCGAACAAATCACGAAGCTGGCCGGCGACGCGGGTCAGGATAGGCAACCAGGTGAGGATGCCACACCGGAATATGAAGCCCCAGCGCCGAGCGGCGCCGGGGACACCGGTTCCAATGCTCAGAATGCACCCGTAGGAACGCCGAGCGCAGGCGGTGCTCCGGAGAGTTCCGAGATGAGAGCGGCTCCCGAATCCGCACCTGTACAACCGAACCCGAATCAGGTTCCGTCCGATCCGTCAATTGCTTTGTGACCGTGTGTCTTTGATGTGAAGGTGTGCCAATGACGTTGCCTCCCCCGCCGGATTCGTATGGTTCCCAGCCGCCGAATGGTGGCGGGACGCCGCCGTGGGGTGGCCAGCCTCCACAGGGACCTGGTGGACAACCGCAATATCCCGGTGCGCCACAAGGTCAGCCGTACGGTCAGCCCTATCAGGGCCAGCCAGGCGGGCCACAACAGTGGGGTCCACAGCAGCCGTGGGCCGGTGGCCCGCCGTCTCCGCCGCCGAACAAGGGCGGCAAGGGCAAGTGGATTCTTGTTGGCTTGGCCTTGGTGGCGGTGATCGCCGTCAGCGTCGTTGCGACTGTCCTTGTGTTGCGGGCGGATTCAGGCGGTAACGGAAACGGACCTACAACGGCTAACGGTGATTCCGAGTTCGCGAGTGCGGGCGACACTGGCCCCGCGAACATCATCACCGAAGATCCGACATGTGAAGCGTGGGGGCGGATTGCACGCGATTACGTGGCCGAGGCGGAATCGGTTAAATGGGACGACCGTGACCCGCAAATACCAGCAACACAATGGACACCAGAACAACGCGCAATGTACGAAACTGTCGGCAAGGCATTAACTCAAGCTGTAAGCCTGGCGACAAACTTGGTGAATCAAACGCCACATAGGGTTATGCGGCAACTCTACGCGCAATTCGTCGCATACTCGAGGATGTTCATAGAGACGATCCCTTCTTACGATGCCAACTCTGATGCATTTTCGAGCGTAAGCCTTTCAGCGATGTCCGCTCTATCGAACATTTGTGGAGGTATTGATTACAAGTCGATACAGTCCCTTGCTCCTCTTATTTCGGAACCGGACGCTCCGTCGCAATTGTCGGCAGCTAATGGGGATAATCAGCAATTCTTGACCGCAGAGAATCCCGTATGTATGGATTGGATATCGGCGGCTGATACTTACCGTCAAGATACACAGTCATGGGAAGCTATACCTGCAAAACTTTCCGCCACGGAATGGACGCCGGAGCAAAGATCGGTGTATGACGCTACCGCACGTGTGATGACGGATTATGCGAACCGCATGGAGCAGTTGGGTCGTCAAAGTGGAAATGCGATCTTGGAGGACGTCGCGGTCCTCGCAGCCCAGTACATGCGCGCCTATGTTATCGCGATACCGAAATATACATCCGCGGACAATTATGTTTCGCAAGCCGCAATCTATCTCGCAAATACGGTGTATTGGGCATGTAAGGCGGTGTCATGAGTGCTGTGGCAGCTAGCCAAGCCTCCGGAGGATCCGGTGCTGCAGCGGCAGCTGTGACGGGGGCGGTTCTCGGTGCCGCTGGAGGTCGCGATCTCGCCCGATCGGGCAGTCGCGAGAAGCCAGGCGGGCAATACGCAGATGAAATGACTGGACCAGGTGCATGGCCTGAAACTGACGAATCTGAATTCGACAGACGTAAGGAAGTGTTGTCTGACCTTATGTCTAGGGTTTCCCAAGCGAGGCAAGCGTGGGATAACTTGCGGGCGCTCGTATTCAATGGATCATATGTATGGGCCGGTCAGGGTGCAGGCGCTGCAGCTACTGCAGCCGAGCAGCGCAGCGACGCCATGGCCGAGTGTGAAAAGCAACTACAAGATGCAATACAATGGTGTCAGAACGCATCACGCAGTATCGGCACAGCCAAGGACCTCATTATTGACAATGTCAGTAAAGAACTCGGCAACATCGCTGAATTGCTGCGGGAAGCTGATAAACAGAGCGCCGACGCAACCCAAGCAGTACAGGGAATAGTAAATCGAGCATCGGACACAAACAAAAAGACTCTACAGTTACTGTCGAACCTTTTCGCGGGTGGTGCCTTCGGCGAGCTTCCACTGTCAGGCGATGGGGATGACTTGAATCAAGCCGATGAAGACGAAACCAAAGTAGATACCCTTTTGTCCGAGCCTAGGAAGGCGAACGCGGGTGTGAAGCCGGCATTGTGGGGCGGGTCAGTGGAAGGTGTACCCGTGCCTGCAGCTCCCGCACCGGGGGTTCCATCGCCCGAAGCGCCAGCGCCAGGCGTTCCGGCGCCCGCGGCGCCTCCACCCGGAGTGGGAAGGGAACCCACAAAGGGGAACGTAGGCAAGTCGCCGGAGGCGACGGGGGCAGCGGCCCCAGCTGCAGGGTCGCCCGCGACGCCAGCGGAGAAACCCAAGGGCAGTATCGGTCCATCGCCAACGTTGGCTGGCGGATCAACACCATCGTCGTCGCCACTCCCACAAGGGCAGCCACCCGCGCCAAGCGGCAAACCTCCGGTGGGCCCACCCGTTTCTGGTCCTAGCGCCCCAGACGCACCTTCAGTCGGAGTCCCCAGCCTCGGGGGCGGTGGGTCCGCGCCCGCTGCACCTAGCGCACCCGCCAGTCCCCTTAGCGGTGGCGGAACTTCAGCGTCAGGTGGTTTCGAATCGGCGGCGAACGCGTCGCAGGCAGCATCGGCCGCTCAGGCTGGTGCGCAACCCCCGCCGAACCCGATGCAGCAGTTCGCGCAGTCGTTCGCGAATGCGGCTGGGCCACAGATGCAACCCGCGTCGTCGGGGATGGCGCCGCCACCGCTTGAACCTCTGGATTCGACTGCCCCGACCAACACAGCTCCAGCTCCGACAGCCCAGAGCGGCGCTCAAGCTCCCGTTTCCTCGCCACCGCCGACAACTGGCGGTGGTCCAAGTGGCATGGGCATGGGAAGTGGCGGGATGCCGCCACCGATGCCGTTGGGTCCGCCTCCCACGGCTCCGCCCGCAGCGTCGGTGGCTCCTGCGGGCGTACCTGCTCCGCCTCCTCCCGCGCCAACCACAGCGGGAGCGGGTGCAGTTGGTGCTGCTCCGGTTCCCGTCTCGGCCGCGCGGGCACAACGTGATGCGGCAGCCGGTACGTCTCGTCGCGCTGTGGGTTCGGATCTGGTCGACTTGGCGCGGCGCATCGGTGCCGCGTTGAACGTCGATGTGAAGCAGCCGCGGCTCTTCTGGCTCACCGGATTGACCAACGAAGGGTCGATTCTGGTGGCCAACAACTATGGGATCGGGTTCATCCCTGACGGCGTGAAACTCCCGGAACGCGTGAAGTTCGTTAGTGCAGACGAGTCCATCCCCGCGGTGGAACGCGGCAAATGGGCCACGTATCCGATCGCGGCATTGCACGGGTGGGCGCAAGCCCATGACACAACGCTGCGTGCCGTGATCGCCACGGAGGAGCAGCTCAAGGGATTTGATTCCGGGGTCGCACAAGTGATTCTGCAGCCTGATGACCTCCCCGCGAATGGCCAGATGCAGGGGCGCTCGCGGCTGGAAGTCATCGCTCCAGATTCGATGGCCCGATTGTCGAAAGTTGGCGACGGCGGACTGGCTGAGCTGCTGCCGCCCGCACCCGCGGATCCGGAAGCCCCCGAGGATCGTCGGGCGAAGTTGCTCCGAGAGGTGTTTCAGCCGCTGTTGAGCAAGGATCCAGGGCGGGTCCTGGTGCATATGAACGCGATGATCGCATACGTAAACCATCTGCAGGAGTTGGCATTACACCGTGCCCACACCGCTGCCGGACCCGACGCGCAACGCGTCGCGATCGCCGACGCGATCTATTGGCAGCACCTGAGCGTGCTCAATACAGAAGCAATAACTAATGAACAGGCGTAACCGCGCTACGCATGTCGGCCGACAGAAGGTCACACCGACAGGCTTTGCGATGAGATTCGGAGTGTAGGGGGAACGATGGGCGACAGGATCAAGGTTGCCGCCGACGAGTTGAACAACCGGGCGCAATGGATTGAGGACCAGGCGGGCGACTGGCCGACCGAAGCTCCGGAAGCTACTGCGCCCGATGGTCTGAAGTCGACGAAAACGGCTATCGAGAACCTCAACGCGTACGGGAAGTCGCTGCAGGAGTACACCGACGTCTCGAAAGAGGAAAGCCTCCGTCTGGCAAGGTCTTTGCGCAAGGTCGCCCAGGCATACTCGGATGTCGACGAGAACTACCAGGATGCCATCGAGCGGGGCGTCCAGGCGGACAACATCGCAGCTCCTCAACCAGAGCCCGAATTGCCGTTGCCGCCGTCACCACCGTCACCGGGGTTGGTGAGCGCCGATGGGTATCTCTCCGTTGAGGAAACCGAGAAACTGCTCAACGACCCAGGTAGCAACGCCTCGTTGGACGAAGCATTTGCGGCCGCCGTACGTGCGACGTTTGGTATCAAGGCCGGCGCACCGGATCCCAACTTCGGAAGTTGGGAAGGAGATGCTGCTGACGCGGCATTCGCCAAATTCAACAAGTTCCGGGACTGGATTGATGACCTCTCCGATGCGTGGGAGAGCTATGGCGGTGCGGTCCTGGCGATCAGGAACGCGCACAACAGGGCCGCGGCCGATCACAAGCCGATAGCCGAGGCCTATAAAGATCTACAAATGACGATGGACGACGCCCTTGAAGGGACCTCCGCGAACCAAGCGGACATCGACGCGCTCCTCAAACGTATGGAGGAGGAGCAAGAGAAATCCCGGATGGTCCGTGAGACCTATGCCGGCAGCGCTGATCCCGACATGGCCAAGGTACCCACACCGCCCTTCGGCGCGGCCGCTGGAACTGGCCCGACCAGTAACGATGGTCAGCCCGCAGGTGGCGGAGGCGGCACCGGTGGCGGCGGAGGCGGTGCGCCCGGCGGCCAGCCACCGGGAGGTATGCCGACGGGCCAACCGGCGATGTCCCCGGCGAGCGCGAATGCCGGTGCGGGCAAGCCCGAATCGGCAGGCGGCGGATCTCCCTCGGGTGGCGGATCTCCCTCTGGCGGCGGCCAGGGGCAGGGCAGCGGCGGGTCGCCGTCCGGTGCCGGTGCGCCGTCGGGTGCTGGCTTGCCAAGCGGAAGCCCCACGGGCATACCCGGATTGGATGAACCCAGTCTCAAGCCGGCGGGCGCCGGCGGTGGTGGATCCGGGGGTGGGTCCGGCGGTGGCGGTGGTGGCATGCCTTCCGCGCCTCTCGGGCCTGCGGTTGGTGCTGAAACTGTCGCGCCGCCCGGTGGCGCTGCCGCCCGGGGCGGCGCCGGAATGCCGGCAGGCGCTGGAGCGGGGGGCGCCGGAATGGGCGGTATGGGCGCCGGAATGGGCGGAATGGGACAAGGTGCTGGCCAAGGCGGCCAGGGCAAGGAGAAGCGCCGCGATCCCAACCTGGCACCCGATGAGGACCTCTATACCGAGGACAGGGCGTACACCGAGGCCGTCATTGGTTTGCAGGAGCGCAGAAAACGAGAAATGCAGGCGCGCAAGGACTCTAGTTAGACGCGGTTCCGCCCCGCTGAACGGCCAGAGTTGTGCTAGCCGTCCTCGGCAGTAATGTCGGCGACGATCGAGTCGAGCCATTCCCGGTCCGCCTCGATCGACGCAGTCGCTGCTGCCGTCGCCTTCTGTAGCGCTTCGTTGAGCCGCTGTTCGACGGTTGCCGCACCCAGTCGCAGCAGTCCGTCTTCGATGAACACTGAGGTCAGATGGTGGTGGC
Organism: Mycolicibacterium sp. XJ870; assembly: GCF_053483975.1. Lineage (NCBI taxonomy): Bacteria > Bacillati > Actinomycetota > Actinomycetes > Mycobacteriales > Mycobacteriaceae > Mycobacterium > Mycolicibacterium sp. XJ870. The sequence continues at coordinate 612,684 of NZ_JBEFTI010000002.1, forward strand.
CATTGAGTGTCACCTCGACAGTGTCGGTTTCGTCGGTGCCAGTGAAGGCTTCGGTGTTCATCTTGTGGAGCTGATCGTCCATGAGCGATTGCAGCCGTTGCGCCTGCCGTAACACCGCAGCGACCTGTGGATGTACGTTGTCGGTCACTTCAGTCCCCCCTACTGCTCCAGCGCCATCTGGTAGCGGCTTTCCTCACGCGGGTTGATCAGACTGATCGGCAGTTGCCGGTGTCGTGGCGTGTCAATGAAGTTGGGCCGCAGGATCACTCGGCCGACACCTTGGTGGGGTCCGAGATACGTCGTCGAAGTAGGCCATGCCACCCGGGGTGTCCGACCCACCCGCCCGTTGATCATCGTGGCGAACTCCCGGAACTGCGGGCCGAGGGTGACGACAGCACCCGACGCCGCCGACCGGATCACGAACTGCGTGAACAGTCGTGCGTCACCGAGATTGATGCTGACGTCGACATTGTCGAAGGGCATGTAAACCGGGTAGCGATCAGACGTCTCGCCAACCAGCACCCCGGCCGAGCCGATCGGCAGGTCGTAGTGTTTGTCGGTCACCGGGGTCAGTCCCTGAAGTGCGGCACGCTGACCACCGAACAGGCAGGAAAAACCGCGTGGTGTCGTGGGATTCGCCAACGTGGTCAGCAGCACCGTGGAGGCTGGCGCGGCGCCGGGCCGTAACCGAACCCGGGTGGTGGTGTGATCGGCGCGCGCCGACCACCACACGTCCGGGCCGCCGGGTGCGTTGTAGGCGGCGGTGAAGGTGCTGCGGCCCTTGATGACCGACCAGGTCTCTCTCTCGAAGCTGATCTCGGTGGCCTTGTCGAAATCGTCGAAGCTGCGTGAACAGCGTGCGTCGATTCCGTTGCTGGCCAGCTGATCCGCGATGCGCGTCGTCGACGCCACCAGGTAACGGGCCAGGCCGGACACACCGGCATCGCGGCGATGCGCCGACCGCTGCGTCTTCTCCGGATCGGCACGCAGCACGATCCAGGTGCGCCGGTTCGACGGCGCCGGGTACGGCCCGACGACCTGTTCGTAGAGTGCTACCAGGCTGGCCGGAGCGGTCTTGCCGACCCGGTAACCGGCCGACACCACGTCGGCCTCCAGGTCGGGGCAGTGTGCCGCCAACAGTTCCTCGACGAGCTTGGTGCTGACCATGTCATCGGTCACTGCGTTGCCGTTCACGATCACCGTCGGTGTGAAAGGCCTTGGTACCAGCTCGATCACGGCGATCAAGTAGTCACCCTGCCAACGGACCGCGACGTGATCGCCGGGCATGACGGTTGCGCCGACAGCTGGCTCGGATGCCGCATCCGGAGTGCTGCGGTGGCGTCGCCGCCAGGAGAAGATCGCTTTGATCCAACCGGTGATCCGGTACCCGCGGATGGTGAGCACCGAGAAGATCGCGATCAGGACCGCCAAGGTGATCCCCAACCACAACAGGTTGAAGTGCAGGCAAACGGCAATGCAGGCGGGGATCAGCGCGGCCGCCCAGATGCCGTGTCCGGTGGTGAAGCGAAAACCGAAATGCCGCCGCAGGAAGTTCATCGGCGTCGCCTCAACGCGCGGCGGGCCATCGCTGCGATCCCGAGGATCAGTGCCAGCGACACCCCGGCCACCACCACGGCGGTGATCGGGCCGCGGTCCGGCGGCGGGATGTACACCGGCGGTGGAACTTCCTTCACCCGGAACGGCGCCTTGTCCGGACCGTCGGGGATCTTCCAAGTCAGCGCGGCGACCGGGTCGACGACCCCGGCACCGACGTAATTGTCGACCCCGCCGCCGGGATGGCGGGCCGTCGCGGTGATCCGGTTGATGATCTGAGCCGGCGTCAGGTCCGGGAAGCGCTGCTTGAGCAGCGCGGCCAGGCCGGACACGTAAGCAGCCGAGAACGACGTGCCGTTGAGCGGCACCGGGCCGTCCTCACCGGGCGTCGCGTTGATCGGGGCACCGTCGTAACCCAGCGCAACGAGGTTCTCGCCGGGCGCGGCGGCGCCGACCCACGGGCCGGACATGGAGAAGTTGCTCGGCTGACCGTTCTGGCTGATGCTGCCGACGGTGAGCACCAGCGGGTCGTACCAGGCTGGGCTGACGATCGTCTGTACCTGCTTCCACCCGCGCGGATCTGACGGTGTGGACGGATCCGGCGGCGGATTCTGCGAGCAGTCCTGGCCGGTGTTGCCGGCAGCGACGACGATGACCGCGCCCTTGACGTTGACGGCGTAGTTGATCGCCGCACCCAGGCTGGACTCGTCGATTCGGCGAGTCACCTTGTAGCAGGCGGCCTCGCTGATATTGATCACCTGCGCGCCCAGGTTGGCGGCATGTACCACCGCGCGGGCCAGGCTGCGGATCGAACCCGCCGTCTGGGTGGTGTTGGGGTCATTCGGGTCTTGTCGCGCGCCCTTGGGCTGGAACGCGACCGACGTCTGGCGCAGCGAAAGTAGCCGCGCGTCGGGAGCCACGCCGATGAAGCCGTCGGTTGGTGCGGGGCGGCCCGCGATGATCGACGCGGTCATCGTCCCGTGGGCATCACAGTCAGACATACCGTTGCCCGCCGCGTCGACGAAATCGCCGCCCGGTTCGGCGGGCACCCTGGGCGATCCGTTGACGCCGGTGTCGATCACCGCGACAGTTACGCCGGCGCCGGTAGCGAACTTCTGCGCCTCGGCGAGCCGCAGGTAGTCGTTGGCCCACGGCTTGTCGGCGAAATTCGAGTTCGGCATAACCGTCGGCGCCGCGCAGATCTTGCGCTGCTCGGTCGGCTGATCCGGGCCGGTTTCGTCAGGTGGAACCGCGGCCGCGTCGATAAACGGCGGGTCGACAGCCCACGCCGGAGGCGCACTGAACAAAGCCAGCAAAAATGCCAGCAGCATTACGGCTACGCGCTGCACGCCTCACACTCCCCCAACGAGATTCGATCCGCCTGAGTGTGCTGATGCATATCCAGCAAATAACACTCTGTCTGTCCAGCAATGCATCTTTTCACGTCAAGCCGACCGGCTATTTGCACGGAGGCAATCATAAGGGGCTGCTGGTCGGGACGATGACGCTTCTTGCCGTAGACGGTCCTGCCGGGAAGTTAACGCCGCCCCGCGGTATACGAGGTGATCGCGCCACTGGTCTGATTCCGGGATCGAATACCGTCGCACGTCGAACGGCGGCGGCGTTGTGAGCAGGAAAGTTCTGTCGTGAACGCCCTGATCCCCGGCTTAGAATTGCCGGCGAGATAGACGTCCGTTGCGAAGGGTCGGCGATGACAGAGTTGAGAACATTCACAGGCGCGGTGACGGCCATGGGTGGGCAGTTCGACAATGTTGCTGCGGACGTCAGCAGCTTGATCGACGGGGCGCCCGCACTGTCCGGAGTCCTCAACAGCCACGGCACTATCGGCTTCCCGGCGGATTTCGCTGGGGTCACTGATGCGCGGAGCGCGGCGGTGGGTGCTGCCAAGGCCACCTCGGAGAAGATGGCTGAAACTCTTCGGCAGGCCGCCAAAGCGTATGAGCGCGGCGATATGGAGGCTGCCGAAAAGCTGAAGGCTCAGGCGGAACGGATGGACGGCCCCGGGGCGCCGGGCTCACCAAACGCCGGAGGTGCCGGTGCACCAAGCGGTGGTCAAGACGGTGGAATGCAGGCTGGGGGCCAGATGATGGGCCAGTTCTCTCAGATGGCCACGCAGATGATGCAGGGATTGACGCAACCGGCCCAAGGCATCGTGCAGGGACTGTCTCAGATGCCTCAGCAGGCGTTCCAGGGTGTGCAGGGCATTGTCCAGGCGGCCACACAGGGCGCCGCAGGTGGCGGTGGCGCCGCAGCCGATGCGGCGAAGGCCAGCGCTGGTGCAGCTGGTCCGGGCGGACCGCCAGAAGGGGCTGGTCCCTCCGAAGGTGCGGGAGCGCCTGGCGGGGGCGAGAAGGCGCCAGCACAAGCGGGAATCATGAGTGAGGAACGGATGAGGGAGTTGCAGGGGATGCCACCCTTGTCCGACGACGAGAAGGCCCAACGGGAAACGAGGCCGGATACCTCGCCACCGATTGATCCCAGAACAGCCCGAAACCTGTAATACCGAACGGGTTTCAATTAGTCGCGCTCAGACCGGGCGCACGCGGCACGCATCACCGCCGTGTTCTGACGCGGACTGGTCAGCCATGGCAATGCTAGCCACCCACGTCGTGCGGCCTGTCATCCGTTGGAATTGCTGTCCTTCCGGAGCCGGAACTGCTGAGATACTCGGTTGTCGCTGTTGATGTCTGGGGAGGGTTCCATGGGTGCGCTGGATGCGTTCTACTCGACGTGGTCGAACGCTCGCGAAACATTCGGTCAGGGCAACCCGCAGGATGGGGCGGAATTCGACGGCAGCTCAAAATTCCAGCAGGCGCGGTCGGCGGTGGAGGCTGCTGCCCCAGGCTCGAATTGGCTGGGGCCGGCGGCGGAGGCATACGGGGCCAAGAACAAGGAGCATGCCGCCGTGTTCGGCAAGCTGGCCGACCTCGACAAGAGGATGGCTACTGAAGTCACCAACGCCGCGAATGTGGTCACCGCCGGCCGGCAGAACCTTGACGAGGTCAAGAGCTGGGTGACCAGCATGGCGAATTCGCTTCCCAACACCAGCGCAGCGGACCGGGACAGCAAGCTGATGCAGATCGCCAACTCCGGCATCAGCAAGGTGAGCGACATCGTCCAGAAGTCGACGGACGACATGAACACCATCGGCAGACGTGTCCAAACCATCAAAGGCGAGTTCCAGGCATTGGGGAATCAGCTTGGCAGCCCGAAGGAAAACCCTGCCGATCCCAACAAGCTGCCAGGCGACGAGAGCAAGGCCGGCGAGGGTGAACTAAAGCCAGAAGACATGCAGGGACTCGTCCAGGACGCGCTCAAAGGAAATCAAGAAGCCGCGGCCAAGGTCGATCAACTCCTCAACGGTATCGACGAAGAACAGCTAGGGCCGAACAGCGAAGGCCACCCGCTTGATCCGGTGCAAGCTGAACTTATCGGCCAATTGCAGGCGCAGATGAAACCCATGTCGTTGGCGGACTTGAACGCAGCACGAGAAAGACTTGGTCCTCACAAGAACATCCTGCCCAATGCGATGCATGTCATGAGCGATCCCGATGTGACGTACCCCAGACACGACGGCGATGGGCCGCAGGTTGTGACCCCCGGCAAAATACCCAACGATGGTGTGCTCCCAGGAGATACGGGCGCACTGCCCGACGGTGTTCAGGCCGTCTTGAACGAGCGCGGAGACTTTTTGGGCCCAACGGCCCCCGTCGTCGGCTACCCCGGGAGCCAGGCCGACCTAGAAGCCGCGGAGCGGCACGCTGCTGCGGGGAACCTCAAGAATCTGGCGGATATCGTCGGTGAGGGGGACTCAAAGTTCCAGCAGGGCTCCCAATTGGATCGCGAGATGATGTCGAACGCCAAGGAGTGGTTGGCTGCACAAGAGGCTCCTGGCGGGGGACAGGAGCACTGGGGCGACGAAGTTGTGGAGCGGGTGTTCGACACGGCTGGCCGCGATACAGTCGTCAACCACGATATGTTCACGAACGATAAGGACTTCGTCGAAGACGTTTTGACGCACGACTGGCAAGATGGCGCGCAGTCGGCACGTACTTTGACGGACTGGATTGCTGAAGACGCCTATTCCACTGACCCTGTCGTCAATGAGCGGGCAGGTGAGACGGCAAGCGCCCTGGCGGATTATATTGGCGATCCAGCGAATAAGCAGACGCTTATGGACATAGACACCGGTGCTCAGCAAAACGTGGCGTTCGGCAAGTTGAACCCAGAACTGGCTGAAAGCCTTGCTCGGGCCATGAGCCCATATGTCGACGAAATGGCGGGACGGGACATCGACGGCACTTCGGGATGGACCCCAAAGGACAGCTCCGCTGACCTGTCGTATCCGCATGCCGCAAACGTAATGGGAGTCCTCGGGACTGGCGATGTTGCAGCGGAAATCCTGGATGGCCGCTCGGCTTCGGTCCAAGGGGCATACATAAACCAATATGCCAACTCTGTGATTGAGACTGACGGACATTCCGTCGATTCAGACGCCATGGCGGCAGCTGGTCGATTAAAGGGCATCACGGATGAGGGCGCGTTCATGGCGATATCAGACACTGAGTCCGATGCGGTGAAGGCGAGGCAAGCAGCCTGGGACAGGCAGGCTGTCCACTATGATGCGGCGAAGGACCTGCTAGGCATCGTGCCGCACGTCAGTCCTCTCCTATCAATGGAGGCGACATTGATGAAGGACGCGATTCTCGGGCCGCGTCCGGAAACCGCCGAACCGGGACACACGCCCATCGAAAGTTCGCATCAGATGCGGTCCGCACTTGCCTCTGTGTTCCTCGGACATAACATCGGCGACCCAGGTGACGCCGCATTACTAAGGTCGTTCGATAAGAACGGCGATGGACAACTCGAGATCCCCAACGAGGACCCCTACAACCCCGCGTGGCCCCGCTACCAGAACGCTCTAGAAAACTATTACAGTCGGCTGAGTGACAACATCAGCGATCCGCTGGACGCGTATGACGAGGCGTATCGCGATGCCCTCAAATAGAGTCCGCGGGGTAATTTCCACCGCACTGGTGATTGCGTTGGCTTTCGTCTCCGCTTGCGACAGTCAGCCCGACGGACTAACACCACCGGGGACTCCGTCAACCCAATCTGCACTGCCGCCTCCCCTCTTCCCCAATTGGCCTCCCGAAGCCAACGAGTTCCGGTTCCACTGGTCGGGTGCACCCGGAATCGACCTCGAGAACGGGCCTGCGATCGCGCTACGCGCGTATGTCGAGTCGTATCGGCTGGCCGCGTTCGCCGGCGGCGACCCGTCGGTTGTTTACCCAGGTTTTCTCAGAGCAACTCCGCAGAACACCGGTATGTCAAGAGAGACGGGCAGTCTCATCCAACTTCAATACGTACGGCCCAAGACGCGGGCCGAGTACGAAGCAAACGGATGGACCTACGTCGAGCGTCAGGTGTACGGATATCAGCCGACTCACATTCTCAGTATCTTGCCTCAGGGCGACGGCTACCGTGCGACGGTTTGTGTTGGTGCCTACTCGGTCTATCGCACAGCTGACGACGATCCGCACAAGTTTTTCTCGACCGCAGCTGAGGCCGACACCGCGCAACTGAGGTACGGCGACTGGCAGATGGTCCAGATTTGGCGTATAGAGCTGACCGATAAAGACCCACGGATTGGTGATGCGCCAGCAGCGCCCGGAGATCCGCAGCGCGGCCCGCGACCCGCACCGGCCGCCGATGTTTTCGGACCGTGGTTCATCACCGGAAACAGTGAGGGCCTTTGGGGGCCGCTAGGCGACGCCGAGCAAATTGATACACCTGAGATACGCACTCAGTGTGAGGCCGCCATGCCGGACGACGCTGCGGCCCGCAGGGCGATGGCCACCGGTTTTCACGCCAGCCCTCCGCCTCACGGGGAGCCGATTCCGGGCTGGCCAGCTAAGAGCGAGTGATACACAATCTCGCACCTTCCCTGCTGAGGACGAGATCGCCCGGGCACCAACGACTTACGCGTCCAAATCCTGTTCCACTAAACCCGCGACAGTAGCCAATGCATCGGCATCGTCGGAGGACACAGTCACCTGCGCGCCATTCTCGGCGCCCAGCGTCATGATCATCAGGGCTGAACCTGCGTCGACCGGTTCGCCGCCGTCCATCGATAGCGTGACCGGCACTCCGGCGTTGACGACAGCTTCGGCGATGATGGCGGCTGGGCGGGCGTGCAGGCCGATGGCGGAGCCTACGGTGACGGTCTTGCTGGGCATGTCTTCTCCTTAGGTGGTGGCCAGCGCCGGAGCCTCCGGCGCGGTGACGGTTGGTTTAGCGAATTGTTTGGCCGTGACAACGGCCAGGGCGCTGACGACGGTGCCGGCAGCAAGTGCGACAAGGAACCACAGCAGGTTGCCGATCGCGAAGAACACGAAGATGCCGCCGTGCGGGGCTTTCGCTGTGACGTCGAACGCCATGATCATCGCGCCGGTCACGGCGCCGCCGGCCATCATCGACGGAATCACCCGCAGCGGGTCGGCCGCAGCGAACGGGATTGCGCCCTCAGTGATGAACGACGCGCCCAGTAGCCAAGCGGCCCGGCCATTTTCGCGTTCCGGCTCGGTGAACAGCCCGGGCCGCACTGTCGATGCGAGTGCCATCGCGAGCGGTGGAACCATCCCGGCTGCCATCACAGCGGCCATGATGCGCAGCGTCGCGGGGTCGGCGACGTTCAGGCCCGCGGTCGCAAATGCGTAGGCCGCCTTGTTGACCGGGCCACCGAGGTCGAAGCACATCATCAGGCCGAGGATGACGCCCAGGATGACGACCGAGGTTCCGGTCATGCCGCTCAGCCAGTCGGTCAGGCTGGTGGTCAGCCAGGCCAGCGGACGCCCCAGCAGCAGGAACATCAGCAGGCCGACGACCAGCGACGCGAACAGCGGGATGATCACGACGGGCATCAATCCGCGGAACCACTGGGGGACGTTGATCCGGCTGATCCACAGCGCGGCGAACCCGGCGATCAAACCGCCGACGATGCCGCCGATGAACCCGCCGCCGACGAACACCGCCACAGCGCCCGCGGTGAAACCCGGTGCGATGCCGGGCCTATCGGCGATGGCGAAGGAGATGTAGCCGGCCAGCGCCGGCACCAGGAACATGAATGCCAGCCCGCCGAGCGTGTACAACACCGCGCCGATGTACTGCATCAGGCCGCCCGACGGCAGGTCGGCCAGGGTGTTGGTGACGGCGATGTGATTGCCGAGCGAGTTCATGCCGTAGGAAAGCGGATCCGCGCCGTCGGGCGAATTGGCGATGTCATAACCCGCGAAGAGGAAGCCCAGCGCAATCAGCAGACCGCCGGCGGCGACGAACGGGATCATGTAGCTGACGCCGGTGAGCAGGATCTGCCGGGTGCGGGTGCCCCAGCCGACGTCGCCGGCCGCCGCCGGGGCGGCGGCTGCGTCGGCAGAGCCTGCGACCCGCGGGGCGTTGGGATCACTTGCGGCGCTGACGGCTTCGGCGACCATCTTGTCGGGTTCGTTGATGGCGCGCTTCACCCCGGAGGCGATGACGGGCTTGCCGGCGAAGCGCTGCCGATCCTTGACCCCCACATCGGTGGCGAAGATGACAGCGTCGGCCGCCGCGATGGTTGACGCCGACACCGGTGTGCTGCCGGAGGATCCCTGGGTCTCCACGGTGAAATCGACCCCGGCCTGCTCGGCGGCCTGCTTGAGCGCGTCGGCGGCCATGTAGGTGTGGGCAATTCCGGTGGGGCAGGCGGTGATCGCGACGATCGAGACCGCCTTGGCCGGTTCGGGAGCCGGAGCCGCAGGAGCGGCAACCGGAGCGGAAGAAGCCGGATTGACGACGCCGTCCACGAGCGTCACCACCTCATCGGAACTCGATGCGTCGCGCAGGGATTGGACGAAGTCCTTGCGCACGAGGGCGCGCGCCAGGCTGGACAGCAACTTCATGTGCTCGGACCCACCGGACTGCGGGGCAGCGATCAGGAAGGCGAGGTCGGCCGGCCCGTCGGGGGCGCCGAAGTCGACCTTGGGGGCCAGCCGGGCGAAGCCGATCGTCGGGGTGTCCACGTAGGGGGAGCGGCAGTGCGGAATTGCGATGCCGCCGGGCAGTCCGGTGGCGGACTGCGCCTCGCGGGCCATCGCCGCACCCACCAGGCCGTCGGTGTCAGTGGTCCTGCCTGCTCCGGCGAGCGCGCCGACCAAGCGCGTGATGACGGCCTCTTTGTCGGCGCCTGCGTCGACGTCGAGCAGCACGAGATCGGGGGTGATGATCGGTTGAGTCATTGCAGCACTTCCGGGTTGGTGGTGACGAGCGGACTGACGCGCACGGCGTCGAGATCGAGTTGTGCGGGGGCAGGTAACGCCGACCCGGGCAGCGCCGCGGCCGCGCTGCCATATGCGACGGCCATCCGCAGCCGCCGCGGAGGTTCGGCTCCACCGACGGCAGCACGCAGGTAGCCGGCCAGGGAGGCGTCTCCCGCGCCCACGGTGCTGCGCGGCACGATCGGCGGTGGGGTGGCCAACCAGGCGCCGGTGTCGTTCACCAGGACCGCACCCGCAGCGCCCAGCGTCGCCAGCACCGCGCCGACGCCGCGTGCCACGAGTTGTCCCGCTGCGGCCACCACTGGTGACAGATCGCCTTGGGCGGCTGCGGTTTCCAGATCGACGGACGATGCTCCGAGCAAACTCGCCAGTTCCTCGCCGTTGGGCTTGATCAGGTCGGGCGCAGCCACACCGAATGCCGCGGCCAGTGCTGTCAACGGAGCGTCGGAAGTGTCGACGGCAACCCGGCAGGACAGCGGCGCCAACAGCGCGACCACATGCGCATACCAGTAGGGCGGCACACCGGGCGGCAAGGATCCCGACAGCACCACCCACGACGCCCCCTGCGCCTTGTCCAGCACACACCGGGTGAGCGCGTCGAGCGCAGCGGCATCGATGTGCGCACCAGGCTCGTTGATTTTGGTTGTGGTGCCGTCAGATTCAGTGATCGCGAGGTTGGTTCGGACGGGCTCGGTGATGGGAACTCCGGTGAACGGCACACCTGCGGCGCGTAGTGCGGACAGCAGTGGGTCGTCGTCGGCGGCGGGCAGCACGGCCTCGGCGTCCACACCGGCCAGCGTCAGCGCGCGCGCAACGTTGATGCCCTTGCCGCCCGGTTCGACGGTGACGGAATCGATGCGTTGCACGGCGCCCCGGACCAACGGACTCGAGACTGTCACGGTGCGGTCCAGGCTGGGATTGGGGGTGACGGTGACGATCATGCGATCACCACCTCGACGCCCTGCTCGCTGAGTTGCCGGCGTTCGATGGCGTCGATCTCGGAGTCGGTGATCAGGGTGTCAACGCTGTCGATCGGCGCGAAGCTGACAAAGTCCTCCTGTCCGACCTTCGACGAATCAGCCACCACCACAACATAATTTGCAGCGGTCACCATCGCCCGCTTGACGGCCGCCTCCTCGGTGTCGGGGGTCGACAAGCCGTGGCGGACGCTGATGGCGTTGGTGCCGATGAACGCGATGTCCACCCGCAGGCTGTGCAGCACGCGCAACGTCTGCTCGCCGACGGCCGCCTGCGTGAGCCCGCGGACCCGGCCACCCAGCAATTGCAGGGTTACCGTCGGCATCGCTGCCAGGCGACCGGCGATCGGCACGGAGTTGGTCACCACGGTCAGATCCCGGTCGGTCGGCAGTTGGGCGGCGACCCGCGCGGTGGTGGTCCCTGCATCGAGCAGCACGCTGGCGCCGCTCAGGGGGAAAAAGTCGACAGCCGCGGCGGCGATGGCGTCCTTCTGTTCGGCTCGGGTGGTGTCCCGCTCGCCGACGCCGGCTTCCACCAGATGGAGCGTGCGCACAGGCACGGCGCCGCCGTGCACCCGGCGAAGTACCCCGGCTTTGTCGAGGACCGCGAGATCGCGGCGGACGGTCTCGGTGGTCACGTCGTAGGTCTGCGCCAGTTCCGCAACGGAAGCGCGGCCCCGGCTCATCACCAACGTGGCGATGGCCTGCTGGCGCTCTTCGGCGTACATGACCCTCCGTTTGTGTGGGGCGAAGCTCCTGTGAATGTTGATATGTGTTGTTTTACGCTTGGCTGTGTTGACTTGTCAATGGTTTCTAGTAATCTGTCTCACATGAGCACCACATCTCCGGTTACATCACCCACTGCTCTGCGCGGGGTTCCGGTGGTCCCGGGCGTGCAGTACGCACCGGTGATCCGGCCGGGCCGCCTTCCCGAAGTCGCGCCGCCGGCCGGAGAGATCGACGAGGCCGACCGGGTGGCCGAAGCCGGGCGCTTCAAAGCCGCGGTAACCGAGGTCGCCACCCGCTTGCGGGACCGCGCCGCACATGCCACCGGCGCCGCATCGGAGGTCTTGGCCGCCACAGCCACCCTCGCCCAGGACCGCGCCTGGCTGGGCGCCGCCGAGAAGCGCATTGCCGCGGGCACCCCGGCCGTGCGGGCAGTGGCCGAAGCCGTCGATCAATTCGTCGAGCTGTTCACGCAACTCGGCGGTCTGATGGCCGAACGCGTCACCGATCTGCGCGATATCCGCGACCGCGTCATCGCCGAACTGTCCGGGCTGCCCGAGCCCGGCGTCCCGCTGCCGGACGTGCCGTCGATCCTGTGCGCCGAGGATCTCGCTCCCGCAGACACCGCAGGCCTGGACCCGCAACTTGTGGTCGGCCTGGCTACCACGCTGGGCGGGCCGACCAGCCACACCGCGATCATTGCGCGCCAACTCGGCATCCCGTGCGTGGTCGCGGTCTCCGGGCTCGACGGCATTGGCGCGGGAACCATGGTGTTGCTCGACGGAACCAGCGGGACCGTCACTGCCGACCCCGATCCGTCCGAGGCAGCCGCCGCGCTGGCCGCAGCGCAGCGCGCGGCCGCGGCGGCCCGGCAGTGGGCCGGGCCGGGCGCCACATCCGACGGGCACGCCGTCGCGATCCTGGCCAACGTCCAAGATGGCGCCGCTGCCCGCGCAGCGCGCGAAACCCCTGCTGAAGGCGTCGGCCTGTTCCGCACCGAACTGTGCTTCCTCAACCGGGACAAGGAACCGACTGTCGACGAACAGGCGCAGATCTACGGTGAGGTGCTCGACGCCTACGCCGGGCACAAGGTCGTGATCCGCACGCTCGATGCCGGCTCGGACAAGCCGCTGAAATTCGTAGGTCACCCTGACGAAGCGAATCCGGCGTTGGGTGTACGTGGCATCCGCATCGCCGAGGGCAATCCCGGCCTGCTGGACCGCCAACTCGAAGCGATCGCTGGGGCGGCGAAAAAGACAGGCAACCAGCCATGGGTGATGGCGCCGATGATCGCCACCGCCGCTGAAGCGAAGAACTTCGCGGACCGGGCGCGCGCCTATGGGCTCACCCCGGGAGTGATGATCGAAGTGCCTGCCGCGGCGCTGCTGGCCGGCAAGATCCTCGACCACGTCGACTTCTTGTCGATCGGCACCAACGACCTCGCGCAGTACACGATGGCCGCCGACCGGATGTCGGCCGACCTGGCCACCCTCACCGATCCGTGGCAGCCGGCGGTGCTGGCGTTGGTCGCGATGGCAGTGCGCGCCGGCGCCGCAGCGGGCAAGCCGGTCGGGGTGTGTGGTGAGGCCGCCGCCGATCCGCTGCTGGCCTGTGTGTTGGTGGGGCTGGGCGTGACGTCGTTGTCGGCGGCCGCCGCGGCGCTCCCCGGTGTGGGGGCCAAGCTCGCGCGGGTGAGTTTGCAGCAGTGTCGCGACGCCGCCGACGCCGTGCTGACCACGGCAACTGCCGCCGACGCCCGCGCCGCTGCCCTGGCCGTGCTGCCCTGAGGAATAATCGGACCGCAGTCCGGTTATAGAGGTATCAGCTCAGATACCCCTAGGAGGTACCGATGCCCGCAATCACCGCCGACACCTTGACCTTGCCCCGCATCGCGGCACCGAAAGCCGGCGACACCGAGCGCCCGGTGCGGTCCATCACCACGGGCCCGCGCGGCTACGAGGGTGAGGGCTTCCCCGTCGTTCGCGCATTCGCCGGAGTGAGCGCCGCGGACCTCGATCCGTTCGTGCACATGGACCAGATGGGTGAGGTCGAATACCAGCCCGGTGAGCCACGGGGCACCGATTGGCACCCGCACCGCGGCTTCGAAACCGTCACCTACATGATCGACGGCCGTTTCGCCCACCAGGACTCCCACGGGGGCGGCGGCTTGATCACCGACGGCGCCACGCAGTGGATGACCGCCGGGTCCGGCATCCTGCACATCGAGACCCCGCCCGTCGATCTCGTCGAGAGCGGCGGAACGTTCCACGGCATCCAGCTGTGGGTGAACCTGCCGAAAAAGGATAAGTTCGCGACCCCGCGCTACCAGGCGATCGAAGGTAACGACGCCAAGCTGTTGTCGTCGCAGGACGGCGGCGCCTTGGTCCGCATCATCGCCGGAGACGTCGACGGGCAACAGGGTCCCGGAAAAACGCACACGCCAATCACCATGGCGCACGCCACGATTGAACCGGGTGCGCAGCTCAACCTGCCATGGAACCGCGACTTCAACGCACTGGTGTACGTGCTGAGCGGCCGAGGAAGCGTCGGGCCGGTGGCCCACCCGATCCAGCAGGGTCAGCTCGCGGTGTTCGGCCCGGGTGACCGGATCTCCGTCGCCGCCGAGGGTTCCCAGGATTCGAACCGGCCCGCGCTGGAGGTTCTGATCCTGGGCGGCAAGCCGATTCGTGAGCCGGTCTTCCACTACGGCCCGTTCGTGATGAACTCCAAGTCCGAGTTGATCCAGGCGCTGGAGGACTACAACGCCGGCAAGTTCGGCCAGATCCCGCCGAATGCGTTGATGCCGCACCGCCCGTTGGGCTGACACGGCTGACACGGCTGACACACCTAACGCACGGCCTCGGCGGGTTGGGGATACAGCAGCTCCAGCTCGCCGAGGTTGGCGGCAACGGTCAGCAGCGGAAGTGCCGCCGACACCGCTAGGTTGTCACCGGCGGTCTCAGCGCGCAGTGCCAGTACAAAGCTGTCGCCGATCGGGACCAGGGTCGACGTGGTGTCCTGTCCGGTCAGTCGCGCGCAGATCGCTTTCGCGTGCTCCTCGATGGATTCACGCGTGGTCTGGTACACCCCGAGCGGCGGTGGGACGACGTCGGCGATCAGCTCGGCGACGACGCGCACCCGGGTCGCCCGGTTTCCCGCCCGCACCACCGGAGCGCGCTGGTCAGTCGGGCCACCGTTCTCCGAAAGATACTGTCGCACTGCGTCGTCCAGCGTGCGCCAGGCTTGAAGGGCCGAATGGCTGAGCGCGATCACCCGATCGTTGGCCGCCTCCGACGCGCCGCGGGTCACCCGTAGCACCGCGGCGTCGAGAAGTTCGGCGCCGGCTGCGCGGGCCTGTTCGATCGCCTTGGACACCGTCGCCTTGGCGCCCCGCGGCCACAGCAGCAGCGACACCACGATGCCCACCAGCGCACCCACCACCACGTCCTCGATGCGGATCAAACCGACCCGCCACCCGGTTGGCACGATCAGGTTGAAGTTGATCAGCACCATCATCGTGAACGCGGCCTGCCCGGCGATGAATGACCCGACCTCGGGCACATAGGCCGACCCGAAGGCCACGATCGGCAACAGGATCCACAGCACCACCGGATCCACCCCGACCAGCAGGATGAGTACTGCGCCCAGCACGAAACCGAGCGCGGTCCCGGCGACGGCCCGCAACACGCGCGTTCCGGTGGTCAGCGCACTGCTGCGCAACACCGACATCGCGCCCAACACCACCCAGAACCCGTGCTCCACCGGAAACACGTGAGTCACTCCCACCGCCAATGCGAGCCCAAACCCGGTGCGAAGGCTGTTGCGCAACACCACCGCTCGCGTCGCGAGGAATCCCTTGGCGATCACGGCGACCGCGACGGTCTCGGGCATCACCCACTCGGCCGCCCCCGTCTCGGGTAGTCGGCGCCCCAGTACCCGGGCCCATACCGGCCGGGCGTCGGCAAGCGCTGCGTTTCCGATGATCCGGCCGGTCACCGCGATGGTGGCCGAGATGGTGCGTCGGATCAGCAACGTGCGGCCGACCTCGACGGCGGCTGCGTCGTCGGACGTGCCAAGCAACTCGACGATGTCGTCCCGGTAAGTGCCCTGCGCCACCGTGCGTTGGTCGGCCAGCGCGGCGCGCAGGTCCGCGCCCCGCGCCGCGCGTTCGGCGGCGTCGCGGATCCGCAACACCGCCGCACTGTCGCGCAGCACCCGCACCGCGGGATCGCGCATCGGGCCGAGCAGATCGCCGGTCTCGTCGGTGACGCGGTCGCAGATCCACCCCAGGTCATCGACGACACGCACAAGTGCGCGGCTGCCCGCGGTGAGCGCCACGGGCCGGTAGTCGGCCCCGAGGAAGCTTTCGTACAGCGCGTTCATCGCCCGGGTCACGTCGCGTGCCGACGCTTTGCCTTCCAGCCGGTCGGCCAACTGCCGGCAGACCCGTGCCGCGTACCGGCGCAGGTCGTCATGGTGACGCGGCGGGAAGAGGAACAGCGCAGCCGGGACACAGACCACCAACGCGATCAGCCAGCCGAGCAGGCGGTCCGGGATGGGGCCTACCGGTGTGCAGAGCGGCAACACGAACAACAGCAGGGTGGCGCGCTGCCCGGCGGCGACGATCTCGCTGAGCACTCCGGAGAACGACACGATCACGCCGATGACGAACATCGCCAGCACGCTCACCCACGGATACGGCGCTATCAGGGTGCCCAGCACGATGAGCACCGCCCCGTTGATCGCCAGGCCGCAGTAGGCGAGCGCGCGCGCAGGCCGGTTCCCGGGAAAATCGGCGGTGATGAGCAGGGAGACTGCGCCGAAGATGCTGAAGAGCGGGGTCTGCGAACCGGCTCCGACTGCAAAGCCGATCGCTGCCGCGATCGGTAACACGATGCCCGCCCGAGTGGCACGCCGCAGGGCGTCGTACTCGGGGTCGCGGTCCCGCTGCCGGTCTGCTGCCCGGTGCCACAATTCGGCCGGGGTCAGCATGAACTCAGTTAATCCTATTCGGGGGTGGCCGCGAACCGTCCCGACTCCAGCGCGTCCCGCAGCTGAAACGAGATCCATCTCAGCGCCTCGGTGTCGCGGGGCAGGGTGCTCTGTTCGTAGCCGACGATGAGGTACACCCCCCAGGCTGCGAAGTTCCTGGCGTTGCGCTCGTCGCCGATGATCTCGCGGGCCGACTCGTAAATGATGTCGAACCGCAGTCGGTCGACGATGGCCTGAACCTCGTAGACGTCCGCGTCCAGGGAGCTCCACACCCGGATGGCGGCCTCCGCGCCGTGCGGCAGAGCCAGCGCCTCCTCGATGAGGGTTTCGATGCGCCGGTGCGGATCGGGATCGGAGCGCACCGCTTCGACCACCCGCAGGGTGCGGACCTCGCGCCAGTGGGCGATCAGCTCCCTGGTGTATGACGACCAATTCGGAAAGTAGTGGTAGAAGGACCCGGTCGTGACGCCCAGCCGGTTGCACACCTCGGCCAACTTCAGACCGCCGTAGCCCAGATCGGACAACACGTCCAGACCGGTGTCGAAGTACGACTCCCGTGAAACGACGCCTGCCATCCAGGTCACCCTAGTCTGTCGGTCAAACACCAAACGCGGCCGATATTTGCTGGCGTTGCCGTTGGTGAAACTTTGGGTGAATGCAGCGTGCGGTGCCGGTGGTGACTTGTGGCACAATTCGACGCGTGGCTCATATTGCGAGCCGGGGACCGGGTCGTCCGCCGGCAGCTAAGGCAGCAGAGACACGCGAGCGCATCTTGCATGCGGCGCGTGAGGTGTTCAGCGAACTTGGCTATGACGCCGCAACGTTCCAGGCGATCGCTATCCGGGCCGATCTCACCAGGCCGGCGATCAATCACTATTTCGGCAGCAAGCGCGTGTTGTATCGCGAGGTGGTCAACCAGACGAATTCGACGGTAATTGCCGCGGGCATCGCCAGAGCCCGGGAAGCAACCACTCTTCTGGGGCGGCTGTCCGCATTCTTTGCTGCGGCGATGGATGCCGAATCGGCGGATCGGTCGGCGGCTGCGTTCCTGGTGACGTCGGTGCTGGAATCGCAGCGTCACCCCGAACTGGTATCCGAGCAGCACGACTCGCTGCGGGATTCGCGCGAGTTCGTCGAGTGGGCGGTCAACGATGCGATCGAGCGTGGGGAGCTCAGCACCGACACCGACATTCCGGCGATCGTGGAGATGCTCGTCGCGGTGATGTGGGGGATGGGGTTCTACGCCGGCTACGTCGGCCGTCCCGGCGAACTCGGGCTCATCGTGGACAAGTTCGAATTGCTGATGGCCAACAAGCTCTGGCAGCTGCGCGATTGACGCGTGACGTGGCGCACACCACCGGATAGCCTGGCTAAGTTGTTAGGTAGCATCGCTACATGAGCTCATTGCGCACGCACGACGACACCTGGGACATCGCCACAAGTGTGGGCTCGACCGCCGTCATGGTCGCCGCGGCCCGCGCCGGTGAAACCGAGCGCGAGGATGCGCTGATCAACGATCCGTACGCGAAGATCTTGGTCGCCGGAGCCGGGACCGGTGTGTGGGAAACATTGTTGGACAACGAATTTGCGAGCAAAATCACCGACGTCGACCCCGAGGCCGCGGCGATCTTCGAGCACATGGGCAACTACCAGGCGGTGCGCACGCACTTCTTCGACGCGTATTTCGCCAATGCCGTCGAGGCCGGCGTGCGCCAGGTGGTCATCCTCGCCTCGGGTCTGGATTCGCGGGCCTATCGGTTGAGTTGGCCGGCCGGCACCACGGTGTACGAGATCGATCAGCCCAAGGTGTTGGAGTACAAGGCCGCCACTTTGGCCGAACATGGTGTACAGCCGTCGGCGCAGCGTCGTGAGGTCCCGGTGGACCTGCGGTTTGACTGGCCGAAAGCGTTGCGCGAGGCAGGTTTTGACGAAAACCAGCCGACCGCGTGGCTGGCCGAGGGTCTGCTGATGTATCTGCCCGCCGACGCCCAGGACCGACTGTTCGAGTTGGTGACCGAACTGTCGGCCCCGGGCAGCCGGATCGCCGCGGAGACCGCCGGGGTTACGGCAAGCGATCGTCGGGAGGAGATGCGGGAGCGCTTCGCGAAGTTCGCCGACCAGTTCAACATGGGCTCGGCGCTCGATATCCAGGAGCTGATCTACGAAGATCCGGACCGCGCCGAGGTTGCCGACTGGTTGAGCGCGCACGGTTGGCGGGCCGATGGGGTGCATTCACTGGATGAGATGCGCAGGCTGGGCCGTCTGGTCGAACTGACGCAGGAGCACGACGACAACGCGTTCTCGACGTTCGTCACAGCCGAAAAGCTCTGACTTATACGGCGAATGGCCAGTTATGACGCGCTTTTTCCATGATCTGCGTGTCATAACTGGCCATTCGGCGTCTCAGCGGTTCATTCCCGACCGCAGACCCCGATGACCGGCCGATGGCCGCCCGCCGTATACAAAGATGGAAAGCCGAGTCGAGCCCGCCTATGAGAGGAACCGCAATGCCAGGAGTGCAGGACCGCGTCGTCGTCGTCACCGGAGCCGGCGGAGGTCTGGGCCGTGAATACGCCCTGACGCTCGCCCGCGAGGGAGCCAGCGTCGTCGTCAACGACCTCGGCGGATCCCGTGACGGGACCGGCGCCGGACACAACATGGCCGACCAGGTGGTCAACGAGATCAAAGAAGCCGGCGGCCGTGCGGTGGCCAACTACGACAGCGTTGCCGAGCCCGAGGGCGCCGAGAACATCATCAAGACCGCACTCGACGAGTTCGGCAAGGTCGACGGCGTGGTGAGCAACGCGGGCATCCTGCGCGACGGCACCTTCCACAAGATGACGTACGAGAACTGGGACGCCGTGCTCAAGGTGCACCTCTACGGCGGCTACAACGTCATCCGCGCGGCCTGGCCGCACTTCCGGGAGCAGAGCTTCGGCCGCGTGGTCGTCGCCACCTCGACCAGCGGCCTGTTCGGCAACTTCGGCCAAGCCAACTACGGCGCCGCCAAGCTCGGCCTCGTCGGCCTCATCAACACGCTGGCCCAGGAAGGCGCCAAGTACAACATCAAGACCAACGCGGTCGCGCCGATCGCCGCCACCCGGATGACGCAGGACATCCTGCCGCCCGAGGTGTTCGAGAAGCTCACCCCCGAGTATGTCGCCCCGGTGGTCGCCTACCTGATGACCGAGGAACTGCCCGACACCGATTCGATCTTCATCGTCGGCGGCGGCAAAGTGCAGCGCACCGCGCTGTTCCAGAACGAGGGCATCACGTTCTCCGAGGGCGTGCCGACGGTCGATGACGTCGCCGCCAAGTGGGGCGAGATTACCGACCTGTCCGCGGCGCAGCAGGCCAGCTTCAAGCTCGGATGAAAGCTCTTGTAGCGCAAGCTCTTACCGGCACGGCCGGGTTGGTCTACACCGACGTAGAAGATGCGGCCGACCCGTCCGGAAACGCCGTGATCGTCGACGTCGGCGCCGCCGGCGTCTGCTTCCCTGACCTGCTGCTGTTGCGCGGTGAGTACCAGTTGCGGCTGGAACCGCCGTTCACCCCGGGCATGGAGGTCGCCGGTACCGTGCGGTCTGCACCCGAGGGTTCCGGCTTCACGCCGGGTCAGCGGGTGTCGGCGTTCACGATGCTTGGCGGCTATGCCGAGCAGGTCGCGGTCAACCCGGCCAGCGTGATCTCGACGCCGGACGGCGTCGACGATGGCCAAGCGGCGTCGCTGCTCGGCAACTACTACACGATGCAGTTCGCGTTGGCCCGCCGCGGCGGGCTGCTGCCCGGGGAGACCGTGCTGGTGCTCGGTTCGGCAGGCGGCATCGGCACTGCGTCGATCCAGCTCGCGAAGGCGTTGGGCGCCAAGGTGATCGCCCTCGTGCACCGGCCCGGCGCCGAGGAGTTCGTGGCGGGACTCGGCGCCGATGTGGTGCTGCCGCTGACCGACGGCTGGCGCCAGGCGGTGCTCGACGCCACCGACCGACGCGGCGTCGACATGGTGGTCGACCCGATCGGCGGTGAGCCTTTCGATGACGCCATCCGGGTGTTGGCCACCGAGGGCCGGCTGCTGGTGATCGGGTTCGCGGCGGGTGGCATCCCCACCGTCAAGGTGAACCGGTTGCTGCTGCGCAACGTCAGCGTGGTCGGCGTCGGCTGGGGTGAATTCGTCAACCGCACACCCGGCGCGCAGGCGGCCGTCGGTGCCGAACTGGGCAAGCTGGTCGCCGCCGGGCTGCGACCACCCCCACCGGTGCGCTACCCGCTGTCGGACGGCGTGGCCGCGCTCGATGCGCTGGCCGACGGCCGAGTGCGGGGCAAGTTGGTGCTCGAGCCGTAGCCTCGAAGCGTGGACATCGCACTGCGTAAGGCGCTGGACCTGCTCACCGATCCACCGGCCGATCCGGATGTCAGCCGCGGCTACCTCGACCTGCTGGGCACAGGCAGCGCGGCCCCGAAAAACTCCGGGTTCATCCAGAAGGCGTGGGCGTCACCGGTCGGGTCGATGCTCTACGACCGCGCCCAACTCCTGAACCGCCGGCTGCTCGCGGTATCGCGACCACCCATCGACTGGCTGAACATCCCGCCCGGGGGCATCGCGCTCGACGTCGGTAGCGGGCCCGGCAACATCACCGCGGCGCTCGCCCGGGCGGCGGGCCTGGACGGAACAGCGCTGGGCGTCGACATCTCCGAGCCGATGCTGGCCCGCGCGGTCACAGCTGAGGCGGGCCGCCAGGTCGGCTTCGTGCGCGCGGATGCCCAACAGTTGCCGTTCCGGGACGAGAGTTTCGACGCGGTGGTCTCACTTGCGGTACTGCAGCTGATCCCAGACCCTGCTGCGGCGCTCTCGGAGATGGTGCGGGTGTTGCGGCCCGGCCGCCGGATGGCCGTCATGGTGCCCACCGCAGGACACGGCGCGGGGCTCAAGCTCCTGTCGAGAGGCGGCGCCCGGTTGTTCCACGAGGACGAACTCGGCGACACCTTCGACGAGTTGGGTCTGGTCGGGGTGCGAACCAAAAGCCTGGGCTTCATCCAGTGGGTTCGCGGGTCCAAGCCGTGAGCGCACTCGGAATCGTCCTGGTCGCGGTGGCGATCGCCGTCGGGCTGATCGGCATCGTGGTGCCCATCCTGCCCGGTGGCCTACTGGTGTTCGCGGCGATCGCGGTGTGGGCGGTCGTCGAGAACAACACCGCCTCGTGGGTGACGCTCGGTGTCGCGACGGTGCTCTTCGTCGCGACCCTGGTGATCAAATATCTGTGGCCGGTGCGACGCATGCGGGCGGCCGAGGTCCGCACGCGGAGCCTGGTGGTCGGCGGCGTGCTCGGCGTCATCGGATTCTTCGTCATCCCGGTCATAGGCTTGCTGATCGGCTTCGTGGCAGGCGTGTACCTGGCCGAGTTGGGATCGCGCCGGGATACCAAGCGGGCGTGGGCGTCGACGGTGCACGCAGTCAAAGGCGTGGCGCTGTCGGTCGGCGTCGAGCTGACCGGAGCGTTGTTGGCCACGATCGCGTGGGTGGCGGGGGTCTACGTCACGTCATGACGGAGCCGTGGACGCTCGACGACGCCACCGGTGAGTTGTTCATCCACACCGGCGTGACCGGCACCGCTGCGCGCATGGGCCATCGCCTGACCATCGAGATGCGATCGTGGCGTGCCACGGTGCGCTGGACCGGAAACGATCCGTCCGAGGTCGAGTTGACGGTTGACGTCGATTCCTTCGACGTCGTGCGGGGCGAGGGCGGCATGACACCACTGTCCGGTCCGGAGAAGTCGTTGGTGCGGGCCAACGCGTTGAAGTCGCTGCGGGCGGGACGCTTCCCACAGGTGCGCTTCCGATCAGACGACATCGAACGCCATGGCGACTCCTGTCGGCTCGCCGGCACACTCGAGCTCAACGGCCGCGCCGCAGAACACGTCGTGGACGTCCACGTCGAGGATCTCGGCGGCTCGTGGCGGATATCCGGCGAGTCCGTCGTCCGCCACACCGACTACGGCATCAAGCAGTACCCGATGCTGATGGGCGCGATGAAGGTGGCAGACGACGTGCGCGTGACCTTCACGGCCGCACACCCCCGCGGGTAGCACGCGAAAACCTTGTCCTGCAAAGGATTCTCGCGACAAGTCCCGACTTCGTTTACGCGCGTGTAGAACGCGCCGTTATCGGGTACTGACCACAGGATGAACGTGAGGAGTCCGATCATGAACATCGTTTCAGGCGTCGTGCAGGCCGTCACCCGTACCGCGGACGCCACCACAGCTGTGGCCGGAGCAGTCGGAGGTGCGGCGATCAACGGCGTCGTCGGCGGCATCAAAGGAACCGGCGCCGGGATCCGCGACGGCTTGAACCAGGGCAGCCGGTCGCCGGTGGCCGCGGCCGCCACGATGGCCGCGGTCGGCACCGCGGGCCTCATCGAATGGCCGGTGTTGTTGACGGTTGGCGGCGCAGCGCTGGTCGTGCACCAACTCAGCCATCGGACGCCTGACGGCCACTCCGACGAGCCGCCCCGAACGCAGGCAGCGCCAAGATCGACTGCCAAACGGTCGACTGCCAAACGGTCGACTGCCAAACGGTCGCCCGCCAAGCGTTCGCCTGCCAAGCGTTCGACACCAACCAAGGCCGCCACCTCCTCGGCCCGGCGCACCGCTAAGTGATCGGCGGAATCGGGCGGGTGGTTCAGCGCGCGGCCGTCCTGGCCGCGGCGCCCGTCGTCCTGACAGTCGGCACGGGGGTACGGGTCGCGACCCGCCCCGTTGGTCTTGCCGTGCGATTGGCGTCGCCCGACACGATCCAGGCGGCGCGCACTGCGGCCGCGGAGTTGGTCGGCGGGGTGCCCGCACGACGCTCCTGGGAGGGCGCCGGCCGATGCTGGATCGAGGTGCGCGGACTGCACAGTGAGAACGGCGAACGGATCGGTGCTGCGGTCCAGCGAGCGGTCCGAGCCGAGCCGGGGGTCCGTTCGGCGAAACTCAACTACCCACTGGCGCGCATCGTGATCGAGGTCGCCGATGAAGACGTCGATCCACCCGATCGCAAGCACTTGTGTGACATCGTGGCGGCCGCCGAGACTCAGGCCGCCGACCAGCCCGGGCGGCCGATCGACCTGCCGGGCGACGGAATCATGTTGGCCGGAAAGACACTCGCCGCCGCCGCGAACGGCGTCGGGGTCTTCGTTGCCGCAGCCGGCCGCGTGTTGATGTGGCCCAGGTTGCCCGGCGGCCTGACCGCAGCAGTCGTGGTCGCCGACTACCAACCGAAGGTGCGGACGCTGCTCGAAGCCCGGCTCGGCACGCAAGCCGCCGACGCCGCGCTGGCCATCGGCGCCGCCACCATCTATGGGCTCACTCAGGCGCCCGCGGCGGCCGCCGTCGAGTTCGTCCGCCACCTCGCTGAGGTAGGTGAGGCCGTGGCCGCATCGAACTCCTGGACCGCTCACGAACCCGCACTGGCGGTGGATGCCGAATGCCTGGACACCGCAAGGCCGGCAGAACGGCCGCATCCTTTGCCGCCCGGCGTGGTCGAACGGCACGCCGAGCGCTGCGCGCGTGCTCAGGGTCTGGCCGCCGGATCGGTGGGCTTGTTGACTCGTAGTCCCAGCGCCGCTGCCACTGCCGCCGTGGTGGCTGCGCCCAAAGCGGCGCGCAACGCTCGAGAGGCGTTCGCCAGCGCGCTGGGCCGCGGGCTGGCCGACCGGTACGACGTCGTGCCGTTGCGGCCCAGCGCTTTACGCGTGCTCGACCGTGTCGACGCAGTCGTCGTCGACCCGAGGGTACTGGTCACCGACGAACTGCGGGTCGGCGAGTTTCGCGACGTAGCGGAGCGTGACCGGGCCGCGGTATGGCAATGGGCACAGCGCCAACTCGATGAAGGCGCCCTGCAGGCCGGGTGGCACGCACCGGATCTGGGTGGGCGGGTGCTCGTGCGCAACGCGCACGATCCACAGGCACACAGCGTGCTCGGCGAGATCCGTCGTGCAGGTGCGCAAGCGGTATCGCTCGATGTCGACGGACTCGGTGATCTACGTTCGTCATTCGACGATCTGTATCCGGCCGACGGGGATGTCGATGCGGCCCTGGCCGGGGCCGTCGACGCCCTGCAGCGCGACCACCGCACAGTGGCCGTGCTGTCGGTGGATGCCGCGCGTGCGCTCGGTGCCGCCGATCTCGCCGTCGGATTACTCACCGCGCACGGGAGTACGCCGTGGCACGCCGATCTGCTGGCTCGTGACCTCGCAGCGGTGTGGCGCATCATGCATGCCGTGCCGGCGGCCCGGCGGGCCAGTGAACGCGGTGTGGAACTTGCCACCGGCGGGTCGCTGCTCGGCGCGCTGTTGATGGTCCCTGGTGTCCGCGGCCTCGGACCCGGTCCGGTTACGGCGGGCGCCGCGGTGGGGCTTGCCACCGGATTCTGGCTTGCCCGTGGCGTTCTGCTTGATTCGGAGCCGACGCCGGCACCCGTCGAGGACTGGCACGCAATGACGCCCGACCAGGTTCGGGACCACTTTGCTGCGCGGGAACCGACTGCGCTGCAGCAGGAATCACCTCCGACAGCAGTAATGAGGGTGGGTGACTCGGCACGTCGACAGGCCGGAGAATTGATCGGTGCATTGCGCGGTGAGCTTTCCGATCCGCTGACACCGGTGCTCGCGGTCGGCTCGGCCGCCAGCGCCTTGCTCGGCTCCCCGGTCGACGCGATACTCGTCGGTTCGGTCCTCACCGGCAACGCCATACTCGCTGCCACCCAACAGGTTCGGGCCGAACGGTTGCTTCGACGGTTGCTCGCGGTTCAGGATCCGCCCGCGCGCCGGGTTGTCGACGGCGGATACGAAAGCGTCCCGGCTGGCCGGTTGCGGCCGGGTGACATCATCGAAGTGCGCCCCGGCGAGGTCGTGCCTGCCGATGCACGAATCATCGAGGCGCTCGACGTCGAGGCCGACGAAGCCGCACTCACGGGTGAACCACTGCCGGTGCCCAAACAAGTCGACGCCACGCCGGGCGCCGTCCTCGCCGAGCGCCACTGCATGCTGCACGCCACCACGACATTGGTCACCGGTGCCGCCGTCGCCGTGGTCACCGAGGTGGGCACACAGACCCAGGCGCGTCGTGCCGCCGAGGTCGGGCGTGGCGACGGTCCCACGGTGGGCCTGCA
This sequence comes from Mycolicibacterium sp. XJ870, assembly GCF_053483975.1. Lineage (NCBI taxonomy): Bacteria > Bacillati > Actinomycetota > Actinomycetes > Mycobacteriales > Mycobacteriaceae > Mycobacterium > Mycolicibacterium sp. XJ870. The sequence continues at coordinate 638,416 of NZ_JBEFTI010000002.1, forward strand.
GACTCAGTTACGCGAGCTGACCACGCGGGCGATGCCGTACAGCATGGCCGGTGGTGCGCTGGTGAGCGGCCTCGGCATTCTGCGCAACCTGCCGCTGCGCGATGCGGTGGCCAGTGGTGTGGCGGTCGCGGTGGCCGCGGTACCGGAGGGGCTGCCGTTGGTGGCGACACTGGCGCAACAGGCTTCGGCGCGCCGATTGACCCGCGCCGGGGCGCTGGTGCGCAGTCCACGGTCGGTCGAGGCACTCGGCCGAGTCGACGTGGTGTGCTTCGACAAGACCGGCACGCTCAGCGAGAACCGGCTGCGGGTTTCCCACGTTCACACGGTGGCCGGATCGTCGCGGCAGCAGGTACTCGCCTGCGCGGCCCGCGCGACCCCGCCCAAGAACGGCGATCACCACGAACACGCCACCGACGCGGCGATGGCCGAGGCAGGCGCCGACGAAACCCGTGATCTCACCGGTGATGTCGCCTACCTGCCGTTCCGTTCGGGCCGGAAGTTCTCGGCCTCGGTGATCGGTGACGAGCTGTCGATCAAAGGTGCACCGGAGATGGTTCTGGCGGCCTGCGGCTCGCTGGACCCTGCCGTGGAGCACACGGTGGACGAGATGGCGCGCAGTGGGCTGCGGGTGATCGCCGTCGCACGTCGGGGCCTGACCCCGGCGCAATCCGCAAGGGCGCGAGCCGAATCCGACGAGTTCGCCGCGCTGTGTCGTGAGCAGCTGCAGCTCACCGGTCTGGTGGGGTTGTCGGACACGCCGCGCCCGGAGTCCGCGGCTCTGCTGAAGTCGTTGCGGCGCCAGCAGATCGGCGTGCGGCTCATCACGGGGGACCACCCCGTCACGGCCAAGGCGATCGCCGCCGAACTGGGTATGCCGGTCACCTCCGAACAGGTCATGAGCGGTGAGGAATGGGTCGCCATGCCTCGGCGCAGCCAGGAGCGGGCAGTGCGGGAACGACTGGTGTTCGCGCGGATGTCGCCGGAACACAAGGTCCAGATCGTGCAGACGCTCGAACGCACCGGGCAGGTGTGTGCGATGGTCGGCGACGGCGCCAACGATGCCGCCGCCATCCGGGCGGCCACGGTCGGCATCGGGGTCGCCTCGCGTGGCAGTGACCCGGCCCGTAGCTCAGCAGATGTTCTGTTGCTCGACGGCCGGATCGGCTCGCTCGTCGACGCACTCGACGAGGGGCGTCAGCTGTGGCGCCGCGTACAGGCGGCAGTGTCGGTACTGCTCGGTGGCAATGCGGGCGAGGTGGTGTTCTCCATCGTCGGCAGTGCGCTGACCGGCCGGTCCCCGCTGAACACCAGGCAGTTGCTGCTGGTGAACATGATGACGGACGCGCTTCCGGCCGCGGCGCTGGCGGTGAGTCCGACCACGGCATCGACGGAGGTCGGCGGTCACGGTCCCGATCGTTCGTTGTTGTGGCGAAATGTGGCGATCCGCGGAGCGACGACTGCCGGCGCGGCCACCGGCGCGTGGTTGTTGGCCGGCTTTACCCTGGCGCCGCGCCGCGCATCGACTGTCGCGCTGGTGGCACTGGTCTCGACGCAACTGGCGCAGACGCTGCTCGATTCACACAGTCCCCTGGTCGTCACCACCGCAGCGGGATCGTTGGTGTCGCTCGGGGCGCTGATCAGCACGCCGGGAATCAGTCAGCTGCTCGGCTGCACACCACTGGGACCGATCGGATGGATGAACGCACTGGGTGCGGCCGGCGTGGCGACCGGGGTCGCTGCCGTCGCACCGAGGCTGGTGGCGCGCTTCCAGCCGGTGCTTCAGTCGTCGATGTCGACGACGCCGCAGCGCCACAACACCGCATACAGCTCCCGTAACGGGATGGCAAGGACGCGGGTCACGACGTCGGTCAACGGATCAGCTGTCACGCTTCCCACGGTGGGGAGTCGAGGTGTCGAGACGTCGAAAACGACATGACGGAAAGGCGACGAATGGCCGAAGACTCACGGCAGACAACCAGCCACCGCGACGCGGTGCAGCGGGTGCGCGATGCGCAGGGTTTCGCGGTGACGCTGCCGGTCGTCGGTCGGGTTCGGTTGCCGCGCCCGGAACAACTGGCGTACTACGGCGCACTGGGCATCCTCGCGGCCACCGAGATCATCGAGTGGCCAGTCGCCCTGGTGCTGGGGGCCGGACATGTGCTGATCCACAACGAGCACAGCCGTATTGCCCAAGAAGTCGGCGAAGCGCTCGAAGAAGCGTGACGTGTGGAGCGACATTGCGCAGCGGCTTGCGGTCAATATTGAGCAGTGATCCGCGGCCTTGTTGCGACCGGGGTTTCAGGCAGCGATGTCGAGTGCGGTGAACTCGCACCCCGGCCCGCAGGCGTGGCCATCGACGGCAATCCCATGGCGCTGCAGCACCTGAGCAATCTTCGCAGCTGTCCGGCACGGTCGGTCAAACACCTGGAGATAGGAGAGTCGTATCGTCGAGCGACCGTCGACCGCGGCGTCGAGATCCCGCTCGAAATCCGTGTTCCGTTTGGCCGCCGAGTCATGGAACAGGCGGCCGTCGAGTTCGATGACGAGCCGTTGGCCGTACTCGGTGTCGCGATAGCAGGCGCCCACCGATGAGGTCGACCGTTTCTGCCGGATGGCCCGGGGCAGCCCGTGCGCCCGCTCGACGCGAGTGAGATACCCGTGCTCGAGGACCGAGCAGGTGCCTTCGGCAATGTCGACCAGTACCGCCCGCAGCCAGCGGCGACGGCGAATGCGTCGGCGTGCGTCGAGGGCCCGCAGCAGGCGCTGGGCGGTGGTGCGCCGCGACTGGCAGGCGTCGGCCAGCACCGCGATCGCGTCGAACTCGGACATCGCCCGACACGCGACGTCAAGGGCGGCCTCCTCGTAACGCACCCGCGGCGGACCAACGTTCCAGAGCACCCGCTCTTCAAGATGCGCCAGATGGTGAATGCGAACTCCGGCCGGCTCTGCCAGGTTCGACCGGTGTCGTGAAACGGCGACATGGATCAGAGAGCCTTCGTCCTGCAGGGCCGACTCAAGGTGCAGCGCCGCTGGAGCCGCATAAAGCACTGCGGCCCAGGCTCGTTGAAGCCAGGACAACGGTCCGGTGTGATCGACGTACACGCCGTCGTGGACCCTTGCCCACTCGTTGCGCCGAAGCAATCTCCGGATGTGGTGGTGCTGCAGTCCCGCATCGATGGCCTGTCGACGCGAGATCACCCCCGCCTGATCTCGAAGCACGTGGTCGATGTCCACGCCTTCGATGCTCGTCGACTGCCCGCCGCGTTTACAAGACCCGGCCGACGGCCTGTGGATAACTCGTTACGCCGCGGGTTGCGGTCAATATTGAGCAGTGATCCGCGGCCTAAACGCTTTTCGGCCAAGGGGTCAGCCCCGGAGGCTGCTCCGCAGGGCCGCAAGGTCTTCCGGAGAGACCCCGGCCGCCTCGACGAAGCCCGTCACCGAACCGTAGGCCTCCTCCAGCTTGCGCCAGGCGGCCGTCAGGTACTCCTCGCGCACGCCGAGCACCTCGTCGGTCAGTCGCGCTTCGGCGAACGTGATGATCTCGGGTGCATCTTCGGAGCGGGCTCGCACCGAATCCATGATCCGCCCGCGCAGGGCGGGGATCGCGTCGTTGCTGCGCAGGAAGTCGGCGATGACGTGGTCGCGGTCGACGCCGACGCTCTGGAGCACGGTCGCGACGGTGAACCCGGTCCGGTCCTTACCGGCGAAGCAGTGCGCGATCACCGGCTTGCCTGCGGCCAGCAACGAGATCACCTCGTGCACAGCGGCATGCGCGCCGGGCAGTGTCGGGAACTCCTCGTACACCTCGGTCATGTACCGCCGGGCCGATTGGCTGACGTCCTCGTCCCCGGGTGACTCGGACATCACCCGCTGGAACGTGCTTTCGTGCGGCGCGTCCTGGTTGGAGTCATCGTCGGGATGGAACGGCAGCAGGTGCACCGCGACGCCGTCGGGAACCTGCCCCGGACCGCGCCGCTGCACCTCCTGATGTGACCGCAGGTCGGCGACGTCGGTGATTCCGAGCCTGCGGAACACCGCGCGGCCGTCGTCGGAGAGTCGGCTCAGCTCACTGGAGCGGTAGAGCAGTCCGGGTCGGATCCCGGTTTCCTCCGCGACGTCCCGGAAGTTCCATGCGCCCGCCAGATTCACTGTGGCTCCGTTGATTTCGCTCACCGTCCGATTACCGCCGCAGTCAGGGAGGACTTCTCCCGGCCGAGCTCGGCACGCGCGATGGTGCGCATGTGAACCTCGTCAGGCCCATCGAACAGCCGCATCGCGCGGTGCCAGGCATACAGCCGGGCCAGCGGAACGTCGTCGCTGACACCCGCGGCGCCGTGCACCTGGATGGCTCGGTCGATGACGTTGCACGCGATCTGCGGGGCCACCGATTTGATCTGGGACACCAGGACATGGGCGGCCTTGTTGCCCTGCTGATCGATCGTCCACGCTGCCTTCTCACACAGCAGCCGAGCCTGATCGATTTCGTTGCGGGACTTGGCAATCGACTCGCGCACCACGCCTTGCTCGGCCAGCGGCTTACCGAACGCGATTCGCTTCTGCACCCGGTCGACCATCAACGCGAGGGCACGTTCGGCGGCCCCGATGGCCCGCATGCAGTGGTGGATACGGCCCGGGCCGAGCCGGGCCTGCGCGATCGCGAACCCGCTGCCCTCTTCGTGGAGCAGGTTCTCGGCCGGCACCCGCACGTTGTCGAACACGATCTCGCAGTGCCCGTGCTGGTCCTGCCAGCCGAACACCGGCAGCGAGCGCTGGATGTCCACGCCGGGGGTATCGACGGGCACCAGAATCATCGACTGCTGCTGATGTGAAGCCGCATCGGGATTGGTGCGGCCCATCACGATGAGGAGCTTGCACCGCGGGTCGGCGGCCCCGGTGATCCACCACTTACGGCCGTTGATCACGTAGTCGGCCCCGTCGCGCAGCATCGTCGTCTCGATGTTGCGGGCGTCCGAGGAAGCAACGGCGGGCTCGGTCATCGCGAACGCACTGCGGATCTCCCCGGCAAGCAGCGGCTCCAACCACTGCTTGCGCTGAGCCTCGGTGGCGAACAGATGCAGCGTCTCCATGTTGCCGGTGTCGGGTGCCGCGCAGTTGAGCGCCTCGGGGGCGATCTCCATGCTCCACCCGGAAAGCTCGGCCAGCGGTGCGTACTCCAGGTTGCTCAGCCCCGACTCCGACGGCAGGAACAGATTCCATAACCCCTGCTCGCGCGCCTTGACCTTGAGCTCTTCGACCACCGGCGGCACCGTGTGGTCTCCTGCGCCTTTGTCGTCGCGATAGGCGTGGTAGGAAGCCTCGGCCGGGATCACGTGCTCGGTCATGAAGTCGGTGAGCCGTTTGTGGTAGTCAGCGGCCTTGGCCGACATCGCGAAGTCCATGCCCGTCACGATATGACACGCGTCAAAGGCCTTCAGCGGCGCAGCGTCAAAGCGAGGAGACCAGCCAGCGCGGCGAGACCCATGACGGTGCCTGCCACCGCGGTCCAGCCCGCCGCGTCGAACGCGAGGCCACCGAACCAGCCGACGGCACTGGACCCGCCGTAGTAGAAGAGGTTATAGAGGGAGGACGCCTGAGCCTTGCTGTCGTCGGCCTCGGTGCCGACCCAGCCGGACGCGATGGCATGCGCACCGAAGAAGCCGGCGGTGGCGATCACCAGGCCCACCAGCACGGCGATCACATTGTTGCTCAGCGTGATGGCGACGCCGACGATCATCGTGACGATCGAGGCGAGCAGCACGGTCCGGCGTCCGAGTCGGGAGGCCTCAGCGCCGGCCCGCGCCGAGGCCCAGGTGCCGGCCAGATATGCAAGGAACACCAGGCTGACCACGGTTTGTGGCAGGTGGAACGGCGCGGCAATCAGCCGGAACCCCAGGAAGTTGTAGATCGCGACAAAGCCGCCCATGAGCAGGAACGCCTGGGCGAACAGCACGAGTTGGCGTGGTGAGCGCAGGTTCACGAGCAGCCGCCGGGCCAGGTCGCGCTGGGTGCGTGCGGGCGTGAAGCCCTGGGCAGGCGGGGCGAGTTTGATGAAGGCAAGTGCTGACAGTCCGCACAGCACCGCCACCGTCAGGACGCCGACACGCCAGCCCGCGAACTCTGCGACCGGGCCGGTGACCAATCGCCCTGCGAGCCCACCGATGGTGGTGCCTGCGACGTAGGTGCCTGCCGCCCGGGCGGCGTGCCCGGCGTTGATCTCCTCGGTGAGGTAGGCGACGGCCACAGCGGGAACCCCGGCGAGCAGCAGCCCTTCCAGAAACCGTCCGCCCAACAGCAGCTCGTAGGTGGGCGAGAACGGCACCAACAGCCCGAGAACCGTTGCCGCGGTGACCGATATCGTCATCACCTGCACTCGACCGATCCGGTCGGCCAGCGCCGCCCACGGGAGCACACCGACGGCAAGGCCGATCGTGGCGGTTGAGACGGCCAGCGCGGTGTCCGCGGCGCCCGTGCCGAGATCTCGCGCGATCAGTGGCAGCACGGCCTGCGGTGAGTACAGCTGTGCGAAGGTCGCCACTCCCGCGCAGAACAGTGCCGCCAATAGTCGGCGGTAGTCGGTCGAGCCACGCGGATGCCCGGTCCAGGCAATCGCTGAGGCAGTCACTACCACGACGTTAAGCAGCTACCTCAGATGTGTCCAATGCATCGAGTTACTCAACATCATGCGTAGAACGTATGACGAACTGCGCGAACTTCTCGGCAGCCGGTGGCAAGGCCCGCTCGGCGGGCCAGGCCAGCCCGAGCTGCCGCTTGGCCGAACCCTGGGCCAGTGGGACATAGACGGCTCCCGGCTCGGCGCGTTCGGGCCTCGGCACCGGGACGACGGCCACCCCGAAGCCCGCCGCGACCAGGCCTTCCATGGTGGGGATCTCCATGGCTTCGAACACCACGTGCGGTTCGATACCGGCCTCGGCGCACAGCTCGTCGGTGAGCTGGCGCAGCCCGAAGCCCGGGGCCAGCGCGACGAACGGATCATCCCCGGCGTCGGCCAGCCGGATGCGGGCCCGGGAGGCGAGACGATGGCCGCGGGGAACCGCCAGGCACAGCCGCTCCATGTACAGCCCACGCCAGTGGTAGCCGTCGGGGCGCGGCGAGGTGATCGCCAGATCGGCCTGTCCGTTGGCCAGCCGCTCGATGATCTCGTGCGCGGCGCCCTGGACCAGGCTGAACTGGACGCGCGGCGCCTCGGCACGGAACCGGCGCAGCAGATCCGGCACGAACGAACTGGCCTGTGAATGTAGGAAAGCCAGCCGCACGGTGCCGGTAGCGGGATCGCGTAATGCGGCGATCCGCTCTGTGGCCGAACGCATTTCGGCAATGGCGCGGCGGGCGTGCTCGAGCAGGATCTCACCGTAGCCGTTGAGCCGCAGCCGCCGGTTGACCCGGTCGAACAGTGGCACGCCCAGCTCTTCCTCAAGGCGGGCAAGAGCGCGGGACAAAGTGGGTTGACTGATGCCGAGTTCTGCCGCGGCGTCGGTGACATGCTGGGTCTCGGCGAGAACGACGAACCAAGTCAGCTCGTCCAGGTGCATGGTGGTGACTTTCCCCGCCGAGCAGACACAAACTCGCATTTTCCCCCGGCGTGTCGTGCGAGTTTGCGTCTGCTCACTTCACGCAGGGGACTCCGGAGGCGGTCATCTGGCTCAGATCGGTGGGCGCCGGGGTGTAGGTGCCGGACGCCGTCGCGGCCACGGTGGTGACCGGCGTGGTCGTCGTCGACTCCGTGGTGGTGGTTTCCGTTGTGGTCTCTACGGATTCATTCAAATACTCGTCGCCGGGGAAGTCGGTGCCGACCGTGAGTTGCACCGTATCGGCGAGCACCTCTTCCGAGAGTGTCGCCGTCACGCCCAGCTCGTCGGCGAGGGCCTGGGCCGCGGCATCTGCTCCCGGCCCGTACTCGATCGTGGTGGTCGCGGCCAGCGCTTCGGCGTCGCCGACTTCGCCCTCGGTGAATCCCTGTGCGCCGAAGGTGGTTCGGAGTTGCGATGCGAGACCCGTGTAGTTGGATCCATTGATGACATCGAGGGTCGCGCCCTGCCCGTCGAGGGGCTTGGCGACGGCGGTGGAGGTCGTTGTGGTGGCGGCGTCGTCGTCGGTCACCAGGTCGTCCACGATCTTGCGGATCGTGGGCACGTCGATGATGTTGATGTCCTCGCCGTACTCGTTCGTGGTGAACTCGACGATCGGAAGGGTGTAGAGCGTCGGTGGATTCTCCGTCAGCGCGGTGGCGCGCCGGGCGAAACTTGCGATATCGAAGCCGGCGTCCAGCGCGACATTGTGTTTGACCACGTTCAGCAGGTTGCGCAGGGTGTCTGTGTTGTTCAGCGCGCCACTCTCGCCGAGTCGCGTCACCAGTGCGGCGATGAAGGCCTGCTGGCGGCGCGTGCGGTCCAGATCGGTGAAACCTGCATCGTTGATGTCACGCCGCTGACGCACGAACGCCATCGCCTGGGCGGCGTCGATCTGCTGTTCCCCCTTCTGGAAGTCGGCTCCGGAATAGGGATCTGACGTGGCTTCGTTGAGGCACACGGTGATCGGTGCGACCGCCTTGGCGATCTCGAAGAACGCCCCGAGTGTGATCTCGACGAAGTGGTCGATCGGAATCTCGAGAAGCTCTCGTACAGTGGCGATTTGGGCCTTACGGCCAGCCTCCCGGGCCTGCTGCTCGGTTGCCGCGAGATCGGTCGCAGCGGCATCTTCGGACTCGGCTTCCGACGAATCTTTCGCGGCCTCATAGGCGTAGCCGTATGCCTCCTTGACTTTCCCTTCGCAGATGTCGCCCGGACATCCGGCGAGGTCGACGTAGTCGTCGCGGGGGATGGAGAACGCGGTGGCGGGGCTGCCGTCGCCGGGTAGGTGAACCACGATGAGCACGTCGGCGGTGTAGTCGCCCGTGGTCTCGTCGCCGGCGTGCATGGCGTCGTAGATATCCTGTGGCAGCGGGTTGCCGTGTTGGTCCAGCCGGCTGTCGATCCCCATGATCAGGATGTTCTCGGTGTCGCCGGTCGAGGTGGACTCGCCTTCGAGGGCGTCGGAGGTCGTGATGCCCTCCAGCGCGCCGCGGTAGGTCACCCAGCCCATGCCGGTGGCGGCGAGCACCATGGCCGCGGTCAGACCGACCGCCACCCTGCGCGCGGACCGTGCGACCCGGTGCCGTGGACGACGCCGGGGCTTACGGAACACATGGGCGGGTGACTTCATGATCACCTGCCATTATGCGGCCGGCAGCGCAATATTGACTGGTCGGATATTTCGCCGTACCGCTACCGTCCTCCCATGAAACTACGCATCGCCGTGCTGGTGTTGTCCGTGCTGGTAGTCGCGGTGCTGGTGAACGCATTCTTCGTGACCAGGGCCGAGCGGGCCGCCGAGCCGTTCGCCGACGGGCACGTGCTCGCGCTCGATGGCCCTGACCTCAACGTGCGCGAGTACGGCCGGCGGCCGGGGGAGCGGGCGGTGGTGCTGTTGCATGGCTACTCTGCGTCGATCGAATGGTGGGAGAAGCTCGCCCCGATGCTCGCTGCGGACCATCGCGTCATCGCCATCGATTTGGTGGGTCACGGCGGTTCCGAGGCGCCCCGCGATGCCGTGTCGTATGGCGCGCCCGCGCGGGCCTCAGCGGTGCGTAGCGCGTTGGTGGAATTGGGTGTCCGTCATGCGGTACTGATCGGGCACTCGATGGGTGGTTCGGTCGCTGCCGAGGTGGCCAGCCAGTACCCGGATCTGGTGGAACGCGTTGTGGTGTCGGACACGCCCGCCGCCGACGATCTGGTGACCATGCCGCTATTGGGAAAGATGGTGTGCTGGCCGGTGATCGGGCCTGCGCTGGACCAGTTCCGTGGTATCGACGCGATCACCGATAGCTCGTTGCAGACTGGCTTCGCCGCCGACTACCCGGTGCCGGACTTTGCGCAACGTTCATTGCAGCGTCTCACCTATGCCGGGGTCTGCGACTCCACGAATGGCTCGCGTTCTGTCGTGGAAACACTTGCCGCACTGGATAAGCCGGTGCTCGTGGTGTGGGGCAGCGAGGATGTGCTCACACCGACGGCCGCAAACGTCGAGCGCTACACCGCAGCCGGACTGCCGCCCCGCGTGATCTCCGGGGCGGGCCATAGTCCGATGGTGGAGACGCCTGAGGAATTCCTCAGCGCGGTCAGCGGCTTCGTCAGGAACCCAGCCCGCGCGAGATGACCAGCCGCTGAATCTGGTTGGTGCCCTCGAAGATCTGGGTGATCTTGGCTTCGCGCATGTACCGCTCGACCCGGAAGTCCCGGGTGTACCCGACGCCGCCGAACACCTGCACCGCATCGGTGGTGACCTTCATCGCGGCGTCCGTCGCCACCAGCTTGGCGACGCTGGCCTGCGTCGAATACGCCAATCCGGCGTCGCGCCGGCGCGCGGCATCCAGGTATGTGGCGCGGGCACTGATGACCGCGGCGGCCATGTCGGCCAGCAGAAATCCCAGGCCCTGATGATCGATGATCTTGCGGCCGAACGTCGTTCGCTCATTGGCGTACCGGACGGCCTCATCGAGCGCCGCCTGTGCGATGCCGACGGCCACCGCGGCGATACCGAGACGGCCGGAATCCAAGGCGGAGAATGCGATTGACAGTCCCTGCCCCTCTTCGCCGATCAGCCGGTCAGCGTCGAGACGTGCGTTGTCATAGAACGCCGACGTGGTCGGCACGGCGTGCAGACCCATCTTCTCCTCGGGCTTGCCGAAGCTCAGCCCGTCGAGGTCACCCGGCACCAAGAAGCAGGAGATGCTCCCCCGACTTCCCCGGTCGCTTCGCTCCTGCCCTCCGGAACCCGAGCCTTCACCGGTCCGGGCGAACAGGGTGTAGAAATCGGCCTTCCCGCCATGGGTGATCCACGCTTTGGACCCGTTGACCACATACCCGTCGTCGGTCTTCTTGGCGGCACACCGCAGCGCCGCCGCATCTGATCCGGCCTGCGGTTCGGACAGGCTGTACGCCCCGATCTGGTCACCGGAGAGCATGCCGGGTAGCCAGCGGGCCTTCTGTTCGTCGGTGCCGAACGCGAGTAGCGGATGCGACGACAGGCTGTGCACGCTGACCGCTACCGCGACGGCCGCCCAGCGTGCGGCGAGCTCCTCGAGGACCTGCAGGTAGACCTCGTAGGGCTGACCGCCGCCACCCCATTCCTCGGGCTGGGGCAGGCTGAGCAGCCCGGCGGCGCCGAGCTGTGCCATGACCCCTTCGGGGTAGGTCTCGGCCTTCTCATGTTGGTCGACGATCGGATCGAGGACCTTGTCGGCGATATCGCGGGTCAACGCGATGAGCTCGCGCGCGTCATCGGAAGGCAGGAGACGGTCAACCGGCATAGTTGGACATCCTAGTTTCCGCTCACCTTCTCAGGGCATCGGCGTGCGCACCAGTCCGGCGATATCGGGATCGAGTTGCTGCAGGGCGACGATGACCGAGACGCGGTGGTCGCGGCCGATCTGTGAGCGCACGGTGCTCGTACGGCCGCGTCGTTCGGGTGGCCTGATCTCATCGATGCGGGCTTGAAGGGCAGTGATGAGTTCCTCGAACTCGATGATGAGACCCGAGAGGATGAGGATCTCCGGGTCGAAGATCGCTTCGACGAGGATGGACATGCGCGCGATCCGGTCGATGACGTCGCGGATGATCTTCTGCGACTCCGGATTTCGACTCGTTGCCGCCCTGACCACGTCGAGGTCGATATCCCTCAGCGGAACGCCCTCGGTGTGCGGGGCGACGGCCTGCATGGCATGCAGCGACATGCTGGCGTTGACGCACCCGACCCGCCCGCACGTGCATTTCGCGAGGCTGCCGGAGACAGGCATGTGCCCGATTGCTCCGGCTACTCCGGTCGCGCCCGCGTAAGGCCGCCCGCCGATGATCAGTCCGACATCGACATGGCCTCCGCAGTTGAGTACCAGTGCGGAGCGCACCGCCCTGGCCTCGCCGGCGATGGTTTCGGCAAGAGTCATGGCCTGCGTCGAATCCTGCACGGCGGTCGGTATGCCGAGCGCGCGGGAGATCGGCTTGCCCAGTTCCACCTCCGACCAGCCGAGCGCTTTCGAATCGACGACGAAACCCGTTGTGGTGTCGATGAATCCAGTTAGACAGATGCCCGCTGCAGCAACTGGTCCTCCGGTGGGATCGTCGATCAGTTGCTTTGAAATTCGGATGATCGACCGGATCACGGACGCAGAGGTTCTTTCACCGGTAGGCGTCGAATCCTCACGGGAGATGCTGCCCGTCGCGTCGGCAACGACGACATGTGCGCGATGCTCATCGATCCAAATTCCGAGTACCCGCCGTGCCTGCGGGTTGCAGCCCAGAAGTTTGCGCGGGCGACCGCGGTAACCCGGACCTTCGACGCGCGAATCCAGTTCGATCAGCGTTCCGTCATCGATCAGCTCCCCGACGATGGTTGTGATCGACGGACGGCTCAACCCGAGCCGGTCAGCCAGGTCGGCGCGGGCCAGCGGACCTTCGGTTCGCAGGAGGTGAACGACGCGCTGGCGATGCAACAGGTGCAGTACCTGGGTTTCCTGCCGCGCCGATTCTGACCGTTTCAGCGGAACCTCCTTGACGGCGTCAACAATATGCTGTTATTAAGTTCGTCACAGAAATTAAATAGGACCCTAGGGCATCGGAGCCAAGCCATGACCGCTCGTAATCCGCTCTTCAATCCCTCGTTCACCTCCCCCTCGTCGAGCGGGCCGGTACGTCCGCCATTTCCCCGAACAGTCCAAACTACCGCGCGGATTGGTGCATACAGCGCTGTCGTGGTGACGGGGTGGCTGGTCGCGGCAGTGGCCACCGGCCACGGCGTCGCCGCGGCGGACACCACGGGCACGTCCTCTTCGGAATCGTCCACGTCCACTTCGGCGTCGTCCGGTGATTCGTCCGCTGCGTCGTCCGCTGCGGCATCCGACAGTGCAACCGGCGGCTCGGCTTCGACGCCGGCCAAGAGCAGTCCTCCTTCGGTCGGCATCGGCAATGGCCGCGACAGGAATGGCGTGGAGCGCAAGTCGAAGTCCAAGTCCAAGTGGGAGCGGAAGGCCTCGTCGACCAGCCAGCCGACTGAACAACCAACATCCGCCGCCGACACCGATAGCGTTGGGGTTCAGGAGGAATCAACTGTTCCGACCACACCCACCGAGACCACCGAAGCGCCGGTGGAGGCCGTGTCGTCGATGCCAGAGAAGGTCCGGGAAGCGGTGCGACAGCTGTCCGACGTCTTTGACAAGCCGGCCCTGTCGCTGCCGGAGCCCGCGTCGCCGCGCGCCTCAGATACCGCGCCGTCGGAGGTCCCGGACGGGGTGGTGAGCATCAGTGACACGCTCAATCGGTCTGTGGCGCGGGTGGAGCAGGTCACTGCGAAGGCCACGGAGCGGGTGGCCGAGAAGATCTCCGAGCAGTTCGCCAGGCCGGATATGGCGGCGACTGCGGACGAAGTGGAGGCGGTATTAGCTTCTGCGGCAAGCGATATGCAGGCCACGGCTGAGGCGACTGCGACGGCCGTTGCCACGCCTGTGGCCCGGGTCGTCGTGCCCGCTCCCGCCGACGGTGCGGTGGGAGTTTTGGGCGGCATTGTCACCAACATCCTCAATCCGTTCCTGGCGCCGGACCGGTCGACGCCGGAGCCGGTGAACCCGGCGAGCTGGGCCGTGTTGGCTTGGGTTCGGCGAAATCTGTTCAACCAGGCGCCGGTGATCAGTAACCCCACCACGACGGTGCAGACCGGCCAAACGGTGACCGGCAACATCGGCGTCACCGACGCCGAGGGTGACGAACTGACGTACACGGTGACTGAGCAGCCGAAGTACGGGACGGTGACGATCGATCAGGAGACCGGCGAGTTCACCTATACCCCGGACGACATCAATTACGATGCGGCACAGATGGATTCGTTCACCGTGTCCGTCACCGACGGTGACAAGGTCAACCTGCTGGCACTCTTCAAACCCCGCACCGCACAGAATGATATCGACGTCACGGTGCTCAACCCCACCCTCGAGCGAGTGATCCTGGACCTGCCGGACGGCATCACGAACCCGAACACCCCGCGCTTCGCCGGAGACGGGCAATCCCTCTACTTCGCGGCCACCCCAGCCGAGGGCGGTCGCGAGGAGATCTACCAGGTCAGCGTCGACGGCACGAACGTCGAGTGCATTACCTGCGGCGTGTCCACGGACATCACCGGGGGGCTGGGGAGAGTCGATCCGTTCGACGGCGGGACGGGGCGGCTGATGATCCAAGTGAGGACCAGCCCGAACTCCTACGTCGTCTACGAAGAGACCGCAGAAGGCAAACAACTGGTTCCGGTCATCTCGCCACCGGCCGGTACGCGGGTCCTCGACCCGCAGCGCGAGATGCGAATCTCACCGGACGGGAAGTACGTGTTGTTCAGCCAGATCCAGATGAACCCGGACGGCCTCATCACGGCTATCCCGGTGGTGGGCCGACTGGAGCGAACGGATGCGGGCTATGAAATCGCCGATGCCCGGGTGGTCGCCCCCGTCGGTGAGGGCAAGCAATGGACCCCGGACGGCAAGGGTGTGATCATCCTCGGTGGGCGATACGAGGCCGGCAATGTCGATGACATCGTGGTCGACCTGGAGACCGGTGAGGTGACCCGGCTGACCGGCAACCTCGATTACGACGAGGATATCGACATGTCGCCCAACGAACAGTGGATCGCGGTCGGCAGCACCCGCGGGTACGACGCGCTGACGCCGATGTCGAGGATTGTGCGTCCGGCGTTCCTGCCTGCGGACATCCAGGGTGCGGTGTACGAGGCTTACCGAGGCACCGGCGATTCGACCAACATCACGAATCAGGAGTGGGTCATCGCAATCGAGGATGATCTCAAGGGCGAGACCGGGATTCCGGTGTTCGTCGACGGCGACGGCTACACCGCCCGCAGCATGGCGAGTTGGAACAACACCGGCGATGCGGTGGCCTTCTGGGAAGCCAGCCAGGACGATGAGACAGACACCCGGTTGGTCATCGCCAATCTGGACTACACCACCAGCGTCGGGCCGGTGGAGGGTGACCTGAGAACGCCAGATCCGACGTGGGCACCGGAGCTCAGCAGCTACGTTCCCAGCGCGGCGCCCCTGCCGCCCACCGGAACGTATGCCGGGGCGGGTGGCGGCACCGCAGTGGTCAGCGAGGTCACCGACGCGACGGGTCGGATCACCCGCACGGTCACCTACACCGACTACGTCAACGAGGAAGGGATGATCCTCAACGGCACCGAATCGACCGACACCACCGCCAGCCAGTCATCCATCCGCTACGTCGCGGACATCACCGTCACGGGTGAGCACACCGGTTACCTCAGGGCGGACGCCACCGTCAACAAGCTCCAGCGCACGATGACCGGGCACATCACCTCTGAGGTCGACGGTGATGTGCTGAGCATCCTCGATCAGGAAAGGATCGACGAGGACCGGGCGAACATGTAATCGCGACCTGCGCAACGCTTGAACACACCGACCGCTTCGGCCCGCTCACCTCACCGTGAGCGCGTCGGAGCGGTCGGCGTTCATGTCGCGCGGTCAGGTCACCTGCCCGGTTCACGGCACTGCGCCGAGCGTGCAGCTTTTCGCGGGAAAACCGCGAGATTTTCACGTTTACCTGCACGCTCGTCACAGTGTCCGCGGAGGGGTAACTGTCCAGCGCCCGCGGGCCGTGTTACGCGTGTACGGCGGACAGCTCCGCGTTGATGGCGTCGACCCGGTCCTTCGCGTCGCCGAACAGCATCTGGGTGTTGTCCCGGAAAAACAGCGGGTTCTGCACGCCGGCGTAGCCCGAGGCCATGGACCGTTTGAACACGATGACGTTCGCGGCATTCCACACCGTCAGCACCGGCATGCCGGCGATCGGGCTGCCCGGATCTTCCGCGGCCGCCGGATTGACGGTGTCGTTGGCGCCGATGACCAGGACGACGTCGGTATCGGCGAAGTCGTCGTTGATCTCGTCCATTTCGAGCACGATGTCGTAGGGCACCTTTGCCTCGGCCAGCAGCACATTCATGTGGCCGGGCAGGCGGCCCGCGACGGGGTGGATGCCGAACCGGACGTTGACGCCGCGCTCACGCAGCTTGCGGGTCAGATCGGCAACGCCGTACTGCGCCTGGGCCACTGCCATGCCGTAGCCGGGGGTGATGATCACCGAGTCGGCGTGGCTGAGGAGTTCGGCGGCACTCTCGGCGGTGATCTCGCGGTGCTCGCCGTAGTCCTTGTCCTCGGCCGGCCCCGCCTCGATGCCGAAACCGCCGGCGATCACCGAGATGAAGGACCGGTTCATCGCCTTGCACATGATGTAGGACAGGTAGGCACCGGAGGAGCCCACCAGGGCGCCGGTGATGATCAGCAGGTCGTTGCCGAGCAGGAAGCCCGACGCCGCCGCGGCCCAGCCGGAGTAGCTGTTGAGCATCGACACCACGACGGGCATGTCGCCACCGCCGATGGAGGCGACCAGGTGCCAGCCGAGCAGCAGGGCCAGCACGGTGACCACCACGAGCAGCCACAGCTGCGGGTCGATGACGAACCACACGGTGAGTGCGACGAAGACCATCAGCGCACCGACGTTGAGGATGTTCTTGCCCGGCAGCATCAGCGGCGCGGACTTCATTCGCGCCGACAGCTTGAGGTTGGCGACGATCGAGCCGGTGAACGTCACCGCACCGATGAAGACGCCGATGAACACCTCGGCCGAGTGGATGCCGAGCATTCCTTCGGCACTGAGGTGTGCGGCCTCGGCGCCGCCGGGATCACCCTCGGCGTGCAGATAACCGTTCCAGCCGACGAGGACGGCGGCCAGGCCGACGAACGAGTGCAGCAGCGCGATGAGCTCGGGCATACCGGTCATCTCGACCACCCGCGCCCGCCACAGACCGATCGCCGCACCGATGACCATGGCGCCGATGAGCAGCGCCAGGCCCAACGGCTCGATGGCGCGTTCGATGGCGAGCACGATCGTGGCGATCAGCGCCACGGCCATGCCGGCGATACCGAATGTGTTTCCGGCCTTGGATGTTTCGTGCTTGGAGAGCCCTGCCAGCGCCAGGATGAACAGCAGCGCCGCGACGACGTATGCAGCCGTGGCAACGTTTTCTAAGTTGAACATGGAAATCCGTTCCGAAGGTTCGGGGTCAGCTGCGGGAGAACATTGCGAGCATGCGGCGCGTCACCGCGAAGCCGCCGAAGACGTTGATACTGGCCAGCAGGATCGCGGCGGTAGCCAGCACGGTGATCGGGACATTGCCGTGCCCGATTTGCAGCAGGGCGCCGACCACGATGATTCCCGAGATCGCGTTGGTGACCGACATCAACGGGGTGTGCAGCGCGTGGTGCACATTTCCGATCACGTAGTAGCCGATCACGATTGCCAGCGCGAACACGGTCAGGTGGACCTGCAGCGCCGCCGGGGAGATGGCGATGAGGGCGAACAGCACCGCGGCGACGGCGAATGCCGTGCCGAGGCGACGGCCGGTAGAGACCGGTTTCTTCGCCTGCGGTTGCGCGGCAGGGGAAGCGGCCGCCGGCTGCGCGGCCGGCGCGGCGGAAACCTGCACCGGCGGTGGGGGCCAGGTGGTCTCGCCGTCGTGCACGACGGTCATCGAGCGCTGCACCACATCGTCGAAATCCAGGACGACCTTGCCGTCCTTCTCCGGGGTCAGCAGCTTCAGCAGGTTCACGAGGTTGGTGCCGTACAACTGCGACGCCGTGGCGGGTAGCCGGCCGGCCAGGTCGGTGTATCCGATGATCGTGACGCCGTTGTCGGTGACGATCGCCTGATCCTTGACCGTGCCCTCGACGTTGCCGCCGTTGGCGGCCGCCATGTCGACGATCACGCTGCCCGACTTCATCGACGCAACCATGTCCGCGGTGATGATCCGTGGCGCCGGCCGTCCGGGGATCAGTGCGGTGGTGACGATGATGTCGACGTCCTTGCACTGCTCGGCGTACAGCGCCGCCTCACGGACCTTGTAGTCGTCGCCCATCTCCTTGGCGTAGCCCGTAGCCGACACTTCCGCTTCCGGCGACTCGATCGACAGATACTCGCCGCCGAGAGACTTGACCTGATCGGCAACCTCGGGCCGCGGATCGGTGGCACGCACGATGGCGCCCAGGCTGCCTGCTGCGCCGATGGCCGCCAGTCCTGCGACGCCGGCACCCACCACCAGCACCTTGGCCGGCGGCACCTTGCCCGCCGCGGTGACCTGACCGGTGAAGAACCGTCCGAACGCGTGCGCGGCTTCGACGATCGCGCGGTAACCGGCGATGTTCGCCATCGACGACAACACGTCCAGCGACTGGGCGCGCGAGATGCGCGGCACGGCGTCCATGGCCAGCACCGTGATCGGGCGGGTGGCCAACTTTTCGACGAGGTCCGGCTTCAGCGCGGGCGAGATCAAGCCGACGAGGGTCGCGCCGTCTCGCACGCCGGCGATCTCGGCGTCGTCCGGCGCGTTCACCTTCAACACGACGTCGGCGGCCCAGGTCTGATCGTGCGAACCGATATCTGCGCCCGCGTCGATGTATGCACCGTCGGAGAAACTCGAGGCCGCGCCGGCGCCGGACTCGACGACGACTGTGTAGCCGAGCTTGATAATCTGACCGACGGTCTGCGGTGTTGCGGCGACGCGCGTCTCACCCGGTAGAGACTCGCGGGGGATCCCGATGATCATCGATGTACGGTCCGATCTAGTTGGTTGGGCATTGAAGAGTCTCGCATTCGCACGTGAATACCGCGCGTGGCCCCTCTTCTGGTAAGCGATGTGCTTACCGTGCGGACGCCTATGCCACCGCGACCATCGGTAGCAGATAGGTGCGGACGTACTCCCGGGTGTCGTCGAGGGTCGCGAGCTTGATGCCGGTGTGCGGTGTGACGATGAACGACAACGTGAGTCGGGTGTGCAGCTCGGCGACGGTGCGGATGTGACGCTCCTGCTCGGGGGTCGTCTGCGTGGTGCCGTAGAGGTCGGTGCGCAGCTGCGCCGCTGAGTAGTCGGTGGCGAAATCGATGATCGCGCCGGCGTCGATGGTCAGGCTGGGCAGGATCGTCTCGGGTTCGGTGCGCAGGAGCTTCTTGAGCAGCGCGTGTTCGCGCAGGAACGTCACCGTGAACACGGTGCCGTAGACCAGGCGATCCTCGAGGCTTTGAGCGTGCGCGCGGGCCTGCGCGCTGCCGTCGAGATAGCGCCGCGCTTCGGACAGTACGAGCGCGTCGATCAGGGCGTCTTTTGTGGGGAAGCGTCGGTAGAGCGTCGCGCGTCCGACGCCGCTACGCCGGGCGACGTCCTCCATGGTGGTGCGCCGGATGCCGACGAGCTCGGCCTGTTCGAGCGTGGCGGCGAGGATCCGGGCGCTGAGCGCGTCGGGCTCGCGCACGCGGGCAAGCACGTCTGGGTCGGGATCGGCGAGCCGCCGCACGAAGTCCGCCGTTCGTGTCGAGGTCACGAAATTCCTCCTTGCCTGTGCGGGCCGATCGCCGTAGCCTAGCGATCGATACTGGGGAGACAATGAACGTATCACTGTCTCACGCGTCTCACGGGGGTTTTGATGAGCATCAAGTTGTGGACACGGTGGGTGGCTTTGCACGCCGTGCCGAAGTCGTTCATGAAAGTCCAGGGATTGCGGGGCAATCCGATGGCCCGGCTGATCGTCAATCACGGCCGGGGCAACGACCCCTATCCGTTGATGGAAGAGGTCAGGTCGCGCGGCAGGCTCATCCGGACACCGTTCGTGTGGGTCACCGCAGACCACGCGGTGTGCCGGGAAATTCTGCGGGACAAGCGGTTCGGTGTCACCCCGCCCACCGGTATGGAGATGCCGCGCGCGTTGCGGGCCCTGCTGGACCGTACCGATCCGGGCGTGGCCAACCCGGTGGAGCCGCCGGCGATGGTCATCGTCGATCCTCCCGACCACACTCGTTACCGCCAGTTGGTGGCGCAGAGCTTCACACCACGCGCCATTGACACCCTCGACGCCCGGGTGGCCGAGGTGACCGCCGAACTCATCGACCGCCTCGCCGCGACGCCCCGTCCCGACCTGATCGCCGACTACGCGGCCGCGCTGCCCGTCGCGATGATCGCCGAGATCCTCGGCCTGCCCGACAAGACACACATGCAGCTCCTGGAATGGGGCCACCACGGAGCACCGTTGTTGGACATCGGGATTCGTTGGAAAACCTACCGCCAGGCCATCGACGGGCTGCGCGCTATGGACGGCTACCTCGCCGAGCACTTCCGCCAGGTGCGCGCCGGCGGCCCTGATGACAACCCGTTCAGCCGCATGGCGGCAGACCACACGCTCACCGATCGCGAACTCACCGCCAACGCAGCGCTTCTCATCGGGGCCGGTTTCGAAACCACGGTCAACCTGATCGGCAACGGAATCGTTGCGCTGCTGCAGCACCCTGACCAACTCGCACGGCTACGCGACCAGCCGGGGCTGTGGCCCGCCGCGGTCGAGGAGATCCTGCGAATCGACAGCCCGGTCCAGATGACGGCGCGCACGGCGCACTGTGACATCGAAATAGCGGGCCAACGCCTGCGAGCCGGGGACATGGTCGCGCTGTTGCTCGGTGGCGCCAACCGCGACCCGGGCGTCTTCCCCGATCCGGCGCGCTTCGACATCACGCGTCCCAACGCCCGTGACCACCTCGCGTTCGCGTCCGGCATCCACGCCTGCCTGGGCGCCTCCCTGGCCCGGATCGAGGGCGCCACCGCGCTGCGGGCGCTGTTCGAGGCGTATCCCGACCTGCAGCTCGCCGAGGCGCCGCACCGACGCGGGTTGGTCAACTTGCACGGATACCTGCGGCTGCCGGCCCATCTCGGCAGTACCCGTACCGAGGCCGCCGAACTGTCTCGCTGAGCTAGGTACCCTGGGTGACCATGACGGACTCCCCGCTCGACGGACTGCTGGCTAGGGCGGGTGGGGTACGCGGCCTCGTCTATACCGCGTTACCGGTCACGGTCTACGCCGCGACGTCAGCCGCCTTCGGCCGCGTCCCGGCGATCATTGCCGCATTGGTGGTGGCGGCAATCGTGCTCGGCTGGCAGCTGCTGCGGCGCGAATCCACCCGCCCGGCGCTGTGGGGTTTCGTAGGGGTGGCGGTGTGTGCCGGCCTGGCGCTGGTCACCGGCCAAGCCAAGGACTTCTATCTCCCGGGCATCTGGATGTACTTGCTCATGGCGATGCTGTTCACAGCCTCGATCCTGATCAGGCGTCCGCTTGTCGGCGTTGTCTGGGCCTGGGTCACCGGCCGCGACAGCACGTGGCGACGAGTCCCGCGGGTGCGGCTGGCCTTCGACATCGTGACCGCCGTGATGGCCACGGTGTCCTGGACCCGGTTCCTCGTGCAGAACTACCTTTACGACACCGATCAGGCTGCGTTGCTCGCGGTGGCGCGGATTGCCATGGGCTGGCCGCTGTTTCTGGTGACCACCGCGGCGATACTGCTCACCGTCCGCTACGCGATACGCGCGCTGCCGCAGCCCGCAGCGTAAGGATGGATCCAACGCACGTTCACCCTGCGGTGAGGGCGTGGGTTACTCGGACTTCTGCGCCCTGGACGCAGAGAGTGAATGACTGCTGATTACACCGGGGGATAGGCCGGCGGCGGGTAGACCCCACGCAGACCCCACGGAACCCAGTTGAAGAAGTACTCGGCTTCGTCACTGATGTCGTAGTCGGGATTCGGATCCATTCCCGCAGTCTAGACCGACTCGGCAAGACTGGAACAGCGATTGCCTAGACTATCCAACCAGCCAGTTGATTGATAACCCCGGCGGGGCCGAGCGGATAGTGAGTTGTTATGTCATCCGATGCAGATGTCACTCGCGGGCGCGGTGCCGCGTCCGCGAACGGTAACTCCCGGCGCGACGAACTGCTGACCGTCGCCGCCAAGTTGTTCGCCGCTCGCGGTTACCACGGCACCAGGATGGACGATGTCGCAGAGGCCGTCGGCCTGAACAAGGCCACGGTCTACCACTACTACTCCAGCAAGTCGCTCATTCTCTACGACATCTACAAGAGCACTGCCGACTTCACGGTCGAGGCGCTGCATGACGACCCGACCGCGTCGGCCCGGGAGACCATCTACCACTTCACCAGGCGGTTGCTGGTGGGCATCGCCAACGATCTCGAGCGGGCGGCGGTCTATTTCCAGGAGGGGCCGTACATCGCGGAGTGGTTCACCGAGGAGCAGGTCGCCTACATCCGGCGCGCCGAGACCCAGGTGTACGAGCACGTTCGTGACGTCATCGACCGCGGCATCGCCAGCGGAGAGTTCTACGACTGCGACTCGCATGTGCTGGCGCTCGGCTACATCGGGATGACGCTGGGCGCATACCGGTGGCTGCGGCCGCATGGCCGGCGCACCGCGGAGGAGATCGCCGTGGAATTCAGTACGGCCCTGTTGCGCGGGCTGATCAAGGATGAGGCGGTGCGCATTGATTCGCCGCTCGGCATCGGCATCGACATTGCGCATGACTGATCTGTTCCGGCTGGACGGCAAGGTAGCGGTGGTCACCGGCGGTGGCCGCGGGATCGGCCTGATGATGGCCCGCGGACTGCTGCAGGCAGGCGCAAGCGTCTACCTGTCGGGCCGCAAGGAAGCCGAGCTCGATGCCGCGGTGGCCGAGCTGTCGCCGCTCGGCCGGGTGGCCGCCGTGCCCGCGGACTTGGGCACCGCCGAAGGGGTCGCGGCGCTCACCGCGGCCGTCACCGGGCGTGAGGACGCGCTCCACGCGCTGTTCAACAACGCGGGCGCAGCCTGGGGCGCACCGTATGAGGAGTTTCCCGAGTCGGGCTTCGACAAGGTCTACAACGTCAATGTCAAAGGTGTCTTCCTGCTCACCCGGGCTCTGACGCCGTTGCTGAATGCCGGTGCTACCGAACAGGATCCGGCCCGGGTGATCAACACCGGCAGCGTCGACGGGATCGTCGCGCCCGAGCGCGGCCGCGACAACTTCTCCTACAGCGCCAGCAAGGCCGCGGTGCACATGCTGACGCGGCATCTGGCCGGGGAACTCGCACCGCGCATCCTGGTGAACGCCATCGCGCCGGGCCTGTTCGAGTCTCGGATGACCAAAGAGCTGCTCGCCGCCGGCCCGCAGGCCGTTGGATCGGCACTGCCACTGGGCCGTATCGGAGCGCCCGACGACATCGCGGGCATCGCGGTGTTTCTCGCGAGCCGCGCCAGCAGCTACATCACGGGTGCGGTGATTCCGGTCGACGGGGGAGTCAGCACGATCCGGTGACCGCGCTCAAAAAGCGACCTGCTCGGCGGAGCGCTCGACCAGTTCCAGCACCTGCTGCAGCATCGGGGTGAGTCCGCGGCGGGCCCAGATCGCATGCAGTTCGACGGGCCGTGCCGGGTCGCTGTCCGGATGGCCACCGAAGACGTCGACGAGCGGCTTGTAGACCACGCCGTCAACATGCAGGGCCGTCGCACTCGCAGGCACCAGCGCAACGCCCTCGCCGGCCGCCACCAGCAGCACCGCGGTGAGGATCTGCTGCACACGCTGCTTGATCCTCGGATGCCCGTTGAACAGGAACCGCACGGTGAGCTCGTGGAAGTAGCGGGCCCGGACGGGGTGATAGCTGATCACCGGCAGGCCGTCGAAGTCCTTCGGCCCGAGTGGTCCGGTCGCTTCGGCGAGTGGATGGTTGACCGGCACCACCGCGTACAGCGGTTCCCGCGCGACGACGAGCGAGGACAGGGCCGCCGTGTCGAAGGGCGGTCGGGCCAACCCGAGGTCGAGTTCACCGCGACGGATGCCGTCGACCTGGGTGCCCGTCACCCCTTCGTGCAGCACCACCTCGATGTCGGGGAGCTCGCTGCCCAGCAGCCCGAGTAGCGGTCCCAGGATGCCGATCGCCGACACGGCTGTGAAGCCCAGATGCACGGTGCCCGCCGAGCCGTGCTCGACACGTTGTGCCTGGGCAGTGGCCGCGTCGAGGGTGTTGAGCATCCGGTAGCAGTCCTCCAGGAACGCCGTGCCGGCCGGGGTGAGCAACACCCGACGGTTGTCCCGGTCGAGCAGCACGGCCCCGACAGAGCGCTCAAGCTTCTGGATCTGACGGCTCAGCGGCGGTTGGCTCATCGCGAGACGCTCAGCGGCCCTGCCGAAGTGCAGTTCTTCGGCGACCGCGATGAAGCAGCGGACCTGGTCCAACGTGATGGCCATGCATCAAAGGTATCAAGCGATGCAATAACAACCTTGGACAGGTATCGTGCGCGGTCCTACGGTGTAGTGACGGCCACCACAGTGGTCCGCCCGCTCGACCTCAGCTCACACCACACAGGAGTACTCGTCATGGCGATCCAAACCGCCCGCCCACGACGCTGGCGCACCCGCGCGGCCCTCGCCGCGACTGCAGCCGCCGGCCTTGCCCTGACCGCCTGTGGCGGGGTCGAGACCAGCACCGGTTCCGGTTCGGGGGACACCTGGCCGTCGGGCACGGTCGAGATGTACGTCGGCGCATCTGCCGGCGGATCCAGCGACCTGATCAGCCGCGCCGTCTCCAAGGGACTCAGCGACAACCTCGGTGCGTCCTTCCCGGTCATCAACCGGGAGGGCGCCAACGGTGCGCTCGCCGCCGCCGAAATCGCGAACGCACCCGCGGACGGATCCAAGATCGCCATCCAGAATGCGTCGTTGTTCACCATCACCCCGCTGGCGGTCAGCCCCGACGAGGTCACCAACATCGACGACTTCGATGTCGTGTACGGCGTATCCCGCGACGACTACGTGCTCGTCACCAACCCGGCCAGCGGCTACCGTACCCTCGAGGACCTCAAGAACTCGCCGCGTCTGGTGAAGTACGGCACCACCGGGGTGGGCACCGGCGCGCAATTGTCCGCGGCGCTGTTGTTCAAGACCAGTGGCGTTGAATCCCAAGCAGTTCCGTTCGACGGCGGCGCACCCGCCCTGGCCGCCGTGTTGGGCAACCAGGTCGACGTGGCCTCGATCCAGGTCGGCGAGGCGATCGAGAACATCCAGTCGGGCAAGCTGGCGCCGCTGGCCGTCTTCGGCCCCGACCGGATCAGTTACCTGCCCGAGGTTCCGACCGCCAAGGAGCAGGGCCTGGACGTCGAGGTGACGCAGTACCGGTTCATGACGGTGCCGAAGGGCACGCCGCAGGAAGTCAAGAACAAGCTCATCGAGGGCCTCAAAGCGACGTTCGGCACCGAGGAGTACAAGAAGTTCAACGAGCAGAACAGCCTGACGCCGATGGAACTGTCCGGCGATGAGGTCAAGGCCCAGCTCGACAAGGACAAGCAGCGCTACGCCGATCTGGTCCAGCAGTACGGCCTCAACCTTCGCAACCAGGGCTGATGACCGCAGTGCAAGAACCGCACCCGCACCACACTCGTGACGTCCTCGCCGAGATCGAGGCCGAGGTCGCTCACGAACTGGAGGAGGAGCGCCCACCCGCGGGCGGCCCCGCCTACCAGGTGATCGGTGCGTTGATCGGGCTCGCCATCGGGATCGCCGGTGCCGTGCTCGCCTACGGCTACGGGCTGGGCTCCCTGCGGGAGCCCGGTCCGGGCCTGTGGCCCTTCGTCGTCAGTGTGGTGATCGCCCTGCTTTCGGTGCTTCTGCTGGTGGTGGGTCGCGGCCTGACCGACAGTGAGAAGTTCACCCGCAGCAGCATTCTCGCGATCGTCGGGGCCATCACGTTCGCCGCCTTCGGATTGTTGATGCCGCTGATCGGTTTCGAAATCCCCGCGGTGCTGCTCTGCGTGATCTGGCTGCGGTTCCTGGGCGGCGAGACCTGGCGCAGCACCATCGTGATCAGCGTGGTGACCACCGCGGTGTTCTACCTCCTGTTCCTCTACGGCCTGCGGATCCCGTTGCCGCACCTGATCAACTTCTGAGACCAGCCGAAAAACTATGGATGTCAACGCATTTCTGGACGGCTTCGCGCTCGTCACAGAACCGAAGAACCTGCTCTACTGCCTGATCGGCGTGTTGATCGGCATGATCATCGGGGTGCTGCCGGGCCTTGGTCCCGCCGCCACCATCGCGATCCTGCTGCCGATCACCTACACCATCGATCCCGTGTCGGCGATCATCATGCTCGCCGGCATCTACTACGGCGCCCAGTACGGCGGCACCATCACGTCGGTGCTGTTGCGGCTACCGGGCGAAGCATCTTCCGTGGTAACGGTTTTCGATGGCTTCGCCCTGGCCAAACAGGGCAAAGCCGGAACAGCTCTGGGCATCGCCGCCATCGGTTCGTTTGTCGGCGCGACTATTTCGATCATCGGTCTGACCCTGCTCGCCCCGATTGTCGCCAGTATCGCCCTGGACTTCGGGCCGCCGGAGTACGCCGCCCTCGCCCTATTGGGCGTGCTGCTCGTCGCCACCATCGGCAGTGGAAACAAGCTCAAGGCGCTGATCGCCGGCGCCGTAGGGCTACTGCTGGCGACCGTGGGGCGCGACAACTTCAGCGGCGCATCCCGATTCACCTTCGACAGCCTCCAACTCGCCGACGGCATCGACTTCGTCGTCGTGGCGATGGGCCTGTTCGGTGTCGGGGAGATCCTCTACAACCTCGAGCAACGGCACGGCAAGCCGCATGTCCCGGCCAAGGTCGGCAATGTGTGGCCGTCGCGCAAGGACCTGAGGCAGTCCACCGGCGCCATCGGCCGTGGTTCGATCATCGGGTTCGTGCTCGGGGTGCTGCCCGGCGGCGGTGCCACGCTGTCGTCGATCGTGGCCTACGCCACCGAGAAACGGCGCGCCAAGAACCCGGAACGGTTCGGCCGCGGTGCCGTTGAGGGCGTGGCCGCGCCGGAGACTGCGAACAACGCGGCGGCAACGTCGTCGTTCATCCCGCTGCTCACCATCGGACTGCCCGCCAACGCGTCCATGGCGATGCTGTTCGGGGCGCTGCTGATCCTCGGCATCTCACCCGGACCGCAACTGGTCGACGAACATCCAGACGTGTTCTGGGGCGTCATCAACTCGATGTACATCGGCAACATCCTGCTGCTGATCCTGTCGGTTCCGTTGGTGGGCTTGTTCGTTCGTATCCTTCGCGTGCGTCCCGCGATCCTTGCGCCGATCACCGCGCTCATCACGATTCTGGGCGTGTACACGATCAACAACTCGACGTTCGACATCTTCTTGATGCTGGTGTTCGGCGTGATCGGCTACCTGATGAAGAAGGCCGGCTTCGATCCCGGCCCCATGGTGCTGGCGTTCGTGCTCGGCACCATCATCGAGTCGAGTACCCGACGCTCCCTGCTGATCTTCGACGGCGACCCGACCGGCTTCATCACCCGGCCGATCTCCGGCGCCATCCTGGCGATCTTCGTTCTGCTGGTGCTGCTGCCGGTGTTCCAGTACCTGCGTAAGCGCCGGGCAGACTCAGCGACCGGAGTCGAGACGCCGCCGAGTGTTACCAAGGTGTAGGCGCATGGCGGCCCGGGCCAGATCCGGATCACCGGAGATCACCGCGGCCGCCACCTCGTCGTGCTCACGGCGCACCCGCTCGGCATGGCCGGCATCGGTGATCGAATGGGTGTCGCCCAACCGGGTGCGGGCCAGCATGATCATCATCGGGCCCAGCGAGTCGAGCAGGTCGACGTAGAAGCGGTTGCCGCTGACCGCTGCCACCGCGCGATGGAAGCGGAAGTCCGCCTCGACCGCGTCTTCCGGTGCGGCGGCGACGAACTCGGCGAGGGCGGTGCGGACGGCGTCGCCGCCTGCGCCGTCGACGCGGGCAGCTGCCAGCGCAGCCGCTTCGCATTCGATACCGAGACGGAAGTCGATCATGTCGAGCACATCGTGGTGGGTCCTGATGGCCGCGGACTCGACGGTGAACGACGTCGGCTCCGGCACCGCGAGCACGAAAGACCCACGGCCCTGGAACGTTTCGACGAGGCCCTCGGCCCGCAACCGGGTCACCGCCTCACGGACCACGGTGCGCGAGACCCCGAACTCGTCGATCAGCTCGGACTCCGAGGGCAACTTGTGCCCAGGCGGGAGGTCGCCGGCGAAGATCTTGTCTTTCAGACCGGCGACCACCTTCTGGGCTAGCGAGGTTGTCACGAGCCGAATTCTGCCCGTTCCTTCGTCAGCGCACGCATCTGCTCGCTCAGCGTGAAGCCGAGCCCCGCCCGCTCCGGCAGCCACATGCGTCCGTCGCGGATCTCGATGCGCTCGTTGAACAGCGGGTTGAGCCACTCGAAGTGCTCCACCCACGGCTCGGTCGGATAGGCGGCGGCCAGATGCAGGTGGATCTCCATCGCGTAGTGCGGGGCCAGCGCGAGCCCCGCGTGCGAGGCCAGCGTGGCGAACCGCAGGAATGGGGTGATGCCGCCGATGCGCGGTGCGTCGGGTTGCACGATCCCGCGGTAGCCGGCATCGATGAGCGCCATGTGCTCGGGTACCGAGGTGAGCATCTCGCCGGTGGCGATGGGGGTGTCGAAGGTATGGGACAGGTCGGCGTGCCCGACGGCGTCCCATGCGTCGAGGGGCTCCTCGATCCAGATCAGGTCGAACTGCTCAAGCTCCCGGCACATCCGCCGGGCCCGGGCGCGATCCCACTGCTGGTTGGCATCGACCATCAACGGGCTGTCCCCGAGGTGTTCGCGCAGCGCGGCCACCCGCTGAAGGTCGGTCTTCCAGTCCGGTTGCCCGACTTTGATTTTGATGCCGCCGATACCGGAATCCAGCGAGGCGGTTGCCTTCTCCTTGATCTCGTCGACCGACGCCTGCAGGAAGCCTCCGGAGGTGTTGTAAACCCGGCACGAATCACGGTGGGCGCCGAGGAGTTTGGCCAGCGGCAGGTCGGCGCGGCGGGCCTTGAGATCCCAGAGCGCGACGTCGAGGGCGGCGATTGCCTGGGTGGCGACGCCGGAGCGCCCGACGGAGGCGCCGGCCCACAGCAGCGACTGGTAGATGCGGTCGATGTCGGACGGGTCCTGGCCGATCGCTGTTTCCGCAATCTCTGCGAGGTGCGTGTACTGGGCCGGACCACCCGCGCGCTTGGAGTAGCTGAACCCCATGCCTTCGTGGCCCTGTTCGGTGGTGACCTCGACGAACAGCAGAACGGTCTCCGTGAGCGGTTTCTGCCGGCCCGTCAGGACCTTGGCGTCGCTGACGGGATTGGGTAGCGGCAGGACGACGTGGGAGAGGGTGAGGTGACGGATGCGATCAGACATATGACGAGTCTACAACTTGTCATACGAGTTGGACAGCGGTCAGGAACTCTCAGCTGAATTCGATGATCTGCCGCACCGCCTTACCGTCGGCGAGCTCGTCCATGCCGGCGTTGATCTCATCGAGCGTGATCGTGGAGGACACCAGTTGCTCCACCGGCAAACGGCCCGCGCGCCATAGTTCGACGAAGCGCGGGATATCCCGGGCGGGCACCGCCGAGCCCAGATAGCTGCCGATCAACGACCGGCCTTCTGCGACAAAACCCAACGGCGACACTGAGATCCGAGCATCCGGTCTCGGCAGGCCGACGGTGATGGTGCGACCGCCGGGGCCCGTGAGCGCGATCGCGGTCTCCAGCGCGGCGGGATGCCCGGCCGCCTCGATCACCACCTCGGCCTTGAGGTCGGCGGCCTGCTCGGGCGTGTACGCCTCGTGTACCCCGAGCTCACGGGCCCGCGCCAATTTGTCCGATAACTGATCCACGCCGACCACCCGCACGCCGTCATACGCGAGCGCCGTCAATGCCGCCGCCATCCCGACCCCGCCCAGCCCGACGACCGCCACCGTCTGGCCCGGCTGCGGCTTGCCGACATTGAGCACCGCGCCGCCACCGGTGAGCACCGCACAGCCCAATAAGGACGCGACGGCGGGGTTCACATCAGAGGGCACCGGCACAACCGAGCGGCGATCCACCACAGCATGAGTGGCGAACCCGGACACTCCCAAATGGTGGAAGACCGGTTCACCGGCTCGGCTCAGTCGGATGTCGCCGTGCATCAGCGTGCCCGCCCCATTGGCTGCCGAACCCGGACCGCAGGGCGTCAACCCGTCGGTGCCACATGCCGGGCACACACCGCAACGAGGCAGGAACGTCATCACCACCCGTTGGCCGACTGTCAGATCATCGACGCCGATCTCCACCACGCCCGCAGCTTCGTGGCCCAACAACATCGGGACCGGGCGCACGCGGTTGCCGTCGACCACCGACAGGTCGGAGTGGCAGAGGCCGGCAGCCTCGATGCGGACCAGCAGTTCCCCCGGCCCGGGCGCGGCCAGCTCGAGTTCGGTCACGCTCAGCGGCCGGGAATCGGCGTAGGGGCGGGGCGCACCAATGGTTTCCAAGACAGCACCGCGGATCTTCACATCACCAGCCTGACAGACTTCAGCCATGGCGAGCCCTGACCAACACTCGATCAGCGCAGGCGACTTCCCAGTGCACTGGCCGGTGCTGACGCGATGGACCGACAACGACATGTTCGGCCACCTGAACAACGCCGTGTACTACGAGTTGTTCGACACCGCGATCAACGCGTGGATCAACACCAACTGCGACGTCGACCCCATCACCGCGCCATGGCTGGGAGTGGTGGCCGAGTCCGGCTGCCGATTCTTCGCCGAGCTGAAGTTTCCCGACCCGCTGGTAGTCGGATTGTCGGTCGCACGGCTGGGCAACAGCAGCGTCACCTATCAACTGGGATTGTTCGAACCCGACCGGCCCGTCGCGGCAGTCGGACACTGGGTGCACGTCTACGTCGACCGGACCACGCGCCGCCCGGTCCCGATTCCCGACGCGATCCGGTCGCTGCTGCAGTCGATATGCTCTGCCGATGCCGCTCGTGAGTAAAACAGTCGAGGTAGACGCCGCCGCCGAGAAGGTCATGGCGATCGTCGCCGATTTCGAGTCCTATCCGCAGTGGAACCCTGAGATCAAGGGCTGCTGGATCCTGGCCCGCTATGACGACGGACGGCCCAGCCAGCTGCGGCTGGATGTCGAGATCCAGGGACAGTCCGGCGTCTTCATCAACGCCGTGTACTACCCCGGCGAGAACCAGATCTTCACCGTGCTGCAGCAAGGCGATCACTTCAAGAAGCAGGAGCAGAAGTTCTCGGTGGTCCCGCTCGGCGCCACGTCCCTGCTGACCGTCGATCTCGAAGTGGAGACCCAGCTGCCGATCCCCGGCCCGATGGTGAAGAAGGTCATCGGTGACACCTTGGACCACCTTGCCAACGCCCTGGTCGCCAGGGTCGCACAGCTGTCTGCTTAGCCGGCGAGGCCGTCGAACGCTCCCCAGAACGCGCCGGCCTCCTTGGCGCTGAGTTCGGCGGCCGCCTCGCGCAATGCCGTGACCCGCTTGTTGATCCGGTATTCGGTCGAACGTGGCATCGACGCCGACCGGTACTTGCCATACCGAATCCGGTAGACGCGCCCGTGGACGATCTCCCAGCGCAGTGCATCGGAGATGGCTTTCGATGGCCTGCCCTTGGTGGTGAAGCCCTGATCGCGCAGGACGTCGACCAGATCGGCCACCGATTGCGGTCCGTGTCGGAGCAATTGGATGGTCAGCACATAGCGAAGCTCGATACCTCTGAGCAGGTATTTCTCTGGCATGTCGTCACGATGCCACTGCCCGCCGACATGTCGGCGGCGGTGCGGAACCAGGTGACGTCCCGCCCGCCTAATAGCGACAATGTCGCGGAAAACGCCTCCCGCGCAACATGATTCACATCAGTCCCGCGCCGGAAGGAACAGCTGGCACTCTGGCCTCGTCTGCCCCTTCCGAAACGCGATCTGGCCCGCCCGCCTTGCAGCGACAAAGTCGCGCGCAGCGCGGGCACGTAACCACTGAGGCTCAAGCGGCTGCTGAGGTTGGCGGGTGCCACGTGATTTCACCAGAGGGGCCGAAGTTCCCAGTGGGGCCAGTGAGGCGCTCTCCGCGACATTGTCGCTAACAGGCGGGCGGAACGACTTGTCAGCAGCTCCAGA
Source organism: Mycolicibacterium sp. XJ870 (assembly GCF_053483975.1). Taxonomy (NCBI): domain Bacteria; kingdom Bacillati; phylum Actinomycetota; class Actinomycetes; order Mycobacteriales; family Mycobacteriaceae; genus Mycobacterium; species Mycolicibacterium sp. XJ870. Next base: position 670,400 of record NZ_JBEFTI010000002.1, read on the forward strand.
GCCCGATTGGCAGCGTCGGCGCGGCAGCGCGCCCGGAGCCCGTCAATTCCACATCCCGATCTCGTCGAGCCGGGCGATCAGCCGCCGTGCACCGTCGGTGAACTGCGCGCCGTTGAGTTCCACCGCGGTCTTCGCATCCCGACGCCGCAACGCGGCGATCAGCAACCGGTGGCTCTCCACCGCCTCGCTGCCCCACCGCGGATCGGTGGAGTAGATCAGCGCCGGCAGGTATCGCGCGACATGCAACAGAAACCAGGCCAGTTTGATGCGGCCGCTGGCGTGGTTGAAAGTGCGGTGAAAGGCGAACTCCGCGGCCGAGATCTGCTCGGGATCCTGATATTCGACGGCCGCGGCGAGTTCGGCGTTCAGGTGCTCGAGATCGTCGATCTCGGCTTCGGTGATGCGTTCGGTCGCGGTGGCTGCGAGCTCCCGCGCGATGGTGGCCTGTAGCCAGAAGATGTCCTCGACGTCGCCGCGGGTCAATGGGACGACGACGTGGCCGCGGTGTGGCTCGAGCTGAACCATGCCTTCGCCGCGCAACGTGCGCAGAGCCTCCCGGACGGGCGTGATGCTCACGCCGAGCGCGGCGGCGGTTTCGTCGAGCCGGATGAAGGTGCCTGCCCGCAGCGCCCCCGTCATGATCTCGGCACGCAGATGCGCCGCCACCTCGTCGGAGAGCTGCTCCCGGCGGGCGCCGCGACGCCGTTGCACGGCGGTCTTGACAGGCGCATTCACGTGTTCTGCGATCGCCTTTCGGTCGGTTTGACGGGGGCTTGTCCCCGTGGCGCCGAGGCCATAATGTGACCGGGGCAACCCCATGTTTGATCAAATATCAACATCGTGCAACCTAACCCATGGAGTACAGAGCCGTTGACTGCCGAGCCGTCCCTGACCGAGCAGCCCTATCTGGCCCGCCGCCAGAACTGGACCAACCAACTGGCGCGTCACGCGTTGATGCAGCCCGACAAAACCGCTCTGCGGTTCCTCGGCCGCACCACCACATGGGCCGAACTCGACCACCGGGTGAGCCGACTGGCCGGTGCCCTGAGCCGCCGTGGCGTCGGCTTCGGCGACCGGGTGCTGATCCTGATGCTCAACCGCAACGAGTTCGTCGAATCGTTCCTGGCCGCCAACAAGCTCGGCGCCATCGCGGTTCCGGTGAACTTCAGAATGACGCCCCCTGAGATCGCCTTCCTGGTGAGCGACTGCGACGCCCGCGTGGTGATCACCGAATCCGTGCTTGCCGGCGTGGCGACCGCGGTGCGCGACCTGGACACGACGTTGAGCACGGTGATCGTGGCAGGCGCTGGCACCGAATCCGCCGCAGAAGATGCTGTGCTCGGCTATGACGATCTGATCGCCGAGCCCGGCGAATCTCCGGCGCCGGTCGACATTCCGAACGACTCCCCGGCACTCATCATGTACACGTCCGGAACCACCGGCCGCCCAAAAGGCGCGGTGCTCACGCACACCAACCTGGCCGGCCAGGCGATGACCTTCCTGTTCACCAACGGCGCCGACATCAACAACGACGTCGGGTTCATCGGCGTGCCGCTGTTTCACATCGCCGGCATCGGCAACATGATCATCGGCCTGCTGCTGGGCTCGCCCACAGTCATCTACCCACTCGGCGCGTTCGATCCGGGCGCGCTGCTCGACGTACTCGAGGCCGAGAAGGTGACCGGCATCTTCCTGGTGCCCGCGCAGTGGCAGGCGGTCTGCGCCGAGCAGAAAGCCAAACCCCGCAAACTCAAACTGCGGGTGCTGTCGTGGGGTGCGGCCCCGGCGTCGGACACCCTGCTGCGCAACATGTCCGAGACCTTCCCGGGCACCCAGATCCTGGCGGCCTTCGGCCAGACCGAGATGTCGCCGGTGACGTGCATGTTGTTGGGCGAGGATGCGATTCGCAAACTCGGCTCGGTCGGCAAGGTCATCCCGACGGTGTCCGCCAGGGTGGTCGACGAGGACATGAACGATGTCCCGGTCGGCCAGGTCGGCGAGATCGTTTACCGTGCCCCGACGTTGATGGCCGGCTACTGGAACAACCCGAAGGCCACCGCCGAGGCGTTCGCCGGTGGCTGGTTCCACTCCGGCGACCTGGTCCGCCAGGACGAGGAGGGCTACATCTGGGTGGTCGACCGCAAGAAGGACATGATCATCTCCGGCGGCGAGAACATCTACTGCGCAGAGGTGGAGAACGTGCTTGCCGCCCACCCGGCGATCGTCGAGGTCGCGGTGATCGGCAGGAAACACGAGAAGTGGGGCGAGGTCCCCGTGGCAGTCGTTGCCCTGAGCACTGAGTCGGGCAAACAGGCCGACAAATCCCTCAGTCTTGAGGACCTCGACGCCTTTCTCACCGAGCGGTTGGCCCGCTACAAACACCCCAAAGCGCTCGAGATCGTCGATGCCCTGCCCCGCAATCCATCGGGCAAGGTTCTCAAGACGGAACTCAGGGAACGCTTCAGCTTCCAAGCTCGCGTTGACGTTAGCGAAAGTAGCTCAGTGCCAACAGTTTCTGCAGGTCAGGGCGAAAGTTAGCTGAGCCGTGGCGGCTTTGCTAACGGTTCGAGACACAATCCAGCGGATGCGGTGCACGGCCCTGTTTCGATCGGGTACAGTCCGGTGGTCTCACTTACTACTGATGAGTAGGGAGATGCAGATCACACACAGTGGCTCGCGGCAAGGAGGGGGCGTGCGACACGTCCAGGGGGAGCGCCGGTGACGGCGTCCACCGACGGTCTAGTCGGTTATGTGCGCGGACAGTTGGAGAAGCCTCTGGCTACGGTCGGCGGATTCTTCAAAATGTCGGTGTTGGCCGGAAAGGCCCTGCTCACAAGGCCTTTCCAGTGGAAAGAGTTCGTTCTGCAGAGCTGGTTCCTGATCCGGGTGGCGTTCTTGCCCACGCTGGCGGTGTCCATCCCGCTGACCGTGCTCATCATCTTCACGCTGAACATTCTGTTGGCCGAGTTCGGTGCTGCCGATGTGTCCGGTGCCGGTGCGGCATTGGGTGCGGTCACCCAGCTGGGCCCGTTGGTGACGGTGCTCGTGGTGGCGGGTGCAGGTTCGACCGCCATCTGTGCCGACCTCGGCGCCCGGACCATCCGTGAAGAGATCGACGCGCTCGAGGTGCTCGGCATCGACCCGATCGAGCGGCTCGTCGTCCCCCGGGTGGTCGCCTCCACATTCGTGGCCTTCATGCTCAACGGCGCGGTTATCACCATCGGCCTGGTCGGTGGCTTCTTCTTCGGCGTCTATATCCAGAACGTCTCTGCGGGCGCGTATGTCTCGACGCTGACACTGCTCACTGGCTTCCCGGAAGTGATGATCTCGGTCATCAAAGCAACGCTGTTCGGCCTCATCGCCGGGCTGGTGGGGTGCTACCGCGGGCTGACAGTGGCCGGCGGCGCGAAAGGCGTAGGCACCGCGGTGAACGAGACCCTGGTGCTGTGTGTGGTTGCGCTGTTCGCAGTCAACGTCGTGCTCACCACGATCGGTGTGCGGTTCGGGACAGGGAACTGATATGAGTACCGCACAGGTCTTGCGCTCGCGCTTCCCCCGGGCGTTCTCGCGTACCTCCGATGTCGCCGCAACCCCGGCCCGCGCACTCGACAGCATGGGCCATGTCGCCTGGTTCGTCGTACAGGCCATCGCCCATGTGCCACATGCGTTCCGGCACTACCGCCGCGAAGCGCTGCGATTGGTCGCCGAGATCGGTATGGGTACCGGCGCCATGGCCGTCATCGGTGGCACCGTGGCGATCATCGGTTTCGTCACGCTGTCGGCGGGTTCGCTGATCGCAATCCAGGGCTTCGCCTCCCTGGGCAACATCGGCGTCGAGGCCTTCACCGGCTTCTTCGCCGCACTGGCAAACATTCGCGTCGTCGCACCCGTGGTCACCGGCCAGGCGTTGGCCGCCACGGTCGGCGCAGGCGCCACCGCCGAACTCGGCGCCATGCGCATCAGCGAGGAGATCGACGCGCTGGAAGTCATGGGCATCAAGTCGATTTCGTACCTGGTGTCCACCCGGATCATGGCCGGCGCGATCGTCATCATCCCGCTCTACGCGATGGCGATCCTGCTGTCGTTCGTGTCTGCGCAGTTGGTCACCACGATCTTTTACTCGCAGTCCGTCGGTACGTATGAGCACTACTTCCATACGTTCCTGCGCGTCGACGACGTGATGTGGTCCTTCCTCGAAGTGATCATCATGTCGATCGTCGTCATGTTGAACCATTGCTACTTCGGCTTTTACGCAAGTGGCGGTGCTGTCGGTGTGGGTGAGGCCGTGGGAAGGTCGATGCGTACCTCGTTGATCGCGATCGTGCTGGTGGTCCTGTTGGCATCGTTGGCGCTGTACGGCACCGACCCGAACTTCAACCTCACGGTGTAGTGCCATGACCGCGCCGCTCAACAAGCCGAAGACGCCGCCGTACAAGCTCGCAGGATTGGTGCTGCTGCTTGTCTCCCTCCTGATTCTCGCGCTGACGTGGATGCAGTTCCGCGGCACCTTCGAGGACAGGGTGCAGCTGACAGTGATGTCGGGCCGGGCCGGCCTGGCGATGGATCCCGGTTCGAAGGTCACCTTCAATGGTGTGCCGATCGGCCGCCTGGCCTCCATCGACGTGGAGACCGTCGGCGATGATCCGGAAGCCAAGTTGACGCTGGACGTAGATCCCAAGTACCTCAACCTGATTCCGGCCAACGCGATCGCTGAGCTGCGGGCGACCACGGTGTTCGGCAACAAGTACATCTCGTTCTTGTCGCCGGAGAATCCGTCGTCCGAGCGGCTTTCGCCGTCGACGCCGATTCAGGCCCAGGGCGTGACGACGGAGTTCAACACGCTGTTCGAGACGATCACCGCGATCTCCGAACAGGTCGATCCGATCAAACTCAACGAGACCCTGACCGCGGCCGCCCAAGCGCTCGACGGCCTCGGCGGCAAGTTCGGCCAGTCGCTGGTCAACGGCAACGACATTCTCGGCGAGATCAATCCGCGGATGCCCGAGATCCGCCGTGACATCACCGGTCTGGCCAATCTGGGCGACGTGTACGCCGATGCGGGTCCCGATCTGTTCGACGGGTTGTCCAACGCGGTGACCACTGCGCGCACCCTCAACGAGCAGCGCGGCAATCTGGATCAGGCGCTGGTGGCTGCGGTCGGGTTCGGCAACACCGGCGGGGACATCTTCGAGCGCGGCGGACCCTATCTGGTGCGCGGCGCGCAGGACCTGCTGCCCACTTCGGCGCTGCTCGACAAGTACAGCCCGGCGCTCTTCTGCACCATCCGCAATTACCACGATGCGGCGCCGAAGCTGGCCGGGGCGCTTGGCGGTAACGGCTACTCGCTACAGACCAACTCGCTTGTGGTCGGTGTGGGCAATCCGTATGTGTACCCGGACAACCTGCCGCGTATCAATGCCAAGGGCGGGCCGGAAGGCCGACCGGGCTGTTGGCAGCCGATCACTCGCGACTTGTGGCCGATGCCGTACCTGGTGATGGACACCGGCGCCTCGATCGCGCCGTACAACCACTTCGAACTGGGCCAACCGATGTTCACTGAGTATGTCTGGGGTCGCCAAGTGGGGGAGAACACGATCAACCCATGAGAGACGCTTGCGGAACGAATAACCAGATGGCATGCGGGACCCGAGCTTGCGAGGGAGCCGCATGAGCATCAAGGGCACGCTTATCAAGCTCGGCATCTTCTCGTTGGTGCTGCTGACCTTCACCGCGCTCATCTTCGTGGTGTTCGGTCAGATCCGGTTCAACCGGACCGCGGAGTATTCGGCGGTCTTCAACAATGTCAGCGGCCTGCGCAGCGGGCAGTTCGTGCGCGCTGCGGGTGTCGAGGTCGGCAAGGTCTCGAGCGTGGACCTGATCAACGGCGGCCAGCAAGCCGAGGTCAAGTTCAGCGTCGAGAAGTCGTTGCCGTTGTTCGACGAGACCACCGCCTCGATCCGGTACCAGGACCTGATCGGTAACCGCTACCTTGACCTCAGGCGCGGCGAGAGCAACACGATGATTCCGCCGGGCAGCACCATCCCGCTCGAGCGCACCCAGCCGGCGCTGGATCTCGACGCCCTCGTCGGTGGATTCCGGCCGCTGTTCCGGTCATTGGAGCCGGAGAAGGTCAACACCATCGCCGAGTCGATCGTCACGATCTTCCAGGGTCAGGGCGGCACCATCAACGACATCCTTGATCAGACGGCAGCGCTGACCGAGTCGATCGCCGAACGCGATCAGGCCATCGGCGAGGTGATCAAGAACCTCAACACGGTGCTCGACACCACGATCAAGCACCAGAAGCAGTTCGACGAAACCCTGGTGAACTTCGAGACCCTGATCACCGGTCTCAAGGACCGTGCCGATCCGATCGGCGAGTCGGTGGCCAATATCAGCGACGCGGCGGGTTCGCTGGCGGATCTGCTTTCGGACAACCGGCCGCTGCTCAAGGACACCCTCGGCTACCTCGAAGTGATCCAGCAGCCGCTGATCGATCAGGAACAGCAGGTCCACGACATCCTGATCCAGATGCCTCAGGCGCTGAAGCTCATTGGCCGTGCCGGCGGCATCTACGGCGACTTCTTCAACTTCTATGCCTGCGATCTCACGTTGAAGCTCAACGGATTGCAGCCGGGCGGCCCCGTCCGAACCGTCAGAGTCACATCGCAGCCGTCGGGTAGGTGCACGCCGAAATGAGGACACTGCAGGGTTCCGACCGGTTCCGTAAGGGCCTGATGGGCGTCGTGGTCGTCGCGCTCATCATCGGTGTCGGCTCGACGCTGACCAGCGTGCCGATGCTGTTCGCCGTGCCCACGTACTACGGGCAGTTCGCCGACACCGGCGGCCTGAACGTGGGCGACAAGGTGCGCATCGCCGGCATGGACGTCGGCACCGTGAGAAGCATGGACATCAACGGTGACAAGGTGGAGATCGGCTACACGCTCGGCGGCCGCACGATCGGCACCGACAGCCGCGCCGCGATCCGCACCGACACGATCCTGGGCCGCAAGAACATCGAGATCCAGCCGCGCGGCGAAGAGACGCTGATGCCACGTGGCATTCTTCCGCTGGGTCAGACGACGACGCCGTATCAGATCTACGACGCCTTCTTCGAGATCACCGAGAATGTGTCCGGCTGGGACACCCAGTCGGTGAAGCAGTCGCTCAATGTGTTGTCCGAGACCGTCGATCAGACCTACCCGCATCTGAGCGCCGCGTTGGACGGGGTGGCCAAGTTCTCCGACACCATCGGCAAGCGCGATGACGATGTCAAGAAGCTGCTGGCCAACGCGAACAAGATCGCCACGGTGCTCGGCGATCGCAGCACGCAGGTGAACCAGCTGCTGGTGAATGCGCAGACGCTGTTGGCGGCGGTCAACGAACGCGGTCAGGCGGTGAGCGCGCTGCTCGAGCGCGTGTCGTCGGTGTCGAATCAGGTCGAGGGTCTGATCAACGACAATCCCAACCTCAACCACGTGCTGGAGCAGTTGCGCACGGTCAGCGGCATTTTGGTGGAACGCAAGCAGGACCTCGCCGACATTCTCACTGTGGCAGGCAAATTCATCACCTCACTGGCGGAGGCGCTTGCGTCGGGCCCGTACTTCAAAGTCATGCTGGTGAACCTGATTCCACCGACGATTCTGCAGCCGTTCGTTGACGCGGCGTTCAAGAAGCGCGGCATCGATCCCGAAGAGTTCTGGCGTAACGCCGGCCTGCCCGCGTTCCGTTTCCCGGATCCGAACGGCGAGCGCCACGAGAACGGTGCACCGCCGGCCGCGCCGACGCCGCTGGAGGGCACCCCGGAGCATCCCGGTCCTGCCGTTCCACCCGGTTCGCCGTGCTCGTACACGCCTCCGGCAGACGGCATTCCGTCCCCGGGCAACCCGCTGCCGTGTGCGCATCTGAGCCAGGGCCCATACGGCGACAACCCGTACGGTCCCAACTACGGGCCGCCCGATGTCGCGACGTCGGCACCGAATCCCGGCGGAATCGCGCATTCGCCCGGTGTGCCGAGCGCTGCCATCCCGGGCCAGATGCCACCGGAACAGCCGGGCGCGCCGGTCGAGTTGGCCCCCGGTCCGCCGGGAGCCCGCACCGTTCCGGTTGCCCCGCTGCCCGGAGCGCCTGATTTCACGCCGGGCATCGCACCGCCGCCGCCGGCGATCGTCGGACCGCCGCCGCCGCCCGGACCTGGGCAGCAATTGCCGCCGGTCGGAACGCCCCCGCTGCCGGGCAATCCGCCGTTCCTTCCGCCAGGGTCGCAAGGGGGATAGGCCACAGCTATGTCAACGATCTTCAACATTCGGAACATCAAGTTGCCGCACATGTCGCGGGTGGCCGTGATCCTCGGCGCATTGGCTGTGGTGGCGGCTCTGGTAGCCGGGTATGTGGGCTACAACCTGTACAGGAAGCTGACCAACACCACGGTCACCGCGTACTTCCCCGAGGTGCTTGCGCTGTATCCAGGCGACAAGGTCCTCATCATGGGTGTGCGGGTCGGCGCGATCGATTCGATCGAGACCGCGGGCGACAAGATGAAAGTGGTCTTCCACTTCAACAACAAGTACAAGGTGCCCGCCGACGCGTCCGCCTCCGTGCTGAACCCCAGCCTGGTCGCCTCGCGCGTCGTCCAGCTGTCGCCGCCATACACCGGTGGACCGCGGATGGAGGACGGTGCGGTCATCCCGATGGAGCGCACCCAGATCCCGATCGAGTACGACCAACTGCGCAACGAGGTCACTCGCCTGCTGGCCGATCTGGGCCCGACCCCTGAGCAGCCCAAGGGGCCGTTCGGCGACATCATCGATTCGTTCGCTTACGGCCTGGAAGGCAAGGGCGATCAGATCAACCGGACCCTCAACGGGTTGTCGGAAGCGCTGACCACCCTCAACGAGGGCCGCGGCGATTTCTTCGCGGTGGTGAAGAGCCTGGCACTGTTCGTCAACGCGCTGTACAAGAGCGATCAGCAGTTCGTGGCGCTCAACGACGATCTGGCCCAGTTCACCAACTCGTTCACCAACACCGATCAGGAGTTGGCAACGGCGCTGCAGGATCTGAATCGAGTCCTCAAGACCACGCGTGAATTTCTGGACGAAAACGGTGGCGTCCTCACCGAGGACGTCAACAATCTCGCGGAAGCGACCACGGCGATCCTGCAGCCGGAACCACGCAACGGTCTGGAGACCGGTCTGCACGCCTACCCGAACCTGGCCGCCAACGTCTTGAACATCGTGGCGCCCAACCAGGGTGGCATCATCGGCCTGCCGGTGCTGCCCGGCGTGACCAACTTCTCGAATCCACTGCAGTTCATCTGCAGCTCCATCCAGGCCGGCAGCCGGTTGGGTTACCAGGATTCCGCGGAGCTGTGCGCGCAGTACCTGGCACCGATCCTGGATGCGATCAAGTTCAACTACCTGCCGTTCGGCATGAACTTGGCCAGCACCGCGATGACGTTGCCCAAGCAGATCGCCTACTCCGAGAAGCGGCTGCAGCCGCCGCCGGGTTACAAGGACACCACCGTTCCCGGCATCTGGTCGCGCGACACGTTGTTCTCGCACGGCAACCACGAACCCGGCTGGGTGGTGGCACCCGGCATGCAGGGGGTCCAGGTGCAGCCGTTCACGAAGAACATGCTGACTCCGGAGTCGCTGGCCGAGTTGATGGGTGGCCCAGACATCGTCCCGCCGGCAGCCCCACCGGCGTTCGGGGTTCCGCCCGGTGGCCAGCTGCCCGGACCGCCGAACGCGTACGACGAGCGAAATCCGTTGCCGCCGCCGTGGTATCCGCAGCCCGGTCCGCCACCGGCCCCGGCACCAGGAGTCATCCCGGGTGACCCGCTGAACGCCCCTGCGGCACCCGCCCCTGCGGCCCCGGCCGCCCCGGCGCCTCCGGGACCGCCGCTGCCCGCCGAAGCAGGAGCTCCGTGATGAAGATTCATAAGCTGAGTCGCGTCGGTCGCCGCTTGGCGGCACTGGCCGCGGCGGCGCTCGTGTTGACCTCGTGCGGTCAGTGGCGCGGCGTGGCCAACGTGCCGCTGCCGGGTGGGCCGGGCACTGAGTCCGGCAGCACCACGCTGTACGTGCAGATGCCGGAGACATTGGCGCTCAACGCCAACAGCCGGGTGCGGGTGCGCGACGTGTTCGTCGGCCGGGTCCGCAAGATCGAGCTGATCAACTGGGTGCCGACCCTGACCCTCGATCTCCAGCCGGGTATCGAACTGCCGAAGAACACGCTGGCGAAGATCGGCCAGACCAGCCTGCTGGGGTCCCAGCATGTGGAGCTCAATCCGCCGGAGGACGATCCCTCCGCCGAGATGCTTCGCAGCGGGGACACCATCCCGTTGGCGCAGTCCTCGGCCTACCCGACGATCGAGCGGACGCTGGCGGGTATCTCCGGCATCCTGACCGGCGGTGGCATTCCGAACATCGAAGTCATCCAGACCGAGGTGTTCAACATCCTCGACGGCCGCGCCGGCCAGATCAGGGAATTCCTGAATCGGCTCGACACGTTCACCGCGGAGCTCAACGCGCAGCGCGGTGAAATCACTCGAGCCATCGATTCGACCAATCGGTTGCTGAACATCGTGGCGCAGCGCAACGACACGCTGGACCGGGTGCTGACCGAGTTCCCGCCGCTGATCCAGCATTTCGCGGAGACCCGGGATCTGTTCGCCGATGCGGTGACCGCGCTCGGTCGGTTGTCCGACGCGGCCGACGAAACGTTGTCGAACACGAACGCGAATCTGCACACCAACCTGCAGAACCTGCAACGGCCGCTCAAGCAGCTGAGCCGGGCCGCCCCGTATCTGGTGGGCGCTCTCAAGCTCATCCTGACCGTGCCGTTCAACATCGACAACATCCCGAAAGCGGTTCGTGGTGACTTCATCAACGTGTCGTTGAAGCTGGACCTCACGCTGAGCTCGGTCGACAACGCGTTCCTGTCCGGAACCGGTGTGTCGGGCATGCTGCGGGCGCTTGAACAGGCCTGGGGTCGTGATCCGAACACGATGATCCCGGACGTCCGGTTCACGCCGAATCCACACAACGCGCCCGGTGGTCCGCTGGTGGAAAGGGGGGAGTGAGACATGCTGCTGACCCGCTTCATCAAGATGCAGCTCGTCATCTTCCTGACGCTGACCCTGGTGGCGCTGATCGTGCTGGCGCTGTTCTACCTGCGGTTGCCGACGGCGGCCGGGATCGGGATGTACAAGCTCACCGCCGAGTTGCCGAACTCGGCCGGCTTGTACGCGACCGCCAACGTCACCTACCGGGGCACCACGATCGGCAAGGTGACCTCGGTGGAGCCCACCGAAAAAGGCGCCAGGGTCGAGATGAACATCTACGACCAGTACAAGATCCCGGTCGACGCGAGCGCCGACGTCCATTCGGTGTCGGCGGTCGGCGAGCAGTTCCTCGACCTGAAGTCGGAGGGCGAGTCCAACCAGTTCTTCAGCGACGGGCAGACCATCACGAAAGGCACGGTGCCCGCCGAGGTCGGTCCGGCGCTGGACGCGGCCCAGCACGGGCTGGCCGTGCTGCCCAAGGAGCAGATCGGAACGCTGCTCGACGAGGCCGCCAAGGCCTTCGGCGGCTTGGGCCCGTCGCTGCAGCGCCTCGTTGATTCGACGCAGGCGATCGCCGGCGATTTCAAGGAGAACATCGACCCGGTCAACGACATCATCGAGAATTCCGCACCGCTCATCGAAAGTCAGGTGAACTCCGGCGACGCGATATCCCGTTGGTCGGCGAACCTGAACACGCTGGCCGCTCAGAGCGCGCAGAACGATGAGGCGCTGCGGGGTGGTTTGCAGCAGGCGGCCCCGACCGCTGACCAGCTGAACGCGGTGTTCGGTGACGTGCGGGAGTCGCTGCCGCAGACGCTGGCAAACCTCGAGATCGTCATCGACATGCTCAAGCGCTACAACAAGAACGTCGAGCAGGTTTTGGTGGCGCTGCCGCAGGGTGGCGCGGTCGCCCAAACCGCGACGATCTTCGCGCCTGAAGGTCTCTTGCACTTCGGTCTCGGTATCAACTCCCCGCCGCCGTGCCTGACGGGCTTCCTGCCCGCGTCGGAATGGCGTTCGCCCGCAGACACTTCCACGCGCCCACTGCCGGAAGGTCTCTACTGCAAGATCCCGAAGGATGCGCCGAACGCGGTCCGCGGCGCCCGCAACTACCCGTGTGCCGACGTGCCGGGAAAACGGGCGGCCACTCCGATCGAGTGCCGCAGCGAGGAACTGTACGAGCCGATGGGGACCAACCCGTGGTACGGCGATCCGAACCAGGTGCGGAACTGCCCGGCTCCCGGTGCGCGCTGTGATCAGCCGGTCGATCCGGGTCGGGTGATTCCCGCCCCGTCGATCAACAATGGGCTGAACCCGCTGCCGGCGAGTCAGCTGCCGCCTCCCGAGGTGTCTTCCGGACCTACCAGCGACCCGCTGACCGCGCCGCGCGGCGGCAGTGTCACTTGCAGTGGACAACAACCCAACCCCTGCATCTACACTCCGGGAGCAGGTACGACAGCTACCTATAGCCCATCCAGCGGCGAGGTGGTCGGTCCCGGCGGTGTGAAGTACTCCGTCACCAACTCGAATAACCCAGGAGATGACGGATGGAAGGAGATGCTGGCGCCAGCCAGCTGAACCTCACCGATCAGCAGGAACCGGAGCAAACCCAACCTCAGGCCGAGGAGTCCGCGGAGCACGCACAGGAGGAGCGCCCATCCCGGCTAGGCCGGGGTTGGATGTCCGCCATTTGCGCGGGGTTGCTGGTTCTGGCCGCTGCAGCGGGCGTCGGTGGGTATTTCGCTGTGCGCGCGCATTCGGCCAGTGCACAGATCGCCAATGAGGAGACCGCGGCCCTGCAGGCGGCCAAGGACTGCGTGACGGCTACCCATGCGCCGGACGTCCAGGCGATGATCGAGGCCCAGACCAAGATCATTGAGTGTGCGACCGGTGACTTCGGGACACAGGCCGGGCTGTACAGCGGCGTGCTGTTGGACGCCTACCAGGCGGCCAACGTGACCGTGAAGGTGTCCGACCTGCGCGCCGCCGTGGAGAAGCACAACGACGATGGCTCGATGGACCTTCTCGTCGCCGTACGGGTGCTCGTGACCAACAGCGAGAAAACCGACGAAGAGCAGGGTTATCGACTCCGGGTGAAGATGGCGCCCGAGGACGGCACGTACAAAGTGGCGAGACTCGATCAGGTCACGTCGTGACTGCTGTACTGGAAGCCACCGATTCGACGATCGCAGCCGACACACCGGATGCGCCGTTGGCGTCGTGGGCGGCTCGAGCCGGGGCGTTCGCGATCGACGTGCTGCCCGGAGTCGGGGCGATCACAACATTGGCGCTCTTGGCCTGGTCGGCTCCACTGCGTAGCTGGCTGTGGTGGGTCTACTGTGCGGCGGCCATTTTGGTGACGGTCGCGATACTGGTCAACCGGGTGCTGCTTCCCGCGACCAAGGGTTGGTCAGTGGGCCGCGCGGTGTTCGGCATCCGGGCGGTGACGCGCGACGGCAACGCGGGACTGCTCCGCCTGCTGCTGCGCGAATTGGCGCACCTGTTGGATACCGCCGCGGTGTTCGTCGGCTGGCTGTGGCCGTTGTGGGATCGACGTAACCGGACGTTCGCCGACCTGCTGTCACGAACCGAGGTGCAACGCGTCGAGGCACCCGAGAACAATGTGCGGCGCCGGGCCGGGGTCCTGCTGGTGTCGGTTGCCGCGGTGTGCGCGCTCGCAGCGGGCCTGGGTTACCTCACAATCTACCGGCAGGATCAGGCTGTCAGCCAGGCGCGTGAACAGATCGCCGGCGATGGCCCGCGGATCGTCGAGCAGCTGTTGAGCTACGGAATCGATTCGTTCGATGAGGATTTCGCCAGGGCACAGTCGCTTGCCACGGAAAACTACCGCCCACAGGTGGTCGCCCAGCAGGATGCGGTACGCAAGGCGGGGCCGACCAACAACGAGTACTGGGCGGTGAGCAGTGCAGTGCTACCAGGGGCGACAGAATCCGAAGCCGCCATGCTGCTGGCGATGCAGGGGCAACGTGGCGTCAACCCCCAGGATTTGAAGTTCATCACCGCGACGGTGCGGGCGGACTTCCGAAAGTCCGACGGCCAGTGGCGGGTCGACAATCTGACCGTGCTGAAGAAGCCGCAGATGAACGGGGCAGGGCAGTGAGTCCGCGGCGCAAGGTCGACGCTTCCGAGCGCGATTACTTTGCGGTCGAGCCCAAACCACCGAGGCGGTGGGGCTTGCCGCTCGTGGCGATGTTGTCGGCGTTGCTCATCGCGGCGGCGATGGCGGGCAGCACCTTCATAGTGGTGAAGCACGAGTCCGATCGTCGTACGGAGGCCAAGAACGCCGCCGCGCTGGGATACGTGCGCGAGTTCATGACTACCTACACGTCGATAGATCCCTTCCACGCCAACGACTACGCGGAGCGCATCCTGGCGCACGCCACCGGCGACTTCCGGAAGATGTTCCAGGAGAAGCAAAACGAGATCGTCGTCCAGGTGGCCCGCGCCGAACCGACGGCAGGCACGGTCTTGGAGGCGGGTATCCAACGCTGGAACGACAACGGCAGCGCCGATGTTCTGATCGCCGCCAAGACCAACACCCGGTTGCCGGACGGTAAAACCACAATCGAGAGCGGAAGCCGTTGGGTGGCAACGACGATCCGGGAAGGACAACAGTGGAAGATCAGCCAACTGATTCAGGTGATCTGACCACCGATCAGCCGGAGGAGCCGCAGGGCGTCGCGGACGCTGTCGCGCCGCCGGCGGCCGAGAAGCAACGTCGCCGTAGGCGTTTCCCGTGGCGGCGCGGTGCGGAACAATCGGCCGAGGAGGAGGCCTCGGCTGAGGTCGCACGCGACGAACCGTCCCCCGAAGCCCGTCCCAAGCGCACGCCGGTGGGTAAGGGCCAACGGACTGCGGCTGTTGAGCCCGAGACAGAGCCCGAGCAAGAGCCCGAAGTCGAAGCGGTCGAGCCCGAGGCCGAGGTCGAGCCTGAAGTCGAGGACGAGCCTCAGCCAGCCTTCGTTCCCCATCGCCCGGCGGGGAAGCGGCTGACCTATGCGGCGGTCGGTGCTGCGGCGGTGTTCGTGGCTGCGGGGGCGTTCGCGGGTGCCACGGTGCAGCCTTACCTGGCGGATCGAGCCCTGGTGGACACGAAACTTCAAGTGGCGCAAACATCTGCCGACGCCATCACCACGTTGTGGACATACACGCCGGACAACATCGAGTCGTTGCCGGATCGGGCAGAGCGGTTCCTGTCCAATGACTTCGCCACCGAGTATCGGACGTTCATCGACTCCATCGTGCCGTCCAACAAGCAGGCGCAGATCACCAACATGACACAGGTGGTCGGTACGGCGGTCGAGAGCATCAGCCCGACCGACGCCACGGCTATCGTCTACACCAACTCGGTGTCGACCAGTCCGGTGACCAAGAACGTTCCGTCGTTGCGGTACTTGTCTTACCGGCTGTCGTTGACGCGCGCTGACGGGGACTGGCGCATCACTCAGATGCCTGCGCTGACCCAATTGGATCTGTCACCGCAGTTGTAGCCGCACGGCCCTAAAAGGGTGGTGGTGCGTTGCATTGGGCGACGAAGTCGTCGTTGAGTTTGCGTTCGGCGGTGATGCGTCGGGTGGTGTTTTCGGCTCGGGTGTGGCGGCGTTTGGGCATCATCACGGTGCGGTCGCCGGTGCTTGCGGGTACCGGGTGGGGCAGGTTGAGGGTGCCGGTGGGTGTGGCGAGTGATGGGATGAGTAGCGCGCCGCCGGGCGTGGTGGTGTATTCGTGGCCGGTGGGAGCTGTCCAGATCACGGTACCGTCGGGCAGTTGACGGTCCCGCCAACCGTTCTTGCCGATCCAGAACGTTTTGAGCAGATGGTGAGTTCTGCAGAGGCACTTCAGGTTTGACGCATGGGTGCAACCCCATGGGTAGGGCACGGTGTGGTCGATATCGCAGCGGTCGGCGGGTTTGTCGCAGTGCGGATACCGGCAGGTCAGGTCGCGGCAGCGGACGAAGTCGGCCAACGCCCGCGACGGGACATAGCCGGGTTCCGGTGGTGCGTCCCCGGGGTGCACGATGCTGCGTAGCGTGGCCCGCGGCAGGATCTCGGCCAGGGCATGCGCGGGAAGGATTCCACCGCCGATGATGACCGCCGGCGGCGCCGAGACACGGTCGTCGGTCTCGCCGGACACCGCTGGCTCCACGACAGCTGGCGCCGGGGCCGGCGCACGGTCGTTGGTCTCGCCGGACGCGGCCGGTTCCACGGCAGCAGCCGCCGGCACACGGTCGTCGGTGTCCGAAGATCGTGCTGCGTCGACGGTTTCGGGGGTGACGACGATGTTGACGACCAGGTTCTTGTCGGGGCCGGCGGGTCGGGTGCCGGTGCAGTCTTCCCGGCCACACAGACAGGCCAGGTCCCGGAACGCGGCGATCGCCCCCAGCGCATCGGAGCGGCGGACAGCCAGGGGGCGCGGATCATGCGGGCAGACCGAGTTGACCATTTCGGCGACCCGCTCCTCGAGCAGCGCCCCGTCACTGGCCAGCAACCGCCCGAACAGGCTGGCCGTTCCGGGCTCATCGGTCGGCGAGCCGATCTCCAGATAGCGTTGCCGCGACGCGGCATTGGCTTTCCGCAAAGCCCCGGGATCATGGGTGACCACCAGGGCGTCGATGGCGCGGATCGTGGCGGCCACCGACCAGGTACCCCAGCGCCCCACCTGCTCGGCGAGTTCGGTGTCGATGCGGCCCAACGCGTCGCGATCCTGGATCAGATAGGTACGCCAGATGACCGCAGCCGCCAGGTCCGCGCTGATCGCCCCGGCCGCCAACAACGCCGCCACCTGCGGGACCCGATCGCGCAACGCCACCCCGTCGCGGGCCTGGGTCAGCGCCGCCCATTGACTGATGCCCTGGGCGGCACCGAGTTCGGCGCCCACCGCAGCGCACGGATCCACCCACCACAATTCGCGGTCCTGGGCTGTGGGGGTACCGGTGCGGCGGATGAACAACTCGGCCATCGCCGCGAGCTTGCGCGCCGCCGCGGCCGCCTCAGCCTGCGCCCAGCCTCGGACCGTGTCGATCAGCGTGGCGTCATCGGCCCCCGCCAACTCGGCAATCTCCGCCAGCGACCCATCGAACATGCTTTCGAACCTACCCCCACCCACCGACACGCCACCCCACCAATCGACCACCTGTGGATGAACCACAGACTGGGGATAACTCCGCATCGGAGCAGTACCCTCGCGTCTATGCCTTCAGTTCTCGTCACCGGGGCCGCCCGCGGAATCGGTAAGTCGATCGTCGAATACCTGGCCGCGACCGGTTGGGATGTGATCGCCGGCGTCCGGTCAGACGCCGACGCGGCCGCAGTGGCAGCGTTGAACCCGGAACGAATCTCGACGGTGATTCTCGACGTCACCGATGCCGAGCACATCGCGGCCTTGCCGGATGCGCTGCCGCCCCGCTTGGACGCCGTCGTGAACAATGCGGGCATCGTGGTGGCCGGCGCGATCGAGGCGCTAGGTGCCGACGATTGGCGTAAACAATTGGACGTCAACGTGATCGGGCAGTTCGCGGTCACCCAGGCGGTGCTGCCGAAACTGCGGGAATCGCGTGGCCGGGTGGTCTTCGTCTCGAGCGTCAACGGACGGATGTCCGTGCCGCTGTTGGGGGCATACGCGGCCTCGAAGTTCGCGTTGGAAGCGGGCGCGGATGCGCTGCGTATCGAGTTGCGTTCCTGGGGCATTCGGGTGGCAGTGGTGGAACCAGCCCAGACCGACACCGATATGTGGCGTACTGCCGACGATATGGTGATCCAGACAGAAGCCGCAATGTCGCCGGAGCATCGCACGCTGTATGCCAAGCACATTGCGGGGATGAAGAAATTCGTCCCAATGGCGCGGAAGATGGCAGTGCCGACGTCGAAGGTGGTCGCTGTGGTCGAGGAGGCGCTGACGGCGCGTCGACCACGCGCCCGCTACATCGTCGGCCTGGGTAACAAGGCGCAGGTCGCTCTGATGACGAATATGCCTGCGGTGCTACGCGATCGAGTACTAGCCAAGGTCGCCGGCGTCCCGCGTCGGCCGTGAGGGCAAGTTGGCCAAGCGCATGGGTTCAGTTGCACGTGGACGTGGAAGACCAGCTGGTCCTGGCGTTGACGTAGAACAGCGGCGCTCGGACCTGCTCGACGCCGCCGAGCGGGCGATCCGTGCCAACGGGCCCGACGTGGGTATCGCCGAGGTCGCCGGTGAGGCGGGGTTCGGTCGGTCAGCGGTGTACGCGGTATTCCCGAACAGGGCCGCGATTCTGTCGGCACTCAGCCAGCGTCAAGCGGGTCGACTGCTCACTGAGATCACCAAACGTGCTGACGGCTCAACGGATTTGCGCCGCCGGATGTCGCTGTTCTTCGACGTCATCTGCAAGTGGATGCAGGAAGAGCCCAACCTGTACCGCGCGTTGAATGTGCACGAACATCTGGCAGGCGCGGTGGAGGCGATGCTCACCGCGTCCCTCGCCGCCGGCGGGGCCGCCACCGCGCCCGCGGCACCGTGGGCCCGCGCCATCGTCGGGTCGGCCACAGTCGCGGCGGAGTGGTGGATTCGCAACTCGTCGATGCCGCGTGCGGAGCTCGTCGAGCATCTGACCAGATTGTGCTGGGACGGCGGCTCTGCACTGCCGTTCACGCCGTTCGATGTCGCAGCTATTGACATACAGCAGCCATAAAAGACACTATGTCTTTTATGGCTGCTCCGGTGTCACCTGTCGTACAAGCACCATCGCGCTATTGGGAAGACGTGCCGGGTGAATTCGACCTAGCCGTCACCGAGATCACCGGGAAGCTCCCCGAGGGCTTGACAGGCACCTTGTACCGCAACGGGTCTGGGCGGTGGAACGTCGGCCGGTCGCGGGTCGACAGCTTGTTCGACGCCGACGGCATGGTGACCGCGTTCGCAATCGACCGGGACGGCGTGCGCTTCAAGAACCGATTTGTCCGCACACAGCACTACCTGCGCACCACGGCGGCCGGCGCAATGGTACAAAGGGGATTCGCCTACCAGCGTCCAGGAGGCTTGCGAACGAACGCATTTCGCCAACCGGCCAACACCGCCAACACCAACGTCCTCATCGGCGACGAGCAGCTTCTCGCGCTGTGGGAGGGTGGGCGACCGCACGGGATGGATCTCGACACTCTCAACACGATCGGCATGTGCAGCCTCGACGGCGTGCTCAAGGGTCCGGTCGGTGCGTACTCGGCGCACTACACCTTCGACCCGGTGCAGGATTCGAAGGTCAACTTCGGCTTCGAACCGTACTTTCCCCGTATCGATCTGCGGCATGTCCGCGATGCGCCGAACCGATCGGAACGGATCCGGCGGCTGCGGGAGTTGGCCGGCGAAGCCGTTCCACGAGTGCGGCTTCGCCTGTACGAAACCGACAGCCGTGGCACCACCCGGTACGTGCGTGCGGTCCCGCTGCCAGGGATGGGCCTGATCCACGACATGGCGTTGACCACCCGCTACGCCGTCTTCCTGGTCAGTCCGCTGCGGATCAACCCATGGGCGGTGCTGGGGCATCGATCCTATTGGGACGCCATAGAATTCAAGGCCGAGGAACCTGCGTACTTCGTTCTCGCCCCACGAGACGGTGGGCGGATTCGTGTGATCGAGACCGATCCGTTCTACATGTGGCACTACGCCAACGCCTACGACGACGGTTCTGACGTCGTCATCGAACTGCCACGCTTTGCCCCAGAGACCTTCGCTGGTATGCACGCCTGGTCCTCGGACACCCGCACGGATCTTGCTCGGGTGTATGACGGCGTCGCATCGGACGATGCGCCAAATGCCGTACGAATGACCCGGTTCCGCATCACCGCAGCCGACCGTGTCCATGCTGAGCCACTGGCCGAGCTCGGGTGTGAGTTCCCGCAGATCGACCAACGTCGCTCGACCCAACCCCACCGGGCGACCTACGTGACTGTGCCCAGCGACGGCGAGGGAAGTGGCGAGGGGATCGGCCGTTTCGACCACACCACAGGCACAGTTCAGACGTACTGTCCGCCCGGCAACAAACTCGTCGAACCGATCTTTGTCCCCAAGCCGGGCACCACTACCGAAGACGACGGCTGGATCCTGACGGTCGGATACGACGAATCCCAACATCGCAGCCGGCTGATGGTGTTCGATGCCCCGCACATTGACACGGGCCCGATTGCCGAGTGCTGGCTGCCTTTCCATCTGCCGATGAGCTACCACGGTGCATTCACCACAAGGGTGGCGGCGCTCTAGTTCCGGGCCAATGCACTGCGCGCCAGCTCGCCGAGGATCGGTGACATGAGCCGTGCGTACTCGGCGGTGATGTGGTTGTCGTCGAAGAACACCAGGGTGTTGCCGACGATGACCGGGCACCTTTGATCGGTGCAGAAGAACTCGCTCAGGTTCACGTACTGGCCGCCCCCGGCCTGCACGGCCGCGGTCTCGGCAGCGATGCCGTTGTCGTTCATCGCGATTGACCGTTCCGGTGAGCAGGCGAGCACGTCGTCCATGTGTGCTGACAGGCAGGTCGGTACGGTGGAATGCGGATCCGGAACCGGGCCCAGCACCAACACCCGCGCACCCGTCCCACGCAGCTGGGACACCAGCCGAGTCAGCCCGTCCAACCAGGCGGGGTCGTAGCTCACGAAGCCGAAATCCGCGCCGTAGCGGCGCACCATGTCCAGCACGATCAGCGCTGGACGGTCCTTCTCGACTTGCGCCAGCACCTCGGCTCGCCACTGTTTGCACTCGCTGAACTCCCGGCCAAGATACGGGCTCACGATCGGCAGTTTCATCAACGGACAGGTGACCTTGGACCGCGTTTCCAGGCGCCAACCCTGTTGTTGAGCAATCGGTTCCAGTGCAGGTTGCCACATCGCCGCGTGCGAGTCACCGAGCAGTGCAACGGTCGTGGCCGACCCGGTGTCTCCGGAAGCGCACTCAGGCTGCGTGACGTCTTTCCAAGACAGCACACAACCATTGACGAAAGGCTCCGGCTCGGCGATATTGTCCAGCGCCGGTGACAGATTCGACGGCACCGCCCGCAACTCGGCCGAGGCCTCGACCGCCGCGCGCAGCTGTTCCCGCGGGGTAAGTGCCCGCGGTGCGGCTGAGGGCGGTGCCGCAACAGAAGCCACCGGCACCGCCGCGGGTCCGGAACCGGTCGGCACCGGCCGGACGACCAGGAGCGCCAACCCGGCACACACCGCCACCCCGGTGGCGATGCCTCCCACCGCCAGGCTGCGCCACGCCGAGGCCCGCAACGCCGCCGCGAACCGAGCCGGGTTCTCGATCAGATGCAGGGTCAGGATCGCCAGCCCGAGTGACACCACCACCATCGCCAGCCGACCCGCCAAATTCAGTTCGGTACCGAACAATGCAGGCGCCAACAGCAATACCGGCCAGTGCCAGAGGTACCACGAGTAGGACAGCCGGCCGATCGCGCGCATCACCGGATTCGACAGCAGTCGCCCCACCCCGAGTTCGGGCGTCGCGCAACCTGCCCCGATCACCAGGGCAGTGCCGAGCACCGGGATTAACGCCGCGGTTCCCGGATACGGCGTCGCCGCACCGATCTGTGTGCAGGTCACCAGGATCAGGGCCACGCCACCCCAACCGACGATGGCGGCACACACCGGCGGAAGGTTGCGCCAGTTCGCCGCCGTCAACGCGATCAGGCCGCCAACGGCCAACTCCCATGCCCGGGTCGGCAACGAAAAGAACGCCCAGGCCGGCAATGACTGCGTCCATATCAGCGACAGCGCCAACGAAAGCCCGGCCACTCCCAGCAAGACACCCGCGTACGGCGCGGCTGACCGGTGACTGCGGCCGGTTCGGGTCAGCACCCACGCGATGCCCAGGATCAGCGCGGGCCACAGTAGATAAAACTGCTCCTCGACGCCGAGCGACCAGTAATGCTGCAGCGGTGAGGGAGCGTCCGCCGCGAGATAGTCGGTGCCCTCGACGGCGAACCGGTAGTTGCCGAGGTACAACGCGCCGGCGATCGTGTCGCCCAGCACTTTGCGTGCCTGCAACGGCGGCAGCAGCACAGCCGCCGCCACAGAGGTCGCAACCAGCACCACCGCGGCGGCCGGTAGCAGTCGCCGGGCCCGTGCGGCGTAGAACGACGCCAAGTGCACGGTGCCGGTGCCCGACGCCTCGCGCCACAGCAGGCCGGTGATGAGAAAGCCGGAGACGACGAAGAACACGTCGACGCCGATGAATCCGCCACTCAAGCCGGGCACGCCGGCGTGGTACAACACCACTGCCAGCACCGCCAGTGCGCGCAGTCCTTCGATATCGGGGCGAAACTGCTTGCGGGACAGAGCTTCCTCGCCGCTCGCGGAGGTGTCGCGGCGAGGTGGGACATGCGAGAGTGCGGTAACTCTGTTCACTCGAGTAACGATGGTCCCACGAGAACCTGCGGTGGTCGGGGATTTGTTGCTAGCGTCGTGCCGATGCGGAGGTTCAGGGCGGTCGTCGCGGCGGCGTCGCTGTTTGCTTTCGTCGTCGGCTGCACCGCCGACACCAAGACCGAAGACGGAAGCTGCCGCCTGGACAGCCTGCCGCCGCAGGTCGCCGAGACCATCGAGCTCATCGAATCACGCGGCCCGTTTCCCCATCCGCGCAACGACGGCGTGGTGTTCGGCAACTTCGAAGGGGAGCTGCCGAAGCACCAGCGCGGCTACTACCACGAGTACACGGTGCCGACACCTGGCCTGAACCATCGCGGCACTCGGCGCATCGTGACCGGCGGGACGCCGCTGGACAACCCACCCGAGTACTACTACACCGATGATCACTACGAATCGTTCTGCCTGATCGGAGGCATGTGAAGACGTACCGGATCGACGGGGACAACGTTGGGTCGAAGGCGGATTTCTTCACCGAGATCGGCCGTGCGGTCAACGGCGACGACGGCTATTTCGGGTCGAACCTCGATGCGCTCGCGGACTGCCTGCGCGGGGGCTTCGGCACGCCGGACGATGGCTACTACCGATTCGTCATGACCTCGTACAAGCGGGTCAAGGCCGCGCTCGGAGATGAAGCGTGGAGCACCTTGTTGTACATCTTCACGAGCGAAGGCGTCGACCTCTGGTTGGAGAGCTGAGCGTCAGCTGAAGGCGAGCCAACTGGGCAGCGCGCGCTCGCGCGAATCGCACAGCACCTGTCGGGTATCGCAATTGCCTCTCGGCGACCCGGCGCCGCTCCACATGCCTCCGGTGTCACGCCGCAACACGATCGCCGAGGAGCCGCCACCGTCCAGCAACACGGCGTTGTCAGCGCCCAGCGCGCGGAACAGATCCTGCATGTTGTCCGGCGTGTAGTTGCCGCCCTGGAAGACGAAGAGCTGGTCGTTGGCGCGGTTATAGCCGAGCGCGGTGCGCGCTGCACTGGGGCCGGGGTCGTTGAGCTGACCGGTTTCGCCCGGTGCCAGAAGGCCGATCCCGGCCACCGCCACGAATCGGGACCCGCGGTCGAGTAGCCGCTGGATCTCCGGCGAGGCCGCGTCGTAGTCGTTGTCGCCCTTGGGCATCACGACGTAGGGTGCGCCGCCGACCGGAAGGATCATGGTGGCCAGTGCCGCCCAATGTTCGTTACCGCCGGACAAGCCTTGCTTGCCGGCATAGGCCAGCGTGCCGGTCACCGGGACGTTGGCCCGGCCCTGGCCGCGGGTGTTGTCCACGTAGGCACCCAGGGGCGAGCTGCATTTGGTATCCCGCCACGATCCACCCTTCTGACCGCGTACGTCGAAGAAGTTGGCATTGACCGCAACGATCGGCTGGCCCAACACATGCCACGCATTAAGGGGCGCATAGGTTTCCGACGCCTGCCAGAGCCCTTCGCCGGTGCGGGCACCCGGAGTGCGTTCGCAGCGCGACTGATAACCCTGGTGGCTGTCCACCAGCAGCCGCGGGTGGAGCCGTGTCGACGCGTTCTTGATGGTCATCAGGTGACCACCGTTGTTCAGCGTGTATGCACGGCCGTCCGCGGCGAGGAATGGCGCGGCGAACTGTCCGCCGAAGTTGTAGACGAGGTAGGACCCCTTGGTGTTGGCGATCGCGCCCAGCAGCAATGCGTTGGCGTCCTCGCCCCTGGCGACGGGAGATCCTGTGGTGCCCAGCGCAGCACACAGCGCGAACGTGGCAGCACCCGCTACCGCACGCTGAATGACCTTTGCCAGACCAGGCACGAATTACACAATAACCACACAGATAACTCTGTCAACATTCGTAACAGCAGGGTCACGATTGGGTACCGGACGTGTCGAAGTTAGCTGGTGACGTAACCTGCCAGGTGCTCGCCGGTAAGGGTTGAGCGCTTGGCAACGAGATCGGCGGGGGTGCCTTCGAATACGACCCGGCCACCGTCATGTCCGGCGCCTGGGCCCAGGTCGATGATCCAGTCGGCATGTGCCATGACCGCCTGGTGGTGTTCGATGACGATCACCGACTTGCCGGAGTCGACCAGTCGGTCGAGCAAGGCGAGGAGCTGCTCGACATCGGCCAGGTGCAGGCCGGTGGTCGGCTCGTCGAGGATGTACACCCGGCCATCATCGGACGCCTTGTCGCTCAACCGCGCGGCCAGTTTGAGCCGCTGGCGCTCGCCGCCCGACAGCGTGGTCAGCGGCTGACCGAGCGTCAGATAACCCAGCCCGACATCGGACATCCGGTCCAGAATCTTTTGGGCCGCTGGTACTTTCGCGTCGTCGCCGAAGAACTCCACGGCTTCGGCGACCGGCATCGCCAAGACCTCGGCGATATCCCTGCCGCCCAGCGTGTACTCCAGCACCGACGCCTGGAAGCGCTTGCCTTCGCATTCCTCACAGGTGGATTCCACGGTGGCCATCACACCCAGTTCGGTGTAGATCACACCGGCCCCGTTGCAGGTGGGGCACGCCCCTTCGGAATTGGAGCTGAACAGCGCCGGTTTCACGCCGTTGGCCTTGGCGAAGGCCTTACGGATCGGCTCGAGCAGCCCGGTGTAGGTCGCCGGATTGCTGCGCCGTGAGCCGCGGATCGGGCTCTGGTCGACCGAGACCACCCCGTCCCGCCCGGCCACCGAGCCGTCGATCAGTGAGCTCTTACCGGAGCCGGCGACGCCGGTGATGACCACCAGCACGCCCAGCGGGATGTCCACGTCGACGTTCTGCAGATTGTGCGTACTGGCCGCACGGATCTCCAACGCGCCGTCGGGTTCTCGCACGGCCTCTTTCAGCGCGGCCCGGTCGTCCAGATGGCGGCCGGTGATGGTGTCGCTCGTACGCAGACCCTCCACAGAGCCCTCGAAAACCACCTCGCCACCCGCGGTGCCGGCGCCCGGTCCGAGATCGACGACGTGGTCGGCGATCGCGATGGTCTCCGGCTTGTGCTCCACGACCAGCACGGTGTTGCCCTTGTCCCGCAGTTTCAGTAGCAGGTTGTTCATCCGCGCGATGTCGTGCGGGTGCAGGCCGATGGTCGGCTCGTCGAACACGTACGTGACATCGGTGAGTGCCGACCCGAGATGACGGATCATCTTGACGCGCTGCGCCTCTCCGCCCGACAGCGTGCCTGCCGGGCGGTCCAGGGACAGATAGCCGAGCCCGATCTCGACGAACGAATCCAAGGTGTGCTGCAGAGACGTAAGGAGCGGGGCCACTGACGGCTCCTTGAGTGAGCCGATCCAGGCCGCCAGGTCGGTGATCTGCATGGCGCAGGCGTCGGCGATGTTGACGCCGTTGATCTTCGACGATCGGGCCAACTCGGACAGTCGGGTGCCGTCGCAGTCCGGGCAGGTGGTGAACGTGACTGCCCGCTCCACGAACGCACGGATGTGCGGCTGCATCGCCTCGACGTCCTTGGACAGGAACGACTTCTGGATCTGCGGGATCAACCCCAGATAGGTGAGATTGACCCCGTCGATCTTGAGCTTCGTCGCCTCCTTGTGCAACAGGGCGTCGAGTTCGGACTTGGTGAACTTGTTGATCGGCTTGTCGGGGTCGAAGAAGCCGCAGCCGTTGAAGATTCGGCCGTACCAGCCATCCATGCTGAAACCCGGGATGGTCAGCGCACCCTCGTTGAGCGACTTGCTGTCGTCGTACAGTGCGGTCAGGTCGATGTCGTTGACCGCACCGCGGCCCTCACAGCGCGGGCACATTCCGCCGACAACGTTGAAGTCCCGCCGCTCCTTGACGGTTCTGCCGCCCCTCTCGAACGTCACCGCACCCGCTCCACTGACGGAGGCGACGTTGAACGAGAATGCCTGGGGCGATCCGATGTGCGGTTTGCCCAAGCGGCTGAACAGGATTCGCAGCATGGCGCCGGTATCGGTGGCAGTGCCGACGGTGGAGCGCGGATCGGCACCCATGCGCTGCTGATCGACGATGATCGCCGTCGTCAGCCCCTCGAGCACGTCGACCTCGGGCCGCGCTAGGTTCGGCATGAAGCCCTGCACGAAGGCGCTGTACGTCTCGTTGATGAGGCGTTGGGACTCCGCGGCGATCGTGTCGAACACCAGCGAACTCTTGCCCGAACCGGAGACACCGGTGAACACCGTGAGCCGGCGCTTCGGCAGCTCGATGTTGACGTCCTTGAGGTTGTTCTCGCGGGCGCCGGTCACCCGGATCAGGTCGTGAGTGTCGGCGGCATGTGGCATCTAGCGCAACTCCTGGATACGGATCATGTTGCCCGCGGGGTCGCGAAGCGCACAGTCGCGAACGCCGTACGGCTGCTCGGTGGGCTCCTGAACGACCTCGACGTCACGGGCCTGGACGCGCTCGAAGGTACCGTCAAGATCTTTGGTGGCCAGCAACAGTGTGCCGAAGGTGCCCTTGGCCATCATCTCGGAGATGACGCGACGCTCGTCATCGGTGAGACCGGGCGTTGCGGTCGGCGGGTATAAGACGACGGCGGTGTCGGGCTGGTTGGGCGGACCGATCGTGATCCAGCGCATCTTGTCCTTGCCGACATCGAGGCGAACCTCGAAGCCGAGGACGTCGCGATAGAACGCGAGGGATTCTTCCGGATCGTCGAGCGGCAACATGCTGGAGTGAATGGTGATGTCGGTGTTTTTCACGGAGTTCACGCTAGGTGCAGCCCGACGGCGGGCGCTTCTCGATTCCTGACCGGTCTGGTCACGTGTTTCTCCATGCATGACGGCAGGCCGTCAGAGACTCCCGCCGTCTGCTCCCGGTACACGCTGGGTGGCATGCCGACCAACTCGCTGAAGCGGGTGCTGAAGGTGCCGAGCGAGGAACAGCCGACCGCGAAGCAGACCTCGGTGACGGACATGTCGCCGCGGCGCAGCAGGGCCATGGCGCGCTCGATGCGGCGCGTCATCAGATACGAGTACGGCGACTCGCCGTAGGCCATCTTGAATTGCCGGGACAGATGTCCGGCCGACATGTTGGCGCCGAGCGCCAATGCCTCGACGTTCAGTGGCTGCGCGTACTCCCGGTCGATCCGGTCGCGGACCCGGCGCAGCAGCTTGAGATCGCGCAGCTGTTGGTCGGCCACATCGGCGATCGTACGTACCTCACGGATGCAGGTTCCATTGGCCGCAATCCTGCGCCAGGACATCGTTGACGTCGACGCGGATTCCGCCGACCACCGGTCCCGGATTCGATGCGGTGTCGATGATGCGCTGATAGAGAACCGCCGCAGGGTAGATCTGACCGCCAGACCAGGACCGGGTCTGCCACGCCCACACGCGGCCGGGCGTGCTCGACCTCCCGATGACCCCATCGGCTGCGGCCCACTGGCACGGTCTGATACCCGCGTAGATGCCGGTGCGTAGCACTCCGATCACCGAGTTGATTCCGCGAAACCACGGCAGCGCAACGTTGTTCCAGGTGTTGCGGTCGATGTCGTCGTCGACGCTGAAGAAGATCGGTGCAGTCCGTCCGCCGCCTGCCGCGGTATGGAGTTGCCAGGCGGTGCGAGCGTCGGCGACGCCGCCGGGGTATCCGCGCGTGAAGTCCGACGGTGCTGTCCCGCCCGGTTTGCCGTACTGATAGTTGCTGACGATCACCAGCCCGTTGGCGGTCAGGTCCCGGGCGTAGGGCAGGGTGATCGGCTTGGCGCCGAAGGATGAGCCTGGACGCGACGTCGAAACGTAGTTGATCACCCCGGAGTGGCCGGCGGCCTTGATATCCCGAGCGGGAATCTGACGCATTGCGAAGTCGATCAGTGTGGGAGCGGCGGCCGACGCCGTGGGCGCGCCTGCACCTGCCGCCGCGCTCAGCCCCGCCAGCGCCGAGACTGCCGTGGCATAGCGCAGAGCCTCGCGCCGGGAAAACTGCACGTCGCGATGTTAACAAAGTGATAGTTGTTAACAGTGGGACCACGCCGGAGTGGCATATCTATTTGAGAGCCGGCGCCGATCAGATGACTCTCAGCCCGCGCCCGGTCTCCAGCCAATGCTGCACCAGCCCGCCGTCGTGCGCGTCGATGGACCGGAGTTGCGTGAGCGTCGGGTGCCCGGCAGCCAGCAGCGCGCTATCGGTGCCCGGCTCGGGTTCCTCGGACATCTCGAACTCGGCCAGCCGTACATCACCACCGCGGACCTCGTCGACGCGCGTTTGCACCGCCCCGCCGCGCGCCAGCCAGGCGTGCCGGATCGGTCCAAGCTCGGCCGCGGGCCGGTCGGGGACGTTGAGGGACAGGACGGTGTTCTCGGGCGCATCGAGGAGCAGTTCCAGCACCGGCGCCAAGAGGCCGGCGGCGGCCTCCCAGTGCCGCTCTCCGGTGGGGTGCAGCGCCACGTCCAGTGACACCGCCAGTGCGCGGGTGTCGCTGATCGAAGCGGTGAGCGCCGCGCCGACAGTGCCCGAATGCAACACGGCCCTACCGATATTCGCGCCGTGATTGATCCCGGACAGGACGAGGTCCGGGCGAGGATCGAACCAGCCGTTGAGCGCGGCGGCGACGATGTGCGCGGGCTGGGCATGCACGGCCCACACTTCCATGCCGTCCAGGGCGGGCAACTCCCGGCGCTCGACAACCGTACGGCCATCCCGGCGGACCGCGCTCAGCGCAGCACTCGCACCACTGGACTGTTCCGCAGGCGCGGCTACGATCACGTCCAGCCCCGCCGCTCGCGCCGCAACGGCCAACGCATGCAGGCCGGCCGAGTCGATTCCGTCGTCGTTGGTCACCAATGCGCGTGCTATTTCCATGGGCGCACCTCGACCCGTTCGGCGAGCGTCTCCACCGCCTGCGCGCCGCCGGTGCCCAAACCGTGGCGCACGACATTGAGCGCCCCGCACGCCGCGCCGATCTGCAACGCCCGTCGTAGCGAACGACCGCTCGCCAGTGCGGCGACCATGCCTGCCGTCATGGAGTCCCCCGCGCCGGCGGGGTCCGCCGGTTCCAACTTCGGCATCTCGACTTCTACGACGGCCCGCTCCTCGTCGAGCAGGGCCAGGGCCGGTTCGGCTCCGGACCGCGACACGACGACCGTGCCTGCGCCCTCGTCGCGCAGAGTGCGCATCGCTGCGACGAGGTCTTCGGCGTCTTCGGACTTCGCCCGGCGGTCGGCGAGCAGTTCTTCGTGGCTCACCTTGATCAGGTCCGGCCGCCCGGCAAGCACCGCCTCGAGCCGCTCACCGGCCAGGTCCGCGGCCACTTTGCACCCGTTGGTACCGAGGTCGCTGGCCAGCCGCCGGTACAGGTCGGCGGGTACCACCCGGTCGTCCTGCGGCCCGGACAGCAGCACCCTGCCGTGCGTCAGACCCTCGGTCAGGGTGAGTTCGTAGAGCGCGTCGAGCTCGTGGCGGTCCAGCGGGCTTCCGGGGCTCTCGGCGACGATCTCTCGGCTGCCCGTGCGGCGGTCGTGAACGTAGGCCCCGTTGCGGGAGCTGACCGGAACGATCCGGACAGTGACATCCTTTGCAGGCAGCAGGTGACCGAGCACGGCGCCGGTCTCCCCGCCAAGCGCGGCACACAGCACGGTCGGCACACCGAGCGAGGACACCATGCGTGACTGCCACACGCCCTGTCCACCGGCGTGGACGTGAATGTCGGCCTCACCCGAGCGGTCCTCCACCGTCACGGTCAGCACGGGCATCGGGGCGAAGATGACAACGCCGTCCGGCCGCTCCGATGTGGCCTCGGTGGGTGTGCGCTCCGGGGTCTGTGTATTAGTCATGGGTGACTGGGTACCCACTCAAGGCGGTCAGGGCTAACCGGCAGGCGTGACGTCCGTCCCCGAACCCTTGACCGACGCCTTCGCGCGCTTCTCCGCGCGCACCGCTTTCTTGCCACGCACGAACCCGGTCGTGGAGATCGACACCGACAGCAGCGCGCTTTCGCCGTTGACGAACGGGTGGAACCCGACGCCGGCGCCGCCGCGGCCCTTCACCGGGATATCGGCGACTTCGGTGACCTTCCAGCCCTTTTCGGAGATGGACAGGATGGCCTCACCGTTCTGGCAGCTGACGGGCAGGGCGGCAATCACCTCGTCACCGTCACCGGCCAGCTTCACCCCGGCGACCCCGTTGCCGGCCACGCCCTGCGGGTTCACCGCGGCGGGATCGATACGCAGCACCTTGCCGCGCCGCGTCACCAACGCCAGGTGGTGGCCGTCGGGCAGCACACCCGAGCGCACCAGCCCGGTGATGTCCGGGGCCACCGGGATGTCGCGGATCTTGTAGGGCAGACCGCCACCGGCGGTGAACTTGACTCGCCCATCGGTCCACACCGCCCACCCCAGACCTGAGGTGAGGAGGTCGCCGTGGCTGTCGGAGAACACGCCCCGGTCATCGAGGCGCCAGGCGGCGTTGACCTTGCGCTCACGGGGGCCATCGTCGTCGGTAGACGACGACACGGGTGTGGCGTCGGCGTCCAGCACGGTGCGGCGGTCGAATTCTGGGCCCTTGAACAGCTTCGCGGTCTCGACCAGCTCCTCGTCGATCACCTTCCGGCGGGCGTCGGGGTTGGACACCAGCTCGGTGAGTTGCGCGAATTCTGCGTCCAGCTTTTCCGCCTCGGCCTGTAGTTCGATCACGTCGAGCTTGGTGAGCCGCCGAAGCTGCAGCCCCAGAACATAATTGGCTTGCTCTTCGTCGATCTGGAAGCGCTCCTGCAGGCCCTGCCGGGCCTCGTCGACGGTGTCGGACGCACGAATGACCGCGACGGCAGCATCTATGTCGAGATGGATCAGCATCAGGCCGGCCACCAGATGCCGGCGGGCGGTGACCTTCTCCAGCCGATACTCGCTGCGGCGCAACACCACTGAATCGCGCAGATGCAGAAATGCGCTGATCAGTTCACGCACCGACCACCAGCGCGGTACCCGGTCCTCGTCGAGGGCGACCACACTGGCCGCGAACGTCGACTCCAGTGGCGTCAAGGCCAGCAGCTGGTCGCGGATGGTCTCGGCGCTGTGACCGCGTTTGGCAGTGACGACGATGCGCAGCCCGTTGCGGCGGTCGGTCAGGTCCGACATGTCCGCCACACCGGACAGTTCGCCGGACTCGACCAGGGCCCGGATCCTGTCCTGCACAGTGTTACTGGCGACACCGGGCGGCAGTTCGGTGACGACGACGTTCTTCCCGTCGACCGAGACGGTGCCTCGCACCGTGAATGCACCCCGGCCGGTGGTGATGTACTCGCGCAGCCCGGCCGTGCCGACCACGGTGGCTCCGCATCCCCAGTCGGGGCCGGGAATGAGCTTCACCAATCTGTCGTCGGTCATGTTCGGCGTTTTCAACAGCGCCCGGCAGGCGGCCATGACCTCGCGGGGATTGTGTGCAGGCACCTTGGTGGCCCAGCCCTCGGCGATGCCGACCGCGCCGTTACAGAGCAGCACAGGCCAGCGTGCCGGCAGTACGGTCGGCTCGATCCATTCGCCGTCGAACGTCGAGACCATCGGTACCGCGTGGTCGTCGAGCTCGGCTGTCAGCGCCGCACCGGGCGCCGACAACCGCATCTCGGTGTAGCGGTCCGCGGCCGGGATGTCACCTTGGACACGCGGGAATGCGCCTTGTCCGTCAATGACTTTCACCCGCTGGAACTCTGCTGCCATGAGTGCCGCGGCCCCGTACATCGACGCGCCACCATGTGGGTGCAGATTGCCGGTGACCGCCGAGCAGACCTTCGAAGATTTCTGGGGCTTGTTGCCGGGCAACAGTTTCGAGTCGTGCATCTGGTAGAGGAGACGACGCTGGCCCGGCTTGAGCCCGTCGAACGCCGAGGGGATGGCGCGGTCGCTGACGCTGTAGAGCGCGAAGGTCAGCTGGTAGTGGTTCCAGTAGTCATCGGCGCTCTGGTCGAGCACCAGGTCAGGATTCTGCTCAGGAACATCCAGGATGGCGGTCACAGTGTTTTCCTACGTCCCTTAAGTCAGGTCCAGCGCTGAGGTGTCGACGCGGGAAGCCACATCAGCCATCCACGTGCGGCGACCCTCCGGCGGTCCGCCGAATAGAGTGTGGTGCAACGTCTTCTCGCTGTCATCGAGGTGCACGCGAACCACGGTGCGCCGCTGTGGATCCAGCACGGTGTTCCAGAAGTCGTCGGCATCCATCTCGCCGAGTCCCTTGTTGCGCTGCACCTCCACTTTCCGTTTAGAGGTGGCTTTCAACTGGGCCACAGCGGTGTCACGTTCGGACTCGTCTTGGCAGTAGATCCGTTGCATACCGTCCTTGACGACGAACAGGGGCGGCAGCGTCACGTAGACCATTCCGGCTTCGACGAGTGGACGGTAGAAGTCCAGAAACATCGAGATAAGGCTGGAGTTGATGTTGCCGCCATCGGGGTCGGCGTCGGAGGCGAACAGGACCCGGTCGTAGCGGCACTGCTCGGGGTCGCAATGATCACGCACTCCGCAGCCGAGGATGCGTTCGATCGCATCGAACTCGTCCTTGACGCGTGCCTTGTTCACGGTGAATCCGTAGACGTTGGGCGGCTTGCCTTTCAGCGGAAAGGCGGCCTGGAACGTGGCGTCACGCGCGGCCTTGATCGTGCCCAGCGCCGAATCACCCTCGCACAGGAACAGCTCTGCGCCTGACCCTCGGCCGGTCTCCCGACTGGGCAGCAGCTTGGGCGGCAGCGACAGATTGGTCCCCAGCCCTTTGGCTTTCGACGCAGCGCGGGCCCGGGCCTTGGCGCCCTCGGCGCTACGTCGCGCCCGGGCCGATTCCAGTGCCAGCTTGGTCCACAGCGAGACTGCGTCACCGTTGGCGGGGTTGGCCGCCCAGATGGTGACGCTGCGCGCCACATCCGGGGCCATCGCCACGTTCAGCGACCGCGACGACACCGCGGTCTTGGCCTGAGAATCCCAGGCCACATCAGGGGCGCGAGTGTCCACGGCCAGCGCGGTGACGGCGGCGAAGTCCTGCGGCTCCGGGCCGTCCTCGCCCTTCGCCAGACCCAGATCGCGTATGCGGGACGCGCGGTCGGCCAGCGCCTCGGACAGCCCCTTCATGGCGGCCGTCAGATGGGATCCGCCGCCCGGGGTGCGGACCGTGTTGCAGAACGCGGCCACTGTCGCCGGTTCGGCCGGACCCGCCGTCAACGACCAGCGGAACGGTGTCGGTCCCCGGCCGGTGGTGTACTCCCCGCGGCCATCCACGGCCGCGCGCACCTCGGGCAGCGGAGTGCCCGCCGCGGTGCACATGAGGTCCAGCAATGTGTCGGTGCCCCACGGGCCGCTGAACGGTTCGGTCAACGCCGACGGAACGGCCTCGCCGGGCCAACCCTCATTGACGACGACCAGATGCACGCCGGGGGACATCCGCGCGGCGGCGTGCGCCCGTAGCAGCACCTCACCGACGTCCACGCTCGAATCCGGTACCACGGCGGGATCGAACAGGATGCGTACCGTGGTGCCGTGTGCATCCGGCTTGCGATTGCCGGCTCCGCGCAGCTTCTGCGTGTCGGCGCGGGTGAACGGGGCGTCGGGGTCGAACCCTCGGCCCTCGGCGCCGTCGAACATCCCGGGGTAGCCGCGCCCGAAACTCTGCAGATAGGTCTTGCCTGCCCGGCGCACCGTCACGTCGGTACGCGCGGAGATGAACACCGCTGCTGCGGCGCCGATTCCGTTCAGACCGGCACCGGTGCTGGCCGCGTCGGCATGGGCGGAGAACTTGCCACCGGCGCGCGCCGTCCCGAGCGTTTTGACGATGCCGTTCTTCCCGGTCACGGGATCGGAATCGACAGGCAGGCCGCGGCCGTCGTCGGCGACGGTGACCGATCCGTCGGCGTGCAGGGTGATCGTCACGCATGACCCGCCGTGGCTGGGGTCGGCGACCTCTTCGATCGCGTTGTCGACCAGCTCACGCAGCGCCGTGTTGAGGACGTCCAGGCCCAGGTTGACCGCCGGCCGCAGGCGCGTGTGCTGGACATCGTCGAGCTCGGTGATGTCTGCGGCGTTGTAACTCACTGCTGGTCCTTTCAGGGCCCTGTGGCACGGGAGGCATACGCATTCTGCCCTGAGCAACCGACACCGGGACTTAGCGCCGCGGTGAAATGTTCATCACGATGGCGCGAGCCGGTACACCGCGCCGGCATAGTCGTCGGTGATGTACACCGCGCCGTCCGGACCTGCGACCGCTGCGACCGGGCGGCCCCAACGTAAGCCGTCCTCGTCCTGGAAACCGCCGACCAGCGTCTGCTGTGGGCCCAATGTGCCGTCGCGCCAGGGGAAGAACGATACCTCGGGTTCGCGCGGGCGCTCCCGGTTCCATGAACCGTGCACCCCGACCAGTGCGCCCTGGCCGTACGGCTGCGGCAGCTCGGCGAAGCTCATGCCCAGCGGGGCGGCGTGGGCGCCCACCGTTTGTTCGACGGGTGGCAGTGCCGCGCAGTCCATCTGGGCGCCGTCGGGATTGGTCTGCACGTCGCGGATGAAACCGGCGGGCGGCGGGCCATCTGGATTGCAGTACGGCCAACCCAGTTCACGCCCCGCGGTCAGCTTTGCCACCGATTCCGGTGGATGCTCGTCGACGTAGTCCTGTCGCACCCTGCCCTCGGGATCGGCGACGTTGTCGCGGTTGTTGACCGCTGTCCACAGCGAGCCGTCCGGCGCGAACGCCAGGCCGGTGCCGTTGCGCACACCGGTGGCAAACGGTTCTGCCGGGCCGCCGCCGGCAGGAACCCGCATGATCGACGCCCGCGGCGGGATGGCGTCGCGGTCCTCGGCGGAGATGTTTCCCGTCGAGCCGATCGAGAAGTACACCGCGCCATCGCTTCCCACAACCACGCTCTTGAGGGCATGGGCATACGCGCCGTGCAGGTCGGGGCTCTTGGCGTCCGGCAGGTTTCCGGCAACGGTG
This sequence comes from Mycolicibacterium sp. XJ870, assembly GCF_053483975.1. Lineage (NCBI taxonomy): Bacteria > Bacillati > Actinomycetota > Actinomycetes > Mycobacteriales > Mycobacteriaceae > Mycobacterium > Mycolicibacterium sp. XJ870. Next base: position 705,715 of record NZ_JBEFTI010000002.1, read on the forward strand.
CGGCGGTTGATGGCTCTGCCGTCGGCGTAGTCGTATGCGTCGATCTGGTCGCTCTCGGCCACATAAAGGGTGTTGCTGGCGAAGAAGAGACCGTGCGGTTGATCGAGCCCGTCGAGCAGCGTGCCCTGATTCGGATGCACCGTCAGCACCTGACCGGTACTCGGAACCGACACCAGCAGTGCGCCGTCCGGCGTCCAGGCGGCCATCCTGGCTTTCGGGATGCGCGCGAGCACCTCGATCGACCAGCCGGCGGGAATCATCGCCTGACGAGGCTGGTCGAAGGGCGCCTCGGCGAACTCGGCGGGTACCTGCACCGTGGCAGGCTGTAGTCCCGCGGGTTGCTGGGTGGTCGTTGTCGTGGTCGTAGTCGTGGTCGGCGCCGGTGGGGACGTCACGGTTTCGTCGGCGGTGCCGCACGCCGCGAGCATGACTGCGGCCGTGACGGCGATTGTCTTACGTACCAGTGAGACTCGCATGCATCTCCCAGACCAAGATCTCTGCTGCGCCGTCGGCGACAACCCGCTGGCCGCCTGAGTCGGTGAGCCGGGCGGCGTCGCCGGTGTGCAGCGGCTCCGCGTCTTCCAGGGTCACATCGCCGCGGGCCACGAACAGGTGGACGTACCGTGCCTGCGGTAGGTCGAGCGCGTCACCGGGCTGTAGGCGGGCCCCGTACAGGGTGGCGTTGCGGTTGTGCAGGGTGACGGCGGCGTCCATGGCCCCCGACGCAATGGGAGTCAGCGTGTTGGCGAGTTCGACGTCCTGCTGCTGATAGCCCGGCGTGACGCCGGCCTGATCTGGCAGCACCCACATCTGCACGAAATGCACCGGCTCGCTTGCAGATCCGTTCTTCTCGGAATGCTGGACGCCGGTGCCCGCCGACATCCGCTGCGCCAGGCCGGGATAGATCACCCCGGCATTGCCCATCGAATCCGCGTGCGCCAATTCACCCTGCAGCACCCAGGTCACGATTTCCATGTCCCGGTGCGGGTGGGTGTCAAACCCAGTCCCCGGCGCCACGATGTCGTCGTTGTTGACCAGTAGCAGGCCGTGATGGGTGTTGTCCGGGTCGTAGTAATCGCCGAACGAGAACGAATGGCGCGACTGCAGCCAGTCCGTCGTGGTGATGCCGCGATCGCTGGCGCGCCGGATGTCGACGGTCGAGGGCATGACGCGAGCCTACCGACCTGCGCCCGACCCACCGGTGGATCGGGCTTAGTCTGTCGTCGTGGATATCAACGGAGCTAGCGCAATCGTCACTGGTGGCGCATCAGGTATCGGCGCGGCAACCGCCCGCCAGTTGGCAGCCAAGGGCGCGAGGGTCGTCGTCGCGGACTTGCAGGCAGATCGCGGGCAGGCGCTCGCACACGAGATCGGCGGCGTGTTCGTCAGCGTCGACGTCACCAACACCGAGCAGATCGAGGATGCCGTCAACACGGCAATAGACCTCGGTCCGCTGCGCGCGTTGGTGAACTCGGCCGGCATCGGCTGGGCACAGCGGACCATCGGCAAGGACGGCGAATTCGCGTCGGCGCACAACCTGGATGCCTACAAGAAGGTGCTGGCGATCAACCTGGTCGGCACCTTCGACTGCATCCGGCTGGCGGCGACCGCGATGAGCCGCAACGAGCTCACCGACACCGGCGAGCGCGGTGCCATCGTCAACATGACCAGCGTCGCGGCCTTCGACGGTCAGATCGGCCAGGCCGCGTACTCGTCGTCCAAGGGCGGCGTGGTCGGGCTGACACTTCCGGTGGCCCGCGACCTGTCCGCGGTGGGCATCCGGGTCAACACCGTGGCGCCGGGCCTCATCGACACCCCGATCTACGGCGAGGGTGAGGCGTCGGAGGCGTTCAAGGCCAAGCTCGGTGAGTCGGTGCTCTTCCCCCATCGCCTGGGCAAGCCCGACGAACTCGCGTCGATGGTTCTCGAGCTGATCACCAACTCGTACATGAACGCGGAGGTCGTCCGCGTCGACGGCGGCATTCGGATGCCCCCCAAGTAATCCCCGCGAACAGACACAGAATCGCCCTTTTCCACGCTGAAAAGGGCGATTCTGCGTCTGCTCGGCAGAGAGTGTCACCAGTCGGACTCGTCGAACCGGATCACACCACGGATGTTGTTGCCGTCCAACATGTCCTGATAGCCCTGGTTGATGTCCTCGAGCTTGTACGTCCGGGTGATCATGTCATCGATGTTGAGCAGGCCCGACTTGTACAGGGCCACCAGCCGCGGCGTCTCGACGTGCGAGCTGCCACCGCCGAAGATGTTGCCCTTCAACGTCTTCTGCAACATGGTGAACAGGAACAGGTTGAGCTTGACGTCGGCATCCATCATCGACCCCATACCCGTCACCACACAGGTGCCGGTCTTGGCGGTCAGGATCAACGCCTCCTCGATGTACTCGCCCTTCATGTCACCGACGGCGATGATGACCTTGTCGGCCATCAGGCCGTAGGTGACGTCGATGATCGGCGCGATGGCTTCGGCCATCGACGGGTAGACGTGGGTGGCGCCGAACTTGATGGCCTGCTCGCGCTTCCACTCGTTCGGGTCGATCGCGATGACGTGCTTGGCGCCTGAGATCACCGCACCCTGCAGCGCGCTCATGCCGATTCCGCCGACGCCGATGACGATGACGGTCTCGCCGGGCTTCACCTCGGCGACATTGGTGGCGGAGCCGAAGCCCGTCGGCACCGCGCAGCCCATGATGGCCGCAGTTTCGAAGGGGATGTCCTTGTCGATCTTGACGACGGAATCCTTGTGCACCGTCATGTACGGCGCGAAGGTGCCGAGCAGGTTCATCGGCGAGACGTCGTGCGAGCCGGCCTTGATTCGGGACGTGCCGTCTGCGATGGCCTTACCGCCGAGCAGGACCGCGCCGCGGTCACACAGCGAGCGGAAGCCCTTCAGGCACGGCGGACACTCACCGCAGGCGGGGATGAACGCCAGGATGACGTGATCGCCCTCCTCGATGCCGGTGACGTTCTTGCCGACCTTGGTGACCACACCGGCACCCTCGTGACCGCCCAGCGCGGGCAGGCCGATCGGGGTGGCACCGGTGGTGATGTGGTAGTCGGAGTGGCACATGCCCGCGGCATGCATCCGGATCTGTACTTCGTCGGCGATGGGGTCACCGAGGTCGATCTCATCGACCTTGAACGGCGAATTGAGTTCCCACAGCAGGGCGCCCTTGGTCTTCATGGAACGCGATAATAGAACACGTTCCAGATACCTGGATAACTTGGGTTATGACCTGGGCATTTAGATGCTTACCCTTCTCCGGTCGAGCGGCCAGTTGTGACACGCAGAAGTCAAGTTTGGGTGTTGTACGTGGCACTGGGCGATGAAAAATGCGCTCACACCCGGTCTACACACCATGACCAAGATCAATGCCAGCATCGTTCCCAATCTCTGGTTCGACCGTGAGGCCGAAGAGGCCGCCGAGCACTACATCGCTGCGTTCGGCGGTAACGGCCGGATCCTCAATACCGTCGCCGCGCATCCGGCTGCACCGTCTCCGCAGGACGTGCCCATGGTGGTCGAGTTCGAACTCGCCGGGCAGCGGTTCGTCGGAATCAACGGCGGTCCGCAGTTCCATTTCACCGAGGCGGTCTCGTTGGAGGTGCGCGTCGCCGGCCAAGAGCAGATCGACCAGATCTGGGCCGCGCTCAGCGAGGGCGGAGAGGAACAGCCCTGCGGATGGCTCAAGGACAAGTACGGGCTCTCCTGGCAGGTCACACCGGAGGACTACTACGACATGATGGACAAGGGGGATCAGGAGGCCAACGAGCGACTGATGGCCGCCGTGCTGTCCACCATGGGAAAGTTCGACTTGGCCAAACTGCAGGCCGCGTACGACGGCAGCTAGAGCGTGGCCGGCAGCCCGAACTTCTCGAACAGCGACGACTCCATGAACGCCACGACGTGCGAAATGCCGCCGGGTTTGATGTCGAGAACATGGAGCTGGAACGCCTCGTGCGTGCCGGTCTCGCGGTTGAGCATGTAGAGCGCCGCCGCGGGCTGGCCGTTGGCAGTCGTCGGGATGAACCGCATATCGCCGGGGCGATCGGCCGGGCACTTGTGGCGGGTCAGGTCGCCGATCGCCTGTGGGCCGCGGTACCAACTGTCGAACGGCGGCATCTCCCAGATCGCCTCCGCGGTGAACAACTCGACCAGCCTGTCGACGTCGTAAGCCTCGAACGCGGCGATGTAGCGGCTCAGCAAGTCCCGCGCCTGCGCCGACTCGGGCGGGGCGATCCCGTCGTCCTCGCTGGGGCCGACGGCATCCAACTGCGCCCGGGCCCGCTGCAGCAGGCTGTTGACGGCGGCCGTGGAAGACCCGATCGCGTCGGCAACTTCCGCGGCCTTCCACTGCAGCACCTCGCGCATCACCAGCACCGCGCGTTGCCGCGGCGACAAGTGCTGTAGTGCGGCGACGAACGCCAGCCGGACCGATTCACGCGAACCAACGATGTTCGACGGATCCGTCGAGTCGTCGGGCAGCGGTTCCAGCCATGGCACCTCGTGGTGCTCGGCGATGTCGTCAGTGCCTGCCGAGCTCGGTGCGCCCAGGCCCGACGGCAGGGGCCGACGGGCCCGTCCCTCCAACGAGGTCAGGCAGGTGTTGGTGGCGATGCGGTACAGCCATGTCCGTACCGAGGATTTTCCTTGAAAGCCCTGGTAGGACTTCCACGCGCGCAGATAGGTCTCTTGTACGAGGTCCTCGGCGTCGTGCAGTGAACCGGTCATCCGGTAGCAGTGCGCGAGCAGCTCACGCCGGTACCGCTGAGCATCGGCCAGGAAGGAATCGGCCGGGCTGTCGTCATCGAGGCGGTGTGCGAGGACGGTCACATTCGCGAGCTTACGCAGCACCACCGACAAGACGGAAGATCGTCGTCATCATGCCATTGTGCTGCGCTAACCCGACCCGGCTACGCTCGCGAGGGTGACCAGCACCCGCACTGAACGCACCTTCGACGGCGTCGGCGGCGTACGCATCGTTTACGACGTGTGGACCCCGGACATCGAACCGCGCGGGGTCGTCGTGCTCTCCCACGGTTACGCCGAGCACGCCGGTCGCTACCACCACGTGGCACGGCGCTTCGGCGCTGCCGGACTGATCGTCTATGCCCTCGACCACCGCGGCCACGGCAGGTCCGGCGGCAAGCGGGTCTACCTGCGGGACATGTCGGAGTTCGTTGGCGACTTCCACAGGCTGGTCGGCATCGCCGCCGGCGAGCATCCCGCGCTGCCCCGCATCGTGCTCGGACACAGCATGGGCGGCGGCATCGTGTTCACCTACGGCGTGGAATACCCCGACGAGTACACCGCGATGGTGCTGTCGGGGCCGGCCGTGCACGCGCAGGATGGGCTGTCGCCGCTGTTGGTCGTCGCGGCCAAGGTGCTGGGCAAGGTCGCGCCGGGGCTGCCGGTCGAGAAGCTCGATGCTGATGCGGTGTCCCGTGACCCTGAGGTGGTCGCCGCCTACAAGTCCGATCCGCTGGTGCATCAGGGCAGGTTGCCTGCCGGGATCGCCCGGGCTCTCATCGGAGTGGGGGAGACGATGCCGCAGCGCGCTTCGGCGCTGGCCGCTCCGCTGCTGGTGGTACACGGCGAGAAGGACCGCCTGATCCCCGTCGCGGGCAGTCGCGTCCTGGTCGAGTGCATCGCATCGCAGGACGTGCACCTCAAGGTGTACCCGGGGCTGTTCCACGAGGTCTTCAATGAACCCGAGAAGGCTCTGGTGCTCGACGATGTCACCTCCTGGATCGAGGCGCATCTGTGAGACGGGTTGCCGCAGCGCTGATTTCGGTGCTGCTGTTGGCCGGCTGCGGATCGGATGAGCCGGGCTGGACCGACACCGATGTCAGCTTCGACGCCGACGGACTCACCATCCACGGCAGCTACCGCCATGATGGCAAGCCGGGTCCGGCCGCGCTGATGATCTCCGAGAGTGGGCCCACCGACCGCAACGGTGACAACAAGGTCGTCGGGCCGGTCGGCAACATGCGGCAGTTGGCAGAGGCGTTGTCCGACAAGGGCGTGTCCAGCCTGCGCTACGACAAGATCGGCACCGGAAAGACCGGCCTCGGTCCCTACGAGAGCAAGCCGACAGAGGTGGTCAGCGGCGTCTACACCACGGGTGCAACCGCTGCGCTGCGATTCCTGGCCGATCAGCCCGACACCGACGACAACAGGATCTCGGTCTACGCCCTCGGGGAGGGTGCGGTACACGCGATGTCCCTGGCCGCCGCAGGCGATCCAAAAGTCCACGCGCTCGCGCTGTTTCAACCTCTCGCCGGCCGGTACCTCGACATCATCACCAATCGGGTCCGGGCCGGCGCCACCCCGGAGGTGCTGACGGCCTGGCTGGCTGCCGTGGACGAGATCCGCACCAAGGGCACCGTTCCCGCGAAGCTGCCAGAGGGGCTCGGCGCGATCGTCAACCCCGGCAACCTCAACGCCATCATCGAGGCCGACAAGATCGATCCGCTGCCGCTGGCCGCCGAACTGCCCGACGGCATGCCGGTGCTGCTCACCTGTTCGGATTCCGACGCGCAGGCCAACTGTGCGGCCGAACGTCCGCTGATCGACGCGCTCAAGCACACCGCGCTGACGGTCGTCGAACTCAAGGGCGTCAACCACATCCTGCGCGACGACCCGACCGACAGCATCGCCAACTACAGCAAGCCCGCACCTCTTTCGCCACAGGTGCTCGACGCGGTGAACGGTTTCGTCGACAAGTGATGTCGGAGGTCTTGGCTAGGTTGGTCACGTGAGGCGCAGCGAGGAGCGGAGCGGATCGCGCAATGACTGACGACAAGATGCTGGGGCGCATCGCGGCACTGCTGCGCCAGGCTGAGGGCACAGACAATCAGCACGAGGCCGAGGCGTTCATGGCGGCCGCGCAGCGCCTGGCAACCACGACGTCGATCGACCTGGCCCTGGCCCGCGCGCACTCGGCCCAGCGCACCAAGGCGCAGATGCCGGTGCAGCGGACCATCACCATCGGTGCCGCCGGCACCAAGGGCCTGCGCACCTATGTGCAGCTGTTCGTGGTGATCGGGCTGGCCAATGACGTGAAGTGCGATGTGGCGTCGAATTCGACGTTCGTCTATGCGTACGGGTTCGCCGAGGACATCGACGCCACCCACGCGCTCTACGTGAGCCTGGTCATGCAGATGGTCAAAGCCTCCGAGGCCTACCTCAGCTCCGGTGCGCACCGTCCGACGCCGACCATCACCGCCCGGCTGAACTTCCAGCTGGCCTTCGGCGCCCGCATCGGCAAGCGCCTGTCGGAGGCCAAGGAGGAGGCCACGCGGGAGGCCGATGAGGCAGATCGCCCGGGGACTGCTATCGCCTTGCGGGACAAGGACATCGAGTTGAAGAGCTTCTACCGGGAGACGTCGCAGGCCCGCGGTACGTGGCGGGCCACGAGTGCCTCGGCGGGATACTCGTCGGCCGCACGTCGCGCTGGTGACCGGGCGGGCCAACGTGCCCGGTTGGGCCCGGGCCAGGAGTTGTCCGGCGCGCGCGGCGCACTGGAGAAGTGACCGCCAAGGACACCCAGCGGGCCCGCGTGTACGCCGCGGAGGAATTCGTGCGGACGCTGTTCGACCGTGCCGCACAACATAGTTCGCGTGCCATCGACTTCTTCGGTACTCAACTCACCCTGCCACCCGAGGCGCGGTTCGCCTCGGTGGAGGCGGTGCAGCGCTACGTCGACGAGGTGCTGGCTCGCGCCGGCGCCCGCCCGGTCACGGTGCGGGCACGCCGGGGCACCAAGGCGGCGCACTACGAACTGGTCGACGGGGCCGCCATGATCGCGGTCCCGGACCGCAACACCACCTGGGCGCTGCGGGAGCTGGTGGTGTTGCACGAACTCGCACATCACCTGTGCACTGACAGCCCCCCGCACGGGCCTGCGTTCGTCGCGACGTATTGCGAACTGTGCGCCACGGTGATGGGTCCGGAGGTCGGGTTGGTTTTGCGGATGGTCTACGCCAGAGAGGGCGTGGTCTGAGGTTGAGCGCTGACCCGGGTATGGCAAATGCGGACCGCCCGCAGACGGTATGCGCGATCATGGGGAAATCGACGCAGCACATGGATTAGCGAATGGTCAGCCCGATCGGTGAGGCCACCGATCGATGCGGGTCGTGCGGAAACGACCTGCGTTCGAAGGCGCGGTTCTGCGATGCGTGCGGCACTCCGGTCACGCGGCTGAACAGCGGCGAGCACAAGCAGGTGACCGTGCTGTTCGTCGACGTCGTCGGCTCGATGAAGCTTGCGGCGGCGGTGGACGCAGAGCGCCTGCGGGAGATCATGAACGAGCTGCTCAACCGTGCTGCCGCGGTGGTTCAGCGCTATCGCGGAACGGTGGACAAGTTCACCGGTGACGGTTTGATGGCCCTCTTCGGTGCGCCGGCGGCACTGGAGGACCACGCTTTGCGCGCGTGCATCGCAGCATTGGAAATCCATTCGGTGGCCAAGGGCGTCGCCGCTGAGGTGTTTCGCCGTGACGGCGTCGGCCTGCGTCTGCGCGTCGGCCTGAACTCCGGTGATGTCATTGCCGGTGCTCTCGGCTCAGGTCCCGGCAACTACACCGCGGTTGGTCATCCCGTCGGGATGGCGCAGCGCATGGAGTCAGCAGCGCCGCCGGATGGGGTGATGTGCTCGATGTCCACCGCCCGACTCGTCGAAGACGTCGCTCGGCTCGGACCCGTCGAGAACTTGACAGTGAAGGGCGTCGATCAGCCGGTACCTGGGCGGCGGCTGCTCGCGGTGGAAACCCGCCGCACCGTGCTCGGGCGCAACGACAGCATCATGCTGGACCGCGAAGAGGAACTGAGTCGGCTGCTGACCGCCTTCACCTCGGGCAATGGCGGCCTTGTCGGCATAGTCGGCGAACCGGGGTTGGGCAAGAGTCGCCTGGTCAGCGAGTTCGCCGCGTTCGCAGCGAGTGAGGGCGCGCGGGTGGTTGTTGCGCGTGGCGAGGCGCACGCGTCGACGCTGGCGTTTCGCATGCTGTCACTGTTGCTGCGTGGGATGTTCCAGGTGGAGGAGCTGAGCCCGGCTGATGCGCGGAGCCGCACCGTCGGCCATTTCGACGGCCGCCTGGCGGCGCAGTCGCGCGATGCACGAATCCTGTTCGAGGCGATGGGAATCGGCGACGGCACCGAACCTGAGGTCAGTGACAGCGTCGACGATCGGCGGCGCCGACTCGTGGAGATGATGACGACGGCGGTGCAGGGTGACACCAGCCCTGTGGTCTTCGTGATCGAGGACGCGCACTGGATAGACTCCCCTAGTGACGACGTACTGAGCGATTTCGCGACCGAACTCGGCAACCGAACGGCAGCAATGGTTCTCGCCACTTACCGGCCAGAGTTTCGCGGGGCATTGCGCCGCAATTCGGGGCAGACGATCCGGCTTCAACCGTTGACCGAATCGGCGACGCGACGGTTGGTGAACCAACTGCTCGGCGACGATGCCACGTTGGCGGGCATGGCCAACCGGATCGCCGGTGTGGCGGCCGGCAACCCTTACTTCGTCGAGGAGATCGTTCGAGACCTCGCCGGGCGCGGTGTGCTGTCGGGCGGCCGTGGCGGCTATCGGATGTCGGTCGACACCGCCCCGATCGTCGTACCCCCGACTGTCCAGGCGGTTCTCGCTGCCCGCATCGACAGACTGCCCGCAAAAGCGAAATCCCTCCTGAACGCGGCAGCGGTGATCGGCGCCCACTTCGATCCGGAAACGCTGCATGTGCTGCGACCGGATGCCGGAGACACCGGATTGTCCGAGCTGGTCTCCGCCGAGCTGATCGATCAAACGGAATTCGTCCCGCGACAACGCTATTGCTTCCACCATCCGCTGGTACGCACTGTCGCATACGAATCTCAACTGAGCCGTGACCGGGCACAGGCCCACCGCCGGCTCGCCGTCGCCATCGAGGACCGCGGCCCGGCAGCGGCCGAAGAGAACGCGGCACTGATTGCAACTCACTTCGAGGCCGCCGGTGAACAGGCGCAGGCCTACCACTGGCATATGCGGGCGGCTCGATGGCTCCGTTCGCGAGATCTTCCTGCAGCGCGGGAACAATGGGAGCGCGCCCGGAATGTCGCTGACGAACTGCCTGAACACGACGGCGTCATAGCAATGCGAGTGGCACCGCGCACGATGCTGGTATCGACCTCGCTGTACGTGGGAAGTGACGCCGACACAGCGCATCGGTATCGCGAGTTCCGTGACCTCGCAACCCGAACCGACGATACGCGATCACTTGCGATCGGGACGGCCGGACAGCTCTGGGCGATGACATTCAATGATTTCCTCGTTCCTGAGGCAGTGGGATTGGCAGCAGAGCTGCACAGCATGCTGGTCACCGCCGACTGGGATGGCGAAGCCATGGGTATCGTCGTCAACGCGGTCGCGTTTGCGTGGTTTGCCAACTGCAGATTCGATTCGGCGATTGACGTCATCGATCTGCTGGATGCATGTGAGGTGCCGGATGTTGAATTACGGCCGGCCCAGGCGTTGCGTGGAGTCATCGAACTATGCCTCGGCCAGCCTGAGCAGGGCCGCCGCAACCTTCATGAGGGCATCGCACACGGGCGTGCGCTCCAGTCACGGATGTTCACTCATGTGGTGATGTACGCGGGAACCGTTCTCGCACTCGGCTTGTGCGAGGCGTCCGAGTTCATCGACGACCTTCGCGCGGCCCGCGAGTGCGCGGAGTCGTCCGGTGACACCAGCGGCATCCTCTGCACCAAGTGGTCTTACGGCACCGCGCTGCTGCGGGGGAGTCGCGAGACACGCGCAGAGGCGATCGGCATGCTCGAACACGTGCGCTCGAACTGCCGCGCGAACAAGTTCATGACGTTGGTACTTCCAGCTGTCATCACAGATCTCGCCAGAGATGCGGCACAAGACGGGCGCCGCGACGAAGCGTGCGTGGAACTACGCGCCAACTTCGCTCTGCACATGGGTAGGGGGTCGAAGGTCTATTCAGGTTGCGTCGGTGAGGCACTCGTAGAGCTTCTCGTCGAGAGGGGCGCTGAGGAGGATCTGGCTGAAGCGCGGCACATCGTCGACCAGTGGCAGGCCCAGCGGCCTGGCATCCCGGCACTGGATCTGTGGTGGCTACGCAGCCGTGCGCTGTTGGCGCAGGCCGAACGCGACATGCAGGGGTACGCAAACCTGTCCGCGCAGTACCTGCGGATGTGCGAAAAGCTCAATGCCCGAGGCAGACTCGACGCGGCCCGGAGTATGGGATAGCGCGATGGCGACGGTCCTGGCCTATACGTCCCCCGCATTGGGGCACTTGCTGCCGATGGGCGCCCTGCTGCTGGAACTGGCCTGTCGAGGCCACACCATCCATGTGCGCACCCTGTCCTCCGGCGTCGAGATCGGTCGGAGGCTGGGATTCGCCACGGCTGCAATCGATCCCCGCATCGAGGCGGCGGAGCTCGATGATTGGAAGGCCAAGAACCCCCGGGGCGCACTGAAGTTGGGGGTGGCAGCGTTCGGCCGGCGTGCCGGGTACGAGGTCGGCGACCTTGCCGCAGCGGTGGAGCAGGTTCACCCCGACGCCCTGCTGGTGGACGTCAACTGCTGGGGCGCACGTTCGGCGGCCGAAGCAGGAAGTGTTCCCTGGGCGTCATTCGCGCCGTACACGCCACCGCTACGCGCCGACGGTGTGCCGCCCTTCGGGCTGGGTCTGCGGCCATGGAGCGGGGCGGTCGGCCGGGTGCGCGATGCCATTGTGCGGGCTGCGTTGTTGCGTCCGCTCGAGAAGATCATTCTGCCGCCGATCAACAAGGTTCGGGCGCAAGTGCAGGTGCCCCTGGTGAATTCGACGGACGAGTTTCTCAGGCGGGCTCCGTTGATGCTGCTCGCGAGCGGGAAACCGTTCCAGTATCCGCACAGCGACTGGGGTGACGCTGTGCAGATGATCGGACCCTGCTTGCTGGATCTCGATTCGGATGCTCCACCTGCCTGGTTGAGTTCGATCGACCGGCCCATCGTTCTCGTGACGACATCATCGGAAAGGCAGGCGGATGCCGACCTGGTGGCTGCTGCCGCGGACGCGTTGGCCGATGAACCGGTCCACGTCGTCGCAACCATGCCTGCCGGCCTGTCCGACATCTCGTCATCGGCGAAAATGACGGTGTGCCAATTTGTTCCGCATGGCTTGGTGTTGGACCGTGCGGTGTGCGCGGTAACCCACGGTGGGATGGGTGCGACCCAGAAGGCGCTCGCGCATAGCGTGCCGGTCTGTGTTGTGCCATATGGGCGGGATCAGTTCGAGGTCGCCAGACGCGTCGAAGTTGCGCGGTGCGGAACCCGCCTACCGGCGAGGAAACTATCGCCAGAACGGCTCCGTGAGAAGGTGCGCGTGGCTATGACCATGGCCGACGGCGCCAGACGGGTGGCCGCGGGATTCGCTGAGAGTGGTGGGACAGCCCGTGGGGCCGACCTCTTCGAGCAACGTGTGCTCGCCCGATCCAGCTAGCCTGGCGAACATGGCCGAGCCGAGAGATGTCGACGTCATGTTCAACGAGGTGCTGCGCACCGAGGACGAGGCGCTGGTAGCGGCGCGCGAATCCGCGCACGCCGCGGGGATGCCCGCGATCGAAGTGTCCGCGCAACACGGAAAGCTGTTGTCGTTGTTGGCGACGATATCCGGGGCGCGACGGGTACTGGAGATCGGCACGCTGGCCGGCTACAGCACGATCAACCTCGCCCGCGGGGTCGGTCCGGACGGCAGTGTCGTCACACTCGAGTACGAGCCCCGACACGCCGAGGTGGCGCGAGCGAATCTGGAGCGGGCCGGGGTCGCCGACCGGGTCGAGGTGATCGTCGGCGCGGCGCTGGATGCCCTGCCGCGGCTGGCTGACCGCGGTGACGTCTTCGACCTCGTCTTCATCGACGCCGACAAGGAGAACAACGTCGCCTACGTCGAGTGGGCGATCAAACTCGGCAGGCCCGGGTCAATCATCGTGGTGGACAACGTGACCCGCTTCGGCCGGGTGCTTGAGCCGGCGGCCGATGATCAGCAGGCGCTCGCGGTGCGCGACATGTTGGAGATGATGGGCCGGCATCCGAGGCTGGACGCCGCCGCCATTCAAACCGTGGGTGCCAAGGGCTGGGACGGGTTCGCGGTGGCGCTCGTCAGGTGACCCCTTGCCCCGAGACGGGGCCACCACGAGCGTGCGCAAACTGCCGATGTTTTACGGCGTGTTGAGCAACAGACACGCACGCTCGCGGTGCAAGGGGGGCAAAGGGGCTAGATGAGCGCGTCCTGCGGGTCGCGCTGAATCGGCTTGGGCCATGGCTCCGGCTTGGGCCGCTGACGCACCAT
>NZ_JBEFTI010000003.1:0-520615 GCF_053483975.1 Mycolicibacterium sp. XJ870
GGGGTTTTTGGAGGGCGCCGGGGCCCCCCACCACCCCCAGGGCACCCACCCCGCCCCCCACATGGATCGCGGCACGGCCGGCATAGCGCCTCACGGTGCGTGTGAAATGCAAATCGTTTTCCGATTCGCGATTTCACACGGCAGGGTTGCGATTGTGCGGCGCCATTAGTCACGATCTAGGCTCAATACCAAGATTTGTCAGTGTCTGATGGTTCACTGGGGTTACCGTCAGCGGCGTGTCCAGCCAGGAGAAACAGCCCATGATCACGGCCGACACCCTCAGGTTCGAGCTTGAGGGCCGCCTACAACCACTTCTGCAAGACATCGGGAAGAATCACCTGAGCGTGCGGTGGGAGCCGGGCGCCCGCATCGTTCGAGTCGGCGCCTGCATCGACCATTACACGTGGGAAACCCGAATGCTGGTGCTTGAGGCACTGTTGAAGTTCGAAGAAGCCCACGCAGACGAATGGGCACTGGAGTTCGATATTTTTCCGTTGGAATCGGTGCAGAACGAGGAATTCGCCGAAGCCTGATGGGCGTGCGCAAGTGGCACCTGAAGCGTGCCGAGCACCACAAGAGTGCATCCGACCACATGCTTGGCCAGTTCGATGACTGGGCGGTAGTAGCGCTGTTCTACTCGGCGATGCACTATGTGCACTCGTCGCTCGCCGACGAACCGAGCCTGAGCAAAGACGAACGCAACCCACGCAAGCACTCAGGCGTCGAGATCGGAAACCGCGGCACCAACCAACTGGTCCGCGCGCTATATCCAGAGATCCACTTGCAGTACCGCAGTCTGTACGAGGCGTCATGGCGGACGCGCTACGACATCGCGCAGCTCGGCTCGACTGCGATCCCCTTGCTAACGGCCCAGTGGCGCGAGGTGAAGCAATTCTGCGAAGGACTGAATCAAGGCCGGCCCTGGATCCCGAGCCAGGCCAACTGACCACCCACATCGGCAATCCGATTTGCCATTTCAGCAAGCAGAAGTTGCAGGTACTCCGTATTTTCCCCGTATAAACGACCGTGATTCGTGGTGTACTTACCTGTATCCGTGCGTATCCGGAAACAGCGAGAGTGGTTGCCGTACAACACTTTCACGGACTCTCACAAACGCTGGTAACCACAAAATCGCCAAGCTGAATACGCGGGTTCGATTCCCGTCATCGGCTCCAAGCCAAACTGCGATAACGGTGTCGATCTGCCCGTTTCAGCGCCTCGGTGTCACGACGTTGTCACAACCCCGTCGAGAGTCACAGACCTAAAGACGCCTCATTGTCGGAGCGCATGAACGTCTCGTGACAACCACCCTCGGGGCGATCCACAGGTGTGCAACGGCGGCAGATTGCCGCGCTCTCACCTCCGACGAGCGAGAAGCTCTCAGGGCGAGGATTGCTATCGCAAACATTGACCGCCTCGCACACCACTTCGGTGTCGGTGAACCCGATTGGCCAAGGACTGACGCGGCTGGGCTGCCCATCGTGCAAGCCCTGTTTGACGAGCTCAAGGCCGTATGACGCCGCTTTCCCGACGTTCATTTTTACTGAAAAGCGCGAAAACTGAACACTGCCTGCAAGCGTCTCCACCGCAAGTACTCACAGTCGCTCTTTAAAATGGAAAACACTCCCAGTCGGACTTCTGCCCGCTAGTCTGCTGCCGAGATCGGCGCAGCCATGAATCGCGCAGGAGGTGCGTGTGGCGATGAAGCCCTGGAATGGCGACCGCCCCCAGACCAGACGCATCGTGCTGGGCGAGACACGCATGACCACCCGCGGCCTGTCCCTCAGATACGCCACCGAGCAGATTCACACCACCACCGACTGGTGTTGCTTCGACGAGACCCGCCACCTGATCTTCGTGCACCGTGCCGGACAGCTGCGCTCCATGGAAACCGATCTGGACTGGGGACCGTCAGGCCGGGGCGTGCCGAATGTGGGCGACGTCTGGGTGGTGCCGGCCGGCGACAAGTGCGCTTCACTGGTCGAAGGGGATACCGCGGAATATTGCGAGATCGCCATCCCGGACCGCCTGCTGGGCCCGACAACGCTGATACCGCGCGTCAAACACCGCGATCCGCTGATTCATCAGATGGTCGAGCGCATTTACGCCGTCGCCGATCGCGACGACGCTCCCGCACGACTACTCACCGACTCACTGGGCGAAACCCTGAGATTGGTGATCACCAATGTGTGCGCGGTGAATCCACCGCCCATCACCGAGCGCACGCCCCAGACCCTGGACTCGGCTACCCGCTCGATGATCGTCGCGTTCCTCGAGGACAGTCTTGATTCCGAGATCACGCTGGAATCGCTTGCACAACTGGCGAATATGCCAGTGGGCGGTTTCATCTCAGCATTCCGCGCGGCGTTTCAGACCACTCCGTACCAGTACCTGCTGGACCTGCGGATCGAACGTGCCAAGTCCCTTTTGCGGCACACTACGCGGACTGTCGCCGACATCAGTAGGGCGGTGGGGTTCTCGTCGCCGAACCACTTCGCCACGGCCTTTCGGCGCCGCGTCGGGGTGTCGCCCCGCGCCTACCGCGGCAACCGCTGAGCGCACGCAACTTCCCAGGCAGCATGACATCTGCTCATAGGCTCTTGCGGAACACGCTGGGTGAGACTCCGACGCGCCGCCGGAACGACGTCGCGAAGTGTCCTGGTGTCGAAAACCCCACTGAGGTGGCAATTTCCGCGATGCTCCGCGAGGTGGCCGCCAGAAGGATCTGGGCACGGTCGATCCGTCGGTCGAGCAGGTACTGGTACGGAGTGGTCTGAAACGACCGGCGGAACGCGCTGATGAACCCCTGGACCGACATCCCGGTCAACCGCGCCAGGGCGTCGACATGAATATCCGAGTCCAAGCTGTCGTTGAGGTACTCGACGAGCATCTTGCGGGTAACGGCATCGAAGGTGCGGCACTCTCGCTGAATCGGCGGCCCCACAGTGCACTTGTCTGCGACCAACAGACGCAGAGTCTCAGCGGCAGAGTCGGTGAGCAACCGCGCGAGGGCATCGTCACGATCAGCGACGCTGTAGATCTCCTCGACAAGGCGGTGAAACAGTGGATCCCGGTACTTGATTCGCGGCAGCAATGCGGTGTCGCCGATGACTCGGCGCGGGATCGCAATCTCGCAGATTCCCGCGACGTCACCTTGTACCAGAGCTGCACAGTGAACACCGGCGGGCTTCCACCAGATATCCCCCGCCGTCGGAGGCACCTGTCCCGACGGCCCCCAATCAAGCGCCGACTGTATCGAATGCATTGCACCGCCCCGATATACGTACACGAGATGATGGGTGTCGCTGCCGTTGCACCAATCGGTGGGTTCCGATATCTGCTCTCTCGAGAACGCCAACGACAACTCGCGTGCGGCAACGTCCTTGCGTTCCAACACAATGCGCGGGGTCATTGGCCGATCCCCATCCCACGGCTTCATCCCCATACGACCAACTCCCAGCACGCAATCGCGATCGACGTCGGCCACCCGCCGCAGGGGTGGCCGATATCAGCCAATCCGTCGGATCGCGTCTTCGACGGAATGTTCCGAAAGTCAACGAGAATTTCAAGATGTGCGCGGTGGACCTGCCCCGCTGATCGACGGCCAAACATCGAGTTCCGCGAAGACAGCATCGACTGGATCCCCACCTTGGAAACGCTTGCGCAGCAGGCGAAATGCCAGTGGATTACTTGCAGAGAGCTTCGATCCGCTCGGTATCGGCTTGCGCCTTCTGCAGCAAGCCGGCCTGGTCGGGCGCATCGTTGCCGATGCCGGCCAGCGCATTCACCGCAACCGTCTGCAGAGTGCCGGCGAATTCCTTGACCGCATCGTTGAGGTCACCGGGTGCGCCCGGATCGATATTGCCCAACAGATACGTACCACCGCCGAGCATCGACAGCCGGGCATTCGCAGCAACTGCTTGACCCGATGCGGGATTGTCCTCCGGCTGGGTGTGCGTCTGAATGGCGACCCCGGACGCGACTTTCCTGAAGTTGTCGCACGTACGCGTGCGTGCAGCGCTCACCTGTTCGGAGGTCGGCATCGCAGGCGCGGCGGCCTCGGATGCCTCGGGCTTGTCCAGCAGCGCCCAGATTGCGACTCCAGCCGCGGCCAACGCTGCCACCAATGCGACGATCGCCACGATGAGGGGGGTGCGGCTGGGCTCCAGAGCTGGCACGTGTGAGGCCGAACGTGTGCGAGTTCCCTGAACTGTTGACTCCGGCATGCGCGCGACGTTAACAGAGGCGATGGCGAATCACAGTAATTACCAGAATATTTCGTCGGATCCCTCCAGATTGGCCCCATGCGGAAGGCCAAACATACTGACTTCCAACGCAATCCACCCCCTCCGCGACGCCGAGGAGGGGGTAGATCGTCGTTGTCATGACTAGGCCAGAGCGGGATGCCTATGCCGAAGTCACGACTGGTTGTGGCGGATTACATTGGGCCGCTTGCATTTTTAATGCTCGATGGGTTGTCTCATAGACCGCCTCCGGCACCGCCGGCTCCACCTTCTCCGCCGTTCCTACCATCACTGGAATCGCTGCCGGATTCTCCGGTGCTGCCGGGGCGGCTGCCGCCGGATCCGGTGCCGCCGGTGCCGCCGGTGCCGCCGGTGCCGCCGCTGCCGGGGGGCTTGACACCGGTAGTGCTGGTGCCGCCTCTGCCGCCCGTGCCGCCCGCACCGCCGTTGATACCGCCTGCCCCGCCATCACCACCAGTCCCGCCGGCGCCGGCGCCGCTGGTGGAGCTGCCGGTGGCGATACCGCCACGGCCGCCGGTACCGCCGGTGCCGCCGGTACCGAAGATTCCGGTGCTGCTACCGCCATTTCCGCCCCGCCCGCCCATGCCCTGGAGCGCTCCGAACGTGCTGCCGTTGCCGCCTTGCCCGCCGGTGCCGCCCTGGCCGAACAGCTTTCCACCGGCGCCACCGGTGCCGCCGGTGCCGCCGGTCTTGCCCTCACCCGATTGAGAGTTGCCGCCTATCCCGCCGGTACCGCCATTGCCGACCAGGGAGATCGCGTCACCGCCTCGGCCACCGTCGCCGCCCACCCCGCCGGTGGCGATACTGCCGAGCGAGCCGGCGCCCCCCGTACCGCCGCTGCCGAACACCGCGCCGCCGGTACCTCCGTCACCGCCGGTGGGGTTGTTGGCGTTGCCAGCACCGCCGGTGCCGCCGTTGCCGATGGCGCGGGCATCACCACCAGCGCCGCCACCCAACCCGCCGGCGCCACCGTTACCGGTGAGCAGCCCACCCAGACCACCGTTCCCGCCGGTCCCGCCTGTCACACCGGCTGCCCCGCCGGTGCCGCCGGTGCCGAACACGCCGGCGTTCCCACCGGTCCCGCCGTTGCCGGTGCCGAACCCGGCCCCTCCGGCGCCGCCGTTGCCGAAGATGCCACCCTTACCGCCGATACCACCATCGGGATTGTCCACGGTGCCCGCACCGCCGGCACCACCATTGCCGATCAGACCGACACCTCCGCCGGTCCCACCGCCAAAGCCGTTGCCGCCCTGACCAAACACCATCCCGCCCCTGCCACCATCGCAGCTGGATGCGCAGTCCCCGGCCACCGTGCCGTAGCTGTAACCCTTCCCGATCAGGATCCCGGCGTTGGGATTCTCAGCAGTCCCGTCACCGACGAACATCCCGATCAGTCCACGGCCCCCCGCGTCGAAGCCACCGAGATTCACACCAGCAGGCCTGTCAGCCGGACCGCCACTGACAGCCGCGACCGAGGACGCCTCACCGCCAGACCGGCCCAGCGCGGCGATCTGTGTTCCCGGGGCGATCGGCGGGCTACCTCCGCCGCCGATCAACCCGCGCAACGCATTACCGGTCGCGTTCAGCGCTGCTGCCGGTAGGCCCTGCAGCCCTGCCCCGATATCCGCCGGGATGTTGGCCAACTCGCTGGGCGCGGGCCACTCGGTGCTCATTTGAGTGACAAGGTCCTGCCACGCCGCCCCCACGGTGCCGCCGGCCACGATGTTCTGTGCGCCCGGGGTCACAATCGCCGAGGCCACTCCGCGCGGCAGTGTCTGCGCGAACGCACCTAATATGCCGCCGCCGGTGGCGAGTCCGCCGGCGGGCCCAAGCAGGCCCCCGGCGCCCGCCCCGTTGAGGACCGCGTTGGTCACCCCGGCCGGCAGGTCAGCCAGGCCAGCAATCGTGCCCACCCAATCACCGCTGCTGGCCTCGTCATAGATGGTCTGCATGCCGGCACCGAAAGCAGCTGTGACCGCGGGAATCGTCCCCAGCAGAAACGCGGACCCCAAAGAGGTTATAAAGCCCCCTGTGACCCAGGTGACCGTGGCCGCGAGATTCGCTGCGATGTGCTGCGGGATCGCCAGCGCCGACTGCATCGGCAACAACACACTGAAGAACACCTGGAAGATCGCGTCGTTCACACCAGCCATGAACCCCACGACATCACCAGAGTCCAACGCGGCGATCGCGGTCTGCATGATCTCCGGGAACGTCGTCCCGAAGTACGTCACTGCGGCAGTGGCCGCCGCCTGAAACGCGCCGATTTCAATCGCGGCGTATTCGATCAGATTGGCCGTCACCTGCTGCGCCACAGGCGCCGGCAGCGCCGACACTTCCCGCCCCACCGTAGTCACGTTGTTAGCCGCATTGATGGCCGTGTTCAACCACGTCTGCAACGGGAACGGCGCCGCGGCCAACTCCACATCAGCGGCCACCGCAGGAACCCGCCAATCGCCCACATTCGGATCAACGGGACTGACCGGACTCAATGCCATCGCACCAGCACCAACAAGCGCGGTGGTAGCGGTGAGACATGAACGAACGGATACTTCCACTTGAGCTTCCCCTTCGAGACACAGGCGTGACGCTGGACATTGACGATTCTTTTCCGAAACGGATGCCGGCATTTGGGCCGACGGGCGAAATTTAGTCCGGCCGCCGCACCGATGTGAGCGCTTTTCTGAAACACGTTTCAGTGCCGAATTATGAACTTGCACATTCTGTTTCACTGAATGTCCAGAAAGCGAAGATGGCAGATGAGATGAGGCGTGTAAATGCCTGGTAATAGGTTGATTGCCCTCGGCCCCGTGTCAACCATCGCCAGTTCAATGTTTGCCGGTCGGCAATATTTTGAATATTACGACCCGTAGTGTTTGACGCCTCGAAGCGGGCCCTCGACCGCGCCGATATGAGACTGCCCCGCGTTTCCGGCTACCACTTGTCGGGATCAGGTTGCGATTTTCGATGCGCCACTCGAAGAACAGCTGGAGGAGACTTGCAGTCAAGGGTTCACTGTGGAATGGATGAACCCGGAGATCGCCTCCGCACGAATTAGCTGCCCCGGGCGCGGGAGGCCTCGATGGTCGCCAGCAGCGCATCGTCGGTCGGGGTGGGATGAATACCGAGAGCATCTGTTGCGGCCGACGAGTCGAGCAGGAATGGCCGCTGCAGCTGGTACTGCATCTCACGGATCTCCCGCGCGTCCTTGTTGAACAGCCCGCCAAGCCGCAGGACAGCGCCGGGCATCCGGCTCAACCGAGCAGCTGGAGCGCCGGCCAACTCGGCGGCGCGACTAGCCAGCGCCCGAACGGACAAGGGGGGTGCGGTGGGCACGTGCCACACACGACCCCACGCCTGTTCGTCGGCCGCCACGGCGACCAACGTCCGCGCCACGTCGATCGTGTGAGTCCAACTGTGCGGCGCATCCAGATCTGCTGGAACCAAGGCTCGCCTGCCGGTTAGCACCGCGGGCAGCACAATCGAAGTGAAAACAGACACCGCACCGGCGCCGAGATAATCCGATCCACGCACCTCGGCCGTGCGGATACGCCCGGCCCGATCTGCCGCCAGGGCCTCGGCCCACATACGGGCCCGGACCGCACCCTTCGTGGAGTTCGGCCGATCCGGCAACTGCTCGGTCATCGGCCCGTCGACCGCCCCGTAGCCATAGAGGTTTCCAGTGGTCAACAACACCGCACCACTCACCTCGGCGGCCCGAACCAGAGCCGCACCCAGCGGCGGCCAATCGGTCGCCCAGCGGTGGTAGGCCGGTCCCCCGCAGCTGTACAGCACAGCGGCCTGACCGGCCTGCCGACAGAGAGCGTCAACATCTGAGGCATCTATCGCGACCCGGTCGATGTTGTGGTGCTCTGGTCCGCCGCCGCTCCGAGTAAGCAGGCGGACGTGGTGTCCCTGATCCGCGAGCAACAACGCGGTCGCCGTTCCCACCGCACCAGCTCCGACGATCACTTGCAACGACATGGTCGACTACCTTCTATCCCGTGTTCCGAAACAAGAACACTGTTCTCCCAGCGCGGCTGACTATACGGCCCCTCCAGACAAGCGTCAAGAACACTGTTCTCGAAATCTTCTCCCGTTCTCGGCTGTGTGCGACACTTCGTTCATGTCTGCACCATCGCTGCGTGCCAGGGTTCGAGCTGAGATAACAGAGGAGATCAAGGCGGCGGCACGTCGCCGACTGGCGATCGATGGCGCAGCCAACCTGTCGCTGCGCGGCGTGGCCAGGGATCTCGACATCGTCGCGTCGGCCCTGTATCGGTACTTCCCCAGTCGCGATGCGCTGCTCACCGCCTTACTCGTCGATGCGTACCAAGAATTGGCCGATGTCGCCGGCAAAGCCGAGGCCGCCGTTCCCCGCGGCGATCTGCGCGGGCGCTGGCTAGAGATCGGTCGCGCGGTACGCACATGGGCCGTGGCGAACCCGGCTGAGTACGGACTGCTCTACGGCAATCCCGTCCCCGGCTATGCCGCACCGCAAGACACCGTTGAGCCCGCCTCCCAGGTGATCCTGCTGCTCGCCGGCATCCTGCGAGACGGCGCAGCCGAGGGCTCTTTGACGCCTCCGCGACGGACCGAGTTGGCCGAGCCGGTCCGGGCCGACCTGCGCAGGCTGATCGGCAAGAGGTCCGGCGATGTACCGGAGGAACTGCTGGACAGCGCACTCGCTGGCTGGAGCCATCTGTTCGGTCTGGTCAGCTTCGAAATCTTCGGCCGGCTTGGAAACATGATCGCCGCCCCCGCCGAATATCTCGACCACCAGATGGCCTTGATCGCTGACCTCGCAGGCTTGCCAGAGCGGTCACCGGCGGGCCAGGCTGACGTCGGTCCGTCCGGGACGACTTGACGGGTTCAGTGAAGGTTCCAGCGTTTCCAGCTCGACTACTGCAAGCTCCCGATTCTCGTACGCAGCATCTCAGCGAGAAGCTCGGTCTTTCGATCGTCGAAGCCGATCTGACCACACCTGTCCGGCCAGTCCCGCGCGGCGTCGATGAGTGAGTCGATCATCCTCATCGTGGCGCGCGGTCGGACACCGAGGCGTTCTCCCGCATCGACAAAGTCCGTTCGGGTAAGGCGGTTCGCGCGGCCATACAGGCTGAGCGCCATGGGGTCCCGCCACCCCGCATAGGGTTGAGTGCACAGCAAGTCGTAGGCCGGGGTGGGTTGCCACACGCCGTCCAGGTTGTAGATCGACAGGTTCTTGCCGTGCAGATCGCCGTTGCCGATAAGCCAGGAAAACACAACGGTTTTGAGCAACTCGGCGGTCGCGGCCACCTTGGAACCCCCGCCGCGAGCGCACGCCTCGGCAAGCGCGGTAATGGCCGCCTCGGTTTTGATGCGGTACTTCGAGGCGGGATAGATGTCCGCCACCTGACAGGCGTCCTCTTGGGCGATCCGAATCGGCCCGGCGCGGTCGAATCGGGTGACCAACAGTGCGCTGCGCCCGTCGGCATCGTGCAGTAGTGACGTCGCTGCGACCCGCAGCCCACAGGCCGCTGCCATCGTCATGAAGAAGTGCTCATTCTCGACGAGGAACGGGTATTGCGCGGGATTGAGTTTGAGTATCGCCGGCCCGGAACGAGTCCGGGCGGGCGCCGACAGCACGCCTGCGCTGACCTTCGGCTGAACGCCCGCCAGTCCGACCGGGTCGGCATCGACCGACCCCGTCAATCGGGCGAAGACCTCGCCGAAGTCGGTATCCCCGTCGGGTTCGAAGAGCGGCGGCGGTTGGGTCGGGTTGAACCCCGCGGGGACGACGCGAATGTTGCCGACAGTGTCGGAACCGATCGCGAGAAGCAGCGTGAGGTGATCGTCGGCCGAGGTTTTCGTCGATGACGTGACCACCCCGAGCCGAACCCCCTCAGGAAGCAGCCCGGCGAAGAACGACGGGACGGCTCCACCGGTCGTGACGACCGGGTATTCGCCGGTTCTCGGCAACGACCACGAGACCGAGCTGTCACGAACTCTCCCGGCCAGCCCCCCGTCGGAGAGGTAGACAAAGCGGACCCGATCCCCGGGCTGCCGGGTCAGTTGAGCGGCCAGATCCTCGCCGATGTAGACGTCTGCCTCGCTGACGTCCCGCAGATCGAGGCTGTCCGGACCGGTCATTCCGCTGCCACGCCGACGTCAATACGCAGGCCCAGGACTTCAGCGAGCTCAAAGACGGAGGCGAACTTGGTCGAACCGCTTCCGCGCTCAAGCGACTGGACCGTAGAACGCGAGACACCGGCCAGATCAGCAAGGTCTTGCTGGGTCAGGCGGAGCGCAATCCGTCGTTCAGCAAAGACGCGACCTATGCGTGCAATTTCAGGCATAGCTACGTCCAGGCGAGGTACCGTTCGCCTTGGCCCCGTAGCGCGGCGACTTGTGCCTGATAAATCACGCATAGCCCATGTTCACACCGATGCAGACAGCCGTCAACCATCTATGCTTGATTTTCGACGCTTAGCTAGCCGAACCGCAGTCCCGTCACCACAAAGCGCTCGACGTCAGCCACATGACCACCTGTCGACACCACCAGCGTGAGCGCGCCTGGCTGCGGTGGCACCGCCAGGGTGACCTCCGCAGACCAAGGTCGTGCTTCTCCACCGGCCGGCACGCAGCAATGCTCACCCAGCACGCCGTCCTGAGTGCTCTGCCGGACCTGCAGGCGCAGGCTTTCGTCGACGCCGGTGATCGTGCCGCCGGCTTCGATGACCGACCCAACCGTGGCGCCGTACTCCGGAGTGTCGAGGGTGAGCACGTCGTCGCGGGAACCGACGACTTCCCAGGGAGCGTTCGGCGCGGTGCCGAAGCGGGCGAGATGAATCGTCGCGACGGTGGCCGGGTTGCCGTCGCCGAGCGCGTGGCCAACCCCGACCCACGCCTCGTCGCCCTGCTCATCGACCGTGGTGGTCCGGTCGATCTCGGTGAAGCCCAGATAATTCTGGGTGAAGAACAACGCGGTCGCCGCGGGGTCCGCATGCCACCGAGACTCGGCGCCGCCCTCCTGCAGCCAACGGTCCGCATCCGCCCGCGATGCGAACGGCCAAAGTGGCTGGTAGTCAAAGGCTTCTGGTGGCGAAGCGACGGCAGATTCACCGCAGGCGACCAGCAGAACCGCGCAGAAACACACAAGAACGCGCCAAGCTCGACTCGAGATGCCCGTCGCCTCCATTGGTCCATGATGCCCGGGCGCGATGCCACTGGGAGTACTTACTGATACGGGTCGGTGATCTGCCGCAGTGCGACGAGAGCGCGACGCAGATCTCGATAAGCCTTGACACCCAGGTGTTCGCGCCATTCGCGTTCAATCGATTGAACTTCGGCAGCGGCCACCTGACATACCGCGACACCGCGATCTGCCAGCATCACCAACCTGGCGCGCGCGTCAGTGGGGTCGGGTTGACGCACGACGTATCCGGCGCGTTCCAACTCGTCCACCAGAGCGCCCGCCGTCTGCTTGGTCACCTGCGCCTGTTCCGCAAGATCGGTGAGTCGGATGCCTTCGGGATTCAATCGTTGCGCGATTCGGCACTGTGCCAGAGTCAGATCGTCAAAACCGGAAGCATGGACCGCATCCAGAATGCGGTTCTCGGCGGCCCGGTATGCGATGAACATCATCACCGCAGAGTTCGGCGCCTCGTCCACACCCTTGACTTTAGTACGAACTCCTGACTATTTTTAGTCAGGTATCCTGACTATAGGAGCAGCTGTGGAATCCGACACGATCTGGCGCACCATTGACCAACAACGTGGCGAGCTCGCCGATATTCTCGATACCCTCGCGCCGCAGCAGTGGTCGACGGCGTCGCTGTGCACGGGGTGGACGGTGCGTGACGTCGCCGTCCACATCACGCAATCCCAGTTGGGCGGGCGAGAACTCGCACTGGCGGCCGTGAAGTCGGGCTTCCGTTTCGACGCGATGATCCGGCGGGCGGCGATTGCGGATCATGCAACGCCCGAGATCATCACCGCGCGACTGCGGGCCATGGCCGGTTCGCGTCGACGCCCGCCGATGACCAAGGAAGTCGACCCGCTGATGGACGTTTTGGTACACACCCAGGACATCTGCGTGCCACTCGGCATTGAGCGGCCGATGCCGGCCCAGGCAGCAGTCGCGGTCGCGGACCGGCTGTGGCACATGAAGTTTCCCCTCAATCCACAACGCGACCTGCCGGGCTATCGCTTCGTCGCCACGGATGTCGATTTCGCGGTGGGCCCGCAATGGGGAGGCCTTCGTGAGGCGACCATTCGCGACATCGTGATGGCCCTCGCGGGGCGGCCGTCGCCGGCCTTGACGAGCATTTAGGCGCCGGGTGCCCGCTGCGTCTCGTGCAACCGCTTGTAAAGACCACCTTCGGCCATCAGAGACTGATGGTCACCCGCCTGCGCGATGCGGCCACGTTCGAGCACCAGGATGCGATCGGCAACGGCGGCAACGAAGTCCATGTCGTGACTGACCACCAAGCACGTCCGGTCGCGGGCGTACTCGCGGACCGCGCCGGCGAGCCAGGCCCGCTGGCCGGCGTCGAGGTTCTCGGTCGGTTCGTCGAGCAGCAGTACCTCGGGCCGACGTAACACGCACCGCGCCAGCGCGATGAGTCGTTTCTGCCCGCCCGACGGAATCTGCACGTCGACAACGGTGTCGTAGCCATCCTGCATTTTCATCGTGATGTCGGAGTGGATATGGGCCCGCTTGCAGGCCTCCTCGACCTCCTCGTCACTGGCGTCCGGCCGTGCCAATCGGATGTTCTCTCGGATCGTGTCTTTGGTGAAGAACGGGAACTGGGCCAGTTTGGACACCTTGTCGCGCAGCGAGGCGATGGTGACCCCCGCAATGTCGTGGCCGTCGAGCATGATCCGCCCCTGCTGCGGATCGAAGAACCGCAGCATCAGGTTGAACACCGTCGACTTGCCCGATCCGATGCCACCCACCAACGCCACTGTTTCTCCGTCTGCGATCGAGAACGACAGGCCGTCGAGAACGATCTGCTCCTGCGTGTAACCGAATGTCACGTCCTCGAATACGAGGTTGCCATGCACGTCACCGAGCGGGACCGCGTCTGGGTGATCTCGAACCGAGGGTTGGGTATCGAGCAACTCGTACGTCGAGGCCGCATTCGGCGCCACCGCGTGATATGTGGTGTAGGCGCCCAAAACCCGTTGCGCCGCACCGAACATCGTCGGCACCATCCCGGCGAACACCAACAGGCCCGCGAATGTAAGACCGAAGCTGGCGCTGAACGCGATACCGACCAACAGAACCACGACAGTGCTGAGTGCGATGAACACTTGAGACCCGTTGACGGTCGCCTGCATCCACACCACCGAGGACGCGGTGCTGTTCGCCGCCTCTTCCGATGCTTCGTGAAAACGCTTGCTGCGCAGCGCTTGTGCGTTGAGCATCTGGATCTCGGCGATCCCGCTCACCGTCTGTTCGAGCTCGGCCGCCATGGTGCGGTTGGCGTTCATCACCCGCCGCATCACCGCCTGGACCCGTCGTCCCGCGTATTTCAAGGTGATCATCGCAAGGGGCGTAAGGACCAGCGCGGCAAGGGTCATCTGCCACGAAATGGCCAGCAGATAGCCGATCACCACGATCAACACCACCGCGTCGATCAGCGGAGGCAGCAGGCAGTCTGTCAGAAGCCGTTGTACACCAGTGGATTCGACCGCGACGCGCTGTATCAGCTCCCCGGTGCGCGACCGGGCGAAGAAGTCCAGGGAAAGTGTTTGAACGTGGTCGTGGACACGTTGCCGGATATCGATCACCAGCGCCCGTTCGACCTTCGCACCCACCCATGCGTTGACGAAGTGCATGAGCTGGGCGAGCAGCAGCGAGGCCGCCCAGATCGCCAAGAGCACCGCGAAGGGCACGTGGCCGGCCACCGAACGCAACGGGCCATCCTTGCGGGCGACCAGTGGTCCGCTCAGATCCCAGACTCCGCTGAGGTGTCCGCTCTGGCCTGCATCGGCCACGACCTGGACCATCGGCCCGAAGGCAGCGACCGTCACGTACGGGAGGGCCGACGCGACGGCCCCCACCAGAACCAGGACCGCGAGCAGGCGGCGCACCGCCCAGAGCATCCGCAGGCTGCGCCACACCAGGCGGCGAGCCGACGTCTGGGCACCACTGGTTTCGGCCCGCGCCACACCGCGAATCTAAAGGTCGTCAGTGCTCACGATCCCACGACACGCTCGACAAACGCCGCCAGGCAGCGCTCAGCGGAGGTACACCTCGCCGCCGTCGGGGTAACCGCCGCCCTTGGTGGTGATGTGGACGTGGTCATAGTGGCCGTAGCCGCCCCGGCGGGAACCGCCCGGCGTGTAATAGGTGCCCCGCCAAATGCAGTCCTGCAGGCCGAAGCGCTCCGCATGCTTGAGTGCGTACGCCACGATCTGGTTGCCGAGGGCGATCCCGGCCGCGCTGCTGGGGTTGGGGATCATCACATCCAGCGCCAACCCATTGGGGTGCCATTGCAGCGCGTCGGGTCGGACACCCCCGATGTCTTGGATCTCGGGAAAATCTGCGCTGATGCTGCGCGACGCCAGGATGGTTTTGACTTGCAAGCCCCGTTCCGGGGCATCTCCGGCAGGCAACAGCTGGGGTTTTGGCGGCATCGGGATCACCCGCCATCTCGAGGCCGCAGTGGGATGCGCCGAAACGAGGCTCACGCCCGCCGGCTCGACGACCGAAGCCTGCGCGGGCCCGGCCACGATCTCCATGCCGCGCAGCGGCCCGTCCTCGGCGAGGGGTTTGGGAGTTTCCTTAGCGGGTAATGAATGGACATCACCGCCGACCGCGAAGAACACAGCGGCCGGGGCGATGATCGCAGCCGCGAGAGCCGACGGATTGCGTCGGCCCGGGCTGGCTAATGCATGTCGGCCCACAGAGGCACCATACGGGCACGTCAAGACGGTGGCAGCAACCCCACCGCCAAACTGAGAGTTTCCTCAGAATCCTGTCAAGATCGGCGTGTCGGCTTTTTTGCAGGTCAAAGGTCACAAATCAGTCACGAAAATGAGAAAGCTCTAAGAATGCATGACGGCGGTAAAAGTCATCCGGTCTCCGCGGTACAAGGAGCGCCGTTGCTCGATCGGATCCCCGCTCTGGTCGTAGGACACCCGGTTGAGCAGAAACATGGGCGTGCGGCTGTCGACCGTGAGGAGGGCGGACTCGCGCGAGTCGGGTAGGGCTGTGTCGATGGTGTCCACGGTGCGCTCGAACGTGATCCCCCGGCGCCGTATCTCGGCGTACAGCGAGGCTCGGTAGTCGAACGTCTCCCGCAGGCCTGGATAGCGCGCAGCGGGCAGCTTCGTGGTCTCCAGACCCACCCGCACCCCGTCGGTGGTAAGCACGCGCTCCAACTGGATGATCGGCGCACCCACATCGATGCTCAGTTGGCCGGCGAGCGTTTCGTCGGCGACGAGATCCGTCCAACCGACGAGGATGCGCCCGGCGCTCAGGCCCTTGTCCTTGGCGGCCTCGGTGTAGGAGCCCATGGCGAGCGGCAGCGTCACTTTGGGCCGGGCGACGACGGTAGTGCGACCCAGCCGTTCGATGCGGCCGTCGAGCAGCAGCTCACGCAACGCCTGCCGCACGGTCTCTCGGGCGACATCGAACTGTTCGGCGATCTCGCGCTCGGCGGGAAACGAGTCACCGACCTCCATGCCGTCGAGCATTCGGTCCAGCTGCGCGCGGACCACCTGGTGCTTGAGAACTCGATGTTCGGCACTCGCAGTCACCTCGCTACCGTACCAATTCCTGGTATAGACCATGGTATAGACCAAGAAGTAGCGAGCTGTTTACCTCTCGTTCGCCTTCGATGAACCTGTTGGTATAGACCAACGCTCAGGGTGTGTGGCGGATCAACCCCGCCCCTCGAAAGGTCACCGCGCCTCATGAAGATACGCACCCGCCGTCATATCGGGGCCACTGCAGCAGTGGCGGCCAGCCTCGCACTGGCCATGTCCGGCTGTTCGAGTTCCGACAGCTCCGAGGCCACCACCGAGCAAGGCTTCCCCGAAACCATCACGCTGGCAGCCATTCCCGCCGAGAACTCCAGTGACCTCAAGGCCAGCTATGAGCCCCTGATCAAACTGCTGGAGAAGGAGACCGGCTCCAAGGTCGAGTTCGTGCAAGCCTCCGACTACGCCGGCGTGGTCGAGGGCATGATCGCCAACAACGTCGACCTCGCCTTCTTCGGGCCGTTCGCCTACGTGGTGGCCGGCATCAACGGCGCCAAGATCACCCCGCTCGGTGCTGTCATCAAAGACGAGGGGGAAAAGCCGGGTTACCAGTCCTACGGCCTGGCCCGGTCCGAAGAATCAAACATCAACGGCCTCAAGGATTTCGCCGGCAAGAAGGTGTGCTTCGTCGATCCAGGTTCGACATCGGGCTTCCTGTACCCGAGCGCTGGCCTGATCGAGGAGGGCGTCATCAAATCCGGTTCAGAGGCCGACATCTCGGCGGCGATGTCACCGATCTATGCCGGTGGCCATGATTCCTCGGCTCTGGCGATCGCCAACGGCGACTGCGACGCCGGGTTCGCGTTCGACACCATGGTCGACAAGACGATGGTCGAAAAGGGTGACCTCAAGGCAGGCCAGCTCAAGACCGTGTGGAAGTCGGAGATGATCGCGGGATCCGTGTTCGCCGCCAACGACTCGCTTGGCACCGAGGCCATCGACAAACTCAAGACGCTGTTCATCGACAAGGTTAACGTGACCAACTTTGAGGCAGAAGGCTATTGCGAGGGCGACGCCTGCCGCATCACCGACGAACGCGCCTGGGGCGTCGTGCCGGCGAACGACTCCGACTACGACGGCGTCCGCCACGTCTGCGACGTGACCGGCTCCGAGAAGTGCAAGGGCTGACGTGACCGCCGCCGGACCGGACGTTCCTGTTGCGGGCGACGACCTCGTTGTCGTCGCCCGCGACGTCACCAAGAAATTCGGTGACACTCTGGCGCTGGACAACGTCTCGCTCGACGTGCGCCGCAGCGAGTTGCTCGTCCTGCTCGGGTTGTCCGGGTCCGGCAAGTCCACCCTGCTGCGCTGCCTCAACGGGCTGCACCCGGTCACCTCCGGCGCCGTCGATGTCGGCGGCACCCGAGTGGACCAGGCCTCGGGCGCGCAGTTGCGCGCCCTGCGGCGCCGTGTCGGATTCGTGTTCCAGCACTTCAATTTGGTCGGGCGGCTCAGCTGTCTGGAGAACGTCCTCATCGGCGGCCTCGGACAGCTGCGGCTGCCCCGCTACGGTGCCCTCACATATCCCAAACGCATGCGCGCCGAGGCACTCGCGCACCTGGACCGGGTCGGGCTCGCCGATTTCGCCGAGCGCCGTGCCGACACCCTCTCGGGTGGCCAGCAGCAGCGAGTCGCCATCGCCCGCACCCTCATGCAGAAACCGGCCCTGCTGCTGGCCGACGAGCCGGTGGCCTCGCTAGACCCCGAAAATGCCGGTGTCGTCATGGATCTGCTGTTCCGAGTGTGCATCGAGGAGAAGCTGACCGTGGTGTGCACGCTGCACCAGGTCGATCTCGCGCTGGGCTGGGCCCACCGACTCGTCGGGCTGCGCAACGGTCAGAAAGTCCTGGATCGGCCCGCGGTCGGGATGACCCACGACGACGTCATGGCGATCTACCAACGCGTCGACCCCGCAGCCACCGACTCCACCATCGCGCGCCCCTCATGACCACAGAAGTCATCGACCGGCCCGCGGAGTCTGAACCGTCGGCGCCAAACCGCAAGCCGCCCTTGCCCGGTCTGCTGCATCTTGTGGCGGTGGCGGGGATCCTCGCGACGATCGTGTCCGCCTGGTCGATCGAGTTCTTCCCGGCCGCACTTATCGACGGACTCGACGAGGTGGCCGCGCTTCTGGAGCGGATGTTGCCACCGCGCCTCGACGATTCGGGCCGCATCGCGGGGCTGGCGATCGAGACACTGCTGATGGCCATCCTGGGCACGGTTCTGGCCGCAATCGCATCCGTGCCGCTGGCGTTCATGGCCGCTCGCAACACCACACCGCACCCCGCCGTGTATGCGGTGGCCCGTGCGATCATCACGTTCTGTCGGGCCATGCCGGACCTGCTGTTCGCGGTCCTGTTCGTCCGTGCCCTCGGAATCGGCGTGCTGCCCGGCATTCTCGCACTCGCGCTGCACTCGATCGGCATGCTCGGAAAACTGTTCGCCGACGCGATCGAGCAGACCGATCCAGGTCCGCGCGAAGCCGTGCGCAGCACCGGCGTCGGCTACTACCGCGAGATGCTCAACGCCGTGGTCCCCCAGGTGATCCCATCCTGGATCGGCACCTTCGTCTACCGGATCGACATCAACCTGCGCATGTCGGTGGTGCTCGGGTTCGTCGGCGCAGGCGGCATCGGCTTCGCACTGCAGGATGCGTTGCGTGGCTTGATCTATCCCCGGGCACTCGGCATCGTCTGCGTGATCCTGGTCATCATCACGGCGATGGAACTGCTGGCGATCCTCATCCGCCGGATGCTACTCACCACCGAGCAGTCGAGTCCCGGCCGCGACCGCGCCACCCGATTCACGTTCTCGGGTCTGCTGATCGGCAGCACTCTGGCGGCCTTGGTGGTCTTGGAGATCAACCCGCTGTCGCTGTTCACCTGGGTGGGTCCGTCCGTAGAAGTGTTCGGCCGGATGATCCCGCCCAACTTCGATGCCCTCGGCAGCGAGTTGTTCGTCGCCGCAGCACAAACCGTGGCGATCGGCGTGGTGTCGACCGCCATCGGCGTCGTGCTGTCCATCCCGGTCGGGATATTGGCTGCCCGCAATGTCACCCCGAACGCGACGCTGTACTGGGTGGCCAGGAGCTGGATCCTGTTGGTGCGGGCGGTACCTGAACTGATCCTGGCGGTCGTATTCGTCGCGGCGCTGGGTCTTGGACCGATCGCGGGGACGTGCGCACTGGCCATCGGATCGGTGGGCTTCCTGGCGAAGCTGGTCGCCGATGCCGTCGAAGAGATCGACCCCGGTCCCATGGAAGCGGTGCGGTCGGTCGGTGGCGGCTGGTGGAACACGTTGTTCTCCGCGGTGATTCCGCAATCGCTGCCCGCGCTGGTGGGGTCGAGCCTGTACTTGTTCGACGTGAACGTGCGGACCTCGACCATCCTCGGCATCGTGGGCGCAGGCGGGATCGGGTTTCTGCTGTTCGAGTCGATCCGGACACTGAACTTCGACGTCGCAGGGGCCATCGTCATCATCATCTTCGTCATCGTCTACGCCATCGAAAGGTTGTCGGGGTGGATCCGCTCACGCCTCGTGTGACGCTCGCGGCGGTCTGGACCGGCGGCCCAGGCGTCGAACTGCAGAAGGTCGAGATCCCCGAACTCGGCGACGGAGACATCCTGGTACAGGTGCGGTTGGCCACGGTGTGTGGCAGCGATCTGCACACCGTATCCGGGCGACGGTCCGCCGCCTGCCCCTCGATTCTCGGACACGAAGCCGTGGGTGAGGTCGTCGGTGTCGGGGCCGGCGCGAGCGCCGAACTCGGTCAGCGTGTGGTCTGGTCGGTGACCGTCGCATGTGGTGAATGTGCCCGCTGCCGTTCAGGTTTCACAGCGAAATGCACTTCGGTGCGCAAGGTCGGGCATGAACCGTTCGACGGTGACTGGCCGTTGTCGGGTTCCTATGCCGAACATGTGGTGCTCCCCCGCGGCACGACGATCGCCGTGGTGCCCGAAGGCCTGCCCGATGCGGTGGCCGCGCCCGCGGCATGTGCGACGGCAACGGTGATGGCGACCCTGGAAGCCGCGGGCGACCTCGACGGCCGGCGGGTTCTGATCGGCGGAGCCGGCATGCTGGGCCTCACCGCGGTCGCGGCGTGTGCCGAAGCCGGTGCCGATGTCCAGGTCGTCGACATCGCCACCGAACGTCTGGACCAGGCACTGCAGTTCGGTGGTCGGCCATCTGACGGTGGCCAGGTGGACGTGGCAATCGATTACACCGGGTCCACCGCGGCGGTCGCCGAGGCGTTGAGCCGGCTCGACACCGGTGGGGTACTCGTGCTGGCGGGCTCGGTCACGCCCGGGCCGTCGTTGGTGGTGGACCCCGAAGCGGTTGTGCGGCAATGGTTGACGATCACGGGCGTGCACAATTACGAGCCACGGCACCTTCACCGGGCCGTCGAGTTCCTCAACCGCACCCGCGCCCGCTACCCCTGGCCATCACTGGTGACCCCACCGATCCCGCTCGAGGATCTCGCGTCGGCGTTGCATCCGCCGCCGACCGGGAAGCTACGGACAGCAGTTGCGCCGCGCCCATAGGCCCGATCAGCCCTGGAACACCCTGATCCAGTCGACCAGCATTTCGGCCGGGTAGTTACCCCCGGCAGGTTCACGGCCTCCCGAGCCGCCGACCGCGATGTTGAACACCGGCACCATGGTGTAGCCCGGATCGTTGAACGGCCAGTCCTGCAACGAATTCGCCGGAACCTCGAAGAACGGCTCCATGCCGGGGGCGAAGTCCTTCCAGAAGTACATCCCCTGCGGCGTCCACGACATCCGCCAGGTGTGCCACGCGCTGTCGACCGGGTGCCGGTTGGTGGCGAACGACGTGCCGTCCAGCCGGGCATGCACCGTGGTGCCCGATGGCCAGTCGCGGTTGCCGTACCACTCGACCAGATCGACCTCGCCACCACGGACCGGATTGTCATTGAGAACCCAGAACGCCGGCCAGGCTCCGTCGGTCAGGCAGTTGAGCTTGACGCGGGCCTCCCAGGTGGTGCCGATGCCGCCCCGCCACAGGCCAACGACCTTGGCGCTGGCGTACTTTTCCTGGATCGTGGTGCCCGGCCCCCGCGTCGCGCGAATGACCAGGTTGCCGTTGCCGTCCTGGAATGCGTGTTCCTGGTCGGTGACATACCGCCCCATGTTGAAGGGCTTGTCCCACTCAACCGGATTCTTGATGGTCTCGCGGGCCGGCACAAGGTGCCACCGCGCCGGGTCGGGCGGCGAACCCGCCGGACCGTCGAACTCGTCCTGGAAGACGAACGCAGGCTGGGCAGCCGCCGGTGGAGTCGGCCCCCCGGGCACCGGCGCCGCCGGCCCTGGCCCCGGCGGGCTATCTCCGATGATCGGGTCCGCGTTGGCCACGCCGGCGGGCAGCGCTGCGGCTGCAACCCCCAGACCCATCATGAACATCACACTGCGGCGATCCATTTCAGGCACAGCCACACAATAAAGGGGCGGGGACGGATACGGCGTATTTCTGTGGGGCCAAGGCCTGTGGGGTCGGGCCGCGAAGTCCCGCTTTGAGCGGTAAACCCCCAGCTAAGCGCACCTTGCGGACGTGTCCTCGCGCACCAGAATTTTCCGCAGCAAGATTCGTCATCAGTCGTCGTCGCCCGCGTTCGATTCCGTGCTGGACGCCGCCTTGTCCTCGGTATCGCCGCCGTCGCCGTCATCGTCCTTGGTGCCGGCTTTAGTGCCGCGATTCGCCTTCTTGACCGCGGACCGTACGTCGTCCGTCACCTTGTCCATTTGATCGCGGAGTCCCTTGACGGCGTTGCGCGTCTGGCTGCGGGCATCTTTCACCGCGTCCTGGACGCGGTTTCGGACCTGCGTGGTCGAGTCACGGAGCTCATTGCGAACAGGCTTCTTGGCCACCTCGACAACAGACTCCTCCACGAGTTCCTCAGCCTGCCCGACATCCGTCCCGAGATCTGCGGTGATGCTAAGGGGCGCATCAAGTTCCGGAGCGGTGTCTTCGGGTTCTGGTTGGCCCGGGAGGAACTCGTCGCGGAATCCCCGCACCAGAGCGCGGGCGACGTCCACCGGCACCTGCAGATAGGCGGCCGGTGAATCCAGCGGGAACTCCGACAGCAAAGGAGTCGGGACGCCGGCGGTGTCGTAGGTGCGGTGATACGTACCGTCCGCTTCGCGCACGACGTCGGGGTAACCGATGTCGACGAGGATCTGCACCGCGGGCTGGATCGCGTCGGCCAGCGGAGTGTCGAGATCCCACCCCGTCACCGCGTTGATCACCCGCACCGGCAGCCGCATCGGCTCCAACAGCGCCAGATCATTCGGCACCAGAGTGACGTAGTACGACTGCCCGGCAGTGAGTCCGGTGATAACGCCTGCGATGTTGGTGAGGATGCCGTCGGTGTCGTCGCCTGCCACTTCCACGCCGCCGAGCAGGTTTGTCAGAAGGATCGAGGCGGCAATGGAATTCGCCCAGGACACCGGGTTGAGCGTCACGGGGGCATCGGACATCACGTCATACGCCCAGGTGACATCAATCGTCGTGGTGTTGAGGCCGATCCCCGGAACAGTGCCCGGTGTGCGTCCCCCCGGTGGTGTCACGGGGTCGATACCGAAGAGCTCGGCCACCGGAGCAAACCGCGCCCCGAGGCCGCCGTTGGGTCGGCCCGGGTTCCGGAGCAGGACGAGCACCATGTTTGTTCGGCGGGGGAACAGCTGACTGCCGGGCAGCAACGGGTCGTATCCCTCACGAGTGTTGCCCTGCGCACTCTCTATCAACGCTTGGTAGGCCTGCGTGGTGGCCGATGAGCCCAAGCCGAAGCCCAGAACCACGGCCGCGCGACTGTTCAGGGTGAACCCGACCCCGTTGATCGCATTGTTGATGTCGACCGAATGGGCCGGGACATTCTCGATTTCGACGCCGAGCGCATCGAATATCGCCTGCACTTCCGCCGGCAGCAGGCCCTCGATGTCAACGCCGAGCGCATCGAGTACCCGGAAGACCGGGCCGGTCGTGAATACTCCTGTGGCTGCTTGCGCATCCGGCACCGGCTGTGCACCGATGCCCACCGTCAACGACGCGGCCATTGCAGCAGCTGCGCCCACCATCGCGAATTTCTGAACTGTCCCACCCGTTGCCGCCATTGTCGGGACGGTACGCCGCCGGTGGCCGACGATTACGCCTTTAGCAAAGGCAGTTTCAGGTCAACGAAGTGCGCATTTGCTGAAACAACGCCGAGTAATCGCGGTTCCGGCGCCGAACACGTCGCCAGCACGGTTGATGAGCAACCGTGACCGTCACGGCAATCAGGGGTAAGGCTGGAACGGATTTTGCGGTTGCTGCGGATACGGATACTGCGGCTGTTGCGGATACGGATTCTGCGGCCCCGTATTCGGCACCTGTATCGGGATCGGCACCGGCACGAACGGCACCGTGACGTACGTCGTCGTCATCGGGTTGGTCGTGGTCGTCGTGGTGGTGGGTGTGGTTGTCGTCGTGGTCGTCGTTGTTGTGGTCGTCGTTGTTGTGGTGGTGGTTGTTGTCGTAGTCGTTGTGGTTGTGGGCGGCGTCGTCGTGGTTGTGGCCACCTGGGTCGTGGTGACCGGCGGCGGAGGCGGCGGCGCCTGGGTCGCGGTGACCGGCGGTGGCGGCGGCGCTTCGGTCACGGTCACGGGCGGAGGTGGCGGCGGTGCGACGGCGCTGGGTGGAGGTTCCTCCGTCAACGGTTTCGGTTCGGCGGTACGCACTTCAGACGTGGGCGTGCTGCCCGTCGAGCTGGTCAGTGCATACGTCACCCCGCCGATCGCCAGCAGGGCACACGCCGCGGCCACCCCGAATGCCGTCATCGGCAACCGCTTCCACCCGCCGCTTGGCTGTTCGATCGGGCCGGTCGGGGGCACGTATTGCACCGCAGGCCGAGCTGCCGTCTCACTACCGTAGGGCTCCATGAGGTCCGGCCCGGTGTAGGGAACGACGTCGTCGTCGGTGTCGTCCTGCGACCAGGCCAGCGCTCGGAATGTCGCGGAACCTGCTTCCTCGGAAGGCATTTCGACAACAGGAGCAGCCGCCACGCCCAACGTGGGCGCCGCACCGGTCTGCGCTTCGGCATCGGAGACATAGGCCGCCGACAGCGCGGCGCCGATCGCGGCATCCAATGCCGGCTGCGGTGTCGTCACCACCACCGCGCGGGAGTTCTCCGAAAGCTGTTGGGTGATCAGCGGAATACTGGCCCCGCCACCGATCGTCACCACCGCCGAAACCGCCGGCCAACTGATCCTGTTGCGCTCCAACGCTTTCTCGAGCGCGGCCAGCACACCGGCGAGGGGCTGTTGCATCAGCGATTCGAGCTCGGTACGGGTGACACGGACAGTGGCGGTATACCCGGGCAATTCGACCGGCAGGTCGGTCGCGGTCACTGCAGACAGTCGTTCCTTGGCCTGGCGGCATTCCTCCCGCAGGCGGCTCAACGACCCGACGGCCGCTGTTCCGGCCGGATCGATGCCGCCGGCCGATGCGACGCCGTCGAGCACATGCGTCAACAACGCCTGGTCGATCTGATCGCCGGAGAAGTCCGGGTACCGGCTGGTCTCGTCGATCGGTTCGAACGACGACGCCGCGTCGGCAAGGGTGATGCTGGTGCCGCCACCACCAAAATCCAGCAGTGCCACCACCCCACTGGCAGGCAGGCCGGGATTGGCCCGCAGCGCAGCCAGGGATGCAACGGAGTCGGGGATCAACCGGGCGGGCATGCCGTCACGGGACAGGCTGGGATTCGTGCGAAGCGCGTTCCGCAGCGCACGCAGCGTGGGCGCACCCCAGTGCGCGGGTACCGCGATGGCCAATTGCGGTGACGGCCCACCGGCCGCTTCGACCATCGCGTCGAGCGCCTCGACCAACAGGGTGTCGGCGGGATAGGAGGCCCCGTCGGGCGCCACCAGAGGCACCGGGTCACCGACACGTTCGACGAACCCGCCGAGCGTCGTGCCATGACCTGAATCGGGCAGGCCGACCTGCGGCGTACGGTCCGTCGACAGGGTCAACACCG
Source organism: Mycolicibacterium sp. XJ870 (assembly GCF_053483975.1). Classification (NCBI taxonomy): domain Bacteria; kingdom Bacillati; phylum Actinomycetota; class Actinomycetes; order Mycobacteriales; family Mycobacteriaceae; genus Mycobacterium; species Mycolicibacterium sp. XJ870. Next base: position 25,042 of record NZ_JBEFTI010000003.1, read on the forward strand.
ATCGCCGGCTGACGGGTTGATTGCCGACACGCGCCGCAACCAAGTTGGTGGTGCCGATCGACAACCCCAACGGGTCGCTCATAACGCCCGCCACCCTAGTCGTTGAACGGATCAACATTCATCCGACACTCCGCGCCGGTCGGTCCAAGCACGTTCCGCCAACGCGCCTTTGACCTATCGCAGCAACCACGCACCCGCAGCGTCACGCCTAATGAACACCGGTTTGTGGCGAGCCGTGGGCAACGTTTCGACCGTGATCCGTTTCGTTCTGCCGAGCCGGGGTACAGGCAAGGCCATGACGTCACTGTGGCTTGCTGACCACCCCCCGCGACCGATCGCCCCTCAACCGCTCGACGAAACGAACCGGACCGCCGACGTGGTCGTGGTGGGAGCGGGTATCACCGGCCTGATCACCGCTGTGTTGCTCGCCCGAGCGGGTAGGGATGTCCTGGTACTCGAAGCCCACACCGCGGGCGCGGGCACCACCGGCAACACCACCGCGAAGATCAGCCTGTTGCAGGGCACCAAGATGTCGAAGATCGTCGGCAAGCACGGACCCAAGGTCGCCAAGCAGTACGTGCAGGGCAACCTGGAAGGCCAGGACTGGCTGGCCGGGTACTGCGAGGCGCGTGGCATCGGGTTTCAGCGCGAGGACGCCTACACCTACGCACAGTCCGAGGAGGGGGTCCCGTCGGTGCGGGCCGAGCTCGATGCCTGCCGGGCTGCGGGCCTCGACGTCGACTGGCTCGACGATGCCAGCGACGAGGCACAAGTACCGTTTCCGTTCCACGGCGGGGTGAAGTTGGCGGATCAAGCCCAGTTCGATCCGATGCCGTTGCTGGACAGCCTGATTGCCGAACTGGCCGAGCGCAACGGGCGGCTGGCCGAAGGCGTCAGGGTCCAAGAGGTTTCCGGCGACGGGAGCGGGCTCAAACTCCACGTGCGGACGCACGCCGGCACCGAGTTCGACGTGCTCGCAGGCCAGTGTGTTCTGGCCACGGGAATCCCGATCCTCGACCGCGGTGGATACTTCGCGCGGCTCACGCCACACCGGTCGTACTGCATGGCATTCCGGGTACCGGGGAACCTCACCCGCGGCATGTACATCTCGGCCGATTCACCCACGCGTTCGGTGCGGTATGCGCCCACCGCAGACGGCGACCGGCTCATCGTCGGCGGTGCGGGCCACCTGGTCGGCCGCCAGGCCAACGCGGCCGAGTCGGTGCAAGAACTCGCGTCCTGGGCGAAGGTGCACTGGCCCGGCGCGACGCAGACGCACTACTGGTCGGCGCAGGACTACACCCCCGTCGACGGCTTGCCCTATGTGGGACCGATCCTGCCCGGCCACGACAAGATCTATGTGGCAACAGGCTTCGACAAGTGGGGCATGACAAACGGGACCGCAGCGGCGCTGGCACTCTCCAGCGGGATCCTGGGCGGCCGGATGGATTGGGCCGACGCCTTCGCCAGTTGGAGCCCGCACGAGCTGTCGGGCGTTCCCGCCGCCGTGCGGGCCAACCTCGAGGTCGGCCTGCACCTGGCGAAGGGCTGGATCGCGCCGGTCACCCGGATGGGCAACCGCCCATCGGACGACGGCGGCGTGGTCAGCGGACCGCCATGGCACCTGGAGGCCTGCAGCGTGGTCGACGGCGTCGAACACCGCGTGTCGCCGGTGTGTCCGCACCTGGGCGGCATCGTCAACTGGAACGACGCCGACGAATCCTGGGAGTGCCCACTGCACGGGTCACGCTTCGCCCCCGACGGCACTCTGCTGGAAGGCCCGGCCACCCGGAACCTCACTGCCGCCCAATAACCTCCATGACCGGACGGCAGGTGTGCTGAAATGTCGGGCATGAGCGACATCGATGAGATCAAGCAAGTCAAATACCGGTACCTGCGTGCCCTGGACACGAAGAACTGGGACGACTTCGCCGAAACCCTCACCGAGGACGTCGCCGGAGATTACGGGCAGTCCCTGGGCGAGGCGCTGCACTTCACCGACCGCACCGCACTGGTGGACTTCATGAAGCGGTCACTGGGGCCGGAGATCATCACCGAACACCGGGTCGCGCACCCCGAGATCACCGTCGACGGGGACGAGGCCACCGCCACCTGGTACCTACAGGACCGCGTGATCGCCGCAGACTTCAACTTCATGCTGATCGGGGCGGCGTTCTACCACGACCGCTACCGCCGCACGAGTGACGGCTGGAAGATCAGTGCCACGGGCTATGACCGCACCTACGACGCCACCATGTCGCTGGAGGGGTTGAATTTCAAGCTGAAACCCGGTACCGCGCTGAATATTTGACGTTACTTCGCGACGGCGATCAGCGCGCCTGGTCGCAGCCATCGCATGATCTGCACGAGTGTGGCGTCTTCGATCGCCACACATCCCGCGGTGGGCCCGCCGTCGGTGGTGTGCACAAAGAACGCACCGCCGTTGCCGGGCACCCGGGCCTTGTTGACGCCCATCACGACCGCGTGCTTGTACTGCGGGATCTGGAGATTCTCGGTACCGCTGCTCAGGTCGGTGTTGAACGGGCACTGCGCCTTCTTGCACACCTGCATGGTGTTGTAGGTCGGGCTCTTCATATCGCCGTCCCACCAGTGATCCGGGCCCACTTGGACATACTGCAGGCCCCCGCCCGGGTTGGGCGCGGTCCCGAACGCGAAGTCGAGCGTGAAGATGCCCATCGGCGTTTTCATCTCGCCGTCATGGGTTTGCGGCGCCATGCCGTTGGACCCGATGTTCGCGGGGATGCCGACGCCGATCGGCTGCCAGCCGGCAGGCCCGCGCTGCCAAACATCCATTTTTGCCTTCGAACCACCCACGCCGACAACGGAAATCACCTGGGTGGCGTTGCCAACCGATTGCGCGAACCACGGCGCGTCGACGGCGACGGCGACCGGTGCGCAGGTGAACGCGAGGACGGCTGCGCTGAGTAAGGCCAGCAGTCGACGCACCCGTCCATCCTGGCCGTCGCGGCTCACGCGTCGATCAAGGTTGGGACACGATCACGTCGCGGCTTTCTCACTCTCCAAGCGGTCCTGCAACCAGGCTTTCCATCGCGGTTGTTCGGCCGCCGCGGTCGAAGCAGCCTGGGCCCCGTACAGATACAGGGTGACCACTACCCGTGTCTCGTCGCCTACCGGGTAACTGCCGAAGACCGCGACGCCATGACAGGGTTCGTCGAGGCGGATCATCAACTCACACGTCTGTGCGTCCAGCTTGAAGCGTTCGACGACGCCGGCCAGTCGGGGCGCATTCCCCGAGGTTTCGACGCGATCACCGATGTTCGCCCCGGCCAGATTGAGTGCAGTGGTGAGCCGTGACCACAACGCGGGCATCGGGCCGGGGCGGCCGGTCGTGGCGTGCACTGCCGCGGCGGGTTGCCCGGCGTAGTGCCTGAGGTAGACCCGCAGCACTTCGAAGAATCCGGGCCATCCGCCCTCGAAGCTCTCCAATTCGTCGTCCCAGTCGTCCTTTTCGGTGAACAGGCTGTGCACCAACCGGACCACGCAGGAATCACCGGAGCTGCTTCTGACCACCACCTCGGTGGCCACCGGCGGCGCGTCGCCGTTCCAGCCCGGCTCCTCGTAACTGAACCGCACCGGGGGCTCCCAGCCGGTGACGATGCCGGACGACGACGGGTCACCGCAGTTCTCCTCCCCGAAGTCGAATGTGATTGCACCACCGACTCGTTCGTCGACAGTCGTGGGGGTGAACCAGGCGCTCATCCCCGGCCCGGTGGCGATGGCCTGCCACACCTGTTCGGGGGTTCCCGGCACCAGAAATTCCATCTCGACCCAGCGGCGGCCGGAATCGTCTTTCCTCAGCGGCATTTCAGCTCCTCGGTGTTCGGTTTCGGGTATGCGGCGACAACCAGCCGGTGCTCGCGTCCGGCTGGATGGCCGTCGTCGTGGTAACGGGCCGCCAGGGACGTGACCGCCTCGGACAGCTCGCGCGTGAAGGCGGCGCGGTCAGCCGGTGTGCGGAACCGGATCACGGTGTCGACCGACAGTGTGGCCAGCCGCTTGTTCCTGGCCCGCGCCGTGCGCCACAGACCACCGACCTCCCGCACGGTCCGCGCGGACAGCGCGATCAGATAACTCGCGGACAGCCGGTCGTTGGCCCGGCCAGGGTCCGCCGCGGCGGGCCCGAGCGCGCCGGGCGACACCACGTACGACGACGCGGTCGCCACCAGGAGTCGCTCGGTGAGCCCACCCCACTGGCGTTCCCCCGCGACGGTCACCAGCTGGTGCTGTTCCAGCGCCCGCAGGTGGTAATTGACCTTCTGCCGGGTGATTCCGACTCGGGCGGCCAGCGTCGCAGCCGAGGCAGGCTCATGCAGCTCAGCCAGCAGGCGGCTGCGGATCGGATCCAACGCGACGACGGCCGCCGACGGATCGTCGATGACCTCCAGCTCCAGCACGTTGCCATCGTCACTCTTGACAGTTTTATTTGTCAAGAGACCGGATATGTTGGCGTCATGGATGTGCGCAGGATCGGCAAGGGGCTGGGAACGCTGGACCGCGAGGTCTTCGAAGCAGTTGCCGAATCACCCAGCCCGTTGCTGGATGCCGCGATGCCCAAGCTCAGTAGGGCTGCCGACCATTCGAAACTGTGGTTCGCGATCGCTGCCGGCCTCGGAGCGGTGGGCGGCGCGTCGGTGCGGCGCGGCGTCAGCCGTGGCATCGCCAGCCTTGCGGTGACCAGCCTGGTGACCAACCAGGTGGCCAAGCGGATATGGCGCAGGCCCCGACCCGACCGCACCCTGATACCGACCGCCCGCAGGACCCGGCGGGTACCGACCTCTCACTCCCTGCCGTCCGGCCATTCCGCCAGCGCTGCAGCGTTCGCCGTGGGTGTCGGGCTGGAAAGCCCGCCGGTCGGTCTGACGCTGGCCCTGCTGGCGGGGCTGGTCGGGCTGTCCCGGGTGGCCACCGGTGCGCACTATCCCGGCGACGTGTTCGCCGGCTTCGGCATCGGCGCAGGCATCGCGATCCTCGGCGCCAAAGTGGTGCCGCCGATACCGACGGCCGTCAATCGACCCAACGTCGCACCGCTGCGGTTCAAGACCGATCCACGCCCGGACGGCGCCGGGGTCGTGTTGGTGATCAACCCGGCCTCCGGCGGCGGCACCGGCGCCCGCATCCTCGACGAGGTGCGAAAGACCCTGCCCGGCGCGGAAATCGTCGAACTCACCGACGACGACGATCTGGAGAAGGCGCTGCGCGATGCGGCCTCGCGCTGTGAGGTGCTGGCGGTCGGCGGCGGCGACGGGACGGTGGCTTGCGCAGCAGGCGTAGTCCTCGACACGGGTGTTCCGCTGGCCGTGTTCCCCGGCGGGACGTTCAATCACTTCGCCAGAGACATCGGCTGCGATTCGGTGGCCCGTACCGTCGAAGCCATCCGGCAGGGCACGGCTGCATATGTGGACCTGGTGTGCCTCAACGAGAAACAAATGGTGATCAACACCGCGAGCATCGGTGCGTACCCGAAGTATGTGCGGAGGCGGGAAAAGCTCGAACATCGGTTGGGCAAACGGCTGGCCGGCGTGTACGCGATGTACCTCACGTTGCGCCGCGACGATCCGGTGCGCATCACCTACGACGACAAGACTTTGGACACTTCGCTGTTCTTCCTGGGCAACTCGACGTATATGCCGTCGGGCTTCGCCCCGTCGGTCCGCCAGCGCATGGACGACGGCCTGCTTGACGTACGGATCCTGGAGACCGGGCGCCGGTTCAGCCGCACCAGGATCGCGACGGCGGTTGCGCTGGGCCGGCTGGAACGCAGCCCGCTCTACCACGAATTACAGGTGCCGGAGTTCCGGTTCGCGACCGTCGGCGGGCCCGCGATGCTCGCCCATGACGGAGAGGTCGGTGAAGCGTGCAACGAAGCCACCTTCAGCGTGCGATACCGGGCGCTGCCGGTGTTTCGGCCACTGCAGTGACCGTCGGATACGGCGGAGCCAGCAGCAGGCACCCCACGAAGTAGGCATAACCCAGCGCCCAGCCGGCCAGCACGTCGGACGGATGGTGGACGTTGAGCACCACCCGACCGATCCCTATCGCGACGACGAGCGCGAGCCCTGCCGCCACCCACCAACCACGCGACGCGGGACGCAACAGCGGCCACGCCACGGCGAGCAAGGCCAGCACGCTGACCATCACCCCGAGCGCATGCCCCGACGGGAACGACGACCACGACGCGTAGACGAGTGCCGACGGCGGGCGCGGGCGGTCGGCCAGCGCCTTGGCGAGCTGGATCACGATGCCGTTCAGTGCGATGGTCAGCAGCAGAAACAGCGCGATGCGGAAGTGCCGCCGCACCAACGCGACAACGATGAGCACCAAGCCCACCAGCCGGAACGCCATCGGACCGAACACGGTGCAGAACACGTCCCAGCCCGTCACCCAGGCAGGATGGGCGGTCCCGTATCGGAACGGGCCGGCCAGGCCGGCATCGTCCAACTCGACCAGCCAGTTCCAGTGCAGGCCGTAACCGACCCACAACAGCGCGTACAGCGCGACGGCGACAACCGCCGAAGCGATCAGCAGTCCGGTACGTGTCGTCCCCACTCGATCATCTCTACCAGCTCCAACGGCTCGCCAACGATGGCGAGCTACCGTGCAGACATGGCACTGTTTCTGCGAAAGCTGCTGCGCATCGGCCGTCTTCCGGACGCTCTGCGCGCGGAGACCGAAGCCGAAGGCATCGTCTTTCTCGCCCAGTATGTCCCGATCACCAGGCGATTCACCGGTTCCATCCCAGGCAAGCGGTCCGCGGGCAGCATCGCCAGTTACGCCGGTTCCCTTGTACTCACCAATGAGCGCGTGCTGGCGACCATGGCGACGATGCCCAAGCTGGCCGGCCGCAGCATCGACCAGGCCTGGACGGCACCGCAGGGTGGCGCGGTCAAGGCCGAACTCACGCCCACCGGTCTCACCTTGGACGCCGATCTGGCCGAGATCGATCCGCGCTGCGAAGGGCATCTATCGTTGCACTACAAGACCGCCATACCCGACGACGTCCTGGCGCGCGTGCCGCGCCGGTCCCTGGCGTTCGATGTGGCCCCGGAGTACGTGTTCCGGACGATCGGGGTGCCGTACCACCCGTAGCTTCTCGATGAGTCAAACGCTTGCGGGTCCGCGGCCAAGGCTGTTCGGTCGTCGAGTGACAGGAAGGATGTGACGTGACCGAGCCGCAACGGCAGAACCTGCTGATCGTGCACTGGCATGACCTCGGGCGCTATCTCGGCGCCTACGGCCACTCGGACGTGCGCAGCCCCCACCTCGACCAATTCGCGGCCGAGGGGATTGTGTTCACCCGCGCGCACGCCACCGCACCGTTGTGCTCGCCGTCGCGCGGATCGCTGTTCACCGGTCGCTACCCGCAGAGCAACGGCCTGCTGGGCCTGACCCACCACGGTTGGGAGTACCGTGCCGGGGTGCGCACCCTCCCCCACATTCTGTCCGAATCAGGCTGGCACACAGCGCTGTTCGGCATGCAGCACGAAACGTCGTATCCGGCGAAGCTCGGTTTCGACGAGTTCGACGTGTCCAACTCCTACTGCGAATACGTCGTCGAACAGGCCGTCGGGTGGCTGACCGCCCCGCCACCGCAACCGTTCCTGCTCACCACCGGCTTCTTCGAGACGCACCGCCCGTATCCGCGCGATCGCTACGAACCCGGCGACCCCGCCACGGTCGCAGTGCCCGACTATCTCCCCGACACCGATGCGGTCCGTGAAGACCTTGCGCAGTTCTACGGCTCGATTGCGGTTGCCGACGCCAAGGTCGGCGAGCTGCTCGACACCCTCGCGGCGACCGGACTCGACGAGACCACCTGGGTGGTGTTCATGACCGACCACGGTCCAGCGCTGCCGAGAGCGAAGTCGACGCTGTACGACGCCGGCACGGGCATTGCGCTGATCGTGCGGCCGCCCCGCCGGGCCGGTATCGCGCCGCGCCGCTATGACGAACTGTTCAGCGGCGTCGACCTGGTGCCCACCTTGCTCGAACTGCTCGGTGTCGATATTCCCCGCGAGGTCGACGGTTTGTCACACGCCAGCAACCTGATCGACCACACCGAAGATCTCCGGCAAGTACGCACCGAGGTGTACACCACAAAGACCTATCACGATTCATTCGATCCAATTCGTGCCATCCGAACGAAGGAATACAGCTACATCGAGAATTACGCCCCTCGGCCATTGTTGGACCTGCCCTGGGATATCGCCGACAGCCCGCCCGGTAGGACACTGGCGGGCGACGTGCTCGCACCGCGGCCCGGCCGCGAGCTCTACGACCTCATTGCGGATCCGACGGAGTCCGACAACCTGCTCGGACCTGGAGCCACCGACAAAGCGGAAGCGGTCGCGGACGAGTTGGCACTGCTACTCAACGACTGGCGGCAGAAAACGCTCGACGTCATTCCCTCTGATTTCGCGGGAACCCGAATATCCGAGCGATACACCGACACTTATCTGCATATCCATGGTCGCCCCGCCACCAGCCGGTCGCCCATCGCGTCCGAACGCGGTATCACCGAAACACACCAATAGTTTTCGTCACCGCGCACGAAAAGACGTGCGTTACGTAGGGCCACCACTGCAAATCAAATGGCGCTAGAGTCTCGCGCATGCCCGACCACCCGACCGCCTACCTGGTGCTCGCGTCGCAGCGCAGCGGCAGCACGCTGCTGGTGGAGTCACTGCGCGCCACCGGCGTGGCCGGTGAACCGCAGGAGTTCTTCCAATACCTGCCGACCACCAGCCAATCGCCGCAGCCGCGGCAGTGGTTCGCCGACATCGACGATCAGTCGATCCTGAGGCTGCTCGATCCGCTCGACGAAGGAAAGCCGGACCTGGCCCCGTCGAACATCTGGCGTGACTACATCCAGACGGTGGGGCGCACGCCCAACGGCATCTGGGGCGGAAAGCTGATGTGGAACCAGACGCCGCTGCTGATGGACCGCGCCAAGGGACTGCCGGACAACTCTGGGCCGGGGCTTCTCTCGGCGATCCGCGACGTCGTCGGCAGCGATCCGGTACTGATCCACGTGTACCGGCCAGACGTGGTCTCCCAAGCGGTTTCGTTCTGGCGGGCAGTGCAGACCAGGGTGTGGCGGGGCAGACCGGATCCGGTGCGCGACGCCCGCGCCGAGTACCACGCGGGCGCGATCGCCCACATCATCATGATGTTGCGCGCACAGGAAGAAGCCTGGCGGGACTGGTTCGCCGAAGAAGACATCAAACCCATCGACGTCTCCTACCCATACCTGTGGCGCAACCTCACCCAGGTGGTGGGAACCGTGCTCGAGGCACTCGGCCTCGACCCGCGCCTGGCCCCGGCCCCGGTGCTGGAACGCCAGGCCGACCAACGCTCCGACGCATGGGTGGACCGGTACCGGCTGGACGCCGAGACGGCAGGCCTACCCCTCTAACCCCTGTGATTTGTGGAGTTTTTCCCGCACGCAGTACGGCTAAGACGCCACGAATCACTGGGTTTGGGCGACGACGAACACCCGGCGGAACGGGAAGAACGTGGTGCCGTCCGGCCGGGCCGGATATGCCTGTGCCAGCAGCGGGATGATGGCCTTGCGGTACTGCTGCCAGGCCTCCTCGCTCAGCCGGCTCTTGACCTGGGTGAGCGCGGTACCGGTGATCCAATCCAAAACCGGTGTGTCACCGGTTAATTGGTGCACATAGGTGGTTTCCCAGGCGTCCACCACGCAGTCGGCATCGGTGAGCATTCCGGCGTACTCCACCGGGGTGTCCACTTGATGTGCATCGCGCCAGGGCATGTCGCGCAAGGCATCCGCGAACGGCGCCATGCGCGCCACTTCCCGCACGGCCTGATGCGAGGGTGAGTCGAAATTGCCCGGCACCTGGAATGCGAGCCATGACCCGGCCGCCAGTTGCCGCGCCCAGCGCACCACGAGCTCACGATGCGAGGGCACCCACTGCAATGCCGCGTTGGCCACCACCACATCGGTGTCGGGCTGCGGTGCCCACTCCTCGATCGCGCCGAGGTGAGCGTCGATACCGCGGGCTTGAGCCGCGGTCACCATCTCCGGCGAGCTGTCCCACGCCTCCAACGTCGCCCCCGGCCAGCGCCCGCCCAGCGTCTCGGTCAGGTTGCCCGGCCCACAGCCCAGATCAACCACGCGGCGCGGCGCCAGGGCTCCTACCCGGGTCAACAGGTCGTAGAACGGGCGGCCGCGGTAATCGGCGAAGGCCAGATAGGTATCGGGATTCCACACGGGTCTAATCTTCCCTGACGATGGATGAATCGGAATCAGTACGAGCTCTCTGGACCTCCCTGGGCCTGCCCGGCATCGTCGACGTCCACACCCACTTCATGCCCAAGCCCGTGATGGACAAGGTGTGGCAGTACTTCGACGGCCAGGGCCCGCTGATCGGCCGGGAATGGCCGATCAGGTACCGCGCCGACGAACAACAGCGGGTCGCCACGCTGCGGTCGTTCGGGGTGCGGCGATTCAGCTCACTGGTGTACCCGCACAAGCCGGACATGGCAGCGTGGCTGAATCAGTGGGCGATCGACTTCGCCGCGAAAACCCCGGACTGCCTGGCCACCGCCACGTTCTACCCCGAAGCGCACGCCGCGGGCTACGTCGCCGCAGCCATCGATGCCGGCACGCGAGTCTTCAAAGCGCACATCCAGGTGGGTCGCTACGATCCGAACGATCCCATGCTCGACGAGGTCTGGGGGCTCATCGAAGATGCGGCGGTGCCGGTCGTGATCCACTGCGGATCGGGTCCGGTACCGGGCGAATACACCGGCCCGGACCGGATCGCACGCCTGTTGCGTCGCTATCCGCGGTTGGTCTTGATCGTCGCGCACATGGGCATGCCCGAGTACACCGAATTCCTGAACCTCGCCGAGCAATTCGAGCAGGTGAGGCTCGACACCACGATGGCCTTCACGCCGTTCGTCGAATCCACCATGCCGTTTCCCACCGCGGACGCGAACAGGCTGCACGCGCTGAGCGAGCGGATCTTGTTCGGCAGCGACTTCCCCAACATCCCGTATGGGTATGCCGAGGCCGTGCAGAACCTGATCGACCTGCCCTACGTCGACGATGACTGGCGGCGCAATGTGCTGCACGACAATGCCGCACGGCTGTTCGGGCTGAATTAACCGGTCACCTACAGTCCGGCGGTTAGCATCGGGAACGTGGAGCCGTCCAGCATTGACCCGGTTGATCCGCCAATCCCCATTCCCGATGTGCAGGGCGCCGACGCAGGATCTCGTGGCCTGCCGCGGCGGGTGGACCTCACCGTGCGGCAGCGCGCGATCGTCGACGCATCGGCCGCCGCTGATATCGCGTTGCGCACCGGCGTCGCGTCGATCGTCGCCGCAGCCATGCTGCCCCGCACTCTCACATCGATCGTGCGGCCCTCGGGTTCTCGAACAGAACACGAGCACATGCGGTTCTACGCCGAATTGGCCACCGCGCAGGACCCCGAGGTCTCCTTCCCCGCCCCGACCGAGCCGCCCCGCGTCTCGTCTCGGCCGGCGAATCCGATCGCCGAGTGGATCGCGCATGGCCGCGTCGAGAACATTCGATTCTCCAGCAGCTTCACCGCCGTCAATCCAGCACTGCGCACGCAGTGCGGTGGATTCACGCGCAACAACGTTGTGCGTGCCCAGCATTGGCGCCACAACGACGGACCACATCCCACGCTGTGCGTCATTCACGGTTTCATGGGGTCGCCGTATCTGGCCAATGGACTGTTCCTGTCCCTGCCGTGGTTCTACCGGTCGGGCTACGACGTGTTGTTGTACACCTTGCCGTTTCACGGTGCCCGCGCCGAAAGGTTCTCACCGTTCAGCGGTTACGGCTTCTTCGCGAACGGCTTCGGCGGGTTCGCCGAGGGCATGGCCCAGGCGGTGCACGACTTCCGTTCGATCATCGACTATCTGGAGTTCACCGGCGTCGATCGGATCGCGCTCACCGGCATCTCGCTTGGCGGTTTCACCTCGGCCCTGCTCGCAGGCGTCGACGACCGCATCCAGGCGGTCATCCCGAACGTGCCGGTGGTCACCCCGGATCGCACGGTCGACGAATGGTTCCCGGCCAACAAGCTGGTGGCGCTCGAGCGTTTTGTCGCCAGAACGGATCCCGAACTGTCGGAGGCTGCTACGCGCTACGCCTCGCCGTTGAACTACCGGCCGCTGATCGCCAAGGACCGCAGGCTGATCATCACCGGCCTCGGCGACCGGCTGGCTCCGCCGCAGCAGGCCGAAATACTGTGGGAACACTGGGATCGCTGTGCGTTCCACTGGTTCCCCGGCAACCACCTGCTGCATGTGAGCCAGCCGGACTACCTACGCCGGATGACCCGCTTCCTGCGGGATTTCATGTTCGACTGACCGTCGCTTGAGCAGCGTCTCCGGCGTCGCGGCCGGCTTGCCGTCGAGCCGATTCGACGACAACGGGTTCAACGCCGCCAATGCCAAGCGGTGCCGTCCCCGGGCCGGGGTGAGGCCGGGCGCCGGCGCCTTGACGCCGGGCCGTTCGCCGGTACGGATCGCAGCACCCACAGTGAGCAGCGGATGTGCCGGGGACCCGGTGAATTCCAGTGCCGTCCACGTCTCCTGGGAGTCCACGGTCCCGATCGCAGCGAGCACCTCGTCGAGTCGGTCGGTGACCGCCACCTGGTAGGCCGCGACAAAACCGGAGTCGTCCTTCACGCCCCGCCAGGTTTCCTTCGCCGGGGCGGGTAGCGGGGTATCGACGCCGTCGACGATCGTGACCGTCCAGCCATGCTCGCGCAGATGGTCGGCCAGTCGTCGGCCCACCACTTCGGTGGTGTCCTGCAACGGAATTCGCGGTGAACGGGCACGCAGGGCGTCCAGGTTGTCGGTTGCGGTCACAGTCAGACTGATCCAGGAACGCCGGGTGCCGTTGGCATCGCGGTGGCTGATCCGGACCTTGTCGCACCGGATGCCGTACCGGTCCAGGTAGTCGACCACCACGGGCAACTGGGCCGCAACCGCTGGATCGACGCGAAGGACGACGGTCGCGGCGTCGTCAACAACCTTGTCCTGCTTGCCTTTCGACAGGTTGCGACTCCACATTGCGATCCGCCGGCCGACCCGCGTGGTGAAGAACAGCCCACCCCACCATGCGAACAGCACGAGCACGGCGGCAATGGAGACGCCCAGCACCCATCGCTCGGTGGTGGTCTGCCAAGGTCTGGCCAGCACCGCCGCGACGATGAATACGGACGCCAGCGCTAGGCGGGCGGTCATGTGGTCTTGTCCTTCCGTCGGTATGCGATCGCAGCGATGGCCGCCAAGGCAAGTGCTCCGGTGCCGGCGAAAGCGATGATTCGCGGGGTGTTGTCACGCGGGGCGGGTTCTGGCGGTGCGGCAATGGGTTTGCCTTCGGGGGCTGCGGGGCCGTCCAGCGGGATGTCGGCGACGTCCCACGTCAGTGCCGCCACCGGATCGACGCCGCCGGCACCGATGACATTGGACGGCGACCGCGCCGCGCCCTGTGCCGTCGTGGTCAGGCGGTGCACGATCTGGCGTGCATTGAGATCCGGATACTTACTGCGCACCAAGGCCGCAACCCCGGACACGTACGCGGCGGCGTAGCTCGTACCGCTGAGCGGAACCAGCCGGTCCTGATCCGAGGGCATCGCGTTGGACAACCCTGCGTTGGGTGCATTGCTCACCGATGTGATGTTCTCCCCCGGTGCGGCAATGCCCACCCAGGGCCCGGCCATGGTGAACCCGGACGGCTGGCCGGTGACATTCAACGAGCCGACCGAGAGCACGTAGGGCTGCCACCACGACGGTATCGAGACTGAGTTGACCCCGCCCCAGTTGCGGGCATCGCCCGGGGTGCCTGCGTTGGAGAGCGGATTGGATTCGCAGGCCGACCCGGTCGAGACACCGCCCCGATTGTTGCCGGCGGCCGCGACGATGACCGCATCCTTCTCGACCGCGGCATAGCGCAGGGCCGCACCGAGTTCGGTCTGGTCAACAGACTTGTCGGCAGGAAGGCACGTCACGACGGAGATGTTGATGACCCGCGCGCCCATATCGGCGGCACGCACCACGGCACGGGCAAGGCTCGCGACATCCGTTGCGGCACGTGCCTCGACCGCATCCGCACCCGGTGTACGCGGGGCGAACCGGGGCGAGTTCTGCCGGATGGAGATCAGCCGGACGGCCGGTGCCACGCCAGAAAAGCCGTCGGATCCGGGCTGACCGGCAATCAGGCCCGCGACGGCAGTGCCGTGCCCGTCACAGTCGGTCAGGCCGTCGGTCGATTCGATGAAGTCACCGCCGCCTTCGACGTTGGGCAGCCGCGGTCCCGGCTGCACACCGGTGTCGATGACCGCGACGGTCTGCCCTTCTCCGCGGCTGTGCTGCCACGCTCCAGGAAGGTTGAGCGCCAACTGGTTCGGGCTCACGACACCGGGATCGGTACCGGGCAGCACGCCGTTGACGGCGCACTCGGAGCGTTGCGCCATCGCTTGTACCGGTCCTGCACTGCCGGGCGGTGGGCCGATCTGCGGGTCGACCTCCGGCGGGCCGATGGCGCCCGCGGACGGGCATCCGATCAGCAGCACCAGACCCGCCGTCGCGAGGACGCCCAGGCTTTTGTGAATCACCGATGCATCACCTGTCGAGAACCAGGCTGAACAGCCCGACGAGGAAGGCCATCACCGGAATCAGTGACGCATCGATGCCGGTGGCCAGGAAGCCGACCAGACGACGCATCGGCAAGGAGTAGGTGTCCGGCGAGGCCGCCCGCGGGTTGAGCGCCGCGACGACCCACACCAGCACCAGCGCGGCGAGGGCGGCCAAGGCCCACCACGCTGCCGCGTAGCGCCCGTCGATGAGGAACGCGACCAGCAGCGCGACGGTGAGCAGATACGAGTGACCCAACAGCCAGGCCTTGCACGCCGCGGAGTCCCAGACCCGGGCTCGCAAGGCGGCACCGGCGGCCGCGGCCACCACGATGTACCAGGCCCATGGCGAGGCGGTCGGCGAGCCGACCAGAGCGACCGAACCAGTAACTGCGAGCAGCACTCCCGCGGCGATCACACCGGTCTGGTGTGACTGGCTCACCCGGACCCGGCGCGGCAGATCCTGCAGCACCGACAGCGGGTGGGCGGCCGGGCTCGGATCGCCGGGGGCGGGTATCACCGGCAGCGGGAACCGCGCCCACATGGCCGAGAGTTGCGCGGCCTGCACGGTGACCAGCAGGCCGATGAGCACGAGAACACAACCGAGGATGGTCGACGAAAGCTCCCAGATCGTGGCGGCTCCGGCTGCCAACAGCACGCCGGCCCCGGCCACCGCGGTGGCGGTGAACACCGCGATACCACGGTCGTCGGGAGAGCTGGCCATGCTGATCAACGACCATGCGGCCACTCCGGCGGCAGCGAGCAACACGTTGGGGGCGCCGAAATCACCTGGCACAGCGAGCGCGAAGGCCGCGGTGACGGGGACCAACGCGGTGACCGCGAGTGCGGTGGCCAGCACTGGCGACCGGCCGCGCACGGACAGCGTGCCCAGCACCGTGGCCACGGCGATACCGCTGACGACGAACAGCCCGAGCAGTTCACCGGTGATCACGCGGTGCGCCACGGCCAGTCCGGTGCCCACCAGGATCAGCCCGATCAGGGCCAGCGCCGCGGCCCGCGCGATATGCGCTGCACCCCAAGGGTTCTGACGCGCAGCCGAGAAGATGACCGCAGCGTCGGCGATGTCCTCCACGATCCGCGGAGCGGGCGGCCCCGCCGGAACTGCTTGCAGCGCCAGCAGATCGCCGTCCACCACACCGACGGTGTCGAGGGTGGCGTCCAGGCTGAACGGTGCTCCACCGACCGGGGCCAGGCTGAGCCGCACCGGGTCCGGGGCGCTCTCCAGCTCTCCGGTGGTGGGCAACGCGATGCGCTGGACCGCGGGCAGGATTTCGCGCAGCGGCAACTCGGACGGCAAGGCCATCTCGGTCAGCCGGCCACCGTCGTCTCCAGCGGCCAGCACGGCCACCCGCACGATCGGCATCACAGTGTTGTCGGACATTCCTATGCTTTCTGGGGTATTTCTCGATGAGTTACTGCGACTTCGTCGAAGTCGCGGGTGAGCGGTTGGTCGGGGAACCATGAGCCGCTGGGCAGGGATGCGGTCAGCCGCTCGATCGCCGCTGCGATCGCATCGGGTCTGCCCGCGGTGAAGGTCGAAACCCATTCCCCGTCGAAAGCTTTCGATGGGGAGACCAGGATCCGGCCCGATGGGGTGTCCACGATGCTGACTCCCACCTGGGTGGTGACACGGTGACCGTCGCGGTGTTCTCCGGCGACGATCTCGACGTATGTACGCCGTCCTTCGAACACCGATTCCACCACGGGCCGGGCGGACGCCGGAACCCCGAGGAACCCCAGCACTTCGGCCAGCGGGGTGCCGTTGCGGATCTGTTCATCCGCACGCGCGCCGGCCGCGGCCGGCAACGCGAACTCCTCGAACCGTGCAGGGGCGCGCTGCGACAGTCCTGCGGTGAGCACCGGAACCAGGGCGTGCGGATAGCTGATGTCCATCTCGGTGAAGGTGACCAGCTGCGCGTTGCGCAACACCACGACGGTACGTCCATCGCGCCTTGCCACGATGCCGCGCAGCAGATCGCCACCACCCGAGACAAACCGCAGGTCAAGCCATTGCGCCGCCCGGCAGGTCAACCGGACCCACTGGGCGACTTGAGGATTGACCTCGCCAGCGGAGTTGAGCACGCCCATCCGGGTCAGTTCAGCTGTCTGTTCGGCGACAAACTGCGACCGCTGCACCGGTTCGCTGTAGGGCGGCGTGATGGCCAGCACCCACGGGAACGCCCCGGCGCCCAGCACGTCGGCGACGTACCAGGCCTGCTCGGTGGTCAGCTCAACAGCGTTAGCGCCCACTGTGCCCAATGTGGCGCCTCCGGCAACCAAACATCAGCCCCACTTGGCGCCTTCAGCCGCGTCGCGGGCACTCATCGACAGAGTGTTCGTCTCGTGAGTGGCTGCCATCGAACGGTAGGCGCGGACCAGTTCCTCCATGGCCTGGTTCCATTGCGCCTGCCAGGCCTGGTAGGTCATCCCGGTGTCACCCTGCCAAGCACTGCTCAGCGCGGCCTGCTCGGCGGCGATGTCGGCACCTACCGCGTGCAATGCGCCCGAGTAGGTGTTCATCTCCCCGGCATGGGCGAGCATGGCCGGGTAGTTGTACATGATCTGAGACATGAAAACTCCTGTATCTGCTGGTTATTAGGTCAGATAGCGGTGTAGGTGCTGGCCGCGGCGGCGTCCTGCGCCACGTAGGTGCCTGCGGCGTCGCCGAGGTTGAGCTGGGCGATGTCGAGCAGGGCGTTGACCTTGGCCGAGACCTCGACGAACCGGGCATGTGCCGCCTGGAACGCGGCCGAGGCTTCACCCATGTGGAAGGCCTGAGACGACATGGCGGCCTGTTCGGCCCCGGAGATGGTGCTGCGCATCAGCGCGGCCTTGGCGCCGAAAGCCGCCTCGGAGGCGATCAGCTGGGGGATGTGAGCGTCCAACATGCTCATGGTGCTTCCTTTCGGATCGTTGACAGATGGTGGTGAAAAAGTGGTCTGGTCAGCTGCGCGGACCCCCTTCCGGATCGCCGGGGGTCGCACCGCGGGTCTCGTCGGGATCCCAGGTACCGGGCAGCATCGGGCTGACCGGACTGTCGTCGAAATTGTCGCCGGCCAGGGTGGCCAGCCCTGCCGCCGTGGCATCGGATCTTGTTGCGGTACCGGTGAATCCCATCGCACCGGCACCGCGCTCCGACGCCCGCACCCGCGGCTCGGATTGTGGTGCGGGATCTGGATCGGGTTCCTCGTAGTCCATGTAGGCGTCGGCATAGCCACGCTCATCCACCTGCGCACCGCGCTTGCGCCGGCTCTTGCGCCTGGCCGCCAGTGACGCGGCAACTCCAGAGGCGGCCGCGGGGATCCCCGAAGCCGGTGCCGAGGCGCTGCTCTTGCTGCCCACCGTCGGGGTGAAACCCTCGCCGGGGTCCTGCCCTGCCACGGCGTACGGGACGAATGTCGCAAGCGCCGGCGCCGCAGCGGAGGCCGGCGCTGCGCTCGGGGCCGCACTGGGGGCAGGTGCACCGGCGGCCGTGCCGGTGAACCCGGCCGGCGCGACACCGACGGCCGGCAACGCATTCTGCTGCTCGGTCCGCGGCGCGACGGCCTCCGGAGGCGCGTCGGCCGGCACCTCGGCCGGCGGCTTCATCAGGTGATCGGTGAGCAGCACCAGACCGGTGATGCCGAGCGCGGCCAACGCCGGTATCAGGAAGGGCGAGGCCAAGATCATTGCCCACGTGGGCCAGCCGACCAGGTTGGTGAAGACCTGGTAGGCCACGGCCTGCAGGAGCGGCCCCCAGGTGACGAGCGCGGCCGCCGGGTCGGCCATGAAATCGCTGATGATTGTCCCGAGATTTTCCAGCGGATTCTTCAGAAAATCGATGATCTCCTGGCCGCCGGGAACCCCTTGCAGATACTGCTCGAGAAGGTCGGTGATGATGTTCGAGTTCTCCAGCGCCGAACCGGAATCAGTGGCCTGGACCTGCGCCGCCATCTGCTGGACGTTCGCCGAGGC
The DNA here is from genome assembly GCF_053483975.1 of Mycolicibacterium sp. XJ870. NCBI lineage: Bacteria > Bacillati > Actinomycetota > Actinomycetes > Mycobacteriales > Mycobacteriaceae > Mycobacterium > Mycolicibacterium sp. XJ870. The sequence goes on from NZ_JBEFTI010000003.1 coordinate 43,698, forward strand.
AGTGCCGGCCTCACCCACACCGGGTTTCAGCATGAACGGTGCCGGAGTGCTCATCGGCGTCGCGGCAACCGCCGCGCCGGACACCGCCTGATAGGTGCTCATCGTGGTCGCCGCCTGGATCCACATCCTGACGTAGTCGGCCTCGTTGACCGCGATCGGAATGGTGTTGATGCCGAAGAAGTTCGTCGCCAACAAGACTCCGTGCACGACATGGTTGAGGGCCAACTCCGGCAACGTCGGCATCGTCGCCAACGCGGCGGAATACGCCGCCGCCGCCGTCTCGTGCTGCACCGCGACCGCCGCGCTGTTGGCGCTCTGCTGGGCCAACCACATCAGGTACGGGCCGTGCGCCGCGACGTACTGCTCGGAGCTCGGCCCCTCCCATGATCCGGCCTGAACCGCACCCAGGACACTGGTGAGTTCTGCTGCCGCGGAGGCATATTCGGTACTCAGCGACTGCCACGCCCCCGCGGCGGCCAGCAACGACCCGGGGCCCGGGCCGCTGCTGAGCAGCGACGAGTGCACCTCGGGTGGCAGGGCCAGCCAAATGGGGGCGGTCATCTCAGAAGCCGCGCGCGATCAGGTATGACTGGGCAGCCATCGCGTCACCGGTCGCGTAGCTGGCGCCGGACTCGCCTACGCCGACGCCGGAGCGGCCGAGTTCCTCGACACCCAGTGCCGCCACCGTCGAATGCTGGGCACCGTGAGCGCTGAAGCCGGTGGCGGTCTGCAGCGAAACCGCGTCGGCGGCAGGCGGAACGACGGTCGAGACCATCGGTGCGGCCGCGGCGTGGGCGGCGGCCAGCCGCGCGGTCAACGCCTCGACAGCCGAACTGGCCGCGGTCAATCCTTCGGGGACTACGCGCAGTGTCATCGGTATTCCTCTCCTGATTTGTGGGTCCCGTTGTAACTGGACAGCGCCGCGTCGGCGCCGAGTGGGTTGACTAGTTGGACGAACTCGGGCAGGTCGCCGTCGCTGAGCAACATGCCGCGCCCGGCGGGGAACCGCGCGAACCGGTGGCCACGAATCTTGCCGCTGTCGGCGGGATTTCCGGACAGCATCAGCGTGGTCGCCTGCAGATCGTTGAGGCGACGCAGCAGCGGCGCCGTCATCACCGCGTGCGCCGATCCGGTGGCCCGCGCTGTGACGACCACCCGCAGTCCGAGATCGGACGCCTCGGACAGCAGGCCGACGATGTTGGTCCACGGTCGCTGCCCGACGAAGGGCCCGCTGACCGCCGGGCCGTCGGGAATCTGGTCCACGTCGTCGATGATCAGGTAATGGGTGTGGCCTGACTGGTATTTCCAGCCTCGTAATTCTTCCGGGCTCAAACCGGCCGGCGGACGGCGTTTCTCGATGAGCGCCGACAGACCGAGCATCGCGGGCAGCACACGGTCGATGTTCGCCGTGTACTCGTTGTCGGCGAACAGCGGTTCGTCGACCAGATGCAGGCGTCGGTCGATCACCGTGAACGCGACCTCATCGGGCCGCGAGTTCTCCCGGATGGTGCGGATGATGTGGCGCAGCAAGGTTGTCTTGCCCGACTTCGAATCACCGAAAACGGTGAGCAGCGGGTGCTCCGCGAAGTCGATGGCAACCGGTGACAGATCTTCTTCGCGCTGTCCGATGATGACCGTCTCCGGTGCCAGATACAGCGGTGCCAGGGCGGACGGCGCGAGGTCGGTGGGCAACAGGCGGACCGGCGGTGCGCTGACCCCGGGGTAGCGGGAGTTGATGACGGCGATGTCAGTGAGCGCCGGCGCGGCGAACAAGAAGTGCTCGGCGGCCATGGTCAGGCCACGGCCCGGTTGGTCGGCGGGCACCGAGTCGGCCGGCCGGCGCAGTGCACCCACCACACGCACGATGCTGTCGTGCGAATCGTGCAGCTTGAGTTCCAGCCGCAGCCCGAGCCCGTCCCGCATCGCCAGCGGCACCTCCAGCCAGTTGGGCGTGGTGATGACGATATGGATGCCGTATGCCATACCGCTGTTGGCCAGCTCGGTGACCTTGGCCAGCAACGGATTACGCGTGTTGAACGTGTCGGTGTTGTCGCGGCTGAAGGCGTAGAGGTTGTCGATGACCAAAAAAACGTTGCCGTAGCCGTCGCTGTAACCGCTGCTCTGACGGTTCACCGCGCCCTGCTGCTGACGGGCCCGCAGAAGCTGCTCCAACTCACCGAAGGTGCGGCGGATCCGCTCGGGTTCCAGCGGGGTGGCGACGCTACCGACGTGGGCCAGGTCGCCGAGATGGGCCAGCTTGCCACCGCCGTAATCCAGGCAGTAGAAGGTCACCTCGCGCGGTGAGTGCAGGGCCGCGGCCGACAGGATGAACGTCTGCAGGGCAGTCGATTTACCCGACCGCGGGCCGCCGTGAATCAGCACGTTGGCCGCCGCCGAGTTGGCGTCGAACACCAGCGCATCCCGGCGCATCTCGAACGGCTTGTCGATTTCGCCCAAGGGCCAACGCAATTGACCGGGCTCCACCTCGGTGCGCGCCAGCACGTCGACCAGCGGAATGGCTTCCTCCAGTGGAGGCAACCACAACTTCGGTGCCCGCGGCCCGTAGGAGGCCAGCTGATCGCCGATCGTGGTGATCAGCTTGCGCGGCGGCAGCACATCGACCTCCACCCCGTTGGTGGCGATCACGGTGTCGGGTTCCGGCTCCACCCGCGACGCCGTGAACAACTGCGGCTGCGGAAGTGCCCGCACCACAATGGATTTCTCGGCGCGCGGCGGGTCATAGATGCCGTCGACGTAGGTGCTGCGGAACTTGATCGGCATCGCACCCGGCGCAGGCACCAGGAAGCCCTCGCCCTTGTGATCCCGACCGGATTCGATGTGGTAGGCGTCTTCGACGCCGATGATCTGACGGGAGATGCTCGGGCTGGCCACCTTCAGGCCGATCCGGTACGACGTGTTCTTGTCGATGTCCTTGATCCTGCCCACGTCCAGCGTCTGCGAGGCGAACAGGATGTGGATCCGGAACGAGCGACCCTTGCGCGCAACGTAATCGAACAGGTCGGCGTACTCCGGGTGGTCGGCGAGCATCAGCGTGAACTCGTCGGCGACCACGAACAGCGTCGGCATCGGCGGGAGGTCGTGCCCGGCGGCGATCGCCGCTTCGTACTCGGTCACCGAGTTGAAGGCGCTGCCCTGCAAACGGCGGCCGGCCTCCTTGAGGAGCTGCTCGCGGCGGGCCACCTCGCCTCGAAGGGTGTCGGCGAACCGGTCGGCCAGCGACCGCTTCTCGGCCATGTTCGAGATGACCGCCACGACCTGCGGGAAGTTGCGGAAGATGTCCGCCCCCGCCTCACCCTTGAAGTCGGCGTAGATCACGATCAGCCGCTCGGCGGAATGAGTGGTCAACAGGGACAACAGGATTGACATCAGGGTCTGGGATTTACCCGAACCTGTCATGCCGATCATCAGGCCGTGCGGCCCCATGCCGCCTTCGGCTTCATCCTTGAGGTCGAAGTAGAGCGGCTCTCCGGTGGCGGTGATACCGATCGGCACCCGCAGTTCCTCGTCGCGGTTACGTGGCGCCCACAAACTCGCCACGTCAAGCGCCGACGCGTCGGGAATGTCGAGCAGGGTGCTGAAGGTCGCACCGCCGGTCGAACTGGACCGCACGTAACCGGGGTTGGAATCCCAGCGCGACAGCCGCCGCGCGATATGGCGGGCCTCTGCCGCCGAGATCGCGTCGGCATGGTCGATGTAGGGCTGCCACCCATTGCTCTGCCAGCGCTCGATCCTGCCGTCGGTCACCCGCAGGATGGGCCGCTCGGGGTCCGGGTACTGCTCGCGGTTGGGCAGCGTCGCCGACCGGTGAATCACGGTCACCCCGGCCAGGCCGGGCTTACGTGCGATGTCGTCGGGATCGGCGTCGGGATCGTCGAGCACCACCAGCAGATGCTTGGCGGCCTGGTCGGTCTCGCCCGGGAACGGCGGCCGGTCCGCCAGCGCAGGCGTCAGCCGCTCACGCAGTTCGGCGACGTTCGTGGTCAGGTACCTGGCCGGGCCAACCCCGTCGGCCTCGTTTGGAACATCTACGTGTGGAAGCCATTTCAGCCAGGACCAGTCGTCGGAGTCGATGTCTGGCGCGGCCAGCGCCACACCCAGCATGGTGGGGTCGTGCCACGTGACGGCCTGGGTGATCCAAGCGCGGAGTGCGTCGCGCACCTCGTCGGCCTCACCGATGACGGTGATGCGGGCGAGCTTGGCGACGTCGATACCTGTGGGCGCGTCCCGCACCGTGCGCTGGACATCGAGCAGGCCGCGCAGGGTGCTGTGCGACACCGGCTCCAGATCGATCTCGTCGGCGGTGTCTTTGACTTTCAGCGCTGCGTCCAACGGCGTGTCATGCAGGCCTGCGCGCAGCACCAGGAAGTCACGGTCGCGCGGATCGCGTTCCCACTGCCTGCGGGTGCCGGGAATGGCGGCGAGCAGCTCGGGCGCCGGATGCGACCACTCGAGCGCAGCCCGCTGTTCGGCCGCGTGAGCGCGGACGTTGTCCCGGACCACCGACAGATACCGCAGGTAGTCGGCACGCTCAGCGTCGACCTCTTCGGTGCGCATCTTGTTGTCCGTGCCGCGATACAGCGCGGTGGCGGCCAGCAGCAGCACGAACGGGAAGAACAGCATGGTCGGCGAGATCATCCGCATCCCGGTGGCGAACAGTGCCACGATCATGCCCACGATCAGGATGACGATCAGGTACGGCAGCACCCGGCGCAGCAACGACGGCGGCACCATCCGCTGCAACTGCGGCGGCGGTTCGATGGTAATGGTGCCCTTGCGGGTTGACGGCGGCGCCAGGCGACGCTGGTGCTCGAAGATCAGCCGGCTCATCGGGTCGTGGCCTCCAGGCGCGCAGAGTTCGAATCGGGCGACAGCGCGTCATGCGCAACCAGTGCGTCACCTCGGGACAGGGTCGGGCCGGCCGCAAACTGCGTCAGCATCGACCACGGTATGGGCAGGGCAGGCGAGGTAAGGCCAAGGGCCGCAACCACTTTGTCGTCACCTGCGGTGTCGATGCCATAGCGGACACCGGTGTCGCTCACCCAGAACAGCGAGCCTGCGGTCGGCGATCCGGGTTCGGCCCCGACGGTCTGCACGAAGTAGCCGGTGCCCGGGGTCAGTGCGACTCGATTGGCGGTGCCGTTGCTGCCGGCTCCGACCAGATCGACGGTGCGCAGGTTCTCCGGAAGCGGCAGCGCCGCACCGGAAAGCACCGCCAGCCGACTCTCGGTGGCTCCGGCGGGTTTGATCCACTGGGCACAGGTGACCGGCGCAGTCGATGTCTCCACCAGGCTGACCGGGTCGGCCGGATAAGCGGCGGTGTCGATCGCATGCGAAACCGGGGTCCTGGCCACCTCGTCGGCGCCGAGTTGCGGTGGCTGGGCCAGCCCATGGGAATTGGTGTTGCGCAGGATCGAGGCCAGCACCGGCGAGATCGGCTGCAGACCGTCGGACAGCACCGTGTAGTAGCGGGCCGTGTTGTCGGCCTCGTAGGCCGCGACGACCGCACCCACAGGCGCCGGCGTCGACAGCTGGAAGCGCGGTGGCGCACCGGCTTCGGCGATCGCCGGGGCAGTCAGGGCGGGCGCCTCGGGAATCGCGTTGAACAGTCCGGCCGCGACGGGTCGCGGTGCCGGGATCTGGGCGCCGAGACCGAGAGCATCCGTGACGGCGCGGTTGGCCAGATCGATCGGGCTGCGCTTGCCGTCCCACAGCAGCCAGTCACCCGGGTTGGGTCCGGCGCTGTTGTGCACGAGTACGGCCTGATCGGACGCCAGCGGCAACGCGCGTTCATTTCCGGTCCCGGTCGGACCGGCGATGACGGTCACGCCGACGTTGGCACCGGAGACCGCGTCGCACACCGTCCAGTCCGCGTCGCCGGCAGCGCTCTGGACCATCCGCTCCGGGGCGCCTGGGATGCCAAGAAGGTTGCCGCGCGGGAACTTGTCGATCTCACTGGTTTTCACCGTCGACGGGTTGTCCGCCTTACCGGCGATCAGGCGTGCCGAGGTGAGGTTCAGCACCGGATGCACCTGCTCCCCCACCCGGACATACAGAGCAGCGGTCGACCGGTCGGCGAGGATCGCGTCGTTGCCCGCCGTTCCGCCCGGGCGGAACAGGGAGAACAAGAAGCAACCGATGAGGCCGGTGATGAGGATCAGCGCGCCGGTCAACACCGCACGACTCTGGGTGCGCAGCGGGTCGACCAGCATGCGGGTGTCGTGCAGTGCGACGCCAGAGGCGATGCGGCGCATGATGAATCGCCAGCCGGTCACCTGGTGGCGGGTGACGAAACCGCGGCGGTACTGCACCTGATCGGGGTTCTCGTTCGTCGGGGTACGCGACGCGAATGAGCGGCGATCCTCTGGCTGGGTCGGGCCGGTCATGCGGGCACCGTCAGACCAAGGCCACGCAGCAGCGGGGCAGCGGAACTACGTACGTCACCGGCGGTGATCGTCATCATCTCCTCGTCGGTGAAGTCCTCGGAATCGGAATGATCGAGGCGGTATTCGCGCTCCTCCTCAGAGCGCTCGACCAAGTTGCGGACAAAGCGGCCGTTACCGGCGATGTCGAGGCTGCGGCGCGGCACGCCGTTCGCATCGGGCATGGTGGCCTCGGCGAGGTGGCCGAACAGCTTCTCCATGTCCTCGTGGGCGGCAGGTTCGAACACGCTGTCGCGCTTTTCGGCCATCCGCTCGGCGATCTCGACGAGCTCGGACGACGAGTACGACGGAAAGTCGATGCTGCGCGTAAAACGTGACCGCAGACCCTCATTGGTGTCCAGGAACATGTCGAGGTCCTTGCGGTAACCCGCGACGATCACCACGAGGCGGTCGCGATCGTTCTCCATCCGGGCCAGCAGGGTGTCGATGGCGACAAGGCCGAAGTCGTTCTTGGCGCCGGTGGACACCAGCGCATACGCCTCGTCGAGGAACAGCACGCCGTCGAGTGCGCTGTCGATGATGGCGTTGGTCTTGGCTTCGGTCTCGCCGATGTGCTGGCCGATGAGATCGGCGCGGTGCACCTCGCGGACCGTCTCCTTCTTGAGAAGTCCCAATCCGCAGTAGATCTTCGCGACGACGCGAGCGATCGTGGTCTTACCGGTACCGGGCGGGCCCGCGAACACCAGGTGGTTGGTGCGCTGGGCGACGGTCAACCCGCGGTCCTGACGCCGGATCGACATCGCCACTGAGCTTTTCAGCCGAGCGACCTGGTACTTCACTTCTTCCAGGCCGATGAACTCGGCCAGTTCGGCTTCGGCCTCGATGAGCAGGTGCGCCTTGCGTTCCTTGGCGCCGGGATCGACGAAATCCGACTCCGACGGTTCGGTTTCGGGATTCCACGGGTCGGTCCTGGCCTCGATACGCGCGGACGTGGTGGTGAGCAGCCCGAACGTCGGATCCGACAGCGCCTCTTCCACCTGGGCGTTCTCCGGGTGAGCGGCAAAGAGTTCCTGCAGGACGTCGGCGGCGTCCTCGATCTCGCCCTGGCCGCGCAGGGTCAGCGCCTTGGCCAGTGCACCGTCGACCGCGGCAACCCCGATCGGTCCGGACGGGTCCTCCAGATACGACAGTGCAGGCGCGAACATGCCGAGCCGGGCCAGGGATATGCCAAGGGTGACCCGCGCAGCATGCGTGATGACCTGGTCCAGGGCCTCGTCGGTGACGATCGGCGTCAGTAGCCGGACCACATCCGACCAGCGCTGGGCACGGTAGTTGATCGCGACCCGCAGCCATTTCGCGTTGAGCCACCCCGGCCTGCGCGCCAGCACCTCGCTGACCAATTCGTCGGCGTGTGCCAACTCGCCCGCTTCGTAACGCCTTGCGGCATAGGCGAGTTGGAAGTCGTCGGGCTCTGTGGCGCGGAATTGCAGGTACAGCCCGGTGTCATAGAGGAAGCCGAGGTCTCCGGCAGCCAAGTCGATCTCACGCTGCAACAGGCCGGCACTGCCGACGGTCCGCCACACCGAGTCGATGACCGGGCCAGACGTGTCGCCCGCGGCGGCCAGTCCGATCCAGGTGTCGCAGTGGTCGTGCGCGATGCGCGTCAATCCAGCAAAGCCAGATCTGGCGGCAACGAGATCAGCCGGCCGTTGCCGGTCGTTGACCGTCAGGCCAAGCGCACGACAACATGTGGCAAAACGACTGACCACATCACGGTCAAGCCGGGGCGCTCCCTGATGCGGAGCCGCGAGCGTGTCACTACCCATATGCGTGCACAGGAGCGACTAAGCCCCCGTTTCTCTCCCTTATGTATGGCTAAGCTAACTTTTGCTGAAGTTAGCATCGCATAAGCTAAGTGTCGAGATGCACGTACTGCCGCCGAAAGGTGAGCCCGCTCACGTCTTCGTGGCGGTAACCAAGCTGATAGTGCCGGTCATCAGCCCTGCTTCGGATTCCGGACTCGGCACCGCACGGCCGACCTCACCCAAGTAATCCGGCAGCGGCGTAGTCACCGCTTGCCACCCGCGCCCAGAAAACCAGTGCTCAGCCGGGGCATGCTGCTCGTTGTATACGAGCGTGAAAAACGCGTTCTCCTCACCGGAGTCCATCGCTTCCGCCCGCTTGGCTTCGAAGGCCTCGGCGGGCATTGGGCGGGCTTCTTCTACCGCCACGAAGCTGCCGCGGGCCGCCAGCCCGTCGATGCCGGCAAACAACCGTTCCTGTGCTGAGGCCGGCAAATAGATCAACAGACCCTCGGCGATCCACGCCGAGGGTTCTGACGGGTCGAATCCGTTTGCTCGCAGTGCTTCAACCCAGTCTTCACGCAGGTCGATGGCGACCTCGCGACGCTCAGCGGTTGGGGCCACGCCGAGTCGATCCATGGTCTCGCGTTTGAACTCCAGCACCCTGGGCTGGTCCAGTTCGTAGACAACGGTGCCGGCCCGCCATGGCAACCGATATGCCCGCGAGTCGAGGCCGGCGGCCAACAGCACGATCTGGCGCACACCGGCAGCCGCGGCCCGGTTGAAGTACGCGTCGAAGTACCTGGTGCGGGCACCTTGGAAGTTCACGAATTCCTCGCCGAACTCGGTCCGCAGCGGATGGTCGGGATCCGATCCGTCAATCGCGTCGGCCCATTCCTTGCCTGCGGCCCGACAGAACACCTCGGCGTACGGGTCAACCGCCAGGGGTTCGGGCTTGCGCGCCTCCAAAGCTCTTGAAGCGGCTACGAATAGCGCTGTCTGACCGACGCTCGTGGTGATGTCCCAGGTGTCATTATCTTTACGCACGGCCGCGAGGGTACGCCGGGAAACTGACAAGCCACCGGTGTGATGCGTGTGATGCATTAAGATCGACATCATGCGCACCACGGTTTCGATCGCCGACGAGTTGCTTGCCGCCGCGAAGCGGCGCGCGCAGCAACGGGGGCAGACAGTCGGTTCAGTGATCGAGGATGCTCTGCGCCGAGAATTGGCCACCGATCGCGACGAAGCGCCGCGTCCAACGGTTCCCGTATTCACTGGCGGCACCGGACCGCGCCCAGGCATTGACCTACGGTCAGCTCGCGCACTCCACGAGGCCCTCGACGAAGGTCTCGACCTCAACGCCCTCAAATAAGGAACGCGATGTTCCTACTGGACGTCAATGTCGTACTCGCCGCATACCGCGCAGACCACCCTGATCACGTCGCCGTACGCCCGTGGTTCGATCGTGTGCTCGATGGTGACGAGCCGTTCACCGTCCCAGTACAGGTGTGGGCGTCGTTCCTGCGCTTGGTGACCAATCGGCGAATCTTCACCGTCCCCACACCCTGCGACGATGCGTTCTCGTTCATCGAAGCGGTCAACGGTCAACCACACCACGTGCCGGTTGCCCCCGGCCCGCGGCATCTTGCGCTCCTACACAAACTCTGCGACGAAGCCGATGCATCCGGCGATCTGATCCCCGATGCAGTGCTCGCGGCGATCGCCCTCGAACATCATTGCGACGTAGTGACTCTCGATCGGGACTTCGGCCGGTTCAGTACCGTGCGCCATATCAGGCCGGAGCGCAACTGACCCGCTTCGGGCTCCTTACACCAACGGGCGCCCGGTGCGGATCCGCCAGTCCAGGTCCTTGAGCAGCACGTTGAACGGGAACTGCCGCAGGACCGACGGCGACAGATTGTTGACCGTGCGCAGCACGGCGATCAGCCGGTCGAACCGCTTCTGACGTTGCGGGTCCCAGGGCAGCCGCATCTCGTCACGGAACCGCTGTGGCAGAAAGCCCGTGGTGATCAAGCCGGCAACGCCTTCCGACCACCGCTGCAGCGGCCCGGGCAGCTTCACGCCGCGCAGACGGCCGACCGCGATGGGGTAAAGGTATTCCCGCACGGTGTCGTCGATGTGCACGTTGTCGAGACTGTCCTGCCAGTACTTGTCGAACGCGGCCCGGTCGGCCGGCCACATCTCCTCCGGCACTTGCAGTGTGGTGCCCAACCACATGCCTTCCGCGTAGTGCTCGTCCGCGGTTTCGTCATCCATCTCGCCGACGAACATCCGATACACGTCGACTCCGCCCTTGTACAGGCAAGCGGCAACCCACATCTGTAGATCCTTGTCGAACGCGTTGTACTTCACCGGACTCTCGTCGGTGGAGTAAACCTGCGCATGCGCCTTGTTGACCGCGCGCCGGTATGCCGACTTCTGGCGCTCGTCCCCGCGGGTCGCCACCGCGAGGTACGTGAAGGTGGTGCGGGCCCGCTTGATCGGGTGCAGGTCGACGCGGCCGCTCTCGACCCGGCTCTCCAGAACGCCGTAGCCCACGCCGGGCCGCGCCAGTTGCATGATGACGTTCGCAGGGCCGGCGAGGAGAGCGACGCCCATCAGGCCGTCGTCGATGCTCGCAGCCCGCTTGCGCCGTTTCACCAGGCTGCGCGGGTCTGGCGACTCGCCCATCGCGCGCTCGACGTGCGGGATCGGTTCGCTGACCGTCATGGCCACCCCTATCAGAAAACTGCGAACGTGTGTTTCCTGATACTGGCTCCTCAGCCTGACGGGTGTCAAGATGGGTGAGTGACGCCGGTCCGCCCCTACCGTGGCATCGAAGCGGCCGATCGCCTGGCGCATCGCCGCGATCTGCTGTTGACGGCCGGGCTGGACCTGCTGGGTTCGGAGAACGCCGAGCTGACGGTGCGCGCCGTCTGCCAGCACGCCGGGCTGGCAGCGCGCTACTTCTACGAAAGCTTCGCCGACAAGGATCAGTTCATCGCCGAGGTCTATGACTGGGTGATCGCCGACATCGCCGTCTCGACCCAGGCCGCCGTCGCGGCCGTACCCGTGTCGCAACAGACCACGGCCGGCATGACCAACATCGTGCGCATCATCGACGAGGATCCCAGGATCGGCCGGCTTCTTTTCAGCACCAAGCTGTCCAACGAGGTGCTGGCCCGCAAGCGTGTCGCGGGCATCGGATTCTTCGCGGCCCTGCTCGGTCAGCACGCCGGAGACACGCTGCAGCTGAAGGAAGACGACACACTAAGGGCCAGAGCTTATTTCGCGGTCGGCGGGGTGACCCACACCCTCAGTGCATGGCTCGCCGGCGAGGTCAGGCTCAGCCCGGAACAACTCGTCGACCAGCTGCGGCTGATGCTCGACGCCCTGGCCGGTCAGCCGCATCGAGACTGACGGCGGCCGGCCATGACCGGCCAGATCGCCGACATTGAAGTCAGGGACAGATTTCTCGCGGTTCTTGTCCCTCAGCGCAATCTCGGCGCGCCATCAGCCGGTGAACCGGTACATCACCTTCTGGGACCAACCGGGATCACCGGTTTTGGCATAGCGGATCCAAGCACCGTGCATCTCGGCGGCCAACGCGGCCGGGGGTTCGCCGGGACCGAGCAGCGCGCGGGGACCGCGCAGTACGTCCAGGTCAAGCCGATCGAACACGAAGGGCAGCTCGATCGCGTGCGCCGCTCCCAGTTGGTCGTCCAATGCAGCTGAGCGCCAATTGAACTCGTAGAGGTGCGTAGGCGCCATGCTGTGCTGCGCGTGCGCCTCGGCAAGCCGCGCACTGCCGGTTCGGAACAATGCGTCACCAAGGATCGCCGAGCGCAACTCACCCCATCCCGCCCCCGGGTGCTGCTCGCGGTAACGAGCCACCAATGCCACCGGGTCGGTGTCGATGCGAGCTGCCAGGTCATGGATGTCCTCGGCGGTCGAGGTGTCGAGCAAGCCGCCGGGAGCCAGGTACAGATTGCCTTCCTCGGTGTTGGTTCCGATCAGCATGGACACCTCGCCGGCGATGGTCTCTGCGGGTTGGCGATCGAGCACGATGCTGAACGGGCTGAGCCCCACCAGCGGATCGAACCGGCTGGCGGTCCGCAGGTTCAGGCGGGCCAGCTGGCCTGAAACCTCGACCAGCCGCTTGTCAGGCACCTGTGCGAAGTCGTCAAGAGTGGGCTCGATGCCGAGTCGTTCGGCAGCCGCGTGAGTCACCGTCGCGGCTTGCTCTCGGTCGAACGCACCCATGCCGTTGCCGCTCTGCACGATTGCACGCCGCATCAGCTGTCTGGCGTCGGGCCTGGCCGCAACCGCACCGGTGATCGTCGCGCCGGCGGACTGGCCGAACAGCGTGACATTGCGGGGATCACCGCCGAACGCGCCGATGTTGTCGCGCACCCAGCGCAGCGCGGCGACGACGTCGAGCAGACCACGGTTGTCCGGTGCGCCGGGCAGGCTGAGAAATCCTGCGACGCCCAACCTGTAGTTCACGGTCACCAAAACCACGCCGTCGCGGGCGAATGCTGTGCCGTCGTAGAGTGGTGACAGCGTGGACCCGGCGACAAAACCGCCGCCGTGCACGAAGACCATGACCGGTCGGTCCACTGCGTCCGGCGGGGTCCACACATTCACCGTCAGATAATCCGCGCCGGGAATCCAACCGGGGCCGAAGAACGGCGCCATGTCCAGTGCGCCGAATCCGCCCCGGTTGGGTTGAGGCGCAGTCGGTCCCGGCCGAGTGGCATCGCGGACGCCGGTCCACGGTTGATGTGGCACGGGTGCGCCGAATCGGGCTGCACCCGTGGGCGGCGCAGCATACGGAATGCCGAAGAATGCCCGCGCGACAGCGTCGGCCTGCCCGCGGACCGCACCGGCGGCGGTGCTGATCACCGGATCAGACATGAGTCACCCGCTCAAAGGGCGCCCATTCCTTGATGGCGAACCGGGCGCCGTCCCGCGCCACCTCGGCACCGCCGTGGCCACCGAGATGGGCGGGAAACACCAGCGTGTTCGTGTCTGCCGCCTGGCCCAGAATCCGGCGGCGCGTAGCCCGCGCCCGGATGGGGTCTTCGCAGAAGCAACTGTTGGTGTCGGGTTCGACGAATTGCATTGCGGTGTGCAACATATCGCCGACGAATACGGCGCGGTCGGTGCCGGACTCCAGCCTCACCACGGAAGAACCAGGGGTGTGTCCGGGGGCGAGTTCCAGTTTCAGGTTGGCGTCGACCTGGAAGGTGCTGTCCCACAACACGGTTTGACCAGCTAGGCGCACCGGCGCGACGCTGTCCTCAAACACGTTCCGCTGACCGGGGTTTGAGTGAGCACCAGTGTCGGGATCCCAGAATTCGAAGTCAGCGCGCGGGATCAGGTAGGTGGCGTTGGAGAAGGTCGGCACCCAATCCCCGTCGTCCAGGTAGGTGTTCCAGCCGACGTGATCCACGTGCAGATGCGTGTTGATCACCAGGTCGACGTCTTCGGGCGCCACCCCGGCTTTGGCGAGGTTGCCAAGGAAGTCGGTGTCTAGCCGGTGCCAAACCGGTGTGTGCGGCCGTTCCTTGTGATTGCCCACGCCGGTGTCGATCAGGATTGTCCTGCCTTCGCTGCGCAGCAGCCAGGTCTGGATGGCCGATACACAGGTATCGGCTGCTGGATCGTAGAAATCCGGTGCCAGCCAATGCTCATTGCGCCGCCATGCGCCGTCGGGGCTCTCCGGGAAGAACTCTGCCGGCGACATCCGGACGGAGCCGTAATACTCCATGACCCGGGTGACCGTGACGTCACCCAACACGATTTCGTTCATGACGCCAAGCCTGGCGGCGCGACGATCAGTCAACCAGTCACCACTGTGCCTACCCCTGGCAGGGATACCCACGGCCCGTCAGCTCAGAGGCATAGTGGGGTGATGACCACCGAACAACTCGGCGAATTCCTGCGGGCCCGGCGCGGGCGGCTGCATCCGGAGGATGTGGGGCTGTCCCGGTATGGCGAGCGACGACGAGTGGTGGGCCTGCGGCGGGAGGAGGTCGCCCAGCTCGCCGGGGTCAGCGTGTCCTACTACACGCGGCTGGAACAGGGACAGTCGGAGAATGCTTCCGAGGCGATCCTCGACGCGCTCGCGCGGGCACTCCAGTTGGACAGTCATGAGCACGCGCATCTGCGGCAACTGGCTTCTCAGCGTGCGCAGCCACCTCGCCGGCCTCCTGTCGAACGCGTCAGCACGTTGACCCGCGACCTGTTGCGCTCGCTGGACCACCTGCCGGCACTGGTGCTCGGCCGTCGCACCGATGTGCTGGCCTGGAATGAGCTGGGTCATGCCCTGCTGGCCGGCCATTTGGATTCCACGTCGGTGGACAATCCCGCGACCCGGCCCAACTTGGCCCGTCTAGTGTTTCTCGATCCGCACACCCGCGACCTCTACCTGGACTGGCACCGCAAAGCCAGGGCTGTGGTGGGCAGTCTTCGCCTGGTGGCGGGCAGGCACCCCGAGGACGCGCTGCTATCCGCGCTGATCGGTGAATTGTCGGTCAAGAGCACGGAATTCGTGTCGCTGTGGGCTGACCACCGGGTGAAGCCGTGCGAGGCCGACTCCTATGACCTGCACCATCCGCTGGCCGGACCGCTCACTGTGACCATGCAGAACCTGACCCTCGCCCGCGACGTCGAGCAGTCGCTGTGTGTCGTGACGACCGCGGAGGGTTCGAGTTCGGCGGATGCGCTGCGACTGCTGACTCAATCGACCCGCGACGAAGATATCCAATCCCGCATCACCGTTGACGGCGCATGATGGCGGTATGACCGACTCCGGACGGGTTACTTCGTCGAAGCCACCAACGGAGGCTGATCGGCGGGCGGCCTTCGATCCGCCGCGGTCTTCGGCGTCGCATGGACGTCCTCGTCAGTGAATTCTTTGGTCCAGCATGCGAATTCCAGGGTGATGCCGTCGGGGTCGAAGAAGTAGAACGAGCGCACGTAGACCCCGGGATGCACCGTCGCCGAGACCTGCGCCTCGCTTTCGTCGTGGTTCAGCACGGGCCCCACGCGTACACCCTTGGCCTTGAGCTTCTGCCGGTATTCGTCGAACTTCTCGGCCGGCACGTGAAGCGCGATGTGGTTGAGCGACCCGGTGGCGCTGACGATCTCACCGATCCCAGGAATGGCAGCCGGGGCGGACACCCCCGGAACTCCGTCCGGGGCGTCGCGGAACCAGAAGAACGCGATGCAGTCGCCGTTGCCGGCGTCGAAGAAAAAGTGCTGCCCCATGCCGCCGGGAAGGTCCAGTGACTTGATCAAAGGCATGCCGAGCACATTGCTGTAGAAGTCGACGGTGCGTTCCATGTCCGAACACACCAGGGCGACATGGTTGATTCCGCCGAACTCGAATTCGGAATTGGGATTGTTGGGCTTGATCACGTCGAGACTCCTTCGATGCGAACGCGCCGAAAGCTGGCGCCGCTCCGGATCTGAATCTAACATCAGGTTCAGCTTCGATCAATGCTCAGGGAGTTCGGTGACCGTCAGCCCCCGTGACCAGCTGCCGACCGCTCGCGGGCGGCAGACCCAGGCCGCCATCGACGCGGCCGCCCGCTCGGTGATCGCGCGTAAGGGCATCCTGGCCGCGACGATCGCCGACATCTCCGCCGAGGCCGGCCGCTCGACCGCGTCGTTCTACAACTATTACGACTCCAAGGAAGCGATGGTCCGTGAGTGGGCGCTGCGCTTCCGCGACGAAGCCCGCGAGCGCACCAAGGCGGTCGCCGAACCCGGTTTGTCCAAGTGGGAACGGTCCTATCAGGCGGTATCGGCACACTGGATGACCTACCGGCACAGGCTGGCCGAGATTATCAGCGTGTCCCAACTGGCAATGATCAACGACGACTTCGCGCAATACTGGGCCGAAATCTGCGAGCTACCCATATCTTTGGTCACCGAGATGATCAAACATGCGCAGCGGCAGGGCTTCTGCCCCGGTGACGATCCCGAGTTGACCGCAGTCGCCCTGGTGTCGATGCTCAACCAGTTCTGCTACACCCAGCTGTCCGGCGGCAACGCCGCCGACGTCGACGACGAGGCCTGCATCACCACCCTGGCCAACGTGTTCTACCGGACCATCTACCACGAGGGGACTCCGCGCACATGAGCAGAACATCGGGGGCGTCGGCGGCCGCGGGCGTCATCCGGGAATTCGTCGGGGTGGAATCACCGTCCGCCCGTCGGGCCGGCGCGGGCGGCCACCCGTGCCAGGGCATCTATTACCGCGGGGTGGGCCGCAAGCCGCGGGTGGCGATGATCGCCACGCACTACCAAATCGACTTCTCCGAGCACTATATCGCCGACTACATGGCCACCAGAGGCATCGGTTTCCTGGGCTGGAACACCCGTTTCCGGGGATTCGAGAGCAGCTTCATGCTCGACCACGCGCTCGTCGACATCGGCGTGGGCGTGCGGTGGTTGCGCGAAGTCCAAGGCATCGAAACCGTTGTGTTGCTGGGTAATTCCGGAGGCGGGTCATTGATGGCCGCCTATCAGGCCCAGGCCGTGGATCGGCACATCACACCGCTGGAAGGTATGCGGCCGGCCGCCGGACTCGCCGACCTGCCCCGCGCTGACGGGTACGTGGCCAGCGCTGCACATCCGGGACGTCCGGATGTGCTCACCGCCTGGATGGATGCCTCGGTGGTCGACGAGAACGACGCGGTTGCTTGCGATCCTGAACTCGACCTGTTCGATGAGCACAACGGACCGCCGTACTCAGCGGATTTCGTGTCACGGTACCGCGCCGCACAGGTGGCCCGCAACGATGCCATCACCGACTGGGCCGAGCGGGAGCTCAAACGCGTTCAGGCAGCCGGTTTTTCGGACCGGCCGTTCACGGTCATGCGTACGTGGGCCGACCCTCGCATGGTCGATCCGGCGATCGAGCCCACTCACCGGCAGGCGAATCTCTGTTACGCGGGTATCCCGGCCAGGGCCAATCGCTCGGCACGGGGCATCGCCGCGGCCACCACCCTGCGCAACTGGATCGGCATGTGGAGCCTGCGCCACGCCCAGACCAGGGCCGAACCCCACCTTGCCCGGATCACCTGCCCGGCGTTGGTGATCAACGCCGACCAGGACACCGGCGTGTATCCGTCTGACGCACAACGCATTTATGACGCGCTGGCAGGAACGGACAAGACCCGCTGCTCGATCGACACCGACCACTACTTCACCACCCCGGGCGCCCGCAGCGAGCAGGCGGACACCATCGCACGATGGATTGCCAAGCGATGGCGGTGAGCCCGGCCCGGATGCGGGTCCTCGCGCATTTCGTCCCCGGCGATAAGGTGCTGGACTTCCTTGCCCCGCAAAAGGACTGGCTGGATGTCCGGTTCTGCGCCGAGGACGACGACGTGACCTTCTACCGCGAACTGCCGGAGACCGAGGTGCTCTGGCACGTGCTACGTCCGGTCACCGGTGACGACCTGCACCGTGCGCTGCGGCTGCGCCTCGTGCACAAGATGGGCGCTGGCGTGAACACGGTCGACGTGGACACCGCGACCCGGCTGGGCATCCTGGTGGCCAACATGCCCGGCGCCAACGCTGCTTCGGTGGCCGAGGGCACAGTGCTGTTGATGCTGGCAGCGCTGCGGAGGCTACCCGAGCTCGACCGTGCCACCAGAGCCGGCCGTGGCTGGCCGTCCGATCCCAGCCTGGGCGAGACGGTCCGCGACATCGGCGGCTGCACCGTGGGGCTCGTCGGCTACGGCAACGTCGCACATCGGGTCGAGCAGATCGTGACGGCGATGGGAGCCCACGTACTGCACACCACCACCCGCGACACCGGCCATCCCCGCTGGCGCAGCCTGTCTGATCTGTTGGCCACCAGCGACATCGTCTCCCTACACCTGCCGCTGACCGATGCGTCCCGCGGGCTGCTGAGCTCCGAGGCCCTGGCGTCGATGAAACCCGGCGCGGTCGTGGTGAACACCGCCCGGGGACCGATCATCGACGAATCCGCACTCATCGAATCACTCAAGACCGGGCGGCTCGGCGCTGCCGGTCTCGACGTCTTCGACACCGAGCCGCTACCGGCCGGCCACCCGCTGCTGGAGCTGGACAACGTCGTCCTCACCCCGCACGTGACGTGGTACACCGTGGACACCATGCGGCGTTATCTCACCGAGGCGGTCGAGAACTGCCGTCGTATCCGCGACGGAGAAACACCGGTCAACGTGGTGAACGAAGTTAGATAGGCCGCCGAAGTGGCGTCGGTCACGCGCAGGTACCCTCGATCCCAACCCACCAGTTAATAGGGAAATGCCGCCAATGGAGGTAACGCATGCCCATTGCGATCACGTCTGAGCACACTGATCTGGCCGATTCGGTCCGGTCGTTCGTCGCACGGACGGCCCCGTCCGAGGTGCTGCACGAGGCGCTGGAAACCCCGGTCTCGAATCCTCCCCCGTATTGGAAGGCCGCGGCCGACCAAGGCCTGCAGGGTCTGCATCTGGCCGAATCCGTTGGCGGACAAGGTTTCGGCATCTTGGAGTTGGCCATCGCGCTGGCCGAGTTCGGGTACGGCGCGGTGCCAGGGCCTTTCGTCTCGTCGGCGATCGCCAGCACGCTCATCTCCGCCAACGACCCCGATGCCAAGGTGCTCAACGAGTTGGCCTCCGGCGAGACCATCGCCGCGTACGCCATCGACTCCGGCCTCACCGCAACCCGCCACGGTGACGGGCTCGTCATCCGCGGCGAGGTACGGGCCGTGCCTGCCGCCGCCCAGGCGTCGATTCTGGTGCTGCCCGTCGCGATCGATTCCGGCGAGGAGTGGGTGATCCTCGACGCCGACCAGTTGGAGATCGAACCGGTCAAAAGCGTCGATCCGCTGCGTCCGTTGGCCCATGTGCGCGCCAATGCCGTCGAGGTGACCTCCAACGAGGAAGCGGCGCGGGTCCTGTCGAACTTGAGCCGGCCGTTGGCGCGGGCGCTGATCTCCACGCTGTTGTCCGCAGAGTCGATCGGCGTCGCGCGGTGGGCCACCGACACGGCAACCGAGTACGCCAAGATCCGCGAGCAGTTCGGCAGGCCCATCGGCCAGTTCCAGGCCATCAAGCACAAATGCGCCGGGATGGCCGCCGACACCGAGCGCGCCACCGCGGCGGTATGGGACGCTGCCCGCGCACTCGACGAGGCCGGCGAACGTGGTTTCGGAGGGCAGGAGCGAAACGACCCGGGAATCGATTCGGCCGAGTCGCATTTCGAGTTCGCGGCGGCGGTTGCCGCCACCCTGGCCCCGGCTGCGGCGCAGCACTGCATGCAGGACTGCATCCAGGTGCACGGTGGTATCGGCTTCACCTGGGAGCACGACACCAACGTCTACTATCGCCGCGCGCTGCTGCTGGCCGCCTGCTTCGGCCGGGCCGCCGACTACCCGCAGCAGGTGGTGGACACCGCGACCGGCACCGGAATACGTCCGGTCGATATCGACCTGGATCCCGACACCGAGAAGCTGCGCGACGAGATCCGCGCGGAAGTCGCTGGGCTGAAAGAGCTTCCGCGTGACGAGCGCACCACGGCCATCGCCGAGGGCGGTTGGGTGCAGCCACATCTCCCGAAACCGTGGGGCCGGGCCGCCGAGCCGATCGAGCAGATCATCATCGCCCAGGAGTTCTCCGCGGGCCGGGTCAAGCGCCCGCAGATGGGCATCGCGTCGTGGATCATCCCGTCGATCGTGGCGTTCGGCACCGACGAGCAGAAGCAGCGCTTCCTGCCGCCGACGTTCCGTGGCGAAATGATCTGGTGCCAGCTGTTTTCCGAGCCCGGTGCCGGTTCTGACCTGGCCAGCCTGACCACCAAGGCAACCAAGGTCGACGGCGGCTGGCGCATCACCGGGCAGAAGATCTGGACCACCGGTGCGCAGTACTCGGCGTGGGGCGCCCTGTTGGCAAGAACCGACCCCAAGGCACCGAAGCACAACGGCATCACCTATTTCCTGCTCGATATGAACTCGCCGGGCGTCGAGGTCAAGCCGTTGCGCGAGCTGACCGGCAACGCGATGTTCAACACGGTGTTCATCGACGACGTGTTCGTGCCCGACGATTTGGTGCTCGGCGAGGTCGACCGGGGTTGGGAGGTCAGCCGCAACACCCTGACCAATGAGCGTGTGTCGATCGGCAGCAGTGAGCCGCCGTTCCTGGCCAACCTCGATCAGTTCGTGCAGTTCCTGGCCGACGGCCACTTTGACCAGATCGAGCAGAACCGTGCCGGTCAGCTGATCGCGGAGGGTCATGCCGCCAAGGTGCTCAACCTGCGGTCCACCCTGCTGACCCTGGCGGGGGGCGATCCCATGCCCGCGGCGGCGATCTCCAAGCTGCTGTCGATGAAGACCGGTCAGGGCTACGCGGAGTTCGCGGTGGCGACCTTCGGCACCGACGGGGCTATCGGCGACAGCGAGCAGGAGCCGGGCCGATGGGCCGAGTATCTGCTGGCCAGCCGGGCCACCACGATCTACGGCGGCACCACCGAGGTGCAGCTCAACATCATCGCCGAGCGTCTGCTGGGACTGCCCCGAGACCCGTAATTTCGTCTGCTCGTCGAGTTCACGGCGTACCGTCTGAAATAGCTGGCTAACGGAAACGGTTGGCACTGATGATGGGTACTTCGAGACAACGGTTGATGCGCGCCGCAGGCACTGCGGCGGCGGCGTTCGCGCTGATCGCCGGGCCGTCGGTGGTAATGACCCAGACCGCCCCCGCAGCGCAGGCACGGCCATGTGTAAACGGCGTCGTCCCGTGGAACCCCTACATCGTGAACTGCAATCTGCCACCCAGGACCGGTCCCAAGGTGCGCGGTGCCGCTCCCGACGCTGGGGCGATCATCGCGTGCCGGGACAGGCCAGGCTGCCTGGGCTGGTACGTCAACGGGCCGTGAGATCTATGACCAATGATGTTGAAAAGCGCTGGCACGATCCGAGCATGTTCCGCTCGGCCGTCACCTACGTGGCGGTCGTCGCTGCCGTCGCCGGCGTCGCGCTTGCGTTCTACGCCTTCGACCGTTCGCTGATCGCGGCGATCCTGGTCCCGACCATCACGTTCGTCGGAGGGGTCGGCGCGATGTTCCGGACCTACCAGGTGTGGCGGGCCCAAGGCACCTGGCCGATCTGGCAGGGCGCCGGCTGGTTCCTGCTCGCCCTCTCGCTGGTGTGTCTGGCCGTACCCGGCTCAGCGATGTTGTCGTGACGCCATTCCCGCGGAAGAACTAGTCCACTTCCAAATTGCGCAACTCGCGCTTGAGGATCTTGCCCGTCGGGTTGCGCGGCAGTTCGTCGAGGAAGACCACCTCGCGCGGGACCTTGTAGCGGGCCAGGTGTTCCTTGACGTAGCTCTTGATCGCGTCCTCGTCGACGCTGGCCCCCTCGGACTTGACGACGAACGCTCGCAACCGGTGACCCCACTCTTTGTCCTCGACGCCCAACGCGGTCGCCTCGACGACATCGGGATGTCCGCTGATCAAATCCTCGACCTCGGCAGGGAACACATTCTCGCCGCCGGACACGATCATCTCGTCGTCACGTCCGCTGACGTAGAGCAGGCCATGCTGGTCGAAGTATCCGACGTCGCCCGACGACAGCAACCCGTCGATGATCTGTTTACCGCCGCCGCCGGTGTAGCCCTGGAAGGGGAAGGTGTTGCCGACGAAAATCCGCCCGACCTCGCCCTGTGGCACCTCGTTGCCGTCGTCGTCGAGAATCTTGACCCGCACACCCTTGACCACGGGGCCGACGGTCGCCGGGTTGATCGACAGATCACGCGGCCGGGCGATGCTCGCGAACGCGATCTCGGTCGAGCCGTACAGGTTGTAGATGATCGGGCCGAGATCCTTGAGCGCCCGGGTCGCGAGCTCGGCACCCAGTTGAGAACCGGAGACGAACACGATCCGCAGCGACGACAGATTCGGCTTGGGCGTGGCCTGGTCGAGGTAGTCCAGAATGCGGGACAGCATCACGGGAACCACCACCATGGCCGTCACCTTGTACTTCTCGATGTCGTCGAGCACGGTCGCGGGTTTGAATCGGCGGCGCAGCACCAGCGTCGAACCCAGCATCATCGCGATGGTGCCGTGCAGGAATCCGAGTGCGTGGAACATCGGCGACGGCAGCGAGGTCACCTCACCGGCCTTGAACGGCACATGCGACAGCACGCCGCCGACCGGCGCCAGCGACGGCGGGGTACTGCGGTTGGCGCCCTTCGGTGTTCCGGTGGTGCCGCTGGTCAGAATGATGATTGACGAATGCTTGGTCACCTTGGGCGCAGGCTTGCCGTTGCTGCGGGCGATGACATCGGCGAGGGTCTCGTCGGTGCTGCCTGACGGTTCTTCCTTGTTGTCCGGGTTGGTGCCGAGCGCGCGCAGCTTGCCCAATTCCGGTTCGGCCTGCGCGACGGCCGGCGTGTACTCGTCGTCGTAGATGATCACCTTGGCGCCTTCACGCTCGGCCACCTCCTTGATCTGGGGCCCGGAGAACTCGCTGTTGAGCAGGATGATGCGGGCACCGGCACGGGCTGCGCCGTACACCGACACCAGGAACCACCGGTGGTTGCGCGCCAGGATGGCCACCCCGTCGCCGCCTGTGACACCCATCGTGCGCAGTTCGTTGGCAACGGCATGCGCGGCCGCGTCGAGTTCACCGAACGTCATCTCGCCTTCGTCGTCGATGACCGCGGTGCGGTTGGGGTGCCGACGGGCATTGAGCGCCGGAATCATTCCGATCTCACCCCAGCGACGGATGTCGGCGACCATCGCCGCCATGTTCTGCGGCGGCTCCAGCTTGAGCGCGCCCGCCTCGAACATCTTGCGGGCATAGTGCAGTTCGGCGGCGCCGCGGTCGAGGTACTGCTTGGCTTTCGCCGTCACTTGCGCTGGCAAATCAGACAGACTTGGCATGACGTCACAATATGTGACAGCCATCGCACCCGGGGTGAGTAACTACGATGGGCTGATGGCCGGTGCACTGTCGCTGGAGTTTGACGGCCTGCCGGTGTCGGTCACCAACCCGGACAAGGTCGTTTTCCCTGATGCGCGCGTCACCAAGCTGGACTTGATCAACTATTACCGCGCAGTCGCCGACGGCGCCCTGCGCGGCGTCCATGGCCGGCCCATGATCCTCAAACGCTTCGTCAAGGGCATCTCGGAGGAAGCCATCTTCCAGAAGCGGGCGCCCGAGAAACGCCCGGACTACATCGACGTCGCCGAGCTCAAGTACCGGTCGGGTACGTCGGCCAAGGAGGCCGTCATTCGCGACGCCGCCGGACTGGCCTGGGCGGTGAACCTCGGTTGCGTGGACCTCAACCCGCATCCCGTCCGGGCCGACGACTTGGAGCATCCCGACGAATTGCGGGTCGATCTGGATCCCATGCCCGGTGTGGACTGGCGCCAGATCGTAGAGGTCGCGTTGGTGGCGCGCGAGGTCTTGGAGGATCACGGCCTGACCGCGTGGCCCAAGACGTCGGGTTCCCGCGGCTTTCATATCTACGCCCGCATCGAGCGGCGCTGGCCGTTCAAGCAGGTACGCCTGGCGGCGCAGACAGTCGCACGTGAAGTGGAGCGTCGCGCCCCGGACCTGTCCACTGCGCGCTGGTGGAAGGAGGAACGCGAAGGTGTGTTCGTCGACTTCAACCAGAACGCGTTCGACCGCACGGTCGCCTCGGCGTATTCGGTGCGGGCGACCCCGGATGCCCGGGTGTCCACTCCGTTGCTCTGGGACGAGGTAGCCGACTGCCGGGCCGAAGCATTCACGATCGCCACCGTGCCCGAGCGGTTCGCCGAACTCGGCGATCCGTGGGAAGGCATGGACACCGCAGTGGGCGGGCTGGACGCCCTGCTGACGCTCGCGCAGGAACTGGGGCCGGCCGAGAAGGCTCCCAAGGGCGCCTCGCGCGACGGCCGACGCCAATCAGCGATGCCTCTCATCGAGATCGCCCGCACCAAGACCAAGGACGAGGCGATGGCTGCGCTCGACATCTGGCGGGAGCGGTACCCGGCGGTGGCCGAAAGGCTTGAGCCCGTGGACATTCTGGTCGACGGCATGCGTGGACCGAGTTCGATCTGGTACCGGATCCGGATCAATCTGCAGCATGTGCCGGAAGCTGACCGGCCCGCGCAGGAGGAGCTGATCGCCGACTACAGCCCGTGGGAGCACTATTCGGGCGCGCAGTGGCGCCGCTGATCAGATCCACGTAGCCCTGGATGTGCGCCCGGGCCAACTCGGCGGCCTTGTTCCCCTGGCCGCGGCCCAGGGCAGTGACGATGCCGCGATGCTCACAGCGCAGATTCGACGCGACGCCGGCCCAGTCGTCGAGCAGCGGCACCCCTGCCAGAACGTAGCCCTGTATCGGGCCACGCAGCGCGGCCATCACCGCCTCGACCACCGCATTGCCGGCCAGCGCGGCGAGCGCCACATGGAAGTCCGCGTCGAGCCGGTGGAACTCCTCGGGCTGAAGCGACGCGTCGTCCATGGCGTCGAGCCTGGCCTTCACCGCGGTCAGATCCGGGCGAGGCGTGCGGGCGCCGGCATCACGTAAGGCCGAGGTCTCCAACAGGATTCGAGTGCTCACGAGATCCTCGATGGGCAGGGCCCTGGTCGCGGTGTGCAGCCGCAATGCCGATCCGATGGAGGTTGCGGCGTCGGCGGTGACGATGGCACCGGAGTCGGGGCCGGAACCGGCGGCGGTGCGGATCACGCCCATGGCCTCCAGCACCCGGATCGCCTCGCGCACCGAAGCTCTGCTGACCGACAGGGTCTCGGCCAGCGCACGCTCGGCCGGGAGTCGGTCCCCCACGGCGAGGGTGCCGGCGACCAGATCCCGTTCGATCCGGTCCAGCACCAGTTCGTGTGCGCGCATGGCGATGAGAATAGCGCCTTTCGCTGGTGTGGTCTGACCACACGCGCTAATGTGGTCAGACCACAGCCTAGGAGTGTCCATGCGAATCGCCCTGTTCGCGACCTGCCTGGCGGACGCGCTCTTCCCACCCGCCGCCATCGCGACCGTCCAGCTGCTTGAGCGGCTGGGCCACCAGGTCGTCTTTCCGTCCGGCCAAACCTGTTGCGGCCAAATGCATATCAACACCGGATACCTCAAAGAGGCACTCGGTGTGGTGCGCAATCACGTCGAGGTGTTCGAGAACGCCGACTGCGACGCGGTCGTCGCACCGTCCGGGTCGTGCGTCGGCTCGGTGCGCCATCAGCACGCCATGGTGGCCCGCCGGGGTGGCGATGAGGATCTTGCCGTCCGCGCCGACGCCATCGCGACGCGCACCTATGAACTGTCGGAGTTCCTGGTCGACGTGCTGGGTGTCGACGACGTCGGCGCCTACTACCCGCACCGCGTCACCTACCATCCGACCTGTCATTCGTTGCGGATGCTCGGTGTCGGCGACAAACCGCTGCGCCTGCTGCGCAACGTGCGGGGGCTCACCCTGGTGGAACTGCCTGCCGCCGATTCCTGTTGCGGTTTCGGTGGGACGTTCGCGATCAAGAACTCCGACACCTCCACCGCCATGCTCGCCGACAAGATGGGCCACATCCTCGATACCGGCGCCGAGGTGTGCAGTGCCGGCGACTCGTCGTGCCTGATGCACATCGGTGGCGGGTTGAGCCGGTTACGGTCCGGGGTGCGCACGGTGCACCTGGCCGAAATCCTGGCGGCCGGAGCATGACCACGTTCCTCGGCAATCCGGGCGTCGGCAATCTGCGTGGCGACGAGTCCTTCCCGAAGGCCGCGCGCACCGCCCTCGCGAACTCCCAACTACGACGCAACATCGGCCACGCCACCCACACCATCCGGGCCAAACGGATCAACGCCGTGGCCGAATGCGCTGACTGGGAGGAACTGCGCGCCGCAGGCAGCGCACTCAAGCAGGACGTCATGGCCCGACTCCCGGAGCTTCTCGAGCAATTGGAACGCAACGTCAATGAGCGCGGCGGGGTGGTGCACTGGGCCCGCGACGCCCACGAGGCCAATCAGATTGTCGCGGAATTGATCCGGGCCACCGGGTCGGACGAGGTCGTCAAGGTCAAGTCGATGGCCACCCAGGAGATCGGGCTCAACGAGTACCTGGAAGCTCAGGGCATCGCCGCATTCGAGACCGACCTTGCCGAGCTGATCGTGCAACTGGGCCATGACAAGCCGAGCCATATCCTGGTGCCGGCGATTCACCGCAACCGTGCTGAGATTCGGGAGATCTTCACCCGCGAGATGCCCGACGCCGGCGAGCTGACCGACGAACCCCGGGTGCTGGCGATGGCGGCCCGGGCACATCTGCGCCGTAAATTCCTGACCGCGAAGGTGGCGGTGAGCGGCGCGAATTTCGGTGTGGCCGAGACGGGCACACTCGCGGTGGTGGAGTCGGAAGGCAACGGGCGCATGTGCCTCACGTTGCCGCAGACGCTGATCACCGTGATGGGCATCGAGAAGATCGTGCCGACGTTCGCCGATCTCGAAGTCTTTATGCAACTACTGCCCCGCTCGTCGACGGCCGAGCGGATGAACCCGTACACCTCGATGTGGACCGGCGTGCATCCTGATGACGGGCCACAGGAGTTTCATCTGGTCCTGCTGGACAACGGCCGCACCCGCGTCCTGTCCGATGAGGTGGGACGTGCTGCGCTGCATTGCATCCGGTGCAGCGCGTGTCTGAACGTCTGCCCGGTGTACGAACGCACCGGCGGGCACGCCTATGGTTCGGTGTACCCGGGCCCCATCGGGGCGATCCTGAGCCCGCAGCTGACCGGAACCACCGGCCATGACGATCCCAATGCCAGCCTGCCGTATGCGTCTTCATTGTGTGGCGCGTGCTTCGAGGCCTGCCCGGTGCGCATCGACATCCCGGCGATCCTGGTGCACCTGCGGGCCGCTCAGGTGGACTCCGAACGCGGCGGGTTTCCCGGCGGTCAGGACCTGGCGATGAAGGCCGCGGGCTGGGCGATGGCCGGAGCGGGACGATTCTCGTTGGCGGAGAAGGCTCTCGGAGCCGGGCGCCTGATCGCGGGTAAGGACCATCGAATCTCCGCACTGCCCTGGCCCGCCTCCAAATGGACGAGCAGCCGCGACATCCCGGAACCACCGAAAGAGACATTCCGCCAGTGGTGGAAACGCACGCATGGAGACAGCGATGACTGACGCCAGATCGGCAGTGCTCGGCCGGATCCGGGCGGCGCTCGCTGCGGCACCGCCTGCCGCGGTGGTGGTGCCCCGCGACTATGACCACGAACCGTTGCGAGGTGCGGGCGACGTTGAGCGGTTCGCCGAGACCGTCGCGGAGTATCGGGCGCGCGTGCATCGCATTGCATCCACCGAGATCGCCGCGACAATACGCGAACTCGTGGATCCCGACGCGACAGTCGTCATACCCGCCGATCTGCCTGCCGATTGGGCGACGGGTCTGCGGACCATTGCCGACGAACCCATGCTGAGCGTCGATTTCCTCGACGGCGTCGATGCGGTGCTGACGGGTTGCGCCGTGGGTATCGCCGCGACAGGAACGATCGTGCTCGACGCGGGGCCCGCGCAGGGCCGTCGCGCGCTCACCCTGGTGCCCGATCACCACATCTGCGTGGTGCGCGCCGATCAGATCGTCGACACCGTGCCGCAGGGTTTCGCCGCGTTGCAGGCCACCCGGCCGTTGACCTTCATCTCGGGCCCCAGTGCCACCAGCGATATCGAGTTGGAACGTGTCGAGGGTGTGCACGGGCCGCGCACGCTCGACGTCCTGATCGTCTAGACGCGCATCGTGTTGCCAGGCTCTGCCCAGGATGTGTCGTTACGCCCGACTGTGAGCGACAAAGTCGCGGAAATCGCCTCAGGCGCAACGTTTATCACTCCAACGCCACGCTGTGAACGACGCCAGCCTCTGAGGCATCATCGGTCACATCAACCTCATGATTTGGCGTGCCCGCATTACAGCGACACTGTCGCTGACTAGGTGGAAACTCAATAATTCTGAAAAGCAATGGTATTCAGGTGATAGCGCAATTCGAGGTCGTGCTGCACCATGTCGGCCCTTAGGCCGCGGATTGCAGTCACCACGTGACTGCAATCCTGGACCTAGACGCTTTTCGCCCGACGGGAGCCCTCGCCGAGCGCCGGCCAGTCAGCAGCGCTGCGGCGCCCGCCCCGAATTGAAACCCATTGCCGCTGCACCACATACACTGCCCGCCCTAGTCAGCGACAGTGTCGCTAATAGCCGGGCAGCCCAAATGGCGAGACTGACGGGGCTACTGAGGCGCCAGTAAACTAAAGCGCCTCGCGGAGTGAGCTGGCGTAACTCACGTTGCCACTGAGGCGATTTCAGCGACACTGTCGCTACTAGCCGGGCACAACGACACAGCCGAGCCCAGCGCCCGCAGCTAGCCCGTCGACCCCCGCACAATCAATTCCGGTTGGAACACCACATGTTTCGGGCGGCGGCGCTCGGAATCCTCCGAGGCGGCGATCAGCAGATCCACGGCAGTCGTGCCTATCGCACGGGTGGGCTGCCGCACCGACGTCAGCGGGATCACCGCCGAGCGCGCGAAGTCGATGTCGTCATAGCCCACCAACGCCATATCCTCGGGCACCCGCAGATCGCCGATCAGACTCAACGCCTGCAACACGCCGATCGCCAGCAGGTCGTTGGCGCAGAACACCGCGTCGGGACGATTCCGCCGGGGGCGTTCTCGCAGCTGCTCCCCTACCGCACGGCCGGCCAGCACGCTCGGCGCCTCGGTGTCGATGATCTCCAGTCGTGCGCCAGGTGTTTCAGCCACCGCGTCGCCGGCCCCGCGGCGTCGGTCCCGGATCTGGCGAAGTGTGGAAGGACCGCCGACGAAGGCGATGTTGCGCCGGCCTATCGCGCACAGATGTTCAACCGCCAGGCGCGCACCGGCCACGTCGTCGACCGCGACCGAGTCGAACGGGGTTCCGCTGCCGTCGCGGTCGACAAGCACCACCGGGGTGCCCCGCTCGCGCAGTGCGGTCAGCCGGTCCAGATCTTCACTGACCGGGGAGACCAGCAGCCCGAAAACCCGTTGCTCGTCGAACGCGTCGATGTAGGCGCGTTCGCGATGGGCGTCGTCGTCGGACGTGCCGAGCAGAATCGTCAGATTGTGGTCGCGGGCACGCTGTTCGGCGGCGCGGGCGACATCGGTGAAGAACGGGTTGCCGATATCCAGCACCACCAGCCCGACACTGCGGGACCGACCCGCCTTGAGTTGACGGGCCGCATCGTTGCGGACGAACCCCAACTTGTCGATGGCGTCCTGCACCCGTGCGACGGTGGCAGGCGCGACCTTGTCCGGTGCGTTGAGCACGTTGGAGACCGTGCCGACCGACACCGATGCCGCGGCGGCGACCTCTCGCATGCTCACCACGTCACCATCACACCATGGCGGCGGCCCGGCTGGTCCGCGGCAGGTACCGCCGGGGTGGAAACCATCGGGAAGCAAGCGCACGCAGGTCCGCCAACCCACCGCTTACGATGCCTTGCGCGCGGGCGGTGAGCAGCACGTTGCCCAGCGCGGTGGCCTCGACCGGGCCGGCCATCAGCGGCATGCCGAGCCGATCGGCGGTGAGCTGGCACAGGAGCTCGTTCTGGGAGCCACCGCCGACCATGTGCACCGTTGTGACCTCGACCCCGGACAGTTCGGCCGCCGCGCAGACCGCCGATGCGAATGCCGCTGCAAGACTTTCGAGGATCGTGCGCACCACCTGCACCGGCCCGTCCGGCGCCGGCAGGCCGC
Source organism: Mycolicibacterium sp. XJ870 (assembly GCF_053483975.1). NCBI lineage: Bacteria > Bacillati > Actinomycetota > Actinomycetes > Mycobacteriales > Mycobacteriaceae > Mycobacterium > Mycolicibacterium sp. XJ870. The sequence goes on from NZ_JBEFTI010000003.1 coordinate 73,670, forward strand.
GTTCGGTGTACCAATCGGCAATCCGCGCGGCCATGTCGCCAGGTGGCAGGAAGCGAGGGTCGTTGGTGTCGAACACGTCGCGCGGTGCGGGTGTCTGCGCCGCACGGGCCAGCAGTTCGGTGAGCTCCACGGGATGCCCGTCGCGTTCGTACTGCCGGAGGGTTTCGCTGAGCAGCCACAGGCCCATCACGTTGTGCAGGAAGCGGATCCGACCGTCGGCGCCGACCTCGTTGGTGAAGTTGGCAGCGCGGCCGGCCTCGGTTGTCACCGGCGCGGGCAGCTCGACACCGACCAGACCCCAGGTGCCGCACGAGATGTAGGCAGCGTGGTCGGCGTCCATGGGAATCGCGGCGACGGCCGACGCGGTGTCGTGGGAGGCCACCGAGACGACCTCGGTCTGCATGCCCAATTGGGTTGCGACCGCGGGCAGTAACGGCCCACGGCTGCTGCCGGCGTCCACCACCGCGGGGAACAGCGTGTGCGGCAGTCCCAGTCGGGTCATCAGGTCACGATCCCAGTCCCCGTCGAGCCCCAGTAGCCCGGTGGTCGAGGCATTTGTCCGTTCGGCAACCCGCTCACCGGTCAGCCAGTAGGTCACCAGATCGGGAACGAGCAGCACGGTGTCGGCCAGGTCGAGGAGACCATTGGCCCGCTCGTCGGCGAGCTGATAGATGGTGTTGAACGGGAGGAACTGTATACCGTTGCGCTGGTAAAGCTCTGGCATCCCGATGACATCGTGCACGAGGTCGACGCCGCGTTCGGTCCGGGCGTCGCGGTAATGCATCGGCTGCGACAGTAGCCGGCCGTCCCGCAGCAGACCGTAGTCGACGGCCCAGGAGTCGACGCCGATGCCGACCAGGTTGTCGCATTCCCGGCCGGCGCGCGCCAGCCCCTCCACCACATGCCCGTACAGGCCGGGAATGTCCCAGTGCAACGCATTCCGCGTGCCGTCCCACAACCGGACCGGATCATTGGCGAACCGCGCCAGGGTGCGCATGCTCAACCGGTCGCCGTCGATGTCGGCGACCATGACGCGGCCGCTCGTCGCACCGAGGTCGACGGCTGCTACCTGCGCACTCATCTGAGCCCTTTGCTCTTCGCGCAAGCGCTCATCGGAGCCCTTTGCTCTTCGCGCAAGCGCTCATCGGAGGAATGCCGCCGCGACACCAGCATCCACCGGTACATGCAACCCGGTGGTGTGCGAGAAGTCCGACGTGCACAGCGCGAAGGCCGCGTTGGCGATATTCTCCGGCAGCACCTCACGCTTCAGCAGGGTGCGCTGCGCGTAGTACTTGCCAAGCTCCTCCTCGGGAACCCCGTACACCGCGGCGCGCTTGGCTCCCCAGCCGCCGGCGAAGATCCCGGAGCCGCGCACCACGCCGTCGGGGTTGATGCCGTTGACCTTGACACCGTGCTCGCCGAGTTCGGCGGCCAGCAACCGAACTTGATGTGCCTGATCGGCTTTCGTCGCCGAGTAGGCGATGTTGTTGGGGCCGGCGAACACCGAGTTCTTCGAAGAGATGTAGATGATGTCACCGCCGAGCTTCTGGTCGATGAGCGCGCGCGCTGCGGCCTTGGACACCAGGAACGACCCGCGGGCCATCACGTTGTGCTGCAGGTCCCAGTCGGCGGCAGTGGTGTCCAGCAACGACTTCGACAGCGACAGCCCGGCGTTGTTGACGACGATGTCGATGCCGCCGAACGCCAGGACCGTCGCGTCGATGGCCGCCTGCACCGCGCATTCGTCGGTGACGTCGGCGGCGATCCCGACGGCGACATCACTGTTCCCGATTTCTGTGCCGATTTCTAAGGCAGCCGCTTCCGCCTTCTCACCGTCGAGGTCGGCGATCACCACGCACGCCCCTTCGGCGGCCAACCGCGTCGCGATCGCCTTGCCGATCCCCGACGCCGCGCCGGTGACCAACGCGATGCGGGTGGCCAACGGTTTGGGCTTGGGCATCCGGGCCAGCTTGGCTTCCTCCAGCGCCCAGTACTCGATGCGGAACTTCTCCGACTCGTCGATGGGCGCGTACGTGGAGATGGCCTCCGCGCCGCGCATGACATTGATGGCGTTGAGGTAGAACTCGCCGGCAACCCGTGCGGTCTGTTTGTCCTTGCCATAGCTGAACATTCCGACGCCGGGGATCAGCACGATGGCCGGGTCGGCACCGCGAATGGCAGGGCTGTCGGCAGTGGCGTGCCGGTCGTAGTACGCCTGGTAGTCGACGCGGTAGGCATCGTGCAGGTCGGCCAGCCGAGCCTTGCAGTCCTCGATCGGCGCATTGGCAGGCAGGTCTAGCACGAGCGGCTTGACCTTGGTGCGTAGGAAGTGGTCGGGGCAGCTGGTGCCCAGCGCCGCCAGCCGGGGATGCTCACTGGCAGCGAGGAATTCGAGGACCCGAGGATCATCGGTGAAATGGCCGACCTGCGGCTTGTCCGTGGAGGCCAGCCCGCGGATGAACGGGGCGAGTTCGGCAGCCTTCGTGCGGCGCTGCTCATCGGGGAGCGGTCCGTAACCGGGCAACTCGGGACCGAACGGTGCGCGACGGCCGTGCTCAGCGAGGTAGCGCTCGGCGGTTTCGATGATCTCCAGCGAATGCGCCTCCGCCTCGGCCGATGTCGTGCCCCATGCGGTGATGCCGTGGCCGCCCAGGATGGTGCCGATCGCCTGCGGGTTGCTTCGCTTGATCTGGGCGATGTCCAGCCCGAGTTGGAAGCCCGGCCGCCGCCACGGCACCCACACCACGCGGTCACCGAAGATCTGTTTGGTCAGGGCTTCGCCATCTGCGGCGGTCGCAAGCGCGATGCCCGAATCGGGGTGCAGGTGGTCGACGTGGTCGGCATCCACCAGGCCGTGCATCGCGGTGTCGATCGACGGGGCGGCCCCGCCACGGCCGTGCAGGCAGTAGTCGAACGCGGCCACCATCTCGTCTTCGCGGTCCACCCCGGGATACACGTCGACCAGTGCACGCATCCGGTCCAGCCGCAGCACCGCAAGCCCGTTCTCCGTCAGGGTGCCGAGGTCGCCCCCGGATCCCTTGACCCACAACAGTTCCACCGGTTCTCCAGTGACGGGGTCGATGTCGGTGCCCTTCGCCGAGGTGTTGCCGCCGGCGTAGTTGGTGTTCTTCGGATCGGCGCCGAGCCGGTTGGACCGGGCGATCAGTTCGACGACAGTTTCGTTCATCTCTCAAGCTCCCCACGAAGATTGCGTTCCGCCGGCACGTTCGGCGTTGATGGTGTGCTGGTACCCCGACGCGGCGAAGGCCGCCATCGGATCGCCGGGCAGACCCCGGTCGACGCGCCAGCGGGCCAGCGCGGGGCGGACGTCGGTGTAGAAGGCGTCCATGAAGATTCCGTTGGCGCCCAACACGTCTCCGTCCTCCTGGGCGACGCGCATCGCGGCGGTGTCGACCAGCAGCGCGCGGGCTGTCATCTCCTGGACGTTGAGCACCGACCGGATCTGGCCGGGGATCTTGGCTTCGACGTTGTGGCACTGGTCGAGCATCAGCGCCACCGTCGACGAGCTGCCCAGTCCCCCGCCGCGGATGACCTCGAACATGATCCGGAACAACTGGAACGGGTCGGCGGCGCCGACGATGAGGTCGTCGTCGGCGTAGAAGCGGGAGTTGAAGTCGAACGAGCCGAGCTTCCCGAGCCTCAGCAGCTGCGCCACGATGAACTCGATATTGGTTCCCGGAGCATGGTGTCCGGTGTCGAGGCACACCATCGCTCGGTCACCGAGTGTGCTCACCTGGGCGTACGAGGTACCCCAGTCCGGCACGTCGGTCATGTACATGGCAGGCTCGAAGAACTTGTACTCCAACACCATTCGCTGATCGGGTCCGATGTGCTGGTAGATCGACGCCAGCGATTCGGCCAACCGGTCCTGGCGGCCGCGAATATCGCCCTGGCCGGGGTAGTTGGTCCCGTCGGCCAGCCAGATTTTCAGGTCGCGAGACCCGGTCTGGTTCATGATCTCGATGCAGGCGAGATGGTGGTCTATGGCCTTCTGGCGCACCGCCTTGTCGGTGTGGGTCAGGCTGCCGAACTTGTAGTCGTCGTCCTGGAAGGTGTTGGAGTTGATGGTGCCCAGTTCGACGCCCTGCTCGTCGGCATAGGCGCCGAGGGCGGCGTAGTCGTCGACCGTGTCCCACGGGATGTGCAACGCCACACGAGGCGCCAGTCCGGTCAGCCGGTGCACCATGGCCGCGTCGGCGATCTTCTCCTCGACGGTGCGCGGCGTTCCCGGCGTGCCGAACACCTTGAACCGGGTGCCGGAGTTGCCAAAGGCCCAGGACGGCAGCTCGATCGCAAGATTGTCCAGCATCGGATGCAGGTTGATGATGCTCATGCCGGGGTCCTTTCCAATGAGGGGCTCACGGGGGCGCCGTAGCGTTCGACCTCGATCTCCCGCAGGGTTCTCCCACGGGTGGACGGGGCGCCGACGGCACCGATCACCAAGGCGACGGTGAGCAGTGCGACCAGGAGTACTCCGACGGCGGTGAGGCCGGTGGCCGCAAGCAGAGTCGGGAAGAAGTAGCTCAGCAAGCCGGTCGCGGTCCGGACGACGAAGAACATCACGCCCTGGGCACTGGCCCGGTACGGCGTGGCGAACAACTCGCTGGCCCACAGGCTGTAGAAGGCCTGGGCGCCGATGCCCGACGAGATGCCCCACAGCACAGCGAACGCGAGCATCGTCGGCACCCCGTTGTCGGTGAATGCCACCAGCACCACCCACGCCACGATCCCGAGCGCCGCGCCGATCACGTAGAGCAGGCGCTGCGACATCCGGTCGGCGTAGCGCATGAAGCCGAAGTAGGTGGCCAGGACGGTGCAGCCCCAGACCAGGACCTGGAGCAGGTTCTGCGCGACCGGGGAGTGCAGACCGGCGGTGTCGTAGACGCGCGGCATGAAGATGCCCGCCTGCCCGGCCACGGTGTTCCAGAACAGGTAGATGCCACCGAGGAACAACAGCGCGGTGATGTTGACCCGCTTCGAGAACAGGCCCCGTAGGCCGCGCAGGCCGACGGCGGACGCGACCTCGCGCGGTTCGGCCTTGGCCTCTTCGGTCCAGATCTGCGATTCGACCAGGCCCTGACGGATCCACCAGACAACGGCCGCGACCACGAAGAGGTGCACGAAGATCAACCGCGAGCCGAGCAGCCCGAGTGGCGCCAGCGCCGCGGCGAGTGCGAATCCGATGAGGGGTCCGGTCGACCATGCCAGCTGCGCGGTGCCGACGTGCTTGGCGCGCTCGGTCGACGGCGCCTGCTCGGCAATGTAGGTCCACGACGCCGGTACGCCCGCACCGACGGCGACCCCGGTGATCACGAACGCCGCGAGCAGCATGGTGTAGTTGACCGCGCATGCGGCCAGCAGGACGCCGACCATGTACACCAGCAGGTCGTAGGTGTAGATGGCCTTGCGCCCGAAGCGGTCACACAGCGGCCCGCCCAGGATGGCCCCGATGGCTGCGCCGAACGCGTTGGCGCTCAACGCGGCGAGTAGGCCGACGGCAAAGTTGCTGATACCGAACTCGGCCTGCCAGAACGCCAGGCTGGTGGCGATGGCGATGATCGACCCGGCCTCGATGTAGTTGGACATCGCGACCGAGATGGTGGCCCGCCAGCCAGTGGTGGAGCGCGCTCCGATTTTCATGGGTTCCCAGTTCAGTCGAGGTGGAAGTATTCGAACAGTGGCCGCATCTGCTCGTCAGGGTTGGCACCGTCGACGAAGTACTCGGCCATGCCGGCCTGCCATCGCGCGTTGACGTCGGCCTCGGCCATCCGCTTCTGCGCGAGCGCGAAGTCGTCGGTCTCCAGGTAGCCGACGACGAGCCCGTCTCTCTCGCGCACGAACAGCGAGTAATTGCGCCATCCGGCAGTCGTGAGCGCATCGAGCATGTCCGGCCACACCTCCTCGTGCACCGTGAGGTACTCGTCCATCCTGTCCGGCCGGAGCTGGAGGAGGAAGCACACGCGCTGCGTGGATGCGGCAGTCATAGATCCCTTTGATTGAAACGTTTCAATACGTGATGGCGGTCACGCTAAACCACACGCAACGACAGCGTCAAGAGGATCTGGCCGCATCGAAACCCGAATCTTGCTACCGACCAGTACCGCTGAGGTTCTTAGCAAAGCATTAACGGCAGCACCCCGCTGCCTTAGATTGCCCGCATAGCGTGATCATCAGGTTGAAGCGACGAAGCGCAACCGCCAGCGAGAGAACCCGACGGGAGGCTGATCATGACCATCACGAGCAACACCCCGGCATCGGATCATCATTTTCGGTACGGCAATCCGGCAGTGATCTGCGACGGCGCCTCAATGCGGGCGCATTGCCGTCAACTGGCGACCGTGGTGACGGTCAAGGGAGACATCAGCAGCGCGAACCTTGAGTTCATCGCGTCATACGTCAGCCGGTTCATCATTCCGGAGAAGCCGTTCGCCCTCGACTTGAGCGGTGTCAACAGCTTTGACTCACAAGCACTTTCATTGTTCTACGACATCGATGAGCGGTGTGGTGCCGAAGGTGTGGACTGGGCAGTGATCGCAAGCCCCTCCGTGGTCGCCGAACTGCGACTGCAGGATGCGGGTGTTCCGCTGACGGCATCGGTGCCCGAGGCCCTCCACCACTTCGCCGAAGGCAATCTGGCGCGTCGCCGGTTGCTACCCCTGCTTACCAAGAGCGCCTGAGAGAAAGGCACACCCACATGCTGATCGACCTTCGATGGCTGACCGTCCTGCTGCACCGGCGGCGTCGGGCGGTTCCCCCACCGCTCGTCGCCTGCTGAGCGCTCTTGACGTAGCCGGCTAAGCCGGCAACTTCACGGAACCCTATCGTCGCCAGGCATGGACCAAGCCACCTACGACAAGGGCCGTGAGATTCGCTCCGCGGTACTTGGCGACACATACGTCGCACAGGCCGCTGCCAATGCAGATGACTTCAACAAACCACTGCAAGATTTGGTAACCGAATATTGCTGGGGTGCGGTTTGGGGCCGGGACGGTCTGAGCCTTACGACCAGGAGCATGTTGAACCTGGCGATGATTTCTGTGCTCAACCGTCCGCACGAACTGCGCACCCATATCCGTGGCGCGCTGACCAACGGAGTCACCCGCGAGGAGATCCGCGAGGTCTTCCTGCAGGTCGCCGTCTATGCAGGCGTGCCCGCCGGAGTCGACAGCTTCCGGATCGCCCGCGAAGTCTTCGCCGAACTCGACGAGCAGTAAGCCGTGGACATCGGTTTCATCGGGCTCGGCAACATGGGCTTCCCGATGGCTCGGCGGCTGATCGACGCGGGTCACCGCGTCGTGGTGTGCGATGCGCGCGCAGAGTCCGTCGACCGGGCGGTGACGATGGGTGCCGAGGCGGCGAGAAGTCCCCGCGAAGTCGCCGACCGCTGCGAGACGGTGCTGGCCAGCTTGCCGACGCCGCAGGTGTCGATCGCGGTGGCCACCGGTGACGACGGTGTCATCGCGGGTACGCGCGTCAAACGTTTTCTCGATCTGTCGACGGTCGGTAGTCAGACCGCCGAGCAGATCCACACCGCCCTCGCCGCGCGTGGCATCGCGGCGCTCGACTGCCCGGTCAGCGGAGGCGTCGGCGGAGCAGAAAAGGGCACGTTGGCGCTGATGGTCTCCGGTTCACGGGCCGACTTCGGCGTCGTCAGGCCCGCGCTCGAGGCACTCGGCCGGCCCTTCTTCGTCGGCGAGAAACCCGGCGCCGCGCAGACCATGAAATTGGTGAACAACATCATGGCCGCGACCACGCTGGCGGCGACCGCCGAAGTGATGGTGATGGGCGTCAAGGCCGGCCTGGACCCCGCGGTGATGATCGACGTCCTCAACGCCGGGTCGGGCGCCACCCATGCCAGCCGCGACAAATTCCCCAGGGCGGTGCTCCCCCGCACCTTCGACTTCGGCTTCGCCACCGGCCTCATGGTCAAGGATGTGCGGTTGTACCTCCAGGAGGCGAAGGCCCTCGGCCTGCCCACCGAGATCGCCGAGACCGTGGCCGCACTGTGGGAAACCACGTTGGACCAGGAAGGTCCGGAGTCGGATTTCACCTCGATCGTCAAACCCGCCGAGGCGGCCGCCGGGGTGATCGTCGGCAGGAAGACTTAGCGGGCGTCACCGTGCTGCCTCTCCCTTGTCACGCTGGAGTGGCGGTCACCCTCGACAGCCACACTAGCGTGACAAAGTGAGGCGACAGGGCCGCTCTCCGATCTCCACTGTCATACCGGAGCGACGCTCAAGCCCGACAGCCACGCTAGCGTGACAAGCGGGCGGCCCGGGCCGCGCAGACACGCCGAATGATCTCGTTCCGCTGCTCTCCCTTGGAGACTCGCACGTTGAGCCATCCGACGCGCTGAATCCGTTCCGCTCGCCTGAGGTCCCATCGATACTGCCAGTCGCTGAGGCGATGTTGCTCGCCGTCGTACTCGACGGAGACTTTGATGTCTTTCCAGCCCATATCGAGATACGCGAACGGATCACCTGGTCCGTCATACACCGGGATCTGTGTCTGCGGCCTGGGCATTCCGTCGTCGATAATCATCAGCCGCAACCACGTCTCCTTCGGCGACTGCCCGCCGCTGTCCATGAGATCGACCGCGACGCGTGCCAGTTGAACGCCCCGTCGCCTGGCATAGCGCTGTAACAGAAGCTCGACGTCGGCCGCCTTCAGATCGGTCGCCGCGGCGAGTGCGTCAAGGGATTCCACAGCCAAATCCCTTGGGTACCAACAACCTATGTCAAGAGCTGTGCGCGCCAGCGTCGTCACCGGGACGCCCTTGTAGAGGGTGATCTCGTCTTGCTCAATCCGCTCAGTCCGAACCTTAAGTCCCGCCAGCGGATTCCGGTTGGAGTGAAGCATCTCCAGTGGCGCATCAAGGTCGACCCACTTCGCACCGTACAGCGCCGAGGCGGACCTACCTGCGATGATGCCCCGCCGTCGGGACCACAGCCACCCGGCATGCGCGCGTATTTGAGGAGTCAATTCAGTACCCGGACTGACGTAAACATCACGAAAGACCCTGGTGTACTTGGTCCGCAGTGCACTTTTTCGAATCTCGCCGGATGCGACTACCTCACTTCCGACAAACGGTTCCCCCATAGCGAAAAAGTGTGCAGCGCAGCTCCATATCTGTCACAGCAGTTATCCACAGGCACGCTCGTCACGCTGGAGTGACACTCGTTATCCACAGCCATCCTGGCGTGACAGTCGTCCCACAACTGCGGAAGGTCTAGCCTCCCTTCCCGATGCCTCCACTCCCCTTGTCACGCTGGAGTGGCGCTCGCCCTCGACAGCCACGCTAGCGTGACAAATGGACAAATGAGAGCATCATCGGCCTCTGCACGAGCAAACTTAGGCGATCGCGCCGGAGTCCTTGAGTTCGGCAATCCGGTCCCAATCCATCCCGAGCTCCATCAACACCAACTCGGTGTGCTCGGAAGCCTGTGGGGCACGCGTGGTTTCGAGCGGCTCGTGGTTGAACTGCACCGGCCCGCGGACCACCCGGAACGGCTTTCCGCCGTCAGTGGCCTCGACCTCGACGATCATGTCGTTGGCGATGGCCTGCTCGTCGGTGGCGAGGTCGACGAGGCTCTGGAAAGGCGCCCACTGGCCGCGCATCGTCTTGAGGTGCTCGCGCCAGTAGTCGAACGGCTTGCTTCGGATCGAGTCCGCGATCAATTCCACGGCTGCCGCGGCGTTCTCGATCAGCGGCATAACGTCCGAGAAGCGCGGATCGTCGGCAAGCTCCGGCAGACCGAGGTGCTCGAAGGCGTCACGGATGTAACCGGTGGGGCTGACGATGCACAGGTTGATGGTCCCGCCGTCGGAGGTGAGGTAGTTGCCGAGGAAGGGATTCACCGACGGGGAAACCGAATCCGGCATCAGCGAGCGCATCGTCTCACCGGTCTCCATGCCCTGGGTCACGCTGGCGCCCGCGGCCCACCAGGCCGTGCTGAGCAGCGAGACGTCGATCTCGGCCGTCTCACCCGTGCGCTCCCGGTGGAACAGCGCCGCCGAGATGCCGCCCGCGATGTTCATCCCGCCGATCGAGTCGCCGAACGCCGGGATGCCCTGCGACAGGGCGCCACCGATCTCCTCGGGAGTGAGTGCGTGGCCGACACCGCTGCGTGTCCAGAACGCGGTGCCGTCGAAGCCCCCGACCAGCCGCTCCGGCCCCTTGTCGCCGTACGCACTGCCGCGGGCGTAGATGATGTTCGGGTTCACCGCGCGAATGTGCTCCACGTCGAACTTGTTCTTCTGGCGCTGCGCCGGCATGTAGTTGGTCAGAAACACGTCTGCGGTCTTGGCGATCTCGTACAGGACTTCCTGACCGTCGGGTGTCGATACGTCGATGCCGACGCTGCGCTTACCCCGGTTGGGATGCTCGATGAGGGGATGCCGGTTGGGGTCGAGCTCATGGCCGCCCATGTTGATGAAGCCGCGTTGAGTGTCGCCGCGCACCGGATGCTCGACCTTGATGACGTCGGCTCCCCAGTCGGCGAGGATTGCACCCGCCGCCGGCACGAACGTGAACTGTGCCACCTCAAGAACCCGGACACCCTGCATTACCTTGATCAACGCGGCCCCTAACCGTTGTACTTACAGTAACTGTACCGAGTCCTGTCGGCCGGTCGAGCGCAGGCCGGACCGCATGAGCTGACGGTTTGCGGGGTATGCAACTCCGCACGGCGTTGCCGTCGAGTAGGGCCCGACTCATGGAGGTCTGCGATGACCGTTACCGGAGAAGTCAACGAACGACAGGCCAGGCAGGTTGCCGAGGAGGCGCGCGAGGCGCAGTGGCACCAGCCCAGTTTCGGCAAGGAGTTGTTCCTCGGCAGATTGCAGTTGGATCTGGTTCATCCGCATCCGCGGGGCTCGGGGGAGGCGACGGAGCGTGGTGAGACCTTTCTGGCCAAACTGCGGCAGTTCTGTGAATCGCAGATCGACGCTGCCGCGATCGAACGGGACGCGCAGGTCCCCGACGACGTGATCCGGGGTTTGAAGGAACTCGGCGCGTTCGGCATGAAGATCGGCACCGAGTACGACGGGCTCGGTCTGTCGCAGGTGTACTACAACAGGGCGCTCGCCCTGGTCGGCTCGGTGCATCCCGCACTCGGCGCGTTGCTTTCCGCACACCAGTCGATCGGCGTACCGCAGCCGATCTCGATGTTCGGGACCGACGAGCAGAAGCGGACCTGGCTGCCGCGGTGCACCCGGGAGATCAGTGCGTTCCTGCTCACCGAGCCGGATGTGGGCAGCGATCCGGCGCGGCTACACGCCACCGCCACACCGGACGGCGACGACTACCTGCTCAACGGCGTCAAGCTGTGGACCACCAACGGCGTCATCGCCGGCCTGCTGGTGGTGATGGCTCAGGTGCCGCCAAGCGAGGGACACCGCGGCGGCATCACCGCGTTCGTCGTCGAAGCCGACGCGCCCGGCATCGTCGTCACGAACCGCAACGCATTCATGGGGCTGCGCGGCATCGAGAACGGACTGACCAGGCTGACCGACGTGCGGGTCCCGGCAGCCAACCGGATCGGTAAGGAGGGCGAGGGCCTCAAGATCGCACTGTCCACTCTCAATGTGGGACGGCTGTCGCTCCCCGCAGTGTGCGTCGGCGCGTCGAAGTGGTGTCTGAAGATCGCCCGCGAATGGTCGAAGGAACGCGTGCAGTGGGGCCGGCCGGTCGGAGAGCACGACGCGGTGGCCGGCAAGGTGGCGTTCATCGCGGCGACCGCCTACGGGCAAGATGCGATGGTCGAGCTCGCAAGCGAGCTAGCCGACGCCGGACGCACCGACATCCGGATCGAGGCCGCGCTGGCCAAGCTTTACAGCTCGGAGATGACGTGGTTGGTCGCCGACGAGCTGGTGCAGATTCGGGGCGGCCGTGGCTTCGAGACCGCCGAGTCGCTGGCCGCCCGCGGCGAGCGCGGAGTGCCCGTCGAGCAGATCCTGCGCGATATGCGGATCAACCGGATCTTCGAAGGTTCCACGGAGATCATGCATCTGATGCTTGCCCGCGAGGCGGTGGACGCGCATCTGGCGGTGGCCGGCGACATCATCGACCCGGACGCCGACGTGCGGCACAAGGCCCGAGCCGCCGCGCAGGCCGGCAAGTTCTATGCGCGCTGGCTGCCCACCCTGGTGACCGGGAAAGGCCAGCTGCCAACATCGTTCACCGAGTTCGGTTCCCTGGCCGAACATCTGCGCTACGTCGAACGGGCCAGCCGGAAACTGGCCCGAAGCACCTTCTATGCGATGTCCCGGTGGCAGGGCAAGCTGGAACACAAGCAGCGGTTCCTGGGCCGCATCGTGGATATCGGCGCCGAACTGTTCGCAATGACCGCGGCCTGTGTCCGGGCCCGGCGCGACGGGTCGGCTGATACCGCAACGGAACTCGCCGACGCGTTCTGCCGCCAGGCCCGGGTGCGGGTCGAGCGGTTGTTCGACCAGCTCTGGAACAACAGCGACGACTCCGACCGGACATTGGCCCGTGGCGTGCTCGCCGGTCGCTACACCTGGCTGGAGGACGGGATCATCGACCCGTCGATCGAGGGACCGTGGATCGCTCAGGAGGGTGGCGACGTGATGGACGACGTGCACCGGGTTATCCGCTGATGAGCTATTGCGGACGGCAGCGATGGACATCCGTGATCACCGGCTCAGCCGGATAGAAGCGCGTCAGATGAGCCGGCGATTCGCCGGGGTCGGCGTCGCGATCACTGCGGCGCGCCTTCGCGAGATCGCCGCAGGTGCGCCTGCAAGCGATGCCGAACTGACGAATGTCGAATTCGGCGTTATGGCATGTGAACTCATGCACGACAAGCACCTCGCCAAGATCGAACGTGGCAAGCGCAGTTGCACGATGTGCCTCGTCGTCGTCGGCATGAGCCTCGTGATGTTCAGCTCGCTGTTGTGCATTTTCTGGCTGTTGCTCATCCTGATGATGCAGACGCCATACTGAAGTATTGGGTCTCCTGGAATTCGTGCAGCCCCTCGCGGGCTCCTTCGCGGCCCAGCCCGCTCTGCTTCATCCCGCCGAACGGAGCCGACGGGTCCGAAACGATGCCGCGGTTGATGCCCACCATGCCGGCGTCGAAAGACTCCGCGAGCAGCAGCGCATCCTGCAGCCGTCCTGCATAGACGTATGCGGCCAAACCGTATTCGGTGTCGTTCACCCAACGCAGGAGGTCCTCCTCGTTCTCCCAGACCACCACGGGAGCAACGGGTCCGAAGATCTCGTCGGCCAGGATCGCGGCATCCGGTGCCACGCCGGTGAGCAGCGTCGGCGCGACGAACCAACCCTCGGCGGGCGCTTCCGCGGCAGCCGCGACGACGGCTCCATCGGCCACTGCGGCATCGATCGCGGCCGTAACCCGCTGCGCGGCGCGCGCACTCACCAACGGCCCAACCTGCGAAGCCGGATCCGACGCCGGCCCGACCCGCAATGCGGCCACCTCGGCACCGAACGCGGTCACGAACTCGTCAACCACCGAAGCATGCACGTAGAACCGATTGGCCGCCGTGCAGGCCTGCCCGCCACCGCGGAACTTGGCCACCATCGCGCCCTGTACGGCTGCGGAGATGTCAGCATCACCGGTCACCACGAACGGCGCATTGCCACCGAGTTCCATGCTGGCGTTGACAATCCGATCAGCTGCCTGCTTGAGCAGCACCCGCCCGACCCCGGTGGATCCGGTGAACGACACCTTGCGGACCCGCTCGTCGGCCAGCCATGCCGACACGACCGCGCCCGCATCGGCGGTCGGGACCACGTTGACCACACCGCCGGGAACCCCGGCGTCCGACAGGATCCCGGCGATCGCCAACGCCGTCAGGGGCGTCTCGGCCGCCGGCTTCAGCACGACGACGCACCCGGCGGCCAGCGCGGGTGCGATCTTGCGGGTGGCCATGGCCGCCGGAAAGTTCCATGGTGTCACCAGAGCTGCAACGCCAACGGGCTTGTGTGTCACCAAGGTCCGCGCGCCGCCGGCCGGGCTGATGCCGTAGGCACCGTCGGTGCGCACGGCTTCCTCGCTGAACCAGCGGAAGAACTCTGCGGCATACCCCACCTCGGCGCGGGCATCGGCCTGCGATTTGCCGTTCTCCGCACAGATCAACGCCACCAGGCGGTCGGCGTCGGCGAGCATCAGATCATAGGCCCGGCGCAGGATTTCGCTGCGCTCACGCGGACTGGTGGTCGCCCAGCCGCGGAAGGCCTGGTGGGCCGCGTCGACGGCGGACTGCGCGTCGGCCACGGTGCCGTCGGCGACCTCGGCGATCACCTGGCCGGTGGCCGGATCGTGCACCTCGAAGGTTGCCGCGGCACCGTGAGCGCTGTCGTCGATGAGGATGCCGTGCTTGGCGTCGAGTTCGGCGATGAGGTTCTGGATGGTCACGGTGTCTCCTAGGGGTAGAGGCCGCGCAGTTGCGCAGCCAGGGCCACGCGTTCGACGGCGAGGCAGGTGGCGGTGGTGCGTAAAGGCAGGTTCAGCTTGGCGGCGTGCGCGGACACCTCGTCCCACGCGGTGAGCATGCGCTCGGCCAGTCGCGACTCGACTTCATCGGCCCGCCACCAGTAGGCCTGATTGGCCTGCACCCATTCGAAATACGAGACGATCACGCCACCGGCATTGGCCAGGATGTCCGGTACCACGAGCCGTCCGGCATCGTTGAGCACCAGATCAGCCTCCGGTGTGGTGGGGCCATTGGCGCCTTCCACCACGACCCGGGCTCGGATGCGGTGCGCGTTGCCGGCGTTGATGACGCCTTCGACGGCGGCCGGCACGAGCAGATCGACATCGCGTTCGAGCAGGTCGGCGTTCGAGATCTCAACGCCGCCTGCGGAACCGACCACCGATCCGGTTGCCGCCACATGCTCCTCGAGTGCGGGGATATCCAGGCCGCCGGCGTTGGCGACGGCACCGTACTGATCCGACACCGCGACCACCCGAACCCCCGCGTCGTGCAGGAAGCGGGCGGCATGTGAGCCGACTTTGCCGAAACCCTGGACAGCAGCGGTTGATCCGTCGACGGTGATGCCGCGCGACCGCAGCGCGGCCAGCGCCACATGCACCACACCGCGCGACGTCGCGGTCGCCCGGCCGAGCGAGCCGCCGAGACTCACCGGCTTTCCGGTGGTGACGCCGAGAACGGTGTGGCCCTTCTGCACCGAGTAGGTGTCCATCAGCCAGGCCATGGTGTTCTCATCCGTGCCGACGTCCGGGGCCGGGATGTCGTGGGCCGGCCCGATCAGCGGGCTGATCTCACTCGTGTAGCGGCGGGTCACCCGTTCCAATTCGGCACTGCTGTATTGACGCGGGTCGATGCGCACGCCGCCTTTTGCGCCGCCGTACGGCACGTCGAGCAAGGCGCATTTCCACGTCATCCACATCGCGAGTGCGCGCACCTCGTCGAGGGTGACGTCCGGCGAGTATCTCAGGCCACCTTTGGCGGGTCCCCGGGACACGTTGTGCTGGACGCGATGTCCGATGAACAGCTCGATGTCACCGTTGTCGCGGCGCAGTGGCACGCTGACCGTGACCTCCCGGCGCGGGGTGGCCAGGACGTTGTACACGCCGTCGTCATAGCCGAGGATCGTCGTCGCCTCGCGCAGCTGCGCGCGCGCATCATCGAGCGGCCCCAGCGAAACCGCGGGCTCTACGGCGAGGGTCATGCGTTCTCCCGGAATGCCGCAGCAAGGATGTCCAGGCCCTCGTCGAGCAGATGGTCGGGCATCGTCAACGGCGGCAGGAAGCGCAGGACGTTGCCGTAGGTCCCGCAGGTCAGAACCACCAGGCCCTGCGCGTGCGCGGCTGATGCGATCCGTTTGGTCAGATCGGCATCCGGTTCGCCGGTGCCGGGCTTGATCAGCTCGATGGCGACCATCGCACCGCGGCCACGCACGTCGCCGATACGCGGATCGTCAGCGGCGAACGCATTCAGCCGGCCGATCATGGTGTCGCCGATCTGACGGGCCCGGGCGAGCAGTCCGTCGCGTTCGATGGTGTCGATGACCGCCAGTGCGGCCGCACATGCCAGCGGGTTGCCGCCGTAGGTGCCGCCGAGCCCACCGACGTGAGGCGCGTCCATGATCTCGGCACGGCCGGTGACCGCAGACAGCGGAAGACCGCCCGCGATGCCCTTGGCGGTGACGATGAGATCGGGCACCACGCCGTCGTGCTCGCACGCGAACATCGCTCCGGTGCGGGCGAATCCGGTCTGCACCTCGTCGGCGACGAACACCGCGCCTGCCTCGGTGCACCAGTTCTGCAGGGCGCGAAGGAATCCCGGCGCGGGCACGATGAAGCCGCCTTCTCCGTGGATCGGTTCGATCACCACGGCGGCGACGTTGTCGGCGCCCACCTGCTTGTCGATGAGATCGATGGCCCGGGCTGCCGCGGCGGCGCCGTCGGTTTCGCCGTCGCGCAGCGGGTATGACGCCGGAACCCGGTACACCTCACCGGCGAATGGTCCGAATCCGTGCTTGTAGGGCTGGTTCTTGGCGGTCATGGCCATGGTGAGGTTCGTCCGGCCGTGGTAGGCGTGGTCGAACACCACCACGGCCTGCCTGCGGGTGTGAGCACGCGCGATCTTGACGGCGTTCTCCACCGCTTCGGCCCCGGAGTTGAAGAGCACGGTGCGCTTGTCGTGGTCGCCCGGTGTGAGCCGGTTGAGCTCCTCGGCGACGCGTACGTATCCCTCGTAGGGCGTCACCATGAAGCAGGTGTGGGTGAACGCCGCAACCTGCTGTGTGACCGCGTCGACGACGGCCGGCGCACTGTTGCCGACGGTCGTCACGGCGATGCCCGAGCCGAAGTCGATGAGCTGGTTGCCGTCGGCATCGACGAGGATTCCGCCGCCCGCGGCAACCACGTAGGCGGGAAGCGTCGTGCCTACGCCGCGCGCCACCGCGGACTCCTTGCGGGTCTGCATCTGCTGCGAGATCGGCCCCGGGATGGCTGTGACCAGACGGCGTTCCTGGGTGATGGCCGGTCCGGCAAGCTCCGCGATGGTCATGGACTCCTCCTGATGGTGCGCTGTGTTGCCGCTCACGTTAGAGACGTCGGGCATATCCGGGCATGACATAAGCGCACAATTGCACCGTGCTTCAGTGTGCAAAACTGTCCTATGGTCTCCGTCGCCGCCGTCCTGTCGTCGGATGCCCTCGGCTTGCGAGGGATCCATGTCTGCCGTGCGGACGCAGACGTCCGCTGGGTGGCGACGAGTGAACTGACCGATCCCACGCCATTCCTGGAGGGCGGCGAGATTCTGCTGACCACCGGTCTGGATACCGCGCACTGGCACGCCGAGTGGGACGGGTACGTGCAGCGCCTTGCCACCGCGCACATCGCCGCGATAGGGCTGGGCGCCGGGCTCACCTACACGAAGACACCGGCCGGGCTGATCAGCGCTTGCCGCCAGCACGGTGTCAACCTGTTCGAGGTGCCACAACGCACGACGTTCGTAGCGGTCAGCCGGCACGTCGCCCAGCTGCTGGAGGAGCAAGAGTCCGCGACGGCGCGGGACACGGTCAAGATGCAGCGACGCTTGATCTCGGCGGCGGCCAAATCCGATCCGACGACCGCGGTGGTAACCACTTTGGCCCAGGCTCTCGGCGGCGCCGCATGTTTGGTGGCCCCGGCCGGCCGGGTGATCATCGGGCCGGTGGGACCCCGGCGCGCCGACTTCCCCCTCGACGAGGTTGCCGAGGATGTCCGACGGTTGCAGGCGCACGGATTACGATCGGCCGCCGGGCAGTCACGTCCGGCGCTGTCGATTGCCGTGCACCCCATCGGGTTACGCGGCAGGCCGTCGACGTATCTTGCGGCGATGGGCCCGACGCGACTCTCCGACGGTCAGCGCCAGGCAGTGACCACCGCGGTGGCTGTGCTCGGCCTCGTCGACGAGCAGGAGCGCACGAGGGCCACCACTCGCAGGCGGATGCGGAGCCGGGCAATCGAGCTCATTGCCGGGAACGACGCCAGAACAGCACAATTGGTGCTTGAGGTGGACGGCCCCGGCCCTGCACTGCCCGAGCGGATCCGCATACTGCGGGCGACCGGAACCGAGGCCGATATGGACGACGCCATGGCGGCGCTCGAACTGCGGGGTGCCCTGGTCGGCACACACGCCGGTGAACTGTGCGCGGTGATCACACCTGCGCAAGCCGGCGCGATCGGCACCCGGTTGACCGAGGCCGGGTTGCTCGTCGGAGTCGGCGACGCCGTTGCGCTCGATGCGGGTCTGGCCGGCTACCGCAGCGCCGGTCTGGCGCTCGCCCAGGCCACCGAGACCGTGGCACTGGTCGTGTGGGACCGAGTCATCGGCGACGGGCCGCTGGGCCTGATCGATCCGGACCGGGCCATGGCGTTCGCCGAAACATGGTTGCGGAACCTGGATTCCGAACAGTTGGAGACATTGCGCTGCTTCTTGCGGCACCACGGATCACGGCTCAAGGTCGCCCAGGAGCTCGGGCTGCACCGCAATACCGTACGCAACCGGCTCGACGCCATCGAGGCGGTGTTGCCGGGCAAACTCGACGACCCGCAGACCCGGGTCAGCGCGTGGATCGCCCTGCAGTCGCTACCCGCGCAGTGACCTCAACCCTTGAAGTACACGAACTGATGACTGGTGGCCAGCAGTGCGCCGGTGCGGCTCCACAGGTGTGCCGTCTGGTCGAAGTAGCCACGTGAAAACTGGTGCGCGCGAGCAGTTCCGAGGATGAAGTCGTCGCCCTGCGCGGCCAGGTCGTCTTCGCAGGCATGGAAGTACACCGTGAGGGACACGGTGCCTGCCGGCAGGTACTGGCCGCGTCGCAGGAACGCCCGTGGGTAGAAGATGTCGCTGACGGCGGCGAGCGCCGCGAAATCCATTGGCCGGGCCGGACTGTTGCGCGCCCACAGCGTCGTGGTCGAGTTCCCGCTCGGGCCGCCATCGGCGTCAGGAATCGCGCCGTCGACGAAACGCATGTCGTAGTTGTCGAACCATGCCGCCCCGAACGGCGAACCCGCTCGCTCGATCCCTTCGGGGGCCGGCGCCTGCGGCGGTGCGATCTCGGTGTCGGCCCAGGTGTCACGCCGCAGCCCGAACACCGCGGTGGCCGTCGTCTTGACTTCCTCGTCCTGTTTCAGCTCGACGATCCAATGCTGATTGGAGCGGTTGGTGCGCACCGTGCGCGTCTGTATATCGAAGTCCCCGTCGACAATCGGAGCCAGGTAGTTGACCGTCAGTGCCACCGGCTGGCCATGCGCACCGGGCTGGCTTTCGATCGCCCGCACCAATGTCGCGGCGGTGATACCACCGAACGGGCCGACCATGTTGGCCCACTCCGGCACGGTGCGCCCACGCAGCCAGCCGTCGCCGATGGGTTTGAGGTCGATACCGTCGTCAAAGGGGTTCATCCCGGCTCCTTCTCAGTGGGGCGGTTCTGTTGATCGATTGCACTGTCGACGAGGGTGCTGATCACCTCGTCGGAACTGACGTCACACAGCCACATCGACGGCGCGTCGGTGCGGTTGAGCATCGCGGCCCCGTGCAGGGCGGTGGACAACGCGGCCGCCACCCGGCCGGTCTGCGGCCTGGTGCCGGAGCGGGTCTGACAGCTGGCCAGCGCGCGGGTGAGCACGTCGAGGGCCTCGCGGGCGGCCGGGGTCATGCGGGTCGCCTGCGTCATCACCGCGTACCGCATCGGGTACTGCTGGGCATAGGCCACGTAGGTTGCACAGCCCCGCAGCAGCCGGTCTCGCGGCGTCGTCTCCTCCGCAGCACCAGCGCGGATCTCACTGACCACCTGGCGCCAGCTACGTTCGACGATGCCGACCATGACCGCGTTGCGATCCTCGAAATGGGCATAGATCGCAGGGGCCGAAATACCTGCGGCGCAAGCAATTCTGCGCAGGGTTACCTCCGCCTCATTGTCCGCGGCATCAAGCAGTGCGGTGGCGGCTACCAGGATCTCCTCGCGCAGCAGCGCACCAGAGCCTCTGGCGTTCCGCTTTCGGGACGGACTGGTCATGCACCGAACTTTACAAGCGTAAATAAACGGTTGTAAATTCGGCCCTTCAGGCGGCCGGTGCGATTATCCGCTTCGCTTCGCGGCAGGCGGTGAGTAGTTCGGCTTGCCGAGGCCGAGTCCGTGCTGGGCGATCATGTTGCGGAACACCTCCAGCGTGCCACCGTAGATACCCGTCGGTCCGGCGAGCCGGAAGATGTACTCGACCCCGTTCGTCAGCGCACCGGACGGACCGAGAATGTCCATCAAATCCGGCGAGACGTCGCGCATGGTCTGCGCGATCGCGACCCGCCCGTACATTCCCGGCGTGCTCATCGCCGCTTCCATCCGCGCAACACCACGACCAAACCGGTAGAGCGCCGCCTCGTCGTCGGGCAACTCGGCCGCGATCCGATCTGCCGCTTCGGCCATCAAGGTGATGTGTTCGGTCATCGTCGCAATATGCTGCAAACCCTGGCTGTCGCGGTCGAACGTGCCGTGCTCGACGTCAAGAGCGCCGCGTAGCACCGCCCACCCGCCGTTGACCTCACCGATCCGATATCGGTCACTGATCCGGACGTCGCTGTAGTAGGTGATATTGGTGCGGTCGCCGTCGACGGTGCGGATGCCCTGGATCTCGACGCCCGGACTGTCCAGGGGGACCAGGAACATCGTCAAGCTTTTGTGCTTGATGGCCTCGGGGTCGGTGTTGGTCACCAGAAAGACGTACTGCGCGTTGTGTGCGTTCGACGTGAACATCTTGGAGCCGTTAATGATCCAGCCCTCGCCGTCGCGCACCGCGCGGGTCTTGCAGGTGGCGACGTCCGAACCGCCCTCGGGTTCGGTATAGCCCAGGCACAGCCGAAGCCTGCCGGCCAGCACCCCGGGCAGCACCTCCTCGATCAGTTCGGCGGAACCGAACCGCTCGACCGTGTGCGCCACCATGGCAGTCGTTCCCCAGTGGAACCAGGGCGTGTGCGCGCGGCCGATCTCGAGGTCCCAGATACGACGGCGCACGGCGCTGAAGCCGCCGTCGGCCTCGGAGCGGTAGTCGCCGGCCAGATACCCCGCATCGGCGAGCGCGAGATGCACTGCCTCATCGAAGTTCTCGCCCGTCTCCCGGTCCCGGACGATGACCTCATCGGTGACGACACCAGCGAGGAAGGCCCGCAGCTCGTCCTGGAACTGCTCGTCCTCGGCGGATAGCTCGACACGGGAGAAATCCATGAGATCACCGTGACACTTTCGTTGGTACTTGTAAAGCGCTGAGCCCTTGAGACCGGCACCGCGCAGCGTGTTATGTTAATGACAATCATTTTCACTAAGGAAAGGTTGCCGAGTGCCCAGTCTGGTGAATCCCGGCGGGATGGCGCCGCCGGCCATGCCGAAGGCATCCCCCGAGCATGTCGACGACCTGAAGGCCGTCGTGCGCACGACCATCGGGCTGTCACTCGACACCACTGTCCTGATCCAGCAACTCGCCTGCACCGAACCGGGGTGTCCGCCGGTGGAGACGGTCGTCGCGGTCCTCTCCAGCAGCAGGACCATCTGGAAACTTCCCATACCCACTGCCGATATCGCTGTCGCTGACCTGCGGCGCGTCATCACCGAGCACCCGGAAGGACACGACCATGCCGACCACAACTGACGAGCGGGTTCCCGTCACCGTCATCACCGGATTTCTCGGCGCGGGCAAGACCACCCTCGTCAACCGGATCCTCACCGAGCAACACGGCAGACGGATCGCGGTGATCGAGAACGAGTTCGGTGAGGTCGGTATCGACGACGCGCTCGTCCTCGATGCCGAAGAAGAGATCTTCGAGATGAACAACGGCTGCATCTGCTGCACCGTGCGCGGCGACCTGATCCGCATCCTCGGGGCGCTGATGCGTCGTCGTGACCGCTTCGACCACATCCTGATCGAAACCACCGGTTTGGCCGACCCGGCTCCCGTCGCACAGACGTTTTTCGTCGACGACGAAATCCGAAGCCAGTTGCGGCTGGATGCCATCGTCACAGTGGTCGACGCCGCTCACGTCCTGGACCACCTCGACGAGGTCAAGCCTGTCGACGTCGAGAACGAGGCGATCGAGCAGGTGGCGTTCGCCGACCGGATGATCCTCAACAAGACCGACCTGGTCAGCGTCGATCATCTGACCAGCGTGGAGGCGCGTCTGCGCACGATCAACGGCGGCGCCGACATCGTGCATTCCCAGAATGCCAAGGTCGATCTGGACCGAATCCTCGACGTCGGGGCCTTCGATCTGCAACGCGTCCTCACCGACGACCCTGCCTTCCTCGAACAGACCGACCACCAGCACGACCAGACCGTGACGTCGGTCGGCATCCGTCTCGACGGCGATGTCGACGTCGAAAAGCTCAACTCATGGCTGGGAGAACTGTTGTCCACCAAGGGTGTTGACATCTTCCGCAGCAAGGGCATCCTGGCGTTGGCCGAGCAGTCCCGGCAGTACGTCTTTCAGGGCGTGCACATGCTCTTCGACGGCACCGAGGGCAGGCCGTGGCGTGACGAGGAATCCCGCACCAACCGGCTGGTGTTCATCGGCCGCAACTTGGATCGCGACGAACTCGAGTCCGGTTTCCGGTCCTGCCTGGTGCCGCAGTGAGCCCGTCCGTACTGGCCGGTGATACGTGGCGCATCAATGTCGACGACGCCGTGGCCGCGCTCGCGGCCTCGGCGCAGGGCCGGATTGCGGTCGCAGGCGCCGAAGGTTCGGTGACAGTGCTGGCCGCCGACGGAGTCGTGGAGTTCCGGCGTGAGATTTCGTTGGGCTGCCTGGCCATCGCATGGTCCCCGTCCGGCGACCGCCTCGCCGTCGGTTCGATCCACGGCGTCGACATCCTCGATTCCACGGGCGCCGTCATCGGCGGGAGACACGGCGGCTGGTGTTCCTCGGTGTCATGGAGTTTCGACGGAGCGCGACTGGCAGCGGGGGTCGGGCGGACAACCGTCGTCCTCGACTCCGCGGGCACCGAGTTGTTCAAAACTGCCCATACCAGCACAGTGACCGGGGTCGCCTGGATCAACCGACGGGTGGCCAGTGCAGCTTATGGCGGCGTGCACATCCACCCGGTCTCCCGGTCTGCAGCACCGGATGTGTTGCCCTTCAAAGGATCTCTGCTCGCGCTTGCGGTCAGTCCTGACCGGCGCTGGGCCGCAAGCGGTAATCAGGATGCCACCCTGCATGTTTGGCGCGTCGGTCGTCGCGGTGACGAACTCGAGATGTCGGGTTATCCGACGAAGATCACCACGTTGGCCTTCTCCCCCGACTCGGCATTGCTCGCTTCGGGCGGCGGAACCGACGTCACGGTATGGGACTTCACCGGGCGCGGCCCGCGCGGCAGCACACCACGCATCCTGAGTGGACGCGACGGAGCCATCGCGGCGATCAGCTGGTCGGCCGATGGGAAGCTGGTCGCCGCGGCAGGTGAGGACGGCCATGTGGCGGTCTGGGCGCCCCGCCACGCAACTCCGGGGCGTCGGCAGGCCCCGGTGGATTCACTCGTCCGCGAGCCCGGAGCCACGGCGGTGGGTTGGGATGCAGCCGGCCGACTGCTCGCCGGTTGGGCAGATGCCACCGTTGCGGCACACGTGGTCGCGAGGAGTTGAAATGAATTCCGCAACAGTTGGTTTCACGGCGGCCGTCTGCAGCCGCTGCACCGCGGCGGGACCAGTGCTCGACGAGTTACGGGCAGCGGTCCGGCGCGCACCACACGGCATGCTGGTCTCCACCGGATGCCTGCTCGACCAGCTCAGCTGCGTGGGTCGTGCCGACGGCACGATGGTTCTGGTGCAACCGTGCGCAAGTGATCGCACACCTACCGGCCCCGCAGTGATGTTCGGGCCGATCGCCACCGCTGAGGCTGCCGATGAACTGCGCAAGTGGATTGACCGCAGGGAGTGGGCGCGGCATGCCGACACTACCGGTAAGCTGCGGATCGCCGTGGTGAACGGGAAGCCGGTCTGATGCCGGCGCGGCCCTCGCCACTGTAGCCGTTGAGTACGGCGCCCCTTGCGCAGCAGCGACACCTGCTGCGGGCCACTGGGAAACCGGGAAGGCTCGGGCGCCGCGCGATGACACGGAAGCCAGGAGACCGGCCACGGCGCGCTATGTCCACGAGGGTTTGGAGTAAGCATGACGCTCGATGCTGCCTGGTCACAGGCATTGACACGACGACGGTTCCTCGGAGCCGCTGCGGGCCTCGGCGGGGCGGTCGCACTGGGCGCTTGCGCGCCGAGCACGCAGCACGGTTCGGCATTCACCGCGTTGTATGAGGGCGCGGGTTCGTCGGAGTCCATCGACCCCGGGGTGGCGACGATGTTCGTCGACGAGGCACGCCTCAAGCACCTTTACGACGGCCTCTTCGAGGTCGATTCGACCATGACGCCCGTGCCGCGTCTGGCGACCGCGGCCGACCCCAACAACGACGGCACCCGCTGGCGCATCAGCCTGCGGGAAGCCACCTGGCATGACGGCAGTCCGCTCACCGCCGACGACGTGCTGTTCACACTGACACGCATCCTCGGTCCGCAGAACGGCGCCTCCCCCTACCTCGCCGCATCCACGCTCGCGCAGATCGACCTCAAGGCCTCACGGGCCGTCGACCCACAAACGCTGGAAATCGCCTTGTCAACCGCCTCTTTCGACCTTCCGACGCTGTTGGCCTCCTATGGAACCCGGATCGTCAAAAACGGCATTACGGATTTCTCCCGGCCGGTGGGCACCGGCGCGTTTCGGTTCGAGACATTCACCCCGGGGCGCGAGTTCGTGGCGACTCGGTATGCCGACTATTGGGGTGAGCAGCCGGGTGTCGAAGAGTTGCGCATCCTCAGCGCCGGTGCCGAGGCCAGGCTTTCAGCGTTGCGGGGCGGACAGGCCGATTTCGCCGACAATCTCTCCCCTGGCGCCGTCCGAACCCTCCACGGCGCCAAGGACATCACGGTGCACGCCGCACCCGACTCCGGAATTCTGTACCTCGCGATGAAGACCGACCGCGCGCCATTCAACAATCCTGATGTGCGCCGCGCGATGATGCGCATGATCGACCGCGAACAGCTGGTGACCGTGGCCCTCGAAGGCGTCGGAGAGGTCTCCGACGACATCTTCGGCCGAGGGTACCGGTACTACGCCGACGATCTCGAACCACACCGCCACGACCCCGACCTGGCGCGCGAACTTCTCCGACGTGCCGGGCACTCCGATCTCACCTTCGAACTTTTCGTCGCGCCGGTGTCACACGGATTCGTCGAAGCCGCACAGCTTTTCAAGGATCAGGCCGCCACGTGCGGCGTGACCATCCGGGTCGTCATCGGATCCAAAGACACCTACTACACCGAAGCACTCAAGCGCGGTGACATGACCATGGGGCAATCCGGGCCGTTGCCCATCCCCTATCACTTCGGTTCGCGACTCCTCAGCAATTCTCCGAAGAGCTTCACCCGGTGGGCCGACGCCGAGTTCGACGGACTCTACCGCCAGGCTCAGTTGACGCCGTCCGATGAGCACCGCACGCGGATCTACCACCGAATGCACGAAATCCTCCACGACCGTGGCGGTTTCATCTTCTGGGCGACCACGCCATGGCACACCGCCCATGGCTCCGGCTGGCAGCAGACCCCGACCGGAGTGCCGAACTCCCTGGACTGGGCACGATTCGACAACACTGTGAAGGAGTGACGATGACCCTGACGACCGAGTTGGCCCAGCAGTGGCTGCAGCGCTGGGACCGGCAACAGGAGTACTACATGCCGGACCGGGAGGAACGGTTCGACGTCGTGATCGACATCGTCGAAGAGGTCGTCGGGCGGGCCGATCCCCTGGTAGTGGATCTCGGTGTCGGCCCCGGGTCCCTAGCGCAGCGACTGGTCAGCCGGATCCCGCAGGCGCAGGTGGTCGGAGTCGACGCCGACCCGTTGTTGATCGGGCTCGGCACCACCGCCCGCCCTGACGACCGAATCCGAACCGTCCTGGCCGATCTGCGCGAGCCCGGCTGGTTCGACGCTCTCGACCTCGACCGTGCACCCGATGCCTACGTGAGTTCGACTGCGCTGCACTGGATGAACCGCGCTCCACTGCAAGCGCTGCTCCACCGGTGCGGTGCCACCATTGCAGCCGGTGGAGTGTTCGTCGACGCCGACCACCTCTACGAGGGGCCCGACGGGGCCGCCCTCGACGAGTTGGCGCGGGCGTTGACCACGCGGCGCGCGGCCCGACAGGGGAACCGGGCGAATGAGGATTGGGAGCAGTGGTGGACGGCGGTCGAAGCCGCACCCGAACTGGCCGGTTTGGTGCGGGAACGAAACGGCGGCTTTGCCCACGTCGTCGACGACCGCCCCACCGTGCATGACTACCTGGATTTCCTGCGCTCGGGCGGGTTCCGTGAGGCGGGCATCTTGTGGCAGATCGGAGACGACCGGGTCATCGCCGGCCTCGCGTAATCGGATGGGGTTCTGGCGCTTCGTTTTCCGGCGCGCACTGATCGGCCTGCTGCAGATGGCGATCCTGCTCGGGCTGATCTTTGCGTTGTCCCTGCTCATGCCGGGCGACGCCGCGGATGTGCAGAGCAGCGACCTCACCAGTGCCGCGCAGCGGGACGAGACGAGGGCGGTGCTCGGCCTGGACGTCGCGCCGCTGCAACGCTTCCTCACCTGGTGTGAGCATGCGATCACCGGCGACCTCGGAATGTCCTATGCGCGTGGTGAACCGGTTAGCTCCGTGATCACCGAACCCTTCCTGGTCTCGGCCGTGCTGGCCGCCCTCACCACGATACTGTTGATACCCATCGGATTCGGTGCCGGGTTCCTTGCCGGACTGCGGCCCGGATCGTTGTGGGACCGGATCATCACCACGATCAGCGTCGCCTTGGATTCCATACCCGACTTCGTGCTCGCCGTGGTGCTGATCGCGTATCTGGCCCTCGGGTTACGCCTGTTCCCTGCGACATTCGTCGGCGTCGGGCTGCGCGAGGCCATGACTCACCCCGCGCATCTGGTCCTGCCGCTGACCGTCATGGTCGCGCGCATCAGCGCACCGCTGGTCAGGTTGGTGCGTGCCGGGGTGATCGACACCATGACCGCGCCGTACATCGTGGCGGCCCGCCGCCACGGGGTGCCGCGCTGGTCACTGTTGTTGCGCCACGTCGCACCCAACGCGCTCGCACCGGCCATGCAGGATCTCGGCCGCACCGGCGACAGCCTGCTGTCCGGCGTGCTGGTGGTGGAGGCGATCTTCGTCATGCCCGGCGTCGCAACGACTCTGCTCGATGCGATCGGCAACCGGGACCAGCCGGTCATACTCGCCGTCCTGCTGATCACCGGGCTTGCCGCGATCGTCATCAACGGCCTCATCGACCTTGCCGGCGCTCGCATGGTGCCTAGCCGGGCGCGAGCATGATGCGCCTTGTCCGGTGGGTCGCCGGCATGCTCGTCGCCGTACCGCTGGCCGTCGCGCTCATCGGACCGTTCATCGCCCGCTACGCACCACAGATACCCCAGGCGCCGTTCGGACCTTCGACGTGGTCCTGCTTCGGCACCGACCGATTGGGCCGCGACGTGCTTGCGGCTGCCCTGACCGGTGGACGCCCGATGGTTCTCACGGCCGTACTGACGGTCGCGGCTGCCTATGCCGTCGGATTCTGCCTCGGAATTTCCGCTGCCGCGGCCCGCAGGTCGTGGATAGAAGACATCATCATGCGCCCTGTCGACGTATTACTGTGTCTTCCCGCGCTTTTGGTGGTCATGGTAGCCGCGTTGCGCTCCGACGGATCCGGTGTGGCCATTGCGGTGGCGGTCGGCTTCATGCTGGTGGCCCCGATAGCCCGGTTCGTCCGGATGGCGGCGCGCAGCGTCGTGCAGAGCCCGGCGATGGACGCCCTACGGATGCAGGGTGCCGGGCCCGGCGAACGCTACGCGGGTTATGCCCTACGCCATCTGGCCCGACCGGTCGCTGCTGACATCGGCGTCCGGTTCGTCGCGGCCGTCTATGTGCTGACGTCGGCGAACTTCCTTGGCATCGGTTTCGACACCACGTCGACCGACTGGGCGGTATCCGTCGCCGCCAATAAGGACGGAATGTCCAGCGCGCCATGGTCGGTGTATCTGCCCGCCGCCCTCATCGTGTCACTGGTCCTCGGACTCAATATCTTGTGCGACATGATCCTCGCTGATCCCGTGCGACGAGAATTGCGCAGGCTGCAGCATGCCTGAATCGCCGCTGATGGCCCGTGGGCTGCGGGTGACGGTCGGACCGCACTGTCTGGTCGACGGTGTGGATCTCGACCTGCACGCCGGCACAATCACCACCCTCGTCGGACCGTCGGGCGCGGGCAAAAGCACCATCGCTGCCGCGGTCGCCGGAACCTTGCCTGCCACGCACCAGGTGACCGGGGCCGTCGAGCGATCGGGGCGGGTCGGCTATCTCCCGCAGGACGCTGCCGCGACGCTGAATCCCGCCCGCAGGATCGGAACGGCTCTCGGCGAACTCGCCGCTATCCATGGCGCGCCGCCGTCCGGATTCGCCCACCGACGGAAGTGGACACGGCGACGGGTCGCTGAGCTGTTGAGCCAGGCGGCTTTTCCCGTCGACATGGCGCACCATCGGCGCTACCCGTTCGAGTTCTCGGGCGGGCAGCGGGTGCGGCTGGCGCTCGCCGCGGTGCTGGCCACGAGGCCCGATGTGCTTGTTCTGGACGAACCCACCGCCGGACTCGACCCGATCAGCCGCGCCGAATTGATCGGAGTGCTCGACGGTTTGCGCCGTGCCGGCCGAACCATCCTGCTCGTCACCCACGACGACGCCGTCGCTACAGCAGTGGCAGATCGGATCATCGGAGTCGTGGACGGGCGACTCACGACTGACGCCGCCGCACCGCCATCTGAGCCGGTTCGAGCGCCATACCTCCGGGGCGATCTGGTCCTCGAGGTGTCGGCCGTTGCGGTACGCCGTAACCGGACCGACCTCGTGCAAGACGCCACATTTGGTGTCCACGCGGGTGAGCTCGTCGCGGTGGTCGGAACCTCCGGGGCCGGCAAGACGACGTTAACGCGCGCCATCGCGGGACTCGAACGGCTTTCGGCCGGTGCAGTCATCGTCGACGGCGTTACCTATCCCCCGCTGCGATCACGCACCCGTCGACAGCTGGCCGCCGTGCAGTACGTGTGGCAGGAGACCCGGGAGACGTTCGACCGCACCAGGCCGGTGCTCGGCCAGGTGGCACTGACGGCGATCCGGCTGCGTGGACTGAACAGCCAGGACGCCCGCGCCGAGGCCGTGGCCGAACTCGTCACTCTTGGGCTCACTGCCGACGAAGCGTCTCGGCCGCCCGACGATCTGTCCGGTGGTCAACTACGCCGGGCGGCACTGGCGCGTGCACTCCTCGCGCACCCCACGGTGCTGCTGTGCGACGAACCCACGGCTGGCCTTGACCCGAGAACCGCCGACGTTATCTTCACCCGCCTCGACGAGTACCGCAGGACCCGCCGCGCGACAATTATGTTGTGCAGTCATGATTTTCGGGCAATCTCCCATCGTGTGGATCGCATTCTGGTCCTCACCGATGGGGCCCTGTCAGACGACGTCGCAGTGTCTGCGCTCGAGCAGCCCTCGATATCGCCTGGTTTGCAGCGCATCCTTGCAGCAGAGCGCAATCACCAGGTGATCGGCAGTTCCTCGATACCGTAGATCTCCTTGTCGGTCTGGAACTTCAACTGCTCCAACGGAACCGCCAGCCGCAATCCGGGCAATCGGCGTACCAGCGTAGTCAGGGCGATCTGCAGTTCGGCCCGCGCGAGGTTCTGGCCGAGGCACTGATGCACGCCGTAGCCGAAACCGAGATGCCCACGCCCGTTGCGGCTGGTGTCGAAGGCGTCGGGGTCATCGACGAAGGTGGCGTCGAAGTTGCCGGCAGGGAGGTTCATCAAGACTGTCTCACCGGCCCGGACCAGCTGACCACCGATGGTGAGATCTTCGAGGGCGACGCGATCGATGAGGCTGTGCACGATGGACAGATAGCGCATCAGTTCCTCGACAATGGCAGCCTCCGCCGCCGAGTCGTCCGTCTCACGCAACCGCGTGGCGTCGTCGGGATGCTGCAGCAGAGCCAGCGTGCCCAGAGCGATCATGCTGGCGGTGGTTTCGTGACCGGCGGTCAGCAGCAGCAGCCCGTCCATGGCGGCGGTTTCGCGGTTGAGCGCTCCGGTAGCGACGTGGTCTCTGATCAGCCGGCTCATCAGATCGTCGCCCGGTTCGCGTTCCTTGCGCGCCACCAGATCGAGCATGTAGGTGAACAACGCCAGATTGCACGCGGCCTGCTGTTCCTCCGATGCGGTCGAATCCAGACCGGCGGCACTCTGCTGCTGGAAGAACTCGTGATCCTCATACGGAACGCCCAGCAGCAGGCAGATCACCAGTGACGGGACGGGGAGGGCGAACGCACGCACCAGATCCACCGGCGGTCCGTCGGCGATCATCTGGTCGAGAAAGCCGTCGACCATCTCCTGGATCTGCGGGCGCATCTCTTCGGCGCGGCGAAACGTGAAGTCTCGGGTCAACATTCGACGCAGCCGCTGGTGCTCCGGATCGTCCATCCGCGGGAAGATCGAGGGGACATTGTCACCCGTGGCCGCCACCTCGTACATCTTGGTGTCGGCACTGAGGCGCTCATCGACCAGCGCCGCCCGGATGTCCTGATACCGGCTGATCATCCACACCGGTTTGCCCTTCCACAGCGCCCGCTGCAACCCATCGGACTCCCGCCACTGCGAAAACTCCGGTGGAGGCTCCAACGGGCATCGGGGTGCACGTGGCGCGGGAATGCATGGGAGCCCGGGGGAGACATCTGAAACGAACCTGGTCATCGGCATTCCTCGCAATGCTCGCGGCCCATAACAGGCAGTCGACTGTCAGTTGTTCAGAGACTATGAGCGGGAATACTGGCAGTCAACTGTCAGTTATCCTGGCGCCATGTCGACTACGGCGGAACGTCCGCTGCGCACTGACGCCGCCCGCAATGCTGACCGCATCCTGCGTGCCGCCCGGGAGGTCTATGCCGAACTCGGACCCGATGCGCCGATCGACGCCATTGCGTGTCGCGCCGCGGTAGGCGAACGAACCCTGTACCGCAGATTTCCCAGCAAGACCGACCTTCTGCGGGCGGCGCTCGATCAAAGCATCGATGAAAACCTTTCGCCGGCAATCGAAAAGGCGTTGAAACGCAAAGACCCGCTACGCGGCCTGACTGACCTGATCGAGGCCGCGACTGCGCTTGGGGCCGCTGAACACAACCTCCTCGCCGCAGCGCGCCGTGCCGATGCGTTGGCCAACATCTCCGATCGGCTCGACACGGCGATGCAGGAACTGACCATGCGGGCTCAACAGGGTGGTCTGGTCCGCGGCGACCTGGTTGCCGAGGACCTGCCACGCATCATCGCCATGCTCAACAGCGTGCTGTGGACAATGGAGGTCGACAGCGACGGGTGGCGCCGCTACGTCGCGCTGATCCTGGACGCGATCACGACCGCCGAGCCACGGCCGCTACCTGCCGCTGCCCCCATCAGCCACCCGCATGCGCTGGACAGCTGGCCGATGTGATGCCGCGCCGAGACCGACACTATGGCTGCAATCCGGCTCTCGCAGCAACCATTCCGTCAGTCTGGGGACGAACTGGGCCACTGCACTGACCTGCTCGCGCCGGCATCGCATGCCTATCAGCCCAATAGCCGGTCGAGATCGTCGGTCGCAATCGACCCGGTCGCCAATGCCAGGTCACGAACCTGCCCCCGCCCCGCCAGAACGGCTGCAGCCACCTCACTCGCCTGCGCGTAGCCCAACACCGGGATCAGCGCGGTGACGACGCTGGCACTACGCGCGGTGATTCCCTCCAGGTGGTCACGGTTGACGTCGATGCCGTCCACGCAGTGGATGCGCAAGGTATGGAACGCGCGCTGCATCCAAGTGATGGACTGCAGCAGGCCGTGACAGATGATCGGCTCGAAGGCATTGAGCTGCAGCTGCCCCGCCTCGGCAGCGAACGTGACGGTGACGTCCGTGCCGATCACCGCGAAGGCCACCTGGTTGACCATCTCCGGGATCACCGGGTTGACCTTGCCGGGCATGATGCTGGAGCCGGCCTGCCGTGCAGGCAGCCGCAATTCACCCAGACCTGCCTGCGGCCCAGACGACAGCAACCGCAGGTCGTTGCAGATCTTGGACACCTTGACGGCGGTTCGCTTGAGCACACTGGACAAATGCAGGAAAGATCCGGTGTCCGACGTGGCTTCGACCAGATCCGTCGCGGTCACCACCGGCACTCCGGTGATCGCCCTCAGGTGCCGGGCTGCGGCTTGTGGATAGCCGGCGACGCTCGTGATGCCGGTCCCGATTGCCGTTGCCCCAAGGTTGATTTCGCACAACAGCTCGCGCGCCTCGGCGATCCTTGCCAGCTCTTCGGCCAGTGTTGACCGCCATGCGCCGAATTCCTGCCCCACTGTCATCGGGACGGCGTCCTGCAGCTGCGTACGTCCGATCTTGGGCACATCGGTGAAGGCGTCAGCCTTGACGCCGAACGCGTCGGCGAGCTCCTCGACCGTCCTCGAGAGGTCGCCGAGCGCAGCGATCAGCGCGAGCTTGACGGCGGTCGGGTAAACGTCGTTGGTGGATTGACCCCGATTGACATGATCATTGGGGTGCAGCCTGTCGTAGCTACCGAGTGGACAGCCGAGCAGTTCCAGCGCCCGGTTGGCGATGACCTCGTTGGCGTTCATGTTCGTCGAGGTACCGGCCCCACCCTGCACCATGTCCACGACGAACTCGTCGTCCAGGCGGCCGTCGATGACATCCTGGCAGGCCCGGTCGATGGCGGTGGCGCGCTCGGGATCGAGCACACCGAGCTCAAGGTTTGACCGTGCCGCCGCCTGCTTTACTGCTCCCAGAGCCGCGATGAGAGGGCGATGGCTGGCTAACGTGACACCACTCACCCGGAAATTCTCCAAGGCTCGGGACGTGTGCACTCCCCAGTACGCAGTAGCCGGAATGCTCTGGCTACCAAGGAGATCTAGCTCGATCCGCACACCAGAATTCATTGCTGCGCACATTCCGCGAATACGTCGAGCGCGGTCCACGCCAGTGCGATGGCACCGTCGTGAATCGCTAGTTCTGCCTGCTCCCCCACGCAGTGGTCGGCGAACTCACGTTGATGATTGAGCGCCGGCAGTGAGCCGATCCCGATGTAGGGATGGATGGCAGGGACCACCTGAGACACATTTCCCATGTCCGTGGAGGCGCGGTTCATCCGGCTGGCCTTCTCACCGGCGGTGAAGTTCCGGCCCAGCGCCTCGGCATTGCGTCGGTATGCGGCCAAAGCTCGCTCGTCAGTCCGGAATTCGGCGTATGGCTTGCTTTCCGGCCGCACCGACAACTCACAACCACTTGCCAGTGCGCCCGCTTCGAAACACCGCCATACCCTCGGCTCCAAATCTGCGAGTTCAGCCAGCGACTCGGCGCGGACATACCACCTGCCGCGAGTGCGCTCGGGTATCGCGTTCGGGGCCTCGCCACCGTCCGTCACCACACCGTGCACCCGCACAGTCGCCGGCAACTGCTGGCGGAGAAGGCCAAGTGCCACCTGCGCGATAGTGAAGGCATCAGCGGCATTACGGCCGTGCTCCGGGTAGGCCGCGGCGTGCGCGGCCTTACCGGTGAAACTGATCTCAGAGTGCGATACCGCGAACGGGCGCGCCTCCGCGACATCTACCGGCGCAGGGTGAGCCATCATCGCCAGATCGAGACCAAGGAACGCCCCACGTTCCAGCATCTCGATCTTGCCCCCGCCACCTTCCTCGGCCGGTGTGCCGAACACCTCGACCGTCAGTCCCGCTTCGTCGGCGACGCGGGCCAACGCCAACGCGGCCCCAACCGACATCGCCGCGATCAAGTTGTGCCCGCACGCATGGCCGAGGCCTGGTAGGGCGTCATACTCTGCACACAGACCGACTCGGACCGGCCCGTTTCCGTACCGGGCATGGAACGCAGTGTCGAATCCCAAGTAGGGCGTGACGACCTCGAAGCCCGCTTCTGCGAGGCACCCGCTCACCCACGCCACGGCTTGATGTTCAGCCCAGGCAGTCTCGGGGTTCGCGTGCACCTTTTCCGACAGCGATACCAACGACGGAAATGCCTTCTCTACTACGGATTTCGCGCTGGCCTTGAGGTCATTCGTCACCCGGCACTCCGTATGACGGAGCCAGGTCAGGCCGGCGGGCCCGTAACGTGTAATCCTCGGCCTGTGGCTGCCACACCTGCCACGCCTCATCGAGCCGGATGATCGGGTCATCGGCCCAATCGACCCGCAGATCGGTGAGCGGCCACTCGGCATCAGCGACCACCAGCAGTCCGCAGGAGTGCACTGGCCCCTCCTCACCGCCGGCGTCCTCCCCTGCCCTGAGTCCGGCCAGCAGACGGTCCGCAAGGTGCCGGCCCGGGTCTGCCTCGAACGCCTCGACCATTGCCTGCGGCACCTTCTCCGAGCTCAGCAGGTTGCCTGCTGCGACCACATCCACACCGGTCACCACTGTGTAGGTACCCAATGTGCGGGCACCCGAATGGAATGCGACGGCACCAGTCACATCGACGACGGTGAGCTGCCGGTATTCGGGGTAGGCCGCATGGGCAACCACATGATCCATCGCGCCCTGTGCAGAAGCACCGTCGGCGAGTCGGTCCAACAGCTTGGAGCCGAGCGTGGGGTCGGTGACGTTCTGGGTGCAGGCCACCCCCACACCGGATCGGGCCCACACACAGCGGGCCGCCACTGCCGGACTGGAGGACGTGACCACCGCACCGAACATCCCGGTGCGGGCACATCGGCCGGCCAGCGAGAACGTCACGGGATCACCGCCGTCACAGTCACTTCGACGACCCATTCAGGCCGTGCCAACGAGTCCACGACCAACCCGGTCGAGGCGTAGAAGACGCCCTTGAATCGCTCCCCGAGCACCCGGTAAACCTCCTCGCGGTAGCGCACGTCGGTCAGATAGACATCGCACGAGACGATGTGTTCCAGCGACGCCCCCGCCTCACCGAGTAACAGTTCGATGTTGTCCACCGTCTTGTGCGCCTGCCCGGCCGGGTCGCCCACTGCAACGCATTCCCGGGTCTCAAGATCCTGGGCCACCTGTCCGCGTAGATAGACGGTGTTGCCGGCGACCACGGCCTGGCACAGATCGTTGGACAGGTTCTGCTCGGGGTAGGTCTTGGCTGTGTTGAAGGGCCGGATGCGGCGATGTCCGCCGACCACAATGGATTCCGTCATCGGTTGCTCCCGTCGATATTCTTGATGCCGGCCGATTGGCACATGAGTTCGGTGGCCGGTTCGAAGTCGTAGTTGTTGTAGATCGCGAGCAGGTGCGAGAACGGCGGTGACTGCGCGAACAGCTGGAACGTCAGCCGATGAGTGGCGTAGTCCGAGTTGAGCAGGTCCCGCCCGTAGGCCAACAGCTTGCGCCGTTCTTCGGCCTCCACATCGCCGATGGCGAAGTACTTCGACAGCCAGGCAGCGGTTTCGTTGTTGCGGAACGATGCGGCGCTGGGTGTCAGGCTGATCTGGCAACCGGCGAGATCCCGTACCAGATGGATGATTCGCGGCAAGTTACTGCAGGCGAATACCCGGCCGGAATACATCGTGGGCTGATGCGGCATGAGGTAGCCACCCGGGCTGGGCTCAGCGAGTTCGATTGCGGCAGTGAGGAAGGCATTGATGCCCTCCCGGTAGGCCGCCACCTCGGCGATCTTCTCCCGCACCCCTTGGTGCATCTTGACCCCGGTCTGCCTTGCACTGGCGTGGGCGAAACCCAGCAGCAGGTCAGCCCAGCGCAGGTGGCGCTGGATGAACGGGAAGATGCTGTACCGGTGCAGCGTGGCACGAATGAAGCTAGCCGCCTCGGTGTGTCGGTAGAAGAACACGTCCTCCCAAGGGATTTCCACATCGTCGAAGACGATCATGGTGTCGATCTCGTCGACGCGGTTGGTCAGCGGGTAGTCCTCGGCCGATCGCATACCCCGGAAGCCGGAGCGGCAGATGTGCTTGATGTCCGGATGTCCCATGTCAGCCCGGAATCCGACGGCGTACTCGGAGTGTGCCTGTTGATTCCAGTCACCGATGGTCGGCTTGACGAAGGCCTGGTTGGAGTACGCCGCCGCGGTCTCGAACTTGGCGCCCCGCACCACGATTCCGCGGTCGTTCTCGCCCACCACGCGTAGCAGGACGTCTGGATCCTGGTCCTGCGGCCACTTGGACCGGTCGCCCTTCGGGTCGGTGTTGGCCGAGACGTGGAACGGGTCCTGCAACGTGGCGTTCCGGACGTGGCGCACGATGTTCTCGGAGAACGCGGGATTGATCTTGTTCAGGACATCTTGGCCGTCGGCAAGCGACCACATCTCCCCGACCGTTTCGTCGCCGACCCGTGTGACGACACCGCCGGCATGGTCGAGGATGGTGTCGACGCCACGGCGCTTGGCGTGCCAGTCCTCCTTGGTCAGCGGCGGTTTGGAGCCGATCGAACACACCTCGCCGCTTGCTTGGTCGACGTAAGTCATGGTGTCCCTGGTCAATTCATCGTGACCGAGGTCGTAGATGCGGGCGCGGATGTCGACGATCGGCTGGAACGCCGGGTGGGTGGTGACGTCGTCGACACGTTCCCCGTCGATCCAGACGTTGCGTCCGTCGCGAATCGACTCCCGGTATTCCTCTCCGGTTCTGATCATGGTCTTCCTTCTTTTCGAAAGCGCCTGTCAGGCGCCGGTGGTGGGGATGGTGGTCAGCTGAGGGCCGCGCGCGGCGCGGATGCGGTACGCGAGCAGAATCGCGCCGAAGGCGATGAGGCTCATCAGAAACTGGGAGCGGGTCTCCTCTATCGCCGCCATCAGCCCGAGGACGACGACCATCCAGGCGATCGAGAACCACGACAGGTACGGGAAGCACCACATCTTCATCCGCAGGGCGCCTGGGTCAGTGGCTTCGAGCCGGCGGCGCAGGCGGATCTCGGCGGTGACCAGAATGATGTAGTAGATGAGCTGGATGGCCCCGGATGAGTTGATCAGGAAGATGAATACCTCTTCGGGGAAGAAGTAGTTGGCTACCACCGCCGCGTAGCCCATCGATGTTCCGGCCAGGATCGCCCGCACCGGCACTCCCCGCTTGTTGACCTTGACCAGCGCCTTGGGTGCGTCGCCCTTCGCGGCCAGCGCGAACAACATTCGCGAGGTGATGTAGAGGCAGGAGTTCAGAGAGCTGAGCACAGCGGTGAGCACAATTGCCTGCATCACCACCGACATTCCGGGGATGCCGATGTGCTCGAGCACCACGGCGAAGGGGCTACGAATAGTCTCGCCGGTGAAGGGAGTGTCCCACGGCACCGCGGCGACGATCAGCAGGATCGAGAGAACGTAGAACACGAATACCCGCATCATCACCTGCTTGGTCGCCTTGGCGGCGAACTCAACCGGCTTCTTGGATTCGGCGGCCGCGATGGTGGCGATTTCGGCGCCGCCCATCGAGAAAAGCACCGTCACACTGCCGACCAAGGCTGCCACCACCCCGTACGGGAACATGCCGCCGTGGGCGAACAAGTTACTCAGGCCGGGGCTTTCGGGCTTGCCCACCAAACCGAGCAGGAAAAGGCCGGTGACGCAGATGAAGAAGATGATCGCGATCACCTTGATCGAAGCGAACCAGAATTCGGCCTCACCATATGCCTTGACCGACAACAGATTAATGGCGGTGAGGATCAGAACCAGACCGAGACACAGCAGCCAGGCCGGCACCCCGGGCAGGTAACTGGCCAGGATTCCCGCGCCCGCCACCGCCTCGATGGCCGCGACGACCACCCAGAAGTACCAGTACAGCCAGCCCACGCTGAATCCCGCCCAATTACCGAGGCCGTCGCGGGAGAAGTTGGCCACTGAGCCGGACGACGGCCGCGCGACCGCCATCTCACCGATCGCGCGGATGACGAAGATCATCAGCACGCCTGACAGCGCATAGCTGAGCACCGCCGCAGGCCCGGTCCTGTTGATCACTGCGCCGCTGCCGACGAACAACCCCGCGCCGATGATGCCGCCCAGCGCGATCATCACAATGTGGCGGTTGTCCAGAGTGCGCTTCAGCCCGTCCCCTGCTGCGGCAGTGCTCTCGGGCACTGCGAACGGTTCCGCTGATTGCGCTGCCGCTCCACCGCGCTGGTTCATGTGGACTCCTGCCGTCAGGATGACTTGTCCCGTCGACTATGACCCCGCTCACCTACCCTGTACAGTCGAAGTCTTCGAAGTTAACGATCGGTTTTGCTGATGTCAGATGCCACGCTTCGCCAGCTCGAGTACTTCATCGCGGCTGTTGAAGAAGGTTCGGTGACTGCGGCCGCACAGCGCCTGCACCTTTCGCAATCCGCACTGTCGATGGCGTTGGGAGAACTGGAGCGCGCCCTTGGGGTGCAGGTGCTCGTCCGGCACCGTCGCGGCGTAAGACCGACCAGGATCGGCGAACAGGTGCTCACCGACGCCCGTCGGCTGCTAGTCGATCTCGAAGACCTCCAGACTTCGGCGCGGGAGAGCCAGCACGGACTGACGGGCCGGCTGATGGTGGGCTGCTACAGCACTCTGTCTCCGGTGATCTTGCCGCCAGTGCTCAGCGAGTACGTCGTGCGCTTTCCGGGAGTGGACCTCACATTCACCGAGGGCCCACACGACACACTGATCGACAAGCTCCGCAACGGCACCCTGGACCTGGTGCTGTTGTACGACTACGGCTCCGATGTGTCTGTGCACCGCGACGACCTGAACTCCGAAGAGATCGTTGCAGCACCGCCGTACGTCCTGCTGCCGGAGGGCCACCCGCTTGCAGCCTGTGACGAATTAGCGCTGCAGCAGTTGGTCGACCAACCGATGATTCTGTTCAGCCTGCCGCCTGGCGGCGACTACTTCCTCTCACTT
The DNA here is from genome assembly GCF_053483975.1 of Mycolicibacterium sp. XJ870. NCBI lineage: Bacteria > Bacillati > Actinomycetota > Actinomycetes > Mycobacteriales > Mycobacteriaceae > Mycobacterium > Mycolicibacterium sp. XJ870. Next base: position 112,688 of record NZ_JBEFTI010000003.1, read on the forward strand.
TTCAAGGCGGAGGGCCTCGAACCGCGCGTCCGTTACCGCGCAACGAATTTCGAGTTGGTCCGGTCGCTCGTCGCCCGGCGACTCGGGTACTCGATCCTCAGTCAGCGCACACGGATCTCGGTGAGTTACGAGGACCGCGGCTTCATCACCCGACCGTTGTCCGGCAACCATCCAGGCCTCGCCATCCACGCGGTGACACTGGCAGGCGCGAAGCTCACCCGGCCGGCGGCGGCGTTCATCGAGACGTGCCGATCGGTGAACTAGCGCAGCGCAATTGGGGGTTCCCTTGTCGTGTGCGGTGTCATGGCGCAGGCTTCATCACCACGTTGCCGCCCTGCCGATTGAACTCAAACGGCCACGAAACGTGCTCGTGGGTAATCTGCCAGCCGTCGTCTGACCGTCGACAACACACGGTCGAACGTAGCCACGCTTCCACGATCCCGGCCCGCTCGAAGTGGACGTTGCCCTTGTCCAGGTTGAGCATGCTGGCGAACGCCACATCGCCGTCCGTCGAGACGTTCAAGTCCCGGGTTTCCAGGCCGATCGGACCCTCGTATTCATCGAACCACCGCAAGAAGTTCCGGCGAACGGCTTCTGAGCCATGGAAACCCTGAAGTGGAGGGACGCAGTCGAAGTACACGATGTCAGCGGAATACAGCGACATGAGTCGATCGATGTCCTTTGCCCGGCACGCTTCGACCCGACTGTCCAGCAGCTTTCTTACTTCGGCCTGTACCGTCACGGCGCCTCCTCCGTTGAGTTTGCTATGCCACCCATTTCCGGCCACCGGCCGCGTCGGCCGTGCCGGTCACCTCGACGCACGTTGGTGGCGTGCTCGATCTGGGAATACCTCAATTGACGGCAGGCGAACCAGCGACACCGCCGAAGTTCCGGCCCGAGCCAACGAACCGCGAAGCACCCGCAGGAGGACGTGATGACAGTCCACACACATGACCACGAGCGCGGCGGCGAACACGCCGCGAACGTCAACACCATGGCCCTCAGCGCGACTCTGCACTGCCTGACCGGATGTGCGATCGGCGAGATCGCCGGACTCATCATCGGCACCGCGCTCGGCCTGAGCAACCTGGCCACAATCGTTCTCGCCGTGGCACTGGCGTTCCTTTTTGGTTACACCTTGTCCACGCTGCCGCTGTTACGCGCCGGCGTGGCGTTGGGTACGGCGTTGAGCGTGGTGTTGGCCGCTGACACGTCGTCAATCCTGGCGATGGAGATCGTCGACAACGCCGTCATGGCCGTCATTCCCGGTGCGATGAACGCTGGCCTGGTCAACGTCGTGTTCTGGGTCGGCATGATGATCGCGCTTGGCGCTGCCTTTGTCGCGGCATACCCCGTCAACCGCTACCTGCTGGGCAAGGGCAAAGGTCATGCGCTCACGCATGAGTACCACGTCGGTGGCGCCGCTCCGACTGGAGCGCGTCGATTCATCCCGGCGTTCAGTTCCGGTGCGTTGGCGGCTGCCATCACGGCGTTCATGCTGGGCGGCCTGGTTGTATCGGTCGCCGATCAACTCTCCGGCCCTGAACGCGCGTCCGAGCACGCGCCGCCGGTCGCGTTGCCGCTCATCGAGCGTGGGTAGACACAGTCTGGGAGGTCTCGGCTATGGCGAACCAACGGCAGGCAATGGCCGGCAACGATATTGATTTGCGTATGCGCCGCGATATCGAGCAACTGGCGCGGCTTAACCGCCGAACCAGCACGCCAGGCGAGCGCCGTTCGGCCGAGTGGATCGCGAGCCGTCTCTCGGGCGACATCGGTGCGGCCGATACAGCGACAGCCTGGTTTCGGACGCAGTCCTCGTGGGCGCCTACCCACCTCGTCTATCTGCTCGCCGCGATTGTCGCCGGGGCGGTGTCCGGTCTGTTCGGTCGCCTGTTGGGCGCTGGGGTGACCGCGTGCTACGAGTTGGAGGTCAGCGGCCGAAACCAGTGGGTACGGCGGTTACTTCCCGCCAAACGGGGCGTTTCGGTGACCGCGCGAATTGCTGCGGCGGGTGATACCAGACGCACGTTGGTGTTGGTAGCCCACCATGACGCCGCACACAACGGAGCGGTATGGCATCCTCGCACAGTCGCGCTCAACAGAATGCTGTCACAACGTACCGGGGAAACCCTACCTACCCACTTCCCTGTCTTAATAGCGATGGCCGCCAGCGCATTACGGATGCGGCGAGTTCGGATCGCAGCGCGGTTCGTGCTGGCTGTCGTCGGACTGGCCTCAATACAATCGATGCGAAGCCGAACCACGCCGGGCGCCAACGACAATGGCACCGGTGTCGCAGCCGTTCTCGAAGTGGCCAGGCGTATTCGGGAGCGCCCATTTCCCGACACTGAAGTGCTGCTGGTGTTCCCGGGAGGGGAAGAAGTCGGCAACGTGGGCATGCGCGCCTGGGCCGACAACGATGGCCGTCGACTTGATCCGACCCGGACCCTGGTGATAAATCTCGATTCCCTGGGCAGCGGCGGACATCTCGTCGCCGCCCGACGTGAAGGCCTCACCGGCAAACTCACTCCCAGCGATGTCGCGCTAGCCATGGATGTAGCTTCCGGCGCTGGGATCAATCTGCGCGTGGTGTCCTTCCCCAACGTATGCGATACCAGCATTGCGAGGTACAAGGGTATGCACGCCATCTCGCTGCTGTCCTACGACGACGGTTGGATCCGCAATCTACATCTGAAGTCGGACACGGTAGATGAAATCGGTTGGAACACAGTACATGACGCGGTTGCCCTGACCGAACAGCTGGCTTTGGCGTGGGCGCGCACCGCCTCACCCGCATGACACTCGGCGACGAACAGCAGTCTTAGGCCGCGGCATCGTTCTTGCTGTGCCGGCCGAGATAGCGCCGAGCGACTGTTGAGTCGACGAGCCGCGCACGCAGGCTGCTGCGCCCACGGTGTAATCGCGACATCACCGTCCCCTCCGGAATATCCAGAATGTCGGCGATCTCCTTGTACCGGAAGCCCTCGACGTCGGCGTAGTAGACCACCATCCGCTGTCCATCGGGCAGAGCGCTCAATGCCGACCTGACATCGTCGTCGGGCATCGCCTCGAGGGCGGCCAGTTCCGCCGATGGCGACGCCGCAGACTGCGCATCGTCGAGGGTCTCGACGAACACTTCGTCGGGTCGCCGCTGTGCGGTGCGGTACGAGTTGATCCAGGTGTTGGTCAGGATCCTGAACAACCACGCCCGGATGTTCGTGCCATCGCGGTAGGTGTCGAAACTGGCGTATGCCTTGACCATCGTCTCCTGAACGAGGTCCTCGGCGTCAGCCGCGCTGCGCGTGTACCGACGTGCGGCTCCGTACAGTTGGTCGAGCAACGGCAGCGCATCTCGGATGAAACGTTCGTGCAGATCGTCAATGGTTGCTGGCATGGCCCCGCTCCTGCCACTGGTCACATCGGACACTTCGCTACCCGAAATTAGCCCTGGAAGTACGGGCCTCCCAGGGGGATTTCCCCCGGATTCGAGGCGGTTTCCCGACGGCATCGGGCCGTATGCGGGACGGTGTCCAACTCTCATGCCAGCAGCCTGACACCTCAAGCTAGCTTGAGGTCAAGGGCTATGTTCGGCGTGCCGGTCGCAGGTAGCCACCCATACCCTGCGGCGCCACGATGAAGCGCGTAACGGACCATCGATGCCGCGTCCCAGCGTGGAGGCCGAGCGGCGGCAGCAGATCCTCACCGCGGCATGCGAAGTCATTGCCACGGTTGGCGTTCCGGACTTGCGCTTGTCAGATGTGGCGAAGACGCCTGTCCATTCTCAACGATCTCGTGGAGTCCTACCTCCCCAAGGACGATCAGTCCCGACGGGCCTGGAAAGTTTGGCTGGCGTTGTGGACAGAGGCGACGCGAGATCCGCATCTGCGGTCTGTCAACGAAAAGCTGTACGGCCAGTGGCGCGACGTCGTGTCGGAGGTGATTCGTAGTGCGCAGCAGGAGGACAACGCCCGGCCGGGAAATCCGGTGGCGCTGGCCAACATGCTGATCGGCATGCTCGACGGGCTCGCAGTTCAGGTTCTGCTGGAGTCCGGGGCCGTCACGCTGACCTCGGTCCGGAAGACCATCAAGGAGTTCATCCGCGAAGTCATCGCACGGTAGGCGATTTCCCACCTTAGGGTCATCAGTTATGAACCGCCTCGATCGCTTCTTCGAAATCACGGCGCGTGGGTCGACGATCTCCGCCGAGATTCGCGGCGGCCTGGTCACGTTCATCGCGATGGCCTACATCATCGTGTTGAACCCGGTCATCCTGTCCGGCGCAGAAGACGTCGACGGCAACCGGTTGGAGTTCGCGCAGGTGTCGGCGACCACGTCGCTGGCCGCGGGCGTGATGACGATCCTGTTCGGCGTTTTCGCACGCCTACCGTTCGCGTTCGCCGCCGGCCTGGGCATCAACTCGTTCCTCGCCACCACGGTGGTGGGAACGGTCACCTGGCCCGAGGCGATGGGACTGGTCGTCATCAACGGGCTGATCATCGTGCTGCTGGCGGTGACCGGGTTGCGGCGCCTTGTGTTCGACGCCGTGCCGATGCAACTCAAGCTCGCGATCACCGCCGGCATCGGGTTGTTCATCCTGTTCATCGGTGTCGTCGATGCCGGCTTCGTCGGCTCCACCGGCCTCCCGTCCCCACCGGTGGGCCTGGGCACCGGTGGCGTCGGCTCGATCAACACGGTGCCGACCGTCGTCTTCGTCTTCACTCTTCTGGTCACCGGCATCCTGGTGGCCCGGCGGGTCCGGGGCGGCATCCTCATCGGGTTGTTCGCGGGAACCGTTGTCGCGGTGGTCGTCGAGGCGATCTGGCACCTCGGACCGGCGACGGAGAAGCCCGGCGGGTGGGGGCTTTCGGTACCGACCCTGTCGGGTTCGCCGTTCGCACTGCCCGACCTGTCCCTCGTCGGTGAGTTCAGCCTGGGCAGCTTCAGTCGCATCGGCGCACTTGCCGCCATCATGCTGGTGTTCACGCTGGTTTTCGCCAACTTCTTCGACGCGATGGGCACGATGACCGGCCTGTCCAGGGAGGCCGGCCTCGCCGACTCCCAGGGCACGTTCCCGCGACTGCGTTCGGCGCTCATCGTCGAGGGCGCCGGCGCCGTGGTGGGCGGCGGGTCGTCGGCGTCGTCGAATACGGTCTTCATCGAATCAGGTGCAGGCATCGAGGAAGGCGCCCGAACGGGGTTGGCCAACCTGATCACCGGAGCGTTGTTTCTCGCCGCGATGTTCGTCTCGCCGTTGGCATCGATCGTGCCGACTGAGGTGGCTGCGGCGGCGCTGGTGATCGTCGGCTCGATGATGGTCAGCCATCTGCGGCACATCGACATCTCCGAGTTCTCGGTCGCGCTGCCCGTTGTGCTCACCGTGGCGACCATGGCTTTCAGCTACTCGATCGCCAACGGCATCGGCGTCGGCTTCGTGGCGTGGGTGGTGCTGCGCTCGGCGGCGGGCAAGGCCCGCGAGATCAGCCCACTGCTGTGGATCGTGGCCGGAGGGTTCGTGCTGTATTTCGCGCGCGGCTGGATCGAGTCCCTCATCGGGATGTGACGGCCGGTAGCCTTCACAGACATGAGCGCAGGGTTGTTCGGCCTTCTTGACGACGTGGCAGCGCTGGCACGGCTCGCCGCCGCCTCGGTCGACGACATCGGCGCAGCGGCGGGACGTGCCACGGCGAAGGCGGCCGGGGTGGTCATCGACGACACCGCCGTCACGCCGCAGTACGTGCACGGGATCACCGCCGACCGCGAACTGCCGATCATCAAGCGGATCGCGATCGGATCGCTGCGCAACAAGATCCTCTTCATCCTGCCGGCGGCATTGCTGCTGAGCCAGTTCGTGCCGTGGCTGCTGACCCCGATCCTGATGCTCGGTGCCACCTACCTCTGCTACGAGGGCGCCGAGAAGGTCTGGGGCTGGATCACCGGACACGACAACCATGCGGTGCCGGTCGCCACCGAAGGGCCCGAGGCCGAGAAGTTCATGGTGACGGGCGCGATCCGCACCGACTTCATCCTGTCGGCCGAGATCATGGTGATCGCGCTCAACGAGGTGGCCGCCGAGGCGTTCCTGCCGCGGCTGGTCATTCTCGTGGTCGTCGCGCTGGTCATCACGGCTGCGGTGTACGGCGTGGTCGCGGGCATCGTGAAGATGGACGACATCGGTCTGGCCCTCACCCAGCGCAAATCCCGGTTCGGGCAGGCGATCGGCCGTGGACTGGTGGCCGGCATGCCCAAGCTGCTCTCCACGCTCTCGATAGTCGGCACCATCGCGATGCTGTGGGTCGGCGGTCACATCCTGCTCCTCGGGACCGACACGCTCGGCTGGCACTGGCTCTACGGCGTGGTCCACCACGCCGAGGAATGGGTGCACCACGCGGTGCCCGGCGTCGGCGCGGTATTCGCCTGGCTGACCAACACTGCGGCGTCCGCGGTCATCGGTTTGGTTGTCGGCGGGGTGGTCGTGGCGATCATGCATGTGCTGCCGTTCGGCAAGAAGAAGGACAAGCACGCCGACACGCACGCCTGACGTCTTCTCAGCCCGGCGGGATGCCGCCGGCCACCACGTTCAAGGCGCGCAGCCGCGCCGAGCCGTCGGGTTCCACATCCAGTGCTGTGATGCTGGGCGCGGAAACGGGGACCATTCTTGCGGCCCGCAATCCGACGAAGCGCGCGAGCACCGAGCGGATCACGCCCCCGTGAGTGATGACGAGAACGGGACCCGGCAATGCCGCCGCATCCAGCACCGCCGCCGCGACGCGGGCCGTGACGTCTTCAGGGCGTTCACCGGCGGGCGGTACCAAGGCACCAGCACGCCACCGCTGGTAATCGTCACCGATCAGTTCCGGGGTGCTTCCTTCCCACTCGCCTAAACCCGCTTCGGCCCACCGTATGTCGTACTCTGCACGGTGTGCGCCGGCCAGAAGCTCTGCCGTCGAACGAGTCCTGGACAGCGGTGACGCGATGACACTCCTGGGCTGCCACGCCGCCACCGCGGGAACGAGGTCACACACGTCGCGGCGGCCCTGCACGGACAGGTCGACGTCGGTGCGCCCCTGCAAACGTCGCGACTCTGTCCATTCTGTGGCGCCGTGCCGGACCATCAACAACGTCGTCATCGGCGCTTACCTTCGCCATCGAAAACCGCGGCAGGTTCCGGTGGCAGGGCCAACGCAGTGTGTTCACCGGCTGCTGCCGGAGCATCGGCGATCACCGTAATCCTCTCCTTGCCCACAATTCCGGTGACCATGTGGCGCCCGGCGATCGGCGTGGACTCCAGCACGTCGAACGGCAGCGGTGCATTGTGGTCGAGCACAAGGTCCTGCGGTCGGTACATGACGCGCGCACCGTGCGCAACGCCGGTGGCCAACGGCACGCCATCGCAGTACAGCGTGCCGTCAACCACGTCGCCGCCGAGTAAGACCGCCGGTGGCGTGCCGAGAAACGATGCGACGAACGCGGTCTGGGGCCGATCGAGCAGTTCGCTCGGGGTACCCAGTTGTTCGATGCGCCCGTCGTTCAGCACTGCGATGTGAGTGGCCATCGCCAGCGCTTCCATCTGGTCGTGTGTGACGTAAACGCTTGTGGCACCCGTCATTCGGTGTAGCCGAACGATCTCGGCGCGCGTCTCCACCCGTAACCGCGCATCGAGGTTCGACAGCGGCTCGTCGAACAGCAGGACACCCGGCCGCGGCGCGATCGTCCGAGCGATCGCCACTCGTTGCTGCTGACCGCCGGAGATCTGCGCGGGGTGCCGATCGGCCAGTTCGACGATCTCGAGCGCGCCAAGCACCTCTTCAACTCTGCTCTCTCGTTCCGCACGGCTCCAACCAGCCACTCGCAGTGGCCATTCGACGTTCGCTCGGACCGTCATATGCGGCCACAACGCGTAACTCTGGAACACCATGCCGAGTCCGCGCCGGTCTGCCGGCACGTCGATGCCGGCGTCGACGTCGACTATCACCCGGTCTCCGAACCGAATTGACCCGCTGGTTGGCTGTTCGAGACCGGCCAGCATTCGAAGCGTCGTCGTCTTCCCGCACCCGGACGGGCCGAGCAGCACCAGGAACGCCCCGGCTGGTAGCTCGATGTCGATACCGTGGAGGGCGATTCGCTCGCCGAACCGTTTGCCGAGCCGGTCGAGCAAGATGCGGGTCATGACGTGACTCCCGTCGGTTGAGCACGCGTAAAGCGGCGCGCGAGAAACGTTGCGACGACCGAGATAACCGCGATCACACAGGTGATGGCATTGGCATGCTGAGTGAATCCTTCCGAGGCGTAGCGGTAGGTCATTGTCGCCAGCAGCGGGGTGGCCGGGGTGACAAGTAGGACCACCAGCGACAGGTCGCGGACCATGGTGACGAACACCAGCACCGCACCGCCGACCACGCCACGGGACACGAGCGGAGTGGTGATGCGCGCGAACCGCCGGATGCCGCCGGCGCCGGTGAGTACCGCCGCCTCCTCCAGTTCACCCGATACCTGACCGAGCGCCGCCCGCGAGGTCTGGAATGCGAAGGGCAGGCTGGCTGCGATACCGGCGAGCACCAGGATCGTGAACGTTCCGTATAGGGACGGCAGCGGTCCCATCGGGGCTCCGAACAGCGCGATGAAGGCGGCCCCGAACGCGACACCTGGGATCAGGAACGGTACGTAAGCGAGGAATCCTATTGTGCCGCCGATGAATCGGGGGCGCACGAGGCGACTCGTCACGTAGGCGGCGAGCAGCCCGACTAGCGCGGCACCGAATGCGACCGCGATACCGAGCAACACCGTGGACTGGGTGGCACCCAGCACCACGGGATCCCGTAGCACTCCGCGCATGCCCTGCGCGATCGAACCGTCGGATTCACCTATCCAGAAATGCAGAGTGAACCCACCGTCAAAGGAGTTGGTGCGGCGCAGCAGTGTGGACACCGCGAGCACCAGGCCGGGCACGATCGCCGTGGCGCCGACGAGTACAGCGGCCAGGGCGAACAACAGCCAGCGCCATCTGCCGGTGCGCACAGTGCGGGTTCCGGAGGCCTTCCCGGTGATGGTGGCGTAGGACCGTCCGCCCGTCGCGCGGTTGCCGGCCCACAGCACCAGGCCCGCGACACCGACGAGCACGATGGACAGCGCGTATCCGCGTACGGCGTCACCGGTGGAAATGGCGCCGTACAGCCGGGTACTGAGTGTCTGGAACCGTACGGGCAAACCGAGTAACGCCGGGACGGCGAAGTTGCTGACGCCCTCCGCGAAGGCGAGCAGAAACCCGGAGAGCAGCGCGGGCGAGACCGCAGGCAGGACTATGCGGGTCGCGACCCGCAGCCGCGACGCGCCGGTGAGTTCGGCCGCGGCGACCAGGTCGCCGCCCACGCCCAGCAGCGATGCTGACACGACGACGAAGGACAGCGAGTAGTAGTGCGCGGTGAGCACCAACACGGTGGGCACCGCGCCCCACGACAGCGCATCGGGCACAGCGATGCCCACAGCTGACAGCAATCCCGATGTGCCGCCGAGCCGTTCGTTGCGGAACACACTCTCCCAGGCCAACGCGATCGCAAAACTCGGCAAGGCGAACGGCACCGCAGCCAGCACTCCGATGGTGCGACGGCACGGCACATCGCTCATCACCACGACCCAAGCGAGGAATGCGCCCAGCACCGTAGCCAGAACACCGGTGCCGAGCCCCACCATCAGCGAGTTGCCGAGCGGCCGCCACAGCAGGTTCGCCGACATCGGGCTGGCCAGCACGTCGGCCCATACGCCGTCGGCGTCGGCACCGAACGTCCGGGCGATCAGCCCGGCCAGCGGTGCGGCGACCAGCAGCACCAGAACCGCGACCACCGCTGCCGCGAGCCAGACAATCGGGCGGCGGACCGCCCTCACTGGATGGTGAGCAGGAAGTCCGCGACCTGCGCGCGTCGCTCTGCAGACGCCTGCGGGTCGATCCGCCAGGCGCCGAGCTGCTCGAGCGGCAATGCGTCAGCGGGTGCCACCATGTCATCGCGGGTCGGGTAGTCACCGGCGACGTAGAACGGTTCGAAGCCGGGGCCTCCGGCCTCGGAGTCGTCGCCCATCATGTAGTCGATGAGAAGCCTTGCGGCGGCGGGGTGTTCGGCGTTGGCGGTGACACCGAGCATGGCCGGGAACACGATGCCCGGCGACGGTGCGACCCCGGCGGCAACCTGCAGCGCCCACCCTTCGTCCTCGTTGTCACGGCGGTCGGAGTAGCTGGTGAACCCGACCGGCGGATTAGCCTGCCCGCGCGCGCCGACTGACGCGTTGACCGTGTCGGTGTCGTCGACCAGCACAGCATCGTTCCCGTAGAGGTCGGCGACGAACTGCAGTCCGGCGTCCTCGACGCCGTCATCGAGGACGATCTCCCGGCCGAAGTGATCCTTGTAGGCCTGCGCCATCTCGTCGGAACGCAACGACATCTCGGTCACCAGATCCAGGTAGTCGCCGCGCACGTTGGGGTCGACCAACACGACCCGACCAGTCCACTCAGGTTCGGTGAGCGCCCACAGATTCTGTACCGGCGGGCCGCCGGGATTGGCTTCCTCGTTGTACATCAACACCTTGGTGGACAGGCGGTTCGACAGCAGTGGCTCCCGGAATTCATCGGCCAGCACATCGTTGACGCGGGCGGGGATGTACGGGACCAGCACGCCGTCGGCGAGTAGTTCGGTGACCACTACCGGGGCGTCCGACACGTATGCCACATCGGCGGTGGCGCTGCCGGCCTGGTGCTCACTGGCCAGGCGGGTGATCAGTTCGCTCGATGAGATGTCGCTTGCCACCACGTCGATACCGGGGTACGCGCCTTCGAAGGACTCCTCGATCGAGGCGATCCGACTGGTGAACGCGTACACCGAGACGGTGCCCTCCTCCTGCGCCATCCGAACGAGTTCCTCATGCGACATCGCGTTCCAGTCCGGTTGGCTCTTCTCCGGCTCCGGCGATGATGAGGAACACGCGGTGAGTCCGAGAGCAAGCACAATGGCCGAACCGACTGCACTTGCACGCGGGTGGGTGTGAACGAACATGGGATCCTCCGGGTTTCGATGTGTCGGTGTCAGTCGTCGAGTTGGTCGAGCAAGTGGGCGAGCTTGTCCAGGGACCGAGTTGCCTCATCAGGTTGGCGCCGGGCGATCGTGAGCACCAAGGCATTGCCGATAGCCATCGGCACTGTCAGGGAAAGGAATTCGTCACCACGACCACGTGGTGCGGCGATCAGCAGATCGGGGCGCGGTGACATCGACAGCAGCGTGTCGGTGATCACCGCGCTATAGCAGTGGTTTTCGGCAGCGATACCGAGCAGTGGCGCCAGGAGTGCCGGCAGCCGACGAAAGGCAAAGGCGAGCAGGAGGTCTTCGGAACTCAGGCTGGAGACCCGCTCAGCGACGTCGCGGCCCGAACCCGTCAACGCGGTGACCCGGAAGCCGAACCGATGCAGGCGCCGAGCCATGAGGTCCACCAGCACTGTCGCGTTGCCCTGGCCGAACAGAAACACCTGCCTGGCCGCGGACACCTGGGTGGCGAGATCGTCGAGTTGGCGTTGATTGACGTGGCGAGTCAGCTCGGAGAGGGCTTCGAGCTCATCGTCGACGAACCCCCGGATCACATCGCCGTCGGGATGGCGACCCAACCTGCCCTGAACCCGCTGGGCGGGCCCCTCGCCGGCCATGTAGTCCTGCCGCAGTGCGTCGCGCAGCTCCGGGTACCCGGCGAAGCCGAGCCGCTGGGCAAGGCGGGTGGCAGCCGACTGATGCAGTCCCAGCGGCTGGGTCAGGTCGGCAGCCAACCAGTACGAGGCGGCGGCAGGCTGTGACTGCAGCAGCGCGACCAGCCGACGATCATTCGTGGTGAGGAGGTGTCCCCGGCTGGCAACCAGATCCGCGATCAGCACGCTGCGATGCTAGGCGCAAGCTGACTTGCAGTTTCCGCAATTACTGCAAGTTCACGTGCTGTTTGTCCGCTATGCATTGCTTTGTCGCCAGGCATCGTCGGTTGTTCACGGCACCTTGGCGTGCTTGATGATCCAGTCCTGTCCGGCGTCGGCCGCCCGCAGCAGCGCACCGTATTCGCCGAAGTAGTCCCCGACAGCGCCGACGACGGGCAGCATGCCCAGGTAGCGGAAAAGCCGTCGCGGCTGTGGCCGCTTGCCGAGCTCGTCGCTGATGGCATTGAAGATGCCGACGAGCTGCCACAGCTTCTTGGGCAGCGACATCTCCGCCCATTCCGTGTCGGGTGCCGGCGCTGCAGCCGGCGCGTCGGCGAGATCCCGGCCGCACAACACCGAGGCGAGCAGTCGCACCTGGGTCTGGTGGTCGGTGATGCCGTGCTCGCGGGCCACCGCACACAACACGATGGCCTGATTGGTGAATCCGAGCAGGTCCTGCACCGGCAGCCGGGATGCCAACGCGCCGAACACGCCGGGAAAGGCCACGAGCACCGTATCCAGCGCGCCCACCCGCCGCACCCACCAACGGATCCGCGCGGCGCGATCCTTGTCCTCCCACGACGGGGTCCCGGGCACATCGGCGAAGTCGAGCAATCCCGCCAGCAGATCCAGCGGCTTGTCCGTGATTCCGCGTCCTGCCCCGATGTCGTGGGAACGGCGCCGCAAGCCCAGCGGATCCGCCTCGGCCAACACCTCGAGGATCAGATGGATCAGGCCGACTGCCCGTCCCAGGGCGTCGGCGACGTCGGCATCTGTCAGGTCTGCTCTCGGGATGAGATCCATACCGCCATCCTGGCGCATCGAATGAGCTCAGCAAGCTCGATTCAGGGAGTGTTCGAGGCCCGCGATCACGACGCCCAGGTTGAAATCGAAGTCGTCGGCACCGGATGCGCTGCGATCGGCCACGACGGCCCCGAGTAGCGGAAACTCGCCCGCCGCAAAATCTTTCAATGCGCGAGCAACCTCGGGGGTCTGGTGATGGAGCCGTGAATCCGGGGCTCCCAGTACGTCATGGGCAGAGGACATGGCGATTCCGGAAACAAGCGTGAGGATGCGTCCGGCGTTCGTGATGTCGAAACCACCGTCGGTCAGGGCCTTGAGGACGCGTTCGGTAAGAGCGAGACTGGCCGCGCCACCGACACCGCTGATCCGGAAGTTCATTCCGGTCGCGCCGTACTTGAGAACGCCCTGACGAATCGCCTTGGCGTGCGCCCTGAGCACGTCCTGCCAGGGGGCATCCTCGGGCAACTCGATGGCGCGCAGCTCGGCGTCGAACAGGTCAGCCACAACCAGTTCGAGCAGTCCGTCGCGGTCTCCGACGTAGTAGTGCAACGCGGTGCGATCCACGCCCAACACATCGGCGACCGCCTGCATCGTCAACGCCTGCGGCGCGATACTCCTTGCCGCAGCGACGATTTGGTCGTGATCGATTCGGCGCGGACGACCCCGGCGCCGACGCGGCACGTCCGCGTCGGCGTTGTCGGTGCTGCCCACGCTTCCGGCCGTCACTGCGGCAACTCTAGCCCCTCGCGACCAGACCCTTCCCTTTTTCTCACGGCCGTGGAAAACTCGCCGTGCCGTCGAAAGGGGCCCCATGTCAAATGTCTACCGGGTCGTCCAATGGACGACCGGCAATGTCGGCAAAAGCTCGGTCGCAGCCATCGCGAAGAACCCCACTTTGGAACTGGTCGGGTGTTACGCCTGGTCAGCGGACAAATCGGGCCGCGACGTAGGTGAACTGTGCGGGCTGGAACCGCTCGGCGTGACCGCCACCAACGACGTCGACGCCCTGCTCGCGCTCAAACCGGACGTCGTCGTCTACAACCCGATGTGGATCGACGTCGACGAGTTGGTCCGGATCCTCGAGGCCGGCATCAATGTGGTGGCGACGGCGTCGTTCATCACCGGGCACAACCAGGGCGACGGTCGGGACAAGATCGCCGACGCGTGCGCGCGCGGCGGTTCGACGATGTTCGGCTCGGGCATCAGCCCCGGCTACGTCAACCAGCTGTCGGTGGTGGCCGCGGGAATCTGCGACCGGGTGGACAAGATCACCGTCAACGAGGCCGCCGACACCACGTTCTACGACTCGCCTGCCACCGAGAAGCCGGTCGGCTTCGGCCAGCCCATCGATCACCCGGATCTGCAGGCCATGACCGCCCACGGCACCGGGGTGTTCGGCGAGGCCGTCCGGATGGTCGCCGACGCGCTCGGCATCGAACTCGACGAGGTCCGCTGCGACGCAGAATATGCCCAAACCACCGAGGATCTCGACCTCGGTTCGTGGACCATCCCGGCCGGTTGCGTGGCCGGTGTATACGCCAGTTGGAAGGGCATCGTAAAAGGCGAGGCGGGGGACAATACCCGCGTCGAGATCAATGTCCGCTGGCGCAAAGGCCAAGCGCTTGAACCAGATTGGCAGATCGACCAGGACGGCTGGGTCATCGAGGTCGCCGGCCGCCCGACGGTGACGATGAAGGTCGGCTTCCTGCCGCCACCAGACTTCGAAGCGACCACCCTCGAAGAATTCATGGTGCTCGGCCACATCATGACCGCCACGCCTCCGCTCAACGCCATACCCGCGGTCGTGGCCGCAGCACCCGGCATCGCCACCTACAACGACCTTCCGCTGATCCTGCCTCGCGGCGTCGTTCCGGCCGACTAGTCACCGCAGATCCGACGATTTCGTCGTCGTCGGCACTTTTCGCCGCGAAAAGCGTTGGAGGCCAACGCTCCCACGAGTTTGGGCTCTTCACTGTGCTCTCGTGTTACACTGGTATACGGGCGTTTTTCGTACGTCCGGATTGAACAATGAGAGAAGCAAAAATATGGCACAGGGAACTGTGAAATGGTTCAACGGCGAAAAGGGCTTCGGCTTCATCGCTCCTGACGGTGGCGCGCCTGACGTCTTCGTTCACTACTCGGAGATCAGCGGAAGCGGTTTCCGGTCGCTCGAAGAGAACCAGCGTGTCGAGTTCGAGATCACGCAGGGAGCCAAGGGCCCCCAGGCAGTGGGAGTAACTGCGGTATAACCGCCCCGAGACATGATGATGGGCTGGTACGGATAAACCCCGTACCAGCCCATTTCTCGTTTTCAGGCTGTCGTTTCCGCGGGGTCCTGCATACGACCCAGCCATCTCGCGGACTCGACCTGCGCGACCCGCATGATGCAGTCTGCGGTGTCAAACAGTGGCGTGTTGCGCGCCGATTCCTCTATCGGCATCGACGCCGCACAGCGCATCACCAGCCCCCCGAGGGACTGCGATGTCATACACGGCACCACAAGAAGTTTCACGACCGCATTCTTCCCGGTCACTTCCATCAAACGGGGCCGCCGCACCTGCATCCCGATCGTCCACCGATTGCCGGTGACGATCGTGTTGAGGTCCAGTTGGCCCTCGGCTGCTGACCAATTGATACGGATGTCAACGATCTCGCCCAACGGTTGGTGCAGGATCCCGACGAGCTCGGGCAGTTCGTTCGCCACCGAGGCGGTGTGAGGCCACCAGGCGCCGTCAATATCAGCGCCCAGTTGCTTGGCAAGCGTGAGCCTGACGGGGCTGGCCAGTCGTCGTGCCCCGCTCAGGCCGTTCACGACGAGCTCGGCGCATCGGCACGAGGTTGTGGCTTGGGGCGATCCGAGAAAATCGGGGCCCTCACCGGTTCTGCGGAGCTCTCGGCATCTGAGATTGACTCCTGCTGGACAGGGTGCGAGAAAAGGTCGGACGAATCCATAAGCGTGTCCTTGAGAGGTGCGGGACCAACCCGCACGTGTGGTAGTTGAGAGCCGGCGAAAATCAACTCGCTGGCTGACCATTCAACGTTGAAAGCCACGGGCGATGAACGCCATGGTTGACCCGCTGATGTAAACGGCCTACTAGCAAATCTACACCCGATCCACAAATGCCGACGGTCGCCTCCCCGATCCGGCCGCGTGATCAGCTCAGATTCGTGCTGGGTTCGGTGTGAACCGGGAAATTCACCGAATTGGCGATGAAGCACATCCGGTGGGCTTCCTCATGCAGGCCGGTGGCGTCGTCCAGCCGGTCAGGACTCGTGATGCGTACTTGTGGACGCAACGTGACTTCGGTGAAACTCCCACTGCCCTCGGTGTTTTCGGCCATCGCGCCGACGGGGCGATCGCTGTACTCGGTCACCACGATCCCCGCGCGTGCACACAACGCGAGATACCACAGCATGTGGCACTGCGACAGGCTGGCGACCAGCAACTCTTCGGGGTTCCAACGCTCTGCGCTGCCCCGAAACGCCGGGTCGGCGCTCCCTGGGATCGACGGTTTACCGGGCGTTCCGACACCGTCGATCTTGTGGTCTCGCGCGTAGTCCCGGTAGCCGCTGGTTCCCGAGCCGCTGTTGCCGGTCCACGTCACCTGCACCTCGTAGCGATGCGCCGTCATGCCCGCAAGATACCAACGAGGCACGACAGTTCCCGCTTGCCCTATTGACACGATGGCACACATTGATAGCCTTTGTGTCACCGACTTAGGAGCTGCGATGAGCACCGTTGCCGATTCAGGCCCGATCAGCAGGACTGTTGATGAGAAGGATGCGGTGCGGCCGGCAGTACTGAGGGAATTCCGTCGGCATTCGGGCAGCGTCTTGGCCGGAGCCTTCGGCGCTGCAGCGTTCGACGAAGTGGCATTGGTTCCGGTGGCCGCCGCGGTGGACCGCAGTGGCCGGTTCGAGAAGAACTTCCTCGACCGCGGCTTACGGGGAGGTTTTTCAACGCTTTTGGCGATCTGGGGCGACGCCGACGACCGCGCAACCGAGGGCCGGCGTCTCAAAGTGCTCCACCGCGACGTTCGCGGACACGGCACGGGAGATTTCGCCGACATCCGGTACAGCGCATTGAATCCGGAGCTGTGGAACTGGATCGCCGTAAGTGGCATCTTCATGATCCTGCATTCGTTCACACCGGCCACCGGTACCGAGTTGACGCCGGCCGAACGCGAAGCCGCCTACCGCCAGCTCCTTGTGGCATTTCGCGCGCTTGAACTGCCCGGCGCCTCGGCGAAACTGCCTGACACGTATGCCGAGGCGACCCGTCACTACGACGAAATGGTTCAGAATCGGTTGCAGGCCAATCAGTTCCTCGATCGAGTGACGGCCGGGCTGACCCGCCTGCCGCTGCCCACGCTGCTGATACCTGGACCGGTGCGGCTCGCACTTACCCCGCCGTGGTTGGCGGTCCGCCCGATGGCCGGTCGAGTGATCAAGGTGTGCTCATTCGGGATCATGCATCCGGGGGTGCGGGAATTGACCGGATTCCGTTGGCAGGCCAGACATGACCGCGAGTTCAAGTTGTACACGTCGGTGCTCCAACTGGCGTGGCGGACGCTGCCCGACCGACTTCTTCTTGTGCCGCTGGCGTACAACCGCCTGCAATACGAGAAGCTCGTCCGGCTGCACCGGTCGGTGGCGCTGGATTCGTTCGCCCCACTAGGCTGCCCGGCCGCAGGCTGACACACTGTTACCGATGCCACGCAGCAACGCCAGCCAGCCCGAGCAGGAAGACGCCATTTTGAAGGCGGCTGCCGAGGAGGTTGCGCTTGTCGGGCTCGGCCGTGCCAGCCTCGACGTGATCGCACAGCAGGCCGGGGTCAGCCGCAGGACGCTCTACCGGCGTTTTCCCAGCCGCGACGCGTTGATCACCGAATTGGGCCGGCGCACTTTCGACTCCGCGATGAACCGGTTGCGCACCGTCGCAATCGATTCGGGCCCGGCCGACGCTGCGGTAGCGGCGTTCTGCGAAGGACTGCGACTACTTGCCACCGAACCCGTGATGCGCCGATTCCTGCGGCTGGACAACGATTTCACGCCTGTGGCCGGCGCATATCACGAGGCCCAGATCTTCCTGCACAACGCCTCAGCCGCAATGGCCAAAGCGCTGCGGGCGGCCGGCGCCACGATGCCCGATGCCGATCTGCTGGCCGTCGCGGAACTGCACATCAGGCTGGCCAGTTCCCTTGCACAGGTGCCGACGCAAGTTCTCGATGTGAGCGACGACGAAGCTGTCCGGGCCTACGCACGTCGGCATCTGGCCCCGCTGGTCTGGTAGCGAGCTCACCAATCGTCCGCAGCAGAAGGAGTCGACCTTGGACAATCGAACCGTGGTGGCGATCTGCAGACGAATCCTGAGCCGAGTCTTCCCGGCGCTCGCGGCGGCGCTCTGCGCGGTGGTCCTGGCCGGACCGGTAGCCGCGGACGCGGACGAAACACCGGCGACTCTGCCTTTATTCGTGCCTCATCCGTCGGACTGGTCACCGAACTACACGGTGTTCCCCTACAACCTGTGGCAGATCCGCGTCACCCCAGAGCAGATCACCGCGCAGCGAGAGGCTTGCCAGTGGTTCAACGCCCAGTACGACACCCTGATGAGCCAGGTGTTCGGGTTTCAGCGATATCTGGGTGAGCAGCGGGACGACTGGACCGCGCCCGGGGTGCGAACCGTCGCCGACACCGTGATGGCCAACATCGACCAATCCGCGGCATTCCTGGATCCGCGCGCTCACACCTTGTACATCACGAATTACCCCGACCAGAGCCAGTATTCGCCGCTGTTTCACGGTGATTCGATCTATCGGCTCTGGTTCCAGTTGACCCAGATCAGCGACAAGATGAAACAGCAGCTGCCCTCCGGGGTCATCAACGCGAACATCGCCACCGCCAACGTGTACGGGACGGTGATCCGCGACTCAGGCGTATGCAATGGGGCGTAACAGCCTCACCGCCGTGGCTAGCAGCGGTACTTGTTGACGTAGTCGGTCATGGTGGCGAGTTGGTAACGCGAGACTTCGCGGGCGTTCTCGTCTTCGGCGAACACGCTGGAAACCATGACGGTGTCGAGGCGGTCGTAGAAACCGATTTCGGCGAGGCCGGAGAAGAATTCGTCCCAGTCGACATCGCCGTCGCCGATCTTGAGGTGCTGGTGCACGCGCACCGGGTTGCCCGGCGGGTTGGTGATGTAGCGCAGGCCGTGTGAGGCGTGGTGATCCATGGTGTCGGCGACGTGCACCAGACGCAGCTTGTCGCCAGCAGCCCGGATGATGTCGAGCATCGCCGCGCCCATCGTGCCCCCCATGTGGTACGTGTGGCAGGCCACGTACACCATGCCGATGTTGGGCGAGTTGACGCCGCGGATGATGCGCAGCGCCTCCATGCCGTCTTCGACGAAATCGTCGGGGTGCGGGTCGATCCGGACGTCGATGCCTTCACGCTCGAAGATCGGCACCAGTTCCTCCATGGACCGGAAGAACGCCCGCTCCGATTCCTCGGCTTTCTCCGGGCGGCCGGAGAACTCGGTGTTGATCACGTCGACCCCCAGATCGACGGTGATCTGGATGACGCGCTTCCAGTTGCGCACCGCCGCCTCGCGCGCGTCTTCGTCGGGACCCGACCAGCGCAGCACCGGCAGTACCGACGCGATCCCGACGCCGGCATCGGCACAGGCCTTGCGGAACTTCTTGACCAGTTCGTCGTCGGCGCGCGGATGGTTGAAGAACGGGATGAAATCGCGATGCGGAGTCAGCTGCAGGTATTCGTAGCCGAGTTCGGCCACCAGGCGGGGAAACTCCAGTAAACCGTGTGAGTGGTGAAACGGGGTCGGATCAAGCGCCATTTTCATATCAAGCTCCTGGGATGGATTCGCGGGCAATGATGTTGACGTCGACTGGTCGGCCCGAGTTCAGTGATTCGACGCTGGCCTCGCAGACGGCTGCGGCGGCATAGCCGTCCCATGCCGTGGGCCCGTTGACGTTGGATCCGTCACGGACGGCGTCGACCCACCGCTGGATCTCAGTGTCGTAGGCACGGCCGAACCGCTCCCGGAAGCTCGGGGTGATCTGCCCGCCCCAGGTGCCGGGCGCATTCTTGCGAACCAAGCCGACATCCAAACCGATCATGGCGGAGCCTTTTTCGCCAACGACCTCGGTGCGCACCTCGTAGCCGACGCCGGTGTGGACGAAGAGCTCCACATCGACGTGCCGACCGCTCGCGGTACGCAGGATGGCGATCTGTGGGTCGGCAAGGCCTTGTGGGCCCGAAGGATTCGGTGACGGCTTGATGATCTGGATGGCCGCAATCTCTTCGTCGAACAGGAAGCGGGCGACATCCACCTCGTGCACCAGGGAGTCACGCACCACCATGGTGCTGTCGAAATTGTGTGGGACAGCAGGATTACGGTGTGCGCAGTGCAGCACGAGCGGACGCCCCAACTCACCGTCGTCCAGCAAGGCCTTCAGGGCCAGGTACTCGTCGTCGAACCGGCGCATGAATCCCACCTGGATCAGGCGCCTGCCGAGCTCAGCTTCGCGGCGGACCACCTCCAGCGCGGTTTCCACATCCGTGGTCAACGGCTTCTCACACATCACCGGCTTGCCGTGTTCGAGGCAGGCCAGCAGCTGCTTCTCGTGAGTGGGTCCCGGTGTGGCCAACACCACGGCGTCGATATCGGGATCGGCGATCGCGTCCAACGGATCAGCGATCGCCTGGCAGTCCCGGATACCGTCGGCGATCTGTTCGGCCTTTTCGGCCACATAGTCGTTGACCACCGCAACCCTGGCGCCGGAGATCCTCGTGTCGATCCGCTCGACGTGATCAGCACCCATGAGGCCGACACCGAGGACGGCAATTCGTAAGTCAGACATAGCTTTACAAAGTTCCTTTCGGTGATGTGTGGTGTTGCGCTAGGTGGCGGCAACTACGGGCATCGGACCGGTGCCATGGACCTCGAAGCGCTCCTCGAGTTCCTCCAGAGTGGTGCCCCTGGTTTCCGGAATGTAGTGCCGTACGAACAGCCACGATCCGATGTTGATGACTACGAACAGAGCGAATGTTCCGGTGGACCCAAATGCCGCGTTCAGCAGCGGGAAAACGAACGAGATGACGGCGTTGGTGCACCACAGGATGAAGACTGCGATGCCCATCGCGAAACCGCGGATGCTCAACGGAAAAATCTCGGAGAGCAGCAGCCACACACAGGTGCCGATGAACATCTGCACGAAGGCGACGAAGAGCACCATGCACGCGAGGATCACGTAGCTGCGGGTGGTCGATTCCGGCAGCAGGAACACCAGCGACAGTGCGGCCTGGGAAGCGGCCACGCCGGCGAAGCCGATGAGCAGCATGGTCCGGCGCCCCACGTAACCGAGCAGGACGATGCCGATGATCGTCGTCACCACCGACGTGACACCGACTGCGATGGTGGCCACCAGTGCGGCGCTGACCCCGAGACCGCTCTGTTCGAGGATCGTCGGCGCGTAGTAGTTGACCGTGTTGATGCCTGTCGCCTGCTGCACGATCGCCAACCCACACCCGATGAGCACCACTCGCCGGATCCAGGGCACGTCACGAATCACGGTGAATGGCGTGGTGGTGGTCTTGAGCATGTGCGCGGTGTGCTCGGCGATCAGGCTGTACTCGGCGTCGGCCTCCGCGGGTGGCCGGCTCAGCCCGAGTACCGAGCGAGCCTCGATCATCCGGTTTTTCAGGCCATACCAGCGCGGTGAATCCGGTAGAACCAACATGCCCAGCAGTAGGGCGAGCGCCGGAACCGCGGCCACGGCGAGCATCGTGCGCCACACGTGCGGATCGTGGATGAGGTGGTCGAGCAGGGCGTTGGTGGCGAAGGCGAGCATCTGGCCGGTCACGATCATCAACTCGTTGATGGTGACCATCCGTCCGCGACGCTCCGCCGGGGCCATCTCGGCCAGGTAGAGCGGGCAGGTTACTGCCGCCGCACCCACGCCGAGGCCCAGAACGATGCGCGCGGCGACCATGATCTGGACATTGGGCGCCAGGGCGCAGCCGACTGCGCCGATCAGGAACAGTCCGGCGCAGACCAGCAGGGTCCGCTTGCGCCCGATGCGGTCGGCGACGCGGCCACCGAACAGCGCTCCGAAGGCCGCGCCCGGAAACAGCAGGGAGCTCACCACTGTCGCCTCACCGAATGCGCTGAGGTTCAGGTCGTCCTTCATGTACAGCAGCGCGCCGGAGATGACACCGGTGTCGTAGCCGAACAACAGCCCACCCAGGGTAGCGATGAGGGTCAGCTTGGTCAGGAATCTGCCGTGCGGGGCGCTAGTTCGGCTGTCTTCCGACATGCGAGACATGGGCGGTCCTCGTTTCGAAGCTCTGACTAACGCGCGTTAGTAACGCGCGTGAGGTCTACTATGAGCCGGTGAGCGAAATGTGTCAACCGTCACTTTCCCGAGACGCTCGATGAGCCCGCCGTCACGAACTGGCTCTGGGCCACGGCGTCCGACGATGGCCGACGTCGCCAACCGGGCTGGGGTCTCGCGAACGCTGGTGTCGTTCATCCTCGACGGAAAGCCCGGCGCCAGCGAAGAGACCAAGCAGCGTGTGCTGGCCGTCGCCGAGGAGATCGGCTATCGGCCCGACTCGGCGGCGCGATTGCTGGCACAGGGCCGTAGTCGAACCCTTGGCGTGCTGATGGATGTCCAGCAGCTTTTCGAGGCCGAATTGGTCACCAACATCTACCCCGCGGCCGAGGCGCGCGGGTACGACGTACTGCTGTCGGCGAACTTGCCCGACCGTGATGAGAGTTCCTTCATCGAGGCTCTCCTGAGCCATCGCTGCGGTGGGCTGATCTTGCTGGGCCCCGACTCCGATTCCGACTATCTACACACGCTCGCCGAGCGGGTGCCGGTGGTCATTGTGGGCCGGCGGTTACGCGATCTGAACGACGAAACTTCGCCTCTGGCAACGGTTCGCACGAACGATGCCAAAGGCATGCGACAGGCGGTCGACTATCTCGTCGACCTCGGACACCGCGACATCCAACACGTCGACGGCGGCGGCGATCCGGGCTCTGCAGACCGTCGTCGCGCCTATCGTGCGGCCATGCGCAGCCACGGTTTGGCGGATCACGCCAAGGTCATCCCGGGTGCGCATTCCGAACAGGCCGGAGCCGCCGCAGGCCGCACAATGCTCGCCGGCGCGGCACTGCCCACTGCGGTGCTCGCCGGGAACGACCGGTGCGCGTTAGGTCTGCTCGATGTCCTTACCCGCGCGGGCGTCGACATCCCTGGCGAGCTGTCGCTCATCGGTTACGACGACAGCCACCTGTCCGACAACCCCCGGATCGATCTCACCACCGTTCACCAGGACGCTCCCGAGCTGGCGCAGCACGCAGTACGGCTCACGGTCCAACTGCTCGAAGGCCTGCCATTGGACACCAACGATGTGGTGCTCGAACCAGAACTCGTGGTGCGCTCCACGACCGCACCGCCTCGTCGGTCTATTGGGTAGTGAATGCACTACAGGTCGCCGCGGAGGCTGGCCGCGGCTTCCCTGACGGCGTCGGTGATAGCCGTGACCATCGGGCTGTCGAGTTTCCAGCACTGCCAGAACAGCGGCACGTCGAGGTGCTGCTCGGTGATCGGTACGAACGATGTGTCGACAAGCTCCTCGGGGTACATCCCCCACCCCAGCCCGGTCCGCACCGCTGCGCCGAATCCCTCCGCCGTCGGGATGTAATGCGTAGGCCGTGCGATGTCCTTGCGAAACGCCTTGCGCAACAACTGGTCCTGCAGTGCATCGTCACGGTTCCACGCCAACGACGGCGCTGTTGCGGCAGCCGTCCGCGTGAAACCTTCCGGAAAGTACCGCGCCACATAGCCGGCACTGGCCACCGGCACATACCGCATCGCACCCAACGGATACACCCGGCACCCCGGCACCGGCGCACGTTCGGTGGTCACCGCGCCCATCACCACGCCCTCTCGCAACAGCCGCGCCGAAAAGTCCTGATCCTCGATCCGAATGTCGAACAACAACTCCGGCAGCCGCCCGAACACCCCGGTGAACCACGTCGCCATCGAATCCGCGTTGACCGCCAACGCAATCCGCGTCCGCTGCGAAGCACCCCCACCCATCTCCGCCAGAGTCTCAGACTCCAACAACGCCGTCTGCGCAGCCAACCGCAACAGCGGAACGCCCGCAGCCGTTGCCGTACACGGTTTCTCCCGAACCACGAGCACCTGGCCCACCCGCTGCTCCAACGCCTTGATGCGTTGGCTGACTGCCGACGGCGTCACATGCAACCGCTGCGCAGCAGCGTCAAAGCTGCCCAGCTCGATCACCGCCGTGTAGGTTGCCAAACTGCGTGACATACGCCGGTCGCGCGACCTGCAGTTCCTCTTGCTTTGCCATGGAGATGGCGAAGTGTTTTTGCCATCCAAATGGCAGATCCTAGAACCGTACGGTCGTGCAAAGGTTACAAGGCGACAGTAACGGTCGTCACGCATTTTCGTCCGGCGAGCCTTGCCCGGCCCCTCATTCGCGCACGCGCGGCGATCTCCGCAGTCAGCTGCGCACGTCTCATTCCCTCGAGAGTTCAGATCTGGAACACGCGGAATGAGACAAGAACGAGACACCGGACCTGGAGCCGTGCAGCAGACCGGCGGCGGGCTCAACCTGGGGACTATCTCGTTAACGGTGTTTCCGGCGGTTTCCATCAGTAGGTTTCGGCTGCCGGGAATCGGTCGCTGAAGGTGATCGCGAACGCGTTCAGGGCAGGTTTCCACCGCATCGTCCATCGTGCCCTGCCGGCACCGGTCGGGTCCAGCGATCGGGTGACGAGATACAGGCATTTCAGTGCGGCCTGCTCGGAGGGGAAGTGACCCCGGGCCTTGATCGCGCGGCGGTAGCGGGCGTTGAGCGACTCGATCGCGTTGGTCGAGCAGATCACCCGCCGGATCTCCACGTCGTAGTCCAGGAACGGGATGAACTGTTCCCGGCGTTGTCCCAGAGCCGGATCACTGCCGGGTAGCGCTGCCCCCATTTCTCGGTCAGCTCGTCGAACGCCGAGCGGGCCGCGGTTGCGTTGACCGCGGTGTAGATAGGCTTCACATCGCGTTTGATCTCATCCCAGTACTTACGGGAGGTGAGCCGAAATGTGTTGCGTATCAGGTGAATGATGCAGGTCTGCACGATCGCTTGCGGCCACACGTTGCCGACCACCTCGGGCAGTCCCTTGAGCCCGTCGCAGACGACGAAGAACGTGTCCTTGACACCACGGTTGCGCAGATCGGTGAGCACGGCCATCCAGAACTTGGCACCCTCACCGCCGGTGCCGGCCCACAAACCCAGGATGTCGCGTTCCCCGCCCAGGGTGACCCCGATGGCGGCGTAGAACGGTCGGTTGGCGACCTGGCCGTCGCGGACCTTCACCACGATCGCGTCGATGAAGATCGCGGCGTAGGTTTCATCCAGCGGCCGCACCGCCCAGTCGTTCATCTCCTCGAGTACCTTGTCGGTGATTCGGCTGATCGTCTCTTTGGACACCGACGCGCCGTAGATCTCGGCGAAGTGCGCTGAAATCTCGCCCGTGGTAAGCCCTTTGGCATACAAAGACAACACCACCTCATCCACACCGGAGAGCCGGCGTTGGCGCTTCTTGACGATCTGCGGCTCGAACGTCGCTGCCCGATCACGCGGCACATCGAGCTCGACTGGGCCGGTGGTGTCGGTCAGTACCGTCTTGGATCGGGTGCCGTTGCGGATGTTGCCCGTCCCCGCCTCGGGCGGGTCGTGTTTCTCATAGCCGAGGTGCTCGGTCATCTCCTCATTGAGAGCGGTTTCAAGCACCGTTTTGGTGAGCTGTTTGAGCAGCCCGTCGGGCCCGGTCAGCGACAGGCCCTGCTCCTGGGCCAGCCGCACCAACTCGACCGCAGCCTTCTGCTCCGCGGACTGCTCAACCTGCTTCTTCTTGGTCACATCTTCCAGTGTCGTCATCACGGCACCTTTCTCGCCGAGCATCGCTCAGCGTGTCAGTGCCGGAAACACCGTTAAATCCACAGTCCCTCAACCTGTCCTCGCTTCTCCAGAAACGAGACGCGGCTTCTTGGGCGGCCGGCGATCAGTTGGTGTGGAAGGTGACCGGCAGATGCGTGGGACCACGCAAGGAACTGTTCGTCGACCAGGTTGTGACTCCGGTATGGGAGATTCGACTGACACGGCTGACCAGTTCACGCAGCACGGCATGGCCCTCCATTCGCGCCAACGGGGCACCCAGACACATGTGGGCGCCGTAGCCGAACGCCACGTGCATGCGGGGGTTTCGGTCCGCCCGGTAGGTATCCGGGTCGTCGAACACCTCGGGGTCGCGGTTGGCGGCACCGAAGGACAACAGCAGGCGTGACCCGGTCGGAATGGTCACCTCCCCCACTTGGTAGGGCGCCCGCGTGTAGCGGTACAGGTTCTGGATGGGGCTGGTGTAGCGCAGCTGTTCCTCGACGGCCATCGGAATCATGTTGGGATCGGCGCGGATCTTGTCGTATTGCCCAGGATCTCGTGCAAGCGTGTCGATCATGCCGCCGAGGAGGTTGGTGGTGGTTTCGTTGCCTGCGATGAGCAGCAGAACCGCGATGTAGAACAACTGGTCGTCGGTGAGGCTGCCGTCGGTGTTGTGTTCGAGCAGCCGGCCCATGACGGTGTCGGATCCTTTGAGATCACCGTTGGCAAGGTGGTTGAGAAAGTAACGCCGCAGGCCGGCCGCGGCGCGCAGAGCGCGGCCCGTGTTGAGGACACCCCTGACGGTGGGGGTGAAATCGATCAGGCGCACGGCCTCTTCTGACCACCGGCGGAAGTCGCCGATATCGGTGTCGGGAATGCCGAGGATGCCCGCGATGACGCGCAGCGGCATGGGAATTGCCAACTGGGCGACGGCGTCACTTCCGGGCTGGGAGACCATTGTGTCGACGAGTTCGGCAGCCAGGGCGTCGATGATCACGCGCCAGCTGTCGAGGGCCTTCTTCGTGAAGGCCGGTTGAACCTGTTTGCGAAGACGGCTGTGCTGCTCGCCGTCGGTCAAGACCACCAGGTCTGCGGCCATCCGGATTCGGGTGACGCCGCGACTACTGGTCACCTGATCGGTGTCGCGCAACGCAGCTCGGACATCGTCGAGGCGGTGCAGTATCCACGTCTGACGGCGCGCGTTGTAATGCACCCGGCCGCCGCGGTGTAGCGCAGCATAGGCCGCGAACGGTTGGGCCGCTGTCGCGGGATCCAGCGGGTCGTAGGAGGTGTTCACCGCGCCGTGCCATCCGCTGTAACCCAGACGTCGTTGCCTGATCGCCGCAGCGAGGTTGAGCTGGATCGCGGAGGTCACGGGTTTGAGCATCGACGTGGTGCCTTGTGCGGTGTTCTTCATCGTCATTCAGGTGTGACCTTCCGAGTTTCTGGGCAGGGTGGTGGAGCCGGAGCGCGCCGGATCGCGGAAAGCGTGGTCGAGGGCGAGGCATTGCTGGGCGAAAAACGCTTGAGCCACCGAGGTTTTGGGAGCAACGGCATCGAATCCGTGGAATGCGCCGTCGATGACCGCGAGTTGGCAGGCAACGCCTGCGGCGCGCAGTCGCCGCGCGTAGACCACGCTTTCCTCGCAGAAGAGGTCGAGCGAACCGACACCTATCCAGGCGGGCGCCACTTCGGCGAGGTCGTCGCGGCGGGCCGGCACCGCCTCGGCGGGGTCTGCTGCCGCCAGGTACGCGCGCCACGAGAACTGATTCGATTGGTGGTCCCAGAAGCGGTACCGCGCGGCGCAGGGATGAGCAGCGCCCGAGGAACGGTCGTCGAGCATGGGATAGGCGAGCAATTGGAGTACCGGAGCGAGGTCGTCCTCGTCGCGGAGACGGAATGCGAGGGCGGCAGCCAATCCGGCCCCCGCGCTGAGGCCTCCGATGGCGATGCGCCGTGAATCGACGCCAGGAAGGCGAGCGAGCCGATGCCATGCGGCGTGGCAGTCGAGGACGGCGGCCGGATAGGGATTTTCCGGTGCGAGCCGATAGTCGACAGAGGCCACCGTGATACCCAGCCCATCGGCAAACGATAGGCACAGCCGGTCGTCGAGATCGGCGCGGCCCATCACGTAACCGCCCCCGTGCATCCACAACAGCGCGGGGGCAGTTACCGCCGTGTCGGCTCCTCGGTAGATCCTCATGGTGGCGGCGGGGCCTAGATGTTCGACAGTGACGCCGTGTGCCACCGGTTTCCGCATGCCCGTCAGCCGGCGCATGATCCTCAGCGCAGCGAGATTGGGTATCGTGCCCCGGGGCGCGAAGCGAGACAGCGCACGCAATTCCGGGTGGACGGATCCGCAATCGACATGCGCCTCGCGCGTCACGCGGCGCAGCCGGGTTGCAACGGGTGGTGACGCATACAGTGAGGCTGCGGGGCGTGACGCCGCGAAGTCAATGGGTGGCGGCCAGTTTGAGAACCTCTGCGCGCCGATCACACCGATCTGATTCTCTTGGCAGGCACTCCAACTCGTACTATGGTGAGAAATACGTCCAGATAATTCTCATGATGATAACGACTGGTCGACGCTGTCGTCAGCGAGGGGAGCCGGTTGAGGTGGTACGCCAGGACTGGCTGGTAGGAACGGATCGTCGCGCCGAAGCAGCCGAGCGCATCTACGCCGCGGCCGCAGAGATGATCTCGCGGCACGGATTCGAGGCCTTCAGCATCGACGCGCTCGCTGCGAAAGTGCATTGCTCGCCGGCGACGATCTATCGCAACGTGGGGGGCAAGTCGGTCATCATGGAAGGCGTCATGCACCGGATGTCGGTGCGCATCGTCAAACAGTTGAAAACGGAAATCGAAGGCCTCGACGGGGCGGAGCGTGTCGAGAAAGCCATCATCGTCGCGCTGGACCTTATACGCGCCGAACCGTTGGGACCGCTCATCATGGGCTCTATCCGACCTGACCATGACACCGGATGGCTCACGTCGTCTCCGCTGGTAGCCGACCTCGCCGCACAAATGCTGGGCCGAAGAGACCCGATCGCGGCGCAGTGGCTCGTTCGCGCCACGCTGGCCCTGTGGTTCTGGCCTGCCAAGAACCGCGACGACGAGCGCGCCATCGTCGCGCGTTTCATCGGGCCCTGCTTCGCGACGGCGCCGTAGCCGCAGGCGTCCGCGCATCGATTTTCGCGCAGTGAGAGAAACCGACCCACTTTTCTCATAGTTCCGCGCTGGTCGGGCCGGTGTGATGCCCCTCACCCGCTGCCTTGAAAAATCTGCTGCTCATCGTCTTGCTCGGAACGCGTTGACCGCTTCGCGTGGCGACTTCAAGCTGAGCCCGTGTTCGTGACAGCGATGTGCCTACGTCGCGGCGAGGGCTGACTCGTGACAGAACATCAGAGATCCGGCAGACATCAAAGGTCCGTCGCCACACCTCGGCTCAGCGCGTCGGCCGTGAGGCCGTTGGCCGGGCTGGTCTCGGTGCTGGCTCTGGTTTCGGTGATCGCCTTGTGTGTCGGGCTGTTTCGAGGCACCTTCACCGAAACCGTTCCGGTGACGGTGTCTTCGCCGCGCGCCGGGCTCGTGATGGATCCCGACGCGCGCGTCAAACTGCTCGGGGTGGAGGTGGGGCGGGTCGCGTCCATCGAGTCGAGCGACGACGGGCAGGCAGTACTGCATCTTGCCCTCGACCCCCGACTCATCACCACCATCCCCGATAACGTCGAAGTCGACATCGCCTCGACGACGGTGTTCGGTGCAAAGTACGTCCAATTCGTCCTGCCCGATCAGCCGTCGTCACAACCACTGCAGGCCGGCCAGACCTTGGCGGCCCAGCAGGTCACCGTCGAGATCAACACGCTGTTCCAGCGTTTGACCTCGCTGCTGTCGACCATCGAACCGGGCAAGCTCAATGCGACGCTCGCCGCCGTCTCCACCGCACTGCGCGGCCGCGGTGAACAGATCGGGCAGGCATTCGTCGACCTGGACGAACTACTCGCGCGCCTGGAACCGAGCCTGCCCACCCTTGAGCACGAATTGGCCACGGCGCCAGGCGTTGTCGGTGCCTACGCTGACGCAGCCCCTGACCTCATGACCACGGTATCCAACACCT
Organism: Mycolicibacterium sp. XJ870; assembly: GCF_053483975.1. Lineage (NCBI taxonomy): Bacteria > Bacillati > Actinomycetota > Actinomycetes > Mycobacteriales > Mycobacteriaceae > Mycobacterium > Mycolicibacterium sp. XJ870. The sequence goes on from NZ_JBEFTI010000003.1 coordinate 142,537, forward strand.
CGCGACTCAGCCGCACCCTGGCCGACACACAGCGTGATCTCGACGCCCTACTCATGTCGGCGGTGGGATTGGCACAGGTGGGTACCGCGGTGGTGGGCGAAAATCGGCAACCGCTCACTGACGTACTGGACCTGCTGGTGCCCACCACCGACCTGACCAATCGCTACCGCGAGGGAATCCACTGCGGTGTGGCAGGTTTGATCCCCGTCGCCGAGAGTCCCCCGTCGCCGGTGCCCGGTATCGTGGCCAGCCTCGGCTTCTCGTTCGGACAAGACCGCTACCGCTACCCGTCGAACCTGCCGAAGGTGGCCGCAAGCGGCGGGCCTCATTGTGCCGACGTCGGCCTTCCGGACATGCCGGCCGGATTCAAGCCGAAGTTCGTTCTCGGCGACATCGGCGCCGATCCGACCCAGCTCGGTAATCGAGGCATCATCTTGAACTCCGACGGACTCAAACAACTTCTGTTCGGGCCACTGGACGGGCCCCCGCGCAACACCGCCCAGATCGGCCAGCCCGGATGACCCGAACAACCGGGACACTGGTCAAGTTCTCGGTCTTCGCTGTGGTCATGGGCCTTCTGACCGCCGCGTTGTTCCTCACCTTCAGCGAATATCGCGGTGGCTCCGCCAATAGCTACTCGGCCGTGTTCACCGATTCATCAAGCCTCAAGGAGGGCGACTCGGTGCGCGTGTCGGGTATCCGTGTCGGCACGGTGTCATCGATCGTGCTGCAACCCGACAAGACGGTCCTCATCGAATTCGACGCCGACCGAAACGTCGTGCTGACTCCGTCGACCAAGGTGGCGGTGCGCTATCTCGATCTGGTCGGTGATCGCTATCTCGAGCTTGTCGACTCCCCCGGGCCGACCCGCGTGCTTCCCGCAGGATCGCGAATCCCCAACGAGCGTACCGAACCCGCGCTGGATCTCGATCTGCTCCTCGGCGGACTCAAACCGGTAATCCGAGGTCTGAACCCCCACGACGTCAACACACTGACCTCCTCGCTGATCCAGATCTTCCAAGGACAAGGCGGCACGCTCCAATCCATCCTGTCGAAGACGTCGTCATTCTCATTGGCGATTGCCGATCGTCACGAGGCCGTCGAACGCCTCATCGACAATCTCAACACCGTCGCCAAGGTCCTTGCCGACGATGGACCTCGGTTCTCCTCGACGATCGACAAACTCCAGACACTCGTTGCCGGCCTGTCCGCGGACCGTGACCCGATCGGAACCGCCATCGACCAACTCGACAGTGGAACCGCGTCGGTCGCTGAACTTCTCACCCGGGGCCGACCTCCGCTCAAGGGCACTGTCGATGAGCTCGGCCGTCTGGCACCGCTTCTCGACGACGACAAAGAGCTGATCGACACGGCGCTGCAGAAGGCACCGAACAACTACCGCAAGCTGAGACGGCCGGGCGCCTACGGCAGTTTCATCAACTACTACATCTGCGGAATCCAGTTTCGCGCCAGCGACCTGGAGGGCCGCACCGTGGTCTTCCCGTGGATCAAGCAGGACACCGGGAGGTGCACAGAGCCCTGATGCTGAAATACCGTGGAAATAGGCTCATTCGCGCCGGCTTCATCGGTGTCGTCGTCATCGTGTTGACGATCATCGTGGGACTCAACCCGGACGCCTTGCTGACGTGGGCCACCAGCGTGCGCTACCGGGCGCAGTTCACCCACGCCGGCGGTCTGGTCTCCGGCAACGAGGTCAAGGTCTCGGGCGTGACGGTCGGCTCCGTCTCCGACATCGAGCTGCAGGACGGCACTGCTCTGGTGACATTCACCGTCGAGGGCAAGGTCGGTCTGGGTGAGCAGACAACTGCCCACATCCGCACCGGATCACTGCTCGGCCAACGGGTTCTGACTCTGGAGTCCAGCGGCGACTCGGCGCTGTCACCGAATTCGATCATCCCGGTGTCGCGCACCGGCTCGCCGTACTCGCTGACCGACGCGGTCGGCGAGCTCACCGCCAACAGCGCCGGAACCGACACCGCCAGCCTTAACCAGTCTCTGGACACACTGTCGGCAACGCTCGATCAGATTACCCCGCAGCTCGGTCCTGCCTTCGATGCTGTCGCACAGCTCTCGCGATCGATCAACAGCCGGGACGAAACTCTTGCCGAGCTGCTGCGTCACACGGGTGCCGTCACCGACGTCCTGGCAACACGCAGCCAAGCGCTCAATACGCTCATCCTCAATGCCAACGACCTGGTCGGCGCGCTGGCCGAACGTCGCCAAGCCATTGTCGACCTCCTGGCCAATACTTCTGCTGTGGCACAACAAGTCTCGGGCCTGGTCGCCGACAATGAAGCGCAACTGGCACCCACCCTGGAGAAGCTGAATTCGGTGACGGCCATGTTGGAGAAGAATCGCGACAACATCGCCAAAGCGCTGCCGGGGCTGGCGAAATACCAGGTGACACAGGGCGAAACAGTGGCGAACGGCTGGTACTACAACGCCTATATTCCGAACTTGGCGCTGCCGGAGGTTTTGCAGCCGTTCCTGGACTACGCGTTTGGATTCCGGCGCGGCAGCGAGAAAGGGCAACCGCCCGACGATGCCGGCCCGCGCGCGGAAATACCGTTCCCGTACAACGGGATACCCCAACCGGGAGATCTGCCGCCACGATGAACCGACGTCGACTCGTAGCCCTCACCTCACTGGTCCTGATCGTCGGTCTGGTCGGCGGCGTGGCACTGCTCGTGCGCGGCACCTACTTCGCGCCGCGCACCCTCACCGCGTACTTCACCAAGGCGATCGCCATCTATCCCGGCGACAGCGTGCAGATCGCCGGCGTCCCCGTCGGGCACATCGAGGCCATCGACTCCGAGGGGACCCGCACCAAGATGACCATGACGGTGGACCGCGACATCCCCATTCCGGCAAGCGCGCAAGCCATCATCGTCTCCCAGAACCTGGTGGCTGCGCGCTACGTCGAACTCACGCCGCCTTACGTCCCCGGTGACGGACCACTCATGCCCGACGGTGGGCAGATACCGATCGACCGCACGGCGGTGCCTGTGGAGTGGGACCAGGTCAAAGACCAGTTGATGCGCCTGGCCACCGACCTGGGGCCCCGGGCCGACAGCCCGCCCTCGATTTCCCGCTTCATCGACAGCGCAGCCCGCGCACTGGAGGGAAACGGCCCCAAACTGCGCGAGGTCCTCGCTCAACTTTCCGGTGTGGCCAGGGTGCTCGCCGAAGGCAGCGGTGACATCGTCGATATCATCGCCAACCTGCAGACCTTCGTGTCTGCCCTGCGCGACAGCAACACACAGATCGTGCAATTCCAGGACCGATTCGCGACGCTGACCAGCATTCTGGACGAAAGCCGGTCCGACCTGGACGCCGCGGTCACCAACCTGTCCGAGGCCCTCACCGAGGTTCAGCGCTTCATCGCCGGCAGCCGCAACCAGACCTCCGAACAGGTGCAACGGCTCGCGAATGTCACCCAGAATTTGGTCGACCACCGCGCCGACCTCGAAAACGTTCTGCACGTGGCCCCCAACGCCATCGCCAACGCCTACAACATCTGGAACCCCGACACCGGTGACGTCAACGGCTCATTCGTGTTCACCAACTTCGCCAATCCCGTGCAGTTCATCTGCGGCGCCATCGGCGCGGTCGAGAACACCACAGCGCCCGAAACCGCCAAGCTCTGCGCGCAATACCTCGGTCCCGGACTGGATCTGCTCAACTTCAACGGGCTGCCCTTTCCCATCAACCCGTTCCTGGCGCCGTCGTACTCTCCGGAAAACATGATCTACACCGACCCCAAACTCGCCCCCGGCGGCACCGGACCCGCTCCCCCCGCACCCGAACAACCGCCTGCGCTATCGGCCTATCCGCCCGCCGCCCCCACCTCACTGCCCGGCCTGCTACTGCCTGCTACGGCACCACCGACTACAGGCTCTACCGCACCGTTGCTGCCCGCCGAAAGTCCCGACGTCACACCATCAGTCGCCCCGGGAACTGGAGGGTGATGATGCTTCGCCGCTTGACACGCTCGCTCGCACCGGCCACCGCAGCCCTGACCGTCGCCGGTTGCGCGTTCGGGGGCGTGACATCACTGCCGCTGCCGGGAACAGCCGGACGCGGCCCCAACGCACTCACCTACCACGTCGAGATCGGCAATGTCGGCACGCTGGAAACCAACGCACCCGTACTCGTCAACGACGTCGTCGTCGGCAGCGTTTCGACGATGCGCGTTGACAATTGGCACGCGAACATCGACGTGTCGATCAACCCCGGCGTCGTCATACCCGCCAACGCCGTTGCCACCGTCGGCCAGACAAGTCTGTTGGGCTCGATGCACCTTGCGCTCGATCCGCCGCCCGGCGAGGCCCCCACCGGAAAACTCGACCCCGGCACCACCATCGGGCGGAATCAGGCATCGACCTACCCCTCGACCGAACAAACCCTTTCCGCACTTTCCCTGGTCCTCAACTCGGGCGGTCTAACCCAAATCGGCGACATCATCCACGACACCAACGCCATCTTCGACGGCCGCCAAACCCAGATCCGCGACGCACTGAACCGCTTGGACACCTTCATCAGCGCCATGGACCGTCAACGCGACAACGTCACCGCAACCATCGACACGCTCGACCGCCTCACCGGTGTACTGGCCGGGCAGACCACGACCATCACCGAAGCCCTACGCGACATCCCACCCGCCCTCGATGTGCTCGAGCAGGCCCGGCCGCGCCTCACCGAAGCACTGACGAAGCTGGGCACCTTCAGCGACCTGACCACCACGCTCATCACCGACAGCCAGGACGACCTCGTGGCGAACCTGCGCAATCTGCAACCCACCCTCAAGGCATTGGCCGACGTCGGACCCAAGCTCGATACCGCGCTCGCCCTGGCCCCGACGTTTCCCTTCCCGCAGAACGTCATCGACCGCGGCATCCGCGGCGACTACCTCAACCTCTACCCGGTGGTCGACCTGACCTATTCGCGCCTCAAGCGCACCATCTTCCGCGGCACCCGATTCGGCGACATCAACGCCGAGCTCATCCCGGCCCCCGGGGACCCTTACTACCTTCAGTACACCTACGACCCCCTCAACGCGCCTCTGACCCGCACGCTGCCACCTGGAGCACCCGGGGCCGGGCAGCCACCGCCCGCGGGCCGCCCCGCATCTCCGCCACCTGCAGGCGGGGGCGGCTGATGCTGACCAGATTCGTCCGAATTCAACTCGCGCTCTTCACCATCGCGTCAGTGGTCGGCATCACGGTCATGATGCTGAACTACATCCAAGTGCCTACGCTGCTCGGCTTGGGCCGCATGACGGTGACCGTCGAGTTGCCCAACACCGGCGGGCTCTACCGCTTCGCCAATGTCACCTATCGAGGTGTGCAGGTAGGAAAGGTCAGCGACGTCACACTCGACCCGGGTCCACCGCGACATTCCAAAGCCGTGCTCTCGCTCGATTCTTCGGTAAGAATCCCTTCGGCCCTGACAGCCGAGGTCCACAGCATCTCAGCGGTCGGCGAACAGTATGTCGACCTCGTGCCCAGTACCGACGCCGGTCCGTACCTGCGCGACGGCTCGATCATCGCCATCGCCGACACCACCGTTCCCCAACAGGTGGGACCGGTGCTCGACCAAACCAGCACCCTGCTGGCAAGCATTCCCAAAGACAAACTCAACGCACTGCTGGACGGAACATTCAGCGGCCTCGACGGTGCCGGATATGACCTCGGCTCACTCGCAGACTCGACGTCCCGACTCTCGGCCGACCTCCTCGGTGTCGCCGATCGCACCAAGACGCTTGTCGACGACGCTGCACCGTTGCTCGACGGACAAGCCGCCACAAAGGACGCGCTCCGCACGTGGTCGCGCAGCTTGGCCGGGGTCACTACCCAGCTGGACGCCAACGACCCGCAGATACGGAAAGTACTCGCGTCCGGTCCCGGCGCCCTCGACGAAGTCTCGGCACTGCTCACCCAACTCAAACCCACCCTGCCGGTACTACTGGCCAACCTCACCACCATCGGGCAGATCGCCGTGACCTACAACCCGTCTCTAGAACAGGTACTCGTGCTGCTGCCGCCATTTCTGTCGACAGTCCAGGCCGCGATGCCGCGCAACAATGCCACCGGCATCCCCACCGGTGGTCAATTCGCCACCACCGCAGGTGATCCCAACCCGTGTACGGTCGGCTTCCTTCCTCCCTCACAGTGGCGCTCACCTGGCGACCTCACCGAGGTCGATACGCCCGACGGCCTGTACTGCAAACTCCCCCAGGACTCCCCCGGCACCGTGCGCGGAGCGCGCAACTACCCGTGCATCGCCCACCCCGGAAAACGCGCACCCACCGTGGAACTCTGCAATGACCCGCGCGGCTTCCAGCCGCTGGCCGCCCGCCCACACATTCTGGGCCCCTACCCATTCGACCCCAACCTCGTCGCGCAGGGCGTCCCGCCCGACTCCAGGGTGTCTCGCGACGAGAACATCTACGCGCCAACCGAAGGCACCGCTCCACCCACCGGTGGGCCCGTCGCCCCCGCACCCCCTCCGCCAGGCACCGGGCCGCCCGCCGCCGTCCCCAACGCGTTCACGGGAACCACTGCCGTGCCACAAGCCGCTGTCGCGCAATATAATCCGCGGACCGGAAGCTATATGGGCGGGGACGGCAAGCTGTACACCCAAGCCAACCTCACTGACAAGCCCCCACCTTCCTCGTGGACCAGTCTGCTGCCGCATTGAACATCGACACGACCTGAAGGAGCGACGGTGAAGAGTGGTTGCCTGGTAACGGCTGCTTCGGTGCTGCTCCTCGTCAACAGCGCACCCGCAGGTGCCGACAGCCCCGAACTGAAAGGGGCGCTCAACGGCACCTTCCGCGCGTTGTCCAATGGCGACCTCGCCAAGAGCAACGACATGTTCTACGACCAGCCGACCGTCATCGCGACGTGGACGATAACCAGTACCTGCTCCAACCCCACCGACTGCACGGGAACCATAACCAGTGACCAGGGCTGGAGCGAACCGATCTACAAGATGTCGGGCCTGTGGAACGTCAAACACGTGGTGAAGAACTGGGCGCCCTGCCCAGATGGGAGCGCCCCAGATGCTCTGCAGCACTTCCGGTTCTACGCCGTCAACGCCCACACCGGGCAAGGCGACAACAGCCAGAACGACCTGTTCGCAGGACTCGATGACACCACCGGACCCAGCGGGGCGTGCGGCGTCAACAAACCACTCCTGATCTCGATGCCGTTCGCGCTCAGCCGCATCAGCTAACGCGTGCCGGGTGCCTGCGCTTTCTGCTGGAGCCGCCCACCACGTGGTGCGCCAGGAGCGGCGGCCGAGGCGCTAAGTGATCGTCCAGGTCAGCTCTGTGCGGCCGGTGTGCTGGATTGCGACGTGGACGGGCGGGGCCGCGCGTTCGGTGCAGCACATGTATATGGTGCCATCGACCGCGGCCACGATCAGTGTGCCGCCGAAACGCCTCGGGCAACCTGGTCACATGCAGCAAAATCCAAAGCCAATGTAGGTTGCCAAACTCCGTGACATATTCCGAGGTCTTGACCTGCCGTAACTGGTCGTTGCCACAAAGATGGCGGAAGCGTTTCTGCCATACAGATGGCGAATCCTAGAGCCAGACGGTCGTTCAGCTCGTGACTCGCGGTGGGCTGGTCACTGTTGACCCCATCTCCGTGGTCGGTCGTCGGCCTGAAATTCCACCCGCGGTCAACTGAACTCAGGGCAGTCCCCTGCCGCCTCGCGTGGGTTTCGGCTTGAGGCTGTCGATGTATTTCCGCGCCGGTCTCGACCGAACGAGCCGTCATGAACCGCCCGGCCTACGATTCTGCAGAGGCCATAGTTGCCCGTTTACCTGCGGCCTTGATTGCCTCTTGCGAGGGTTTACCGTTTCCCGCCGAGCCGCTTCCCATTTCGCTATGCACGCCGATTGAAGTGCTTGTTGGCGCCATACATGAAGTAAAATTCTCGGTCGGTCACGTCCTGCAGGTCAGTGCCCTGCGCTAGATAGCTGCGAACCGTTGCAACCGACAGTCCGATTGCAGCACCGCTGGCTAATAAGATGTTCGCGATGGCGCTAGATCCGAGCGCAACGCCGCCGGCGAGTGATCCGGCAGCCGTCAAGCCAGGAAGGCTTGCACCATCTTTGAGCGCTCTCCCCAGCAGATCTCTGAGACTGCTGTTCGAGTGGAGCTCTTCATCTATCGCCGCGATGGCTGGCACGACCTTCGTCAGAAACGCGTCGCTGATCTCTTGCTCGAAATCGGCCGATTGAGGTGAAGCTTGCACTTCGGAAGATAGCTCCCGGACCGCTGTCCTGAAGCTCTGCAACGGCTTCGCTAGGTGGGTCCGAATATCCAGGATCTCGTCGGTCGTGGCATGCGGGAATTCGGGCAAGAGACCAATCAGGCCGGCGGCCATTGCAATGTCGGCACTTCGCTTTTGCGTTACGGATCTTTCGGAGAAAACACCTGCCTCCTTCCCCGCATCGACGTATTTGAGCGACTCGAGATCAAACATGGGGTAACGATCGACGGAACTAAGCGCATGTCCGATGCACGTCAGCAACCCTTCCGTCACTGTTGTCGGATCACCCGTTGACACGCTAGCGCCGTCGATCTCCGTGATCGACAGGACGCCAGCGTCGATTGCGTGCTGCAATTGACGGAACGGCGACTTTTCCCAGGCTTGCAGCGCCTGCTCGCGGAGAGTTTCGCGGAGCGGCGCCATACTCGCTGCCATGCCTTTGATGGCCTCGCGGTACGCATTACGCTGATCGGGGGACAGAATGCTTTCGTCAATTTCCGTGATGAAGCTGAGAATGCGCGCCTTCGCGGCAGCACTCTCCGGAGATAGCTTCTCGCCAGGCCGCGCCTTGCCTATCTCCGCCGAAAGTCGGAGGAGCTCCAAGTCGGTGAGATCGCCGGCTTTCACTAGGGATTGACGTAACGCCGCGCTGGGACTGATCAGGTCAACGGTGTCGCCGTACAGCAGCGCAGCGTGGCACTGGCTAACGGTATTCGCGAACGCTTTGTCGGCGGACACTTTTTGTTGCTGGTCCACGCTGACGACAGACACGTGCAGCTTGGCCAGCCCTCCGAGGTCAGGCTGCTTCTTCCCCCGGTTACGCATTTCGTCCTCCTTCTGGCCGCCACCGCCATCTGCCGCGCATGAGCGCGCCGGCGTCTAGGGTGCGACAGCCACTACAGTTCCGCAGTTGGCGCCGTAGCCCTAATGCGGGCCAGTCGAGTGTGAAGAGCGCAACCTGACCCCGCAAAGGGGCGAGAAATTGTCATCTTCTCAAACATTGACCACGCTCGAACTTCTGAGCGAATAACTCATTCGTCGGGGCCAACGCTTAGTCACTGCTGCCGTGCACATCAGGTGGTAATTTGCTTCGCACGCGAAAGCTTGAGTCGTTGCGCAACATCCCTATCACCGTATCGATTTCGTTGGCTGACACGCTTGTCCAATTACCGGTCGTAGCGATCTTCCGGAGTGAAATCGCCAACTCTGCACGGACATTCGTTACAGTGTCTGCGGCGAGGCCAGTGAGCGCCTCATTGTCAATCTCGGGCGCAAATGGGATCAGTGCCGCGGCGAGCTGACGCATCTCGGGGTCGGCGCTGTAGGCCATCGATGACCACGGCAGTAGGGGGGCGAATCCGCTCTGGCTTAGCTTGTAACCAACTTCCGCTACGCATACAGAATCGCGGCGTTGCCCGGAGACGATCAGCCTCTGGGCCGCGCGCCACACTTGCTCTTGACGGCCGGAATCGCCTGCAAGGACCGCGAGGGCGATTAGCGCCGAGCGCCGAAGAACCCCCACATTGGGGCTGATGCGTAGCCTTCCAAGCGGATTGCGGAAGCGCTGCGCCATCACGTCGAAAATATTCGTTGGCTCCTGAGATTCGGTGTTCTGAGGGTATAGGCGGTCGAAGGCATCGTCTCGTACTTCCAGGGGAAGGACGGGCCCCAGGACTACAAGTGCGTCGGCGTAGCTCGCCCTGTTGGCTTCGAGATCCATTGAGTCCAATACGCGTTGAACATAGTGTCTAGCTAAGGCCACGCGCGTCGCGGGCGGCAGACACTTGGCATATACGGCGGATTCCGATACCCATGCAACACGGGCAGCTGAGTTTCGCGAGTATGCAAGAGGACGGTTCAGTTCACGTCCGACAAGCTCGTCGGCGACTTCCAATAGCTTCGGGGAGCGATCGCCGATTTCAACCAACGCCATTGTGGCATTCATGCGCTTGTGGCGCTTATCCGGACCGTTGTCGTCTAGCAGTGCAAGCAAGCGGTCCTTCACCGGAAGAAGCATTGCTGACAGGGAATTCGCAAACGGCGCAATACTATCGGCGATGTCATCGGCTTGCTCGAAGGCGAGGGCGATGCTCTCCGCGATCTTGTCCTGATGACTGTCGGCGGACGCTCCCAGCCTGATCAGGATCTTGCCAAGCTGGTCATCGTTCGGCCGGCCTGTATGCATCGGACGGGGTAGCGCAAGATTGATCTCTGCTAGAAGTTGCTCAACCTTATCGGCAGGGAATCGCCAGGCGAGTCCCTCAATCAACCGATACGAGTTTACGTAAGTACTCGGGCCCATTAATGAATAATCGCGAGTCTTTGCCTCGGCTAGTGCGACCTCCGTCCACTGCGAGACCTGTTGATCAGGAATGAGATCCGCCTCATCGGCGGCCACTCGAAAAGCCACCGCTCGTCGCTCGCGAACTGTGCCCTGTGCTTCCGCCAAGCAATCGTGAAAGTGGGTGAGGCGTGCTGCTGCTGCCGCCGCCTGCTTGATATCGCCAGCTTGGATAAAGTGGCCAACAGCGGAATCGGGGTCATCCAACTGCATGTAGAACCGGCCCGTCAGGGCCTGAGAGGTCAATTCGCCGTCGACCACGCCCAGAACTATGCTGCGTCGCTGGTATCTACGCAGATGACTTCGAGCTCTCCGAGCTGAACCGCCCCCACCCTCCATCTCCGCTAGAGAGGCAAGCGCGGCGAAGTGAATGTCCTCAGACTGCGGCAACTGCGTCTGGTCCCCGGCCGCCTGGAACGCTGCTCTGCGATGGCGCAGCGTCTCGAGGTCACCCAGAATTATCGAATCCGCACGGTTCATGACGAAGATCGCCGACCGCGCCCAGGCCGCCGCATCGCCCCAGAGTCTGCCGCGGCCCGCTCGCTCAAACGACAACCGGTATTCATGCAGCGCCTCGTCGATTTTGCCCAATAGGAATCTGTCGCGACCCCGCCGCGCGTGGATTAGACCGGCGGCATCTGGACCAAACCGTGCATCGATGACGCCAGCTTGTGAAAGTAGTTGCCTCCAAACGGCTTCGTCAGAGCTTGCGTCTGCAACCGCTAAATAGAGCCGTGCTGCGTGGCGGTCATTTTCTGCTCCCTCAGCACATGAAATCAGAACTTCACGGGCCTCCAGCATCGCCTGGTGGTCTCTATCAACTAAGCATCCTTCGGCGGCTTGGGTAAGCCACAAAGCAGATTCGGGGTCGCCTGCTGAGTTAGCAGCGATCGCTAGTGCTAGAACATCTCGCGCGGGAACATCGCCGTAAAGCCAACTTTCAAGTGCGTCAACCACGGCGATGCGTGAGGGCAACCAATCGGGGGCCTCAGGTGCACCAATTAACGACCGCCATGCTTCAAGCGGTTCGTGCAAACCTGATCCACTGCCAGAGGACAAGAACTCGTCGACCATTGGAACCCATGCGTCTATGGCGAGGGAACTGCGGGCCCGAGTGAGTAACTGCGCACGCTGAGTGATGAACGGACGCGTCTGTTCTTCAGACCCGCCTGCCCGAACCTGTGCAATAACAGCGAGTAACAGTTCGGCCGCTCGACCTGGGTCGGTGACGTCCAGTCGGCGGATCTCCGCGTAGTCAGTCTCCAGCCCAAGTGCTCGGAGTGGCCCTGCGATGAGGACCTCCGGGTCGACTTGCAGCACGCCTGTGCGGTCTAGTAGCAACTGCCGTATGTCGCTCACGTTCGCGCTAACTTGATTAAAGTCGCTCCCAACTTCGCGAACGCCGCTGCCCACATCGCGAACCTGATCACTGAGATCTTCGATCGATTCCGCGATTCGTCGCAGTTTGTAAGCGTTGAGCACAGCGAGTTCGTCGGAAGTGAGGCAGCCCGGAATCTCAGCGATCAAAATATCGGCTAGCACCATCGACTCGGCCGAGTCCGGCTTTTTGAACACTTCTGCGGCGATAAGAGCAGACAACACCGCAGCCCCTGGCGCATCTTGGTCAAACAGCGCGGCTGTCGCGTCGGGTGTCGCGACCATCTTTTTTAGCCGCAGTCTTTCGCGCCACGACAGGGACGGGGCCTTAGGGTGCGCCTGAGCGCGCTTCACCAATTTGTCCTGTGTGGCCGGCGCCGCCAACTTGCGGAGGACTGCGAGAACACCGCTCGTCGCTACCCGGTCAATGCTCATGCTCTCGCGACCTATCCCGGCCCCTGAGCCAGGGGTGGCCCCAGGACAATCGGCCCCTTCAGTTGTTCTAGCTTTCACGTAACTTACGTCAATCAAGCACTTTGACGCTTAGGGCGCCGGATCGACGGTGACAGCCAACCCTCGGATACGCTTGGGACGCGCGCACATCCGGTACAAGCGCCGTCTCACCGTTCGTTTCGAACAGTCGTTTCACCACCGTCCTTGCCGACAACTGGGGTGACGCTGATGTTCTCGGGCTCGGCCACGGGAATTACGTTGTCAACTTTTAGTCCGCCGAACTTGCCGACGTCTTGGGTCGTCTCAATCGGTTGCGGTTCGTCGCTCATTTGTTCTCCGTTTCGATGATCACTCGCGTCGGTGGGTCAGTTCGAGGCGCTTGTTGCGACTCCTGGTAGACATTCGTTCCCGCGAAGATCACCACGCAGGCTGTCGCAAGGAGCAAGAGGCGGAATTTGACTGCGAGCCCGAACTTTCCGTCAACAAGCTTGATGCTTTGGCCGATAGCCAGCTGGTGGCCGAGAGCCAGATCCCACCGCAGTTTGGTCGGCGTGATCGCAGCTGCCTGGAGTCCAGCGGCGACGTCATGGGCGACGTTGACACGCCAGGCCCGGGGCCAAAATATGCCGATTGCAACCAGCGCACCAAGGCCGTAGGCGACCAGAGACAACGCGAAGAACGGGCCCTTCGGGCTGTCAGAGAACCCGAAAAATGTCGCCGCGCCGGTCGCAACTGCCAGGACTGTGGTGCAAACTGCTGCAAGGCAGCCTCGCTAGGTGCTCTATTCACCCTCGCAGCTCCGTGTCGAGATCGCCGCCTTGATCGCGCAGTCAGTCACTTGAGTTGATGCGCCGGTATGTCCCAACGGGGAGTAGCACTGCGATTTCGCGCCCGCGTCGAGTGATGACGAAGGTCTGTCCCAGCGCCCTCCGGAATCGGTCAGGCACTGTGGGCACCAACGTGAGGAGGTGCGCCAGTCCCAAGTCGAGGACGGCAGCGTTCGTGCACCACTGAGCGGGCCCACACCACTTCCGCTGCGCGGCAACGCTAACGCATCGACAACATGGCGGCCGTAGCCGGTTGCCTGAGCGATTCCGTCGATATCGGCGGGGGTGAGTAGGCGTATCCAGGCCCCGTAGAACGAAAGGGGTGCGATGGCGCATCGCTCGATAACAGCTCGGCGTGGCACGTGGTGCCGGTGGGCGATCGCGTCGAGCCAGGAGTCAAGCGCCTCGCCCTGGATCGGCGCTACCCGCAGCGGAAAGCTACGGTCGATCCGCGACACCGAGGGTGTGGCACGTCGACTCGAGGACGCGCGGACTGGCAGGGCCGGTATTACCCGGTTATCTGCGCGCGCCGCACCCACACCTCAATGTACTGCTACCGATACATATTTTTATGTACTTTTTGGTGGGCTGACATTCGTGTACTGCCGGTGACTACTTGGGGGGTGCCGACACGACTTCCTGAGGACGATCCCGACCGTGCCCTGCAGTGGCAGCGTCGCCGCGCGTTGGTGGGGTCACGGATCCGCGCGTTGCGGCTGGAGCGGGGGTTGTCGCAGGAGAGTCTGGCGCTGGAGTCGGGGGTGGCACGGAATCAGTTGATTCAGATGGAGCATGGCCGCCGTGGGGTGTTGATCGAGCGGGTGTATGACATTGCGGAGGCGCTCGGGGTGTCGGTGAGCGAGATCGTGGTCGACGATCCGGCTGCTACCGCGCAGCGGTAGTCCAGTACGTGCGTCAGGGTCCGCCGTGCTCGGCCAGGTGGTGCACCGCCGCGAGCACTTCTTCGCCGAAGTCGGTGCAGCGCAGCGGTTTCTGGATGAGAAGCCGGGCGCGGAAGTCTTTTTCCAGGCGTGAGATGTGGTGTCCGGTGACGGCCACTCCCCTGCCGAGGTGTTTCCCTGCGTCGGTGAGGGTTTGGAACTGGGTGATCACGGCGAAGCGCTGTAGCCGTTCCCAGCCGCCGTGGCCGACGAGGGCCGGGATGAGGATGGCGGGGACGTTCGGGTTGTCGCGCAGTTCGGCGTCGGTGTGTCGGGCCACGGTGCGCACCGGTATTCCGAGCATGGTGGCCTCGGCGGCTACAGTTTCGCTGCGGGTGTGGAGTTCTCGCGCGAGGTCTGCACACGAGCGTTGGTGGACGATGCATTCGGTGTAGAGCCAGTCGGGATCAACAGGTTTGGTCGGTCGCGGCCCCGACGGCCGTAGGGCAATCGTGTAGTCGTGCACCAAGCGAGAGATCGTGCTCTTGTCGAACCCGGTCAGGGCGGCGATGTCGGCGAGGCTGCGTTGCTCCTGGCTGTACAGGGCAACAAGGCGTTCCCGCGGGAGCGCTTCGGCGGCTCGCTGATACACCCTCCCAGGCCGCCGCGCGCCGATCCGCGGTGTACGCGGGGGCCGTGGCAGCGCCGGGGCGGGATGCTGTTCGAGTGCATAGCGAATGAGGTCGGCGCTGACTCCCAACTGCTGGCTGGTGGCGGCGATGGTGCGGCGGTCAACCCGGATGAGTCGGTGTAACTCCGCGATCTCGAGATCGCCGAGCTCGACACCGGGTAACGACAGCCCGGCGACGACACTCGTCGGGGGTTCCCACACCACCGGCTCGTCCTGAATGCCTTGGGTTGCAAGGAACCTCGTTGCGTGACGGTGCAGGGCGTGGCTGAGCTGCGGGGTGAGGCGGCACGGGAATTCTCTGAGCTCGGTGTCGGCGCCGTCAGGGCCGGTGCGGGGTTTGGTGGTGCCGCGGAGCTGGTGCTGCAGGTAGCTGCGTGGGTGGGCTGCCGAGCATCTTTGGTGGCCGAGGCTTCCGCAGATGCGGTCCCACTCGTCCTGGGCGAGCAGGCCGCGGTAGTCCAGGTCGCGTCGCCGCGCGTAGTCGATGGGTGCACTCTCATCGCTGAGGTAGTCCGATACGGCAGCGAGGGCGTCGCGGATCGCGGGCCAGTGCGGCGATTCTTTAAGCCGCCATAGCAGGTAGATGGCGTTGAGGCGGCCCAGGTCGCCGCCGAGTTGCGCGGCGGCCTCAGCGATGTCCAGGTCGCTGCCGACCAGCAGCACTGCGGCAGCCAGCACCGCGCGCGAGCTGGAATGGGCCAACGCCGGAGGGCTCAACCGCAACGCCCAGCCCGGCCACAAGGCTGTGGGCAGCGCCCGAACCAGCTGCTGCTGCCGCTGCGCGTCGGTGGCGTGCAGCCTTGGGAAGGAACTGCCGAGGCGGCACTGCAACTGCGCGGCGGGGCTCAGGCGGTCACCGAGTGCGGTGAAATGCAGGGCCTGCAGCACCGGGCTCGCCGACGGCCCGGCCGGCAGGTCGAGATAGGTCCATTGATGCAGCACGTAACGGCTCACCTCCTCAGGCAGCGCTGCCAGCGGCGCGGCGGCCGACCTGAGGTCGGGCCTGCTGAGTACGGTGACGGCCGCGGTGATCGCCGCGGCGCACGTCAGGACCGACGACGACATCGGCGCGGTGGCCGACTGCC
The DNA here is from genome assembly GCF_053483975.1 of Mycolicibacterium sp. XJ870. NCBI lineage: Bacteria > Bacillati > Actinomycetota > Actinomycetes > Mycobacteriales > Mycobacteriaceae > Mycobacterium > Mycolicibacterium sp. XJ870. The sequence goes on from NZ_JBEFTI010000003.1 coordinate 158,496, forward strand.
GCTGGCGTCGATATTGTGCGGCCAGCTCGGCGGGCAGCAGGTCGTCGAGGTGGCGGCCCGCGGTGGCCGACAGGATGCCGCGGCCAAGGATGCGGATATCGGCCAGCACGTCCCGAACTGGCGTCGGATGCTGCGCGTAGAGCCCAAATCGTCCACTGTCGGCGGCGAGCAGCTCGACCAGCACCTGTTGGGCTAGCAGAGTGGGATGATCAGCCTCCAGCATGGTGACTGGGGTGTCGGCCAGGTCGGCGTCGCAGCGGAGCCGGTTTCTGCCGGCAGCCGTGGGGCTGGGATGCGCACAGTGCACCGGACGCGGCGGGGCGGCGTTGACGGGCTGAGGCGCGCGTTGGCGCCGGCCGCAGCGCGGGCATTGCTCGGCCAGCAGGCATCGATGCTGCACGCAGGCGAAGCTCCACATCAACCGCCACTGCAGCAGCCACGTTCCCCCGCTGGCGCCCAGGCAGTGCGGACAGAACCGCCACCCGCCGTGGTGGCGCGGCCTGGTTGCGGTCAGATCCGCTGTCGCTTCCTGGGCCCAGGACACGTTCGCTAGGTAGTGCGCCAAGGTCATCGCGTGCACCTGTGTCGGTGTGAGTCCTGTTGCGGCGGCGATCCGTTGCGCGTCGTCCTCGCTCACCGTGGCAGCGGTGACGCGGGTGCGTACATCGCCAACGGTGTCTACGCCCATGTGAAGGTAGAGCGCCTTGAGCGACGTGTTGTGGCGCACCGCGATGGCGTGTAACCAGGAATCCAGCGCTTCCCCCGGCGCGGGTCTTGTGATTAGGGGTAGCGCGCGGACGGTGGTCATGGCGGGTTCGGCGAGGCGCGCAGCCGCGTGGTTTTCTTGCCGGTGCGAAACGCGGCGTGTAGTTCACGGCGGCCGAGTTCAGCGGCGCTGTCGATGCGGCAAGTGTCGAGGAGCTCGGCGGTGAGTTTCTCGGTGCCGGTGCGCATGGCTTTCTGGCTGGCTAATCGGATCAGCGCCATCAATGAGCCGATGTGGCCGGTGCTGCGCACGAATAACTGATCGGAGAGGTCATCGGCGAGCATGCCCGGATACTTCTGGGTCAGCAGCAGCCGTTGTTCGAGGGTGAGCAGTAAATCTCGCCAGCGCTGTCGTTGCTTTTCGGTGTCGACCTTGAACGGTGACATGTCCACTGGCGTGGTGCAGCGCAGCAGCTGTTCCATTTCATGATCGCGGTAGGCGTTGCAGTCATCGAGTAGCGCGTTGCGTTCGTGCAGGCCGATCCCGATGAGCAGCACGGTCAGGGGAAACTCGTTGGCGATGTATTTGAACTGGTTACTCAGATCGGTCATGCGTTCCCGGCGGCCGCGCAAGAAGTGCAGGTCATCGATGATGAGCAGCCTTGTCTCACAGGAGGACACATCATCAAGAGCGAACCGCAGCAGTTGTTGCGCGCTGGCCCGCTGCCCTCCCGGGTGGGCATAGAAGTCGCATAATGCCGCGTTGAACTCGCGGGTGCCGGTGGAGGCGGTCATTCCGATCCGGCACACCGGCCACCGCTCATCTCCGGCGCGTGTAGTTGGCCCATAACGCTCGATATGTCTGCGGTGCAGGCGTTTTCCGAAAACCCGCGAGACGGTGCTCTTACCCAGCCCGGGCAGTCCGCTGAGCGCAATCATCGGTTTGGTGTCCTCACCGGTCTGGCAGTTGCAGGCCACGAAGTCTTCGAGTTGCTCCAGCACGGATTGGCATTCGGCGGTCATCACCGTGCCCATTTGGGCGTGCCAGCGGCGGCGCTGATCATTGTAGTCCTCGCCGGCAGCCGCACCCAGATGACGTAGTTGTTTGTGGGACAGCGCTTCCGGTCGGTCCAGGGTCGGTGCGTCGACCATGTCGCGCCACCCTTCCTTGCGGGCGAGGGTGAGATTGTCCAGATACTCGCGCGGGTTTCTGATGTCCGATTTGCCCCGCGACGGCCTGGCAGGTCGCCGCTTCGGTGCTGAGGACTTCGGGGAAGTCATTCCACCTCCAACACACCGTCGTAGAAGCTGCCATGCTCCAGCGGCGGCTCGTCGGCGTCATCGAGTTCGCCGGGTTCCTCATCGAGGTCATCAACGAACGCATCAGCGCCGGCGCCGTGGGCCCGCTCGCCGGGTTCGCGATCCAATGCTTTAGCGACCGAGCGCAATTCGGCGCTGTTTGGTGGCGGGTTTAGATCACCGATGAGGCTGGACTGTTCGCGGGCCACCCGCAGTGCCCGGCGACGCTCGGCCATCGAGTTCGCGACGCTGAGTTTGCGGCGTTCCAGGAAGCTGACGATGGCCAGCGGGTCATCGACATACCGGTTCTGGGCTTTGGCCAAGGTACGCTCGAAACGCAAGATTTCCTCGCTCATCGGGGCGTCAAGCATGTCGGCGTGCTCCCACACCAACGGATGCCAGTGGCGGGTGCGATCATCGCGAAAGTACACCTTGGTGATGTCGTCGACGTTGTAGGCGATCGGCCACTTCTGATTCGGGTAGGGGCTTTTCTCCTTGGCGCGTCCGGCGACAATGTCTCCTTTGTAGCGGCGCGTTCCCACGTCGATGCCGTAGTGCTGGATGACGCGCCACACCACTGGTAGAAACTCGTAGGCTAGATCTGGATCGCGCGGCACCTCGAGGTAACCGGCGCGTGCCACCCCGTGGGCGAACATCTCTGCCGGGGTCATTGTCAGCCCCGGCACCCCTAGCCCGGTCAGACTGTCGTGGGCGCTGTGGTGATAGATGACGGCGATCCACTCCCGGATGATGGCTTCCAGCTCGTCGAGGTAGAACCAGGCATCCTGTTCTGGCGATACCCCGCGCGCGAAAATGTCCTGCCCCTTATAGCCGGGCAGCTCCTGCAGCAGACCTACCCGCAGTGTGGAAAAGAACCGCTCCACCGGCCCCTTATCGCGGGGTTGGCGCAACCGAGCCGGCTGGATTGAGATCCCCAACCGCTGACACACGCTGTTGAGGTGCGCGCTGACATAGATCCGGCCGTGATCGACAACCAGGGTGTCGGGCACAACGGCCGGTGTGGCCGCTAGGACGCTGTCTGTGTCCAGAGCGTCCTGTTCGACGAGCACCGAGCGCGGGATCCCGCGTGGGGGCCACATCGCTTCGGCCGGCCAGTCCCGCCCCGCCGGTCGCGGCCGAAACGTCTCGTACAACACCGCCGCTGCATCAATGGATTTCGTCGACACCGGGGTCAGCCGCAACCCGGTGACGCAGCGGCTGTACCAGTCCATCGCCACCGTCAGCTCGGCGTTCACCCACGTCAACGTGTAGGGATCCATCGCGAACACATCCAGGCGGGTGGTGTCCATCAGCAGATACTCCCCCGGCCGCATCGGATGCAGCTTGCCGTACACCTCGTTCGACCGAGAAGCGATGTCGCGATTGCGTTTCGTGCTCTGCTTAAACAGCGGTCGCTGATCCTCCAGCCCGGCCAGGATCCGATACGCCGTGCGCTGCGACGGCACCTTCACCGCCCCAGCGCCGAACCGCGCATCCAAACGCGCACGCGTGCGTCGAATCACCAAGTCCTCGTTGGGCTTCGACATATCCGTGTACTCGCCCATCACCTCCAGGGCCGTCTCCTGCCACCGCGGATCCTGCCGCCCACCCATGCCAGGCTGCACCGCCCGCTGCGAGATCAAGCCCACCTCCCCGTGCGCCTGGTACTGCGCGACCCACCGCTCGACCGTGCGGGACTGCACACCCAACTCCTTCGCCTTGGTGGCATAACGCTCCATCACCGGCAGCTCGGGGCGATACGCAGTGCGCGGTTCATACGGCAGCGCAGTCTCCCGGCATCCGGAGCGGTAGCCTGTCAACACTTCTCGCACGTGCCCCGCCCGTTCCAGCGCTTGTTTCCGGGCGGCTGCGGAGACTGCAGACAATGTCACCGCGGCGACCTCGCCGGGATCATCGGAAGCGGGACCCTGATCAGGGCTAAGCACGCGAGTGCGCTCAGACATCAGCAACTCGCTCATGGCGAGTCTCCGAATCACGTTTCCGCGCAGGGCCTTCGACAAAACTTCCAGGGAAGAGGCCGTCACGTGCATCTCGACGATCTCTAACGCTTCGCCCTCGTAGATGATGTGGGACCCCACACCGACGGGCACTGCGGCATTCGTCATCACCGAACCTCCAATACGCTTGAGGGCCGCAGCGGTTCGTCAAGGTCGACCACGATCTCCTGTTTCCACAGCAGATGCATGAGTGCGTTGCGCATCCGTAAAGGCGGACCTGCGCCAGCGACTCGACGCTCCGCGGCGTCCAGGCGGAGCCCGCCCAAACTGTCTAACGCACAACGAATGCGGTCGAGAGATTTCTGGTCGACATATTGCTCGCGGCGATAACCGGCAAGAAAGCGAACGTTCCCGAGCAGGATGGGTGGCTGCTCGCTCAGCACCCGATACTCCCACCCCAGAGCCTCGAGCACTTCACGCGTCCACTCGCACAGAATCTGAATCTTCGGGTTCTCAGCAAGTCGCTGCGCGCGCACCACATCGATGATGGTGAGCCCAGACCCGCTCCCCCACAGATAGTCTGGAATGTGGCGCCGAAGTCGGCCATCCACTACCGCAGTCAGCTGGAACGGCTGCGCCACAACGCGGGTAACCGCGGGATCGAAGTCAGCCAACAACAGCGAGGAAAGCTCTAAGCGCGACTCGTAGATCACGTGGCCGCGTTCGGTAGCGGCCCAATACTTTCCGGAATAATGACGCTGACCCTGATAGAAACGAAAGGTGCGCCAGGGAGCCGCCTCCAAGAGGGCCGTATCCGAGACCTGACCCGCGGACCGAGTTTCAGCCTCACCACTGCCCAGCCGGCGCTCAATGACAACGGTGGCTAGATCCACGTGGACATCACCGGTCATGTCGGCCACTCCAAGTAAGCCCCGCGCGCCAAGATTCCGCGGCCCGGCCAACCCGGGCCCTCTATCAACAAGCAAGTGGCACACAACCGGTCGCGCGGCACACGGCTGCGCAGTCCATACCGCGCCGATCTAAACCGAAGCGCCTCCGCCAACGGCCAACCTAGGTGGACCGTTGGGCTTGAAAAGCGCTCTACCGGTACCACACCTAAGCAACTCCACCCAGCTCGTGATGTCCTCTGAGCATGTGCCTGCCAAGGTCCAGAAGCAATAGCCGGCCGCGGAGATATCGATAGTCCACCGCCCCGGGGATCGCTTTGGCGGCGTTTCTAACCGTGCATACGAGGTCATCTGCGCCGGACTGGCCTCGGCCCTATCCAAGCAATGATCAGACTTTTTGCCATCCACGATGTCGAATTCGACATCGTTCGACATTTCATATGGCAATCCGACACGGAGATTGGCAATCTACACGCCGCGAATGCGGCGAGCTGCTGACCGTCGATGTGCACATTAGGGACTCTAACTTGGTTGAAACTTCATTAGTACTACCCATCAAGGGCAACGCGTGTACCTGATCGTTGCCGTACGCATCAACGCGTCTGGCACAGGACCCAACTCGACGGTGTACACGAACGCATCCGGGTTGATCTCGGTGATGCTGTGCCGCGATGCAAAGCGTTGACCGGCAAGGTATTCGTGGCCGTCGAACACGACGTCGCCGTCCTCCCAGCGCCCGGCGAACATACCCGGTTCAGGGCTGGAGGTGGTCAGCCAACGAAGGTCGTACCCGTCGTTCTTGGCATTCCAGGTGATCAGACCGGCGCCTTCGAAGGTGCCGGTTTCGCCCTCTGCGTGGGTGTCGAAGAAGATCGACCAACGGCCGGGACCGACGCGGCACTCCTCGGAACCGACGCTGGTGCCACCGCCGGGCATTCCTGGATTGGGTTCGTAGGTCACCTGGCACTTCCAGCGTCCTTCGAGGACGCCGATCAACCGTTCCATTTGAGACAACAACGCAGTCATTTCTCGCTCCCTACATATCGAGACTCTAGTATCGATACTCTGGTGTTGTATGTTGGCACGATGACGGCGAGCAGTCAAGGCATCGGTCGCCCGCGTGATGCGGAGATCGACGGCGCGATCCTGGTGGCCGCGCGGGAGCTCCTGGCGGAAGTCGGTTATGCGCGAGTGACAATGGACGCGACGGCTGCCAGAGCCCGCACGTCGAAGGCCGCGATCTACCGCAGGTTCAAGTCCAAGGCAGAGCTGCTGTTCGCGGCTGCGGTGCATGGCGCAGAGCCCCAGCTGCCGGCCGATACGAGGTCGTTGCGTGGCGATCTTCTTGCCCTCGCCACGCGGATCCGTTCGGACATGTCCACATCCGCGGCGCGGGAAGTCGCCCCCCAGGTCATCGCCGAGATCGGCCGGTCTCCGGAGTTGTCGCAGCGGCTACGCGATGTGTTCGTGGCGAGCGAACGCGAGGAGATCGAAGGCATCCTCGCCCGCGCCGTGCGCCGTGGCGAGCTAGCGGAAATGCCGAACGTCTCGACCGTGCACCGCTTGCTCGGCGGTGCACTCTTCTTCACGATCATGGTGATCGACGAGGACATCGACGACGCGGAGCTCGCGAGAGTGGTCGACATGCTGACTGCCGGACTGCGTACCGCCGTAAGCTAATCGCTATCCACCCTGGGATGCTTGCCCTTTCGCATCCTGGCGTTCATTTCGACGCCAGGGTTGTGGATTTAGTCGTTCCGGTGCCCTATCACAGCCTTGGTGTCGAAATGAACGCCAGGCGCGGATCCGGTAACCATCCCCACGGCGAGCGGACCAACGACGGCCACACCGGCTTCAGGACAGGTTCCCCGAAGCTCTCACGGAATGACTGCGGGCATGGTCTCCCAGCCCCGCACAGTGGACGTGGTCGACATCTTGGCGTTCGGTAGATCGACATCCCATTCGGGAAACCTCTTGAGGGTCTCCTCGATGGCCACCCGGCCCTCCAGGCGCGCCAGCGCCGAGCCGATGCAGTAGTGCGTTCCGACCCCCAAACCGAGATGTGATCGCATATCGCGGTGAATGTCGAAAACGTCACCGTCCGGCGGGAATTGACGATGGTCACGGTTCGCAGCACCAACGAGCAGCATCATCACGCTGCCTTCTGGGACGGTCTGGCCGTAGTACTCGACATCACGTGTGACGTATCGGGAGTAGTGCGGAGCGGGCGCCTCGAAGCGCAACAATTCCTCGACCGCTTTGGGGATCAATGACGGGTCAGCCACCAACTCGCGGCGCTGATCCGGATGCTCGGCAAGAACTTTGGCCGCCCACCCGATCAATCGCGTCGTGGTCTCGTTACCCGCCGCCGCGACCACGCTGACGTACATCAGCAGCTCATCGCGTCGCAACCGCCTGACCACACCGTCCTCGTCGGTGAACTCGACGTTGAGCAGCTCGGTCACGATGTCGTCCGACGGGTTCTTGGAACGCCACTCGATGTAGTCGACGAATATCGAGCCGTCGTCGAAACCCTCGGACGAGACCTTCATCGGCGCGCCGTCCTCGGTCGCGAGGTGCTCGTTCGAGCGGTCGCGGATGGCCTCCTGGTTCTCCTCCGGGATGCCGAGCAGCTTGCTGATCACCCGCATCGGCATCTGCGCACCCAGGTCAGCGATGAAGTCGAAGCCCGCCGAACCGACCAGCGGGTCGAGGCTGCGTGCACAGTACTGCCGGATCGTGTCCTCGAGTTCGCCGATCTTGCGTGGGGTGAACATCCGCGACAACAACTTGCGGTGGATGTCGTGGCGCGGCGGATCCTCCATCACGATCAGCCCCGACGGCACCTCGATATTGGCCTTGATCAACTCCAGGATGTTTCCGCGGGCGGAACTGAAAGTCTGGTGGTCGACCGAGGCCGCGTTCACATCGGCAAATCGACTCAATGCGTAGAAATCGAACTGCTCGTTGTAATACAGCGGCATCTCCTCGCGGAGTCGCCGGAACGTGGGGTATGGATCGAGAACGAGCTCAGCATCGTAGGGGTCGAAGGAAATCTCGGTGGTCGCGCTTGCACTCATGGGCTGGGCTTTTCTCCCATCAACGGTCGGGTAGCGCCACGCCCGGATCGGGCCTGATGCGGGCTGAACACCGAACATACCTCTCCGGATGTGTCATACGGAAGCGTATGTGGGTGCTCTTTTGGCAGGATGTGCCGAATGACCGAGCGCTGGACCAAGGAACGACGCCTGGAACACACCCGCGGTCTCCTGGTCGATGCCGCGGAGGACGTTTTCGCTCGCAAAGGATTCAGTGCCGCAAGCCTCGATGACATCGCTGCAGCCGCCGGCTACACCCGCGGAGCCATCTACGTCCACTTCAAGACCAAGGAAGACCTGTTCTTCGCAGTGAGTGACAGGTACTGGCGACGCTACTTCGACACTTTCACCGAGGAGCTTGCCGCGGTTGGCCATATCGGCGAACGGGAGCTCGAGGAAATCGCCCAGCGATGGGTCCAACTCTCCCGCACCGGCGGTGCACAACACGCAGCGTTGGGCTACGAGTTCACCCTGTACCTGCTCCGCAATCCCGAGGCACGCGAGCGGGTGGCGGAGAAACGACGCAAGGTCGTCGACGAGCTCACCGCGTTTGTCATCACCGGCTCCAAACGGCTCGGACTGGCATTGTCAGTGCCGCCGAGGGATTTCGCACAAGTCCTCATCGCCACCACTGACGGCATCATGCTTGCGGGTGAGCTGGGCGACGCCGATCTCTACCGAACCGTGCTGAAGATGTACACGTCCGTCATCGTCCCGAATGCCTAGGCCATGCCCGATCGATCAGACCGTGGCCAGGATGCCGACGCCGACGGCCAGGTACCCGAACGCCAACGGCACCCGAGTCTCTCGACGTCGCACGCTGAATCGCTCCCACCACAACAGGCCGGCGATGACGGCGGAGACAGCCAGCGCGGGGCTCAACGCCATCAGCGTCATCGGCACCGAGCACACCTGGATACAGCGATAGCCGGCGCCGGCTCCCCAGCGCAGCCCGCCCTCGGTCGGGCAGCCGGGGCGCATGGGGCGGGTCCGTTGGCAGGCGTTGAGCAGGCCGCCACGACGCCGACTCAGTTGCATCACCGCGCAGGCCACGGTCAATGCGACGACGGCCCCTGCCGGCGTCAGTGCCAGCACGAGCACCTCACCGGCCAGATGCATGCCGACCGCCGCGACACACCAAATGCCCAGGAATGCGCCCCACGCCGCCGCCACCGCCGCCGCGGCTTCGGTCCACAGGGTGGTGCGGGCGACGGTCCGAAGCAGCGGAAAAGCGAACGGACTCATCATGGTCAGCGTGGTACCGATGATCATCAACACATGGTTCAAGTGATCGGTGTGGGTATGACCGCCTGCCGAATGCGAGCCGCCCGTCTCCGCCAGCACCACGAGTACCAGCAGCACACCGCTGATGACTCCGGCCGCGCAACACCACATGGGCAGCACGTCGGCGTCGAGACGGTCCCGAACGAGCTGCTCATTCATGAGCGACGGAGAGCGCCACCGTGCCGACGTTGATCGGTGGGGCTGCCAACGCGGCGCCGGAGGGTTCGGTCTCGGTCCCCTCCTCGGGCAGCAGCGCCACCCGCAGCTCATCAAGTTTCCCTGCTGCGGCGTCGTCGGCCACCACGGCGGTGGCGTCGAACGAATAGCTCAGCGGTTTGGCATCTTTGGAGCCCGCGGTGTGCTCGATGCCGAAGAACGAGACCAGGCCCACGCGGTGCTTCTTGCGGGTGGCGTCGTCGGCGCCGTCGGGCAGATTGACGTACACCCCGTAGATCACATCGGGATTACTCACCCCGGTGATGTCGGCGAGGCGCACATAGAAACGCGGCTCGGCACCTGCGACCGCCGCACGGGGCAGCGCGCCGACAGCGAGTTCAGCCGAAGCACCGTCGCGCCCGAGTTCCAGCGGTTCGGTCTGCTGGGCAACCGTCTTGACCTTCGACTGCGACATCGGGATCCGCTCCCTGGGCTGAGGGGCAACTGCCGCAACCGGTGGCTCGGCCGGCAATTTGTCGTAGGTGTAGTTCAGCTTCTCGGTGTTCAACACCTCGCTGACCGCCATCCGTACGAGCGCACCGGACTTGTCGCGAAGCTGGAACGTCTTGTTCAACCATTGTGCGGCGGTCGGATTGTTACCGGTCTTGATCCGCCAACTTTCCCAGAGCCGGTCGATGTTGGCGTGGTGCAACCAGAAGATCGGATCGCGCGCCGCAGTGTCGGGATTGTTCATCAGGCCGCCGACCCAGCCGTGGATGATGTCGTGAGGTTGGTTCTCCAGATCCCCTTTGGCGCCGTCCATACCGTGGTGGAATCCGGTCATCGGACCGCCGAAGCCACCGGGGATTCCACTGGGAGGCGTGACGAACTCGGTGTCACTCATCGCGTCGACCGATGAGGCGAAATCCGGGGGCATTGCCATCCCTGCGTTGACCGCGGACCGGCGCTGCTGGACGCGCAGAGGGTTCGCGGAGCCGTCGAGCGTCGGTTCGGTGAAGGCCGGTGGAATCTCCAGCGCCTTCGCGGAGCGCTCATAGTTCCAATACGGCAGCGCCCAATCGGACGGCCCGTTCAGCGCGATGATCTCGGCCCGCACGATCTCTTCGAAATGATGCAGATACATCCGGTGCCATGGGGCGAAATACCAACTGGCATGTTGGCATTCGTTCCACGGCGCCCCGGGCGGCGGGGGTGTGTTCGCCAGCCCGTGGATCGCGGACTGGTAGCGCCAACTGGTGGGATCCGAGAACGGTTTGGCCTGCATCGCCCGAACGGCCCTGGCGTACCACACCAACGTCTCCGGCCACGTCTCGTCGGCACTCAGGGCCCACGCGTCTTGTCGGGTGAATGTCATCGTCTACCCCTTCCAGAGCTGTTGACGAAACTCAGACCGTCGCGCCTGCAGGCATATCCGTCAGCCGCCGGGTGTCCTCCTCGACCAATGACGTCAGCGTGGGATGCTCGGCGTCGGCCGGATTGAGGCGCAGCGCCCTCACGTGAGCCACGGATTTCTCGGTGCGGGCACGGTGCAGCGCCCAGCGCTCAGTCTCGTCCGTCGGTAGGTGCAGCACCTTCGGCAGTCCGAACGCAACCGTTCCGGGCCCGGGGAGACCGACGAGAATCTCGTTCATGGCGGCAAGTTGGGACATCTCGTCCAGCGCCCAGCGCGACAGCTTCGTGCGAACATCGGCATCCGATGTGAGCAGGTAGTGCTCGATGAAACCCAGCATCAGTCCATACCGTTGGTCGGCGAGTTCGGCCCAGCCCCGGGTGCGGGTTTCGGAGAACGATGAGGCTTTGGGGTCGGTCGGCAACGGTCGAGTCGCGGTGAAATCGTCCGGTGGGAACTTCTTTACGCCGTTCTGGCCGTGAAACATGTTGAGGTACCGGTCGAAATGCGATTCGAGGGGGCCGTGCGACGGGCCCTCCCCCTGCACCGCGACGTCGAGGATCGCGTTGCGGGCAGCGGCCCGATCAGCGATCCGGTGCATCGGCACGCCGTTGTTCCAGTCGATACCGTTGCCCTGGAATCCGAGGGTGGTCGGGTCGATCACGTTGTCAGCCAGGTGCCACGCCCCGCGGTCGGCGTCCTGTTCGTAGGCGGCCTGCGCGTGCAGTCGCATGGTGTCGTCCCAGTCATGGCTGATCGATCCGCCGTCGATCACTTCCTGCTCGGTCGAGAACACCACGCCCAGCAGGCCGTAGAGGGCGCCGACCCGATTGACCGCTGCTCCTGCCGCGTCGGCGGCAAGCGCGATGATCTCGCCGATGTCGGCGTCACGGGGCGCCTCGGCAGTCACATACTTGGCCAACGAACGCTGCGTGAGCGGTTCGAGGTGCAGCGTGAACGGGTAGAGGTCCTTGCGCGGCGGATAGTCCTCGCGCTCCAGATTCGGCGGCAACCCTACTGCGAGCAGCAGGTTCTGCACCGTCATGAGATGCCCCATCTCGTCTTTCGCGGTGTCCACCAACAGTTTCCGCCACATCTGCAACGCCGCCTTCTGAGCGGCGTCGCTGCCTTCACGCCGAGGTTTTACCGAGAACGACGCATACAGGTACTGGACGAGTAGGGCGTGTTCGATCTCGGCTGCCGTTTCGAGCAGGATCCGCATCTTGTCGCGCGCGGTCGGCCACTTGTGCAGATCCGGGATCGCCACCTCCTCGGTGTCAGCGATGGCGCCGGCACGACCGGGCACCGACACGTCGTAGGTCACCCAGTCAAAGTCCGGAGTTACCATGCCATTTCCTTCTCAGGCTTCGACGAGCAGTAGCGTGCTGTCGGTGCGGTCATCGATGGTGGCGCGCACCATGTAGTAGGCCGGCTCCAGCGGCTCGCCGGCCTGGTTGTCCACCGCCCACTCGATGTTGCGTTCGCCGCCGGTCGGCCCGGTTTCGCGGACCAGTTGGCGCACATAGGAACCGAAGCGGTCCCACACATCGACGGACAGTTCGGCCGCGCCTTCCGGCACAGTCAGGCCGATACGCGCGGGACGGCCCGTCGGCACCGGTCCGGGCGCGGTGAACAACGAGGGGGCTGCCGCCACGGCACCCACAGGAGGCGCGGCGGATTCGGTGCTGTACTTGTAGATCGTGTTGCCCGATGCATAGCCGACGACGGGCGGGGTGCCCACGAACCGGAAGCGGTTGAGATACTCGCCGGTCTGGGGTTCACCCCAGTCGATGCTGCCCCAGGTCTGACCGCCGTCGGTGGTTTCGCTGCTCAACCCGTTGGGATTCGGGAAAGCCGTTGTCCCCCAACCACCGACCCATCCGCGGTTCTCGTCGACGAAACCGATGCCCTCCAGATTGGCGTTCTTGTTCACGTCGTTGATGGGCAACCGCGTCCAGGTATCGCCACCGTCGGTGGTCTTGAGGATCGCACCCTCGCAGAAGTTCTCCAAGGAGATGAACCCGACCGTTTCGTCGAGGAAGAAGATCTTCCATCCCCACTCACCCAGTGGGAACTGGGATTCCATACCTGCCAGTCGGTTGGTCCAGGTCTGACCGCCGTCGGTGGTGCGCAACACCACCGGCTTGATCTTGGACCGGGCCAAGTTCCTGCGGCACTGGCGGTCGGCAGGGGTGACGGGGTGCTCCTTGCCGCCCACCACCCAGCCGGTGTCCGGACTCGTGAAGTAGATGTCGATGAGGATGGATGCGTGTGCGGTCATGTCCCGCGCCTGCCAGGTCTGCCCGCCGTCGACGGTCTTCATGATCCGCGGAGTGTCCGTCGGTTCGTTGGTTCCCGATGCGTAGACCACGGATTCGTCGACGACCGAGATGCCGCACACCTTCGCCGGAGCCTCGGCGGGCAGATCGGTGACTGCGGTCCACGTCGCGCCGCCGTCACTGGTCTCGAACAGCTGCGCTTCGCCTGCGGTGGTGCCGACCCAACCGCGGGTATCGGTCGCGAAGCCGATGCTGCGCAGCCACAAGCTTGAAAGGTCGACGGGAGCCTGAAACTGGACCTCCCAGTGCTTGCCGCCGTCGGCGGTCCGCAGTATCTGCCCCGCACTGTTGACCGCCCAGCCGAGTTCGGTGTCGCGGAACCAGATGTCGTCGTAACGCTGTGCCGGTGGCGCGGTCGTCGGCCGCCACGCGAACTCCCCGGCCATCGGCTCGTCGACCTCCGGGCAACCATCGTCGATCCAGGTCTCGATGAAGCCGATGCCGTTGTCGGGCACCGGATCCAGTCCGAGTGGCATCCGGGGCCACCGCGCGCCCGACGGTGGATCGTCGAGATCCTCACCGAACGGGAACTCGCCCTTGAGCGACTTGACCAGGTTGGACGCGGCACCGTCACCGACGATGAGCAGCTGGTGTTGGCCGAACACCTTGAATGCCACGAACTCGTCGCGCGTGAGGCCACGCCAGAACGGACCGTGCCCGGCGAAGCCGGCATCGGGACCGCCGACCGACTCGTCGAGAATCTCGATCACCCGCTGAAAACGGTTCACATCGTGCTCCTGGCTGGGACTGAGCGGTGCGTACCACCAGAGTCAGGCCGAAGGGCATTCGCGGGCACGCGTAGGGGACTACTCGATTTCCGCACCGTCGCGTCGCACCGTTACCCCACGGGGATGGCCGCGGCATCCCGGCAGAGGTGAATCGAGTAGTCAACTACTCGTTCGATGCAGCTCAAGGACCATTACCGTCTGTCACGAGCCCGCGGACAAGGAGTGGCCATGATCAATTTCATTCCCAATGATCCACTTGTCGTCGATGCCGTGCCGATGCGGCGGGTGACAGCCAGACCCGAGCGGGCCGCGGGCACCGCCGGAATTGCGTTGGCAAGTAACACCTCCGAGGGAACGTTCGACCCGGGGAGCCCCGATTTCGTTGTATGGCAAGCACGTCAGGCGTCGATCCTGGCGATCGAGGCGTGGGAGGAAGTGCTCGGCCAACCGTTGGCGTCGTGGGCCCAGGACGCGGTCAATCCCGCCTTGCTGATGCTCATTCCCGACGCCGGCGAAGAGGTCAATGCCTACTACGACCGGGAAAGCCTGTCGTTCTTCCACGCCAACAACGGCCACGGGGTGACGTTCACCGGTGCCAGCACCGACGTGGTGGCCCACGAGGTCGGGCACGGCGTGCTCGATGCACTCCGTCCGGATCTGTGGTTCGTCAATCTATTGGAGGTCGGTAGTTTTCACGAAGCGTTCGGGGACATCACGTCCATCGTCACGGCACTACGCGACAAGCCGACGCGCGAAGCGCTGCTGAGCGTCTCACCGGATCTCAGCAAGCCGAATTTCGTCGAGGCCATCACCGAGGATCTTGCCGACACCGCCCGCAGGCTTTTCGGCGCCAACTTCTCTGCGGCCAAACCTCGCCGCGCCCTCAACACCTTCAAATGGCAACTGCCGCAGACCATGCCACAATCGGGCGGACCCGATGTGATGATCGCCGAGGTCCACAGCCTCGGCCGGATCATCACCGGCTGCTTCTACGACATCCTGCGCGGCATCTTCACCTCCGGGAGCCGGCAGAACCAGGCTGCGCTGTGGAAGGCCACCAAGACCGCCGCGGCCCTCGTCTACGAAGGCGCCCGCACCGCGCCCGCAGTGCCACGGTTCTTCCGTGCGTTCGGACGCGCGATGGTCCTCGCCGACAACACGCTCCACGGTGGAGCCCACGGCCAGCTGATCGGGCAAGCATTCTTCAGTCACGGCATCGCGCTCGGCGCACAAGCTTTCCTCGCCCCAGAACTGGCGCTGGCCGGCGGGTCACCGACGCGCAGTGGCGACGAGGTCTCGCTGGAGCGCGCCACGATCAGCGATCTGCGTAGACGGGTCGGCGCCGGAGCCAGGTCAGCGGCCAGCGTGAGCCTGGTGGAGATGGGCGGGACAACCATGGCGAACGTATCGATTCACGACGAGGTGCCGCTGGACAAGGTCGACAAACGGTTGCGCGGCGTGGTCGCCGGCGTGGACGCGGTGGCATTGGTCGGCGAGTCGGGTGGCTCGGCTGCGCTGATGACCGCACCCCGAGCCGGTGCGACGTCATCGGAGGTTCTCGACTTCGTCGGCAGCCTGGTGAACCACAATCAGCTGGATTTCGGTGCCGCAACCGCCGAGAAGCGCGGTGCCAAGAAGCCCGAGTCGAGCGCAGGAACCACCACGCACGCGGTCAGAAAGCGTGGCCGCAAGAAGGAATTGCGGCGGGTCCGGTTCTCGTGCGGCTTCTCCGGCGGAATCTCAGATCGCTGAAAAACGCTTTCGCACTACCTTGCGCTCACCGGATTCATCGGTCGTGACCTGATGGGTGGACCCGGCGGGCGGCTCGTCGGATTCGGATTCGGATTCGGCGAGCTGGCCGTGCTTACGCAGGGACTTCTCGAAGAGCTCTTCCTCACCAGGTTCATCAGGTTTGGTGGTCAAGTGACTCGCCTCCCACCCATCACGGTACCCACCTATCCGGCTGGGCGGCGGTCCGGATCAAATGCAGCGACCCGCTCGGAAACTGCGAGGTCGGCGGCCGAATCCGAAGCTGCCAACCCGGCAATGACGCCTGCCCGATTTCGTGCGGGCTGGTTCTGCGACATCTTGGCCTTGGCCTCGACCCGCTCGATGGGCAACTCCACCCCGACGATGCCGTTGAGCTGGGCCCGCGTGAAAGACGCCGGCGCGTCGGTGACCCGCCACGGCTGCGCCTGACTGGCTTCGTGGCGGTCGGTCAGCCTGGTCACCAAGCCGAGGACCCACTCGGCGTCGTCATGCACCTCGAGCCGCCCGTACGCGTTCAGCACCTCGTAGTTCCAGGTCGGCACCACTTTGCCGGTCTCGGGCTTGGTCTCGTAGAAACCGGGCGACACATAGGCGTGCGGCCCCGCGAAGATGGCCACCGACTCGGCCCCGGCGGCATGCCAGTGTGGGTTGGCGCGCGCGACGTGCCCGATCAGCGAATGCCGCTCGCCGTCATAGAGCAGCGGTAGCGGCGTCACCACCAGGCCGGATGCGGCGTAAGTCACGAGGTGTGCAAAACCGGCCTGCGCTAGGGCGGCGTCGGTCTCCTCGGCGGTCAACGCGAACTTCGGGGGCAGATACACGGGCGCTCCTATTTCCGGTTTCGAGCCTACCCACGAGGGCCTAGCGGATGGATCCGGATTAGCTGGACTGCGCATCTACGCCGGCGAAGTTGTCTGCGACCGTTGCCGCGAAGTCCAACAGGGCCTTACGGGTACCGCTGGCGACCAACTCGAGGTCGATCTCCGCTCCCTCTGCCAGATGATCGTCATACGGAATCACATGCAGCGCCCGCA
This sequence comes from Mycolicibacterium sp. XJ870, assembly GCF_053483975.1. Lineage (NCBI taxonomy): Bacteria > Bacillati > Actinomycetota > Actinomycetes > Mycobacteriales > Mycobacteriaceae > Mycobacterium > Mycolicibacterium sp. XJ870. Next base: position 175,186 of record NZ_JBEFTI010000003.1, read on the forward strand.
CGCGAGGCAGGAAGTGGCTCGACAATCGGGCGATATCGAGCCCGGTTGCGCCCGGCCGCGAGGCGCTCACCACCACCGTGGCCCCCGGAACCAAGTGCGCATACCCCTGCCGGTCCAACCAATCCAAGGTGGCCAGTGCGCTACGAACGGAATCGACCGCCGGCGACGCCACGACTACGACTCCATCGGCCTCACCGAGGACCCCGGCCATGGCCGAATGCACCAAACCGGTGCCGCAGTCGGTCAGGATCACGTCGTAGAAGCGCTGCAGTACCCGCAACACCCCGCGATAGTCAGCCTCGGAGAACGCTTCTGAAGTCGCAGGATCTCCAACCGACTTGAACTCTGCGACGTATGGCAACGCATGTCGGAGTACCGAACGATGTTCGGGTCGACCAGCACGTCCCGGCGGAATGTTCCCGTCGTTACGGGGCCAGCAGGCCGGCCAAGCTGAGTTGGTTTATCGCGGTGTCGATGTCGGCGTCGGACCGGTTGGCGAATACCGCTGCCACATCGGCAGGGGTCGCAGCGCGATTGGCAACCGCGACCAGCAAGGACGCGCATTGCGCTTCTGCGTCGGTGCCGATTTGCTCAACCATCGCCCGAATCGTCTCGTCCGCGGTGAGCACAGGTGGCGTGGCCGCACCGAGTTCGCCGGACGTGTCGGTGACACCCCGGCACCACCCGCCGTCCATCCACCAGAAGCAGAAGGTCAACAGGCCGTTGCGGTTTCGATAGTTGATGACACTATCGGTCACCCATGCAGGGGCGCCGGTGTAGAGCTCGGGCATAGACTGGCCACCGTTGTAGGCGGCATCCAGCAGCTCGGAGTTCAACTTGCCCCCCGAGAGCACTGCGCGGTCGCCGGGCAGCACAAACAGGGTGGCGCCACTGCGGTCGTCGTTTTCGTACGAGGCGTAGCCGGGGTGGATGCCAAGCCGTGCTGCTGATCCGGTACCGGCGTGGACCGCAGACAGCACCGCCCAGCGGGCCCACAGGTCGTTCAGGGCAGGCAGGTTCTCTGCCGGAACTGCAACGTGGCCAGCATTGCCGGCCGCCGCGGCGGCCCGGGCGTCGCGACCCTGCGCTTCGGGTCCCGCGACATACCCGGCGAGCCACACCGGAACGTGTGCACGCGGATAGGTTTCCAGATCAGCGCGGTAGTGTTCGGCGGCAACCAACTGTCCCTCAGGGAAAGGTTCGTCGCCGTAGTCGTAGTCAACGGTGGCCTCGCCAGTGTTGGTGGAAGTCAGCAAAAGCCGCCACCACGGGCCTGCTGGAACCGTCGCCGTTCCTTGCCGGTGTTGACGGACCTGTTCGGCAATCGACTGCGGTACCGGAACCAGGCCCGTGCGGTCACCGGAACGGAATTCTAGTTGGGCGACCTCCGAGCTGGCTGTCAAGGCGAACTCCGCGGTGAACTCCTCCCACCCGACCGGGCCGAGTGCGGCCAGTTGCTGCACGATCAGGTCGAGCAGGTCCGGCCCGTCGGCAGTTTGGGCAACGGTGGTCGCCGAAACCGGTTGGCCGATATTCAACTCCCGATCGAATTCTGCTAGGCCCGTGTTGGTTTCAGCAGAGGTGCCCTTCATCGCCCGTTCCTCTGCAGCGAACTCCGCGCGAGCCTGCCGCGGAGGAATCGAGGAGGTGGTCTCCTTGATGCGTCCCGAATCACCGATCAAGAAGATCGACCGACCCACCGGGATCTTGAGGAACGACATCGGATCACTCTCGTCGATCTCCACCGGCGCGTACACACTCCAGCCGACCGAAAACCGCTCGGCTTTCAATCCCTCGGTCGGATAGTGCAGTCCCCGCGACCGGATCCATTTCGTCACCAGCGAGATGGCCTGCGAAGCCTCCATCGGGGCGTCGTGATGCCCGTTGACAGTCGTCGCGTTCGATCGCGAGCGCTGTTCGGCTTCGATCTCCTCGGCCAGCGCAGCGCGCTCAGCCTGGTGCCGAGCCAAAAGTGCCGCGCTGTACGCCGTCCACGCCCCGCCACCCGCCTCGGGATCACCGATGACGTCGATATCCGCATCGGGGTTCTCCTCCAGGAACTGCGTGAACAGCAGCCCCATCTCGTGGGTGTGCCTGCGGCTCAGCTCAATTCGTCGCGGATCCATCACTTCTCCTTGTCGGATTGGTGATCGGCGAACGCTGTGGCATCGGCGACGTCGCCGGCGCCCGCTCTCCCACCGCCGGTGGGTGTCGGGCTGGTCTGCAGGAGTGCCTCGGCCAGGGCAGCACGCTCGGCCCTATGGCGAGCGTAGAGCCCGGAGCTGAATGCGTTCCACGCGGCCTCCTCCGCATCGGTCATCGGAGCGATGATTCCGGATTCATCGGAGATACTGTCTTCAAGAAATTGGGCGAACAGCTGTCCCATCTCGTCGCAGTGCCTGCGGCTCAGCTCAATTCGTCGCGGATCCATCACTTCTCCTTGTCCTGCCCGCTGTGCAGTTCGGCTGATCGCCGCTCGCTAAATGCCGACATTGGCCTCGATCGACGAGTCCTCGATGTCGGCGAGGTTCCGCGTCGTGAAAGCGCTTCCGGTATGCCATCTTTCAGTCATTGCATCAAACGCTGCCCGGGCTGTTTCACCGTTGCGGTTCATGACCCGAAGGGTAAGCGCGGTCTGCGTGTAGAAAACCGGATCGGTGTTAGCGGTATGCAGCAACCCGCATCCGTCGGCATCGTTGGTCCACAGCCGACCGACTGCCACCTTATGAGCCGAGTCATAGAACAGGTCCACATACGTGCCCGCACCCCAACGCGGGTCGGGGTAATCGGGCCAATCGTAGGCCTGCCCCAACCTGGCGTCGATGTAGTCGTAGGCCGCGTGGGGCATCCACCGCATCGGAATCGGACTAGTACTAGGCATGTTGCTCCACCACTTCCACTACCACGTCGATCTCAAACTTAGGATCCTCGCTGTGGAGGATTGACTCCCTGACCTCCAGTACGCGGAACGTCTGGTCCCGAGGCCCGATGACCTCCCGCTCGCCCGGTGACCTTGAGAGAGAATCGCCCCTGTGCGCGCCGCCTACGTAGATGCCACGTTGGCCAGGCTTCATCCTGTAGATCACACGCACTCGACCGTGAACCGCGGGGACTGTCGACAGCGACATCGACAGGAATGCCCGCGACATATAGGTCGCACCGACCAGCACCCGCAGATCCTCAACGGTAGCGGTGGGCGGAAACGTTAGCTCCAAACTGTTCTCGATGAACTCCAACGCCGTCGTACCGCGGGTCAGAACCACCCATTGCTCAAAAGGAGGGTGCGCATCGAATGCTGCATCCAGGCTCTCGATCTCGGGCGGCTCGTTACCAGCCCGGTCACGCAGCCAACCGTTGGCGCGTCCAAAGCCGGTAAATGTATGGCGCTGCACGACGTCGTACTGCCGTGGATCCCAACGAGCGATACCTTGCGGAGTCATCAAGCTACCGAAAGTTTTCCAGTCGCGTAGATTCTGTTTGCGGAAGTAGTGCGGATTCTCCGGGGAACCGACTGGAGCACCACGATCCGGCACCACGCTACTGCCCAGCCGATGGTATTCGTCAGCCACCGGATTCACCCGCAGCGGCGTGTACTGGGTGCCGGGCATTACCAGGCTTGGCTGCTCGACATTGCGTAGCGCCGCAAGCTCGGCCCACAGCCCATCTGGGCTCATCGACACGTACTTGCCGTACTGTGCGGTGCTGCCCGTCCGTTCCGCCGCCAGCCGGACCAACTCCAGAAGCTCGATAGCAAGGCGCAGCCGGTCTTGCGTTGGCGGCTCCGAAAGCGGCGTGGCGTCGAATTTGGAAAGCCAGTGCTCCCAAACCTGCTCCCTGGTGAGCTCGTTCAGTATGCGGCAGAGAACGATATCGCCTGCACTCTCAGCGAGACGCTCTGCCGAAGCGGCAACCTGGCCGGCGAATTCGAGCTCAGGCGCACCGAACCGTGCCACCAGCACCTTGCTACGAAATTCTGCAGCCCGCCAGTAAAGGGCGCTCATGTCGTTACCAAGGTTGTTCTTGCGGAGAACCAACGCCTCCAGAAAAGCCTCGACCTCATTGGCGGCACGCGTCTGCGGATCCAGGTTGTGGTCGCTTCCACCGGTCAAGTCGGTTACCACATCGACCGAACCCAACGACGACAGATCCAGTGTGCCGCCGACCCACAACTTGCCTTGTTCAGCAGCACCTTCGGCATAGCGCCGAAAGATATCCCGCAGATGATCATCCGGAATCTCTTGCAAAGCCTGGGTAAAGGCCGCCAGCTCTCCTTGCGAGGGATCCAGCAGTTCGCCCGGCTCACCATAGGCAAACTCGGCCCACAACGTGTTATAGACATGCTTCGCACCGCCCTGTAGGGGGGTCGGCAGGAAGTACCAGTCCAGCCTGTCCTGATCGACGAATTCGAATGCCTGGCCCTTGCCGGCGGCGACGATCTCACCGGATGGCAGGCGACGGAACTGGCCGGTGTGGGCATCGTGACGTGACATCAGCCAGTCCAGGATCTGATGCTTCTGAATGGTCAGCAGTTCCTCAGCAGACAAGCTGCCCAGCTCCAACTCATGCCCAGGAAATGCCGGCTGATGCTCGGGCCCCGCGAACATGTACTGCACCGAACTACGCGTGCCATCAACCATCATGATGAACGTCGCTGGAGTCTTCAGGCCAGATAGCGCCTGCAGCTTCGCCGTTGCCACATCCAGATCGACCAAGAAATTCTCAGCCTCGTTCTCTGGCCGCCTCACCCGGCACTTCTGACTCTTTCCATCCTCGTAGACCGCAGCGCCATCCATTCCTCGTACTTCACCCGTTGCAGTCAGCACATCCGGTGGCAAGCTGTCTGCCTCAACCACTGCCGTAACACAGCGTGTAAGCGACACCGGGTCAATCGCTCGCCCGCCGTCGATAAGCCCGACACCAGACTCGCAGGGCCCTAACTGGAACGGAACGTCGACATCGGACAGCGCGTCCTCAGACGTAGCGGATGCAAGCTGGGGCACAGATTGTCCCGGTTCTTCCAACTCCACAATCAGGTCGATCTGGAATGGGAACGCGTAAACATCTCCCGCGCTTGAAGAACGAACCTCCAGCACCCGCCACGTCTGATCCCGCGGCAGGATAACCTCTAGCTCACCCGGATTAGACGAGAGAGCATCACCGTCGGGCGCACCGTCTACGTAGATGCCGCGTTGCCCCGGCCTTATTTTGTAGATCACACGTACCCGGCCGGGAATCGCCGGGACTGTCGACAACGACGTCGACAGGAATCCGCGCGACGTATAAGTCGCGCCGACCAGTACCCGCAGATCCTCAAGCGTGGCGGTTGGAGTGAACTGAATTTCAAGGCTATTGTCGTTGAACTCCAACACCGTGGCGGCTCGGGTAAGAACGGTGTGCTCCTCAAACGGATTATGTGCAGACATCGCGGCGTCCAGAACGTCGATCTCTCGCGGCCTGGCACCCTCGCCATCACGGAGCCAACGGTTAACCGATTCGAAGTCGCCATCGGTGTAGTCCTCTATGCCGACGAGTTGCTCACGCTCCCAGTACCCTTCGTCTTGGGGAGTTATCAAGCTGCCAAAGACTTTCCAGTCAACCTCATCCTCCATGCGGAAGTAGTGCGGGTTCGCAGCGGAGCCCACCGGCGCATAGATATCGGACACCACGCTCTGCCCCAACCAGTCGTATTCAGCCACCGGATTCACCCGCACGGGCGTGTATTCCCTGCCCGCCTTGATCGCTATCGTCGACAACGCCTTTGGTCCGTCGAGCGCCGATGCGTCTCCGGTCGACGACGACCCATTTTCGGTAGGCTGTGCTCCTCCACCATCCGCAGGTGTGCGCCCCGTGGTGGAACCGATTACCTCGCCATTGGGGGGACTGCCGATCGCGAGCGCAACATCGTGCTTTTCTGGCTCGGTGACACCACTGGTCGCATCGTGCGCCGGGATCGCCCGACCGTAGTCCTCCACCGATTCCACAATGACGTCGATCTCGATCTGACGGAAATCATCTCCCGCTGTCGATTTGCGAACTTCAAGCACGCGCCACGTTAGGTCGCGGGGAAGAATGACCTCCCGTTCATCCGGCGAGAGCGAGATATATTCGCCGGCTGGCTCACCGCCAAGAAAAATCGCTGGCTGGCCGCGCTTGAGCTTGCAGATCACGCGTATCCGACTTTTCTTGGCTGGGATCGTCGATAGCGATGTGGACGAAAACCCGCGGGTCTTATAGGTTTCGCCAACCAGCGCCTGCAGGTCCTCGACTGTCGCGTCGGGCGCAAACTGAACTTTGCCCCCGTTCTCGTCGTTGAGGCTGTTGTCGTTGAACTCCAACGGCGTGGTGCCGCGGGTGACGACCGCATGTTCCTCGAAAGGACGGTGCGCAGACATGGCCGCGTCAATAGCCGTGATTATGGAAGGGACAGCGCCATCGGGTTCATGCAGCCACGTACTAATGGGCGAGTTGTCGACTATGTACGCTATCACCGCCTGAAGTTGTATTGGATCCCATGCGTCCCGACGCTGTGGCGTCATCGAGCTGCCGAAAGATTGCCACTCCGTCGCGTATCGGTGGTCGAAGTAGTGCGGGTTTTGCTCGGTGCCGACCGGCGCTGCCGGGTCAGGCACCACGCTGGGTCCCAGCCTATGGTGCTCGCTAATCGGGTTCTCCCGTACCGGCGTGTACTGGGTGCCCGGCTTGATCTCGATCGGCTTGTTGTTCAGCTCAGTGTCAGTCGGCGCTGTCACATGTGTCCAGCTTGCCCAGAAGGCGATTGGGCTCATCGCGTCGTACTTGGCAACTGCGGCATCTTCACCCTTGGCGAGTGCTTCCTGCTTTGCCGCCTCCAGGGTGGCCGCCGCGTACTCCAACTCCGCCTTGTCCGGCAACGTGGCGAGCTTGCCCCACAGCCCCTCCTTAACGGCCTGCAATGCCGTCTCTGCGATGGAAGCCAACGTTGACGCGTCCAACTGGGCTGTGGGCGGCTGGGCGTCGGTCGTCCCCGACCTGTCGGACGCGGTACTGGTGTAATAGGCCTCCATGTCGGCAGCCAGATTGTTCTTGCGTGCTACCAACGCGTCGAGGAAGGCGTCAACATCGTTGGCGGGCAATGCCGGTGGTGTCGAGAAGGTCTCCGACCCAGCGGTGGCCGCCCCCGCAAAGAAGGACAGGTCGAAATGGTCGGAAGTTCCTATCGCCAGTTTTCCGTGAGCCGCGGCAGCTTCCGCGTAGGGCCGGAACATGTCGCGTAGCGATTTGTCCGGAATCGCCTGTAGACGCTGAATGAAATCAGCCAGTTCGCCTTGCGCCGGGTCCAGCAGCTCCCCCGGCTTGCCATGTGCAAACCCGGCGAACAATGTGTTGTAGACCGGCGTGCCTTCGATGGGTGGTGTCGGCAGATAGTCCCAGCCAAGCCTGTCCTGCCCGAAGAATCTGAAAGCCTGCCCCTTGTCGATACCGACGATTTCACCGGACGGTAGTTGCAGAAACTGGCCGGTATGAGCGTCGTGATTCGATAGCAGCCAATCAAGGACATGATGCTTCTGTATGGTCAACAACTCGTGGGCTGACAGCCTGCTCGCGTCAACGATCATTTCAGGAAAGGCTTCCGAGGCCCCCGGAAACATATACTGGACCGAGCTGCGTATGCCCTCGACCGACATGATGTAGGTCGCCGGAGTGGTCAAGCTGGCCAGCGCCTGGAGTCGCGCGGTCGCTGCATCGAGGTCGACACGGAACTGCTCAGCGTCGTTCGTCGGCGCCTTCACGAGCCACCGCTGACCGTTATCGTCCACATACACGGTCGCACCATGCGACCCAAGCGTCTCTTCGGTGCGGGACAACACATCTGGTGACAAACTCGCCGGTCCGACGACGGCCGTGGCATCACCAGTCGGCACGTCTCTGCCCCCGGGTTGCCCGCCCTCGGCATCACTTGGCCCAGAGCTCGATTCCCGCGGCAGACCCTCACTACGCGGGCCGCCTTTGAAGTTGGGGAAGACGTCGAGAGCTGAGAGATCACTGCCTCGGGTGATCGGTTGACCGTCGGGGCCAAGGTAGGCCGCGACGGCCAAGGCCACCTGGTGGCGCCAGGCCGGCGGGAACGGTTCATGGCTGCCGTCGCTGAACTCGAGATAGAGCTGGCCGTGTTCTTTCACAACCGTCACGACGTGACCAAAGGCGCCGTCGAGCCAGGACACCGCCAACACGACCACGGACCCATCGGGCAGGCCGTGATCGTCCGGATCCTCGAGGCGACCCAATATCGTGTCTTCGATGTCAGCGAGGGTGACGAAAACGACCTCGGCACCGAGCTCGGCGAATACCCGGTCCGGCCGGTAACCGCCGTCGTCGTCTTCGCGCCGCAACAGTAGGGGATCGGGGTCGGGCTCCAGGCTCCTGAAGCGCCGGCGCAGGTTGGATTTCACTGCCACAGCACAATTTACGTCGTCGGAATGCACTCCGCCCGGCACTGAGCCGTCCGCGGCCCCAAACACCCAGTCGATATCCGAGAGGCGGTAGTAACCGTCCATGGTGGTGCGCAGCGCCCGCTCAGCGGCGCGACGCAGGTCCTCGGACGGAGAACTGTCAAAGGTGAACTGCTGCTCCACAACCCAGCCCAGTTCATCCTGATGGGTCATCCGCACCGTAATGCTGCCGTTTTCCTGGCCGACGGCGAATGATCCCGTCAGGTTGAGCGAGGATTCCGTCGCCTCAGCGGATGTGAAGTGAAGTTTCACATTCGAGTGCTCGTGGCCGCATACACCGGATAGGTCCCACCGCAGCTGACGGAGGGCTGCTTCCAGCCTTTGTGCTCCGTCGGCTTCGCGGGCAGCGGCCATGATGTCCGCGCGGCGCGGGGCGAACTCCGGTTGGATGACGCGCGACTTCGGATCCTGCGAACGGTATGTGGCCGGGTCGCGGTCGCCATCTCCGAGAATATCGTTCGGTAGATCCGGCAGTGGTTCCAGCCCGAACAGCGCGTAGGAAGCGTGGGGCGGATTGACCAGCCGTGCGGAGTGGACGTGGTAATTCAGGCCGTTTCGCCAGGCGTGACCCACGGCCTTCGCCCCCTCGCCGTAACTGACAACGATGGTCGTGGGGCCACGGTCGTCCTCGCTCGCCCTGGCGCTGCGGCCGGCATTGCGTCCAGCTATGTCGCTGAGCAGTATCTGACCGGCGGTCTCCGCATGCTCGGCGCCGTTGAGCGACACAATCACCGCGACCGGTTGGTCGCCCGGCGCGGAGTTCACCTGCTTGAGCGCAGCGGTGGTCAGCGAGTCAAAGTTCTCGAACGTCGGTATAGTTCGGCCCGGCGCCAGCCAGTACTCCAATGGGGACTTGGGGGACTTGTCGGGATCGACATCGTGGACCGCCTTGGCGACCCCGGCATCCTGGCACAGCTTGTCCGGATTGCCGAAGCTGACCAAAGCATGGGCATGCCGGTCCGGCGTGGCGGGTTCATATCCCAGCAGATACAACGGAGTCTTCAGCTGACGAGACCGCTCCTCCGCTTCGTACAATGCAAGGCCAAACTGCTCGTCGGGGCTGAGTCGCTCATTCGCGTCATTTCTGGCCCGTAGCTGCTCAGGGTGGAGAAGAAAGCTCACCCCTATTTTTCTCCGGTTGGCAGTATCACGATCGATCGCCGGAATACCCTCGGCGTTACCGATGAACTCCGGATACGCCATGATCAGCGCGTCCTTCTCGTCGTCTGTCAACTCGGTGGTCCACCAGATCGCGTTGTCCCGCGCGCGACGCTGAGCCAACTCCACATCGCCCAGCGGACGCAGCAGCACGGCGACGGCGATGTCCGGTCGCTTACCGGGAAACCTGCGCGCCAACGCCGCATTGGCCAGATTCTCCATCCGAGCCCAGTCGGGATCGCTGTCGTTCTGCGCCGGCGCTCCATCGGTGTCGGAGGGCTGCCGATCGACGTCTCCCCGGCGAGCGTGGAGTTCGACAGTCTCACCGGTCGCCGGCCCGATACCGAACAACGCCCACGCGTCGTCAGGGGGCTCGATCCCGATCACGCTCTCGACATAGTTGGAGAGCCCGTCACGCCAGGCGTGTCCGACGGCCCGCACCGCCTCCTCGGCGTAGACGACGATGAGATCGTGACCCATAGTGCGAGAATGTGTTTCGCTACTGACGGCGTCCGTGAGTAGCTCGCGGCCGGCATAGAATCCGGCCACGTCGCACTGCAGGAGCCGGCCGATCGATTCCGGGTCCGCCTGGGCGTCCCAGCACATCCAGGCGATTGTGGCGCTCTCGTCGGGGTTTTCGCTCAGATAGTCGACTGCCTGATGCACGCCGGTGAATAGCACATCTCCGACAGTCGAATCGATATCGACGTGCCAGGACAGCGGTTCGACCACATCCAACGCGGACAACTGCTTCGCCGCACCGTCGGCGTCATCCGTTGACTTCGTATATCTCTCGAACCCGACCATCACACGCCTGATCCCACTCGAACCTGGGTTTGGATGCGCCAGCAGGCGCATTCTCAGCCCGGACTGCTCGGCTAGCCGTGAGGCAGCCCGCAGCGCGACGACCATCTCCTCCACGGCGTCAAGCTGCTCGAGACGCATCTGCTCGAAGTCGTCAAGCGACTCACCATTCTCACGCAGCGCCTCACGTTTCTCGCGCAGCGCCTCCAGCTCCGCCATAAGAATGCGAAGCAATAATTCGTTAGCCCAATGGCGATCCTTGGCGTTGATGCCCGCGGCATTGCCGATCTCCGACGGAAAGATCAGCTGTAGCTCCGATTTGTAGTCCTTACCCAAGAGGGGCCACCACTCAGCGTTGGCACGGGCTGCCTCGACCGACAACTCCACGTTGTCTGGCGAGCCGACCAACTTATCCACGCTGTCCGCGGCCAGGGCGCCGGGCGGCACGTCGGGAAACCGCTGCCGCAGCGCCTCTTCGGCTCGTTGGGCGGGACCTGCGTCACCCAGCTGCAACATTAGATACACGTCGGTGTCGGCCAGCAGTTTGGCACGCAGATCGAGAGCGCCGGCACTGCCCAGCGTCGCCACCTTCTGGAAAGAAGGGAAATTGTCGTCCGACAGCAATTCACCACGTAGGTTCTGCAGTTCAGCACGGTCAGCGTCGCCGAGTGATGAATCGTCCTCTAGGAGCCTGTCAATCCCGCTCAGCAGATTCAGCACCGTCGCGCCCAGTTTCGCCGGATGCCAGACGTAGCCGTGTCCCGCCAACGACGAGGCGTTGCGCGCACGAACCTCGATGCGATCGACGTTTCCTTGACGGCACCAAGGCACCCACGGGTCATTCAGTGTGGTAGCAAACCGCTCTTGTTGAGCCAGCTCTTGAGCCCAGGGCGCCACGTCCGTGAGCCAGTTATTGACGATGATCTGCTCATCTTGGGCGCTGTAGTACACCAAGCGCACGACCTCACCCGCCCGTCGGCCACCCTCAGACCGGATCTCGCCATGCAGCACCAGAACGAACCCGAGCGGCTCCGACAGCGCGTGGGTGCCGAACTGCGGGTACAGTTCATCTATCTCGGTCACGGCGATGACACGCACCTTGAACTCGACAGAAAACGGCCCATAGCGGTTCGACAGGTCGTTGCCTAGCTCGCGCAACACCTGCTCCGCGGCCGCTGGGTCACCGTTCGAGTAGGCCTCCCCCACGATTTCCAGCACGACATCCAGCGAGTGGGCGAATGACAGGTCGGCGTCACGGTCTCGGTAGTCGAGCCGATGCAGCCCGTGGGTGAGCTCGGAGAGCGGCGGGGCGTCGATGCGCTGGCCGTGGTCGACGGCGGCGGCGACGATCGCGGTGCCGTAGCCATAGCCAGAGATCTTGTTGTTGGTGAACTGGCTGCCGTCTGCGGCCCAGGCGTCACGCCCGGCGTTGGACGCCGAAACCGCGCCGTAGAGGCTCGCACCGGCGATACGCGCCAGCTCCGGCGACTCCTCCAACCGGGTGTCGTAGACCGCCCAGGCCACCGTGGCCCGCTTCTCGGCCCCTTTAGCCAGCAGCGTGCGGTCCTGGTGGTGCTCCAGCGTCGCGCGCAGCCGGGTGGTCAGCTGCTCACTGTCAGTCATCGTGGTGCACGCCCCGACAAGCCAATCTTGGGACTGCTGCAGCTCATTTGGGTCGTCAAACTCATAGGGGTCGTCGCCGAACACCACGCCGATTCGCCCGTCCCCGCCATCTTCGACGGGATCGAACGCCACCACATACATCGGGACGCCCGCCCGGTCGGCGGCCTCCGTGGCCTGCTGCAGCGCAGCGTCGCGCTCGTTGAACAGGGCTGTGGGGACGGGGTCTAAATCGGGAAGGACGCTTTCCATATATTGGTGCCGCCAGGCTTCATACGCCCGGTGACGATCCTTTAGAGGAATACCCTCCGCATTGACGATGTCAAGCGGAGCCGCCGCAATCAGCCGGTCCCGGTCCTCAGAGCCCAATCTCCTCCACCACGGTGCGTTGGCCTGCGCACGCGCAACGGACTCCTTGGCGTCCCCTGGGACGTGCCGCAACTCCTGCGTGAAACGCACCCCCCGCCGGCGCAGCAGCTCCGCCACCACCGGATCGTTCTCGCCCCACCAATCACCTTCCCCGTCGTCGGGGTGTCCGGCGGCGAGGCCGATGGCGTCGGCGGCTCCCAGCTGGTTCGGCGCATCAACGCTAATCCCCTGCACCGCAACGCCATAGCGATCGAAATAGCCAACAACGGTTCGCGATACGGCAGCTTGACCCCAGTGCGGCGGCCACAGCGAAAAACGTTTCGTTCGAGTGTCAAATAGCCAGATCGTGCCCTGAACATTCTTAGCGAGATAGAGGTGGCCGGGCTTACCGCTGCCCGCCCAACGTGACGCCAATAGCGCCGCAGCCCCGTGGCCCAAGTCCAGCAGCGTGTTTTCTACGTCGGCATATGTCGCGAACTGCGCGCGCGATCTAAGGCCTGCAAAGACCGCCCCAGACCGCAGGCCCATCGGGCTAACCGCCGCCGTAAGTTTCGCAAGCGCGCGCTCAAATCCTTGCCTAGGAAACCACTTGGCAAATGTCTCGACCGCAATGTAACCGCAATTCGCCCTTGCGCCGGCCTCATCGCCCCGTGACAACGCACCCCTGCCAGCAACTGGGATACCCCCCAGATACTTCACAAGGTGAAGGGAAGTGTTGGCGAGCCACTTTTGGCCGAGGTCCTCATGGCCGTCGGCGCGAAGATTGAGAAGATCGATGGGCTCAGGCAGCACCACAACCTCGCCATCCTCACCGCGCCGTGGAAGACCAATTTCCAGCGTCTTCACCGTGGCGTCGAGAACAGCCTGAGCCTCGGCATTGACGTGATCGCGCAACTGATACGCCGATCGTTTGATGTTGACCAGAGACTCCTGGAGCCGGTCTGGGTTCCAGGTCAAACCCCGACGGGCCCAGACGATGCTGCCCTCCCAGTCAGAGTTCAGCTCGATTCGGTCTACGCCAAAATATGCAAAGAGCGACTCTAGGTCGGACAGGTGCGCCTTGGAGAACCCCTTGCGCCGCAAATGTTTATTGGCGGCATTGATCTCCAAATAGCTGAGATCGGCGACGAGATTACGGTCATCGTCACGTCGCAGGTTCCATTCGATCGAGCCGATGTCCCTACTATTCCGGTTGAGGATCACTCCCTCGAGACGAACGCTGTCGCTTCCGGGTACCGCGTCTGCACGAAACTCGACGCGGTACGGCCCATATGGGCGTGAGAGAAGCCCCGCCAGCATCTGACCGCGCCGCGAATCGGGGTGGTCGACAAGCTCACCCAGGAATGCGGGGTCAATCTCGTCGTATTCGCTCGACAGCTCGCCGTCAGAATGCAATCTCGTCCACCACGGTGCATCGGCCTGCCCATGCGCGACCGACTCTTCGGCATCGCCCGAGACGTATCGCGACCCGTGCCGGTCTGCGTCAACGCTCGTACGGCTAGCGTCGCCGGGGTGCCCAGGGAGGGCATTTCCTCTCCGTGAGGACCGGCCCGAACGTTTCCCGGGAAGACCCGCGACGGCCGTCGTCGGGACCGCCTGGCGGACCGCGTCTTGGAGATGTCCGATCGAATTTCCGTCGTGGTCGAGATAGGCCGCAAGCACCTTAGAGATGGAATGGCGCCTATAGGGCGGCCATTCGTCAACCAACTGGCCATCGATATAGACGTTCTCGCCCTCGCCCAGCTCCAGGTGGAAGGCATGCGCGCCGTAGTCTGAACGCGCGTCCCCCCAGTAGACGATGACGACAGCCGACGACCCCGGCGCCATGTCTTTTTGGGACAGCCGGGTCTTCACGCCGTCGAGCGTCGTCTCGTGCACTTCGGCTTCTAGTTCCGTGAACACATCCCAGCCCTCGGCCACCGTTTGGCCAGGCGCTAACGAAAGGCTGAACTTGCGTCCCGGGTACGCCTCAGACAATCGCGTCATGAGCCGATACGCACAGTCGTTCTCGACACGAGATTTGTTGCCGCCCAGGACACTCTGGAACGACGAGCGCACCAACCGGCCCGCGGCATTGACCAGATTGAGCGGGCCACGCATCAGTGAACTCGCGCGCGGCTTGTCCTCGCCTACACGTGCGACTCGGGCCTCGGCGAGGCCCTGGTCTGCCACCGGATCCTCCAGCTGCGCGGCGATGGGCGCCGCTGCGCCAGTGTCGCCTAGGCGACCAGCCGACGTGATGGCGGTGACAGCGGGTCGCGTCAGCACCGCGGCCAGTTGTCCAGGATCGAGTAGATGCGGATTTGCGACGCCCAACCGCTCGGCCGTCCGAAAACGCTCCACCCCTGCGGAATCGAGCCGCGGCATTCCCCGCAACGCGCGATACAACGCGTACTGTGGGGACCTCCAGTCCGAATCCGGGTTGCCAAGCATATAGACGGCGCTCTCGGCCTGGGCTTCGCACTTGTTGAGCCTGAATGTATCGGCAGGATCGCGGCTGTAGCCCGAGCACTGCAACTCCCACCCAACCCGGTCATGGGGAGTTTCACCTGCCGCCGTAACGGCGTCGAAAGCAGCATCGAGGTGCTCGTCGATGCGCCGCTCCGCCCACGTGACCGGATCGGCTCGGCGCACCCCGGCGACGGATCCGTCCCAATTCCCGCTAGCGCGCTGCCAGCCATGACCGCAGATTTCGTGCAGCATCACATCGGTCCATGCGTCGCCGGTGCCCTTCTCCGCCCGTCCGCTCGCCTGGTCTCGGGCGTGTGCATCGACGAATCCTTGCGGTTGAAGCACTTCCCGCACGCTGATGTCAACTGCAAAGACATTGAGCGCGAAGTCCCCGTACGCCAGCGACCACGTGCGGGCGGCGGTACGAGTCCCTTTGGAACTAGAAGAGCCAAACTCACCGAAGCTGATCTGGTGTAGCGGGAGCGTCGGGTCGTGGGCCAGCGCGTTGCGGATTGCGCGCACGATGCGCTCGGCAGTATCGACAAGAATCGGAGGCTGGCCTTGCGGCGCTGCCGCGAGCGCGGCCTCCAACTGCCAGAGGCCATCGATCTCGACCCAGTTCGGATCCTCTGGAACGGTCGCGCCACGCACACCAGTCAGTTGCCCGATGACCTCCCAGAATGTGCGCAGGTCAGGATCGACGACCCCGACCTCGTCCTGACCCGGCATCAGCAGGCTCACCAGACCACGCTTGAGCGAAACAACGTCAACGCCCCGCGCAGCCAGCCACCGCGATCCGGATTCGATATGGGACGGCATCTTCTCCAGCGCCGAATCCCCCAAACCGCGTTTCGCGCCAAGGAACCGAGTAAGCATCCCCTCGTGGTCGGTTTCAACCTGCTCGATCCGAGCTCGCAGAGCCTCTAGCCTGGCTTCATCCTCAGCACTCCGCTGCGCATCGTGGCTCAACGAGGATCGCACCGACGCGATCTCGCCTCTGATTGCAGCGATCTCGGCTTCGAGTTGAGTCCGTTCGGCTTCGGTAACGCCATCGAAGCCGGGTTGGCCTGCCTCGCCGAAGCTGCCGTCGCCTTGCCCGGGAAGGCCTTTGGCGCCAGGCAAGATGTCGCCGTACGCTTTTGCGTCCGGGTCATCAGCTCCGAAGAACCGCGGATGCTCCGCTGACCCCTTCGACGACCGGATCCTGCCGACCACCTTTGGATCCAATGTGTCGGATGGATCCTTCGGCGACAAACGCGCCTCCCTGCCCTCATCGGCGGGTGGGGTGGGCGTGCCGGTGACATCGCGGTGACCGGGGTGCGGGCCGCCGCGTTGCGGGAGCTGCGGACGGCCGCGGGCGTGGCGCCTGGGAGGGGCGGAGTTCTCCTCCATGTCCTGCCGAACAGCCGGCCAGCCCGGGCGCGAGAGCGGCACTGTCGTGCGTGTCTGTGCGTGGGCGTTCGGCGCTTGAGGCTGCGGCCGTTGCTGCAGGCCCAATTCCGGGCCTGGCAAACCATCGACGTCGCCGTCGGCGCTGTCACCTTCGAATTGGGGCCACCCGGACGGTACAGGGCCGAACAGAAATTTCACGCCTTCCTGTGGAAACACAATTCCGAATTCGGCGAATTTAGGAAGACCGTACAACGCCAATGAGACAGTCGAAGGATGGTAATGGCCACTGTGGTTATCAATAATGATCCCTTGGTAGCCTTCATCGGTCTTTTTGATTTGTGCGTATCCGGCTGCCTTTACGAAGTCTTCCTCCGCTGGTACGTCTCCAGTCAACGTGCCATGAGAAGTTGGGATCTCAGGGCTGCTATTGCCGAACAAAGTCCAGCGCAGACTGTCAAGCTCGTCCGGTTGAGGCGTCGAGCGCCCATCCATTCCAAGCTGTGCCGGCAAAGCCATCAGACGGCCATCCATCAGGACGGCCCACTTAATCTTCTCCTCGCCATTACCAATGTACGAGTCGAACTCAGTTGTTCCGGGTTCTGCTGGAGCAAGTCCGGCAGCACGCATATCTTCGAGATCCAGGCGCTTTATTTCACCATATTCTCGATTAGGGAATGGTCCTTCGAGGATCCCGTCACCAGCGCGTGCCGCATCCTCGGCGCGCGGGTAGCTGAACCGGACGATCAACGCCTCCGACGCTATTGGATCCGGCGGCAAGGTGGACTCCAGTCGGTTAAGCGCCCGCCCCAGGAACGGCCAAAGGACTTTGCTGTCAACGCGCCGTCCGGGCTCAACAACGTCGCCAGCAGAACGCGGATCTAGATCGGCGCCGACAATCACCGCGCCCTCAAACGAAAGTGGGTCAAACTCAACCAGACGCGGACCACCCACCCCCTTCTGGCTGGCGCGATCGGCGGTCCTGCGCAGCACATGATGAAGCTCGTTGAAGCGATCCAGCAACAACTCTTCCTCGAGGCTTAGACCAGTACCAACGCCCAACCTAGACTGCAGCTCATCGCGAAAACGCCCAAGCGACAGCATATTGGCCTCGTGGCGTTCCCACGTCGACTCATCTGCCACAGGATCACGCTGCGCTGCACTAGCTTTCGGTGCCGTCTCTCCCAAATCCGGGTTTTGCTGGTTGCTTTGGTGTTCACCGACCCGCCACGACGAGCCCGCCAGTTGGCCCTCGCCCTGATCGTCATCACCACGACCAGGTCCGGGCAGACCCGCGACGTTGCCATATGCGGCCAGCTTGAGCGGAATACCTTGCCACTTTTGTTGCGAGTCGCCGCTATCGTCAAGATAGCCAACCCATACATGAGACACCGCGCGTTCATCCAAATCACGGTCTGGATCCTTGACCTGGACCTCACCGGGCTTATCGCCCCTAAGCATCGTAAAAACGTGCCCACCCGCAAGCTCACCGATGTCGTCGTCAGACAGCCGCCGCGCCGCCAATTCGTCTTCCGACCAGAACACCATCACCACAGCGCGCGAGCCAGACGACATCCCGCCCAGGTGATCTCTCACCTCCTGAAGCGTCGATACCGGCATCGCACGGCAGTTCAGCGCTTGATACAACTCCCAACCGGGCACTCCCGCAGCGGTAGGCTCGTTGGGCAGCCGAAAGTCCCGACCCTCATACGCCTCGTTACACTCCTCGACCACACGCACCGCGCAGTTCTGCCGACGACGATTCCCCTTGTCGCGCAGATCGACACGCCACGTCGAGCCAGCAAGACCCTCGGCCACAGGCTTGCCATCGGGCGCGTCCTCGGAGCGCGCTGCGCTCTTCTCGGGGGTGTTGGGAGGCGGGTGTAGTTTCTCCGCGGTCGGTGCTTCGTGGGTTCGCTCGCGGTCGAAAGCCGGTGGAGCATTGGGCAACTTGCCGGTAATAACCGTCGAGGCACGCAGTTTTCGGGAAGCGGCCTCCTGCAGTTGCGGGGTCAGCGCGCGCAGCCCGTCGGCTGCGGCCTCGACCTCGACGCGGCGTTGATCGCTGGGTTCGACTGCATGCTCGGCGATGGCGTCGGTGTAGCGAACGACAGCGACCTCGACGTCGGAGTTGTGCGAAAGCTGTTGATATAGGGCATCTTCGGGCGATGTGTAGTACTGGGCACTGCCGTTCTGTCCATTCCGCGCGGTTCGGTTCTCGGCCTGGACGTCGATATCCCGCGTCTCCGCCGACCGACTTGTCACCACCACGTGCAATCCGCCGTCGGCATTAACCTCGTCGCTCACCGGGATGTCGACTCCCCGGCCGCCCTGCCGGTTGATCACCAGCACCTTGCCCGCTTGTCCGGCGTCGTCGAAGATCGCCTGTAGGTCGGCCTCGGCGTTGATGCCGTGCTCGAGGAACCACTTCGCGTCCACCGCCACGTGCTCGACGCCCAAATCTGTAAGCAAGCCCGACAGTTTCGCCACCTCGGTGTTCCGGTTGCTGATCACCAGCTGTGGCCGCCCACTCTTCTGCATCGCGGCAACGTCGCGGGCGATGTCCTGATGTTTCGCCGCTTCGTCGGGCGCGACCCGATCATCGCCGGTCTGCAGCTGCGACTCCTTGAAACGCGGGACCTTCACGACGGGTTTCATCCCGTAACCGTGTTCCAGCCGATCGGCCACACCGACAGCTGTCCCAGACGCACCGGTCAGCGAGTCGTAGTTCTCCGACGAGAACAACTTCGTCGCGGTGACACTCTTCGAGGTGCCGGGATCGTCGCGGATGACCAGGCCGTGCTTGGCTTCGATCGCCTGGGCCAGCCCGCCGTTCCAGCGGCTCTCGGTCGAGGTCTCCGGATCGAACATCACCTTGTGGGTGGTCTGGTCGATGATGAAGACCTTGCCGTCGTGCACGACGTAGTGGTCGCCCTCGACGTACTCCCATCGGGCGGTGGCGGCCATGTTCAGCCGCTTCAATTCGCTCCCAGTCAGTTCCCGGCCCAGAATTTGTTCCGCCTTGGCTCGCCCCGCTTCAGTCAGTGCCGCCGGTCCCGCTATCTGACCGGGTTCGCGACCGAAATCCTGCTCGGTCATCGTCCGAGTGCGCAGCCCTTGGTCCAGGAAGCCATCGGCCTGGGTGGCCTCGGCCGCAATCTCGGGACTCGCGTGTTTACCCGCCCCCTCGGAAAGGATGTAGTTCGTGTTGGCGTGTACGAGCGCCTCGTCGATCTCGTCGAGCGCAGCGTCCCTCCCCGGCACCGCATGATCCTTCAAAACTCCGAAGCCCGCGTCGTTCTGCGTGCCGATATAGATCGTCGGCGTTCCGCCCACCGGATCCGGGTGCGGCGCATCGGGATTCATTCGGACAATCTCGAACCCATACGCGCCGAGCACCTTCACGTACCTGTCGAACTCGCGGTTGGCCAGCGTATCCCGCGTGGTGAACACCTGTACCGATCCGTGACGAACCGCCGCCCACACCGCATGCGCCAGAAAAACGAGCGACTTACCCTCTCCCGCATCCATATTCACCGGTGCATACCGC
Organism: Mycolicibacterium sp. XJ870; assembly: GCF_053483975.1. Classification (NCBI taxonomy): domain Bacteria; kingdom Bacillati; phylum Actinomycetota; class Actinomycetes; order Mycobacteriales; family Mycobacteriaceae; genus Mycobacterium; species Mycolicibacterium sp. XJ870. The sequence goes on from NZ_JBEFTI010000003.1 coordinate 195,016, forward strand.
ATCGCCAGAGTCGCCATCACCTGCGTCCACCGCAGGGTCTTACCCTCCTGACGCCGGATCACCTCGACCGTCGCCACCAAAGCGTTGCCCTGATCACCGCGCAGCATCTGTGCCAGTTGCTCATCGGACACGACACTCCAATCACGTGCCGCATGATCGGCGAGCACCTGCTCAGCCAACGCCTTGTAGTCCTCCTCACTGGTGAGGCCGTCCAGCGGCCGGTGTGAGTTGCCGAACCCACCGACGAACGGCCGCAGCGACGAGCTCACCAGCCGGCCTGCCGCATCCAGCAGACGCCCCAACGCCGTCCCACTATTGGTCTCGCCGTCGTGGTCGCCGACGGCGGCCGGCCCGGCCGGCTTGGCGGACGTGCCTGCGAGGCGGGCAGCCGGGGTTGCGACCGCAGACGATGACGGTGCAGCGCTCGACGGCGACGAAACATGCGCTGAGACAGGTGTTTTGTCGCCCGTTGGGGTCGCAGTCACGATAGAAACCGGAGCATTCGGGATCGGTCCGGTTACCGGAGCCTTGCTGCCCACCGGCCCCGGTGTGGGAGCCACGGGCGCCATGACCGTGCCCGACTCGCCCGGCCCGGATTCAGGGACCACCGGCGCGTCCAGGGCGGGGGCGCCGGCCACAGCCGCAGGTGCCGGGTCAACCGCCGAAGCTGCGATCACGGGGTCGACTAACGGGGCGGCAGAGACCGGGTCGCCGGCGTCGACAGCGACCGACACTGGGTCGGCGACCGGGCCCTGCTCTGCCGACACTTCGCCGACGCTGTGCGCGGCGACCGGCGCCGCGCCTACCGCGGACGGAGCGCCGCGATCCCCAGCGTCGGGCGCGGCGCGACTGGCGGCGCTGTTGTCGGCCAACCCGGCCGGAGCCAGCCCTGCAGAAGGGGTGACGTTTGCGCCCGAAAACTGCTGTGTGGCAGTTCCGTTCGTATGTTGCGTCGAGGACAGCCCGCCGCCCGCACCGACCGGGACGGCACCACTGGACCCCACATCGTTATCGTGGCCGGCGATGGCCTGTTCGACAATCCCGGGGCCGGCGGTGGGGCTTTGGGGCCCCAGGTCGCCGAGTGGCGGCGGACCGTTACCAAACGGGGGCATCGACGCGCCGGTCGCGGGACTGCCGTTGTGGGCCGGCGTTACTCCGGCGCCGCGCAGCCCGCCGATACTGGAGAACGCCGCGCCGCCGAGCATCGACCACGGGTCCAATTGACCACCGACCGCATAGGTGCCCGCCAGGTTGCCGACGATTCCGGCCGAGAACATCACCGTCGCGCCCTTGGCTGCAACGCCCCACCGGGTTTGCGCCGGACCCAGCCGGCGCCCGACGGGGACCGCGAACGCTCCGCCGGCGGCGCCGCCGAACGCCGCGGCTTTCAACGATTGGCCGATCCGCTCTTCGTCCAGCTTGTCGCGGTGGCCGCTGTGAATCTGGATCCCCTGAGCGGTCAGCTCCGTAGTCAACGCGATCGCCGGCTCCTGAAAAAGGCCTTCCTGCACCGCCTCGTAAGCTATCGCCCGCCCGATGGGGCGCGTGGTGACTCTCTGTCCCGTCTCACGGACCAGGCGCGGCACCATGGTGCGCGTCGATATCTGGCCCAAGTTCTGTGAAACGCGTCCCTCCGCCTTCGTCACGACCTGGCGGATCGAGGCGGCGGTCACCTTCTCGATCGCTGGTATCGCCGCCGTGGACGCCCCGAACGTGGGAGTGGACGCGGCCAGGCACCAAGCGATTTCGACTGCAGCCAACGCGAGCCCCACCAAGATCGACAGCTTGGAGTATTCGATTTCGACGGCGAGGTTCTCAGCACCCTCCCCGAGTGCCGACAACGCGTCGACCAGTCGGCCGACCGCGTGCTCCCCGTCGAACAGCATTGAGAACTGTTCGTCGGCGGCCTGCGCGGTCTGGCCGAACAATACCGAAAGGGTCTCGTTGCGAACCTTATTCAGGTCCGGTATCAGACTTTCCAGGTCGTCGGCAGCATCGTGGTAATACTCGCCCATGCGAAACATGCCAGTTTCGCTGCCTTGGGGCCACTGGCCGCCGGCTAGATAGGACACCCACTGCAAGCCGGGTGGAATCTGAATGTCGCCCATAGGAAGACCGTTGTGGCACCGTGCCACAGATGGTTGCGACTAGGTTTGATCTTGTTGCTCGAAGGAATCCGCAGCGACTTTCAGGCCGCGCGAATAGTGGTCAAGCAAGTCGGACTTGGCTACCACCGAACCGTCGACCCAGTCCAACTGTGGAGAATAATCTTTGACGAACTGATCTCCGATCCTGTCATCCCCCCACGCGGCACCCTCGGCGCTGAGTTTGCCCCGCAGTCCCGACAGCACGTCGTTCATCCGGTTGCTGACGTCGTTGAGACGTCTGGAGGTAGCCCGAAGTTCCGATGGTGTCACTCCTAATGATTCGGACATCGGGTCATCTCCTCAACGTGGGAAACGCGTCGCCATTCTGGCCACGGTTGTCGTGGTTGCTCCGAGGCTCCGCGCGGTGTTGGGGCCAGGACGGTGCCAGATTCCGCAGATCGGGTGCACCATCTACGATTTCGGCCAACGATGGAAAGCGACGTCTCCGCTCACCGATCGGGGCCATCATGTCTGCCACACGTTGGGCTACGTCCCGGAACGCGGCTTGCGCGGCCTCGGTGATGTGATCGGCAAGTTGGTCAAATTCGTACTCGTCGAGGTAAGTCTCGTCGATTACAGTTTTGAGCAACTGGCCGTGGGCATTGACGGTCACCTCGACCAAGCCGTCCGCCGCGGTCCTCGCGACCGTGAGTTTCGCCTGCTTGGTGCGTACCGCAGCAATATCGGCCATCTGCTTTTGCACGAGGCCCAACACCTCAGTCAACTGATCGCGCATCGCTTCATTACTCAACCCGACTCACCTGTCCTCTCGAAGTTTTTGATGTCCCGCAGCACCGCGACGTCCTCGGCGATCAGTTCGTCGATGCGCTCTGCAAGCGATGGCCTCGTCATCGGTTTTGCCCGATCGAAATCAACCTCGAAGCGGTACTCGCCGTCGTCTTTGATCCGTACCCACACGGCGGCGTTCTTCCCGCGATCCAATCCCCAGCGGCGGGTGGGACGCCAATGGGTTTGCACACTGCCGAAAGCCGTCACCTCAGCGCGGCGAACCACTCTGGCTGTCGATTGGTCGGCCACCTGCCGAAGATTGAAATGTTCTGGCTGAGTGTCGGTTCGGGAGGACGACTTGTACTCCGGAATGACAATCTCATGGTGCCGACCCGGTTTGACGAGCTCTACCGAATCGGCGATGGCGTGACCAAGATCGTAGGGCGACACTTCGTACACGTCGATGATGTCCTCGTCGGACCGTTGCTTAGCCAGGTAGCCCAGGCCACCCACCCGGTTGCCGACTACCCGGAGACTGGGAATGCTGGAGGGAATGAATTGGACGTGGCATTCGACGCGAATATCCGCGTAAGCGTATGACGCTGCCCAGCGTCGAAATTTCTGTAAGTCGCCATGGTTGAAACGGTCCGGCACAGAGTTGGAGTAGCGAGTGTATTCCTCATGAAATGAGAACCTCGTCGGCCGTGTCAGCATGAACGGATAGGGCAGGAAATCTCGGCCGTAGAACCTGCAGATGATGTCGAGGTCGATCAACTCGATGCTCCCGATGTGGCGCGGAGCAGGTCGACGGACAGTCGAGCGTTGCCGGTACTTGGTGGGCATCAGGTTGCCTCGCGCAGCGAATGGATCTGCCCGATGGTCGACACCGTCGGAGTCCGCACAATGTGCAGCACGACCGCGGTCGCGCTGAGTTGATATTCCGAAGCAACAAGCAAGACAATCGAATCGGCAGCCAAGTTCCCCGCCCGGGCAAGGCTCATTAGCCCCGCCGCTTGCGTGCTGACCCCGAGATACCCGTGTTCAAGCCCGTTCTCGTACAGCAATTCTGACCAAGGCACGTCGATCGCCCGTGCAAGCGAGCGGTACGGTTCTCCGCTACCAGTGCCGTGCGGTACGAAATGCGTCACGTACTGCGGACTGATCTGTGCGTTCTTGAGCGCCGCGGTAACCGCGCCGATCAGCATGTCGAAAGAATCACGCGCTGCATCGTGCGTTCTGGAACTGGCAACCCTGGCGACGGTGTCTCGGAAGTCGCTCATCGTCGCGTGCTCCCAGAACTCGTTTCGAGTTCTCCATGGCTGCGACTGCTCGGGGCGACTTGCGGTGCCAGTACCCAAGATCTTGGCGAACCCTCCGCTTGCCGAGAGGACCGAGGCATGGGCGGCATCGGAGAACGGTTCGCCGCCAATGGATCGAGCGGTGGCAAACCGGTCTCCCCACGACCAGTTGTCGGCGCCGGTGCAGACCACCGCGCCGCCCGAGCGCACAAGTCCTTCGGCGACCAACCACGCCGTCAATCCGCCGGCACAGAGCTGCCGAATCTCAAAAGCGTTGCCATTACTTCCGATAATTCCGTGTTGGATGTGGTGATGTATCGGCCACCCCACGCTGCCCTGATATCCCGACCCGCCATGAACCACCCATGCCACGTCTGAAGGGGGCAATGCGGCTGCCTCCAGCGCGGCTCGGCCGGCCCGGACTGCCATGTCGGCGGGCGGATCTGGGCACTCGCACACCGCCCGCCACTGCGATGCCGACCCCACCTCATCGGGGCTAGCTGGCCTCGCGGTCGGCAACACCAAACTCAGCGATCGGATGAATGTCATTGGCTGACCACCTGGATGGGCCGCTCGACACTCTCCGGGCCCGGGTACGGGCTCGGACGCGGTATTTCACCCATTGGCTCAGGCCACTCGGGATCACTACGTTCAGGATCGGTGGCTTCGGGGGCTTCGTCCGCCCCGATCACTGGCACGATTGCATCGGATTCACCGACGACGTCCTGCCCATTCTTCATGCGTTTCAAAGCCTTGTTGACCTGATGGCCCTTGGTGTTGTTGTCGCCGCCAGGATTGGCGGCCGCCGGTGCTCCCGCGGCAGGTGCACCCATGGCGCCCAATCCAGCACCGACCGCAGGCGTGGCCATCCGTGCCACCGCAGGGGTCGGTGTACCACTGATCGCTCTGGCGTTCGGCAATCCGCGCGGCAGACTGCTTCCGGCGCCGCCACCCGCCTTGAGACCTGCGCCACCTGCAGTCGGTCCCGCACTGCTCAGACCCGTAGGCCCGAGACCAAGCACGCCCTCCGGCGGCCCCTCGCCGGCAGCATCGAGATTCTGCAGCGCCTCCTTGGCAGCGTCCGCCGCTTGCTTCGCTGCGTCGCCCATTTGTCCGAGCGCATTCGTCGCGGCATCAGTGATGCCATCGAGGTTGGGCGATGTGGTCGGGCTGACTGGTTCGGTCGGGATGGTGGGTTCGGGCATCTCCGGCAGACCCAGATCCGGCGTTTGCGGTCCACTACCCGGAACACCACCACCGGGCGTTCCCGCGCCTTGCGGTCCGCCGGGGTTGTTCCCCAAGTCGGGCGGACCGCCTCCTGTGAACGATGGATTGTTGTTGGCGATGTTCTCGATGTTCGGTCGATACGTTTCCTGCATCAACTTCCGCGCGAAGGTGTCGTATGCATTCTTGATTTCATCGCCACTCTGGGGGTACGCGTCCCAATCCGATTGATACTGCTGTCTGTTGGGCACGATGTTGTCGTATACGAAGTCCATGGTGCGCGTGAAACCATCGATCAGAACCTCCATCGCGCCTGCGCCAAGACTCACCTGAACCGGTTCGCGAAACGAGTCCCTGACGTTCTGGAATGCCGCTCCTTTGGTTTCGCCATTCCAGTGCTGTGGATCCTTCACCAGGCTGTCGAGCGCACCCGCGAAATCCGCTGCCGCTCTCGATATTGCGTCTCTCACATTGCCCCATCCCGCCGCCAAACCCGCGCCGGTGTCTCCGATGCGTGGTCCGACGACGTGATCAGAAACCTCCTCGAACGTGACGTGGCTGAAGTTCTCTGGAACTACTGGAAAGGCCGCCTTCTCGTAACGCTGCCGGTTCAGATCGTCGAGTCCAGTTTCCGGCGCATGCAGATCGTCGTCGTCGACCTTGGAAGGATCATTCCCCCAGTCGCCTACCCAGTGGGCCCAAGATCCGACGATCGGGATGACGATGAGATAGGGGCTATCCGCCAGGAAGTTGCTTGTGCCTTCGATCGCGTCCTCGCACATGTCGCTTTTCCGTCCTGCACCTCAGGTTTCGGCCAGTATTCGCCTGATGGCGGTGTCAACAGTGGCCTTGAACTCGTCGAGGTACGAGATATAGGCGTCGAGTGTTGTGATCACGTTCTCGCGAGCGAACTGCGACAACTGCTTATTGGTTTCGACCGCCGAAGTGTAGGTAAGGACTTCGGGCAATGAAGCGAACCCCTTTATCGCCGTCCGCTGTTGGTCGAAAGCGGCGCGATACTTGTCGAATGCCGCCGTGAAGTAGACGAGCGCCTCTGTGGTCACCGCCAAGTCAGGATCACCGATGCCCGGCCACAGTGATGTCGAATGACGCAGCTCGGGACCCTGTCCATCCAGCCCGTAGATGTCCCCGATGATGCCGTCCAGAGTGTTTGACACGACCCCTCCCCTTCGACTCAGGCCACAAGCTCGCACTCGCCGTTCACAGTACTTCCGCATCCGGTAAATTGCCCCCTGGCGGTAACTTTACACTGGCATTGGCCACCGATGCATGTCAACCTCCGGCAAGCAGGTCGGCATTGGGTGTGTGCTCCCACGGGTCTGCACTGGGCATTGCCCTAGCGGTTTGGCCCCACGTCAGAAGTCACCAGAAATTGGTCGTTACGCGGCAAGCTAAATCGCGCTCGGGCGCGCCTAGGATCATTCGGGCACCCACCTGAAAGGCACTGATCTCGGCATGCCCGAATTCATTGACACCACACGGAACTTCGACAACGGGCACAACGAGGCAGCTGCCCTGGGCAACATCACGAAGCCCTTGCTTCCTGCCGCCACGTTCTTCGCTGCAGACACCACCGACGATGTCATTCGGGCGTATACGGCGACCCATCGCGGACCACATGCCGACGCACCCGGGGCCGATTCTGTGGCCGCCGGACCGATTGCCCGGTCGGCCGCGGAGGATGCGATGTCGCCGTCGGTGGTGGCCGCGCACTACCAGGTGGGTCGGGTCAGGCCTCCGGGCGAGACTCGGGTGGCGGTGTATGCGCCAGACGACTCGGCTGGTTTCGGCCCAGCGCTGCAGATTGTCACCGACCGCGCGCCGATGCTGATGGGCTCGGTCGCGGTGCTTTTGCATCGGCTCGGAATCAGCTACCGGGCGATCATGAATCCGGTGTTCCGGATCCGCCGAGGATCGACCGGTGAACTGTTGGAGATCGGACAGGCCACCGACACAGTGGCTTTCGACGGTATCGATGAGACCTGGATGCACGTGCAGCTGTCGAGTTCAGCGAATCGTCAGGCCTTGGCTGAGGCTGAACGGTTGTTGCCTGGCGTTGTCGCTGATGCCCGCCAGGTCGCCGTCGACACGGGGGCCTTGGTGTTGACGATGCGCAGACTGGCTGACGGAATCGACGGGGATACACGGGACCGGTTCGCGGGACCGGACCGGGCCGAAGTCGCGGCGTTGTTGCGATGGCTGGCCGATGGCAATTTCGTGCTGCTGGGCTATCAGTGCTGCACGGTCGGCAATGGTAAGGCGCTGGCTTATCGGTCGAGCCGGCTCGGAGTGCTGCGGTTGCGCAGTGACGCCTTGCCGCAACTCACCGAGGTCGACGACTTGCTGGCATTGGCGCAGGCCACCATTCCGAGTTACCTGCGCTATGGCGCTTACCCGTACATGGTGGTTGTGCGCGAACAGCGCAATGCCTCGGCGGTCGAGCATCGTTTCGTCGGGTTGTTCACCGTCGCTGCGATGGGCGCCAATGTGCTCGACATCCCGCTGATTTCCCGTCGAGTCAACGATGCGCTTGCGGTCGCCGCGCGTGACCCCGGCCATCCGGATCAGCTCCTGCTCGACATCATTCAGACCATTCCGCGTTCAGAACTGTTCGCGCTCGACGCCGACGAGTTGCTGGACATGGCAACAGCTGTCATCGATCTCGGGGCCCGCCGCCGGACGCTGCTGTTTCTGCGCGCCGATCCGCTCGCGCATTTCGTGTCCTGCCTCGTGTATCTGCCACGTGACCGCTACACCACCGCGGTACGGCTGACGATGCAGGACATCCTGCTCCGCGAACTGGATGGAAGCAGTATCGAATACACCGCGCGGGTAACTGAAGCTCCCTGGGCTGTAGCGTATTTCACTGTTCGTCTGCCAGAGGACAGCTGGCTGGGCGACAGCGACCTGTCTTCGGCGAACCACGCCCGCATTCAGGGCTTGCTAACCGAAGCGGCCCGTACCTGGGGGGACCGGCTGCTCGGGACGCGACGAACAGGCAGCCTCGACCAGGACACCGTGCAACATTATGCGGAGGCATTCTCCGAGGTATACAAGCAGGCGATCGCACCGGTCGATGCGATCGACGACATCGCGATCATCGAAGAGCTGACCGAGGATTCGGTCAAGCTGGTACTCGCCGAGAGTGGTGAGGAAGGGGTCGCCCACTTGACGTGGTATCTCGGTGGCCACTCGGCTTCGCTGAGCCGGCTACTGCCGATGCTGCAGTCGATGGGTGTGCTTGTGCTCGAGGAGCGGCCCTACACGGTGACCCGGCCCGATGGTTTGCAGGCGTGGATTTATCAGTTCAAGATTTCGCCGCACCACACTGTGCCTGCCGTCCCGCGCCCGGATCGCGACGCCTATGCGCAGCGGTTCGCCGACGCGGTGGAGGCGATCTGGCATGGCCGGGCGGAGATCGACAGGTTCAACGAGTTGGTGCTGCGTGCCGGTCTCACCTGGCAGCAGGCCACGCTGATCCGGGCCTACGCCAAATATTTGCGACAGGCCGGTTTTCCGTACAGCCAGGCGCATATCGAAGCAGTCGTCAACGACAACGCGAAAACCGCGCGGTCGCTCGTCGAGCTGTTCGAGGCCATCTTCGATCCCGCTGCCGACAAAGCCGGTCCGCCGCAACGGCGCAGTGCGCAGCTTGCCGCAGCCGCGGTCGCCGCCGATATCGATGCCCTGGTCAGTCTCGACACCGACCGCGTGCTTCGGGCATTTGCGTCGATGATTCAGGCCACGCTGCGCACCAACTATTTCGTTAGCAGGCAGGATTCCGCTCGGCACCAGAACGTCCTGGCGATCAAGCTGAATCCGGGGTTGATCGACGAACTGCCGCTGCCGAGACCGAGATTCGAGATTTTCGTGTACTCGCCAAGAGTTGAGGGGGTACATCTGCGATTCGGTTTCGTGGCCCGCGGCGGGCTGCGCTGGTCGGACCGCCGGGAGGATTTCCGGACCGAGATCCTCGGACTGGTCAAGGCGCAGGCGGTCAAGAACGCGGTGATCGTGCCAGTCGGCGCCAAGGGCGGATTCGTCGTCAAACAGCCGCCCGAGACGTCCGGCGACCGGGCCGCCGACCGTGACACCCTGCGCGCCGAGGGGGTGGCCTGCTACCGGTTGTTCATCGCCGGCCTGCTCGACGTGACCGACAACGTCGACAAGGCTACGGGCGCTGTCGTCCCACCACCCGGTGTGGTGCGCCGCGACGGCGACGATGCGTACCTCGTCGTCGCCGCGGACAAGGGCACCGCAACCTTCTCCGACATCGCCAACGACGTCGCGAAGTCGTACGGATTCTGGTTGGGTGACGCCTTCGCGTCGGGTGGTTCTGTGGGCTACGACCACAAAGCCATGGGCATCACCGCAAAAGGGGCGTGGGAGTCGGTCCGACGGCATTTCCGCGAGATGGGCGTCGACACTCAGGCTGAGGACTTCACCGTCGTCGGCGTGGGCGACATGAGCGGCGATGTGTTCGGCAACGGCATGCTGCTGTCCAAACACATCCGACTGCTCGCGGCATTCGATCACCGGCACGTGTTCCTCGACCCCGACCCCGACCCGGCGCGGTCCTGGCAAGAACGCAGTCGACTGTTCGCGTTGCCCCGGTCCAGCTGGGAGGACTACGACAAGTCCTTGATCAGCGTCGGCGGTGGCGTATACAGCCGCCAGCAGAAGGCCATCCCCATCAGCCCGCAGGTGCGCGCCGCGCTGGGCATCGAAGGCTGCGTCGACGAGATGACGCCGCCTGCACTGATGAAGGCCATCCTCAAGGCGCCGGCCGACCTGCTGTGGAACGGCGGTATCGGTACCTACGTCAAGGCCGAGACGGAGTCGGACGCCGACGTCGGTGACCGCGCCAATGACCTGGTGCGGGTGAACGGAAACCAGTTGCGCACCAAGGTGATCGGCGAAGGCGGCAACCTCGGGGTGACGCCGAGGGGCCGTATCGAGTTCGATTTGGCGGGCGGCCGGGTCAACACCGACGCGCTCGACAACTCGGCCGGCGTCGACTGCTCCGATCACGAGGTCAACATCAAGATCCTGATCGACTCGCTGGTCACCGCAGGCAAGGTCGACGTCGACGATCGCACCGAACTACTGGTGTCGATGACCGATGAAGTGGGCCGGATGGTGTTGTCGGACAACGCCGACCAGAACGACCTGATGGGCACGAGCAGGGCCAACGCGCCCGGCATGCTGAATGTCCACGCCCGCCAGATCAAGCAGCTGGTCGCCGACCGTGGCCTGAACCGCGAGCTCGAGGCACTGCCGGCGGACAAGGAGATCGCCCGGCGCGCCGAAGCCGGACTCGGCCTGAGCTCACCGGAACTCGCGACCCTGATGGCCCACGTCAAGTTGGCACTCAAGGATGACGTGCTGGCCAGCGACCTACCCGATCAGGAGGTGTTCGCCGCCCGGTCGCCCCGGTACTTCCCGACGGTGCTGCGCGAGCGGTTCGATAGGGACATCCGATCGCATCGGCTACGCCGGGAGATCGTCACCACCATGGTGGTCAACGATCTGGTGGACACGAGCGGCATCAGCTACGCGTACCGGATCACCGAGGACGCCGGAGTCGGTTCGGTCGACGCCGTCCGTAGCTATGCGGCAACCGCCGCCATCTTCCGGGTCGGCGACGTATGGCGGCAGATACGGGCCGCCGGTGACGGCGGGGTCGCGGTAGAGGTGACCGACCGAATGACCCTGGATCTGCGCCGACTGATCGACCGTGCCGGGCGCTGGCTGTTGAACTACCGCCCCCAGCCGCTGGCCGTCGGCGCGGAGACCAACCGATTCGCCTGGAACGTCGCGGAATTGACCCCGCGGATGCAGGAGTGGCTGCGCGGGGACGACAAGGTGATCGTGGCCGACAAGACCGCCGAGTTCACTTCCCAGGGAGTCTCGGACGAGTTGGCCTACTTGATCGCGACCACGCTGTATCAGTTCAGCCTGCTCGACATCATCGAGATCGCCGACATCGCCGACCGCGAACCCACCGAGGTCGCCGACACGTACTTCGCGTTGATGGACGCCCTCGGCACCGACGGCCTACTGACTGCGGTCTCCCAGATGCCTCGCGATGATCGATGGCATGCACTGGCGCGCTTGGCGATTCGCGACGATATCTACGGATCGCTACGTTCGCTCTGCTTGGATGTGCTCGCGGTTGGTGAGCCGAACGAAACCGGCGAGGAGAAGATCGCGGAGTGGGAGCTGACCAACAGCTCCCGAGTCGCGCGGGCACGCCGCACCTTGACCGAGATCTACCAGACTCACGCCCACGACCTGGCGACGCTGTCAGTGGCGGCCCGCCAGATCCGCAGCATGACGCGCAGCAGAACAGGCATGGGTTAGACCGGTTGATGGGACTCGACAGGGCGGCCGTGCTATTTCGTGGCCGGGAACTTGTCCGCCCAACCTGCATACTGCCGCCAGGCGTCGATTTCGTCCTCGGCGAGCAGTGGCGCTGACAGTGCCGGGATGTCGAACGCCGCGGTCAGCAGGGGCAGATCATTGGCCAGGGCCTTGCGCCGCCGGGTGAGTTCTTGGTCAACCAGTGTGGCCCGTGGACTGCTCATCAATCCGTGCTGCGTGTACCACAGACTTTGCGCTGCAATGCGTTCCAGCGCCCACACCGCGGCCAGGTCCAGGACAAGCTCGCGGGCGGGCTCATCTGCCACCCGATGCGCGGCGGCGAGCATGGAATCTGCGGCAAGGCGTTCGGCGGTCGCTGCCGCCAGGTCGAACGCCGCCGAATCTTGCCCGAAGGCGTGCGCGGCGCGGCCTTCCCGCGCATCTACACCCATGATGTCCGCGCGCTGGGCCAACATTTCGTGCCACCACTGGCGCTCAGCAGGGACACCGGGAATCCGCAGTTGCGTGATGTCCAGCTCAACCGGTGCCCTGCCCTGAGCCACCCGGCGTGGGAAACCCCCAGCGGTGACCCACATGATCTGGTTCTCGCCCTCGGCAGTGATAGTGCCCTCGCAGTTGCTGATCCAGTCCGCGAGGTAGTTGTTTCGCAGCGCTCCCCGAGCCGCCGACCGTTGCCGGCACATCTGCAGCACATCGAAGGCGTTGTAGGACAGTAGAGGTTTGGCCAGCATGGCCCATGCCCCGCTGGGCTGGTCAGGTTCAGTGTCGGCGATCGTCGCTTCAACGACCGCAGCCCCGAACACCGTTGTCGCATACACCGTCGCGGCCGCCGATACGAAGTCCCGCTGCACGAGATCGCGGTCTGCCATGCGGATGCCGCCGATCGGTCGCCGCCGTTGCGCCCAGTGCACGAGCATCGCCAACGCCGCGCGTGCGGTGGCCACCGCCGCATTCGGCAGGTCCACCCGGCCGCTCGACAGCACCGAGATCGTGCGATGGAAGCGCTGTCGCAGGCTCAGCTCGCACAACGCGTTGCCTGCTTCGTCGATCCGCGCCCAGTCCCCACCCAGCAGGGCGTCGACCGGCAGCTCCAGATCGAGTGCGATCAATCCGTGATCCATCTCTGCGCCGGCCTTGTCAGGCAGAGCGACCACATCGACACCGTCGGCCATGCCTTCACTTGTCGCAAGTTCCAGGACGAAGGCGAACACACCCTCGTCACGTCCGTCGATGAGCAGGCGCGCGGTGACGACCACGATGCGTGGTACACCGTCGCTGAAATTCGCAACGTTGGGCATGAACTTCGCCGCAGCCAGGTCCGGTGTGTGTAGTCGGATGCTGCGGCTGTGGCGGTTGACGATTGCCTGCGTCCGCACATCGGTCCCGTTGGTGCCGCCGAGTTCAGTGTGCGCGAAGACGCCCAATGCTGTGCCGGTTTCGAGTTTGCCAAGCAGATGTCGTTGATATGGCGTGCCGTTGCCCAACCGCAGCACAGCGGAGGTGGCCAGGGAGAAGTGACCACTGAACACCCTTAAGAATCGCGGGGCCGCAACCGCGGCTGCTGAGCACACCTCGCCGCGCAGCCATGCATCGGATACCAATGCCGACGACGACCCGCCCAAGCCGGCTATCGCAGGGCGCAGCAGCCGCGGGCCCCTGGCGGCATTCTCGGCGTAAGTGAGACCGGATTCAAAATCGTCGTTGAGGGTGAGTACCGAATCACATACTCGCCTGTACATAGCGTGGCGATCGCTGAAGAGCACGCGGCGCAGCGCGACTAGGGTGGGGTCGGCATGGTCGTGCATCACGGCCGTGCCAGCCGCCCCGGGCGCCTCGGGGTCGAGAATCGTCATAGCGAGCCCTTTCTTCCTTCATCGTTGCGCCGAACGTGCCTGTGACGCTGTGTGAGTGCGCTTCTACGATGTGGACGCGAACTGTTCGTATCGACGCTGCCCGCTGTTGGCCGAGGCGACCCCCGATAGTGGTAGGCGGGCTTCGATGAAAGCCCGATGGCAGCCACGTCCCGCGTGAGCCTATGGCGTTGGCGTTCACTGCGCGTCATTCCGTGGGCTGGTTGGCTTGTCATCCTGCGGGAGTAGAGGCGTCCTCCTTTGGCAGGATGAGCAGATGCTCTGTTAGCAAGCACGAACCACCTTGGTGCACTTCGAGGTTCGGTGCACAGCGTTAGTGATGATGGGTTTAGATCTCGGCGGTCCGAGTCACGCCAACGGCCCGAGTTGTGGGTACAGTGATATGCACCGTCATCGGATCCCATGGGCTGCAGTAACTCATCGCGCGTTGGGGTTTCGACGAAAATCGTGGGAGGAATCCGAGTGGGGACGTCGTCTGTCAGTGTCGTGATCGTCGGGGCCGGGTTCGGCGGTTTGGGGATGGCCGCTGCCCTCAAGCGGGCCGGTATCGACTCCTTTGTGGTTCTGGAGAAAGAACACGAGGTGGGCGGAATATGGCGGGACAACACGTATCCCGGGTGCGGCTGCGACGTACCGTCACATCTGTATTCGTTCTCCTTCGAGAAGTATCGGAGCGCAACCTCGCGGTATCCGGCCCAGCCGGAGATCCTGCGTTATCTGGTTGGTGTGTCGGAGAAGTTCGACCTGCGCCGCCACTTACGGACCGCGACCATGGTCATCGCTGCGGATTACGATGAGGCGAAATGCAAGTGGACTGTGACCACTGATACCGGTGAGACGATTGTCGCCGACGCGGTGATCTCGGCGGTCGGCCAATTGCATCGTCCGAAACTGCCCGAGATACCGGGGCGGCAGGAGTTTTCCGGCGCAGCCTTCCACTCCGCGCGATGGGATCATGATCAAGAATTCAGCGGGCGCACCGTCGCGTTGATCGGCACCGGTTCGAGCGCCGCGCAGTTGCTGCCTCATGTGGCGGAGCAGGCGCGCCAAGTGCATGTGTTTCAACGGACTCCGAATTGGGTGCTACCGAAACCCTCGGCCGACTTCGGCACGCCCACCAAGACGGTGTTCAAGTGGTTTCCGCGCGCCCAAACCGCCTACCGGTCACTTGTCTATCTTGCTGCCGATCTGGCACTTTCACCGGTTATAACTCGGGGCTGGTCGGCCAGGCCCGCGCGGTGGATTGCCAGCTGGAACTTGCGCAGGCAGGTTGCCGATCCGGTCTTGCGGGCGAAACTCATCCCGAGTTACCCGATCGGCTGCAAGCGAATCGTCATCGACAGCTCGTTCTACCCCGCCTTGTCCCGGGAAAACGTCGAATTGGTGACCGAACCGATTGCCGAAATCACCGGCGACGGCGTCCGAACCGGGGACGGTGCGCATCGCCCCGTGGATGCAATCGTCTACGCAACCGGATTTCGGACCACCGAGTTCCTCGTTCCCATGCATGTCCGGGGCAAAGGCGGCGTCCGGTTGGCCGACGTGTGGAAGGACGGTGCCGAAGCCTACCTCGGGATCGCGGTCGAGGGATTTCCGAACTTCTTTCTCGTACATGGACCCAATACAATCCTCGGCCACAACTCCAACGTCTTCATGATCGAGTGTCAGGTGCGTTTCATCATGAAGTGCCTCGAAATGCTTCCGGGGGCAGTCGAACTACGCGCCGACGCGATGAGCGACTACCGCAGGTGGCTCGACACCGCGGTAGCCAACACCGTGTGGCCGGCGGGCTGCAACAGCTGGTATAAGACCGAGTCCGGGCGTGTGACCAATCCGTGGCCGCAGTCGACGATGAGATACCGCAGACTGCTGCAGCAGAACCCGCAGGCGGCTTTCACCGTGGGCTAGATCCGTCGATCGACGATCATTCCTTCACCGAATCGTGAGAATAGCGCTGCCAGAAGGCGATTGCCTGACGTGCTTGGGCAGCGCCTGGGTGGTGCGCGCCGAACAGACGTGTTGACGTTTCCACAAGGGCTTCCCAGACCGCTATGGCTTGCGGCACGTCGTCAGTCCAGTCCCGCCACAACGCGTGGTTGAACTCGGCGGCGAAGGTTGCGGTGTGATCCTCGCCGAGGACGCGATATAGAGACGGCACGAGTGCATTGAGTTCCGCGGCTGCAGTTGATGTGTCACCTGAGAGCCCACACCAGTACGCCATCTCGGTGCGATTGAGTAGAACGTCGGGGTGCTCGGGACCGGTGGCCCGTTCTCGGATGGCGACGATATCAGCCGCGAGCGCCAATGCGCCTGCGAAGTCACGTCCGAGCGCGTGCAACCTGGCGAGCATGTAGCCGACGCCGAGAGTCGTAGGATTGCTTTCGCCAAGGGTGTGTGCGCAGTCGTCATACAGTGCGTTCCAGCGCTGTCTCGCTTCGGCCAGATTGCCGTCTTGGATGTTGCGTGTTTCCAGTGCGATTCGCACCGACAGGATGGCGGGATGCCGTGCGCCCAGCTCGGAGGCCAACGTCGTGATGGCCGCTGCCACGTCGGTGCGCGGTTGGGGCGGGCTCATCGGGGGGTCGTGGTGTTTACCACGAGGCTCGCGGCTGCGAGGGCGGATAGATCCCTGGTGATGTTCTCCAGCGATGCGGCGGCCAGCTCGTTCTCGACGACGGCGACGAAGGCGGACGTGTCGATTCTTTGGCTGCTACGCAGGGAATTCTCGGTCAGGTTCTGTAGCGACGTTGCGCATTCGTGCAGTACCACCAGGCGGTGGAACAACGCCGCGGTCAGCTGGTCGCGTTCGATGCTCATGACGTCAGGTTCCTCGGCATCACCGCCAGTCCCGACGAGGTACGTTTCGAGTTCGTCTAGACGTTTTGCCGCACAGGCGATCTGAAAAAGCTCCTCTTGGCCGTCGAACCTGCCGCGGTGCGCCTGAACCGGGGCAAGATCCCAGGCGGGAGAATGCTCGATCGTGTTGACCAGTCGGGTGCCGGTCAGAGCGTAGGCGCAGCCGGTGGAGACTTTGCCGGGTCCGGCCAGTGGATTCCACGTTAACCGTCGGCGCGCGCCGACGATCGCCGATCGTTCTTCCGCATTGAGTCGCAACGGGTCGCTGCGGACCCAGAGCCAGCCGCCCAGTGTCACCCCGGCCAGCACCGCGCACACCGCCGCCGCGGCGCCGGCGTAGGGAAGGATTCCTAGCTGATCGTCGTCGGACCGCCAGAACACGAGGGCGACCCCGCCCAACATTGCAGCCAACCACGTCCACCCGCGAATCCACCGCGCAGCGTGCAGTGGTGACGGCAGTAACCAATACCGCGGTCCCGGGCTCCAAAGCCATGCTGCTGGCGGCACTTTGCGGCTACGTTCGCCGAGTTTGTCCTGCACCGACAGCGGCAAGTCGGCGTCCCGCAATGCGGCTTCGAAAGTGCCAGAGCGCATCCAACCTGGTGCCTCAGCGACACTGCGCCGGTCCCCCGCCTGCCAGAACGCCAACGTTGTTCGAAGTGACGAACGCGCCACCTGGTGCGAATTCACCGCTCTCCTGCCTCCCTTACGCCTGTGCGGCACGCGGGTGCATTCTTCGAAACCGACCTGGCCAGCGAAACTGCCGTCGCTGTTCATGCTAGGGGGCGTGATGCCCTCCACCCAGATGTGCGTCACGTCGATTTCCCGGGATATCCCTCTCCGCGCGGGAATTGGCGCGACCGCCGTCTTTGTGGCGGGGTTCGCGGCTGCGTTCAGTCGGTCACACCCTCCAACACATCGGCGGCATTGAGTAGCGCCGCGGCGAGCTTTCGGGCGTCCTCACCGGTCGACACTTCGTGTTCGTCGGTGGAGATCCACGGCGCAGTACGGATCACCCGGCCGCCGGCGATACGGTCCTCGGCCGTGATCCAACACAACGCGCTGGCTGGATCTTGCGGTTCGGGAAAGTGACGCGTCCATGTGCAGAGCACACCGACGCTGCGCCCGGACCCGATCACGTCCCAATGGGGCTGGGTTCCGGGCAGGCACCACGCCGGAGGGGGCACTGTCGGTCCGAGGTCAGTCGTCGGGAGGCCGTCGAGTTTGTCTGCTGTCAGCGACATCGTGCTCGTGCTCCTTTAGTTCGGTGACTGTTTCACGGGTGGACAGTTCGGCTTATCGCCGAGGTAACCAATCACGACCGCCGATCGGGCAGGTCGACATGACTGGCCGCTGTGCCGGAGCGGCACCACGGTGTGGCCGGTTCGCGAGCGGCGTCATGCGGACAACACTATGGATCGCCTCGGAGTTACGCGTCGTCCCGTGGACCGAAATGCGTGTACTACCACGGGCGGAGGTCCCTCCTGGAATTCATCCTTGGGCGACGTCAGGGTTAACGTGGCCAACCGGTTTGTGACACGCGTTGATGCCGAACGCGTGGTAGAAGCCGCAACGACCGCCCATGCCGATACGATGTGCTATCGCTCAATCGGATCTTTTTCATTGTGCACCGACTCCCGGCCCCGCCTCAGCCGACCGGGTTCGGTGCGGCATTCCTGATGGTGCGTTAAGGGGTACAGCAGTCTGGGATGCAGGACTGTGCCGTTTCCTGGTCGGCGACGCTCACCGCTGGTTCTCTACAATTGCGCTGGACCGTGTTGGCCCAGATTCCGCTATCCCCAGACGATTCGGAGTCCTATGAGCTCCTCGACAGGTCGCAGTGGCGACGAGCAGGCGATCGGTGTGCTGTTGGTCGACGACCAAGAGTTGGTCCGGCTGGGCCTGCGACGCGTGCTTCGGCGCGAGGAGGGGTTCGTCATTGTCGGCGAGGCCGGTGATGGCGCGGACGTGCCGGCCGCGGTCGCTCGTTGGCGCCCCGATGTGGTCGTCATGGATGTGCGGATGCGCAATGTCAGCGGCATCGAAGCTACCCAGTTGCTCACTGAGTCCGGGGGCCCCCCAGTGTTGGCTCTGACCACCTATGACGATGATGAATTGGTCGCCGGAGTTCTCCGCGCCGGTGCAAGGGGGTTTGTTCTCAAGCACTCTCCAGCCGAAGGCTTGATCCGCGCCGTACGCACCGTTGCGCGTGGCGACTCGTACCTGGACTCCGCGGTCACTGCCAGTGTGCTGGAGACTTTTCGGCGCGCGCCTGCGCCGATCATCGCTGAGGTACAGCCCCGAGAACTCACCGAGCGTGAGCGCGATGTGTTGATCGTGCTCGCTCGCGGCCTGACCAACGGTGAAATCGCTGAGATGCTCGGTATTTCGGATACGACCGTCAAGACCCATGTCCGCCGCATCTTCGCCAAACTGGATCTGCGCGATCGGCCGGCGGCCATCGTGTACGCCTACGAGCACGGCATCGTCACCGCCACCAGCCCCGACGACACGTATCGTCGGGGCGGGTCCTCGGCCTCGATGTGAGCTGGAGATGCCTATGAGTCAGCCTGAGATCCGCCGCTTAGCCGACGCAAGTGTGCGGCCATACCATGTCGCAATTCGAGCGATCGCGGACTTTTTCCGCCGACGTTTCGACGGCGAGGTCAGTCCGCTCGGATATCCGTGGGGCGTAGGGATCGCCTGGCACGCGGGACTGTGGATCGTCGCGGCGGTAGCCATCATCCAGCGCGGCGCGGATCCGTTGGGTTGGACGATCGTTGCCGGGCTGTTGGTGGTCGCGCCCACTCTGGTATTCCTCGCGAGAGGCACGGTGCTGATGGGTTTTCCGCTCGCGGCCACAACACTCTCGGCGACTGCGGTGTTTATCTGGACGCACCCTGTCGAGTTCGATATCGCGCCGCTGATTCCAGGATTCGCATTAGGGGCGATAGCGGTTCAATTGTCCTCTTTAGCGACCGTCGGCATTGCGGTGGCTTATTCGGCCGTGTTGGTCGGCGCGCAGCTCACTGATCGCATCGACGGTGTGGTGATCTTCCTGGTATTGATGGTCGTTTCCCTGCTGATTCATCACATGCTCAAGACTCAGCAGCGGCTGATTGCGGTCGAACAGCAAGCCAAAGACAGCGTGCGTGAGCACGCCACAAGCGAGGAGCGCCGCCGGATCGCGCGTGAGGTCCACGACGTCGTAGCTCATTCGATGAGCATCACGCTGTTACACCTGACCGCGGCCCGCCATGGGCTGCAGCAGCAAGCAGACGTGTCGGAGGTAATCAGCGCCCTGGTTGACGCTGAGCGGATCGGCCGAACGGCGATGACCGACATCCGTCGCACTATTGGCTTACTTGAGACCGGCCCGGCCAGCGCCACCTCCCAGCCGAGTATCGACGACATCATCGGTCTCATTCACGATTTCGAAGTGGCCGGCCTGGTGCTGGATTACCAGATCAACGGGACTACCGACCATGTCTCACCCAGCACCGGGTTGGCGGTGTACCGGATCTGCCAAGAGGCCCTGGCCAATGTCGTCAAACACGCACCGCAAGCAAAAGCCGATATGCTTCTGGACATCTCGCCGAGTTCGATCGTGGTGTCTATCAGCAACGATTCTCCGCGTTCACTGACGGGCAAAGTTCGCGGCGCCGATGACGGCAGGGGAATTTCGGGCATGAAGCAGCGGGCCGAACTCCTCGGTGGGTCGGTCATCGCTGGACGGCACCGATCTCACTGGACGGTGGAGGCCCGCATTCCGCTCGCGACCTACCAGTCGGAGGTGCGCGACCAGACTGCGGGATCGGAATAGCCGCCGGAAAACCGGCGGACTGGTCAGTCCGAGGTGTCCGGCGGTAGGAATTCGCGCGGTGACACCCCGAGCAGCGCGGCCAACTCATAGACGACGTCGAGGCGCGGCGGCGACTCACCGTGGTAATAGCGGTAGATCTGAGTTTGTGACACGGGCAGATCCGGGGCTTGCTCTTTCAGGAGTTTCTGCAACCGCAGCGGGGTCAGTTTTCGGACCCGACCCGATCCGTCGAGGTTGCGGACGTTGAGGTTCTGCGAGAGCTCCTGAAGGCGCTGCGCGAAATACAGCGTGGCCGGATGCGGAGGCTCGAACGGCGCCTCGACGCTGGGCTCGATGCGCACCAGCTCATGTGGACCCGTCACTCGTAACCTTCCCTGGTTGATGTTGCCTTCGGCGTCCCGCGATCTTCGCCGAGCGTTGGAGGCAATTGCTTCTCCGCCAGTGTAGATCTCGACCGGCCACAGCTACCTCTTGACATTTGCGGCGGGGCGCGCATTGGCATCATATCGCGGCAACCGGCTTAGCTAGCGCGCAGCGCCACGGTTACGGATCTCCTTTCTGGTGCACTAGCCGGAGGGGGGCGGCGTTGGGGGCAGTTTCGGTCGACGGCGCGGTGCGGCGGGCATGGCCGGGCGCGGTTGGTCACGATGACTGCGTCGTGGCTGGGCGAACCGGAACGGTCGCCCGCTGTCTGCACGATGTGGTGTTGCAGTGCTCGGCGGTGGGGCTGCCCTTGTGCGGTGGGCTTGTTCGGTGTGGGCCGCCGGCACGTGCGGGCGAGGCGAGCGGGTGAGCACCGGCTCGGTGTGTATGACGCGCCGCGGTTGCGCGCTTTGAACGTCGATGCCGAGATAGCGGTCTTCTTCTCGGGTGCGGATGATGCTCACCGGGACCGGTGGCTCGTCGCGAACCGTTACCTCCATCGTCGACCCGGCTTCCTGCGTCAGCACCAGGTCGGCGCCGCCGGTGAAGCTTTCCCCGGAATCGGACAACGTCAGGACGGTCCGCGCAGGCACGGTGTTCACCGGGGAGCCGTCGAAGACGGCGATATCGCAGTCACGCGCGCCGGCCGTGGCATAGAACAAGCGCTGCGGATCGTCGACCGTGGCGACCAATCTGTCCCAGCGGGTGCGGTCGTTGGTATGTAGGGCGACCACAGAGCCGGTGACCACGGCTCGGAGTACCAGTTGGTGCGCCAGCGGCAGCTCGATTCGGGCGTCGACGCGCAATCGTTCGGGTCTGCCGCTGTGGTCGCACAACGAGAGAGCCACTATCGCCCCGTCTGCGTGGCCAAGGATTTGGCCGGCGGGACCGATGGGCACTCGCACATCCTCAATAGCCGATGCGCATGTGGAGGGAATGTCGGTCGCCAAGCTGACGTCCCCGCCGGGCAGCGCGGCCTGCAGCAACGGTTCCTGGATCCCGGCAGGCACATTGAGGGCACCGCTCGGTGGGCGCTGGACTTCGCCCAGGGTGGCATAGCGAACAAGCGCGCCGATGCGTGGGCCGTCCGCGCCTGCGGTGAGTCTGATCATCATCGTGGTGTGCTCGGTGCGCCAGGCCCACCACTGGTGCAGTGCGGCGGTGCTGATCTCGGTCGGGTCAGCCAGGTAGGTTGTCACGTAGCTGGTGTCTGTCTTGATCGTCGACCATCGTTCGCGGCATCGGTTCGCCGGGATGCCGCCGAGGAGGAGGTCGGCGAGGCTGTTGAGCTCGGTGCCCGACAACACATAAGCCCGGATCTGTTGTTCGCCCAGCCGCTGGACCACCCGGTGGGCGGCAGTGGCCAGCGCCCGTGGCGCTGTGGTGAGCGAAGGGCCCCGCGCCGAGATGCCGTCGAGGTTGTCAGTGACGTTGAGGCGCAGCACGAGCCAGGATCTGCGCTGTGCGACGATCGGGCGGGATCCGACGAACTGCGAATACACGGTTCGGTACGCCGAACCGGCGGGCACGTGCTCGCCGGCGCAGACGATGTCGATGTCGATGTCGAGGCCGTACCGGTGCATCAACCCCGCGACCATCCCCACCGGCAGTTCGCTTGTGGTGAGTGCACACCCGTCATCCTCGCGGGCGACGGCCAAATTGGGCGCCACCTCTAACGCGGCGACCAATATGCCGCCGTCCCAGCGGATTCCGGCTTTACCCGCCAACACCTCGACATCAGTTGCGGCGGGCAACTGCCGTAGTGGGCTTCGCCGCCGCCGAAGGAACCCGACCACCACGATCAGCCAGCCGGGCAGCACGGTGCGGCCCCCGAACGTCGCGAACAACATCACCGCTGACAACGACACCGTCAGTCCGCCGGCCCCACGCGGCAGTTGATGTCCGGCGGCCAGCGGCGCGACGACACATGCGACCAGGGTCAACATCAGTGCGGCACCGAGACGTGGTGTGCGCCGCCGTCGCTCAGCTGTCATGTTCGGCGGCTTCCGCTTGCCCGGACGGTAATGGCAATAATCCACACACAGACGGCCAACAGTGCAATGGCTGCCGAGACGATGCCGGCCACCATCTTCGGCCGCGCGTCCGGTGGTGGCGGCGGCGCCGGGATGGCCAGTTCCGAGGCGGACACGGTGATCTCCGGCTCACCGGTGATTGGTACGTCGTAGGTCAAGGCGGCCAGTGGATCGATCATCCCCCGCCCGACGACGTTGTCGATGCCGCGTGCGGGCGCGTGAGCGGTGTTGATGATGCGGGTGGCGACTTGGCGGGCCGAGAGCTGAGGGAACCGGGACCTCAGCAACGCGGCGGTGCCGGACACGAACGCCGCGGCGAACGACGTGCCGGCGATG
The DNA here is from genome assembly GCF_053483975.1 of Mycolicibacterium sp. XJ870. Lineage (NCBI taxonomy): Bacteria > Bacillati > Actinomycetota > Actinomycetes > Mycobacteriales > Mycobacteriaceae > Mycobacterium > Mycolicibacterium sp. XJ870. The sequence continues at coordinate 218,161 of NZ_JBEFTI010000003.1, forward strand.
GGCACCAATCCGCCCTTGTCACTTGCCATGCCGTTGATGACCTGGTGCGCGTCGCCGTTGGTCAACGACACGATCCCTGATCCGGGTGCGGCGACATCGACCCAGGGACCGGCCATCGAGTGTTGGCTGCGAATGCCATCGGGAGAGACGAATCCGACCGACAGCACCAGTTCGTCGAACCAGGACGGTGTCGACACCGCGGTTGCCGCCGTCCAGTTGCGGGTGTCTTGTGGGTTGGCCGGATCCATCGGCGGGTTGCTGGTGCAGCCGGTGTCTGTGCGGCCGGCCTCAAGGCCACCCACGTTGCCCGCAGCGGTGACGACCAACGCGTCTTTGACGTCGACGGCGTAGCGCAGCGCACCACCGAGTGAGGATTGGTCGATCAACTCGTCGGACTTCAGGCACGTCACGACGCTGATATTGATCACCTTGGCGCCGAGATTGGCTGCGTGCACGATCGCCCGGGCCAGCGACCGTATATCACCTGCGGTCCGAGACTGGTTGGGATCGTTGGTGTTCAAGCCCACCGATTGCGGAGCGAAGGCTTGCGAGGTTTGGCGGATCGCCAGGATCTGTGAGTTTGGCGCAATGCCGACGAACCCGTCGTCGGGGGAATGTGACGCGCCGATGAGGCCGGCCACGATGGTGCCGTGACCTTCGCAATCGGTGAATCCGTCGCCTGCGGCGTCGACGTAATCTCCGCCGGCCACCATCGCCGGCAACCGCGGTTGTGGCCGCACGCCGGTGTCGATGACGGCCACCAGCACTCCGGCACCAGTAGAGAATTTGTGGATCTGGTCGAACTGGAGGGCGGTGGCGGGCGGGGGTGATTTGGCCAGATCGGAATTGGGCAGCACTCCCCCGACGATGCAGCCACTGTTCTGGCGCATCGGCACTTCGGGGCCTGGCGGCCCATCTGGTGGCGCCGCGGCGAGGTCGGACCGCGGAGGTGTGACGGCGTGGGCGGGCGCGACGGGTGCGGTCGCCAACACCAGCGCGGCGGCGAGCGCCGCCGCGCGCCGCCAACACCGACGGGTGTCGACCGCTCTCACCACAATCCGTTTCGCAGGGCGGCGTAAGCGCCGACGATCCAGAACGCCAATGGTGCGACCGCCAGGATCGCGACGAACTCCAGTTGTTCGATCCGTCGCAGCGTGATGGGCGACATCTTCGCCCCGGGAAGTAGCAAACCGGCCAGGACAGCAAGCACACCTGCTGCGGCCACCGCGGCAAGCACACCGAGCTGCGCACCGGGGGTGTGCACGCCGACCACGACGACAACGGCCACGCCGGCGGTCAGGGCGAAGGCGCCGCTGAAGAACACCACCGAGTGCAGCCGGTCGGGGAGCGACCGGCCGCGCAGCAGCATGATCAGTACCGCCAGCAGCGCGAGAGCCAATTCGCCGTAGAAGTAATGGGTTCCGGGCCTCAGGGCCGCCACCGCACCGACCACGAGTGTGACTGCTGCGGCAATGAACAGTCCGGTCAAGTACTTGTTTGCGATCCGAGATCGCCGTTCCAACTGGCGATCCTCGTCGTCGGACAACGCCACCGAACGCACATTGTCTGCATCGTCGAAGACCTCCACCTCGAGGGCGGCTTCTTCCAGCTCGGCACGGTCGATGTCTTCGCCGGGCACCGGCAGGCTGGGTGGGCGAACCTTGGCCCGCAGCAGCGAGAGCGCGGGCGCGCCCACGATCACGATCATTCCGATGACAACCGCACCGGTGCCGACTTGGCGGCCATCGAATCCGGTGAAGGTCAGCAGTGCGGCAGCCACTGCGGCGATGCCTGCTCCGGTCACCGCGGCGGTGTGCACGGTGATCCCGATGCCGGTCAGCCGGACCACCAGCAGCGACACCACCCCGGCCGCCACCGACGCGACGGTTGGATTGGCTGCAGTCCAGGCGCCGTTGGCACCATCGACCGGAGGCACGGCCACCCAGCCCGCGGCGAACGCCAAGGGCAGCGCCGAGATCCCCAGCACGTAGGACAGCGCGGTGGCGCGTCGCTGCGCGACCGCGGCGCCGACCACAGCCAGCAGTGCCGGCGCCGCCACGGGTGCAAGCCACCACTGCACTGTCGAGTTCGACCACCAGGCCAGCACCGTCAGCGTCGCCAGCAGCAACGCGAACGCCACCAGTGCGGTCAGGGCCAGTGCGCGCGCGGTCGCCGCTGTGAAAGACGGGAACCGCACGGCGTTGAACTCGGCCAGCGCGTCCGGGCCGTCCTCGATCAACGGTTTGAAGACTTCGGTGGAGTGCACTTCCCGCAAGATCAATCGATCCCCGTCGAGAACACCCAACTCGGCGAGGGCCTGGGAGCGGGAAAAGGGCATGCCCCCTTCGGGCGCCAGCGAATACACACCAGTCGGGTTGAATTGAACCGAAAGGCCTTCGTCCGCCAGAGTGGTGGCAAGGAATCTGGTGAGACCCTCCATGACCACCGACAGCGGGGCGTGCGCCACGAGAGACGTCTCCACCAACCAGGTACCGACGTGGATGGCGACGCGCACCTGTTCGGGGACGGCCGCGACCGGGTCCAGTGCTGCGTTGCGCTGCTGGGGTGTGTCGTCGAGGACGGGCAGTACCACTGACATAGACGTTTGCCCTCAGTCCTTGGCGGACGGCTGCGCCGGTGGTTGCGGAATCAGAAAATCGTCTGCGAGAACTGCGGCCATCTCTTCGAATGCGCGCCGTGTCCGGCGAGACAGCTTGGTCAGATCCACCGCGACGCCTTCGTCGAGGTGTTGGTCATAGGCGATGTGGTGCATCTTGATCTGTTGGCGGACGAAGAACTTCTGCAATTCTGCGATGCGCATCTGAGGTCGGGCCGACGATTCGTTGATGAGCAGCACGGTGCGGGAGAGCAGGCCCTCGTGGCCGTGAAACCTCAACCAGTCAATGGTTTTGGCGGCGGCCAATGCACCGGAGCGGGTCGGCGGGATCAGCAGCACCAAGGCGTCGGACTTGTTGAGCAGTTCGCGGCTGACCGGCGTGTGCAAGTCGGTGCCGCCGTCCCAGATCAGCAAACTGTAGTAGTGCGAGGCGATCTCGTGCACGTCACGGATATCTTCAGGTACCAGCACCCGGTCGCTGTCTGCCCGCCACCCACCGGTGAGAACATGCAGGTTGGTGTCCGTGGTGGATAGGTACCGCTGTACGAAATCACGTTGGGACAGATCGCTGGCGTTGAGAAGATCCAACATGGTGTGATGCTCCGGATGGATCGCGGTGCGCGTGTCGAGGTCTCCGGCAGCCGGGTCGACGTCGACGGCAAGCACCCCGTCCGGCCGCAACGATGCGAACACCTGGCCCAGCGTCGAGGAGACAGTGGTCTTGCCTGCTCCGCCTTTGAGCGTGAGAACCGCGACGGCATACATGGCGTTCTTCGGCGCCCGGATGCGTCGCACAAGGTCGCGGTGCCGTCGCTCTTTCACCGAAGGACCCAGCCGCAGGCCCATCCCATTGAGCGTCCCTCGCCATCCAGTCATGGCGCGTGGAGATTGCTCGTCTTGAGACACCGTGACCAGTTCGGCGTGCAGACCCGCGGTGGCCGCCTGGATCGGAGCCGAGCGCCGGTAGTCGTTGTCCGATCCCCCAGCGGTATTCGGCCGGATTGCGGCAGGTGAACCTGCACTGTGCCACCCTTCGCTCAATGGTGGCGGCGAACCGCCCGCGAGGTTCACCGGTCCCGGATGGTGCCGGCGCGGCGGGCCCTGAGCCGCACGCACATTGGCGTCGTCGGCTCCAGGCGGGGGCGGCAGTGCTGCCCCCCCTCGGCGGTCGGAAGACGTTGGCGCGAAACCATTCTGCGATGGGGAATACGTGGCTTGCCGACCCGCGTCCGCGATCGGTGTTGACCAGCCTGCCGGTGGCCCGGGCAGGCTCTGCACGCGATCGGCCCCGGAGCGGACGAATACCGTCGTCACGTCATCGGGTGACAACGCGGATGGGGGCCACGACTCCTGGTCTTGGCCGGACTCGGCTTCTTCAGCCATGCCATTTCTCCTTCCCCGCAAGGGATTGCGGGTATCGTCGGCTCTGCGTTCGCTCGCCGCTATGTTGCTGCCGTCGCAGCGAACCACGTTCCCGACGGTGTCATCGCGATCAGGTCGTCCACGGCGGCCCGGAACCTTGCGTAGCTTCCGGAGCCGAACGTGGCGAAGATCTGTGACCCCTGCTTGCGCGCACCGGAAATCACCCGGCCGAAAGAGGTATCGGCTACGGCGATTCCGGCTGGGGTCATCACCGATTCCGTCCCCCGATTCTCGTGTATCACGATCTCGCAGCGTTGGCCGCTGTAGGACGACAGTTCATTGAGGATCCGCGCCGTTGCCGGATCCACACCCATCTGGCGCAGCGGTCGCTGGATCTGCCCGGGGGCGTTCTCTGCGATGCGTCGAAACTCGGCCAGCGGTGCGGTGACGGTTTCCATCCGCGCCGGCGGCGGCGCCGCAACCGTTTCGGATTCCCGCATCGCCGCCCACAACGGCGCGGCGACAACATCTTCCACCTTCTGCCCATCCGACCAGATCGCCTGAATGACGACTTCGTCGTTGCGCCGCACCGCCATCACGTGTTCGTCGCCGCGACGCGCGACGACCACCCGGCGCATCCGCTCGCCGTTCATCGCGCGTAGCGACACTTCCATGTCGGGGCGTTCGAGCACGCGAAGCCATCGCTTCAGGTCGGGCTCGACGTTGCCCTCCGCGTCGAGCAGGCCCGACTGCACCAGCACAGGCACGGTGAGGTCATCGACCAGGTTCTGTTCGGCGCGGTAGTAGACGTTCGAATACAGCGCCAGCACAGTGGGAAAACCCTCGATGCCCAGCAACCGTTGGAGGAACAACGCGCCGTCGACGTTCAGGTAGGCCGCCGCCAACATCTGTTTTCCCACCACGATTACGACTTCCCTTGGCTGGGTCGGTCAAGTCACCCGAGCGCCCCACACCGAGAGTTGTCCCGGGTGGGGCGCTTACTCGGGCGATCAACCACCGATCTGTGCAGCGTGTCGTAGCTCGGCCGCGCGCATTGCATCGGCAGCCGCTCTCATCTTGGGCGGGGTCGCCCCGCACACAGCGGTAACCTCCGCCTTGGTTTGCTGAAGCTTCAGTGCGGTGACCGCACGCGTGTCCGACCCGTCACCGGACGAAGTGCCGTCCAGCGATGCGTTGCTGGCCTGGAACTCTCCCAGGAGCCTCTCCAGGTTGGCCCGCACCGCGTCCAAACGGGTAGCCAGAGCGTGGATGCCGTCGAAGTCGTATCTGAGTAGATCTGCCGAAATTGCCATGGTGTGCTCCTCGTTCTCGTTTCTCGCCGTTATGAATCGTGGCTAGTTCTCAGACAACCCGCGGCAACATGCCGGCATTTTCAGTGTCCGCAGCGTCGTACTGGCCAATGCCCTGCTGCAGCACGTCAGTGTGGTCACCGAAGCGCGCGTTGATTCGCGTTGCCGTGGCAACGATTTCGTTTCCGAACTGCTCGAATGCGACGGAAAATGCGCCCGCTGCGACCAACTTGATGTCGGCCGCGATCTGCGCCATTTCCCTGTTGGCGGCCAGCAATTCGCCGACTATGTTGTCGTGAACACCCACCTGTGCCGCTTGATTGCCCTGGTCCTGACTGAGTGCCTGAATCGCCATTGTTGTATCTCCTTACGGTGCAAAGCTTTCGGGGACGCTGTTCCTAGTCGACACGCACTCGTGCGCGTTGCACCCCGAACAACCCTGAGCGCAAGTTCTGTTGTGGTCGCGTCTCATGAAGCCTCCTGTCTTTCGCGGGTCAGATCGCCGACCGAAACAGTTTCGACCGGGTTGTTGTCGCCGTTCCCCCACACCGGGATGAGTTCGGTCACCGGCCGTTTGATCGTGTGGTCCTGATCGCGGCCGTGGTTGGCACCGGCCAGCGGTGCCATCGTGGGACCGATCGGCCGCGCGGCGGCGCCAGAAGGCGCCGCTGCCTGCGGCGGGGTCACCGCGGTTGCCGGCGGAACGTCCCAGGACGCCGGGAACCGGAAGCCGGTCGAGGCGCCGGACAGTCCGCCCAGCCCCGTCACATTAAGCCCAGCGACTGCTGCACCACTTCCCGAGCCAACGCCCGAAAGTCGGTCCAGGGCCGGGGAATCCGCTCGGGTATCGAAGAATCCCGGTTCATCGATGCGGTACTCCGGCGAGATGTTGTTCGTAAGGTTGCCCATCAGGGAGCCGACTATCTGCTGCGGAACCTGAACGACCTGTTGACCAACCTGCTGCGCCTGCTGAAAGAGCATGCCCGCGGCCGCGGCGGCGTATTGGGGGGCTTGCTGGAGGGCCTGTTGCGCGAGTTGATCAAGCTGATCCAAATGTGTCTCTCGAAACCGTGAGATCGCCGCTTCGGCGTCGGCCTGGGCGCGAATCGCCGCCAACTGTAGCTGTTCTGCCGGCGTCGCTACGTCCTGCGATTGTCCCGGGGGCACCGACGCATCGGTGGTCACCAACGGTGCCGGTGAGGAGAAGGGTTCGAAGGCCGTGTTGGCCATCGTTGCCCCCAGATACCCCGCCTGCACCGCCATGTTGTGGAAGCCCATCAGGGCGTACTCGATTTCCTTGGCGGTGATGATGGGAAAGTTCTGCCCGATGAAATTGGTGGCGATCGCGACCGCTTTGGTGACCTTGTTCTGGACGATTCCGGGCATCGGGACAACCGAGCTGTAAGCGGTGGTGAACGCCGCAGCCTGATTAGCCATGCGCCCCGCGGTTGCGATGAGCTGGCCGTGCAGCAGCCGCAGCCACGCGATGTGGCGGGTAAGCGTGACCGCAACGACCTCCGACGCCGGTCCCTGCCAGCCGATCATCAGCCGACCCAGGTGGGCGAGTAGCACGTTGATGTTCGCTTCATAGGCGTTCGCAAAGGTGGTGTACGCCTGCGAAGCAGCCAGCATCGGTCCCGCACCCGGGCCCGACATCAGCCGGCCGGTGGTGATTTCGGGCGGAGCCCACATGAACGCCCCCTCTCGATCGGCACGCGTGGCATCAAAACGCGCGGCTCAGAGAAACATCGACGCGTTGGCCGCGTCCTCGAGGCCGTAATTGACGCCTGTCGCACCCAACACCTTCGCGTAGCGAGTCTGTTCGACGGCGAGTTGCGCGGCGACAGCGAGGAATTGGGCGGTATGAGCGCTGGTGTTCACCACGGCCAGGGCGGAAGCCTCGTCCGCGGCGGCTGGCGCCAGCGCGGTACCGGCCGGTGCCCCACCTGCCACGACGGCACCGGTGCTTTCGACGTCGCTTGTGACCTCGGCCGCCCCGGTGATGAGTACTGGGATTTCAACCTGGGTGATCATGAGCAAACCTCCGTCGGGAGTTACCACTACTACCGTCGTCGGTAACTTTACCTATGTTGGGAAGTATTGCAACCGGTTTCACACCGATTTGCTGTACGTCTTCGTGACGGCGAGGTTAATTCCTGGCGGCGTTGTCCCATGCGCGGGTCGAGGCCGGAGTATCCGTTGTCAGTCCGGAAAATCGGCGAAGTCGTCGAACTCGGCTTCGGGAACACCCGACCACGCCGCCTGGATCCGTTCCGTGCGCCCGAATGCGGTTTCCACGTAGCGCGCGCGGCCGGGTATCCCGAATCTTTCGAACTTGGTTTCGCCGACCGCGCCGTCGAACTTGTCGGCCGACAGCAACACAGCCGGCGCCCGGTCCTCAGCGAGTTGTTTGAGGATGGGATCGCTATGTTCGGACATCATCAACCCTTGGGAGTTGCGCGCAATGACAAAGTGGAATCCACGCGCCAGCGCGTCGTTGCGCATCCACGGCGCCAGCTCGTGGACCGGAGGACTGGAATGTCGGGGCGCCACGATCTGGTAATCGTCGATGACGATGAAGATCTCGGGCCCCTGCCACCAGGACCGCGCCTTGCGCTCGGCAGCGGTAATCCCGGCCGGTACGGTCCGGGACGTCAAGTCGTAGCGGTCTATCAGCGCATTGATCGCAGGTTCCAGTTCCTCATCGCGGCGCACGGTGGCGACCACATTCTTCTCGTCTATGCAGCCAAGATGGCGGCTACGCGGGTCCACCAACACGATCACCGCGTCGTCGTGGGTGGCGAACTGCCGGGAAATTCCTTCGACGATCGTCCCGATCAGCTCGCTCTTGCCGGACTTCGGTTCGCCGTAGATGGCCAGGTGCGGCTCGCGGTACATCTCGGCATAAGCCACGCCCAGCGTCGACTCCCGGATACCCAACGGCAGCCGCAGCCGCCGCCTCGGATCATCGCCCATCGGCGGCACCATGGCGGCCAGGTCGTTGCGGACCAGCGAAATCGGCAGCGTCCGTACTCTTTCCGCACCCGCCGCGAAGCTGCGAGCGACGGTGCGCACCAGCTCGGCCAGCCCGTCACCAACGCTGGCCGCGTCGGACACCCCGTCGATGCGCGGCAGTGCGATGAGCCCCTGTAGTTCGGAGCCCGTCGTGATGGCGTGCCCAGGCTCGTGCCTGCGGAGTTTGGCCAACGCGGCTTTGATTCGCGACATCTCACTGTCGCTGTGCAATTCGACGAAGGTGTGGATGTGCGGCTCGATGCCACGCATCTCCACGGTTCGCGCTGTGGTCAGGACCAGGTGCACGCCGTAGTTCAGCGCACCGGAGATCAACGCCTCGACCTCCCCGCCGCGGAAGTGAAGTACCGCGCCGGCGGCCACGGCAGCGTCCCAGCCGTCGATGATCAGATATACGTCGCCGTAAGGGTCTGTGGCCGGGTACGGCGAGTCCGGCTGGGTCCGGAGCTTGCGATACTCGGCGATCGTGCCGATGCCATGTTCGCGAAACAGCCGTTCCCGGTCGGTGATCAGGGTCTTCAGCTGCACCAACATCCGGTTGATCGCGTCGGGTTCGGCGCGGGTTGCCACCGTGCCCACATGGGGCAGCAGGGCCAGCGGTCCGAGCCCGCCGCCGGCATAGTCCACGATGTACATCTGGACCTGCTGCGGTGTGTTGCTCAATGCCAGCGAGGCCACCAGCGTCTTTACTGCGGTGGACTTGCCCATCTGGCTACCGCCGGTGATCAGCGCGTTTCCGGTCACGTCCAGCAGCCATTGTGGTTGGGCGTGGTGGGCCGGGTCGTCGAACAAGCCGAACGGCACTGTGAGTTTGGGCAGCGAACTGTCAACCGGCGCAATCCATTCCTTCAAGCCCGGGTCGACCGCGTCGAGGGGATTGGTGATGAGCGGCGGCAGCCACATCCGGTACGGCCGCTTGGCGGTGCCAAGCTTCAGCCGTTCCACCACAGTGGTGAAGACCGTTGGAGCGGCGTTGATTTCGTCTTCGCTCCGTTCCGGCGTAGTCAACTCGACGGGTATGCCGGTGCTGGGCAGCGGCTGGGCGGCCGCGGTGAACGGCTGGGGCCCAAATGCGTCCGAATTCAGCGACTCGCCGTTACGCTGGAGTCGGTCCTCGACCGGTGCGGCCGGAGGGAAGTACGCAGCGCCGGTCCAACCGGAGTAGAAGGTCGCCATGTCGCCCCCGGTCACCTTCAGCACACCGTGGCCGGGTTGGCCCGGCAGCCGAAACGCCGCATCCGAACCGTCCAGCAAAGCACGCGAATCACCCGCGGTGAGCGTCTTCAGACCGATCTTGAAGCCGATGTTGGCTTCCAGCCCGCTCGTGCGTCCAGCCGTCTCGAGTGTCTGGGACGCGAAGAACAGATGGATGCCCACCGACCTACCGACCCGGCCGATCCGTTTGAACAGATCCCCGAAATCGGGGTGCGTCTGCAGCAATTCGGCCCATTCGTCGATGATCACCACCAGTGACGGCAGCGGCGGCAGATCAGCACCACGTTCGCGCTGGATCTCGTAGTCCCGGATGTCCTTGATGTCGGACCGCGCAAACCTTTCGTTGGCTTCGCGCAGGATCACGTAGCGGCGCTCGATCTCGCCGTTGAGCATTTCCCGCATGCGTCCGACGAGATGTGCCTCTTGCTCCATGTTGGTGATAACCGCCGAAACATGCGGAAGGTCGCCCATATCCAAGAACGTCGCGCCGCCCTTGTAATCGACAAGAAGCCAGTTGAGCATGTCGGGGCTGTGCGTGATCGACCCGTTGGCCACGACATTGCGCAGAAACTCCGACTTTCCCGACCCGGTGGCGCCCAGCAACTGCCCGTGCGGGCCGGTCCCGCCCTCAGCGGCCTGCTTTATGTCGAGTTCGAGCCGATCACCGGACTGGGTGAACCCGATAGGTATCCGAAGCCGCCGCCGGTCGGTGTAGCGGGTGATCACGCCCCAGGTCTCCATCGGATCCAGTGCACCGGGATCGCGCAGCCTCATCAACGATCCCCAGTCCCGGCCGCGCTCTACCTGTTTGGTGGCCCGGGACATGTTGCGTAACGTGGCGACCTCGAACCTCGCGAGCTGGCGCGCAACCGTGCGCGCATCGCCTACAGAGACCTGATCGGCCATTGCCACCCTGATCGGCTCGGCCGTCGGCCGCTCGGCCTCGCTACGCCAGACGCTGCCGTCGGTGTCGCAGCGCAAGGTGATGCCGTCGTCGGCGGTCAACGCATTGGCCGGCGGGTCGATGAGCAGCCATGTGACGTTTCCCAGTGGCGTGATCGCGGAGTCGATCAGCTTGTCGGGCACCGCCGAATCGACCACTACCAGCACATGACGGTAGCCGTCGCTGGTGATTTCACGATTGGGATCGAAGTTGGTCTCGAAGTCCGCCACCCCCTCACGGCCGCTTTCTTCGTCGGCGCCGACCCCTTTCGTCAGCGTCGACCAGTCGAAGTACGACATGCGTGCGCTGCCAAGCCGATCGAGTTCGAACGGATGTTGATTGTGCGGCAGCCATTTCAACCATGACCACTGCGCACCGTCGGGTTCATCGGTGAGCGCGACGATCGCGAGATTGTCAGGTCCGTGGGTCACCACCGCGTGCAACAACATTGCCCGCACCAAACCCAGCGCCACGTCGCGGTCTCCGGTGAAGCCGATCACCGGGAACCGCGATGCGGTCAATGCAACAGGCATACCACGCACAGTGGACTGGTGCCGCAGGAAGCGAACGGTGGTGACCCACGAAACCGGCTCGAGGAACTCCCCCGGCGGTGCCTCGGGCACCACGATGCGGGCGGCCAGCTCGACCTCGCCCAACCCGTACCGCAGGGCAGTGAATTCGTCGCTGGTCGGCATCACCTCCCACATTCGTTCCGTACCAATGAGACTCGGTAGCATCACCGGGTCCGGGTAGAAGTACTGCAGACCTTCGTGCATGCTCAGACCACGCGCGAAAGCCTTCTCGCGAGTCACGCTCAACGCTCGGGTCGAAGATTTGCGGTCGGCGAGCACCTGTGCCCGACTCGTGCCGCCGCCGCCTGCACCGTTGAGCGCCATCCCCCCCACGCCCAACAACATCATCATCGGGAACATGATGTACATCGGGTTGAACTGACGTCCGGTGCGCAGCATCAACGCCACCATGGCGATCACGACGACCACCATCATCACCGGCAAGCCGACCGTCCGCCACTTCGGCTGTGGTTCGCCTTCGTCGATCTCGTTCGGAGGTGGGACATCGATCTCGTCGCGGGCAATGCGCGGCGGAGTCGGCCTGTTGGGCGGCCGGAAGAACGAGACGCGCATCGCTACCTCACTGCTTCGGGGTCGATTCCGGCGACGAGCTGATCCGGTGGCACACCGTCGTGTCGGATCAGGGCGTCGCGCTGTGAGAGTGTGGGTCCGATGGCGAACAACGACACCACCACCCAGGGTGCGCGCACGGGGTTGTGCAGACCCAATGAGGACAGTGTCTTCTCTCCATTGGCCCCCGCGCTGTCCAGTCCGAATCGAACGCCGTTGTCGGACAGCCAGAAATAGCTTCCACGGTTGCGAGAATCCGGTGCCGCCCCGGTCACTTGAACGAACCGGCCGGTGGTGGTCGGCATCGACGTGCGGTCTGCGGTGGCGCCGTCCGAGTAGGGCGCCGTCACCAGAGGCACCATCGCGTCCTGGCGTTGCGGTGTCAGTGGAAGCGACCGGCCGGTGAGCACTTCGGTGCTCGCAGTGGGGTCGTCCCGATCGTGCGACCATGACCAGCAGGTCACGGGACTATGCGTGGGCGGCACCAGGTGCACGGCCGCAGCCGGGTAGTAGTCGACGGACAGCTGTCGTGACTTCGGGTAGTCGGCCAGCTCGTCGGGCCCGATCTCAGCCGGTTCGGTGCCTGCCTGACGATTTGCAGCGCGGATCATGGTCGCCGCCGTCACCCCCACCTGTTGGACTCCGTCGGAGAGCACCACGTAATAGCTTGATTCACCGTTGAGTTCGGCAACCTTGAGAATTGTGCCGACCTCGAGTCGGCGCTGAGAGGCAAACCTGGGCACCGTACCGACTTCGGCGATCACCGGCACAATCAACGGCGGCTCGGCCGGCAACGCATTGAACAGGCCCTGGGATATCGGCAGCACGCCGTGGTCGGTGCGCAACCCCAGCGCATCGGCGACCACGGCATCGGTGGGGTCGACTGCCGCGCGGACCACCACGCCGTCGGGGCGCGCATACACCAGCCAGGTCTGGCTGCGATAGCCGACAAGTCGGGCCCAGGCTCCCTCGATCGCCGTAATGTTCTGGTCTCGGTCGAGTGGTCCGCCGATCACGGTCGTGGTCACCGGCGACAGCGCGCTCGAGGGCAATCCCGACACCGGGTCGAGGGGGACTGCTGCGCCGGTGGCAGTGGTGTCACACACGGTCCATACCGACGATGGATCGTTGCTGTCACGGATATCGACCGGGGCGCCGACTATCCCGACCAGCGAACCGCGTGGGAGCTTCGCGATCTCGGAGGGGCGGGCACGCACCGGGTTGTGCGGGGCACCCACGATCAGGCGCGCCGAGGTCAGGTTGGTCACCGGGTCCAGGCGGTTCCCGACGCGGACGTAGAGGGCGCCGGAGTCCTTGTCTGCGACGATCTTGGCGTCAGCGACCAGCCCGGCCGGGGAGATCAGGCCCCACACCAGCGCGCCGACGCCGACGATGACCGCAAGGATCAAACCCAGGGCCAGTGGCGACGCCTGGAACCGCTGGGGATCGTCGATCATCCGGGTGTCGCGACGCACCAGTGCGTGCTGTAGGCGTCGGTAGAGGAAGCGCCAACCCGACACCTGATAGCGAGCGGTCAGCCGGAAACCATGGCGGCGGCGTTTCTCGGGACCGTCGAACTCAGCCACCTGCTGCAGACCCTTCTCTAGCCTGTCAGCGGAACACGTTGCGCCTCAGAGGCTTCCCGAAAAGCCGCCGCCACCTCCGCTGCTTCGATGGTCACCAGTTGGTCCTTGGTCATCGACTGAAAGTCCATGTGACGCAGCCGATCGTCACGGATCTCCGCGGCTTTCTCGGTCACGGTCCGAATGAACCTTGCGTTGCCCGCCATGTTCATCGCTTGCACCATTCGTGGCTCACCACGCGCATCCTGGTCGGGTACGGTCAGCGCGACCAGTTTGCGGACATGTTCCAGCAGCACGTCGTGTGCAGCCGAAGAGAACAGGGAGGAGTTGTCGGCGGCCATCCGGTCGGCGATCAATGCCAGCTCTTCAGCGGTGTACGGCGGAAACTGGATACGGGTGGTGAAGCGGGACGGCAGGCCCTCGTTCATCGTGAGGAAGCGATCGATGTCGGCGTCGTACCCGGCGATGACGACGACCAGCTTCTTTGCGGGGTCGGTTGCCCTGCGTTCGTTGTCCATTCGCGCCAGCAGCGTGGTGACGGCCGCCTCGCCGTAAGCGTCGCCCTCGGAGTAGCCTTTGCCAAAGAGCGCATATGCCTCGTCGATGAACAGCAAACCGCCCAATGCTCGGTCGATCACGGTGTTGGTCTTGGCTTCCGACTTACCCAGGTACTCGCCGACAAGGTCAGCCCGGCGGACTTCCTCGACCTCGGGCCGGGCGATGATGCCGAGCCCGAACAGCAGCTTGGCCAGCACCCGGGCCATAGTCGTCTTGCCGGTGCCGGGCGGGCCGGAGAATATGAACGACAGCGCCAACTCTTTGGTCTGGATGCCCATTTCGGCGCGCTTCTGCGCCAGCATCATGCTCGACTCGAGCCGGCGGATCTGTGTTTTGACCGCTTCCATCCCGATCTGCTTGTCCAGTTCGGTCATCGCCTCGACGCGGATCGTTTCCCTGCGTCGTTCTCGCTCATCGGTTTCGAGCTGTGCCGCCGACCGGCCCGAATCTGGGTCCCACACGTCGCTACGGGTGGCCAGGGATTCGGCGGTGACGACGTCGATCTGTCTGTCCGCTTCGTCGATGGCCTGAACCACGTCGGGGTCGTTGACCACGGCGCGCAATTCCCGGAATGCCTGCATGGCTTCGTCCCGGCGACCCTGTGCACGCATGGCGTAGCCTCTGGCCAGCTGCAACCTCTGATAGACCTCGGCGGGCAGGTTATCCCGACCCAACCCGCTGTCGGCCCACCATTGTGCTTGCGCAGCGTTGCCGGTTCCCAACAGCGCCCACACTTTCCATAGCAGCATCCCCAGGTTCAGATACTCGACGAACAGACGGCGGCGGGCCTTCTCCGCTTCGCTGACCGATGCGTCGGGTTCGAGGCTGCGCCAACGGTGTTGCTGCTCGAAGGTCAGCACGTCGGGCCACCGGCGGGCCAGCCCGAGAAGGCACAACCGCACATACTCCAGCAGGTCGACGTCCATGATGTCGCCGGACTGCAGACTGGACTTTTTCAACTGACGCTCGATCACCTCGGCGGCAGTGGCCAATTGAGGCTGAACTGCCTCGGCCAATGCCGCCGCGTGGGCGATCGCCAGATGCACCTCAGTGTGGGTAGGCAACTGTAACCCGAACGCCCCCAACGTCATTGTCGTCACCACCCCGAGCTGATCCGGTGACATGCGGCCATTGCGGCCCGACACCGACCGCAGGGCGACACCCAAATTACGCCTGGACTCGTAGGCGCCGCCGGTGACTTCCAGCGTCCGCTCCCCGGTGGCCATCCAGCCCAGCCACGCATCACACATCATGGGGTCGGCTTGTACAGCTTGGGCGAATGCTTCTGCAGCACGTTCGGATTCGCCGTTACGCAGATGACGCAGCCCCATGGTGAATACGTCCAACGGTCTGGCAACGCCAACAGCCGTCATCACACGCTCATCTCCGTCATCTCAAGCCCATAGTGGTTTCGTGGGTCGCGACCTGCGCCGACCCTCGACAAAGATCTGTCCGCCGGCCACACCCGTGTAGCGATCGGTGGTCGCTTGGTCCTGGCAGGCGACCCGGATCGGGCATCCGTCGCAGAACACTTGCGCCTCGGCCAGTGCAGCGCGCGCCTGCGCTCTGCTTCCGGTGGTGAACACCTCAGCAGCTGATCGCTCCCAGCGGACGATTGTGTCGCGGTGACGACCACAGTTCGGCGGGGCCAGGTGGTCCGCAGCGGTCAACTCTGTCCTCCCTGTGCGTCAGGTTTTGACCGACCAAGGATAACCCCACACCGGAAAAGTTACCACTCCAGGGCACTTTTGCTCGCGTATCTCGCCGACCCGCGGGATAGCCGGCCGCCCAGGGGCTCGCCCCTAGTCCGCTGCCTTCGATGTGCCGAACGGCGCACTTACCGTTTGGATCTCCGGAGTGGCCCCGAAATTTTGCTCCACGCCGGATGGTGGCTCGAACACTTTGCGGTCCGGGAAGATCCGAGTGTCACGACCGACGCCCGAACTGCTCGAACCGGTACCCCCCATGGGGTGCATCGGGGGCATCATCGGCATCATCGGCATACGACTGGCTGCGGTGCCGGTGGTCGTGGCGGCAGTGGGCGACGAGGGGATGGCGGTCGGCGACAACGCCGTCGACGCGGTAGCCGGAGCGACCGTCGGGCCGGTGAAGCCGGCGGGCAGGGTATCGCCGGCGCCGAGGCCGCCGAGGCCGCCTCCCCCGCCCGCACCCAGCCCGCCCCAATCGCGGTCGGTGCTCTCGTCGTCGAAATCCGCGGACGCATCGTAGGAACCCCCGGACGCCGAGTCGCCAATCGTCTGCACAAGCTGACTGATCGCTTGCCCGACCTGCTGGGAGACCTGGGTCATTTGCTGACTGAGCTGCTGGACTATCGCAGCAGCGACCTGGGCCGCCACCCCAGCCACTTCTGCGGCCTGATACTCCGTCAACATCGTCTCGGCCAGCTCGCGAGCCTCCTCGTCGATGGATGCCAGCTCATCGTCGGTGAAGGAATCATCGGCCGTACTGTCTGCGATCGTTTCAGCGATCATCGAACCGGACTCTTGGTCCTGCGTTTCGATCGCGGCGATCGACGTTTGGGTGGTGTTGTCCAGGCTCTCGGACTGGCTTGCCACGAAGGTGGTCGCGGGCACCAGCGCACTGTGCAGAGCCTGCATCGCCGACGAGATGAGCTGGCCCACAGGGCTGTTCGCCTGCACGGGTGTCAGCGCGGACTCAACACCGTGCGCGAGCTGTGTTCCCGTGGTTTCACCAAGTGAACGCATGCCGTCGCTCAGCGCGCGTTCGGCAGCAGGCTCGAGTTCCAGCGGCTTCATGGTGACACCGTTTCTTTCGCCGTGATCAGTTCCATCAGCATCGACCAGCAATAGAGCGCATCCTCAAGCGCTTGCCGGGCATCGGGATCACTCAGCGCGGCGACGGCCTCGGTTGCGTAGGCGGCGACCAGCAGCTGTCGACAGGGACCGCCGCCGGTGTCGAGTTCACCGACGGCAACGTCGCGCACATCCAGCCGCGCCAGGCGTTCCAGGGAGCGGATCCGGTCGAGTTCTGAGTTCAGCTGCTGCCACCCCAGATCGGCTGAGTTGTTGGGCCGCGGTTGCGCGGCGAGGGTGTCGACGATGGTCCTGGCCGGACCGCCCAGTTCGGCTTGCTGCACAGCGTCGAACGCCAGCCACAACGCTTGCTTGCGCTGCTGTTCGGGTTCGGTGATGTTGTCGGCGAGCTCCTGATGCTGCGGGCTCACCCCCAACGCCTGCCGCGAGACCTGCGCCACCTGCGAGCGCGCGGCGGACGGGACATGCACGAAGGCAAAAGGGATTCCGGCGGCCAATGCCGGCGCGCTCGTGGCCGATGACACCAGCGCTGACAGTGTTGCCCCGGGAATGGCGGCCGCATACTCCAGGACGACTCTGGCAGGGTCGCGCAACCCTTCCCATCGCGTGCAATCGGCGTGGGTCCACGGCGTCACGATGTCAGCCGGTAGCCGGGCGCGTCTCGGAAGCCACGACCGGCCCCGGTCGGTGGTGACCACGATCTGGCGCCGCGCGTCGGTGACCAGCATTCCAGCGGCCCAACACACCTCGCCGCCGCCGCCGGCCGATTCCACCACCCACTGCAAGGCGGCCAGATCGCGGTCGGTCACCGACATCATCGCGCCCGCCCACTGGCCGCCCAGCGGTCCCACGAAGACGCTTGCACTGTCGTCGAGGCCACGCACGAACGGGATCGGTGGCGGGACTGGGGCCGTCGACGTGGGTTGGCCGGTGCCCGGCTGACTGTTCGACGACGACTGGCCGGCATGCATCGGCGTCTGCCCGGCAGCGCTGTGTGCCACGGCCGGTACGGGTGTCCCCACCACAGGTGTCGGCGCGACCACCGGAGTGGGCGAAATCGCCGCAGGCACCGCCGCTCCCGGTACCGCCGCGGGCGGCGATGGCGCCAGCAACGCCGAGCCCGTCACCGGCGAGAGGGGAGTCATCGGCGGCGCTACCGGCGCCGGGGCCGTGGGCGCGGGCGTGGGCGTAGGTCCCGACACCGGTGCCACTGCGGCGGATGCCGATGCCGCGGCCAGGGAACTCGCCGCGGCCAACGGGACCCCTGAGGCCGACAGGTTGGTCACACCCATTCCCCCGTGCCCGGATTCGGATAGCTGATCGGCCGTCGTCGGCCCGGCTGATGAGGACGCACCTTCCGACAGAGCGGCGTCGTTGCCTGGGGCAGTTATCGAGGCACCACCCTGATTCGACCCCGACATCAGATCGGCAGTCGTGTTGGCGGTCGGCATCGCCTCGGGGGTGGACCCGCCACTGACAGGCGTCGAGGGTGCGCTCGTACTGCCGTCGACACCGGTGGGCACCGCATTGCCGGGCGCCCCATTGCCGGCTGTCACGGTACCGGTGTCGGCGCCGGATGCCACCCCGTTGCCGGGCGCTGCCGGGCCCCCAGTCCCCGAACTGCCCGGTAGGGAATCCTGGCTGACAACCGCCTGCCCCGGTGCGGACGCAGGCGCATCGCCCGCCGGCCCCAGGAGGTTGTCCCAGTCGCCGACGAGCATATCCATCGGCGATTGGTCACCTGCACCATCGGATCCGGTGCCCGCCCAATCCGGTAGGGCGGCAAGGCTTGCCGCCGCCGCTGCCGAAATCACCACGACCTGTTCTTGGGCCTCGACGATGACCATGCGGACCATCGCCTCAGGATCCTGACCGGACGCGATGAGCGTGGCTTCACTGGCTTCGATGGTGTCGATCAACGCCTCCGCCGCCCATACGACACCGGCCATCTTGGTCAACATCCCATTGAGGGTCGCAGCCCACGCAGCGAGAAGCGCGGCGGCCTGGCCGACCTGACTTCCGATGTCGCCGACCTGAACGAAGAATTTCTGCCAGCTCGTCGACATGGCCGTCACCAGCGTGCCGTCGCCGTGTGCGAACATCCGGTTGGAGTTCACCTGCCCGTCGAGGGATGCGCTATCGACGCCGTCCGCCACGCTGGACAGCGTCACCGATCGATCCGACAGCAGCCCGGGCTTGAGGTTGTTCTCCCAATACGGCCCCAGGATCTCATCAGCGTGCGGCGTCACCGGCTTCTCGATCATTCACACTCCGTGAATCTCATCGAAAGGTGCAGACGTAAGTTGTGAGCCACGGGCCCAGCCGTCTGGTCACAATCCTTGTACTTGCGAAATCATCGCACAACCCCGAAAACAAAACGACCTCAACGAAACCCGGCTGCAAGCCGAAGGCATTGCAGCGGCATCCGCGGTTTCCGTCGCCGAGAAGCGAAGTGGTGGATAACTCAAATCGCCCAGCGACACTCAGGACCATTCAGCCCGTCCATCGCCGCGAACGAGATTGTGCACAAAGCGACGGAATCGCCTGGTAAATAGCCGCAAATCCGCCCTGTCGCAGTTGGTCACACGGTTTCGAGATCCGCCGGGTTGCAAGTGCGGTCCAGAACACATTCTTGGGGTACCGTGTCGAAACACGTTGGAGGGAGCGGGGGTTCATATGATGGCCAACTCGGAGATACCGTCGAGATGGCGGCATGTCCGACGAGGTCGCTGCCGGTTATGACCGTTACTCTCGCCGGGTTGTGGCGGGCCGGATGAGCTAGCAGGTCCGACAACTGGCCGGACTGCCAATGCTATTCCAGCAGAATCGCATTCTGGAGGCCGGCCAGTAAGCGAGTCCCGTTGCTCAGCGCTGTAGGCGCGACATTGCGCCGTTCGAAGTATTACTTGTGGCGAGTCTGGCCCGCGACTGCGGTGGCGTGAGGAATGCCGGCGCCTCACTTCCAACCACGTGCGGGCCGCTAGTGGGCGCCGATCGGCCTGCGTCAACAGAGACCGACTTTTGCAATTTACGAAGTGGGAGGATCGATGACTGAAACGAATGTGCTTGACGGACAACACCCAAAGGAGGTTGACGAGAAGCCGGGATTACGGCGGGTGATGGGCCCGGGCCTACTGCTGTTGTTCGTCGTCGGCGATATCCTGGGCACCGGCGTGTACGCACTGACCGGCGATGTGGCGGCCGAAGTCGGTGGCGCAGCCTGGCTGCCGTTCCTGGTGGCCTTCATGATCGCCACCGTTACCGCCTTCAGCTATCTCGAGCTGGTGACGAAGTATCCGCAGGCGGCCGGAGCGGCTCTCTACGCGCACAAGGCATTCGGGATTCAGTTCGTGACCTTCCTGGTGGCATTCGTGGTGATGTGTTCCGGAATCACCTCCGCGTCGACAGCGTCGAGGTTCTTCGGCGCCAACATGGTCAAAGGCTTCGGTTTGGAGTGGGGGCCGGTCGGCGTCGCCGCCATTGCCCTGCTGTTCATGCTGCTGCTGGCGTTGGTGAACCTGCGCGGGGTCGGTGAGAGCGTCAAGCTCAACGTCGTGCTCACCATCATCGAGGCCACTGGACTCATGCTGGTGCTGTTCGTCGGGCTATGGGCATTCACCCGCGGCGGCGACATCGATTTCGCTCGTGTGGTGGCGTTCGAAACCGACTCTGAGAAGAACGCCTTCATGGCGGTTACAGCCGCGACATCACTGGCATTCTTCGCGATGGTTGGCTTCGAGGACTCCGTGAACATGGCCGAGGAGACAAAGGATCCGGTCAAGATCTTTCCCAAGGTGCTGCTGACCGGTCTGTCGATCGCCGGTGTCATCTATATCCTGGTGGCCATCGTCGCGGTCGCGCTGGTTCCCGTGGGCACGCTCGCCGCAAGCGACACCCCGTTGGTGGAGGTGGTCAAAGCCGGAGCACCTGGCCTGCCCATCGAGGACATCTTTCCGTTCATCTCAATGTTCGCGGTGTCCAACACCGCATTGATCAACATGCTGATGGCCAGCCGGCTCATCTACGGCATGGCCCGCCAGCACGTACTTCCACCCGTGCTGGGCACGGTACATCCGAGGCGTCAAACCCCGTGGGTGGCCATCATCTTCACCACACTGATTGCCTTCGGACTGATCTTCTACGTCAGCGTATTCGCAAGCAGCAGCGCGATCTCCGTGCTCGGCGGCACGACATCGCTGCTCTTGCTCGCAGTGTTCGCCGTCGTCAACGTCGCGGTGCTGGTGTTGCGACGGGATGTGCGTCACGAGGGTAAGCACTTCAAAACGCCGACAGCGCTTCCTGTGATCGGCTTTATCGCCTCGCTATACCTGGTATCCCCGATGTCCGGCCGACCGGTGCAGCAGTACGTGGTGGCACTCGCGCTCATCGCGATCGGCATCGTGCTCTTCGGCATCACCATGCTGATCAACCGGCAACTCGGCATACGGAATCCCGTCATCACGGACCCGAACCAGCTGGGCGCACCACCGGATTAGAGCCTGAATATTGTTCGACCCCCGCCAGGGCTTCCTTCCCTGACGGGGGTCGAACGACATCGGAAAGAAGACGACCGTGCGGGCCTCAATGTGGGACGGGTGCACCGGCCGCCTGGGCGGGTGTTCGCGGCGGACGAATTGTCGGCTCGTCGCAAACGGGCATGCCCTTCCATTTGCGGATCATGCTGGCGCCGATCACCGTAGCGGTGTGCGTACGCAGCAGACTCGCCGGCCCGGCGAGCATGTGGGCGAGCTTGAGAAAACCGACGTACTGGTCCGGATCTGTCGGCACCGAACTGGTATAGGTGTTCAACAACGTTTGGATGATCCCGTTCGTCGAGAACCGCCGCCCATTGGTCAACCATGCCCGGTCGCCGGCTGTGGACCAGATCCAAGGCCATTTGATGATGTCCATCTGGCGGGATTGGAACGATCGCAACGCACGGTGCGGCGCGGTCCTTCCGCGGTGGGCGAGAATGTGGTCCAGCAGTTCCGCTTCGCACGCGGCGACGGTTATCCCCTGCCCGTATACGGGGTTGAAGCTGCACACGGCGTCACCGATGGCAATGAGGCCGGTGGGCCAGCCCCTCAGGCGATGGTATTCGTATCGCCGGTTTGCGGTGGCGCCGTATCGGTAGATCGGTGATGCGGGTGAGAGCTTGCCGAGCAGGTCAGGTACCTCGCTACGCAGTGTGTCAGCGAAGTCGAGAAACCCGTGCTCGTCGTTGGGTGGGTGGTCTCCAGCGGCGCCCTGAAGGGTGCAAATCAGCCGCTGGCCCTCGACCCGCAGGGCAAAGCATCCGCGGCTGATCGCTGGGGCTTCGGTGAACTCCACCAACAGATCCCAGTCGAAGTCCACGCCGGCTGGAATGTCGTAGATCCGCGTGGCGTAGGCGAGTTGGGCGTCGACTGCGATCATGGCGGGGCGCGGTAGACCCTGCGCCTCTAGCCAGTCCGGCAGGTGTGAGTTGCGGCCGGATGCCTCGACGACGAGGTCGCCGTGGATCTCGGTGATCTGGGCAGAAGAACGCGCCCCTTGTTCGCGGGTGGCGACGCCGATCACCTCACGGCCGCTCGGATCGGTGACGAGGCCGGTAACGACCACGCCCGTTCGGTATTCGACTTCGGGCAGCGCCCGCACGCGGGCCCGGATGGCGTCCTCGAGCGCCGGCCGGCTGATCGACTGGATGTTGATTGCGGTGGCTGTCGCCGGTGCCGGCCCGCCTGAGAAGTACAGGCGTGCGCGTTGACCGAAGTCGAATGAGATGGCACCGAGCTGCGAGAGCTCGGCGCCGATCCCGGGAAACAGGTTCTCGGTGATGGTTCGGCTACGAGCCAGCAGCAGATGGGGATGCCTGGCTTGCGGTGTGCCGCTACGGAACTCACCCTCAATAAGTCTGTCGCGCTCGAGAACTGTGACGTAGTCGAAGTGATCGGCCAGTACCCGGGCGGCCAACAGGCCCGCGACTCCGCCCCCGACGACGATCGCATGCTCACCGCTGTACCGGATCATAACGAGACCAGCTCCCCGGCAACGGCTGCGCCGTTTCGCCCGTTGGTGTTGACCCGGCCGGATTCGACCGGTGCACCGAGATCGTCGTGGCGCGAGTAGGTCCTGCCGGTTGTGAGGCGGGTCTGCATCGAGTGAGTCATTGCGGTCCGCGCCCACATCCCGAGGCGTTCCTGCAACTGGGTCATTCCCGGTATGAGCCTGCGCGGCACTTCTGTTGCGGCGCGCCCTGCCGCGATGGCCACCACCGCAGCTTGGAAATGCTTGTCATCGGGCAATCCGAGGCCGTCGCCGTTAACCTTGCCGAGAAGTAAACGGCTGTAGCCGCATAGCAATCCGGTGGCCGTACGCCTGCCGAGGCTCGGTAGCAAACCTGTGCCGTCACCCATCAGCATGGGCCCAATTGCGTTGGTCAGAGCGTTCGCGAGCCGCCGCGAATCGTCGTCGGGGTGAAACTCGTAGTCGGATTGGATCCACAGCAGTCGCCAGTTGTCCCGCTCGTTGGACGGCAGGATCTCCGGGTCGACGCCGAGGAGATATCCGACGTAGCGCCATAAGTGGTACACGGAGTCTTTCTCGCGGTCGGTGAACCGAATGCCCAGTGCTTGGGACCCTACGATGTTGGCCAGCCCGAACAACATCAACGTTCCGGCGAGGGTGGATTGGTTGATCGGGTGGTCCCAATCCCGGTGGTTCCAATCCGCTCGGCGGCTCATGCCGGCGCGCACCATCGCATGCATCAGCCGCACCCGCAGGGTGCCGGTGAAGCCGGCTTCAAATCGGTTCAGAGCACCCCGTGTGGAGACATCCGACGCCCACATTGCGGTGTCGCACAACCGCCGTACGGCCTTCTTGTCCAGATCCCCGGTCCCTACGAGGGTCTTCGCCACCCGGGATGCTAGGTAGCCGCCCATCAGGGCGAGCATGCCCAGTGAGGTCATCCAGGTGATCGCGCCTGTTCGCCCAATCACTCGGGAGGCCAGGTCCAGCTTCTGCTGGTCCACCCAGTACGGCATGGCATCAACCTGAGCGAAAAACGCGACCAACTCTGCGGGGGGCGAATCCACCGCGTCGATACCGTAATCGACAGCTGTCTCGAACATTCGTCGGCCCTCTCCGACTGGAAGGCTCCGGAACATGTCGACGACGGCGTCGGCCAACGGATCACCCATTTGAGTGAATCGAAGATATGCGTCGCGCTGGCATTGGGTCGGCCGAATGTCGCCGACGTCGAGCATCCGAAGTCCTATGGTGACTGGAAAACCCACCATGAAGGGCGGGTCGGCTAGCGTCTCGACTCGTTTCATTTACCGGTGCTCCCCTACTTTTCTGAGTCGGGCTCTGAACATGTGGTTGGCTATGAGAAGTGTTCACACACAACGGGTCACAAACGTCCGCGCGCACCGTTATTCGTTATGCAGTGCGGTTCAACTCAGGGTTTCGCGTTTGAACTGTTCGAATTCCTCGGCGGTTGGCACTGATTCGAGAAGCTCGTATGTGCTGGCGGTGATTGTGCTGTCGGCCGCTTGGGCGGCTTCGTCCATCTTTTCCCGGATCGCGAGGCGGCCGCGCATGGACGCCACCGCCGCGACCGCCAGGATCTGTCTAGCCAAAGTACGTTCGTTGAGGTAGCGCACGGTTTCACTCAGGTATAGGCCGGTGGTGGCGCCCCCGAATCCCGCCGCCACCCCAATATTGCGATGTCGGTCGAACACCTGGTAGCTGCATTGTTCGAAGGGGATTTCGCTGGCCTTTGCTGTGGTCACCGTGTGTTCCGTTCTGTCTTTGGTATTTCGTCAACGGGTCTGGACCCGGCTGCGGGCCAGTAGGGCCTTGAGTTCGGGTGTTTGTGGCGAATCGATTGCCTGCATCAGGTCATAGCCGAGGGCGGCCCGTTCTTCGTCGCTGACTGTCTGGACTGCCATTTCCCAGAGGTCTTCGCGCAGCGGGTACACCTGGAGTCCCACGCGTGCGGTCCGGTGTGCTGATTCAGCGTCACCGGCGGCGGATTGCCGGCGCGCCAGCTCGAGCGCTGCATCGGCACACAGGTCAATCAGTCGGTCTTTGAGCAGGATCGCAGAGCGCCACTGGTATGCCCCGCCCGGGATGTCGGCGAAAGGCGCACCACGGATGAGGGCCACGGCGGCGGTGAGGTTCTCAGTGCTCGCACCGAACGGGTCGTGGCCGACCAACTGTTGAAACTCCTTCCAGTCGCAGTAGAGATCGGTGTTCAACAGGGTGTGCGGATCGGTGGTGACGGGGTCGGCGCCACCGAACATCCTGCGGATCTGTGTCCGGAGCTGACGGCGGTTGGCCGGTTTGATGTCGAGCATCTGGTCCCATTCAGCAGTGGTGAGCCCGCCTGAGGTGGCCAGCGCCATCAACGCCTCGACTGGTTTCCTGGCACCCATCCTGGTGACCGCGCCGTGCATCACGAGCTCGCCAGTCTCCGGGTCCTGGCCGAGCACGTAGGCGTTGCCGAGCGCGTAGAGCCCTTGCGGCTTCGGAGGTGTCGCGATGGAATCGGACGGCGGTTCGACGGCGGCCAGCGACGGTGTGTCCGGTGTTGAGGTGCCGGTCACCGTGGTCGACAACGCCGACCAGGCGTCGTCATTCAGGTGCAGGTATCGCCACAGCGGCCAATACCGGTTGCCCACGTAGATGCCGGCGACCTCGGCGTCGAGGAGTAGCGCGTTGCCATGAGTGTCGGTGTGCGCTGACACGGTTATGGGAAGGGCGGCGGAGCCGCGCGGTGTCGTGGTGGTGGTGAAGTAGACCGTGGCGGAGGGCGGTGTGTCGGCAGGGTCGTCGACGTGGTGCAGTCGCGGCCCGCCTTCCAGTGCCAGAGCGGTATCGTCCACGACGACTTCTGCTGTCGGGGTTTTCGACAGCACTTGCATCAGCCAGGACCTCATCACCGGGACAGCCTCTCCGCCAACTCCGACCGCCTCGGCCGCCTCGAGGTTGACAATGAGAAGCTCGTCCCTGGAGGTGATTCCGACGACGACATGATGCTCGGCGGTGGCGCTGTGCGGCATGCTCGGCGGATCAAAGGCGTGCCGCCACCCGTTCGGCACTTGCGTCCAGTTGCCAGACACCGGACCGGCATCGGGTTGTTTCGGGTAAGCGGTGATGGCGCCGTCGCTGATGTCGACGGTCGCCGCGATCACGGCTCCTGGACCGAATGCGTCGGTGAGCATTCTCGCCACGTTCTTCAACCCGCCGTGTCCGGCGAGGAGCCACCGAATCATGTTCTCCGCACGATGATTCATGCCGTTCACCAAGCCACCTGCCGAGCCGCCGTTTCTATGGTCCTGCATCACTTATTGCTCTCGCAGGGCCGACCAGCGTGTCGATGTCGGCGATATCGTGCGCTTCGCGGTACAGCTCGCCCACTTGTCCGGCGACATCGGCGCCCACTTCGGTTACCATTTCGGTTATTTCCCGGGCGATGGCGGCGGGGCTTTTGTTGTCGAGCAGACCGGGCTTCAGCCAAAGGTCGATGAGCTGGCCGGAGAGATCGACTTTCACCGCGATATCACCGTCTTTCGACACCCGCTCACCGGTGAGGGCCGTCATCTTGTCGCGGTACGTGTAGAGACGTTCCTTGAGCGCGTCAGCGTAATCGAGGGCGCGTTGGACGTCGGGATGGATGACTACGCTCATGCGCGGGTGTCCGTGCCGAGGTCTGCGGCGCTGCCCTCGTCCGTCGCCTGGATGCCAACCACAGTGCGGCGCAACGTGTCTGCTGTTCGGCCGTTGCGGTCGGCGAACGCCATGCCCGCGGCCAGCTTGTTGGCGACGGCTTCCCTGAGTCCCAGAACGGTGTTATAGGCGACCTTCCCATGCGACTCCAGTACCCGCTCAGGCAGGTCGAGGTTGGACGCCGCCCACACTCTGGCTTGTTCGCCGATGTCGTCATGTTCGGCAGCGAACGTCTCCATGCGGCCGGGATCCATACCGAAAACATGACCCGAGCCGCCGGGGGTGCCATCGTTGGGGTTGCTGTCGCCATAGTTGGTATTCCGAGCCATGATTGGTGCTTCCCTTCGTTGTTGGTGTGTACGGACCGGACTCAAGATTGGCCGGCGACGATGCGTTCCTGTTTGGTTGTCCGCGTCGCCGGCGGCACATCAGGCGACGGCGCGAACGGTGACGGTGGCGCCGGCTGAGGCTCGACCAGTGAGTTCGTTTCGGCGCGTGGAGCAGTCGGTGCTGTCGGTGGCGTCTCCTGTTGTGGAACCGGCGGGTCCTGCGATGGTGGGGGCGACTGCTGGTCGCTGGTTGACGCGGGCGGCGCTGGCTCGTCGCCGCCAGGTGGCACTGCCGGTTGGGACTTCGACGGTGAGTCCGGCTCTCCGGGAGGCGATGTGTCCTTGTTGTCTTCGACCGGCGGTGTGGGCTGCGGGTCAGTCAGCGGCGGCGGCGATGCCGCCGAGGACAGGGTGGGGTCGTCGAATTCGGTGGGACGGTAGAACCCCACGAAGCCGCTGCTACCGCCGCGTGCCTCTTCGCGTGCGTTCTGTTCGAGAGCCTCGGCGACCGTGATGACGGAGTCGGGTTCCCCAGGCACAGCCAGTAGGCCGGGCGCCACGACGACCATGGTCTTGTCCCCCCACTTGGCGATGTCGCCGGGTTGTAGGTCACTGGGGTCGACCTTGGCACCGGGATTCTTGCCGTCGGAAGGGATCTCGACTCCGGTGCCGGCATATGCCTTTTGGGCGGCGTCCCCGCTGCCGTCGGAATCCGCCAACGCATTACGGGCGGCCTCGGCGGCCTGCGCGTTAGGCGCCTCCACCACCCGGCCATCGGGCAAGGTCACTGTCAATTTCGCGCCCGGTCCCGGAGCCGCCACGGCCGATGCCGGCTGCACCGTGCCCTCCTGGGGCTCAACCACGGTGGCCTGGCCTGGGACGGCTTGCGCCTGCGCACCTTGGGTCGGGGTTACCGGCGGCGCGAGTGATTCGACCGCTTCGTCCTTCTCGTCGTCCTCGTCCTTTTCATCGTTGTCGACCCTGTCCCAGCTGTCGGCAGGCCGGGCCGAAGATGCAAGGGACGTACCGAGATTGCTGAGATTGCTGAGGCCGCTCAGACCCGACAGGGCCGACGACAGCCCGCTGCTCCACCCATCGCTTGAGTCACTCGTGGATGTATCCGTGTTGAGCCCGGCGGAAAGACCGGACAGCAACCTGCTGATCTGATCCTCGGTGGAACTGTCGTCGGTGTCCTTACCCAACGTGGAATCGTCACGTGGCGTTGAGGTGCCGTCATCCAACGAGGATGTGCGTGGAGTTCTCCGATCCGTGCCGCCGCCGCCCAGCCCCTGCACACCGGTATTGGTGTTCGCGGGGTTGTCGGGGTCGCCCAGCACGGGTGGCTGTATTACCGCATTCTTGATTATGTTCTCGACGTTGTTCACCAGCGCAGCCTGTGCGTCCAACAGACTTTTCCAGTCTCCCGGGACAGTCATCACAGCGGTTTTGCCGTTGAAAGCGCCGATTTCAAGGTTCATCGCACGCCGCCCATCGTCGCTGATCTTCCATGAGATTTGTGTGGCGATCTTGGTTTCGTGGACCTTAATGTTGAGCGCTGTGATGAACTCGCTGTACTCGGTTCTCAGGCGGCTGAACCCGTTACTCAGTTCACTATTCGTGTCGTAATCGTCGATTCCGAGGTTCGCGCCGGTGACAATATCGACGGGAAATTTGGAGAACGTGTCGGGCACTCGCTCGCCCGTGCCGAGCATGGAGTACAGCTCCACCAGGGTCGTCGCCAGCTTGTCGGGGATGGCCTGGCTTCCGCCGTGGTCCGGGTCGTAGGCCCAGTCCGGGTACTTCGGGGCAGTCATGCCCTTAAGGTCGACCGTCAGTTTCGGTTCATTGGGGTCGCCATTTTTCGACGGCTCTTTTTTGTCTTGATTTTCTGACGGCTGCCGGTCTCTGAAGGTCTCGGGCACCTTCGCGACCTGCGGGCCGATCTGGTTCCCGTGCTCATCGACCGGAAACCATTTGTCGTTGAACTGGTGGTATCCCGCCGGTTCTTTCGGATCCCCTACCGGCTCGCCGTCCGCACCCTGCAGCGCTACTTTCTTACCGCCGTCGTATTGGATCCAAGTCTTGACGTTTTCCGGATCGCTGAGATCGCGGTAGACGATCTTGCCGTCGTCCGGTACCCGCGTTCCATCTCCGAACACCAGGTAGCGATCAAAACCAGGAAAATTGGTGTTGTAGCCGATATTTGGGTCTCCGTAGGCCACCCGGGCCTTGTCCCGCACGTCCGTCCAGTAGACGTCGTCGTCACGGCTGTAATACCTGCTGGGATCGTTGGGCATCTCCCAGCCGATTCGCGACCAGCCCGGGGCATTCGTCAGAAAGTTCCACACGCCCCAGTGCGTGGCCTCACCAAACTGGTCGGGGGCAATCTGGCCTTTAGGTGCCATGGTTTCAGGTGCCTCCGTAGATCCGCTTGACAACGACGTTGTCGGTGTTGTTAAACGTCAATGGCGCCATTGGAACTCCTTTGCCCGTAGATCCGCTTGACGACGACGTTGCTGGTGGACATGTCACTGATCTGGACGGGCTGGCCGCTCTGGGGCGCGTGCACCACCCGGCCGTCGCCAGTGGCGATTTGCACGTGCTCCGGCACTCCGGGACTCGAGAAGTTGCTGAAGACCAGATCGCCGGCCCTCGCGTCGGCCGGATTGACCGTTGTGCCGAGCTTGATCTGCTCATAAGTCGTGCGCGGCAATACATCTCCCGTGGTCTGGGCATAGGCCCACTGGACCAGGCCCGAACAGTCGAAGCCGCCCCCGGTCGGGCCCTCGGAATTCCCGCCGCCCCACACGTATGGGAGCCCTTCCGCCGCCGCCGCCCTCTCGACGATCTTGTAGCCCACTTCAGACCTGCTGCGGATCCCTGACGCGACGCTGCGTTCCAGGGTGTCGGTGCCGCCGCCGTACGCGGACGACGATCCACTGCTCGACTGCAGCGCCGAGGTCGCCGACGAGAGCGGCGATGTCGCGGCACTGGTGAGTGCTTGTGCGGCGGTGCTGAGTCCGCTCGTCGATTGCCCAGTCAGCGACCCGGTGGACGAGCTCGACTTGGCTTGCTCGTAGTAGCGCTGCGCCAATGCTTCGACCAGGGCACGGCGCAACTCGCCACGCGAGTCTTGGGGGCGCACCGATTCGGCGCCATTGCCAACAGCGGCGACTTTGGCTTGAAGTACCCCCAATTGCCCCAACGCCGTTTCCTCGACGGCCGCCAGTTGGTTCCGTATGTCGATGT
The DNA here is from genome assembly GCF_053483975.1 of Mycolicibacterium sp. XJ870. Lineage (NCBI taxonomy): Bacteria > Bacillati > Actinomycetota > Actinomycetes > Mycobacteriales > Mycobacteriaceae > Mycobacterium > Mycolicibacterium sp. XJ870. Next base: position 248,008 of record NZ_JBEFTI010000003.1, read on the forward strand.
AGCCGTCACGAGTGCCGCTCAGCGCATCCCGGCGGGCGTTGATGTCCGATACGGACTGGTCGATCAGCGTTGCCATGGCAGGTTCGACCGTCGCGAGGTCGGCGGCAATCCGGGCCTGGTCGGCACGATCGTCAACCAGGGCGTCGGCGATGTTTCCGGTGACCCCATCGGGCAGGACTTGAAGTCGGCGCTGGACGTCGGCGGGAACGTCGGACGGCACGGGTGCAGTCACGGGTGGACCGTCCCCGAGAAGGCCCCGGAAATGGTCCAGGGCCGCAATGACTTCGTCAGCCAACTGAGCACCCCTTTCCCCATTGGGGTTAATGTTTCCACCATTGGTAACTTTCGGCAATGCGGGACGAGGGGTATCGGCATTCGCGCGTTGGTCATCAGATGCTCTCGGTGGCCAGATGGGTTTCGTTGATGTCCCGTACCTGCACGCGGCCTTCGGGCACTCGCACCTCCTCGATGCGGCCGTTATGCACGTCTCTCAGTCGCAGCGTCGCGGGGCCGGCGTGTGGGAGGGCCGGTTTGTCGACCAGGAGCGACCACCGGCCGGTGATCGGATTGCACACGTAATCACCGATTCCCAGGTCGACAACGGGCACCAGCCGGGAATCAGTCAGGTGGCCCTCATAGACAGCGATCAGTTCCCGGGCCGGCCGCGGCTTGGCCGCCGCGGTGGTGTCGCGGCCCGGAATCGATCCGAAAACCCCGTCCACACCGAGGTCTTCGGCTTGAAGCCACTGCGGCGGCTTGTACCGCGGCGAGAGCGGGTCGTACTCGGGATGGTCGGCAGCCTTGATCAGCGGCAACTGCTGGTAGTACCTGAATGGTTGGGATGCCGGATCGGTATCAGGAGGCACGATGACGCCGCGGTCGTAGAGGCTGAGCGCCGGCTTGAGGTCGGCGAGAACCTCGACCTCCGCTGCGCCGTTGGGGTTGGCCGGATCCGGTGTGTAGAAGGTTTGCACCTCGATGTGCCGTCCGGTTACCGGATTGAGTGCAGTGCCCCGCTGGCGGATACCCGGCGGCACAGTGCGGCCAGCAAAGTCGTTGCCGTGGATCAGCTTTGCCGCTTGTGGTGACAGTTTGCCCAGCGATAGCCGGTTGGTGAAGGTTTCGTTCGCCTCACCTTCCAGGAAAGAGCGGTCTGGGCGCTGTACCGAGGCATGGCAGTGCATTCGGCACACGCCACCCTTGCGCAGCAGAGCGGTCAACATGGTCAGGCTTGGGCAATCCGCGGGATCGCCCGGCTGCCTGGTGGCGCCGTAGAACCGCTCGACAGCGGCGCGGATCTCCGTCAATTCGTCCAACACGATGAGAATGGGTTCTTTGCCGCCCAACGCGTTTCGGTTGCGCTTGTACAGGTTGTACCGGACCGTCATCTCTTTGTATAGGACACTGATCAAGGCGACCGCCTCGTAGGGCTCAGTAACGACCGCCACCACGTTTGGGTAACTGCGGTACGAGGTGAATTCGCCTGCGGTGAAGTCGATGACGAAGATTCGGCAGCCGAGACGCGCGGCCGAGACGATCGAACTGTGCATCGACGCGGTCTTGCCGGAGCCGGTTGGGCCGACGATCAGATTGTGCGCATCGCGGGCCAGCGGCCAGGTAATGACGATCCCGTCATTGTCGACGGCAAGCGGGATAGCGGTGTCATGGTAAGCGGCGCAAGCTTGTTCGACGCTGGTCCTGGCGGGCACGATCGGCGGGAAGACGCGGGCCGGCAACTCACGGCTGCGCTCGAAGACCGCGGTGGCGGTGACGTGGTCCCAGCTAGCGGCGCGCCAGCTGCCCGGAAGCAGTGCGTCGAGTTTGCGTTCGATGACGCGAGGCCGGTTAGTGGCAGCGAGCTGCGCGGCGATCTTATGGTGCACGGTGAACCGGAGTGGCTCGTCGTTCACGCTGTACTCGACGTCCGTGATCGTGGCGCCGTCACCGAAAAGGCCCGAAGTCGTGATCTGTTGGCGTAGGTGCTGCACGATCGAGGATTCGGGTTCGGCCCTTGCCACGGTGGCGGCGATAAGCTGGTCGACACTGGAATAGTGCAGGGAGTAGTGCGCGCCGACAGCCTCGTCGAGGCGGCGGCTCAGGTGGTTGGCTTCCAGCTCTTCTCGGCGGCCGGTGTAAGCCAACATGATGGTCTTCGGCAGCGCCGGGCGTCCGTCGGTCTGGGGCTCCCATTCGGAGAAGGCCACCACGCGGTGCTTGGGCAGAGCCTCGTAGCCGAGGTATGGCAGAAGTGTCCGTTCGATCTCGTTGAGATAGTGCGCTTCGGTGCGCCGCTTCCTCAGCAGCCCCGACGACCAGTCGCCAATCGCGGCAGCGGCCACCGCCGCCACCGCGACGGCGACATAGTCGGGGGCAAACGGGACGCCCAAGAGCGTGAGCGCGCCCAATGTGCCACCGGACAGCGCGATCATGGGCGCGGCTACTGGTGGCAGCGGGCGGCGCTCGTAGATACGTTGCAGCACCGTCGGTTCCAAAAGGCGCACCACTGTCACGGCAGCGCCGACAACCGCCGCGACCACCGACAGCAGAGCGGCCGCCGCCGCCAGAGTGGGCCCGGAGCCCGCGGGATCGGCACCAGGCATCGGGAACACCGGTGTGGTGGTGAAATATCCATGACGCAGCGCCCAGGCGCTGACCGCGTCGGCGCGGGTGAACCACCAGGCAGCAATTACTGCTGTTCCGCCCACCACGGCAACTAGGCGCGGATTCGATTCCCGTGTAACGGTTTTAGACATATCTCGGGGTCAGTTCGCGGTACAACTGTGTTGCTGCGCCAGATTGGCTTTGGATCTCAGACAAATAGGCTTGGCGCCCATTGGCGTATGCCGCCTCGGCGGACAGTTCGCCCGGCCGCTGTTGCAGCCAGAAGATCGTTTTCCAGGTGTCCTCAGCACCCGATCCGCCCTTCGCGTCCAGCCGGTCGAAGAACTCGGCAATATTGGCGTTCGGATCGTCGCGGCCGGGATAACTGGTGTCCTGCTGGAAGATCCCGTGCCAGGCTCCGCCACCGCCGATTGCCGTCGGATCCAACCCGCTCTCCTGCATCGCCGTGGATAGAATCGCGATGGCTTGGTCTTCGGAATACCCGCGACGCCGGGCTTCGCCGAGGATCGCCGCAGCCACTTCGCGCGGCGATGACGCTGAGGTCAGATCGCCGAGGGCCGATGGAGTTTCTTGGTCGGCACTGGGATTGAGATCCGATTGGTACTGAGCCGCGATGGCCTGGACCTTGCTGGCGTTGAGCGCGTCGTTGCTGGTGGCGCTGGTCACCACCGCGCCGGCTTCCTGCAACCCCTCGGCGATCGCATTGAGCACCGCTTGTTGGCCCTGGGGGGTGTCGGCGACCGACTCGAGCGCCTGCAGTTTGCTCTTGACCTCGTCGATGATCCGCTCGATCTCGGCGCGGCCCAGGCTGGAGTTGTTGGCGGAATCTTCGAGCACCTTGCTAAGTTCCCGATCCAGGCTGTCAAGCGCTTGGGCCTCCTGCGAATAGCCATCGGCCGTCGACTGGTAACTCACTCCGACATCGCCCGTTACCCCAGAGTCGGCATCGATCGAGTCCAATTGATCCAGCAGATCCGACGACAACCCCGAGGACCCCGCAAGCTCCGGTGTGCCTTCCCCGAATGCCGCCAGGATCGTCGCGAACGGTTCGAGCAGACCCACGCCGGTGGTCAACAATGCGGTCGGGATCGCCACCCCCGCGCTGATGAGGGGTTCCGCCAACCCGGTGGCCAGGTTCGCAGCCTGGTCGGGATCCATGGCGGATGCCTCGGCGTCGGAATCCTGCTCGTCCTCGGCCGCCGGGTCGGAATCCCCCGGTTCCGCTTCGCCGGCGGCGGGATCGGCTGTGGCCAAGCCACTGCCGTTCACCGCGGGCGGGGCTGCCACGGCGGGCGTACCTGCCGTCGTGGCCGGCGCCGCAGCCGGCGCCGCAGCCGAACCCGTGGCAGCAGGTGTTCCTGCGGCGGCCGCAGGGGTCGGCGTGGCCTGAGAAGTCGAGGCAGGTGACGCCCCAGCAGCATTGGCACCGGCTGGGCTGATCGGTAGCCGCGGTGCCACCGCCAGCGACGGGCGGGAGCGATACTCATTGGGGCTCAAGGTGGCCGGGGCCGGCGGCGCAGCCAGTTCCGTGGCGGTGCTGTTCTCGTCAGTCATGTACCTGCCTTGCGCTTGCCTCGAGAGTGGGTCGCCGGATGATCACGTTTCCTGTGGGCAACTCCGCCAGACGGATCGACTGGCCTACCGCGCTCGCGTCGACACCGAGTGTGGGCGAGATGGCGACCATCACCGACGTCGGGCCTGCGGTCGCGGTGAAGGCGTAGAACACCAGATCACCCGGGCTGATGAAGTCGGGGGCGACACGCTCACCGACGGTGATCTGCTCACTGATCTCCGATGGCAGGACCAGCTCTCCCCCGCTGGCCCGAAAGTATGCGTAGCGAACAAGATTGGATGAGGAGAACGCCTCGTTGGTGGGCCCGTCCAACGTCCCATCGCCATCAGTGGCCATCAGCCCGACCTGCTCGTTGGCGGTGACGGCGGCCCGGTGGCCCAGTTCGCCGCCCGGGCGGGTAACGCGGGCACCTACTGTCGGTCCGCTTTTCACAGCGGAGGCACACGCCGCGGCCTCGGCATCCAGTGAGGGCGGGATCGACATGGTGGCATACGGATTCGACGGCGTGGCGCTCGTCGTCGTGGTCGGTGTGGTGGGTGTGGTGGTCGTCGCCACCGGCGATGTCGACGTGGGTGTGGTGGCACTGATGGTGGTCGGCTGCAGTGCGATTGTCTCCTGACGCGACGCCGATACGCTCGGCGACGCAATCAGCACCGACGCGGTGTTGCCGACCGAGTGGCCGAGTTTGGATTCGCATTGGTAGGCAAACTTTTCGCGTTCATGTTCGATATGCGCCGTCATCACGGACAGCATGATCACCACGATGGACACGATGAGTAACACCCCGGCCACCACCCCGAGAATCACCGGCCACCCGATCCCGGCACCGGCGATGTAAGCAGCTTTCGCTTGACCGGCGCGGGCCAGTGCCCGCGACCATGCTGGCCTGCCGTCACTCTCGTCATCTTTAGTGGGTTGCGTCATCGTGTTTCGCCCGGCATCGGGCCCCGCGGGGTGGTGGGCGGTTGATCGCGTGCATGCGGTTCGTTCGAACGTTGGCCAAGGGGCGGCGCCGGCGGCGCGGCACCGTCGGCTGGTCCTTGCGGTTGACCGTTCGGGGCTGGCTGAGGACGTGGAGGTCCGCCATTCGGCGGTGTTGCACCGTTGCCAGGCCCTTGCGGTTGACCGTTCGCTGGCTGAGGTCCTCCACCTGGCCCAGGCAGCGGCGGTGCCGGCAGCGGAGTGCCGGTGGCCGGCTGCGCTCCTCCACCCGGCCCGTTAGGCGGCCCGCCGCCCGAAGGCTGTCCTCCGCCCGAAGGCTGTCCTCCATTCGGCCCGTTGGGATTCGGCGCTCCACCTGTCGGCTGTCCATTCGGCCCGTTGGGAAGCGGCCCTCCACCCGACCCGTTGGGTGGCGGCCCGCCGGGCCCCGGCCCCGCGGGCGGGTTCGGCCTACCGTCTCCGCGTTGCGCTACAGCCGTATTGATTTGGCCGACAGTGGTGGCGACGTTGTCAACCTTCTTGTCGCGGTCAGCCCCTATCTTGGCGGTACTCGCGTCGTCGAGGCCGCGGTAGAGGGTTTGCATGGGACCCGCTGGATAGAAGGATGTGAATCTTCGCGTCACCATCGCGACGGACGGCGAAACTTTGTACAGCGCTTCGCCGGCCAGTGTTCCGCCGATTCCGAAGGCCATGGCGGTGCCGACCCCGTGTCTCGGCTCGTTATAGAGGAAGCCACCCGGTCTGTACAGACTCTTCGCGTTGCCGCCGCCCCCGCCACCCTGCGGCTCTTTGGTGGCGCCCAATTCGTTCAGAATGCCGTCGGTGATCGACGATATCGTCTCGTCTCGCTTGCGGCCCAGCCTCAGTGTCATCCAGGCAGCGATCCACATCAGCACGATGGCCGAGAACTGCGCCACCACGAAGTTGTCCAGTCGGCGGAACTGGGTAATGAACAGCTCGCCGGCGAACATGGTGATGGTCACGTAGCCGAACATTGCGACCGCGGAGTAGCCGAGTTCAACTACCGAGGTGTAGATACTCCGTTGTCCAGGACCGGGAATGAATCCCACCGCCAGGCCCCATAACAGCTTGAACGCGCTGATGATGCAGCGTGCGAACTCGATGGTGACTCGGTAGGCGACGATGATGGCGTATATGAGGAACCACAAGATCAGGACGATCAGGAAGAACCCGTTGGCGACCTGGCCGCCGTTCGGATTGTCGGCGCTGGCCTTCATGCTGCGGGAGTTGGGCGAGCCGCAGTCCTCTACACCGTCTTTGATCCGATCGGCGTCACCGGATTTGACACCCGAGCTCCATGCCGCCGCGCATGCCGGGGTTTCGTCGGGGCGGTCGCCGAAGTTCCATATCTGCAGTGGCCCCCGCACCAGGTTGGTGGCCAACATGCCTTCTAATTGCGCCAGGCGGTCGTAGGTCTGGCCGGAGCCGGCCTGGGAGTTCGTGGCGGCCGCGATGGCGAGGTCACGTCCTTGCATGATGGGTCCGTCCTCGGACACCGCCCAACTGATCGGGGAGTACGCGACGAACCCTGCGAGAACAGCCACCACCAGCGCAGTCGCCGTCAGGCCGACAGCTTTTGGTGTGTCGCCTCGGATGACCAGCGACGCGATGACCAGGGCCGCGATGATCGCCGCGATTGTTGCGACACCGGGAAAGACCTGGCTGGCGTAGCTCTGCACCGCTAAGGCGATCGGCTCCACGAGGACTGTAAGAAGTCCGAAGTCGAGGATCCAGATCAGCAGCCAGATCGCGAAGCCGCCGATGATCACGAACACGGCGGCCTCGATCTGCAACGGGTAGGCAAGAAACAACGCCTGGCTGCCGCCATCCAGGATGTTGCCGTAGTCGGTCGAAAATGCATACTGCGACAATGGAACGCCGTAGGAATCTGTCACGGTAAGCATCGCCAGTATTGCCCCGGCCGGCATGAGAGCAGCGTGGGCCGAGGCGGGAAACATCAGCGCAAGGAGAGTGAGCGCGAGATGAATCATCAATGGCAGCACCGTGAATCGGCGCAGCCGGGTGGCAGTGGAGAACAACCAGACGCGGATTAAGAGTTGGTTCAATACCGGAACCGCGGGGTCCCACGACCCCGGCAACCGAACGCCGATCCTGATAAGAAACAGATCGGTGAACGACGGCGCCTCTACGAGGCCGGTCGATGAGGTCATTATGCCGCCCGATTGGGCGTGGTGATGATCGCCGCCGCCCGGTCTTCGCGAGCGGGTCCGAGAATCTTGCCGCGCCCGATGCGTCCCCGACCGTCGGCGATGAAGCACTCGCCGCGCCGATTCGGCTCGATATATTCCTTCTTACCGATCGGCGGTGAAGTGTTGTGCCGCAACTGCTTTACCAGGTAGCGGTCGCGTTCGATGTCGGCACCGAGCCACTCCAAGGTGTTTTCGGCAAGCGTTCTGTCGCGGTGGCGGAAACCGAACCGGTTGGGCACCAGATCCAGTGCGACTCCCGCATAGTCGGCCTTGGGGTCGTGAGAGGCCAAGATGATGCCGGCCTGGGTCTTTCGGCCGTCCCGCACGAACTCCTCGACGATCTGCTGACCGACCGTGGAGGTGGTGAAGTGATACGCCTCGTCGGCGATCAGGGCACCGAACCGCTCGCGGTTGTTCATGAACTGCTCACGTGCCAACAGCCCGACCAACTCGTACAGCGTGTGGCCGAGTCGCTTGCGCCAGGGCAGGTTCGCGTAGGCGTGCGACAGCGTGAGCTCTTGGGGCTTGGGGAGCGACAAGGTGTGCGTGCGCACGACGGTTGCGGTGGCACCCATCGGCATTGGCGGCAGGCCCCGGCCGAACAGGACGGGCGCTTCAGCGGCGTCCATCGCATCGGCGATACCGCGATGATCGTCGCTGTCGGCCCCGTTGGCGGTGGCCCCGACGCGGGCGCAGTGGTCTCGTAGATCGGCCAGCGTGTGCAGACCGTGTGCGCTGCGGTTCTCGACACGTAGCAGCTTGGACATCAACTTGCCTTGCGCGGAGGTGGCGGGAATGTTCAGCAGCGGCAAGATGGTGTCCAGCGCGATCCGGCGGGCCAGGACCGGATCTGAGAAGATCTGCAATGGGTCCCAGGTGTACTCCGGGGCGCCGAGGTCGATGACCACCGAGTTGGGTATCGAGTTCACCAGTGGCACATACTCACCCGCTCTGGAGCGGTCGATCGCCAGGAACTGACCGCCGAGATCGGCGATGATGAAGCCGCAAGTCATGACGAAATAGCTCTTGCCGGCACCGAGTTCACCGGCGACCGCGATTGCCGGCGAGGTGTCCCGCAGGGCCTTGCCGAGGAAGTTGAAGTGCAGCGGCTCAAACTGGCCGGACAACAGATTCACCCCGATGATCGGACCGGTGTCATCGAGCAATCGGGCCGTGGTGAACGGCACCAGCCCACCCCATGAGCGGCTGGACGTCAGATGCTCATAGTTGCCGTAGACGACGTCGGCAGGCGCACCCGGATTGAACATGTGCCACAACTTGCGCTGGCACCCCCGCGGTGCGGACAGTTTGATGCCCAGCTTGCGGAACCGGGCCTTGAGTGTCGCGACCTGACGGGACATGTCGGCCTCGTTCGTCGCGCCCACTGCCAGCACGGTCGTGAAGTTGATCTCTTCGGCGTTCTCGTTCTCGGCCAGTTCGGCGTTGTACTCGGCCAGTAGCCGTACCTTGTTCTGCAGCTCCTGGGAGTGAAAGCCCACCTCGAGATCGCGCTGATGCAGTTGCACGCCAATCTTTCTCAGCGTCTTCTCGTTCTGCTGCATGGCGGCCTCACGATCAGTGCGCCGCACCCGCATTGCCCAGTCCACGCTGACATCGGGGATGCCGTCGAGCATTGTGAGGAACTCACAGCCGCCCGGAAACCACATGCCTTCGGTCGGAAACGAAGCCGGGATCAGCATGCTCTGGTAACTGGTGACGACATGCCCGTCGTCGAGGCGCACCATCGCCTTGAGGATCGGGTCAAAACTGCGCCACCACGGCTTGTCCGAGCGAGCGCCCTCGTCGAGGACTCCGGGACGAAACTCGGTGTGGGTCGGTGTGGATTCCGGCGCGGCGCGGGCAGGATCCCGCGGCATCACCTCCAGTGCCGCCCCGCGCATGAGGTGGTGATTCCACAGGAACGCCAGCAATCCTTCTGGCACCGGGGTGAACTTGAAGGTGTTCTCGGGGTCGATGGTGGCGATCAGCCGGTCCGCCTTCTCCAGAAGCGGCTCGAACTCGGCCGGGGTGGCCCGAAAGTCGGCGGGTGCCTTCCCGAGCGGAAGGGTCGCTGTGTAGATGCGAGTGGTGGGGGCGATCGCCGCCGTGCGGTGGTAGGACGCCACCGCCTCCTCGATGTGGTCCGGGTGGCGTTCGAGATCGACCTGATCCAACGTCCGGTGCAAGACGTCGACCAGGTCCAGTGGCGCTTGGACGCCAAGGAGCAAGGTGTGGTCGGGCACGGCCAATGCCAGAGATTCGTGGTAGTCCTGAACCGACTCCTTGTCCTCGGGCGGGCGCAGCCCATAGTCGAGGGGGTCGACGAAGTATGTGGCGGTCAGTCCCCCGGAATGAGTCAACTGCAGATTGCGGTATCGGGCTTTGGTGGGCTGCTTGAGTGTCATGTGGTGGCATCCGCGGGGTCGACCGAGTTGAGAGGTTGCTCGCCGTCGGCGATGAGAAAGGCGCCGCCCGCGCGCTCTTGGCGGGCGAGCTCCTCGGCGGCGACGACACTCGGCTTACGGTCGACGAGCAGCAGCGCCAGTCGCGCCACCCGCGCGGTCACCGGGACGTTGTCATACGGAATCAAGCTCAGTACGAACGCGACACCGACGCCCGTTGCGGCCCCCACTGTCAGCGCGGCCAAGGCATTGACCGGAAACACAATTGCGGCAAGACCGGAGGCGGTGAAGCAGACAAGTACGGCCACCACCTGCTCAATCGGACGCGCTCCGCCGATCAACCGGCGTCCGCCGGGCAGCCGACCGACCCAGGTGCGAAAGCGGCGGCTTCCGGTGGCGATTTTGACGACGCTCACAGCAGCAGACCTCGCTGACGTGGGTATGTAGCGTTAGCGGCCAGTGATCTGCGCACCAGTTTCCCTGCCCACGTCAAGCAGTGTGGGGATGAGCGCGAAGGCGGCACCGCCGAGGACGATCATCCCCACCGCGGTGGCCATTTTGACCGGGTCCTTGCCGTTCTCACCGAAGAGGTTGGTGAAGAAGTAGTAGATCGCCCAGATCACCAACAAGCTTGCGCCCACCCGGGTCACCACAAGCGCAATGTTGTTGAGGAGCGTCTCGATACTGGTCAATTTGGTTTCCCTTCCATTGGCGCGTCGACGGGCCTGATGAGTCAGCCCCGCGTGGGCGTCGGCGGCGCCACCGTGGTTGTGGTGGTGGTCTGGGTGGAGTCGCTGGGCTGCGACTGGTCGAGCTGCACCGCTGGGTTGGGCGCGATGTGGAGGACCTGCCAGCGGCCTTCGACCGCCCGCATCGCCAACGGATAGTGCAGTTCGGTGAGGGTGTAGTTCTTGGTTCGGGCGATCACCGTCACATGCACATCCGCGGTCGCCGAATCGTTCGGATCACCGTTGGAGTCGCTCTTCACTTCGACGGCATCCACCTTCAGGTAGGGCGCCGGGTCGATCGGGTGCTCTGTCGAGTCGGCGGTGATATAGCGCGAAAAGTCCGATCCGCCTGTCAGATACGCGGTGAGAAAGCCGGTGGCGGCGCGGGCGAGCGGCCCGTCGAGGGCAAGCTGGTTGCGATAATTCAGGCGCACGTCGACACCGGGTTGCGGCGCTGCCAGTTGCGCGGGCAGATCGGTAGCGCGGCAGGCGCCGTCGAGCATCGTGATCGATACCTGGTAGTACGAGCGTGTCTGGTTGGTGGTGTTGTCGCCGTTGACGATTCCTGAGACGACAGCAGTCCACAGCGACAGACCATCGGCTTCGGCGTATCGCTGCTTCACATACGTCACGTCGGCGTTGGTGAACGCTGATTTCACCGGCGGAAGTTGGAGATCCTTCGCGGTGACGTAAGTGTTCAAGGTGGCCTCCTCTCCGCGCTTGGCGGTCAGGTAGGCGGTGACGAACTCGACGGCGAACGCCTTCACCACGGTGGAGTCCGGGACGCTGCTGTCACCCGGCGTCGGATGCCGCTCGACGCCTCGGTCCGGCAGCACAGCAAGGACCAGCGAGATCACCGCGTACAGGCCACCGACGATCGCGGCTACCGCGATGACCCGTTCCTTGACCTGCTCGCCATCCAAGGGCCTGACGAACTTGGCGAACTGTTCCCTTTGGGAGGGAAGTTTACCTTCCACGGTAAGTATTGTGTCACACTGACCGGTCATGTGTCGCGGTCAAACGGGAGAACGCAGCGTCGGCTTCGGAGCTGTCGATGATCAATCGCACCAGCGCCGACCGTGCCTGCCGGCTGAAGGGATCGTCGTGCAACTCATCGCAGGCCACCTTCATTCGCTGCGAGTACGTCCGCACTACGGCGATGTCGGGACTGATGTCGAGATTTGGCGTGCGGCTACTTCTGCGTCGATTCATGCAGACCTCCTGCTGTCGGCTGGCCGGATCGGCGTGGATGCGTGTCCTACTTCTCCTAGTACCGCGGCGGTTGGGGGATTTCCGTCGCACACCGATCGGACTGACTCGGCAACCGAAACAGGCGGGGATCTATGACATTCCGTCGAGATGACATCAGCGATTACGAAACCCAGACTTCGCAGTCGGTAATCGATGCAGGTCATCCAAGCCTCAACGAACCGACATATGACCGACATCACAGCTCACTCGCGAGTTCTCACGGGCTTTTCACTGCGTTTTCACGTCGAACCTCACGCGACCCCGCGCACCGATTCGGACGGTGGGCAAGCACCGGGACGAATTCCGTTGTCGTCCCCGCCCCATCGGGAGGTTCCGACATGACCCCACTGACCAGATCGACGATCTGCCAGCCCGCCGCTCACCTCGCTGAGCACGTTCGGCTGCTCACGGCCTCACGCACGCATCGCGGCACGGTCTCGGGGTGGCTCACACGCCTTGGGCTGAGCGACGCCGGCCAACTGTTGGACGCGCTGGCCGGGCCGACTCCCACGTCGACATCTTTGCTCATCACCGAGCATCATCAGGGCTGCCCGCTGGCCGCGAAAGTCTTGCTCGGCGCGAAAAGCCGCATGCTGGCCGCGGTGTCCCGGCATGCGTCCGGCGAAGATCCCCAGGACCGGTTTCATACGACGGTGGCTGCCTTCCTGGACCATGCCCTGATCCGGGCAGACGTGAACAGCGAGCATCTGGATGCCCAGCTGTACTGGATCACCTTGCGCACCGTGAGTCGGAAACGGTCCAACGTCGCCCGCGCCGAGATGGAATTGCATACCTGCATTGCCGGCCCCGATGTGGTCGCCAACGCCGACACCTACATCACCGTTTACTCCTTGCTGGAATGGGCGCACAACGCCCGCGTGATCAACGACGTCGACCGGCGGGCGTTCATGCTTCGCTTCTGCGGCGAACGACCCATGCCGGTGCGGCAGGTCGCGGCGATGCTCGGCGTCAGCGAGGACTCATTGGAATCCCGGCTCCGACGGGCACTTCACCGACTACGGAAAGCTGTCGTAGAACGACGTGACGACATGGAATCCGCCTGCATGGCGCACTACTGGACCACCCAAGACCTGCCCCTGGACGACGGTGCTTCGCCGGCGCAGGTGGCTTGAGCCACGCGGTGTTTCGATGTGGCGTTTACGATTCTGTGCGAACCGCGCGACATGCCGGGACAGGCGTGTCCTGACCGGGAAGAGGTGACGCATGACCGACATCTACGCAGCAGTCGCTGACGAATTCACCGACCATACGGTCAGTCAGGCCGCCCTCCTCGACCCGATCGACGACCAGTTCGCCGCTCAATCGGACGTGGGCTACGGCGAGTGGATGCCGGGTATAGCGGAAGACATCCAGACCAACGAGCCGACTGTCGCCGACGACCCTGCTGCGGGGGTTCTGTCGGAGGACTCGCGCGCCGATCTCGACGCACTCACCGCGGTGATGGCCGGCAATGGGATGCCCGGACTGTTGTCGGCCGATCGGCGCGGTGAGTTCGTCCACACGGATGAGCACACCGATGACTATCCCGGCGTCGACCGCCCTGACGATCCCGCGATGTCGCTGGGAGCGTTGACCGACCCTACGGTGCCGCAGAAGTCTCGGCGTTTCAACTGGTCTCGGCGATCGCACCGCATTGCAGCCGCCGTTGCAGTGGCCATCCCGCTGGTGGTGATCCTCTCCTTTCTGACGCCGGGCGGCGGTGAGGAGCAATCCGCGACGCCGGCTTCCACGACCCCGGTGTACACCGTCCCGACGATCACCAAGGCGGCGCCTTCGGTCCCCGCACCACCGCCGTCGGGTTCCCCTGATGCCGCAGACGGTCCCATCGCTATCAAGCGAGCCGACAGTCGCTGCACAGCTGGGTCCACCGATGCCATGCAAGCCTTCGACGTTGATCTTGCCTCCGCATGGCTGTGCGTTCCCGCTTACACCACTGGTGAAGGCACTGTGTTGCGTGTCGAGTTCGACAACTGGTACGTGGTCACGGGTATGTCGATCGTTCCTGGGTGGAACAAGGTCAACGCCGACGGCTCCGACGAATGGCTCAAGCACAGGACGGTTTCGGTCGTGGAGTACCAGTTCAATGACCCCGACCAGACCCGCTTGACTCAGTCCACCCTCAATGTTCGTGACGATGTTGTCACTGCGGTGGAACCGCCTGTGCTCGCGTCCGCCATGACCGTCACGATCCGCGAGACAGCGTCACCTACCGGTCCTGTCGCGGATGTCACATCCGCACCTGGTATCGGTGGCATCATCGCGTCAGACACTCCAGTCACGGGTGACCTCAAAGATTTTGCAGTGTCCTCTATTTCGGCGATCGGCCACCGCGCGCGATAACGGGCTCGCATCGTGCTGCAATCGGTCTACATTCTCCTACCACGGTCGCAAATCAAGATCGGACGTCAGCGCGATGTGAGGCGGCCAGGTTGTTCATAGCGTCGAGTTATGACACCAGCACAACTCTCCGAAGCCAATCCGCTGGCAGGGGCCGCACGTTCCTGGCCCGCAATTGCATTGCCGCGCAAGGAACCTCGGCACCATATCGCTGATCTGTTGTGCCGGATCCGCGCCGCGCTCCTCGTGAGATCTGCTACGTCCAAACCCCGGGCCCGGCCACAGCGGGAGTACACCCCGCCGCTGCGGGAGAGCTTCATGGAGGAAGCCACCATGCGACGGGAGATGTTCCGGCTCTGAAGCGCCAACGGAATACGCCCCTGGTAGGAGATTGCGATACCACCGCAGAATGATGCGGACCGGCGGTGGCGCCTTCTACGATCGGACGATGTGGAGTGCGATGGCGCACTGCGTGCGGAGACAGCTACGCCGACGGGAAGCGGAGATCCCGGTTGGGTACAACTGGGCATTCGTGCTGGCGTTCGACGCCACGGTCGTGGGCATCAGTGTTGTCGCCCTGCTGCAACGGCCCGCAGCCGACCTTCCGGTGGCACTTCTCTCGCTGGTCCTCTCCGTGGCTCCCTTCGCCCTGTTCTACGTCTTCGGTGTCCAGTACAAAGTCATCGTCATCGGGGCAGCCTGGATGGGCGCGACCGCGCTGATGCTTTTCGTGACGTCCACACCCGTCGCCAACGATTTCGCACCCCTGCTCGCTGTGATGATGGTCGGCGAGATCACCTCCCTGGCTGGTATACCGGGCGGTTTCCTGTCGTCGGTCTCCGCGGCCGCGCTGCTGCTGACCGCGTCAGAGCTACACCGTCTCGACTCCCTGCCGCTCTACCTGGGAATCCTCGGAATGGGTTGGCTCGTCGGCTATCTCATGCGAACCCAGCAGCAACTGATGGAGCAGCAACAGCAGGCACAGGCGGCGTTGGCTCGGCATGCCGCGACCGACGAACGGCGGCGCATTGCCCGAGAGGTGCACGACGTCATCGCGCACTCGCTGAGCGTCACGCTGCTAAATCTGACCGGGGCCCGACGTGGACTGCAGGAGGACCGCGACATCGACGACGCGGTCGGGGCGCTCGAGCAGGCCGAGCACCTCGGCCGTCAGGCAATGGCCGACATCCGCCGCACGGTCGGGTTGCTCGACGGTGCGCCGATGAGCATCGTGCCCGAACCCGGCATCGAGGACATCCCCGGTCTCGTCGACGATTTCGTGCGTGCCGGCCTCAACGTGGCGCTCGATGCAAGCGGACACGCAGAATCAGTGTCACCCGCGGTGGGCCTGGCGCTGTACCGCATCACCCAGGAGTCGCTGGCGAATATCGCCAAACATGCGCCCGACGCGCAATCCACAGTGCGGCTGAGGGTCTCGCGGACTTCAGCCACTTTGACCGTCGTAAACGCGCTGCCGGACGACGCACCCGTGCCGGAGGAAGGACGCGGCGTACGGGGCATGCGCCAACGCGTCGAACTGCTCGGCGGGATCATCAGCGTCGGCCCAAACCGCGACGGCTGGTCGGTGCGCACGAACATCCCACTGGACGACAGCGACCAGTCGCTGCAGCCCTGCCCGTGGGTGTCATGAGTGCCCCGGCCCGAGAGATCGCCGTGCTGCTCGTCGACGATCAGGAACTCGTGCGCTCCGGCCTGCGGCGCATCCTGCGACGCAAAGACGGGTTCGTCATCGTCGCCGAATGCGCCGACGGAGACGAGGTGCCAGCGGCGGTCGCCGCGCATCATCCGGACGTGGTGGTCATGGACCTGAGGATGAAGCGCGTCGACGGTATCGAAGCGACCCGCCGGCTGACCGCAGCCGAGGGCCCACCAGTGCTCGCCCTGACCACCTTCAACGACGACGAACTGCTCTCGGGTGCGCTGCGGGCCGGGGCGGCCGGGTTCGTGCTCAAGGACTCCTCCGCCGAAGAGTTGATCCGGGCGGTACGCGCGGTGGCCCAGGGCGACAGCTACCTCGATCCGGCGGTGACCTCACGAGTGCTGACGACCTACCGCAAAGCCGCCCAGCCCAACCGCGTCGACGCGGTCGGTGACCTGACCGCGCGGGAACTGGACGTCTTGACATTGATCGCCAAAGGTCGATCCAATGCCGAGATCGCCGAGGAACTGAGTATTTCCGGCCTCACGGTCAAGAGCCACATCGGCCACATCTTCGTCAAACTCGACCTGCGCGACCGAGCCGCCGCGATCATTCACGCCTACGAAACCGGCCTCGTCTCGCCATGATGACCGCGTTATGCGCGCACGACGGCCGTTCTGATTACGAAATCTGGGGTTCTTGTAGCCTGGAAGTCGACAGCCGGCACGAGACAGGAGACGGCATGGACGAGGTGCTGGCGCGTGCCGGAATTTTTCAGGGTGTTTCGCCGAGCGCGGTGGCGGCCCTGGCTCAACAGCTGGAACCGGTGTCATTCGCGCGCGGCCAGGTCGTGTTCGTCGAGGGCGAACCCGGCGACACGCTGTACATCATCACCTCCGGCAAAGTGAAGATCGGCCGGAAATCCCCAGACGGGCGCGAAAGTTTGCTCACCCTGATGGGCCCGTCGGACATGTTCGGCGAACTCGCGATCTTCGACCCTGGCCCGCGAACGTCCACGGTCACCGCCCTGACCGACGTGCGTACGGTCATGATGGACCGCAGCGTGCTGCGCGGCTGGATCGCCGACCGTCCCGAGATCGCCGAGCAGCTGTTGCGGGTGCTCGCGCGCCGGTTGCGCCGCACCAACGACAACCTCTCCGACCTGATCTTCACCGACGTACCCGGCCGGGTCGCCAAGCAACTGCTCTACCTCGCCCAGCGGTTCGGCAGCCGCGAAGGTGGCTCGCTGCGCGTCGACCATGAACTGACCCAGGAGGAGATCGCCCAGCTGGTCGGTTCCTCGCGCGAGACCGTCAACAAGGCGCTGTCCGATTTCGCCCAACGAGGCTGGATCCGCCTGCAGGGCAAGAGCATCCTGATCGACAACACCGAACGGTTGGCACGCCGCGCCAACTAGCCGTCAGTCCACCCGTTTGGCGACGACAGCGAAGTTCAGCGGGATCCGTGGTGCTCCGGGCCGCAGTTCCCAACCCTGCGGACAGGGCGTGAGGTCGGCGAAGGCCGGCCAGTCCATGTATGGCAGTTCGACGACCGCTTCGATGCGCAGGCCTGCGCCAAGCAGCGCGCCGATGACCTCGCCGAGGTCATGGCGCCATTCGTGGTTCGTGTCGTGCGCAATCTGACCGGTCGAGTTCTCTGTGTAGGTGCCGGAGTCGTTGTAGGTGCGCACCCCTCCGCCCGCCAGGTAGTCATCGGTGATCAACCACGGCTCGTGGTCCATCGCCCCCAGGATCGGGTGATCGTCTCGGATCAGGAACACGCCTCCAGGCTCAAGCAGGTCGCGGATCGACCGGGCCCAGTTGACGAGTTCCGGCAGCCAGACGATGGTCCCGGCGCTGGTGACGATGACGTCGAACCTGCGGTCGATCAGCGCCGAGGCAAACCGGGCGTCACCCTCGATCCATCTGATGTTCCGATCGTCAGCCTGGGCAATGCGGGAGGCATGACTCAGGGAGTTGGGTGAGAGATCGAGCCCGTGGACATCGACAGCGCCGAGGCGCGCCCAGGAGACGGTGTCGGTCCCGATATGGCACTGAAGATGCAGCAACGAGCGGTCACGCACCCCGGTCGACGGCAGGTGCGGTGCCAACACCGACAGATCGTTGCGAACCACCACGGAGATGTCGGTCGGGTCAGCCAGAAAGCCTGCTACGTCATACATTTCGGAACGGGCATGCACATCGGCCCGGTCGTCCCAGTTCGCCCGGTTCGACGCGATGGCATCGGATTCACTCATCATCTGCCCCTTCCACGGCCGCAGTCTTGTGTACGCCACCGCGGTAGGTGGACGCCACGCAATTTCCGGGCCAGTGTGGCCACCCCAACATTGTTTGTGCCCTAACTATTAGCGTACGTTGTAGTTATGGCCGCACCCACCGACGTCGACATCGACCCGCTCGCGCTTGAGCGTCAGGTGTGTTTCGCGCTGGCGGTCACCAACCGGGCGGTGTTGTCGATCTATCGACCCCTGTTGGAGCCGCTCGGCCTGACCCATCCCCAGTACCTGGTGATGCTGGCGCTATGGGATCACCACAGGTCGAACTCAGGCGGAACGCCCCCGCTCTCGGTCAAACAGATCGCCACCGCGCTGCAGCTCGACTCCGCGACGCTCTCGCCGATGCTCAAGAGACTTGAGGCACTCGGTCTGATCACCCGCACCCGCAGCGCCGGGGACGAACGCGCCACCGACATCGGCCTCACCGAGCGCGGAATCGCACTGCGTGACCGCGCGCTCGACATCCCGCAGGCGGTAGTGGCCCGGCTGGGCGTCGACATGGCCGAGCTCGAAGAACTCCATCGAGTACTCACCCGGATCAACGCCGCCGCACTCGCCGCCAACTCCCTCACCGACTGACGCCTTAGGAGTCCTCATGGCCGCCGATCGCCCGAATCTCTTTCAGTACATCGCCTATTCGTATGGCAAGCGCCTGCCCGACTCGATGCGTGACTGGGTCGCCCACGATCTCGCCGACCACGGGGCAATCCGCAGGCACATGATCCGGATGGCGATACCGCCGCTATTTGTCCTCGCTCCGTTCTGGTTGCTGCCTGCGTCCTTGTACGTACACATCGAGATGACGGTGCCGATCTACATCTGGGCGCTGCTGATGTCACTGGCGCTCAACAAGGTGTGGCGCCGCCACCGGCTGGCACAACACGATCTCGACCCCAACCTGGTCGACGAGATCAAGTACAAGAAGGAAGCCCACATTCACGAGGAGTACATCCGGCGCTTCGGCCCCCGACCGGAATCAGGCAAGTTCCAGCAGAACAGCAGCCCCTTCTAACCGGTAGGAATCCGCGTTCAGTGGGTAGGCAAGAAGGGACCCACGAACGAGAAGGAGGCCACCATGTCCCAGCTACTCGATGGCAGGAAGATCGCCATCCTGGCCACCGACGGCGTGGAACGCCGCGAACTGGCCGAGCCCCGCGACGCGATCACCAAAGCCGGTGGACAGGCCGAGTTGTTGTCGCTGAAGAGCGGCTCCATCGACTCCCGCGATCACGACCTCGAACCAGCAGACACCTTCGACGTCGATCGTCCGGTGGCCGACGCGACCATCGACGAGTTCGACGGGCTGGTGATTCCGGGCGGCACAGTCAATGCCGACAAGCTGCGCTCCGATGAGGCCGCGGTGTCGTTCGTGCGTGACTTCGTCAATTCCGGCCGACCCGTCGGAGTCATCTGCCACGGGCCATGGACGCTGATCGAGGCGGGTGTCGCGAGCGGTCGCACACTCACGTCGTACCCCAGCCTGCGCACGGATCTGCGTAACGCCGGCGCCAACGTCGTCGACCAAGAGCTCGTCGTCGACGGCAACCTGATCACCAGCCGATCACCCGACGACCTGCCTGCGTTCTGCGGCGCGATCGTCGAAGCGTTCGCAAAGCAGCCACAGCCGCAAAGGTAGGCCAGTCGGCTCGACTATGGTGAGTGCCGCCCTAGCTCAGGAGTTGAAGCCGTGACGTTCTCACTACAGCCGAGCGACGACGTGATCGAGGTGCGCGACTGGGTGCACCGATTCGCCGCCGAAGTCGTGCGCCCCGCCGCCGCCGAATGGGACGAGCGGGAGGAAACACCCTGGCCGGTGATCCAAGAGGCCGCCAAGGTGGGCCTCTACTCCCCCGAACTGTTCGCACAGCAGGCCGCGGAGCCCAGCGGTCTGGGCATGCTGACCGTGTTCGAGGAGCTGTTCTGGGGAGACGCGGGCATCGCGTTGTCGATCCTGGGCACGGGATTGGCAGCGGCGGCGTTGGCGGGCAACGGGACTCCAGAACAGCTCGGCCGGTGGCTGCCCGAGATGTTCGGCACTGCCGACGAACCCAAGCTCGGCGCATTCTGCTCGTCTGAGCCCGACGCCGGGTCTGACGTCGGCGCGATTCGTACGCGTGCACGCTTCGACGAGGCGACCCGCGAGTGGGTGCTCAACGGCACCAAAACCTGGGCCACCAACGGTGGGATTGCCAACGTGCACGTCGTCGTCGCGTCCGTGTATCCCGAGCTCGGGTCACGGGGTCAGGCCACGTTCATCATCCCGCCGGACACCCACGGTCTGGTGCAGGGGCAGAAGTTCAAGAAGCACGGCATCCGGGCGTCACACACTGCCGAGGTCGTGCTCGACAACGTGCGCCTCTCAGAGGATCTGATCCTCGGCGGACGGGAGAAGTTCGAGGAGCGGATCGGCCGCGTCCAATCCGGTGCGTCAACCGGCGGACAGGCCGCCATGAAGACGTTCGAACGCACCCGGCCGAGCGTCGGCGCGATGGCTGTGGGTGTGGCACGCGCCGCCTACGAGTACGCGCTCGACTACGCCTGCCAGCGTGAGCAGTTCGGCCGCAAGATCGGCGAATTCCAAGCCGTGGCTTTCAAACTCGCCGACATGAAGAGTCGCATCGACGCGGCACGGCTGTTGGTGTGGCGAGCCGGCTGGATGGCGCGCAACAACCAGAGCTTCGACTCCGCCGAGGGCTCGATGGCCAAGCTCGTCGCAAGCGAGACCGCGGTGTATGTCACCGACGAGGCGATCCAGATCCTCGGCGGCAACGGCTACACCCGCGACTATCCCGTCGAGCGGATGCACCGCGACGCGAAGATCTTCACGATTTTCGAGGGCACCAGCGAGATCCAGCGCCTGGTGATCTCACGCGCGCTGACGGGTTTGGCGATTCGTTAGCAGGGCCTCGCAGGGCTCTCGGTAGTACCGTCGGCGGTGTGCGCAACACTGTGGTCGTCGTAGGTGTCATCGTCGGAGTGTTTCTCGCGCTGTGCGGGCTTCTGTTCTCCCTGCAGGGGTTCGGTGTAGTCGGCGGAAGCCCGATGAGTAACACCACGACGTGGTCGATACTCGGGCCGATCATCCTGCTGGTCGGCGCAGGCATCGCATTCGCCGCGTGGCGGTCCCGGCGGCCCTGAAGGGCGCCGCGCTTCCGACCGTTCCGTGACTTTCGTGGGGTTGGAGAACACCGCTCTGCGTACCTTACCGTGACCTTATTTTTGCCTTATCTTTCTTAGATTGGGTGTACGGTTGGTCCTCATAGCGGTCGTGGCCTCGAGCCGGCCTCAACCGCATCGGCAGTGACGGAAGGAACCCGATATGCAGTCGAACGCATCCACTCGGATCGCCCTCGTGACCGGTGCATCGCGGGGGATCGGCGCCGAAGTCGCGCAGCAGCTCGCCAGTCCGGACACGCACGTCATCGTGAACTACCGGGAAAAGGCCAAGCGTGCGAATGCCATCGCCGACGCCATCCGCAGCGCGGGCGGTCAAGCATCCACCGCAGGGGCCGACATCTCCGACGAAGCGGCCACGGCCGCGATGATCGACGACATTGCGCATCGCTTCGGACGGTTGGATGTGTTGGTGCTCAATGCATCCGGTGGACTCGAACAGGGCGCGGACCGCGGGTACGCGATGCGCCTCAACCGCGACGCCCAACGACGACTCGCGCAATTGGCCCTGCCGCTCATGCCTGCCGGCGGTCACATCGTGTTCGTCACCAGCCACCAAGCTCATTTCTTCCCCAACAAAGCGGTACCCAAGGGCTACGGGCCGATCGCCGCGAGCAAGCGCGCCGGCGAAACCGCGCTGTACGGGATGCGCTCCGAATTCGACCACAGGGGCATCCATTTCACCGTGGTATCCGGCGACATGATCGACGGGACGATCATCATCAAGCTCCTGGAACGACGCGATCCGGCGGCCGTTGAAGCCCGTCGCGGACAGGCACCGCTGCCCACCGTCAGCGAATTCGCGGCTGCGATCGCCAACGCGGCAACGGCACCGAGGCCTTCTGGGATCGTGTACGTCGGCGGCCCCGACTACCTCGCAAAGATGTCTGCGTAACCACCGATCTCCACGCTTACCGGCAAAGCCGGCGATATCCTGGGTCAGGCGGCTGTGCTGCTGCCATGACGCCATTGGAGTTTCGAGGCGAACGATGGGCCGCAACGATCCGCTGCCGACGCAGCGGGATCTGCCCGCCGGCATTCCGGCGGAGCTTGAGGCAGCCGGTTTCGAGGAGCCCGAGGAGATCGGGCGGGGCGGATTCGGCGTGGTGTACCGCTGCATGCAACGCACGCTGGACCGCACCGTCGCGGTCAAGGTGCTGACCGCCGATCTTGAGCCGGACAATCTCGAGCGGTTCATGCGTGAGCAGGTCGCGATGGGCAAACTGTCCGGGCACCCGAACATCGTCAACATCTTTCAGGTCGGCAGCACCGCGACCGGCCGGCCCTACATCGTGATGCAGTACCACCCGCACGGCTCGCTGAACTCCAAGATCCATGACAACGGCCCGGTCGGCTGGCGGGACGCGCTGCGCGTCGGCGTCAAGATGGCCGGTGCGTTGGAGACCGCACACCGGCAGGGCACGCTGCATCGTGACGTCAAACCCGCGAACATCCTGCTCAACGAGTACGGCGAGCCACAGCTGACGGATTTCGGGATTGCGCGGATCATCGGCGGTTTCGAGACCGGGGATGGCGCGGTCATGGGTTCGCCTGCCTATACCGCCCCCGAGGTGCTGCTCGGCGAGCCACCGAGCGTGACCTCCGACGTCTACAGCCTCGCGTCGACGTTGTTCACCGCAGGCACCGGCCACGCGGTGTTCGAGCGCCAACAGGGTGAGCAGATGGTGGCGCAGTTCCTGCGGATCACCAGCCACCCCATGCCCAATCTGTTGGACTCGGGTCTACCGGCTGACGTGTGCGCGACGATCGAGCAATCGATGTCGCGCGAGGCCGAGGACCGCCCGGCGACCGCCGAGGCATTCGGCGAGCAGTTGCGCGAGCTGCAACGTCGGCACGGCTTGCCGGTCGACGACATGCCGATACCGATCCCAGCGCCGGCGATCCGGTACGACCCGACGACGCTACAGGGCACGCCGTCCAGTGGGTACCCGGTGCGGACGTTGACCCCGCCGGCGCCGGCCACCCGGTTCCAGCGACCGGTCTCGACGAAGGCACAGGTCGAGCGGGCCCGCCTGATCGACATCCTGCGGGCACAACGGACCAAGAAACTCACGGTCATTCACGGACCGACCGGCTTCGGCAAGAGCACACTGGCCACCCAATGGGCCAAGCTGCTGGCCGCCGACGGCGTGGCCGTGGCCTGGCTGACCGTCGACCACGACGACAACAACGTGGTCTGGTTCCTGTGCCACCTGATCGAGGCCATCCGCGCCGTCGCTCCCGAGCTCGCGTCCGACCTGGGGGAAGTGCTGGAGGAGCACGGAGACGAGGCCGAGCGATACGTGCTGACCTCGCTGATCAACGAGATCCATCAGAGTGACATCCGGATGACGTTGGTGATCGACGACTGGCAACGCGTCACCGACCCGGCGACCATCGCGGCGTTGCGCTACCTACTGGACAATGTCGCTTCCGGCCTGACCGTGGTGGTGACCAGCCGCAGCCAAAGTGGTCTACCGATGAGCCGCATGCGGATGCAGGACGAACTGGTCGAAATCGACGCCACCGCACTACGTTTCGACGTCGACGAATCCGAGAGTTTTCTGGTCGACCTCGGTGGGCTTGATCTGGATCACGCCGACGTCGAGGAGCTCACCGACAAGACGGACGGCTGGGTGGCCGCGCTGCAGCTGGCCTCGCTATCGCTGCGCGACCTCGACGATCCCGTCCGGATGATCGGCACGATGACCGGCCGCCACCACGTCATCAGCGAGTTTCTCGCCGAGAACGTGCTGGACACGCTGGAACCGTCGATGCTCGACTTTCTGCTGGCCACCTCGATTCCCGAACGGATCTGCGGTGACCTGGCCTCGGCGCTGACCGGCGTACCGGACGGCTTGGCGATGCTCGAGCAGGTCGAGGAACGCGACCTGTTCCTGCACCGGATCGACGATCAGTGGTTCCGCTACCACCAGTTGTTCCGCGACTTTCTGCGGCACCGGCTCAGCCGCACCTCACCCGACCGGGTGGTACAGCTGCACTGCGCCGCCTCGGACTGGTACGCCGAACATCGGTTGGTCAGCGAGGCAGTCGATCACGCGTTGGCCGCAGGCGACGAGCAGCATGCGGTGAGCCTCGTCGAGCACGACGGCATCACGCTGGTGGCCAACTCCCAGATGGCAACCCTGATCGGACTGACGGACAAGCTGCCCGCCGCCGCGGTGCGCTCGAACCCACGCCTGCAACTCGCACTCGCTTGGGCGAACATCGTGCTGCACCGGATCCCCGCCGCAGAGCAGGCACTCGCATTGGTGGAATCCACCGTGGAGAACTCCGGCCTGTCCGCCGACGAGATCGCAGATGTGCGTGCGGATGTCGGTGTGGTACGTGGTGTAGCGGCTCTGCGTTCCGACCGACTGGCGGGCATCGATGAGCACATCGCACCATGCCTGCAACGACGAGACCGGATGCGTCCCTTCACCGTTGCGTCTGCCGCCAATGTGGCAACATTCGCCGCGGCCTACCGCTACAACCTGGGCGAGGTGGAACGGATTCAGGCGTGGGCCGCGCCGTTCTACGAGCGCAGCGGGGATGCGTTCAGCAGGGTCAACGGCCTGTGCTTCACCGGGTTGGCGCACCACTTGATGCTCGACAACACGGCGGCCGAAAGGTACTTCCGCAAGGCGCTGCGCATCGCCAAGCGTTCGGGTGGTCTGCACTCGTACACTGCCCGGCTGGCCAGCTCACTCCTCGGCGAATTGCTCTATGAGCGAGGGGATCTCGACGAGGCCGAGCGATTACTGGACGAGGGTTACAAGCTCGGCCCGGAGGGCGGGTCTGTCGACTTCAAGATCGCCCGCTACGTCATCAACGCCCGGATCAAGGCGCTGCAGGGCGACCGTCTGGCCGCCGCTCAACGGCTCGACGAGGCGACGCGTGTCGCACGCACCCTGTCGTTGAACCGGTTGCGAGCACTGGCCGAACACGAGCGGATCCGCCTCGGACTTCCGCCGCATCCGGAATTCGGTGCGATGCCCGTGACTTCCTACGACGAGCGCCGTCAACCGGTGGATGCGATGGACGGGATCGCCGTGCAATTCGAAGAGGCCTCCGCGATCCGCACACTGATGACAGGCGACGATCCGGCCGAACGCGAACTTGCCTGCCGCTGGGCCCGCGAATGGGTGGATCGACTTACTGTGTTGAACCGCCCGCAGGCGTTGTTGCGGGCTCGTCGGCTGTTGGGCGCATGTCTGGCCGCCGACGGGCGAACGGCCGATGCTCAAGCCACAGTCGCCACCGTGGCTGCGCAATGCGCGCAGTTGCGAATGCTGCGCTACCTCGTCGACGGCGGTCCTCATGTGGTCGCCGTTTTGGCACAGCTTCGAGCAGACCAGCAGGCCGGACGATGGTCCCCGCACTGGCCGGAGGTGCCCGCTGAGTTCCTTGACCAGGCGCTTAGTGCGTCAGTGCCGCAGCGGGTTTGATGTCTCCGCTGCGCAGTAGGCTGCCACTGTGCTCGATGCCGACGATGTGCGCCGCGTCGCCCTGTCCCTCCCGGAGACCACCGAGAAGGAGCGCTGGAACCATCCCACATTTGATGTGGCCGGCAAGATGTTCATCACCGTTCCCGATGATGAGACCTCATTCGCGGTGCGCTGCCCCAGGCTTGACCGCGAGGAATTGATCGCCTCCGAACCGCACAAGTTCTGGGTACCGCGGCATGAGGCGTTATCGGCCTGGGTCCGGGTTCGGTTGGCCGCGCTCGAGGATCAACAGGAACTACGCGACATCCTGTTCGACTCCTGGCGGCAGGCTGCTCCCAGCAGGCTCACCGCTTCTTCTTAGTACCCGTCGCGAACGGTCGGGTCTGTGATGTCGTGAGCCGGCCCTGTGGCGAGTGTGTCGCTTTTGCGGATTTCCTTCATCGATCACACCGATAACCTGCACGCTCGACACAGCGCCCACAGCTGACATTGCCCAGGACGCGCCCAACAAGTCCGGCCCGGCGACGGGCCTAGTCCGACTAGACTAAGTCCGATAGAATGCCAACATGGCGACAGTCAATATCCACGACGCGAAGACACACCTGTCACAGCTGCTCACGCGTGTTGAGAACGGCGAGAGAATCACGATCGCGCGTGCCGGCAAGCCTGTCGCCGACCTTGTACCGCACACCCGCATCGACATCGTTTTCGGTGGATTAGCCGGCCGATTCGATTACGACACAGAGCATTTCGATGACGTCGACAGCAACCTCAACACTTTGTTCGGATTCGAATGAGTGATCTGTTACTGGACACCCACGTCGTCCTTTGGCTGCTCGAAGATAACCCGCGGTTGGGGATCCATACGCGGGACCGAATCACCGAAAGCGGGTCTGTGTTCGTCTCCGCCGCAAGCACGTGGGAGCTTGCCATCAAGGCCACTCTCGGCAAGCTCACCCTTCCCGACGACCTCGACGGTGCCATCGACCGATCCGGTCTGCGCGACCTACCCATCACACGTCGCCACACGTTGGCGTCGGAAATCACCGCATTACCCCACAAAGATCCGTTCGACGCGCTCCTCGTCGCACAGGCAACCGCGGAGCGGCTCACGCTGATCACCGCCGACGCGAAGCTGTTGAGGGCACTGCCCGATGCTGTCGACGCCAGACACTGAGAATCGTCGTTGTGGGCCTCACATCCGCACGACATCGACAATCGCGGAGGTGAACTCGGTGGGCGCCTCCTGAGGGACGTTGTGCCCGATGCCGTCGAGGACGCGATGCTCGTAAGGGCCGGTATAGAGATTGCGGTAGCCGGCACCGTCCTTGGCGGCGCCGTCGAAGTCACTGCCGATCGTGATGGTCGGGACGGTGACCGGCGGTTTCGCGGCCAGGCGGCGCTCGTCGGCGTCGTAGCGGGCTTCGCCGGGAGCCAGACTCAGCCGCCACCGGTAGTTGTGCAGCACGATGTCGGCGTGGTCGGGATTGTCGAACGCCGCAGCGGAGAGGTCGTAGGTGGAGTCGTCGAAATCCCAGAGCGGCGAGGCGTTCTGCCAGATGAGCCGGTTGAACTCTTTGGTGTTCTGCCGGTACCCGAGTTCGCCACGCGGCGTCGCGAAGTAGTACTGGTACCACCATCCCTGCTCGGCTTTCGGCGGCAGCGGTTGGGTGTTGGCGGCCAGGTTGACGACGATGTATCCGCTCACTGCGACCAATCCGGCAACCCGTTGCGGCCACAGTGCGGCAACGACATTGGCGGTGCGCCCACCCCAGTCGTAGCCGCCCAGGATGGCGTTCGGGATCTTGAGCGCATCCATCAGGTCGATCACATCGTGGGCGAGCGCAGCCTGCTGACCATTCCGCACGGTGTCGTCAGCGAGGAATCGGGTGGTGCCGAACCCGCGGGCGAACGGGACGATGACCCGGAAGCCTTGGGCCGCAAGGTCAGCGGTGACATCGGCGTAGCTGTGAATGTCGTAGGGCCAGCCGTGCAACAGGATCACGGGTTGGCCGTCGGCCGGGCCGGCTTCGACGTAGCCGACATTCAACAGTCCGGCATCGATCTGCTTGACCGGTCCCAGCTTGTGCGCGGGCGCGACGGGTGGAGTCGGCGTGTTCGCCGGGCTGCCGGATTCCGACGTGCATGCCGCCAAGGCGAGTGCACCTGCAGCGACAGTTGTGATGCGGCCGAAGTTCCGTCGGCTGATGGCGGTCATGAGAACCATCAGACCGCCCCCCGGTCTTCACGTCCAACGATCAGTTTAGATAGCTTCCATCTCTTCCATTGATGGCCGCGAAGCGGTCGGCGGAAATATCCAAGCGCCCTGACGAGTTCGGAAGGGAGACGAACGGAGAATGCGGTGGCGACGATGTCGGAAACCGAACGGCAGTCCTTTCTTGCGGCGGTCCATGTGGGGGTGATCGCGGTCGAACGCCCTGACCGTGCACCCCTGGCAGTTCCCATTTGGTATGGGTACGAGCCCGGTGGCGACGTTCTGCTGTGGACCGAGGCGGGTTCGGTCAAGGAGAAGCTCATCCGGGCCGCCGGCCGGTTCGTGATCACCGTGCAAGATGAGCAGCCGCCCTACCGCTACGTCACGGCCGAGGGCGACGTCACCGCGATCGAACCCGCCCAGGATGCCGAAGTGCGCGCCATCGCGATCCGCTACTTCGGTGACGGCGAGGGCAATGCGTTCACCGACGAAAACTTCACTGACACATCGGTCATCATCCGGATGCGTCCCGAGCGTTGGTTGAGCACCGACTACACGAAATGACCAAGTCGACGTTGTCGTAGGCTCGGTGACGTGGTTGACCTCGCATACGTCATAGCCGGCTCCGAAGCCACCGGCGGCGCAGGGCTGCAGGCGGACCTGCGGACCTTTCAACAACTCGGCACCTACGGCGTGGGCACCGTGACGTGCATCGTGTCGTTCGACCCGAAAGCGAACTGGGCTCACCGCTTCGTGCCCGTTGAACCGCAGGTGATCGCGGACCAGATCGAAGCAGCGACATCGGCTTACGATCTCGGCGTCGTCAAGATCGGCATGTTGGGTACCCCGGCCACGATCGACGTCGTCGCGCAAGCGCTGGCACGCCAGCCATGGCAACACGTCGTCGTCGACCCCGTCCTGATCTGCAAAGGCCAGGAGCCCGGCGCGGCCCTCGACACCGACACGGCACTACGTCGGCAGATCCTGCCGCTCGCCACCGTCACCACACCGAACTTGTTCGAGGCCCGCACTCTTGCCGGCATGGACGCCATCTCGTCGGTCGACGACCTCAAAGAAGCGGCCCGACGCATCGCCGACCTCGGGCCCCGGTACGTCGTTGTGAAAGGCGGCGTCGATTTCCCCGGCGACGACGCTGTCGATGTCTTCTTCGACGGCAGCGACGCCGAGATCCTGCGCGCCCCGAAAGTCGGACACGCCCGCGTCGCCGGAGCGGGATGCACTCTGGCGGCTGCCATCACAGCCGAACTCGCCAAGGGGTCCGAAGTCGGCGACGCGGTACGCCTGGCCAAACAGTTCACCACCGCCGGAATCATCGATCGGGTCAGCGGAAACACGCCGTTCGACGCCGTTTGGCAGGGCGCGGGCTGACCCGTGCGGCGCGCTCGTCGACGATCAGACGAGTCCATACCGGATTTCGGCGGTCGCCGCCGCGACAATCGACCATACGAGCGGGTGAGAAAGCGGCCGTGTGAACGCCGGAGCGGCGGGGAATGAATCGGTAGCGGCCGTCCAGAGCACCACGTTCGGCCTGCCGGTCATGGTCGACGGGACGTGCAAGCCATCGAGATCGGGCCAAGTGCGGTAGATCGCACGAGCCCACGCCCGGCAGGTTGATCTGGGCGCCCCAAGAAATGCCGCCGATGCCTGATTACGGAGCGGCCACGTACCCGAAAGGTCGAGCAGTCGCAGCGGTCGCTGGGGAGACCAGGCCGTCAATGTCGGAGCGCCGGCGCGCGTGTCGACAACGCGGGTTGTCTGATAGACCTCCGCGAGACCGGTCGCGGCATCGGTGGCGGCGTAGAGAACGCCGTCGCCGGTGGCGCAGGGCTGCGGCCCCGGGTGCGGGTCGTAACGCATCGAGGGCAGTGGCCCCCATGTGCGCAGCGCGTTCCAGGGCAGAACATGCTCGCCGGTGGTCCGATGAATCCGCCACAGCACTCCGCTGTATCCCAAGACGTCATCGGATCCGATGACGAGCGGATTCGGCGGAGTACGAGGGACTTTCGACTTCGGCCTCACCAGCGAGCGAGGTCGGCAAGGAACTGGGCGACTGCTGTGGCGTCGCCACCTGCGGCGAGATGCTCGATCGGCGTTCGATCGTCAAGGTCCGGCTGGGCACTGTGCATGAACGAGTCGACGGCAGCGGGATTGGCGGTGTGGGGAATGGCCGGGACGATCACGTCGAGCCCGGGCAACAGGTCACGCTGCAGAAACTGCCAGCGCGGAATGCGACGACTGCCGTTGATGTCAAAGGACCACAATGCATTTCGACTGAGCCGACGCGATATACGGGAGCGGTCGATGCCAAGGATTGCCGCGGCTTCCTTGATGCTGACCGATCCGGCGAGAGCGTCGGTGAGCTGCCGTACCGCAGTCCGTGCCCGAGCCTGGCGTTCGCCTTCGGCGGTCCAGTCGTCTACGACGGCGGCAGCGCCTGCTCCACCATGCTCGCGTAGGAATCTCAATTCCGGCCCCGAAATCGGTGCGGCTCCGGCACCGGGAATCGCCGCAAACGCCGTGTCGAGCTCGTGGAGAACGTCCTCTCCCGTCATATCGATGTGGTGCCTGGCCAGCATCTCGTCCAACTCAGCTATACCACTCATGCGCACACAATAGCATTGTCGTGCCCCTATGTGCGCCCAGGTTTGGGCGTTACCCTGGCCCGGTGACCAGCCAGCGAGTGCCCGGCGGAGTGGTGCACGAACTGCCCGCGGACTTGCGCAAGGCGCTGATCGCCAACGCCCCGGCACTGGATGCCTGGAAAGACATCACGCCGTTGGCCCGCAACGAGTTCATCTGCTGGGTCGAAGATGCCAAGCAGGAGGCGACTCGAGAGCGCCGCATCCGCCGGACCCAGGAGGAACTGGAAGAGGGCCAACGCCGACCCTGCTGCTGGCCGGGATGCAAGCACCGCGAGCGCACCGGCAAGTAGGCGTTGTCTGGTGCGTGCTTCGTCCCGAGCGGAGCTGCGAGCAGGCGTAACCTGCTCCCAAAGGGATGTGGAGGTGCACGGTGGCGGGGTTGGCCGAGTTTCCGCGTGACCTGGTGACGCTCGAAGAGTGGGATGCGCTAGAGCTGGACGAAGCGCGTCGCTGGGAGCTCGTCGAGGGGGGCATCGTCATGACACCGCGGCCACGTCCATTGCACCAAGTCGTGTCATTCAATCTTGCGCAGGAGATCCGCGCGGCTCTGCCTGCCTCGCTGGTGGTGCTACAGGAAGTGGAGATCACGGTCGAGGCGCGCTTCCCACCCACGGTGCGCGACCCCGACCTTGTGGTGGTCAACCGCAGTGTCGTGGATCGCAACCCGGTGCGGGTCGACGCGTCGGACGTCGTTCTCGTCGTCGAGATCGTGTCACCCGGTTCTCGTCGGACCGACAGAGTGATGAAGGCCTACGAGTACGCCAAGGCCGGCATCGAGCACTATTGGATCGTCGATCTCGACACCGACCCTGATGAGCGATTCCTCGCGCACGTGCTCCGAGACGAGACCTATCACCGGGTCGAGGCTCTCGTCCGTGACCGAGTACGCACCAAAGAGCCTCTGGCGCTGGACTTTACACTTGCCGAGTTGATCCAGCCGTGAGCTGGACGCATCACGGACGTATCTGGGTAAAGCATCAGCTGTCTAGAATCTATGAGATCGTCTAGAATCTAGACATGGCGCTGAGCATCAAGGATCCCGAGGCCGACCGGCTGGCACGAGAACTTGCCGCGCGCACCGGCGAAACCCTCACCGAAGCAGTTGTCGTCGCGCTTCGTGAACGGCTTGCTCGCGAGACCGGCCGTGCCGGTGCTCATCCACTACGAGAAGAGCTCGCCGCGATTCGCCGTCGGTGCGCAGCCCTGCCGGAGATCGACACCCGACCTGCTGACGAGATTCTGGCCTACAACGAGCGCGGCTTGCCTGCCTGATGGTGATTGACACATCCGCGCTCGTGGCGATGCTCAGTAACGAACCGGAGGCAGCGCAGTTCGAGGCGGCAGTTGAAGCCGACCCCGTCCGAATAATGTCGACGGCGTCCTACCTTGAGACCGCGATCGTGATAGAAGCGCGCTTCGGTGAACCCGGCGGGCGAGAGTTGGATCTGTGGCTCCATCGAGCTGCGGTCGACCTCGTTGCCGTTCACGCCGACCAAGCGGATGCCGCACGCACCGCCTATCGCAAGTACGGCAAGGGACGACATCGCGCGGGACTGAACTACGGAGACTGCTTCACGTATGGCCTGGCGAAGATCAGCGGCGAGCCTGTGCTGTTCAAGGGCGAAGACTTCCGCCATACCGACGTCACCGCAGTCGCGCTACCCACTCAACCATGAACTGACGCATCACAGTTCGCGACGAGATCTTGGCTGCCAGTGCGTGAGCTTGTCGGGATTGCGAACAGCCCAGATCCGTCTTATGCGATCGTTCACGATGTCGAATGCGAATACCGTCACGGTGGCGTCGCCGTAGCGCATCGCCAGACTGGGTTGGCCGTTGACCGTGCATTCGACAACGGTCACCTCGTCGGGCATCTGGGCTGCGAGCGCGAGGTAGTGCTGTGCGATACCTTCAGCTCCCTCGATCGGGCTGAGCGCCGCCCGGGCGACGCCCCCGCCGTCAGCGACCGCGGTCGCGTCGGGATCGAGCAGGCCGAGCAGGGCGTCGATGTTTCGGGATTCCCAGGCCTTCTTGAACGCCCGGACCGTATCGGCCTGACGTGACCGCGGGGCTGGGACCGTCGTGTGCGCGCGAGCGCGCTGGCGCGCCGAGGAAGCCAGCTGCCGGCACGCACCAGCTGTGCGGCCGACGATCTCACCGACTTCCGGAAACGAGAAACCGAACACGTCGTGAAGAATCAGCGCGACACGCTCTGCCGGAGTCATGGATTCCAGTGCGACAAGGAAAGCCATCGTTATCGACTCATCGAGGGTGATGCGGTCAGCAGGGTCGTCATGGGATGTGTCGGCTCTTTCGCCGGCACCGATCCAGTCGGCTTTCGCGGGCAGCGGCTCGGGAACCCATTGTCCGACATAGCTTTCCCGGCGCACCCGGGCTGAACCGAGTAAATCGAGGCAGATCCGACTGGTTACCGTGGTCAGCCAGCCGCCAGGAGATTTGATGGCGTCGCGCTGTTCGGGCTCCATGGCGTACCAACGGACGTAGGTCTCTTGCACCGCGTCCTCGGCATCCGTCACCGACCCCAGCAGCCGGTAGGCCAGGTTGATGAGATGGCGCCGTTCTCGCATCACCTCGGTCAAGCTGGGATCCTGGCCGTCCGGCGTCGGCATGTGATCGGTCATCATCGTGCGGCCAGTCTCCCTCCTTCGGACGTCACCTCTCAAGGTCTCGTCTTCTTCGACGAAATACGACCTCGATGTGTCCGGTTCAACTTCGACCTGACACATCGCGTCGCTGTGTCGTCGAAATGGTTAGGAGCACCCCGACGAAACCGTTCAACGACCAGAAGGCGGATCAACCGATGTCAACAGTGGTCTGGATCGTCACCGCCGTACTGGCCGTGGCATTCTTCGCTTCCGGCGCGATGAAGGTCATTCAATCTCGCGAAAAGCTCCTTGCCCGCGGGTACGGATGGGCTGCGGACTTCACGCGATCCCAGATCCGATGGATAGGCGCCGCAGAGTGTCTGGGGGCCATCGGACTCATCGCCCCGCCGGTCTTCGGCATCTGGCCCGCAGTGAGTTTGGCGGCAGCCGTCGGGCTCACGGTCCTGATGGCCGGCGCGGTGATCGTGCATCTGCGCCGCCACGAACTCACCCATACCGCAGCGCCCGCCATCCTCGCCGCCCTCACCGCCGCAGTTGCCGTCTTCAGTTCAGGTCTATTCACGCCGAGCGGTCACACGGCCATTCCAGACCACGCGAATCAGTCCACCCACCAAGTAGTCCCCAAGGAGAGCACCATGGTCACGCCCGAAGAACGCACCAACATCGCCACCTTCGAGCGGTTCACCGATGCCGCCAACAGCGGTGACCTACAGCGGATCTCCACGTTGATCGATGAAACCTTCCAACCAGATGCGATCTTTCACTCGCCGGCACCCACTGACGGATCGGGACCGCAAGCGATGAAGCAGGTTTGGGCCGTCCTCTTGCAGGCATTCCCCGATATCCACGTCACAGTCAACGACGCCATCGCGCACCACGACAAAGTCGTCCTCCGAAACACGGTCACGGGGACCCATCAAGGCGACTACCGCGGTCTGCCCCCCTCCGGAAAAACCGTCAACTACAACGAGATCTTCATCGCCCGGTTCACCGAAGGGAAAGTCACTGAAATCTGGGGCGTCGTCGACGTCTACTCCCAGTTGCGTCAACTCGGTGCGATACCCGCCTAGTCGCCCGCCCCGCAACGAAGGAGCCACACCGTCATGTTCGAACCGACAGCCGAAATGTTCGAATCTGCCTACCGGGGCGAGAACTCAGAGACGGGTGCGGGAACAAAACCCATGTGGAGCATCGGCGAACCGCAGCCAGAGCTCGCCGCGCTGATCAGGCGGGGAAAGTTCCACGGCGACGTACTCGATCTGGGCTGCGGTGAGGCCGCCATCTCGCTGCATCTAGCTGAATGGGGGTTCACCACCGTCGGGCTGGACCTGTCACCCACTGCCATCAAGCTCGCCACCGCCGAAGCCAAACGGCGGGGCCTGACCAACGCCAGCTTCGAGGTTGCCGACATCAGCGCATTCACCGGCTACGACGGCCGGTTCGGCACCATCGTCGACAGCTCGGTGTTCGACGCCATTCCCGTCGAGGCTCGCGAGGGTTACCTGCAGTCCATCGTGCGTGCCGCCGCGCCAGCAGCGTCGTACTTCGTCCTGGTTTTCGACAAGGCGCGCCTGCCCGACAACCTTCCCGCCAACGCCGTCACCGAAGATGAGCTGCGCGAGATCATGGCGAGCTACTGGGTGATCGACGACATCACGCCCGCGCGCATCCACGCCGAATTTCCCGAAGGCATCGAAAACATGTTTCCGATGGCCGATCTCAGAGATGAGCCCAACGGCCGCCAGTCTCTGCCGGCAATCCTGCTTACCGCGCACCTGGGCTGAGGGTTGCGTGGATTGCGCTAAAGTGAGGGATTCCGAACGCCTCCATGGAGGACGCTTGTCACACCGAGCGGGAATCGCGCGGTCCAGGCGTTTGAGGCGGCCCCAGATCACGGAATGCGCTGCGCCGCTTGCCGGCCGATTCGTAACGCTGCCAGCCGACGTCGGTGGCGGGGACCAGTGGAGTCACGGCGTGTGCTTGACCGGCAGCGTCCATCGCCACGATGGTGAAGTAGGACTGTTCATGTGACGGTGATCGTCCGTTTCGATATTCTCGGCGTCGATGCGGATGCCGACTTCCATCGACGTACGTCCGGTGTAGTTCACCGACGCCGAAAAGGCGACCAGTTCCCGACATGGACGGGCTCACGGAAGACCACCCTGTCAACGGAAAGTGCGACAACGTATGAGCGCGAGTACTGGGCTGCAGACGTGTACGCCACTTGGTCGAGGAGCTTCAACAGGGGCGCCCGCCATGGACATTCCCCGAGAGACAGGATCGAACTTATTTCTCCGTGGCCGGAATTGGAGCGGTCAGCATGAACAGTGGGCTAGCCCCGTGGGGGTGTGCACCCGTGCGATTGGCGTGAGACCGCAGCGCTGACGCCTCTCGGGCGGACATGAAGAGCACTGCGCTGCGCCGTCGGAGATCTGAGACGAATTTTTGGTGTCACGCTGCGCTCGGTGAATGCCGGTGTGAGCGGGCCAGCCTGGCGCGGTGCAAAACCATCGGCCGATGCGCGTAGATGCGCGGGGCCGGGGGTCGTATCCAGATGCCTTCACTCGGAGCGCCACATCGCCTCCCAGCTGGTCAGGGCGTCCTAAATTGCATCATCGGTCGCAGATGCTTCGAGAGTGCCGCGGCGCGCGTGGGCCTGCTTCGGCGCGCATGTAGCCTTGTGACTGTGTCTCGACCGAACGTCCATGTGACGCAGCCGATTCACGAGGACGCTCTCGCATTGTTGCGCGCCTCTGCCGACGTCAGCGTCGGCTTCGGCCCCGAAGCCGTGACACTCGACGCCGTCCTTCCGTACGTAGAAGGCCTCCTTCTCCGTTACGGCGGAGTGAGCAGGGACGTCGTCGAATCAGCACCGAAGCTGCGTGGCATCTCCCGCGCCGGCGCCGGCTACGAGAGCATCCCCGTCGACGCAGCCCGGGCACGCGGTATCCCCGTGCTCATCCCGCAATCCGCGAACTCTCGCAGCGTCGCTGAACACGTCTTCGCTCTCCTCCTCGCTGTCTATCGGGCGATCCCCCATTGGGATGCGACGTCCCGCAGCGGCCGAACCGACCTCTTCGAGTTCCGCGAGAGCTCGCTCTCTCATGAGCTCTCGCGGAAGAGACTCGGCCTGGTCGGCCTGGGCGCCATCGGCACCGAGGTGGCGCGCATCGGGCGCGACGGTTTCCTCATGGACGTCTTCGCCTACCATCCACGCCGCAGCCCCGACGAGATCCGCGCGATGGGCATCACACCCCTGACCGGTCTGCATCAGCTTCTCGACCAGTGCGACGTCGTTACGGTCCACGTGCCGCTCACGGACGAGACACGGGGCATGCTGGGTCCAGAGGAATTCCGCGCCATGCGACCCGACGGCGTGCTCATCAACGTCGCGCGCGGCGGCGTCGTCGACGAGGCGGCCCTGGCCGACGCGCTCGAAGCCGGCGAACTCGCGGGCGCGGGCATCGACGTCTGGGCCGACAAGGTTCCGAGAGCGGACAATCCGCTACTCGCACAGGGCGCCAAGGTGGTCGCTTCGCCGCATCGGGCGGGGCGCACCGAGGAGGCGCAGCGCCGAGCCGGCGTGCTCGCAGCGCAGGGCTTGCTGGACGCGCTCGGCGGAGCCGAGACAACTGGCGTCGATGACGTCACGCTGCGCTAAACGGCCTCGTACTCGTCGACGACGCGATCGAGCAGCGACAGGGCGGCGGGCATCGCGACGTTCGTGCTGTCCGCGCGCCACACACAGTGCAGCTCGACGAGCTTCTCCTGAAGGTCGGCGATCTCGAGGAACCTCACGCGCGGGGGGCGCAGTCTCGAGGCGGAACGCGGGACGAGCGCGATGCCGATGGCCGCGTCCACGAGCACCAACTGGCTGTTGACCTGGCTTACGTATTGCACGTAATCCGTTGTGTGGCCTGCATTTAGGAAGAGCGAGACGACGAGCTCGTGGAAGTACCGTGAGGGCGCGGGGCTGTACGTGATGATGTTGTAGGCCGCCACTTCCGCGAGCAGTGGATCGCGCCCGAGTTCGGTGAGCGGATGCCCGTCCGGAACGGCCACCACGAACCGTTCGCTGAAGGCCAGTCGGCCCGCCAGCACGTTGGAGGTGGGCAGCCCGCGCATGAAACCCACGTCGATCTCGCCGGCCAGCAGGGCGTCGACTTGCACGGACGACACCATCTCGGTGAGCACGAAGTCGATGTCGGGCAGTTCGCGGTGCACGGCTCTGATCCAGTCGCCGAAGACGTTGAGCGCCGCGACCGCCGTGAACCCGACACGGATGCGCCCCGCGGTCCCGCGGGCGACGCGACGGGCCATGAGCGCGGCGGCGTCGGCCATCTGCAGGATCCGCCGGGCCTCGGTCAGGAAGATCTGGCCGGCCGGTGTGAGCGTGACCGTTCGCGAGGTCCGCACGAAGAGCTGGAACCCCACCGCCGCCTCGAGTCGCTGAATCTGCCGGCTCAGCGGAGGCTGCGTCATATTCAGCCGGGCCGCGGCCTTGCTGAAGCTCTGCTCCTCGGCGACGGCGACGAAGTCGCGCAGTTGTTCGAACGTGTACACCGCGCGACTCTATGCCATCAGGGTATAGATCAAGCCAAAAACGGTGTTCGACATCACTTTTTCGCCCGCCTAGCGTAATCGAGGCGCCGGTCACCCGGCGATTGACCAACTCCGCGATATCGCCTCGAAAGTGCCCATGACTCGGTTCTCGCCTGTCGAACTTCAACAACAGCTGGCCTCAGGCCTCGCCTGTTTCCCGGTCACCCACGCCACCGCCGACCTGCAATTCGACGAGACCGGCTATCGCGCGCACCTCGAACTGCTCGCCGAATACCGCCCGGCGGCCATGACCTCGCCCGGCGGTACGGGAGAGTTCTTCTCGCTGACCCTCGACGAGGTCGCACGGGTGATGCGGGTAGGCGTCAAAACCGCGCCGCAGCACAGCGCGGTCCTCGGATCGGCAGGCTACGGCACCGCAACGGCCATCGAGATGGCCAAGGACGCCGAGGCCGCGGGCGCCGACGGTCTTTTCCTGCTTCCGCCGTATCTGACCGAGTTCGACCAACGCGGCCTCGTCGAACACGTGAAGCGCGTCTGCGAGTCCACCAACCTCGGCGTGCTCGTGTACCACCGGGACCGCGCTCGCTTCACCGCCGCGAGTGTTCGCGAACTCGCCGACGCGTGCCCCAATTTCGTTGCCTTCAAAGACGGTATCGGCGACATCGACCTCATGAGCACGCTCGCGAGCACGCTCGGCGACCGGCTCGTCTACATCGACGGTATGCCCACCGCCGAAATCAACGCGACCGCCTACCTCGGCGTCGGGTGCTCGAGCTACTCCTCGGCGATCTTCAACTTCCTGCCGCAGTGGGCCATGGACTTCCACGCCGCAGTGCGGTCGGGCGACCATGAGGACATCCGCCGCCGACTGCGCGACTTCGTCGTGCCGTTCCTCGCCATCCGAGATCGCCGGGCGGGGTATGCCGTTTCGATCGTGAAGGCCGGTATGACGGCGGTCGGCCGAAGCGCCGGCCCGGTGCGTCTTCCCCTCGTCGACCTCGACGACGACGAATACGGCCGCCTCGCAGACCTCATCGCCGCGGCCTGAGCCGCCCGACCACGCTCGTCCGCTTTTAGAAAGAAAGGCAACTGAATGAACGACGGACCATATCGGCTGGGCATCATGCTCGGCGACGGGATCGGCCCGGAGATCGTGCCGGCCGCTCGCCTCACCGTGGATCGCGCGGTCGAGGCCGTCGGCGCTCCCGCGATCGAGTGGATCCCGCTCCCGATGGGCGCCTCCGCACTCGCCGAGCTGGGCTCCGCGCAGCCGGCGAGCAACAAGGAAGTGCTCGCCGGTTGCGACGGATGGCTCATCGGCCCGCACGACAGCGCTTCCTATCCGGACGAATGGCATCAGCGCCGCGAGCGACCGCCGGGCGGTGAGCTCCGCCACCACTTCAACCTCTACTCCAACGTCCGGCCGAGCCGCAATCGCCCGAACGTGCCCAGCGTGGCCAACAACGTCGACCTCGTGACGGTTCGAGAGAACACCGAGGGCTTCTACGTCGATCGCAACATGCGACACGGCTCGGGAGAGTTCATGCCGACCGACGACATCGCGCTCGTCGTGGGCGTCTTTACCCGGGCGGCCATCCGCCGCATCGCGAAGGCCGCCTTCGAGCTGGCGAGCACACGCCGTAAGCACGTCTCGATCGTGCACAAGTCCAATGTCATCCCCATGGCCTTCGGGATGTTCGTCGAGGAGTGCCGCAACGTCGGCGCGGACTACCCCGACGTACAGGTCGACGATTTCTTGTTCGACGCCTTCACCGCGCACCTCGTGCGCCATCCTCAGCGCTTCGACGTGCTGGTGACCGAGAACATGTTCGGCGACACCATCTCCGACCTCGCCGGCGAACTCGTGGGCGGGCTCGGAATGTCGCCTTCGCTCAACCACAGCGACGAGCACGCGATGGCGCAAGCCGCTCACGGCTCGGCGCCCGACATCGCAGGCCAGGGCATCGCCAACCCGATCGGAATGATCCTCTCCTCGGCCATGCTGCTCGAGTGGATGGGCAAGCGTCGCAAGGACGGGCGCCTGATCGAGGCCGCCCAGCGGCTCGAACGCGCCGTCGACGCGACGCTTGAATCGGGAACCCGCACAAGAGATCTCGGCGGCGCGGCGAGCACCACCGAATTCGCCAAGGTCGTCGGCGAGGCCATCAGCCACGTCTGACACCGAACACCGAAAGACGCGTCCCCAACTGACCACCGAGAGAAGAGAGTAACGATGAAGTTACATCGGAAAGCAGTCGTACTTGCGGTGGCGGTGGCCGTATCGCTCACCGGCTGCAGCACGGGCGGAACCGGCTCGAACGCCGGCGACAGCGCGGCGGACTATCCAGACACCGGCAAGAGCATCACGCTCTTGATCCCCTACGGCGCCGGCGGCGGCTCGGACCTCGCGGGCCGGCTGGCCGCCTCGGGCCTCGAGAGCGAACTCGGCGTCACCATCGTCGTCGAGAACAACCCGGCAGGCAGCGGACAGCAGGCGATCACCCAGCTCGCCGGCGCCGACCCCGACGGGTACACGCTGGCGTTCCAGCCGCTGCCCGCGCTCAACACGATGTACCTCGACGCCGAGCGCGGCGCGACGTTCACCCGGGACGACTTCGTACCAATTGCCAATCACGACACCGACCCCGTCGCCCTCGGCGTGGCCGCAAACAGCCCGTTCAAGTCCATGAAGGACGTCATCGACGCTGCCACCGCGAACCCCGGTTCGGTGACTTCAGGCAGCAACGGCGTGCTCGCAGCAGCCCACCTCGGCCTGCTGCAACTGCAGGAGTCGACCGGCGCGAAGTTCACCTGGACCTCGTTCGACGACGGTGGCCAACTGCGCACGAGCGTGCTCGGCGGCAGCGTGGACCTCGAGGTGCAGCCCGTCTCCGAGCTCACCGCGGCAGCAGCCGACGGCTCCATGCGCATCCTCGGCGTCATGACCGACGAGCGGCTCAAGGGTCTCCCCGACGTGCCCACACTCGCCGAAATCGGCTACCCGGACGCCATCATGGCCACCAACCGCATCCTCCTCGCGCCCGCAGGCACCCCGCAGGAGATCGTCGACACGCTTTCGTCGTCACTCGAGACCGCCATGCAGGTCCCCGCCTACCAGGCGAAGGCGCAAGAGCGACTGCTCGATCTCAACTACATGGACGCGGCAGCCGTCGAGGCGATGTGGGAGAGCTTCGACAACTCGATCGGCGCGCTTATCGAGGCGTTCCGCTCGCAAGGCTGACACCGTGAGTTCGGCAGTCGGGAACACGGCCGGGCGGAACCGACAGGAAGGGACGGCGCCGATGCCGGACACCCAAGGTTCTGGCGCCGAGCGCGAGGCACGGATCTTCGCCATCGTCGAGGTGTCAACGATGGCGGCGATCGCCGTCCTTGGCGCCCTCATCGTCGCGGAGTCCGTGCGACTCGGAC
This sequence comes from Mycolicibacterium sp. XJ870, assembly GCF_053483975.1. Lineage (NCBI taxonomy): Bacteria > Bacillati > Actinomycetota > Actinomycetes > Mycobacteriales > Mycobacteriaceae > Mycobacterium > Mycolicibacterium sp. XJ870. Next base: position 289,190 of record NZ_JBEFTI010000003.1, read on the forward strand.
TCCGAAACGCCCTCGGCGTCGGGCCGGGCATGTTCCCGCTCATCTCGGGCGGCGCCCTACTTGTGTTGGGCGTCATCGGCACCGTCACCAGCGCCGTGCACTTGCGACGCGCCCTGGCCTCCGAACCCGACCCGGCGTCGCCCGGTGACGTCGTCGACCTCCTTCAGGTCGATGACGAAGAGATCCAGTTGCTCGAGCGAGAGACTTTCACGAGCGTCCTGTGGCTGCGACTCGCTACGGCCGCGGCGCTGCTCTTCGCCTTCGTGCTCGTCATGGAGCACCTCGGCTTCATCGTCTCGTTCACCATCTTCATGTTCGCGATGATGATGCTCGTGGCTCGCCGCGGCCTCTGGCTCTCCCTCATCCTCACCTTGGCCACTGCGATGGCGATCTATTACGGATTCGGGATCTTCCTCGGAGTTGCGCTTCCGGGTCCCTCGCTCCCACTCCTCAGCTGGATGAACCCATGAACTCCCTCGAAGGACTTCTGCACGGCTTCACCGTCGCGCTCACGCCGCAAAACCTCCTCTTCGCCCTTATCGGCTGCCTCGTCGGCATGCTCGTCGGCGTGCTCCCGGGAATCGGACAGAGCGCGGGGATGGCGTTGCTCATCCCGCTCAGCTACTTCATGCCGCCCGCAGGTGCGATCATCATGCTCGCCAGCATCTTCTACGGGGCGGCATACGGTGGTCGCATCACGAGCATCCTGATGAACGTGCCCGGCGAGTCCGAGTCGGTCGTGACCGCCTTCGACGGGTATCCGATGGCCTGCAAGGGGCGCGCGGGAATCGCCTTGAGTGTCTCGGCTATCTCGTCGTTCTGCGGCGCCATCCTCGCGGTGATCGCGCTCTCGGTGGCCGCGCTGCCGCTCAGCAAGCTCGCGATTCACCTCGGCCCCCCCGAGTACTTCGCGCTCATGATCCTCGGGCTGTGCCTCGTCGTTGCCCTCATCGACAAGTCGCTCGTCAAGGGCCTCATCATGATCGCGTTTGGGTTCTTCATATCGCAGATCGGCTCCGACCCGGTGCAAGGCAGCGTCCGGTTCACGATGGGACAGAACGACCTCTTCGACGGCGTGCCTCTTCTCGCCGTGATCATGGGCTTCTTCGGAATTTCCGACGTGCTGCTCTCGGCCGGGCGCCGACACGGACCGCAATTCATCGCCAAGATCGAACGATTGAACCCGAGCAAGGCCGACCTGAAGGTCGCGGCTGGACCGACGCTCCGCGGCGCCGTCGTCGGCTTTCTCTTCGGCCTGATCCCCGGCATGGTTGCGGCCGTCTCGAGTTTCGCCTCCTACGCAACCGAGAAGCGCATTGCCAAAGAACCCAAGCGGTTCGGCAAGGGCGCCCTCGAGGGCGTCGCCGGGCCAGAGACCGCCAACAAGTCGTTCGAGATAGCGAGCTTCGTGCCGCTCTTCACGCTCGGCATCCCCGGTTCCGCCGCCCTCGCGATCCTCATGAGCGCCTTCATGATCCAGGGCGTCACTCCGGGACCGGCGATGTTCGCCGACGCTCCCGACGTGGTCTGGGGCGTAATCGCGAGCATGGTCGTGGGCAACGTCATCCTGCTCGTGCTCAACTTCCCGCTCGTGCGCATGTGGGTACAGATCTTGAAGATCCCGGCTGACATCCTCGGAGTGCTGGTGATCGCCATCAGCATCGTGGGCATCTACAGCGTGAACCGCAGCATCTACGACGTCATGCTGCTCGGGGTCTTCGCGCTCCTGGGTTGCCTGTTCAAGCTGCTCGACTTTCCGCTCGCCCCGGCCGTGCTCGCCTTCGTCCTCGGCGACAAGATTGAGTCCGCCTTCCGGCAGAGCCTGATCCTGTCGCAAGGGGATCCCTTCGTCTTCATCACGCGGCCGGTCTCGGGAACAGTGCTCGCGATCGCCGTCACGACCGTCGCGATCCTGAAGATTCGGCGATCCAAGCCCGCTCGCGAGACCGTCTGACGGCCCGCGTCCGCATCCACCGCACACAACACACCGAGAGGCCAGGCGCACGTGCCCACCGGCGGACAACTCTTCGTCGACTCCCTGCTTGTACACGGAGTCGACCTCATGACATGCGTACCGGGCGAGAGCTTTCTGCCCATTCTCGACGCGCTGTACAACGTCGACGCCGCAGGGCGGGAGGGCACGCCGCGGCTCATCACCGCTCGCCACGAGGCCGCCGCAGCCAACATGGCCGAGGCGGCGGGAAAGCTCACGGGACGGCCGTCGGTGTGCTTCGTAACACGCGGTCCTGGTGCGATGCACGCAGCGATTGCCGTGCACACCGCGTTTCAGGACGGCACGCCTCTGCTGCTCGTGGTCGGACAGATCGCGCGTGCGGCCAAGGGTCGCGAGGCCTTTCAGGAGATGGACTACGGGGCGGTCTTCGGCACGACCGCCAAGCTCGTCGTTGAGATCACGGATGTCGACCGCATCCCCGAGGTCGTCGCGCGCGCGTTCGACGTGGCGACCGCCGGCCGGCCGGGCCCCGTGGTCGTCTCGGTGCCCGAGGACGTGTTGTTCGAGTCCTCAGAGCGGGCGCCGACCCGGGCCCCGGCCCCGGTGTCGCCCGCAGCGACTCCTGACATCGCGGCGCGCCTTGCCGCGATGCTCGAAGGGGCCGAGCGCCCCCTGCTCGTCGTCGGGGGGCCGAAGTGGACGCAGCGCACCGGCGAACTCGTGCGCGCCTTTGCGGAGCGCGGCGCGCTGCCCGTCGCCGCGGCGTTCCGCTATCAGGATGCGATCGACAATCGCAGCGAGAGCTATGTGGGATACCTCGGACTCGGCGGGTCGGCGGCGCTACGCTCCAAGGCCGAGGGCGCCGATCTCGTCGTCGCCCTCGGTTGCCGCCTCGACGACCCGACGACCGACAGCTTCTCACTCACGCCTGCCAGCCGCACCGACCGGCGAATCGTCGTGGTCACCGACGATCCGCACGAGGTGACGCGCGCCCTCATCCCCGACGAAGCGCTGTTGAGCTCGAGCGCCTCGCTCGCGCAGGCCCTTTCCGAGGTGGCCCTTGAGCCCTCGGCACCGCGTGCCGAGTGGACGCGATCGCTGCGGCGCATCCAACAGGAGTACGCCACGCCCCCCGGCGCGCGCGGGGCCGATGTCGACCTCGCCGCCATCGTGCGACACATGCGTGACGCGCTGCCTGACGAGGCGATCTTCACAAACGGCGCCGGCAACTACACAGTCTGGTTGCAGCGCTTCCTCGGCTTCCGCCGGCACGCAACGCAATTGGCCCCGCACAACGGCGCCATGGGCTACGGAATCCCGGCAGCGCTCGCTGCCGCCGCGCTCCGGCCGGGCACGCCCGTGATCGCGTTCGCCGGCGACGGCTGCTTCATGATGAGCGGAAACGAGCTCGCGACGGCAGTGAAGGAACACCTCGATCTGGTCGTCATCGTCGTAAATAACGGCATCCTCGGCACGATCCGCATGCACCAGGAAAATCACTATCCCTCCCGCGTGATCGCGACCGAGCTGGGAAATCCGGACTTCGTCAAATACGCCGAGGCGTTCGGTGCCCGCGCAGCACGAGTAGTGCGAACCGACGAGTTCCCCGCGGCCTTCGCAGCCGCCGTCGCCCACGACGGCCCCGCACTCATCGAGGTGCGGACAGACCCTCTGCAAATCACCCCCGACCGCCGGCTCGACCCACCGGGTTGAAACGAAGCAACGAGGATCACCATGACCAATCCCGAGTCCCAGCCAACGTCCTCGAGCGCGAGGTGCCACTACCACCACAACAGTCTTGCTAATGCAAGTGAAGAATCATTAGCTGTACTTGATGCCGGAGCGGCCATAGCGTCTTAGGAGTGAACTCCCCGGTAGTCCTTGGTTTCCTGACGACGATGGCCCTGATCGCCGCGATAGGCGCACAGAACGCGTTCGTGCTGCGCCAGGGCATCCGTCGTGAGCATGTGTTGCCGGTGATCGCGGTCTGCACGGTGTCCGATCTGATCCTCATCGCCGCCGGCATCGCCGGTGTCGGCGCACTGATCACCGCGCATCCCGACGCGGTGACGGTGGCCAAGTTCGGTGGCGCAGCCTTCCTCATCGGCTACGGCGTGCTCGCGGCGCGCCGCGCGTGGCGGCCGTCGACACTGAACCCCTCCGAACGCAGCCCGGCCCGGCTGGCAGAAGTATTGGTCACCTGCCTCGCGCTGACGTGGCTCAACCCGCACGTCTACCTCGACACCGTCGTGTTGCTGGGCACGATCGCCAACGAACAACGCGAGCAGCGTTGGCTTTTCGGCGCTGGCGCAGTGGTGGCCAGCGCTGTGTGGTTTACCGGCCTCGGTCTCGGCGCACGCCGACTCGCCGGTTTGTTCGCCACTCCGATGACGTGGCGCATCCTCGACGGCGTGATCGCGGTGATGATGATCGCGCTCGGTGTGGGGATGGCGGTCTCCTGAGCGCGGTGCTCGCGAAGGCCTAGGCAGACACTGGGTCCACCAGGCTCTCGTAGATGGCCATGATCTTGTCGGTGTAACGGGATTGCCGGGCAGTGTCCCGTTGTGTGGTGACAATGTCGGCCATATTCCTCAGTTTGTCGCGGTCATCGACGAGCGCACGGATAGCGGCGGCCAATGAGTCGGGCGACGGGCCGGCGCTGAGAAGTCCGCCGCCTTCTGGCACCGTTTCACTCAGGGCAGGATCACAGTAGATCGTGGGTAAAGACATGGCGGCAGCTTCGAGGAGCACCAACCCCTGCGTGTCGAAATCGCTGGATGTGAACAGGAGGGCGTCGCTTGATCTCATGGCGATGAGACATTGTTCGCGATCGACCCTGCCGTGCAAGCGAACTCGCGCGGAGAGCCCGCTGGATTCGATGGTCTTGCGAATGGATCCTTCCAGATGGCCGTCACCGTAGATGTCGAGCGTGCAGCGATCAACCAGGGCAGCAGCCTGCACTGCGGCAAGAACTCGCTTCTCCGATGACAGCCGTCCACACCAGATGAGCCGAAGCGGCTCGCTGTCCGGAGGCGTGACCACCTCGACTGCTCTGGCCCGATCGATCTCGCCATCATCAACACCGTTGGAAATGACGGATATTGGTCGATTCACGCCTCGCCGCGCCAACGACTGAGCAAAGTGACCCGTCGGTGTGATCTCGTGGTCTACTGCTTGCGCGTGCGCCACCATCAGACGCCAAGCCAGATGCGACGATGCGCTTTCCTTCACACGGACAAAGTCGAATTCCGTTGGCAGATGGCGCTTCTGCATCGAGCCGAACAACAGTGCCAGCGGAAGCGGAGTAGCGGTGGCCTGGTCGAAGTACACGTCGAAACGGGTGTGTTTTGTCTGAACGACCGGAAGACCGTGCCGCCGGGCGGCTTCCACGCCCGCTATCGCCACACCTAAATCCCCCTGTGTGTGCACGATGTCGACGGGCGCGCGGGCCGAGAACGCCTCATCGATGATCGCGCGATTCGTTTTCGACGGCCATACGAACATGAAGTCGTCGTGCCTGCCCAGTTTGCGCATCAGCGGAGCCACAACAGGCACTGGCCTCAATTCGACGACGCACGGATCAGGATCAACCGTCTCGCGTAGCGGTGCGGTGAACACCGTGACCTGGTGCCCGCGCTCCTCCAGGGCACGACGTTGCGTGGCGACCGACACCTGGGTACCCCCGAGGCTGTCGGGGTGAAGATCGGTGAAAAGCGCGACATGCATCCAGAACCTCTTCATATCTTGAGTCGGGTAGCAGTGCCGTTGCCCCTGACCTGCGACTACGACCCTCCCTCTGCCTCTCCGGCAGGAGGTCAAGTAGTCGTGCCGCCCATGCGACTGACTCCAACTGTAGCCGCGCCGCCTCCGTGTGACCCGTTCCACTCATGGCGGGACGGCTTAGCTGCAGGGCTGTGACGTACCGACTCGACGGCATGGTCGCGGTGATGATGATCGCGCTCGGGTGGGCATGGTGATGTCGCGATCGCCGTACAGCGCGCAGAATAGCCATTAACATCAGCCCAATCGAAAGGTCGCCGAACAGAAAGCCGCCGCATGCTCAAGTCACGCGTCCAACAGCTTTTGAATTACCGACTCACCATCGCCGAGTTGATCGCCATCGGGGTACTGCTGAGTCTGCCCTACCTGATCATCGGCGGTATCTGGTCCGCGACCCATACCGACCACCTCCACGGCATGAACGGCCCCGACCTCGCGGTGTCGTTCCTCGGCTCCATCGCATCGTGGCCTGTCCTGCTGTTCGCCGACGTGTGCATGGCGTGATCCCGTGACCGATTTTGTGAAACGCGTGCTCAACCGCGAGGTGACCATTGGCGGCGTGCTGGAGACAGCAATGTGGCTGGCCATTCCGTACATCGTGGTGGGAGTTGTGGTCGCGTTCCTGCACGCCGACTACATCGACATGCTGGCTACCCAGTTCAACACCCGGCTTCCTGCAGGCGCCGACATCGCGGCCTTTGGTCAGATCACCGTGATGTGGCCGGGCCTCCTGTTGAGCTCCGATCTATGCATGCACTGAAACGGCGGTCGCCCAGCGGATTGTAAGAACCGAGGCCGCCCAAATCGATTGGGAATGCGCACATCCCAGCAGGGGCGAAAATATCACCGCCACAGCCATTCTCGTTTGCGCCGGGGCGCCGCAGCCGGCGCAGTCGGCGCAGTCCTGACCTCACAGCCGAACCGAGGCGCATTGTGAGATCTGGTGGTCGTTAACATCGGAGCGCTACTCAATCCGAGGGGCCAGCCCGCACGACTCACAGGACGCTTGATTTGAACTCCCCAGAACTCGCCCGTTGGAACGCTCAGGAAGCGCTCGCCGAGGCGATGATCCCGATCATCGGCACCCTGCACCGGGCCAAGGGCGTGACCGTCCTGCTACACAGCCGGTCACTGGTGAACAAATCCGTCATCAGCATCCTGCGGACCCACCGGTTTGCGCGTCAGGTGGGCGGCGAGGAACTGTCCGTGGAGGAAACCTTCCCATTCCTGCAGGCGCTGGCCGACCTGGACCTGGGCCCGTCCAAGATCGACCTCGGCCTGCTGGTCATGGCCTACCGCGCTGGCGATGGAGGCCTGTCTGTGCCCGAGTTCACCGCGCAGGTACTCGATGAGGTGACCGGTGAGAACAAGACCGAACCTCAGGGCCCGCGGGATGTGGTGCTCTACGGGTTCGGCCGCATCGGCCGGCTCGTAGCGCGACTGCTCGTAGAGAAAGCCGGATCCGGCAACGGCCTGAACCTACGTGCCGTCGTCGTCCGCAGTAACGGGGGCGGCGACCTGGCCAAGCGGGCGTCGTTGCTTCGCCGCGACTCGGTGCACGGCCACTTCAACGGCACGATCAAAGTCGACACCGAGAACAACTGCCTGATCGCCAACGGCAACGTCATCAAGTTCATCTACAGCGACGACCCGGCCAGCGTCGACTACACCCAGTACGGCATCGACAATGCGATCCTGATCGACAACACCGGCAAATGGCGCGACCGCGAAGGGCTGTCCAAGCACCTGCGTCCCGGTGTTGCGAAGGTCTTGCTCACCGCTCCGGGCAAGGGCGACGTACCGAATATCGTGCACGGGGTCAACCACCGCACGCTCGACCTCGAGCAGCAGATCTTCTCCTGCGCCTCGTGCACGACCAACGCGATCGTTCCGCCGCTGAAGGCGATGGACGACGAGTTCGGCATCGTGCGCTGCCACGTGGAAACCGTGCATTCGTTCACCAATGACCAGAACCTGCTGGACAACTATCACAAGGCCGACCGCCGTGGCCGGTCCGCGCCGTTCAATCTGGTCCTCACCGAAACCGGTGCGGCATCCGCGGTCGCCAAGGCCATGCCCGACCTGAAGGCCAAGATCACCGGCGCATCGATTCGCGTTCCGACCCCGGATGTTTCGGTGGCGATCCTCAACATGCAACTGCACCGGCCAACCACCAAAGGGGAGGCCCTGGAGTACCTGCGCCAGGCGTCGTTATCGGGACCGCTGAGCCGCAATCTCGACTACACCGCGGCGACCGATGCCGTGTCGAGTGACTTCATCGGTTCGCGTGCCGCCTGCGTCATCGATGAGAACGCGGCGATCGTCGACGGCGACAATGTGATCCTTTATGTCTGGTACGACAACGAATTCGGTTACTCCTGCCAGGTCGTGCGGACGGTGCAGTACCTGTCAGGAATCGAGTACCCGACGTATCCGCAGATGCGCGCTGGCACGGAGGCCCTTGCGCGAGCAGACAGTTAGGTACCTAGCCTCCGGGTTCGCCAGGCAGTCACCGCCCGAAATTGGTGCAGTGAACGGGACTTCCGCCGTACGAAGCTTTGCCCCTCAGCGCTTGAGAGTGAAAGTGAAGTCACCCGAAAGCTTGCCGCTGAGCCGTTGTGCCGAAACGAGTTGGCCCTCAACGATCAGCTTCTCGACCTCGGCTCGCGATATGCCGAAACCACGAGCGATCAATTTCACCGGCCGGATCGGGATACGCGCCGCAAAGCGGACCGAGACATCAACCACGTCGCAGTCGAGGTGAGCCGATCCGTCAGTGTCGAGGCGCCAGGCGTTATCCCAGTCGAGAGTGATTCGGTTGCGGCGTTGCACGATCGGATCCTGGATGAGCTCCGCTATCAGGTCAATGTCGTTGTCGTGCAGTCTGTCCAGGAGCTCAGGCTGCACTGCTCGCACACTCACCCGCTCCAGGACCGAGAGTTTCGCAGTATTTCCACACGCGGTGCAGAGCGCGAGGAGCCATGCGTCGATGAGCTTGTGGTTCGCATTGACGCGAAATTTCCCGCTTGCCCGGAAGCGCTCGGACGCACACGCATGGCAGCGGCCGGCAACGAGGGGCAGACAGGTGGGCACGACCGCCCAGTTTTTGAGCACAGAAGTACACCAGTTTCAGTGAGAAGTCCGCGCCGAAAGGACACGCGGCGCAATGTGCGACGCGCGATTGATCAGCGCTTGGGAGGTCTCACTTGGTGTACAACGGCATACTCTCGGCTAGACGGCTCGGTTCGGCAGCACGTTAGTGGCGCCCAACGGCCCCGCGCCAATGGTTTTCGGTCAAACTGCTCTCAGATTCGGGATCAACGACTCTCGACTCCACAGTCACGAAAGAGGGGCACCCGGTCCGGGTGCCCCTCTTTCGTGTTGCGCGTCAGCGTCCGTTGCCAAAAGTCGGGGTGATGTCGCCGACGGTGGCGTGCCGCTGGATGTCGTGCACCCACTGGTGGTGGGTCACGTCGGCGGCGGCCGGGGCCGCCAGGCCGACGATCGCGGCGGCGAAGGCGGTGGCGATGGCGCTGGCAAATCCAAACTTCTTCATGTCGAAGCCCTTCTGTTTCGAAGTTCGAGCCGTGGCGGGATGTCGCGGTTCGGATGTTGTGTCCACCGATTCGGGGTTTCCTATCCGGTCTGACAGGCTCAACACAGTGCTCAGCGCGGTTAATTCCGTTGGCAGAGATTGGTCGCCGGATGGCAGCAATCAATGCTCGATGGCGCGCGAACATGCCTCGACCAGCTGCTTACCCGACGAAACCCCAGCAACACACGCGCTGGGATGCAGCTCGACCAGACTGTCCGCATGCTCCAGCGGCATCTTGAGATCCTCCCGGGCCCAATGCTTAGACATTTCGAGCAGCTGGCGACGGGAAGGACCTCCGGTCTCGAACGTAGTCCGCGTATGCGAGAGACTCGGCAGGTGAACCGCATGTTCCGACGTGGAGCACCTCCAGCTCCGCGCCCCTTGGCGAACGCTCCGGCATGGTTCACCGCCGCCTTGGACCACACACCGCAACACTCGACGATCGACGTCGACGGCTGCCCGATCCATATGCGAGCCTGGGGCGACCCGAACAATCCACCATTGGTGTTCGTCCATGGCGGCGGCGCCCACTCCGGATGGTGGGATCACATCGCGCCCTTCTTCACCCGCACTCACCGCGTCGTTGCCCCCGACCTGAGCGGGCACGGCGACAGCGGCACCCGCACCCAGTACACCCTGACGATCTGGGCGCGTGAAGTTCTCGCGGCGTCAGAGGCTTCCGGATCCCCGGCGCGGCCCACGATCGTCGGTCACAGCATGGGTGGTTGGGTCGGCGCCTCTGCCGCCACCCATTACGGCGCCCGGATCGACAGCATCTTGGTCATCGATTCACCGCTCCGCGATCGCGCCCCCGAGGAAGTCCGGCTGCGCAACCGGCGCCGCGACGCCGCCGGATACCCGACGGAAGAAGAGATCCTGGCGCGCTTCCGTGCCGTGCCGAAGCAGGACGTGACGCTGCCCTACATCGGTCACCACATCGCCTCGGAGTCCGTGCGCCAGACCGCCGACGGCTGGGTGTGGAAGTTCGACCCGGACATCTTCGGTGGCCTGCTGCTGGACGAGACGCCCGACGACGAGGAGATCCTGGAGAACGCGTTCGCCCGAATCCCTTGCCGGGTCGGGTATCTGCGGTGCGAAAACGGATTGGTCTCGCCGCGGATGGCCGACCAGATCCGCTCGATCCTGCAATTGCGCGGCCCCTTCATCGAACTCGCCGAGGCCGGCCACCATCCCATGCTGGATCAGCCGCTACCGCTGGTGGCGACGATCCGCACCCTGCTGGAGTTCTGGTCGATCACCTGAGCGACCTCACATTTCCCATGCCGCCCACGTCTACAGGTAAAGGGCGGCACGCGTACGGCGTTCGCTCGCGAACGAAAGAGACAGCATGGACTTGCAACTCAAGGACCGCGTTGCGGTTGTGACCGGTGGTTCCAAGGGAATTGGTCGGGCCGTCGCCGCCACGTTGATGGCCGAGGGAACGCGCGTTGTAATTGCTTCGCGAACTGCCCCGGGCTTCGGCAGGCAGGAGGGCGAATACCTCCACGTGGCGGTCGACTTGATGAGCGGGCCGGACGCGACCACACAGGTGGTGGACGCGGCAGTCCAACACTTCGGCGGGCTCGACATCCTTGTCAACAACGCCGGTGGCCGCCCACCAGGCGTAACGCTCCCCCAGTTTGGGTTCATGGCGGCCGGTGACAACGACTGGCAGCGCATGTTCGAGTTCAACCTGTTTTCGGCAGTCCGAGCATGCCGGGCCGCGATTCCCGCGATGCTCGACAGCGGGGGTGGAGCCATCGTCAACGTTTCCTCTGGTCATGCCCGTCAGCCGTCGGCGATGAATGTCGACTACACGGCGGCGAAAGCCGGGTTGGACAGCCTGACAGTGGCACTGTCAGAGGAGTACGCGCCTCAGGGCATCCGGGTCAACACCGTCTCATGCGGGCCTGTGCGTACCCCCTGGTGGACCGAGCCGGGCGGGGCCGCCGACATACTCGCCGAGCAGACCGGCATCGACCGCGACCAAGTGTTGGACAAGGTCGCACCGGAAATGATGAACCTGAGCACCGGCAGACTCGTCGATCCTCAGGAAATCGCCGACGTGGTTGCTCTCCTCGCTTCGCCCCGTTCGGCGAGCACCACCGGAGCGGCCTTCGTGGTCGACGCCGGCTATCTCAAGTCGGTATAGGCCGAGGTTCCTGCTAGTGCAGTCCGGCGGCCTCCGCTTGAGCGATCACCGACTGCAAGGTGCTCAGTAGAGCCTTTCCGGATTCGAGGTCGAGTTCTAATGCCAGCCGGGCTCCAAGCCCGATGTCGTAGTTCACGAAGTCGAGCAGGAGGGCGTGTTCGTCGACGCCCTGAGTGGCGTGGTCATAGCCGACGCTGACCTGGTTGAGGGGGAACCAGCCTGAGCCGGTCCTGCCTGATCCGGCGATGTCGGCTGTGGTGGTGATGTGGGTGCACATCTTGGCCTCCTCGATGTTGTCGGATATGTCGCACTCAGACCGAAAGTCGTTGTGCCAGAAACACCCACAGCTTCTCCCAAGCGTCCATTGCCTGCTCGGGGCGGTAGCGTGGCGTGTGGTAGTAGATAAAGCCGTGACCGGCGCCGTCGTAGCGGTGGAATTCGTAATCCTTGCCCAGGCGCTTCAGTTCGGCCTCGTGGACGTCGACCTGTGCGGGTGAGGGGCTCTGATCCTCGTTGCCGAAAATGCCCAGCAACGGGGCGTGCAGGTCTGCCGTGTAATCGATGGGCGCCACCGGCCGCTTGTCGTTGAGTTCCTCTGGCGCGGCGACGATGGCGCCGCCCCACAGGTCGACAACGGCATCAAATCCCGGTACCCGTGAGGCGGTCAGCACCGCTTGCCTGGCGCCTGAGCAGCTGCCCATGATGGCGACCTTGCCGTTGGAACTGGGCTGTTCGAGTAGCCACGCACGGGCGGCAGCCAAGTCCGCCACCGCCTGGTCGTCCGAGACACCGCCCTGACTGCGCACTTTCGCCGCGACGTCCTCAGGTGTGGCGTGCCCCGCTCGGCAGTACAGATCTGGAGCAGCCACCTCGTAACCGTGCCGAGCCAACCGCTCGGCGAACTCCTGATAGAACTCGTCCCAACCTGGCTGGTGGTGGACCAGCACGATGCCGGGCCGCGGTTTCTCGGGCTCGGACAACGGCCGCGCGTAGTAGGCGTGGACTTCTTCACCGCCGCTGGGATAGCTGACGATGCTCGCCGTCAGGCCGACCCCGCCTCCGGTATCGAATGTGTTCCACACGTTGACCTCCCTAGACCGGATTGGCGATGGCGGTGCGGGCGTCGGCATGGCTGTCGCAGCCGGCGGCCAGCAGTTCGCGGGCGAGGTCGAGGTCTGCCGGGCGCCCGTTCGTCAAAGCGGCCACCAGCCGATCGTCGTCCAGATACCACACGGTGAATTCGCCGTCGGCGACCGATCCGGTGACGATCTCGTCGTCCCAGCTGCGGGCCGGCCCAACGTATTCCAGGCGGGCCCACTCCGCGATGTCGGTCCAGAAGTATGGAACCTCACGGTGGTCGACACCGGCGCCGAGCATGTTGCGGGCGGCGGTCACTCCCTGGGCGATGGCGTGCTGTTCGTGTTCGACGCGGATGGCCCGGCCGTGCACGACGCTGTCGTATTCGCACATGTCTCCGGCGGCGAAGATGTGCGGATCGCTGGTGCGTAGACGGCTGTCGCAGCGCACCCCGCCCGTCGGGCCGATGTCCAGGCCGGCCTTCGCGGCCAGCTTGGTGTCGGGCACTGCGCCAGCGCCCACGACCGCCAGATCGGCGGCAATGTGGGTTCCGTCGGCGGTGCGCACCCCGGTGAGCTCGGTGTCGCCCGTGAAGCCCACAACGTCGCGTCCACATAGGATCTCGACGCCGTTGTCGCACAACAGGTTATGCACATACTCACCGACAGTTCGCCCGAATGTGCGCTCCAGGCAGCGGGTTTCCTGCATCACGAGGGTGCAGCGGCGGCCTTGGCTGCTCAGCGAGGCGGCCACTTCCACCGCGATGAAGGACCCGCCGATCAGGACGATGTGCTGGGCGTCGGCGGCGTCCTCACGCAACTTGTGGGCGTTTGCGGGGGTACGCAGGTAATGGATGCCCGGCAGACCGGCTCCGTCGATGGACAGCCGCCGCACCATCGCGCCGGTAGCCACCAGCGCCCGGTCGTAGGGCAAGGTTTGTTGGTTGGTCAAGGTCACAGCCCGAGCAGCGGTGTCCAACGCGGCGGCCGCGCTGCGGGTTCGGACGTCGACTTCGTGCTCGGACCACCATGTGGGAGAGCAATATTCGACGCTGTGGCCGGCGTCGGCCAACAGTTGCTTGGTGATCGGGGGCCGGTGATACGGCGGCTCCAGCTCGCGGGTGAGCATGGTGAGTGCGCCGTCGTAGCCCCGGTTGCGCAGTTCGTGGGCAGCGCTGGCGGCGGCCACGCCGCCGCCGATCAAGACGATGGAGCTGACGTCATCGCTCATGGTCTATCAGTCCTCGTCGTAGGGCTCGAACTCGCTCTTGCGGGCGCCGCACACCGGGCACACCCACGAGTCGGGGATGTCTTCGAAGGCGGTGCCGGGCGCGATCCCACCCTCGGGATCGCCCTCGATGGGGTCATAGATGTCGCCACACGCCAGGCAGATCCACTTCTGGGTGAGCGAAGCCGTTACTACCGTCATGTTTCACTTCCTTGTTTCGCGGTGTTGGGAGCGGGCAAGTTTCGCCGACCTCGGGCATCCACCGGGTCAGGCTGGGATCGAGCAGCGGTGCCAGGTCGCGGTGGTGCGCCCAGGCCAGCGATTCCAATTCGATGGCGTCGAGTTCGATCGTCTGACCGGTGCGAACGTCTTCCACGCGTAACCGGGGACGACCGCCGGGGTCGCGCAGCCGTACCCGGACGAACGCGAACTCGTTGTGAATGACGATGCCTTCGGAGTCCGCCCGGGTGTCATCGTTCACAGCGGCATGCTCAGATTGCCGAGATAGCCGTCGTTGTCGATCAACTCGACCTTCTTGAACTTGATGCGCAGGCCGTCCGGGGTGTTGACCAGCGTGTAGGTCACCCGCCCCGCTTGGAGGTAGCGGTTCTGGCGGCGGAATTCGGCCACCACGAGTTTGGCTCGCACCGACAGGGTGGTCGGGTCGCCGTCCTCGGGGTCGAGGAGCTGGATGTTGCTGATCAGCCGGGCGGTGCGCGACGGCGGGATCTGGGCGTAGGCCAGTCCGCCGCACAGCCGTTGCACCCGTTCGGCGAGCAGCGGGTAATCGTCGTAAATGATCGAGACACTGCGGTTGGTGTCGTGCTCGTCGAAGCCCGACGGGATCCAGTAGCAGGCGTCCTCGGTGAACAGGGCGAGCCAGTCGGTGAACTGGCGTCGGTCCAACAGCTCGGCCTCGGCGAACAGGAACTGCTCGACGTCATCCTTATCTACCTGTGGTGCAACGAAAGTCACTTCAGCGGTTGTCATCGCGGTCCTCAATCAGTTCGAGCCAGCGGCGCAGGTAGGCACGTTGGGGCACTTCGTCGGACGATCGCCCGATCCGGATTCCGGTTTCGGGGTCGATCACTTCCCGATCCAGGCCGCGGGCCATCAGTGTCCAGTCGGCGGGGCTGGCGGTGGCTTCCAGCCCAGCGGTCACCCGGTCGAAGCCGACCTCGATGTCGTCGGTGGAGCCGTGTCCGGCAGGCCCGTAAAACGCCTCGTGGTCGCGCAGGATGCGGCTCCGGGTTTGTTCATCGGCGCCGCGCGGGAAGATCGGGTACAGATACACCGCTGTCTGATTGACCGTGCGGGGCACCACCAGGCGCAGGTGCGCGCCGACGAACGCCAGGCTGGGAAAGACGTTGAGGTTGAACGGGATCAGCTCGCCGATGGCGATACCGTGGTTGTCCCGCTCGGCGGTGGGATCACCGTATTCGTGCACGGCGTGGCCGCCGCCGAGATCCAAACCGCGCCACTGCGGATTGCTCTTGACGTTCTTCACCCAGGGGCTGCTCTTGCCGTGCCGGGCGCGCAGAATGTCCAGCCAACTCTGGTGGGTGAACGAGAAGTGGTACGGGTCAATGGTGTTCTCTATCTGCAACTTCCAGTTGCCGTTGAACACCACTTTGTGGGCGTGTGCCGACAGTTCGATGCCCTCGTCACCGTTCAGGTCGGCGATGAAGTCCAGGTACTTGCGCGAGTTGCCCAGGTAGGTGGGCAGATCGATGGTGCGCGGGGACAACGTGGCGAAGATGAAGCCGCGGTAGCTGGCCACCTGGGCGACGTGAGCCAGACCCATGACCTCTTTGTCGAAATCGGGTCCGTAGCCGTCGTCGAACGGCACCCCGGTCAGCCGGCCCGAGGAACTGTAGGTCCAGCCGTGGTAGGCGCAGCGGAAGAAGTTGGAGTTACCGAATTCCTGTTGGCAGACGGCGGATCCGCGATGCCTGCAGCGATTGAACATCACGTTTATCGAGTCGTCGTCGGAGCTTCTGCTCACGATGACCGGTTGCAGCCCGATGTGAGCGGTCTTGTAGTCACCGCCGGACGGGATCTCCGATTCGTGGGCGACGTAAACCCACGTGCGGGCGTAGACGGTGGCCATCTCCTTGGCGAAAATGGCCGGGTCGCGATAGATCTGTCCGCTGACTTGCCACTGATCGGTGATCAGAGGCGACGACAGCCGCTCGCTGACTTCGGTCATGGGTGCGGTGTCCTTTCTGGTCGGTGTGGTGCTCATGCCAGCGACGGGATGACGCTGGAGCGGATGGCTTCGGGTTCACGCCCGGTGGTGGTGAGCGCTTCCTCGGTCTGGGCGATGCTGAACTGGCCGGTGCACATCAAATGCAGCGGATACCTGCCGGATTCGATGAGACGCAGCGTCGGCGGTACCGCGCTGCTGGGTCGCCCACGTACTCCTCGGATGGTCAGCACCTTGCTGTTGAGTGCGGCCAACACCGACTCGGCACTGCCGCCGCCACTCTTGGGCAGCCCGGCCTGCACCAAGGTGGCGCGGTCCCCGGCCACCGCCAGTGCGGTTTCCAGGGCCGCACTGGAATCGGCGGCGTTCACCACGGTGTCGGCCAGCAAACCGTCGGTGATCTCGGAGATGGCTTGCACGACATCGGCACTCGTGCCCGTCAGCACGTGCGTGGCGCCGAGTTTGGACGCGACCGACAGTCGATGGGCGTCACGGTCCTGCCCGACGACGATCACCTTGTCGGCCCCGGCTTCGCGCGCGCCGATCACGCAGGCCAGCCCGTGGGGCCCGGGTCCGACGATCACCGCGGTACCACCGACGGGCAGCGAGCCGATGCGGCTCACCCAGTCCAGGCCGTTGGAGATCGGGATGTAGAGCTGCAGCAGGTCGGCATCGACTTCCTCGGCAACCTTGTGCACGATCGCTTGCGGATGCAGGTAGAGGTAGTCGCTGTAACCGCCGTACAGGCCGCTGCCATGGTGGATCGACTTGCCGCCGTATCGGGGCACGCGGCACATCTGGTAGGCGCCGGCCAGGCAGGATCGGCAGGTTCCGCAGGGCAGATACTCCTCGACGACGATGCGGTCGCCGGTTTGCACGCCCCAGCGCCGGCTGGCCTCCTCGCCGATGTCGACGACCCGGCCGACAAGCTCGTGCCCGAGCGCGCACGGTAGTTCGTAGTACGGGTTGACGCCGTGGTAGGCCGCCACATCGGTGCCGCACACGCCGGTGGCCTCTACCTTCAGCAGCCCGTCGGCGTCGCCGATGGCCGGCAGCGCGAACTCCTCGATCCGCAAGTCTCCGGGCCCGTACAACACCGCAGCCCTACTAGTCTGTGCCACCCGGGCCACCGCCTCTCATTTAGAAAACAGAATTCTATATGCCGAACTGTGCTATAGTTCACAACGAGATGTCAAGTCGTCGCCCGCCACACCGGCGCGACGGGAGGAGGCTCGATGGGGATCGCTAAAACCCGCTCTACCCGCATAAATGGGGTAGGGGCGCGTCAACCGCGCCGCGAGGACAAACGCCATCTACATGGCCGCGGCAGCTTTATCGCGGACATCAAGATGCCTGGCCTGCGGGAGGTGGCGTTCGTCCGCAGCCAGGTTGCGCACGGCCGGATCACCGCGGTGACGGTGCCCGGCGACATCACCCCGTCTGCGGTGTGGACCGCGGAGACCTTGGCCCCCCACGCCCTCCCGTGCACGGCCACCTCGACGCTGCCCGGGTTCCGGGCGGCGCCGCTGCCGAACCTTGCGAGCGACAAGGTTCGCTACGTCGGGGAACCTATTGCGCTGGCGATTGCGCGGACCCGCGCCGAGGCTGAGGACCTGGCGGGCCGCATCCTCGTCGAGGTCACCCCGCTGCCCGCGGTCACAGATGCAGCCAGCGCACTGGGGCCCGAGGCGTCATTGGTCCACGACGAGTGGCCCGACAACGTGTTCGCGACAACGGCGGGAAGCTTCGGCGATCTGGACGCCGCGGCCCGCGACGCTGCGGTGACGGTGACCCGCGAGTATCGGATGAACCGGCAATCAGTGGTCCCGCTGGAGACCCGCGGAGTCATCGCCTATTACGACCAGTCCACCGACCAGTTGACAGTGTGGTCATCGACGCAGACTCCGCACATGATCCGCGACATGCTCGCCGAGATGCTGCAGATCGAAGGCCGACGCGTGCGGGTGATCGCGCCCGATATGGGCGGCGGATTCGGTGCCAAGTGCTCGGTGTACCCCGAAGAGATCACGCTCGCGGCGATCGCGATGAATGTGCCGTACCCGGTCCGTTGGGTGGAGGACCGCTGGGAGGCGATGGTGGCCTCGACTCAGTCGCGCGATCACGACTACCGGATCACCGCCTATGCCGCGGCCGACGGCACCTTGCTCGGCGTTGACGCCGACATCCTGGTCAACGCCGGCGCCTATTCGGTGCACCCGTGGACGGCGACCATGGATGCGTCGATGGCCGCAGCGATGATCCCGGGTCCCTACAATCTGCGCAATTACCGGTTCCGCGCACGGAGTTTCGCCAGCAACAGGACGCCGACCGGACCCTACCGAGGCGTCGCCCGCCCCGGCGCCTGCTTCGCCATCGAACGCACCATCGATGAACTGGCGCACCAGCTTGGCATCGAGCCTTACCAGATGCGGATCAAGAACATGGTGCGCGCCGAGCAGATGCCCTACACCTCCGTGGCCAACAAGGTGTACGACAGCGGCGACTACCCCGAGGCGGTGCGCCGAGCGGCGAAACTCATCGACCACGACCACTGGCGCGACGCCCAGCGCCAGACCGACCCGGCCTCCCGCAAGCGGATCGGGATCGGCTACGCGTCCTTCACTGAACAGACCGCCCACGGCTGCATCGAATGGGCCTCACGCGGGCTCGCCATCACCATCGGTATCGAAGGTGCCCGGCTGATGCTCGACTCGACCGGCGCCTTCACCCTGAGCGTCGGAATCAAAAGCCACGGACAGGGTTCGGAGACCACGCTGGCACAGGTGGTCAGCGAAGTGTTCGACATCGATCCCGAATCGGTGACTGTCCTGCACGGCGACACCGCCCTGACCCCGCGTGGCGACGGAACGTTCGCGTCACGCTCGATGGTCATGGCAGGCGGCGCAACGTTCGGAGCCGCCCAACAACTCGCCGACAAGGTGTTGCGCATCGCCGGTGTGCTGCTGGACGACGACCCCAGCCGACTGGAATTTCATCGTGGCGCAGTGCGCGCACCGGACGGCACCACCGTGAGCTTGACCAAACTCGCCCGCGAATTCCTGTTCACCCCCGACCATGTCCCCGGCGTGGAACCCGGACTGGAGGCCACTTTTCACTACAGCCCAGACGTACAGACCGGCGCCTTCACCTACGCCACCCAGGCCGCCGTCGTCGAGGTCGATCTGGATACCGGGGAGGTCAAGCTTCTGGACTACGGCGTCGTCGAGGACTGCGGCACCATCGTCAACCCGCTCATCGTCGACGGGCAGATCATCGGCGGTGTCGCCCAGGGGATCGGCACCGCGCTACTCGAAGAACTCATCTACGACACCGACGGTCAGCCGAAGTCCACCTCCTTCCTGGACTATCTGCTGCCAGGTGCGGCCGAGATCCCCGAGATCAAGCTCGAACACATGGAAACCCCCTCTCCCTTCACAGTTTTCGGGATGAAGGGCGCCGGCGAAGGCGGTGCGATCGCACCCCCGGCGACGATCGCGAACGCGGTCACCGACGCCTTGCGTGACATCGGCGCCGAAGCCAACGAGACACCGATCACCCCGACACGCGTGTGGACCGCCATCGACGCCGCCACCGCACCGTCGACCCACACCCTGACGGCGGTGCGGTCATGAAGGCCGCCGACATCACCCTGCACCGCCCCGACAGTCTCGAGGGCGCAGTGCAACTGTTGGCCGAGATCGGCGACGACGCCAAGATCTTGGCAGGCGGGCAGAGCCTGCTGCCGATCATGAACATGCGCTTCGCCGAGCCCAGTGACCTGATCGACATCACCGCGATTGCCGAATTACGGTCCTACACTGAGCATTCAGACCACATCAGCTACGGCGCGACCGTAACCCACATGATGGTGGAGAACGGGCTGGTTCCCGACGCCACCGGTGGATTGCTCAGCCACGCCGCAGCAGGCATCGGCTACCGGGCAATCCGCAACCGCGGCACGGTCGGTGGGAGTCTGGCGCACTGCGACTCGTCGGCCGAATGGCCCACGGTCATGGCAGCTCTCGGTGCCCACGTCACAGCCCTGTCAGTGCGGGGACACCGTGACATCGCGGTGGCCGACCTGCTGCTGGGCTTCTTCACCACAAGCTTGGAACCCGACGAGATCATCGTCTCGGTCCGCGTGCCTCGCCTACCCGCCGACCAGCGGTGGGCGCTGCACAAGACCAACCGTAAGGTCGGCGAGTTCGCCGAATCCCTCGCGGTGGGCACCTTCGGCCTGCAGCCGGACGGCACGATGTCACAACCGCATCTGTGGCTGGGCGCCGCGCGCGACGTCCCGGTGCACCTTGCCGCCACCGAGCGGGTCGTCACCGGATGCCGCCCGGACGAGATCGCGGTCCCCGATTTACGCGCCGCAGTCGCAGAGGACATCGGTGCGAACGCCGACAACGACGACCCGGCCGCCCGCCACCACCTCCAACTTCACGCGGTCACCGTTGCGCGTGCGCTGCGCGACGCTAGAAAGGTATCCACCGATGACTGATCTCACCATCACCGTCAAGATCAACGGTGAGCGCCACCAACTGCACACGCAGGGCCGGACCAGCCTGGCCGACCTGCTGCGCGACCAATTGGACTTGACCGGAACACATCTCGGCTGTGAACAGGGAGTCTGCGGGGCCTGCACCGTGATGGTCGACGGGCTGCCGGTGCGGTCGTGTCTGATGCTGGCCGGCTCCTGCGACGGCGCCGAAATCGTCACGATCGAAGGTCTCGACGACGAGGACGCCGCGCGTCTGCGTGAAGAATTCTCCCGGCAGGGCGGGCTGCAGTGCGGCTTCTGCACGTCGGGCATGCTGATCGCGGGCTGGGAACTGATCCGCCGACGCGAAGACCAGTCCCGCGACTCCGTCTGCGAAGCGATGTCGGGAAATATCTGCCGCTGCACCGGCTACAACGGCATCGTCCGCGCCGTCCTCAACGCCAACCAGGCCGGCCTCGACTCGGCTCCCCAGCCCGCCGGCTCCTAACCTTCTCCCCGTTCTCACCAATCAGGAGCAATCCCAATGGAATTCATCAACCAGTTCGTCGTTCCGGCCCCCATCGAACAGGCCTGGACGCTGCTCAACGATGTGCCCGCGATCGCCCCCTGCCTGCCCGGCGCGCAGGTCCGCCCGCTCGAAGACGGCACTTATGAAGGCACCGTCACCGTCAAGGTGGGCCCTATCAAGGTCGGCTACCAGGGCCTCGCCTCGTTCACCGAAACCGATCCCGAGCGGCACCTGATGGTGCTCGACGCCCGCGGCGCAGAGACCAGCGGTAAAGGGACGGCAGCGGCCGTCGTCCGTGTCACCCTCTCGGAGAAGGACCCCGACACCACCCTGGTGGAGGTCCTGACCGACCTGCAGGTCACCGGCCGCATCGCCCAGTTCGGCCGCTCCGTAATGGCCGATGTCGGCGCCCGCATCATCGGCCAGTTCGCCACCAACCTCGAACAGCTGATCAGCGCCGGCGCCCCCGAAAGCCAGGGCGGCACAGCAGATTTCACCACCGTCCCGACGCCGTCAACTCCGAACACACAGACAGCCGCCCCTGCAGGCGGTGAGCTCGACCTGCTCAGCCTCGGTCTGCCGCTGTTCAAGAAGGCCGCCCCAGCTGCGGGCGCCCTGCTGGTCGGGCTGGTGATAGGACGGCTGTTACCACGCCGACGCAATCCGATCAGCCAGCCCTCCGACGCCTCGGCGCTCTACCCGCTGTTACTGGAGCTCGCCCGCGCCTCACGCTGCACCGAAGACACCCGGCTGCGGTGATCCGGCGGCGGCACGGTTGTTGCTGGCGGGCGGGAAGTCCCCAAATGGGAAAAAGAATTCGATATGCTACGGCTATGTTAAATGAGAGCGTCGGCCGGCGGTGTCGGCGATGACGCCCGCCGCGGGCGCGCCGGCGGCTACCCCGCCCGACACCGTCACCGAGTTCGTCGTCGAGGCGTTGCGGGACCGCATTTTGCTGGGCAAGGTCAAGCCCGGAGTGAAACTGTCGGTGTACTCCCTTGCCGACGAGCTCGGCGTCAGCCGTGTGCCGCTGCGCGAGGCGGTCCGCCAGTTGGAGGCCGAATCGCTGGTCGACAACCTGCCGCGGCGCGGCACCGTCGTGCGCCCGCTCAACCTCGCCGATATCACCGACGCGTACACGATCCTGCAGCGCATCGAGGTCATCGCCGCGACACGGGCTGCCACCGGTGAGGACATCACCATCGCCAGAGATATGCGGTATTGGCTGGACACGATGGCCGAGCTGACCGAGCAAGGCGTGCCCGAGGCCAGTGAGCAGATGCTGCACGCTCACCGGGCATTTCATTTCGCGCTGTTTCGCGGCGCCGGCGAAGGCGTGCTCCAGCGGCATCTGAAAATGTTGTGGAACACCTGCGAGCGCTACGTCATAAACAGCAGGACACCAGAACGCAGTAAAGCCGCGGCCGTCGAACATGGCGAGATCGCCCGCCAAATCGAGGCCAAAGACGCCGACGGGGTGACCGCGGCGCTCGCTGCCCATCTTGAAGCATCGATGTCAGCGACCATGGAAAGCCTCAGGGCGATGGGCATCACCGGGACCTGAGCCGGCGTCTAGGATTCCGGCGGCACTTCCAACGCGTGCAACAGTTTACGCAGAATCGATACCAAGTCGTCGTACTCATCCGCGCTCAGCGGCGACAACAACTCGCGCTCGTTCTGTACGTGCGCGGGAAGCATCTTGTCGACCAGTTCCAAACCGTCCGGCGACAGCGAGATCTGACGGATGCGGCGGTTGTCCGCGTTGGGTTCACGCGTGACCAATCCCCGCTCGACCAGTCGGTCGACGCGGTTGGTGATCGCCCCCGAGGTGACCATCGCCGAGGACATCAACTGGCCGGCAGTCAGCGAATAGGGCGGCCCACTGCGTCTCAGAGTCGCCAAGACGTCGAAATCGGGTAGCGAACAGTCGAACTGAGCCAGCACCAGCTGCACCCGCTGCTCGAGATGACGTGACAGCCGCCAGATCCGGCCGACGACACCCATTGGCGAGGTATCCACCTGGGGATACTCATGCGACCACTGCTGCAGAATGCCGTCTACCTGGTCACTCATCACTACCTTCCCCGTACACCCACCCCTCACGCTAGAGGACGAGGAGATCACGCCGTAGCGCGCACCGGATCGACGCGCGGGGCTTCCGCTCAATGCCTGGCGGCGGAATGATCAGCGCGGCAAGGCATGCGCCCGAGTGTCACCGAATCGGCGGTCGGCGAGGACGGGGAATTCGTCACGGAACTGCTGCGCGACCGCGAGGTCGATGTCGACGGTGAATGTGTCGGCGGTGTCGGCCGCCTGCGCGATGATGCGGCCGTAGGGATCGACGACCTGACTGTGCCCGGCCATCTGCAGCCCGCCGTGCGCACCTGCGGTGTTGCATTGGACGACGAACGCCTGGTTCTCCAGCGCCCTGGCACGGCCCAGCAGCTCCCAGTGGTCGCGCCGCGGCGCCGGCCATGCCGCCGTTACCACGAACAACGAAACGCCGCGGTCGACCAGCGCGCGGAACAGTTCGGGAAATCTCAGGTCGTAGCAGGTGGCCAGTCCGATCCTGCCATGAGGAAGATCCACCGTGGTCAGTGCTGTTCCGGCTTCGAGCAACTGCGGCTCCCCTTCACCGAAGCCGAATCGGTGGACTTTGCGGTAGGTGGCGAGCAGTGCACCGTCGGGCCCGAACAGCACCGAGGTGTTCCACAGGCCGCGGCCTTGGGGGCCGCGGTCTGCGGTTGGGAGCGCAGATTCCACGATGCTGCCGCCGTGCAGGTACACCCCGCAATCGCGCGCTGCCGTCGACAACGCGCGAACCAGGGGACCATCGAGCGATTCGGCCTGTGAGCGCCACGTTGCCGGGGTGAACGCGCCGTGTGCCCACAGTTCGGGCAGCACCACGAGATCGGCGGCGCGGTGTGCGTGGATCAGTTGCATCACGCGCGCCAGCCGGGTTTCTGGCTGCTCGGTTTCGTCGAATGCTGTCTGCAGCACCGCTATTCGCATCGTGGAATCTGTGCTCATCTCGGCTATCCGCGCAGCGGCATGGCGATCGGACGCAGCGGTGCACCGGAGGCCCCGCGCAGCCGGATGGGAGCAGCGACCAAACAGAACTCGTCGACACCGTCGCGGGCGAGTTCTTCGAGGTTGACCAACTCGATCATCGGGACGCCTGCCTCGGCCAAGAAGTGGCAGTGCCCAGGCAACCAGTTGTCCTCATGCTCGGATGGGCCCACCTCGACGCATTCCTGATCCGAGGCGATTGCCGAGATGTTCTGCGCGGTGATCCAGCGGGCGGCTTCCAGCCCGAGTCCGGGAGGGTCGCCCAGCACCTTGGACCCCTCGGGCCAGTACCGCATCCGGCCGGTACGTACGAACGCCACATCCCCGTCCTGCAGGGTGAGCCCGGCACGCTCGAGCGCGTCCTGCAGGTCCTCGATGGTGATCGCATACGAATCCGGCAGGCAGTCAACACCTTTGAGACCCGCCACATCGATCAGCACGCCGCGGGTGATGATCGGCGGGATGGTTTCGGCACCGCCTTTCATCCAGTGCCTGCTGCCCAGATGCTCGTCGGCGGAAAAGCCGTTGTAGATCTCGTTGTCCACCCCGAAGTGGTTGAGCGCATCGATGTGGGTTCCGGTGTGGGTGTACATGAAGATGACGTCACCGGAATAGCAGACGTGTCGGTTGACCTCGGCGCCAACCCCATTCAGGTTGTCCACCGCGGTGCCTGCCGGGGTGTGGCTCATATAGATCTGGTACGAGGGGTCGCCTGCGGCCTGGAAACTGGGCATTCCGACGAAGTAGTCGATGCTCAGGTCGTAGACAGTCGAGGCGTCTGCGCGGGCCAGAATGGCAGCGGCACGCTCTGGCGTCAGCAGATTCAACGCCCCGCGCTCGTCGTCGGGTCCGTAAGGGCTGCGGGCGACCTGGATGTCGGCACGCTTGCCGATGGTGGAGGTCATGCGCGCTCGACCCCCTCACGACGCACGAAATCGATCACGGCGCGCTCTTTGACCATCGGCAGCAGCACTTCGACCAACTTCACATGATCGGGATGGTCGGAATACACCTGCAGACCATCCCAGTCATCGAAGTCGGTGATCAGCACACCGTCCCACGGGTCACCGTTGTCACCGGGATCGCCGGTGTGCCCGCCGATCTCGAAATTGCGGACCGCGTCCTGCGATTGCGAATACTCGGTCAACAGATCGATCACCTTCCCAGCGTTGTCGGGGTCGACGAGCTTCCAGGCGAACACGTGTCGGATCATTATCACTCCTTTAGAATTCTGTTTTCTTTATGCTACTGGATGTTATGGCAGTCCCCGTTGGATTGTCGAGGCTGGGACTGCTCGGCCCGATTACACCGTGGATGTCGGGCGCGGGACCGGCGCCGGCGCGGTCACCGAAGGTGTCGAAGGCATCATCTTGGTGGCGAAGAACGACGCGAGCGACAAGACGCTGAGGAAGACAGCCACGGCTGGCCAATTGTTGTCCTCGCCGAGCAGCGCTGTGGCGATCAGCGGTGAGAGTCCCGCGCCGAGCACGGTGCCGATGCCGTAGCCGATCGACATACCGCTGTAGCGGATGTGGACCGGGAAGACCTGGGCGTAGTAGGCCGGCATCGAACCGTACGACAGGCAGAACGGCGCGAACAGCACAAGGTAGGCGATGAACATGACCAGCAGGTTGGCCGTGCCCATCATGACAAACCACACCCACGGAACGACCGCCATGCCGAGCGCGCCGGCCATGAAGACCTTCTGTCGACTGACGCGGTCGGACAGCGCGCCGCCGTAGATGATGCCTGCGATGCCGATGAGGTTGGACAGACACACCACGCCGAGCATGGTCGTCCGGGAGAAGCCCAGTGTGTCGGTGCCGTAGCTGAGGGAGAACACTGCGCTGAGGTAGAAGATGGCGCCGGTCGGCAGGTAGGACACGGCCATCAGCAGCACCAGCCGCTTGTGTTCGGCAAGCACGGTCAGCAACGGCATTTTCTGCACCTGGCCGGTTTTCTTGGCCTTTTCGAATTCTGGGCTTTCGGCGACCTTGAGCCGGATGACCAGGCCGAGGATCAGCAGAACAGCGCTGAGCAGGAACGGAATACGCCATCCCCAGGACATGAATGCCTCGTCGGGAAGGTAGGACAGTACGAAGAACACGGCCGTGGCCAGGATCAGGCCGCAGCTGGCGCCCGTGTTGATGATGCCGCCGAAGAGACCACGCTTCTTGGGTTCGGCGTGCTCGACACTCATCAGTACCGCGCCGCCGTACTCACCGCCCAGCGAGACGCCCTGGATCACGCGTAGCACGATGAGGAGGATCGGCGCGGCGACACCGATTGCCTCGTATGTGGGTAGCAACCCCATCAAGAAAGTGGCGCCGCCCATCATGCACAGCGTGACGATGAGCAGCGTTTTCCTGCCGATCCGGTCACCGTAATGCCCGACCACGGCGGCACCCACGGGACGCGCGATGAACGCGATGGTGAAGGTGCTCAGTGAGAGCAGGGTGCCGACGAACGCGTCATAGTTCGGGAAGAACAGCTTGCTGAACACCAGGGCCGAGGACGTGCCGTAGATGAAGAACTCGTACCACTCGATGACCGTCCCCGTCAGGCTGGCTGCTACGACGCGGCTGGGTCGATCCCGGGTGGGAGTCGGTGCGGAAACACTCAATGGTTTGTCTTTCTCGTGAGGAGGGCGTTGAAAGTCGGTTGTGCGCCAAAGCTTTTGTGCTGTAGGTATTTTCCGTCTTGAAGGTTGGAGAGCCTCACCCCGCGGGCCCGCAGACGGTTCGCTGAGCATCGGCCGCTCCGGTCAACAGGTCGGCCACCCAGCCGCGGTCATATGCTTCGAACCGGGGGAACCCCTGTGGCGGTGGAGCCGTCCAGTGGTAGCGCACACCCGGGTTGTGCACGCTGTAGCCGTCACTGAAAAGGTGTGGGCTGCCTTGTATCTGAGGTCCCCGCGCGATATCGAACTGCTCGTGGACGTCGGCCATCCCCCCGCCCTCGCGCAGGCGCCGCATCAAGGCATCGGTCGCCACCAGCGGACATTCGGCCGCGACGTCCTCGATCACCGAGAGCACGCTGATGCACCGGCTCTCGGCATACCAAGCCCGCCGCAGGCCGGCGTCAAGTTGGTCACTGGCGGCCAATCCGCCGACATCATCGTGTTTGGCAGCTTGGACCGCCGCCATCGCCGGAATGGTCGTGACCGGATACTCCGAATCCGGGGCCGACCACACCCGCCAACCGAGATCGTCGATGAGCGCCGCGATGGCACTGACCTCGACATCGATCACCGGCTTCGGAGTCGGGCGTCGATTGAACAACTCCAACGGAAACGCCCGGTGGTCGATCAGCACGCCCGCGCCGAGGCGGTCAGCCTCGCTGCGTAAGACATGCAGAGCCAGCGATGCCCACGGGCATCCGATATCGGACCAGACGGTAATAGTCCGAGGCGAGAGGCGCTCAACCGTTTCATCCATGAGACTGGCGACCAGGAAACATAGACGTAACAGTGGTCTCACCGGAGACGTCGTGTGACCCGCATAACAGCATTCAGCATTCTAAATACTGTTGCCTGATGCCTGTCAAGTCTCAACGTTAAGATGACCACAGCGACATGCCGCTTGGTGCTGCTTGTAACGGGGCGCTCGTAGGGAGGTCGGGTCCATGGTGGGCCCACATTCCGCAGCCACCCTTGTCACATAACGCTACGCCCAGTAGCGTAAGTCGGCGTGACTCGGAGCTTCCATGTCGGCCAACCATTCAGCACGCCTAATGCAGACATCGAGGCGGCGTTGGAGCAGGTCAGCATCCCGACGCTGCTGTTGTCGCTCGTCCACATCACCGGCAACCCGCGGTGGATCCGCGAGTTCAAACAGGCTGGCCTGTTCCTCAATGAAGTCCAGGGCTTCATGAGCGAGGAGGACAAGGCCCGCGCCCGTGCCGCCGCGCTGCCGGTGATCGTCGACTACCGCGACCGTGGCTGCCCGGTCCCCGATCCTCTGCCCGCTGATCTCGTCAAGGAAATGCTCGATTGGGCGGCCTGCGAACCGGTCGACGACGACAACCTGCCGCTCATGCTGGAAGAGCTCGACCTTGAGGCTGTCGATCCGCGTCGACCCACTCCCCTGACGGGCGTTGAGAACTTCAGCGTCATCGTGATCGGCTGCGGCGAATCCGGCGTACTGGCGGGTGTCCGGCTCAAGCAGGCGGGCATCCCGTTCACGATCGTGGAAAAGAATGCCGGGCCGGGCGGAACCTGGTGGGAGAACAGCTATCCCGGCGCCCGCGTCGACGTCGCGAATCACTTCTACTGCTACAGCTTCGAACCCAGTAACCATTGGGACCACTTCTTCGCCGAACAGCCCGAGCTGCGCCAATACTTCAGCGATGTCGTGGACCGTCACGACCTGCGCCCACACATCCGATGGAACACCGAAGTGGTCTCTGCCGCATGGGAAGACGAGGCGTGGAACGTCACCGTGCGATCGTCCGACGGAACCGAGACACTCAAAGCCAACGCCGTCATCACCGCCGTCGGACAGCTCAACCGGCCCCAGATCCCGGACTTCCCCGGCGCCGAAACCTTTGAAGGCCCGTCGTTTCACTCTGCCGCGTGGGATCACAGCGTCGATGTCACGGGTAAGCGCGTCGCGCTGATCGGGGCCGGAGCCAGCGGATTCCAGATCGCGCCGGCGATTGCCGACAAGGTCGAACACCTCACGGTGTTCCAGCGCACCGCCCAATGGATGTTCCCCAACCCGATGTACCACGAGCCCGTCGCCGACGGTGTGCGCTGGGCGATGGAGCACCTGCCGTATTACGGCCGCTGGTACCGCTTTCTGCTGCTGTGGCCCGGCGCCGACAAGGGCCTGGACGCTGCACGGGTCGACCCGAATTACGCCGACCAGGAGAACGCGGTCAGCGACATCAACGCCATTGCCCGCATCATGTTCACCGACTGGATCACGACCCAGGTCGGCGACGATCCACAACTGCTGGCCAAGGTCCTGCCCGACTATCCGGCTACCGGCAAACGGACACTGCAGGACAACGGCAGCTGGCTCGGCACGCTCAAGCGGGACAACGTCGACCTGATCCGGACGCCGATCGAGCGGATCACCCCGACCGGCGTCGTCACCACAGACGGTGCAGCGTTCGACGTCGATATCATCGTGTACGCCACGGGTTTCCGCGCCACCGATGTGTTATTCCCGATGGCGATCACCGGCCGCGACGGCATCGATCTGCACGATGTTTGGGGCCAACGCCCGTACGCCTACCGCGGCATCACCGTCCCCGGCTTCCCGAACTTCTTCATGACGTACGGTCCGGGAACTCACTTGGCGCACGGCGGCAGCCTGATCCTCAACTCCGAGCTGCAGATGCGCTACATCAACCAGTGCCTCGAGCACCTGATCACCGAGGGCATACAGACGATAGAACCGCTGCCGGAACCAACCAAGGTCTGGCACAAGCGATCCCAGAAAGAGATCCGAAAAACCGTGTGGGCCCATCCGTCAATCAAGCACTCGTACTTCAAGAACGCCGATGGCGAGATCCACACCGTCAGCCCGTGGCGGCTGTCCGAATACCGCGCCGCCATCCATGAACCCGTCTGGTCTGACTTCCAGACGCAGGAGGCCTGAGTATGCGTGCGGTTGTCGTGGACAGTGCCGGCGAGATTCACGTCGATACCCGGCCCGATCCTTCACTGCCCGGCCCCGACGGCGTCATCATCGAGGTGGAATCAGCGTCGATCTGTGGTTCAGACCTGCACTTCGTGGAGGGTCACTACCCCATTGTCGACCCGGTCTCCCTCGGGCACGAAGCGGTGGGCAAGGTCGTCGAAACCGGCTCGGAAGTAAGCGGATTCAAGACGGGCGATCGGGTGCTGGTGTCCTCGGTGGCGGGCTGTGGGCACTGCGCCGGCTGCGCCACGCGTGATCCGATCAAGTGCATACACGGACCGCAGATCTTCGGCTCGGGAATCCTCGGCGGCGCGCAGGCCGAACTGCTCGCGGTGCCGGCCGCCGACTTTCAACTGCTGACCGTCCCGGAGAACATCTCCATTGAGCAGGCGCTGCTGCTCACCGACAACCTGGCCACGGGCTGGGCCGCCGCCCAACGCGCTGACATTCCGATCGGTGGCACAGTCGCGGTGATCGGGCTGGGTGCCGTCGGTATGTGTGCTCTGCGGAGCGCGTTGACACTCGGCGCGGCAAGGGTTTTCGCGGTAGACCCGGTCGAGACTCGTCGCACGCGCGCCGAGAAGTGGGGTGCCACCGGAATCACGCCACCGTCGGCGCAAGCCATCCGCGAAACCACCGGTGGGCTGGGGGCTGATGCGGTCATCGATGCAGTCGGGACCGATACGTCGATCAACGACGCCCTCGATGCGGTACGTACCGGCGGAACGGTGTCGATCGTCGGCGTACACGATCTCCAGCCGTATCCGCTACCGGCGCTGGCCTGTCTGTTGCGGAGCCTCACGATCCGGATGACCACCGCGCCGGTGCAGCAGACCTGGCCCGAGTTGATCCCGCTGCTGCAGGCAGGCCGCCTCGATGTCGACGGCATCTTCACCGACACCCTGCCGCTGGACAAGGCAGCAGAGGGATATGAGGCCGCGGCATCACGCTCGGGCGAACACCTCAAGATTCAGCTCACGCCGTAGGGCTTGGTTCATCCTGCGCTGAGGGCGTAAGCCTCTCGTGCTTCCACGCGCTGGACGCAGAGTCAGCGGGTGGCCTGGCCGTGAGTGTGATTGCGCAGGTTGTCGCGCAGCGCGGCAACACCACGCTGCATCGTCTTCAATTCGTCGAGCGACAGGCCGGTGGCCGCAACGAGGTCCACCTCGGGGGCATGTTCACGGAGTGCGCGCCCAGCATCGGTGAGACTGACGACCACCTGGCGTTCATCCTTCGTGTCGCGCCGCCGCGTCAGATACCCCTCGGTCTCAAGCTTCTTCAGGATCGGGGTCAGGGTGTTGGACTCCAGGAAGAGTCTGTCCCCCAGGCTGCTGACGGTCTGGGGGTCTTCTTCCCACAACGCCACAATCACGATGTACTGCGTGTAGGTGACGCCGAGCTTCTCCAGGATCGGCTTGTAAGCCTTGCCGTAGGCGAGATTGGCCGAGTAGATCGCAAAGCACAGAAACTCAGATAGGCGAGGCGGGGTCACACCCAAAATTATATCGGAACCGATTTAGTCGGATGGGATTGATAACGAGGATTTCGGCGTTCTGGTTAGCAGTCCGACAGATCGGATCAAAGCTTGATCAGACAGGAGATCTCCATGACCACGCAGACCGCGAACGTGCTGTACACCGCCCAGACCCACACCACCGGTGGACGCCAAGGCGAGTCATACAGCTCGGACGGCAACCTCGACATTCAGCTGACCCCGCCCGGCGGCAACGGCGCAGGCACCAATCCCGAGCAGTTGTTCGCGGCAGGCTGGTCCGCCTGCTTCCTCAGCGCCATGGGACTGACCGCGGGCCAGCACAACGTCAAGCTGCCTACCGATACTGCGGTCGACGCCGAAGTGGACCTGGTCAATACGGACGGGGCATTCTCGCTGCAGGCCCGGCTCAACGTCAGCATCCCCGGGATCGACCGGGAGACCGCGCAAGCCATCGCTGACGACGCCCACCAGGTGTGCCCGTACTCGAAGGCGACGCGCGGCAACATCGACGTCACGGTGACCGTGGTCTGAGTGAGAGCTCGAATGGCCACTTGTGACACGCGTTTCGTGAGATCGTGTGTCATATGTGGCCATTCGGCGTGCTTGATTATTCCTTGAGGTCCAGCACCGGCGTGGGCTGCTGGAAGCCCCGGGTTACCCCGGCCAGCCAGGCGAATCCGACCGCCAGCCAACACAACCCGATGATGAGCGTGAGCCCCGACAGGCTGGTCCACAACCACAACGTCAGCAGGAAGCCGATCAGCGGCAGAACAAGGCTGCTCACCACCTGGCCGCCGGACCGTTCGCCACCGTCGACGAAGTAGTGCTTGATCACCGCAAGGTTGACGACCGAGAACGCCACCAGCGCACCGAAACTGATCACTGAGGCGAGTGTCGCCAGATCGATCACGATCGCCAGCAGCGACACCGCCGAAACCACCAGGATGGCGTACACGGGGGTGGCGAACCGTGCCGACACATGACCGAAGAGCTGCCGCGGCAGGATGCCGTCGCGACCCATCGCGTACAGGATCCGGGACACCGAGGCCTGCGACGTGATCGCCGACCCGAGCGCGCCGGCCACGTACGCCGCGGTGAAGAAGACCTCCAGGAAGTGCCCGCCCGCGGTCACCATCACATCCAGCGATCCGGAGTCCACATCGGCGAACTGGTTGGACGGGAACACCAAATGCCCGAGATACGACAGCGCGATGAAGATCAGGCCCGCGGCCACCGTCGCGATCATGATTGCCTGCGGTACAGACTTTTTGGGGTCCTTGGCTTCCTCTGACAGGGTGGAAACGGCGTCGAAGCCGAGGAACGACAGGCATAGGATGGCCGCGCCGGCGAAAACCGGGCTGAACCCGGGCGCGCTGCCATCACCGGTGAACGGCGCGGCGAGATCCACTGTGCCGATGCTGAACACCTTGGCGCAGGCCAGCACCACGAACGCGACGATGAAGATCGCCTGGATGGCGATGATCAGGAAGTTCGCCCTGGCCACCGACACGATGCCGACGATGTTGAGCACAGTCACCACCGCGATCGAGATGAGGATGAAGATCCAGGCCGGGATCGCCGGGAAGGCAGCCTCCAGGTAGATCCCGATCACCAGATAATTGATCATCGGCAGGAACAGATAGTCCAGCAACAGCGACCAGCCGGCGAGGAACCCGATGGGCGCACCAAAAGACTTCTGCGCGTAGGTATATGCCGACCCTGCAACCGGGTATGCCATCACCATGCGGGCGTAGGACCGCGCGGTGAACACCATCGCAGCCAAGGTCACCAGGTATGCGAGTGGCAGCCTGCCGCCGGTGGTCTGGGTGACGATCCCGTAGGTGGTGAACACCGTGAGCGGCACCATGTACACCAGGCCGAACAACACCAGCGACGGCAGTCCCAGTGCGCGTCGCAGCTGCCCCTCCGTCACCTCCGCGGTATTCGCCATGGTCAGCCCCTCTCTTCGGTTGCCGAGTAGACCTGCTTGCCCTGCAGGTAGGTCGCGCGCACCCGAAGGTCCGGCAGTTCCAGCGGCGACACCGTGCGGGGATCGCGATCAAGCCACACCAGATCTGCGCTCGTTCCCGGGACGATCCGGCCCCAATTCGACTCGGCGAACGCCTGATACGCCACCGCGCCCGTATAGGAGGCCAGCGCCGGCTCGATCGGCAGGATCTCCTGGGGTGTCCAGCCACCGGCCGGCTCGCCCTCAGCTGTACAGCGGGATACCGCGACCGCGACGCCGTCCAGCGGCGCACCCGAGGACACCGGCCAGTCCGAACCGAACGCCAATGCCGCCCCAGAGTTCTCCAGGGTCCGCATCCGGTACTGCTTGTCCGCGCGCTGGGCTCCCAGCCTCGGGATGGTGAGCACCGTCATCAGAGCGTCCATCTGCGCCCACAGCGGCTGCATGTTAGGGATGACTCCGAGCTCGGCGAACCGGCCGAGATCCTCGTCGTCGACCAGTTGTGCGTGGGCGATGACGGGCCGCCGGTCCCGCGGACCATTCTGGCGCGCAACGTATTCGATGGCGTCCAGTGCCTGCCGGACCGCCGCGTCCCCGATCGCATGAATGTGGATCTGGAAGCCCAGCTCGTCGACACGGCGGGCAGCCTGGGCCAGCGAGTCCCCCTCCCACAGCTGCATGCCGTGTGAGTGCAGGCCGGAGCAATACGGCTGCAACAGCGCCCCGGTTTCGTTCTCCACCACGCCGTCGGCGAAGAACTTCACCGTATTCGCGGTCAGCAGCGGCGAGGCGGCCGCCTGTACCCGAGAGCGCGCCTCCGCGTATTGCGTTACCTGCGTGTCGAAGTGGCGCGGATCGGCATAGAACGCCAGATTGAACCGCATGCGCAGCGCACCCTGCTCCGCCGCAGCGATGTAGGTGTCGACGTCGGCCGGTTCCACCCAGGCGTCCTGCACCCAGGTCACTCCGTGGGCCAGGTAGTAGTCGGCCGCGGTGCCCAGTGCCCCGATTCGCACCGCCTGATCGCGGGCGGGCATCACCGCGGCGATCAGGTCCGTGGCACCCCATTCGCGTAGCGTGCCGAGCGGCGATCCGTCGTCGCGGCGGGGAATCTCACCGAGTACCGGTTCGGGAGTGTCCGCGGTGATGCCGGCCCGCTCCAGCGCGGCCGAGTTGACCCAGAAGGTGTGATAGTCCCAGGCCCGCAACACAACCGGCCGGTCCGAGACGGCGGCGTCGAGCCAGCGTGCGTCGAACAACCCGTCAGGGGCAAGACTGCCGTCGTAAGACGCCCCGACGATCCACTCCTGGTCAGGATGGGAGTCCGCGAATTCCTTGACTGCCGAGACGATTTCGTCGACCGATTGGCAGGGACGCACGTGCGGTCCCGCCGATTCCAGCCCGCCATACAGCGGATGGGCATGGCCGTCACCGAAGGACGGCATGAGGAAGCCACCGCCCAGATCAACCTGCTGGTCGGCCGGCTGCGCCTTGGCCTCCTCGCCGACCGCCTTGATCACGCCATCAGCGACCAGGAGCGCATCGGTGGTCGTCATACCAGTCCAAATGACCCCATTGTGAAAAAGCACGGTCGGCACAATACGCCCGGTCACGCGGCGCGGCCTGTCGGGGACGGCTGCTGCTGGGTGATGCAGTGGACACCGCCGCCCCGCGCGAACAGTGGGCGGGCATCGACGGTGACCACCTCGCGGTCCGGGTATTGCTCGGCGAGGATGGCGACCGCGTTCGCATCGTGCGGATCGTCGAAACTGCAAGCGATGACGCCACCGTTGACCACCAGGTGGTTGATATAGCTGTAGTCGACGTAACCCTCG
Source organism: Mycolicibacterium sp. XJ870 (assembly GCF_053483975.1). Classification (NCBI taxonomy): domain Bacteria; kingdom Bacillati; phylum Actinomycetota; class Actinomycetes; order Mycobacteriales; family Mycobacteriaceae; genus Mycobacterium; species Mycolicibacterium sp. XJ870. Next base: position 324,209 of record NZ_JBEFTI010000003.1, read on the forward strand.
GCGTCGGTCAGGGTGGCCGGTGCGGGCAGCTCGACGATCTCGAACTTGTCGTCGAGCACAGATCGAATCTCCTTGCACACCAAGCTGTCCGGATGTGATTCGTCCTGTTGGGCGTGCAGGAGAAGCCGGCCGGGCGTCGTGATGGCCGCGACGATGTCGACATGGCCACGGGTGCCGAACCGCTGGCTGTCGCGGGTGAGCCCGCGGGGCAGCCAGACCACATCGGAGGCGCCGATGGTGCGCGCCAGCTCTGCCTCCACATCTGCTTTGGTTAAGCCTGGATTGCGACCGGGATCCAGTTGCACGGTCTCGGTGACGAGCACCGTTCCTGCGCCGTCGACCTGAATACCGCCGCCCTCGTTCACCAGCGGCGACGAGACAACCGGTACACCGGCCCGCTCGGCCACGGTGGCACCGATTTCGGCGTCACGGTCCCAGCGGGCCCAGTCCTGGGCGCCCCAACCGTTGAACGTCCAGTCCACCGCAGCCACCGAGCCGTCGGCCGCGTGCACGAAGGTAGGTCCGATATCGCGCATCCAGGCGTCGTTCAGCGGCGCCTCGACGATCTCGATGCTCTGTGACACATACTGTTTCGCTGCGCCGATCTCGGCGGGGTCGACGAACATCGTCACCGGCTCGAACTGCGCCACGGCATGTGCCACGGCCGCCCAGGTGGACCGCGCCTCGTGCCGCTCCTGCTCGGTATCGCCCAGCGAGTAGCCCTCACAGGGAAACGCCATCCATACCCGGTCCTGGTCGACGCCCTCGGCGGGCATGACGTATCGGCTCACTTGACGACCTCGGTGGCGGCGTGGCCCTCGCCGTACGGGTGCGCGGGGTCGACGGGCGAGGTCAGCTTTCCGTAGCTCTCGGGGCGGCGGGTCAGCAGGAACGGGAACAGTTCCAGCCAGTCGCGCCGCTGGTCGAGGTCCAGATCGGCGACCAGCACGGCTTCCTCGTCGCGCGGCGCCTGCACCAGCACCCGGCCGTAGGGATCGGAGATGAACGACGACCCGTAGAACGAGACGGTGCCCTCGTCACCAGTTCTGTTGGGCACCACCATGAACAGGCCGCTGTTGATTCCGTTGGCCACGATCACCTGCTGCCACAGCGGCTGGGTGTCGAAGGCGGGGAACACCGGTTCCGAGCCGATCGCGGTCGGGTAGACGACGACCTCCGCACCACCCAGCGAGTAGCTGCGGGCGACCTCGGGAAACCACTCGTCCCAGCAGGTCGGCAGGCCGATGCGGGCGCCGAGACCCTGGGGTGCGTACACCGGATATGGATCGCCGTCAGCGGGGACGGACGGACCAGGACGGAAATAGGTGTCCTCGTAGTAGCCCGCCGAGATCGGGATGTGCATCTTGCGGGTACGCCCGACCAGCTCACCCGACGGCGACACCAGAATCGCGGTGTTGTAGCCCAAACCGTCTGCGGCCGGGGCTTTTTCGTAGAGCGAAGCGTGCACAAAGATCCCGTTCGCCCGCGCCGCCTCCGCGGCCAGCGCGAAAGTCGGCCCACCGGTGAGATCTTCGGCGCCCTCCCCCGGGTTGGGGCCGGCCGGATTGTCGGCCGGATAGCGCAGCAGCGTGATCTCCGGCAGAAACACCGCGGTGGCTCCCGCGCCTGCCGCTCGGTCGATGCCGTCGCGCAGCACCTTGGTGAGCTCGTCGGCGTCCGAGCGCCAGCGGTGTTGCACCAGCCCCACCCGCAGCGGTGGCCGCTGCGACGCGGTGCTGCGCGACAGCGGTTCGGGGGCGGTGGCGGTCAGGGTGATCATCATGCTCCTAAAACGAATCTATTTCGTTTATTCTGTGATGGGGACCACCGCGTTGTAAAGCGGTGGGAAGAAAAATCAAGGGGGAACCGGCAATGGGACGACCGTCAGTACCCATCTTGTCCACCGGCCGGATCGCCGCCGCGGCATTGGACGTGATCGGTGCAACCGGTGGTTTCACCATCCCTGAGCTGGCCCGCAAGCTCAAGGTCAGTCCGTCGTCCCTGTACAACCACGTGTCCGGACGGGAACAGATCGTCGAGCTGTTACGCGAGCGGGCGATGTCAGAGGTCGATCTGCCCGACGTCGACACCGACCGGCCCTGGGCCGACGTCGTGGCCGACATCCTGCGCTCGTACCGCCGGAGCTATGCCCGCTACCCGCGGCTGATTCCGCTGCTCACCGCGCACGCCGTCAACAGCAGCCAGGCGTTCACCATGTACAACGCCCTGGCCGTCACCTTGGCCCGCGCCGGATTCGACCCGGCAGACACCCTGCGGATCATCACGCTGTTCGACAACTACGTGCTCGGTTCGGCACTCGACCTCGCTGCCCCCGAGGAACCCTGGGAGTCCGGAGCCGAGGTGGGTCAGGAACTGGCCGCTGCACTGGCCACCGGTGCACCCAAACCCGCACGCGCCGACGATGCGTTCGAGTTCGGACTTGCCGTGCTGCTCCGTGGACTGACCTCTGCCCCGTAGATCCCCTGAAATAGGACGATCGCCAGTTACTCTGGCGAAGTGCCGACAATCTTGTCACGGCGGGGGTTTCTGGTGATCACCGCTGGAATGGCGCTCGTGGCCGCATGCAGTTCGGAAAAGCCTGGCGAAGTTGCCGACGACGGATCGGTGACCGTCCGACATGTGTTCGGCGAGACCAGGATTCCCGCACCACCGCAGCGGGTGGTCAGTGCCGGCTTCACTGAACAGGACGACCTACTGGCCCTGGGCGTCGTCCCCATCGCGGTGACCGAATGGTTCGGCGGTGAACCGTTCGCTGTATGGCCGTGGGCGCAGCCGAAACTTGCCGGTGCGCAACCCGCGGTACTCAACCACAACGACGGGATTCAGGTCGATCAGATCGCCGCGCTCAAACCCGATTTGATCGTCGCCACCAACGCCGGCCTCGACGCGGACACATACGCCAAACTCTCTGCGATCGCGCCGACCGTCGCGCAATCCGGCCAGGCTGCCTACTTCGAACCGTGGAAGGACCAGGCCACGACCATCGGGCAGGCGGTGTTCCAGCACGACACGATGACCGGCCTGATCAACGGCGTCGACGAGAAGTTCAAGGCCCTCGCCACCAACAACCCACAGTTCGCCGGTAAGAACGCGCTACTACTGGGTGGCACGCTGTACCGCGACAGCGTGCGGGCCAGGCCGCCCGGCTGGCGCACCGAATTCCTCACCCAGATGGGCTTCACCGCCGCCGAGGTGCCGGACCTGATCCCGCGCGAGGAGATGGCTTCCGTGCTCGACGCCGCCGACGTGCTGATCTGGACCACCGAGAGCGATCAGGAACGCGACGCGCTGCTGGCCGACCCGACCATTGCCCAGCTGCGTGCCACCAGAGCTCAGCGCAACGTCTTCACCACCAAAGAACTGGCGGGCGCCATCGCCTTCGCCTCGACGCTGTCGTACCCCGTGGTGGCCGATCAGTTGCCGCCCCTGCTTGCCCAAGCGCTGGCCTGACAAAATGACCCGGTGACCAGCACCCAGGACGACGAGCACCGCGGCACTGCCAGCATCGGATCGGCCTACTATCCGATTCTCGTCGCGGTTTTCACCGGCTTGGTGCTGATCTCCAACATCGCGGCCACCAAGGGCGTCATGCTCGGACCACTGCCGACCGACGGCGGCTTCATCGTCTTTCCACTCACCTACGTAATCGGCGACGTGCTCAGCGAGGTGTACGGCTTCAAGGCCGCAACACGGGCCGTTCTCATCGGCTTCGTGATGCAGGCGCTTGCGGTGCTGGTGCTCTGGACCGGAGTTCACCTGCCCGCCGCACCCGACTACGCCAACCAAGACGCGTTTGCCACCATGGTCGAATCGATCACCGGGCTGGCCGCGGCCGGGCTGGCAGGGTTCCTGGCCGGCCAGCTGGTGAACGCGGCCGTCGTCGTGCTGATCAAGCAGCGCACCAAGGAAAAGCACCTGTGGGCCCGGCTCCTTGGTTCGACCGTGCTCGGGCAGTTCGCCGACACGCTCGTGTTCTGTGCGATCGCCGCCCCGATCATCGGGTTCGGCAACATGGAAACCTTCATCGCGTACGCCGCCGTCGGCTGGCTCTACAAGACTGCAGTAGAAGTGGTCGTGCTGCCCGTCACCTACCGCGTCATCGCCCACATCAAGCGTCGCGAGCCCACCTATCAGGTCGCCGTGTGAGGCTTCGGTAAGGCAGCTCTGGCAAGGTTCACAGAGCCGTGTAGTTCTTAGCTACTCGCGGGTAGTTTCAGGACATGAGTGTGGCAACAGATGTGATGGACGCGATTGTTTTACGCGCTGTGCGCGACTATGGCGATCAAGCGCTGCTGCTCGAGTTCGACAGCACCGCCGAAGTTTTGGCATGGACCGAAACGCTGCAGGAAGCCGGCCTGCCCGGGGTGGTCGATATCGTCCCGGCCTCTCGCACAATCCTGGTCAAAGTCGACGGGCACCGATACCAGGCGCCGACCCGGCAGCGGCTGAGCAAGCTCCAGCCGAGGCGGGACCTGTTGACTGCCGGGCCACCGCCGAGCGACCGGGTGGACGTGACCATCGACGTGGTCTACGACGGCGCCGATCTGCATGAGGTCGCCGAACTGACCGGGCTCACTCCGGCACAGGTGATCGCGGCGCATACCGGCACCCCGTGGCGGGTCGGATTCAGCGGGTTCGCACCGGGTTTCACCTACCTTGTCGACGGTGACGAACGGCTACGCGTACCCCGCCATGCCGAACCGCGCACCAACGTGCCCGCTGGGGCCGTCGGGCTTGCCGGCGAGTTCAGCGGTATCTATCCCAGGCAGTCACCCGGTGGGTGGCAGCTGATCGGCCACACCGACGCCGTGCTGTTCGACGTGCATCGAGACAAACCCGCGCTACTCACCCCGGGTATGTGGGTGCAGTTCCGGGCGATCGGTTAGGAGGGACACCGATGAACACGACACTCGAGGTGCTGCGCACCGGACCGCTTGCCCTGGTCGAGGACCTCGGCCGGCCCGGCCTCGCGCAAATGGGCGTCACCCGCTCCGGTGCGGCCGATCGCCGGTCTCACACACTGGCCAACCGCCTGGTCGCCAACCCCGGTGAGAGAGCCACGATCGAGGTGACGTTCGGCGGGTTCTCGGCGCGGGTGCGCGGTGGTGACATCGCGGTGGCGGTCACCGGGGCCGACACGGACCCGGCGGTCGACGGAATCCCGTTCGGCACCAACAGCATCCAGCATGTGCACGATGGTCAGGTGATCTCACTGGGCGCCCCGCATTCCGGGCTGCGCAGTTACCTGGCGGTGCGCGGCGGCATCGACGTCGACCCCGTCCTGGGGTCTCGCAGCTACGACGTGATGTCGTCGATCGGGCCGGCGCCGCTGCAGCCCGGCGATGTCATTCCTATCGGTGCGCACACCGAGGACTTCCCGGAACTGGACCAGGCTCCGGTCGCCGCGATCGCCGACGACATCCTCGAACTGCAGGTGGTGCCAGGGCCGCGCGACGACTGGTTCGTCGACCCCGACATCCTCGTCCGCACCAACTGGCTGGTCACCAACAAGAGTGATCGGGTAGGCATGCGCCTGGTCGGGATGCCGCTGGACTACCGCTGGCCGGGCCGCCAACTCTCCAGCGAAGGCGCCACCCGAGGAGCAATCCAGATCCCGCCCAACGGTTTTCCGGTGATCCTCGGGCCAGACCATCCGGTGACGGGCGGCTATCCGGTGATCGGTGTGGTGACCGACGAGGACATCGACAAACTGGGCCAGGTCCGGCCCGGGCAGACCGTGCGCCTGCACTGGTCCCACCCCCGCAAACCGTTCGAGGATTAACGCCCGCGCGCATCGGTGGGCCGGCCATCTAGCTTACCCGAGACACCGGCGCGGGACGCTGGTAGAACGAGAGTGTGCTCACCCATGCCAGTGAAGCTCGCGTCCATGGGGTGGTCCACACCGCCCGGCTGGTCCATACCTCCGATCTCGACCACGAGACCCGGGAGGGCGCCCGCCGGATGGTCATCGACGCCTTCGGCGGTGACTTCACCGACGCCGACTGGGAGCATTCCCTCGGCGGCATGCACGCGCTGATCTGTCATCACGGTGCGCTGATCGCACACGGCGCGGTGGTCCAGCGCCGGCTGCTCTACCGGGACACCGCCCTGCGCTGCGGCTACGTCGAAGGCGTGGCGGTACGCGAAGATTGGCGCGGCCAGGGGCTGGGCTCGGCCGTCATGGATGCGCTCGAACAGGTGCTGCGCGGCGCGTATCAGCTCGGCGCACTGAGTTCGTCCGAGGACGCCAGGCACATGTACGCCACCCGCGGCTGGCTGCCGTGGCAGGGTCCGACGTCGGTACTGCAGCCCGCCGGCGTGACCCCGACGCCCGACGACGATCGATCGCTGTTCGTGCTGCCGATCAGTGTCGACCTGGACACCACCGCCGAGATCGCCTGCGACTGGCGCAACGGCGACGTCTGGTAACGGGACGCTCACACCCGGCTTCAAGGCCAGGTGAGCGGAAGTTCACGGCCGGGTCACGGCGGGCAGCCTTTGGGCAATAAACGCTTTCTAGCGTTTTGTTCATGCCGAATCTGTTGAAGCCGAATCGCCGCATCACCAACTGGGATCCCGAGGACACCGCCGCCTGGGAGAACGGAAACAAGTTCATCGCCCGTCGCAACCTGATCTGGTCGGTGTTCGCCGAACACGTCGGCTTCTCCATCTGGTCCATCTGGTCGGTGATGGTGTTGTTCATGCCGGAAGCCGTGTACGGCTTCTCCGCCGGGGACAAGTTCCTGCTCGGCGCCACCGCCACGTTGGTCGGTGCCTGCCTGCGCATCCCGTACACCCTGGCCACCGCGACATTCGGCGGTCGTAACTGGACGGTGTTCTCGGCGTTCGTGCTGCTGATCCCGACGGTCGGGACCATGGTGCTGCTCGCCAACCCGGGGCTGCCGCTGTGGCCCTATCTGGTGTGCGCGGCGCTGGCCGGCTTCGGCGGCGGCAACTTCGCCTCATCCATGACCAACATCAACGCCTTCTACCCGCAGCGCCTCAAAGGCTGGGCGCTCGGGCTCAACGCCGGTGGCGGCAACATCGGCGTGCCGATGATCCAACTGGTGGGCCTGCTCGTCATCGCCACCGCAGGCAATGGATCTCCGTACTGGGTATGTGCGATCTACCTGGTGGCCCTGGCCGTGGCAGGCATCGGCGCGGCGCTGTTCATGGACAACCTGGAGCAGCACAAGATCGACCTCGGTGCGATGAAAGACATTCTGGCCCAACGTGACACCTGGGTGATCTCGCTGCTCTACATCGGCACGTTCGGCTCCTTCATCGGGTTCGCGTTCGCGTTCGGTCAAGTGCTGCAGATCAACTTCGCCGCGGGCGGCCAGACCCCGGCACAAGCGTCGTTGCACGCCGCACAGATCGCGTTCCTCGGCCCCCTGCTCGGATCGCTGTCCCGGGTGTACGGCGGAAAGTTGGCCGACCGCATCGGCGGCGGCCGGGTGACGTTGGCGGTCTTCGGCGGGATGATCCTGGCCGCCGGACTGCTTGTCGCGATCAGCGTGGTCGACGACCACAGCACCGGCGCGGCCACCGGGCTGATGATGGGCGGCTACGTGGTGGGCTTCATCGCGCTGTTCCTGCTCAGCGGCCTCGGCAACGGATCGGTGTACAAGATGATCCCGTCGATCTTCGAGGCCCGCAGCCATTCCCTGCAGGTCAGTGAGGAAGAGCGGCAGCAATGGTCCCTGTCGATGTCGGGCGCGCTGATCGGCTTCGCCGGGGCAATCGGAGCTCTGGGCGGCGTCGGTATCAACCTGGCGCTGCGGCAGTCCTACCTGTCCAGCGGCTCTGCCAGTGCGGCGTTCTGGATCTTCCTGGCGTTCTACGTCCTGGCCTCGGCGGTGACCTGGTTCTGCTATGTCCGCAGGCCCGCTGCGACCCATGTCACAGCGGACGAATCACAGCGACACGACTCGGCAATGGTCGGTTAATGATTTGGAAACACGGCCTGCATTCACTGTAAGCATGAGTGCGCCTGACTGGGCACCGCTCACCGGATTTCGGGTGGCGGTGACCTCCTCCCGACGTTCCGAAGAACTGGGTGCCCTGCTGCGCAGGCGGGGTGCCACCGTGACGAGCGCAGCGGCGATCACGATGGTGCCGCTACCCGACGACGACGAATTGCGTACGCATACAGAGTCGTTGATCAAGCTGCCACCCGACATCGTGGTTGCCACCACGGGCATCGGCCTCCGCGGCTGGATTGCCGCGGCGGACGGTTGGGGGTTGGCGACCGAGCTGACCGACGCACTCGGCAAGGCCCGCATCGTGTCCCGCGGTCCGAAGGCCACCGGGGCGTTGCGCGCCGCAGGCCTTCCTGAGGAATGGTCGCCGGACTCGGAATCCTCCCGCGAGGTCCTGGCCTATCTCGTCGAACAAGGGGTAGCCGGCCACCGCATCGCCGTGCAACTGCACGGTGCCACCGACGAGTGGGATCCCTTCCCGGAGTTCCTCGACGAGTTGCGGGCGGCCGGCGCCGAAGTGGTGCCGATCCGGGTCTACCGCTGGCGTCCGGCCCCCGCTGACGGCGAGTTCGATCAGCTGGTGGCCGGGATCGCCGAGCGGCGCTTCGACGCCGTCAGCTTCACCTCGGCGCCCGCAGTGGCGTCGGTTCTGATGCGGGCCACCGAGATGGGCATCGCCGACCGGGTGCTGTCGGCGTTACGCACCGATGTGCACGCGATGTGCGTCGGTCCGGTCACAGCCCGGCCGCTGGTACGGCTCGGCGTACCCACCTCGGCGCCCGAACGGATGCGGCTGGGCGCCTTGGCCAGACACATCACCGACGAGCTTCCGCTGCTGCAGTCGCGGACGGTCCGCGTGGCCGGACACGTGCTGGAGATCCGCGGCACCTGCGTGCTGGTGGACGGCGTCGTCAAAGCCCTCTCCCCGGCCGGCATGGCCACCATCCGGGCACTCGCGCACCGGCCGGGTGCGGTGGTATCGCGATTCGACCTCCTGGGTGCGCTGCCGGGCACCGGAACCGACACCCACGCCGTGGAAACCGCGGTGCTGCGCCTGCGAACCGCGCTGGGCGACAAGAACATCGTGTCAACGGTCGTGAAACGGGGCTACCGACTCGCGGTTGACGACCCCGAAATGGCGAGGGCGCTATGAGCCTGGTGCTGGTCGCGCACGGAACCCGTAAACCCGGCGGCGTCGCCATGATCGGCGATCTGGCCGACCGGGTAGCCGGTCTGCTGGGGCGCCGGGTGCATGTGTCGTTCGTCGACGTGGTGGGGCCGACGCCCAGCGAGGTGCTCGCCACCTTGCCGATGGACCGTCCGGCGGTGCTCGTGCCGGCGTTCCTGGCCGCCGGTTACCACGTCCGGGCAGATGTGCCAGCCCACGTGGCCGCCAGTGGACATCCGCTGGTCACTGTCACACCGCCGCTCGGGCCGTGCGCAGGAACAGTGCGGGTGCTCGCCGATCGCCTCGTCGAATCCGGCTGGCGTCCAGGCGATCGGTGATCCTGGCCGCGGCAGGAACATCGGACCCGAGCGCCCAGTCAGACCTGCGTCGGACCGCCGCCCTGCTGTCAGCCGTTACCGGCGACCGCGTAGAACTTGCCTACGCCGCGACGGGGGCTCCCAGCGTCGCCGACGCCGTCGCCGCGCAGCGCCGCCGCAGCGGCAGCGACTCCATCTGCTCCTCGCGTCCGCGCCGCATCGCTGTCGCGTCCTACCTGCTCGCTGACGGACTTTTCCAGGATCGGTTGCGTAGTTCCGGAGCCGACCTGGTGAGCGAACCCCTGGGCACCCACCCGGGCATGGTCCGGCTGATCGCCAACCGTTTCCGCCGGGCCGGCGTACTCAGCCTGCCTGCCGCGGCGTGAGCGCGCCAGCCGGGCCAAAGGTGGCGCGGCAAAGACCGTCAGCAACAGTGCCGCACCGGTTCCACCGACCGATATCGCCGCAATTCTTCGGTTGTCGACGAGTTCAGCACACTGTTTGGCGTAGTCGCTCTTGGCGAATGCCGGGCCGACAAGGGTGTGCTGATCGAGATTGAGCAGATCCTGCTTGGCCGCCACGTCGTATGCCGGGCTGAAACCGTTGCCGCAGGGTATGGGCGCACCGGCGCGATCCACTGCGTTGAGTCCGAGCGGCAGCGCCACAGCAACAAGAGAGCCGAGCACCGCCGCCGCGCCCAGCAGATTCAAGATCGACCGCCCGAACATCACTCGCCAACCCCTCTGCCAACGTGTCTGAGGGCTTCCCTCTCAGATGCGAGTCTAAACACACCACCAGCGAACATCTCTAGTTAGCCAAGACGCGGCCAGCGGCCGATGGCGGCATCGTTCAACAGTTGTCAATTTTGGCAAAGATGGCGATCAAAACCACCTATACGCAGGTGGTTAACTTTGTAACCCTGGTTATGCCACGCAGCGAGGATCACCACCGGCTGAAGTTCGGGCTTGTACTCAGCTATCGTTATGTCGATCGTTGGACGCTGCTGGCGGGGGTAGAGATAGGTGCAGGTGACAACACCGAACGGCGCGGCGCGCCAGAGTGGCCAAACCCACAGTGGCAGTGCCTAATTCATCTCCGGCGGAGCAACTTCGCCAACGTCTGCTCAGCGCACTCGAAGGCACGAACAAGCCGATGACCACCGCACAGTTGCGTGATCACGTGCACGAGCACTTTCGTGAGCCTGTCGTCATCGAGGCTGTGTACCGCAACCTGACGGTGCTGGAACGGCGCGGCGACGTCCAACGCCGCAAACTGGCCGGGCGCGACGCGCACTGGTCGCGCGTCGACTGATCGGACGGCGGTCCTTCCCGTACTCAGGCGGTGATCTGAACAAAGCCGCCAGGGGTTACCCGAGTCCGGTAGACCGGTATCGACACCGCCGGGTCGTCGAGACAGCTGCCGTCGTCGAATGCGAAAGCCTGCTTCTTGATCGGCGACTGCACGGTGGCCCGCCCGCGCCGGTCCCCCACGATCCCGCGGGACAGCACCGCCGCACCGGAGAACGGATCGATATTGCCCACCGCGTGCAGTGAACCGTCGTCAAGACGGAACAGTGCGGCCTGCGAACCATCGGGCAGCAGCACGGCCACTCCTCGACACGGCATCAGGAAGTCATACCTGCACGCCGTCGTCCACGTCCAAAGCGTCGGGGCGTAAACATCTTTGCGATCATCGAGCACTGTCATCTCGCCTCCTCCATCGAGCGGATCGGGGGCATGCCCAGATTTGTTGTGCCCGGCACCTTGCGCCCGGACTGTTCGGTGAACGTGATGGTGGGATCTTCGACATCGGGCGCATTGACGAACGAGACGAACCGCGCCAGCTTCTCGGGGCTTTCCAGCACACCCTTCCATTCGCAGGCGTAGCCGTCGATGTGTCTGGTAACAGCGGCCTCGAACTCGTCGGCGAGCCCCAGCGAATCGTTGCAGACCACGTCGCGCAGGTGATCAAGACCGCCATCGAGGGATTCGACCCACGGCGCGGTGCGCTGCAACCGGTCGGCGGTGCGGATATAGAACATCAGGAACCGATCGATGTACCGGATCAGCGTTTCGTCGTCGAGGTCACTGGCCAGCAGTTGAGCGTGTTTGGGCGTCATGCCGCCGTTGCCGCCCACATAGAGGTTCCAGCCGGTCTCCGTGGCGATCACGCCGACATCTTTGCCGCGGGCTTCCGCGCATTCTCGTGCACATCCGGAGACGCCCATCTTGAGCTTGTGCGGGGAGCGCAGTCCGCGGTAGCGCAGCTCAAGGTTGATGGCCATCTGAACCGAATCCTGCTGACCGTATCGGCACCAGTCACTGCCCACACAGCTCTTCACGGTGCGCAGCGACTTCCCGTACGCCTGACCGGATTCCATCCCGCCCTCGACCAGCCGACGCCAGATCTCGGGCAGCTGTTCCACCCGCGCACCGAACATGTCGATGCGCTGACCACCGGTGATCTTGGTGTAAAGGTCGAAGTCCCTGGCGATCTCGCCGATCAGGATGAGCTGCTCGGGCGTGATGTCACCGCCGGGCACCCGGGGCACCACCGAATAGCTGCCGTTCTTCTGGATGTTGGCCAGGAAGTGGTCATTGGAGTCCTGCAGAGAGGCCTGCTCGCCGTCCAGGATGTGATCCGAACTGGTGGATGCCAGGATCGAGGCGATGGTGGGTTTGCAGATATCGCAACCCTTTCCGGTGCCGAACTTCTCGATCAGACCGGTGAAGGTGCGGATCTCGGTAGCACTGATGATCTCGAACATCTCGGCGCGTGACTGGCTGAAGTGCTCGCACAGCGCCTTCGACTGCTCGACGCCTTCAGCCTCCAGAAGTTGCTTGAGCAGCGGCACACACGACCCGCACGAGGTGCCGGCCAGCGTGCACTTCTTCAGGCCCGGCACATCGGTGCAGCCCCCGCAAATAGCTTCCTTCAGATCACCTTTGGTGACGTTGTTGCATGAACAGATCTGTGCGATGTCGGGCAGCGCGCTCACACCGAGCGCGGGCGCGTCGCCGTCCGACACGGGAGCGATCAGGGCCAGCGGGTCACCGGGCAGCTCGCTGGCCACCATCGGCCGCAGCACCCCGTAGGCCGATGCGTCGCCGACCAGGATGCCGCCGAGCAGCGTCTTTGCGTCGTCGGAGAGCACCAGTTTGGCGTAGGTCTGCTTGACCGGATCGTTGACCACGACCTCCAGGCAGTTCGGCGTAATTCCTTTCGCATCACCGAAACTGGCGACGTCGACACCGAGCAGCTTGAGTTTGGTCGACATGTCCGCACCGGGGAATTCGGCCCCGCCGCCGAGCAGTCGGTCGGCGACCACCTCTGCAGTGGTGTAGCCCGGCGCCACCAGGCCGTAGCACCGACCCTCGACAGCGGCCACCTCGCCGATGGCGTAGATGTTGGGATCGCTTGTGACACACGATAGATCGGTGAGGACACCGCCCCGCTGTGCCAGCTCCAGGCCGGCGGCCCGGGCCAGTTCGTCGCGCGGGCGCACACCGGCAGCGAAGACAACCAGGCCGGCATCGATCGTGGTGCCGTCGTTGAGCGTCAACCGCATCGCGTCGTCGACATCGGAGCGCCGCAGCGGCTTGTTCTTCTGCACCGGCTGGATGCTCTCGGTTGCGACTGCCGTGTGCACCTCTATACCGAGGTCGCGCATCATCCGGTTCAGCAGTGTGCCGCCGGCCTCGTCGAGTTGGGCCGCCATCAGATGCGGTGACATCTCGAGGACATGGGTCCTCAGCCCGAACTGCCGTAACGCGTTGGCCGCTTCCAGGCCCAGCAGGCCGCCACCGATCACCACGCCGACCGGTGTCTTGGAGTCGCGCGTGGCCAATGCGTTGGCGCGGATCGCGTCCAGGTCATCCAGCGTGCGGTAGACGTGCACGCCAGGCAGGTCGCGACCCGGCACCGGCGGAACGAAGGCGGATGAACCGGTGGCCAGCACGAGCGCGTCGTAGTCGATGGTCTGGCCATCGACGGTGTGCACTGCCTTGGCGTCCCGGTCGATCTCGGCGACCGCGCATCCCAGCCGCAGGTCAACCCCGTCGTCACCGGCATAGTCATTGCCCGGAAGGGCCAGCTGGGCACGGTCCCAATGCTCGGTGTAACCGGTGAGCCCGACCCGGTCGTAGGCGGCGTCAGCTTCCTCGGACAGGACAGTGACCCGCCAGGTGCCCGAGGCGTCACGCGACCGCAACGCCTCGACGAAGCGGTGGCCCACCATGCCGTGTCCGACGACCACGACGTTCTGTGTTGACGACATACAGCGAGGTTAGGAACCTGACGTTGCCGAAATGTCGCGCTGTGTGAAGCGCCCGTCACGGTGTCCTCACGGCCCACGGCCCGCGCATGTGAGGTTGCGCGGCGGTGAGGTCCGGTTATCCCAGTTGACGACCCAGTGCCTGGCCGATGACCCGGGCCCCCTCGGCGAAGCGCTGCGGATCCGGCCCGCAGTAGTTGAGTCGCAGGAATGGGGCGGCCGGCTCCGCGGGAAACCACTCCGTGCCCGGCGCGACGAGAACTCCCTCGGCTTCGCAGTCACGCACCAGCCGGTGGACGTTGGTTCCGTCGGGCAGGCGCAGCCACAGGTGCAGTCCGCCGGGGGGCACATGCTCCAACTGCGCGCCGGGCGCGTGCCTGGCCAGCGCGGAGATCAGCAGATCACGCCGCACCTGCAGCTGCTGACGCAGATCCCGCAGGTGGGTCCGCCAGGACGGCTGGGTGACCACGTCGAGCGCGGCGGCCTGCAGCAAGCCACTGACATACATCGATTCCGCACCACGGTCGGCCAGGATCCGGTCCCGCGCGGGACCCCGGGCCACCATCGCGGCCACCCGGATCGACGGCGAGACACTCTTCGTCAGCGACCGCAGATAGATGACGTGGCCGGCGTCGTCGGATGCTGCCACCGGCCGCGCCAGGTTGTCGATGCCGAAATCATGCGCCCAATCGTCCTCGATCAAGAAGGCACCGTGCGCCCGGACGACATCGAGCACCTGCTGCAGCACCGCTCTATTCCATTGCGCACCAGTGGGATTGGCAAAGTTAGGCTGCGCGTAGAACACCCTGGCCCCGGTCTCTACGAAGGCCCGCGCAAGCTCATCGGGGTCCGGCCCGCTGACACCGCTGGGCACCGGCACCACCCGCACCCCGGCCTGGGCCGCCGCCAGAATCGCGCCCCAATAGCTGGGTGATTCGATCAGCAACGGCTGCCCGAATCCCACCAGGGCACGGAAGATCGAGCTCAGCCCGGCCTGGCTGCCGGGCAGCACGATCACGTCGCGCGCAGTGGGCACGGCGATGCCGGCGGGGACCGTCTCGGCCAGTTCCTGGGCGAACCACGCCTGCAACTCGGGCAGCCCGGCTGCCGGCGACCGGCTCAGTGCCGTGTCCCCCCGAGCGGCCCGCGCAAGCGCGGCCCGCACCAGGCGCTGCGGCAGGAGTTCTCGGTCCGGATAGCCGGAGTGCAGTGCGATCGCGTCGGGCGCGCCGCTGCGCATCGGCGTGGCCAGTGCCGGGATGCGCGCGTGCGGTGACCTCAATGCCGCCGTCTGCCAAGCGTAGTCAGGCGGTCGCGCCGTGCGGACCGCCCGCACGAACGTCCCGACCCCGGGGCGGCTCTCCACCAGTCCCAGCCCGCGCAGCGCCCGCATCGCCTTGGCGACGGTCACCGGGCTGGCGCCGTAGCGGGCCACCAAAGCCCGGTTGGACGGCAGCTGTGCACCCGGGACCGCGGTGGTGATCCACTGCCGCAGGCCCGACACGATCCGGTCGGTGCTATCGTTATCCATGTTGGATCAGAGTAGCGCTACTGCGCAGACGCGGTCACCGTTATCCCACGCCGGGCTGTGGTGGGGGCTGCTCGGAGTCACCGCATTCTCGTTCACGGTCATCTTCACCCGGGTCGCAGTCGGCGGATTGTCGCCGATGTTCATCGGCGCCGGACGCGCCGTGGCCGCCGCACTGCTCGCTCTCATCGCACTCCTCGTGACCAGGCAGGCACTACCCCGCGGCCGTCAGTGGATCCGCCTGGCAGTGGTGGCCGCCGGCATCGTCGCAGGATTCCCGCTGCTCACCTCCTACGCGCTCACAGCCGTTCCGGCCAGCCACGGGGCCGTCGTGATAGCACTGCTACCTGCGGCGACCGCGGTGGCGGCGGTGCTGCGCGGGCGCGAACGGCCGCCGCTGATGTTCTGGGTGACGGCCGCGATCGGCGCTGTTGCCGCCGTCGCGTTCGCGATGCTGCACGGCGGGGGGTTCGGCCATCTGAGCTGGCCCGACCTGTTGCTGTTCGGGGCCGTCATCGCGGCCGCGATCGGCTATGCCGAGGGCGGCCTGCTCGCCAGGGAACTCGGCGCGTGGCAGACCGTGTCCTGGGCACTGATCGTGGGTGCCCCCGTCATGGTCATCCTGACGGCGGTGACCGTCATCCAGCAGCCACCGCACGCCACCGCCAACCAGTGGGCGGCGTTCGGCTACCTGGCCGCGGTCAGCATGTACCTCGGCTTCTTCGCCTGGTACCGCGGCCTGGCGATCGGGCCGATCGCTCAGGTCAGCCAGGTCCAACTCGTGCAGCCGGTGATGACGCTGTGCTGGGCGGCACTGATGCTGCACGAGGGGCTCACCTGGGTGACCGTGCTGGGTGGAGCAGCCGTCATCGCGTGCGCAGGCCTTGCCGTGCGGACCCGAATGCGCTGAATGCCTTCGGTTTCCGGCTGTCAGATCTTGACGAGTACGGTCGTGCTGTACACATCGCCGCGCACCTTGCCGGGGGCCGGGGGACCTTCGACGACCACAAAGGCGTCGGTGGCGCCCGGTCGGACTGGGCCGGTGACCGTGGTGGAGCCGGTCCCCGCGGCGTCGGTGTGCATCACCGCGGTCGCCACCCCCGGAGCGCCGGCGTTGCAGTGGGCCGCAGCCGACCGCGGCAGCTGGATCAGTCGCACCTGATACGCGGTGTTCCGGTGCGCGGTCTGCAGGTGCACATCGGCGCGCACGGTGCCTGGGTCAGGAGTGCCGATGTCGACGGACCCCGAGCCGGTGCCGGTGCCGTGCCCGACGAGGAACTGCTCGACGACGAAATCGCACTGCCGGATCAGGTTCTGCAGTGGCGCCGTCGTCATGCCCGGAGAATCCGCCGTGGCAGTGCCGGCGCCGAACCCGCTCAGCATCGCAACAGCCACCGCCATGGGCGCCACCGTCGCTGCATACATCCTGCGCCTGCCCATGGATATGTCCTGCCTGCTCGTCGTGACCCCCACGGCTCCCATTATTTACGGACAGGACACCTCCCGCACGGGTTACCCCCAACCGACTAAATCCAGCGCGCCAGGATTTCCGTTCCCCGTGCCCCCAATGACCACTGCAAGAACGGCCCGAAGGTGATGCGGCCGACGCCGAGCGCCGCCAGCTCAGCACGGTCAGCGGTGTCCGGCGGCACCGTCACACTGACCGGAAGCGGCACCGCAGAAGTAAAGCGCCCCAACCCTTCCGGGTCACGCAGGCCGGCCGGGAACAGCGAATCGGCCCCTGCCGCAGCCGCCTCGGACAACCGGGCGATCGCGCGGTCGACGCGGTCGGCATCGTCACCATCGTTGCGGAGGAAGAGATCGGTCCGAGCATTGATCACCACATGCACTCCGGCCGCGTCGGATGCCGCACGCAGCTCGCCCACCAGTGCGGCATGCTCGGCCGACGTGCGCAGCCGACCGCCGTCCTTGTGCACGGTGTCCTCGAGATTGAACCCGACCGCGCCGGCGTCCAGCAGGCCCTCGATGAGCCGAGCCGGCTGTTCGCCGTAGCCGGATTCGATATCCACCGAGACCGGAACCTCAACCGCAGCGGTGATCTGCCGGACCCGGGTCAGCAGATCCTCGAACGACATCACCTCGCCATCGGCCTTGCCGATCGAATCGGCGACCGGGTGGCTGCCGACGGTGAGCGCGGCGAACCCCACCTCGACCGCCAGTTTCGCCGACCAGGCGTCCCACACCGTGGGCAGAACTACCGGATTTCCGGGCTGGTGCATCGCCAGCAGCGCCGTAGCCCGCTCTTGCAGAACCTGTTGAGCCAACATGCAAATCTCCGACCTCTCAACGTGACCTGTGTCACCCTCAACTGACTGATGTGGCTAGCATTAATTGTCGTACTGTGAGCCATGACACCCTTCAGCCCAAGGAGGTCACCCTTGTCCAATACAACCGAATTCGCCGAACTGCACAACCTGATCGGCGACATGCGTCGTTGCGTCACCACGCTGGCTTCGAAGTACGGGGACTCCCCGGCCACGCGTCGCGTCGTCAATGATGCCGAACGCATCCTCAACGACATTGAGCGCCTCGACATCGACGCCGAAGAGTTGGAGATGCGCCACGGTGTCACCCGGCCGCGGGAGAGCAACGAGAAGATCGCCATCCCCGACACCCAGTACGGAAGCGACTTCTGGCAGGACGTCGCCGACGAAGGCCTCGGCGGATATCGATGAGCGCGTGGGCATTTGAGGCCCACCGCAACAACTGAACCTCAGAAAGGGAACCGTGAGCGCACCCACCGCTGACAGTCGTGCGACCGGGGTCTTCTCGTCCACCCGAGCCCAGATCCCGGAACGCACCCTACGGACCGACCGTTGGTGGCAGGCACCACTATTGACCAACCTGGGGCTCGCGGCGTTCGTCGTGTACGCCACGGTCCGGGCATTCTGGGGCAGCGCCTACTGGGTAGAGGACTACCACTATCTGACGCCGTTCTATTCGCCGTGCGTGAGCACCGCCTGCGCGCCGGGATCCAGCCACTTCGGACAGTGGGTCGGTGAATTGCCGTGGTTCATCCCGATGGCCTTCATCTCGCTGCCGTTCCTGCTGGCCTTCCGGCTGACCTGCTACTACTACCGCAAGGCCTACTACCGGTCGGTGTGGCAGTCGCCGACCGCCTGCGCGGTGGCCGAGCCACACGCGAAATACACTGGGGAAACCCGGCTTCCGTTGATCCTGCAGAACGCACACCGGTATTTCTTCTACGCCGCGGTGCTCATCTCGGTGGTGAACACCTACGACGCCATCGTCGCGTTCCACTCGCCGTCGGGCTTCGGATTCGGACTGGGCAACGTCGTCCTCACCGTCAACGTGATCCTGCTGTGGGTCTACACGGTGTCCTGCCATTCCTGCAGGCACGTCGTCGGCGGCCGGCTCAAGCATTTCTCCAAACACCCTGTCCGATATTGGATGTGGACCCAGGTGAGCAAGCTGAACACCCGCCATATGCTGTTCGCCTGGATCACCCTGGGCACCCTGGTGCTCACCGACTTCTACGTGATGCTGGTGGCCAGCGGCACCATCTCCGATCTCAGATTCATTGGCTAGCAATAACACTCAAAAAGCAAGCGAGGATTAATGGTTGAACTCGAACGGCACACCTACGACGTTGTCGTGATCGGTGCCGGCGGGGCGGGTTTGCGCGCGGTGATCGAGGCACGTGAACGCGGTCTGCGAGTGGCGGTGGTGACCAAATCGCTGTTCGGCAAGGCGCATACGGTGATGGCCGAGGGCGGCTGCGCCGCGGCGATGCGCAATGTCAACACCAAGGACTCCTGGCAGGTGCACTTCGGTGACACCATGCGCGGCGGCAAGTTCCTCAACAACTGGCGGATGGCCGAGTTGCACGCGCAGGAGGCGCCGGACCGAGTCTGGGAGCTGGAAACCTACGGTGCGCTGTTCGACCGCACCAAGGACGGCCGGATCAGCCAACGCAACTTCGGTGGCCATACCTATCCCCGGCTGGCCCACGTCGGTGACCGCACCGGCCTGGAGATCATCCGCACGCTGCAGCAGAAGATCGTGTCGCTGCAGCAGGAGGACAAGCGCGAACTCGGCGACTACGAGGCCCGGATCAAGGTCTTCCACGAATGTGCCATCACCGATCTCGTCAAAGACGGTGAGCGGATCGCCGGCGCCTTCGGTTACTGGCGTGAGACCGGGAATTTCATCCTGTTCGAGGCCCCCGCGGTGGTGCTCGCGACCGGCGGCATCGGCAAGTCCTTCAAGGTGTCGTCCAACTCATGGGAGTACACCGGCGACGGCCACGCCCTGGCGCTGCGGGCCGGATCCGCTCTGATCAACATGGAGTTCATCCAGTTCCACCCGACCGGCATGGTCTGGCCGCTGTCGGTGAAGGGCATCCTGGTCACCGAGGGTGTCCGCGGTGACGGCGGAGTGCTCAAGAACTCCGAGGGCAAGCGGTTCATGTTCGACTACATCCCCTCGGTGTTCAAGGGCCAGTACGCCGAGACCGAGGAAGAGGCCGACCAGTGGCTCAAGGACAACGACTCCGCCCGCCGCACCCCTGACCTGCTTCCCCGCGACGAGGTTGCACGCGCCATCAACGCCGAGGTGAAGGCCGGCCGTGGGTCGCCTCACGGCGGCGTCTACCTCGACATCGCTTCGCGTATGCCGACCGAGGAGATCAAGCGCCGACTGCCCTCGATGTACCACCAGTTCATCGAGCTGGCCGAAGTGGACATCACCAAGGACGAGATGGAGGTCGGACCGACCTGCCACTACGTCATGGGCGGAATCGAGGTGGATCCCGACACCGGCGGGGCCAGCACACCGGGACTCTTCGCCGCGGGCGAGTGTTCCGGCGGCATGCACGGTTCCAACCGGCTCGGCGGCAACTCGCTGTCCGACCTGCTGGTGTTCGGCCGGCGGGCGGGGCTCGGCGCCGCCGACTACGTCCGCGCGCTGGACAACCGGCCGACGGTGTCTCAAGCGGCTGTCGACGAGGCGACCAAGATGGCGCTGGCGCCGTACGACGAGCATCCGAACCCGGAGAATCCGTACACGCTGCACGCCGAACTCCAGCAGACGATGAACGACCTGGTCGGCATCATCCGCAAGGAGGAGGAGATCCAGGAGGCGTTGGACAAGCTCGAGGAACTGCGCAAGCGGGTACAGAGCGTCACCGTCGAGGGCGGACGTGTTTTCAACCCCGGCTGGCACCTCGCGATCGACATGCGCAACATGCTGCTGGTCAGCGAGTGTGTCGCCAAGGCCGCGCTGCAGCGCACCGAGAGCCGCGGCGGGCACACCCGCGACGATCACCCGGAGATGGACGCCAACTGGCGCAACACGCTGTTGGTGTGCCGGACCACCGACGTCGCGACCGCCGAGGCGATGGTCCCGCGGGTCACGGTGACAGCCGAGGAGCAGGTTCCGATGCGATCGGACCTGCTGGCGTGTTTCGAGCTCTCCGAACTGGAGAAGTACTACACCGACGCCGAACTGGCCGAGCACCCCGAACGGAAAGGCTGAGATGGCTGCATATGAAGCGAGCCTGCGGGTCTGGCGCGGAGATGACGACGGCGGCGAACTGAAGGACTACACCGTCGAGGTCAACGACGGCGAGGTGGTGCTCGACATCATCC
The DNA here is from genome assembly GCF_053483975.1 of Mycolicibacterium sp. XJ870. Taxonomy (NCBI): domain Bacteria; kingdom Bacillati; phylum Actinomycetota; class Actinomycetes; order Mycobacteriales; family Mycobacteriaceae; genus Mycobacterium; species Mycolicibacterium sp. XJ870. Next base: position 345,128 of record NZ_JBEFTI010000003.1, read on the forward strand.
ACCGGTTGCAGGCCACCCAGGCGCCTGACCTCGCGGTCCGGTGGAACTGCAAGGCGGGTAAGTGCGGCTCGTGCTCCGCGGAGGTCAACGGCCGCCCCCGGCTGATGTGCATGACCCGCATGTCGACGTTCGGCGAGGACGAGACAGTCACGGTGACCCCGCTGCGCACCTTCCCTGTCATGCGCGACCTGGTGACCGACGTGTCGTTCAACTACGAGAAGGCCCGGGAGATCCCGTCCTTCACCCCGCCGAAGGACCTGCAGCCGGGCGACTACCGCATGCAGCAGGTGGATGTGCAGCGCAGCCAGGAGTTCCGCAAGTGCATCGAGTGCTTCCTGTGCCAGAACGTGTGCCACGTCGTCCGTGACCACGAGGAGAACAAGGAGTCGTTCGCCGGGCCGCGGTACCTGATGCGGATCGCCGAACTCGACATGCATCCCCTCGACGTCCTGGACCGCAAGGACATGGCGCAGGAGGAGCACGGGCTGGGCTACTGCAACATCACCAAGTGCTGCACCGAGGTCTGCCCCGAGCACATCGCGATCACCGACAACGCGTTGATCCCCATGAAGGAACGGGTCGCCGACCGCAAGTACGACCCGGTTGTGTGGTTGGGCAACAAGCTTTTCAGGCGGTAGCCCTCAGCTCCTGCGCGAGCAGACACAGAATCGCACGTTCTCTATGGGATTCGTGCGATTCTCTGTCTGCTCGGCGGGGTACTGCTATGCGCGTAGGCTCAAAACAGCAGCCAATCCCCGTCGAAAGGCAGCTCGATGAGTATGGGACATACCCACAGCATCAATGACATTCGCACGGCGATCCGGGAACTTTCTGCCCGGGCCGAACTGGCCCGCAAGGAGGGTCGTCCAGCCGACGCCGGCGAGATCGAAGAGCGCATCGCTCGGTATCGCGAAGAGCTCGCGCAGCGCCCGTAGCCGCCTTACAGGCTATCCACCCAGCCGGCGAAACGCGCTGCGGTGGAAGACGATCGGTGCCACGTCGTCATGCACCGTGATGTCGCTGACCCGGAGCACGACGATCGTGTGATCGCCTGCGGGCACCAGTTGCTCGATTGCGCTCTCCAGCCACACGCTGGTGCCGTGAATGAACAACGCGCCGCTCTGGCGTGACTCCGTCTGAAGGCCGGCGAACCGGTCACCCGTCTTCGCGGCCAGGGTGCGGGCGGCGGCGTCGTGGGATTCACCGAGCACACTGATCCCGAGCGATGGCAGATCCTTCAGCTTGGGCCAGGTGGTCGATGAGTTCTGCACACAGAAAGACACCAGCGGCGGATCGAGGGACACCGGCACGAAGGTGCTGGCGGCCAGGCCGACGCGAGTGCCGTCCACCTCCGCCGCGATCGCAATGACACCGGACGGGAAGTGGCCGAACGCTTCACGCAGCGACGTCGGGCTCAGATCTGTTGCGCTCATATCACCTCCATCTTCACACGTAGCCGTGCGCGACGGGCACCCCATGGCCCGTGAGATGGGAGGCCTTACCGGTAACGTGACCCGCGATGTGGATCCCGCTGCTGGTGATGGCCGTTGCGGTCAGCCTGGAGCCGTTCCGGATCGGCATGACGGTCCTGATGCTCAACCGGCCCCGACCGGGCCTGCAGCTACTCGCCTTCCTGGCCGGTGGTTTCGCGATGGGCACCGCGGTGGGCGTCGTCGTGCTCTTTCTGCTGCGGCCCGCGCTGGGATCAGCACACTTCACCCTGCCCAAGGTGCAGATCGTGGTCGGCGCGGTGATACTGGCCGCCGCCGCAGTGGTGGCGACGGGCGTGCGGGAACGCAGGCCTGACAAAGCGCCTGGACTGGTCGCGACGCGCACCCGGCAACTGCTCAACGGCCGCTCGCTGTGGACGGCGGGCGTCGCCGGCGTCGGCATCGCGCTGCCGTCCGTCGATTATCTCGCCGCGCTGGCACTCATCGTCGCCTCCGGCGCCGCGGCCGCCACCCAAGTCAGCGCTCTACTGCTGTTCAACGTGGTGGCATTCGCGCTTGTGGAGATCCCGCTGGTTTCCTACTTCGTTGCGCCGGACCGCACCCGCGCCACACTGTCCGCACTGCACGACTGGCTGCAGACGCAGCGCCACCGCAAGATGGCCGCCGTGCTGGCTGCGATCGGCTGTGTACTGCTCGTCGCGGGATTGGCCGCGATTTAAGGCTAAGCGTCCAAGCGCGTGAATTCGTCCTGGCGGTACTGCTCGACGCACGCGGCCCGCCGCACCTTGCCGCTCGTCGTCGTGGGAATCGACCCGGGAGGTACCAGCACGAGATCCCCGACATTCAACCCGTGCGCATTCGAGATCGCGGAGGTGACATCGCTCTTGATCCCGGTGAGCCAGTGCATCACCTCTCCCGTGGAATCTCCTCGTTTCTTGACTTCCATGACGGTAACCAGCTTTTCGGTGCTGTTCACCGGAACAGAGATCGCCACGACCCGGCCGCCGGTGATCTGTTGGACCGTCGCCTCGATGTCCTCGGGATAATGATTACGACCGCGGATGATGAGCAGGTCCTTGATGCGGCCGACGATGAACAGGTGACCATCCGAGATGAAGCCCAAATCGCCGGTTCTCAACCATGGTCCGTCAACAGTGCCGGGCTTCGGGTCGACGAGCGTTGCGCCAAAGCACCGCTGCTCCTCCGGCGGCCTGCTCCAGTAGCCGGCAGCGACGTTGTCGCCATGCACCCAGATCTCGCCGACCACGTCCTGCGCGCATTCCCGGTTGGTGTCGACATCGACGATCCGCACCTCGGGTGACCGCGGCAGCGCGTATTTCACGAGCGCTGAGCCTGCTCCCGCCGCACACCTCTTGGCGCGGCCCGCCGACAATTCGTCGACATCGAAGTGAGCAGCTTCCGCTGACTCACTCCAGCTGCCGGTGGTCACGAAGACGGTCGCCTCCGCCAGTCCGTACGAAGGACGCAGCATGTGGTCCCGGAAGTTGAAGTGAGCGAATCGATCTGCGAAGCGTTCCAAAGTGGCCTGCTCGACACGCTCGGCTCCGTTGATGATGCCCACCACCCCGCCGAGGTCCAGCCCGGCGATGTCACTGTCCTTGGTTTTGCGGGCGGCCAGATCGAAGGCGAAGTTGGGCGCCGCCGAGAAAGCACGAGGATTCTGAGCCAGGGCTTGAATCCAGCGGGCCGGCTTTTCCAAGAACGCGACCGGGCTCGTCAGCGCAGCGGGATAGCCACTCAGGATGGGTGCGCAGATGCCCAGGACCAGACCCATGTCGTGATAGAAGGGCAACCACGACACGAACGTGGAATCGCTTGTGGATTTGACGTGCGCATTTGCGAAGAAGCTGCGCATCAGTTGCTCGAAGTTCACCTGGAGGTTGCGGTGCGAGATCATCACCCCGGTCGGCAGCCGGGTCGAACCCGAGCTGTACTGCAAATACGCCGTGCTCGGGAACTCAGCCGTCTCGAGGCTCGGTCCATCTTCGGCGTCAAAGTCCAGATTCAACGAGTCGATCTCGACGAGCTTCGGCGCGGTGTTCATACGTGACTCATCCACGTACCCCCCGACATCCTCGGCGACCGCAGACGTCGTGAGAACCACCGACGGCTTCGTATCGGCGAAGACCGTAGTCACGCGGTCATGACTCGAGCCTCGATGAGGCAGCGGAAGCGGAACGGCGACGAACCCGGCCTGCATGGAGCCCAGGAAAGCCAGGATGTATTCCAGGCCCTGCGGGGCCAGGATCACCGCCCGGTCCCCGACCGATCCGTGAAGGCGGATCTCACGCGCGACACTCATCGTTCGGCGCGACAGCTGCGACCAGGTCAGACTCGCGACCACGCCGTCCGGGTTGTGGACGTAATCGGTGAAGGTGAAGGCAACGTCGTCTGGGCGCAAGCTGGCACGTCCGTGCAGCATCGAGAGAATGGTTGATCGGGGAGTAGACATCACATCACGTCCGTAACTCGTCGAATCCGTCGGCTCACCGTCAGCCTGCGCCTTGAGGATTCAGGAAGGACATCGCACCGTTGACGAGTTCCGAAATGGGATCGGTGCCGCCGCCGAACGTCGCATTGTTGGCCGGTGCGGTGACTTCCGCGGGGTCGAAGCCGTTCACCGGGTCCACTGTGACCGGTGCGGTCGCTGGATCGTCGTGTCGCGAGTAGCCGGCATTCACCCGGGGCAGCAATATCGCGTCCAGCTGGTTCAGCGTGTTCTGGTCGTACCCGAGGTACTTGAAGGGCAACACCAGAGGAAGGTGCTCTTCGGGAACCAGGTAGGTCGTCGTCGTCGCGCCCTTTGAGTTGACCGTGGTCCTGATGTTCTGCGGCGGAACATTGCTCGGATTGGTGAACGCAATCGCGGTGTGCCCGGTAGCCAGGCCCGCAATGGCGTTGGCGACAGAAAACAGGTTGTCCGGTCGATCCGGCCAGTCGGCGATGCTGTCGTAGGCGGAGATGAACTGGTCGGTGTGGTATTGACTCTCCACGGGAGCCGGCATGGGGTAGTCCATGAACGGCACGACGCTGCCGACGGGAAACATCTGGGTCAGGAAGCTCTCACCGAAGGGATGCTTGGCAATCGGGTCGCCGAACGTCGCGAAGCTCAGCTGATCTGGCGGCGGAGCAGTCGGATCATTGGCCAGTCGCGCCTTCACGGCGTTGAGCACCAGCGCTCCCTCCGACAGCCCCATCGCGGTTCCGGGGCCGCCGTTGCGGAGGGCTGCGTCGAGGTTTCCCTCTCCCTCGACAACGGACTCGCCGATGCTGGGGCCGTCGAGACCCAGGCCCGGATGGATCTGCTCACCGATCGCACCGATACCTGGGAAGAGACGTTCCAGGGTGTGGCCCTGAACCTGTCCTGCCGGGTAGTCGACCTTCACCCGATTCATGCCGGGGAACCAGTGCTCGCCTGTCATACGGATGTACTCGTCGTAGGGGATGCCCAGCACATGCGCGCCGCCCAAGGCATACGCGGTCCCGGGGTCTCCCGGCGAGGGCAGCGGCTTCCCGCCGCTCGACGTGCCGGAGGTCTGCGTGTCATCGGCGCTCGCCGACCCGACACCGAAACATCCTGTGACACCGGCAGTTACCAGTACTGTGAGTCCTGCGAGTAGCTTGTTCATCTCGACCCCTGCCCGCCCTCTTCGTTTCGTAGTTTCACATACATCACGCGTGCGCGCTCGCCGTCCTCACGTGCGCAACTTCTCCCCGATTTGCTCCTCACGTGCGCGGCCCCCTTCCACTCGTGACGGCCAGAAGTTCGCCCGGCCGACCAGTGTCGCGATGGCGGGCACCGTGATGGTGCGCACCAAGAAGGTGTCCAGCAGGATGCCCACACCGATCACGAAACCGCCTTGGACCACCAGTCCGATGCTGGAGAACATGAGACCGGCCATCGAGGCGGCGAAGATCAGACCCGCCGCGGTGATCACACCGCCCGTGGAACTCAATGTGCGGATGATGCCGTAGCGAATGCTGCGCGGAGACTCGTCCCGCATTCGCGACACGAGAAGCATGTTGTAATCGGCGCCCACCGCGACCAACACCACGAAGGCCAGCGGCGGCACACTCCAGTGCAATTGCTGGTCGAGGAGGAACTGGAACACCAGGACACTGATGCCGATAGCCGCGAAATACGAGACCACGACGGAACCGACCAGATAAAGAGGTGCGACGACCGCGCGCAGCAGCACCATCAACGTGAGCAGGGCGACGATGAGAGTCGCGATGATGATGAATCGGATGTCCTGCTGGTAATAGTCACGGGTGTCCCGCAGAGCCGCGGGGAACCCACCCATCGATATCTCGGCGTCGGCCAGCGTGGTGTTCGGCTGGGCGCTTCGAGCAGTGTCCTGGATCGCGTTGACCTGATCCATCGCCTCGGAGCTGAACGGGTTGAGTTCGGTTTGCACCAGATAGCGCACCGAGCGGCCATCCGGGGAGATGAACGCCTGCGAGGCTTTCTTGAAGTCCGGAAGACCCAGCACTTGGGCCGGGATATTGAACCCCGCCTGTGACGGATCCGCGGCGTTATGCCGCATCGTCAGCAGAAATGCCGATGCCTCGTCGAGTCCGGCGGATATCACTTTCACCTGTTTGACGACTTCATCCACACCGCCCGCCACTTCCCGACTTCCGCCGGCCAGGCGGTTGGCGCCTTGCTGCAGGTCCTTCAAGCCCGCCTGCGCACCGCCGGGCTTGTTCATTCCCATGGCATTGGCCGCCTTGGTGACGCTTGCCAGCGCTTTGTTCAGCCTTGTCACCGTCGCGTTGAGCGTCTGCCTGTCTTCGACGCCCTGGAGCTGGTGCGCGAGATCGTTGATCTCGTTGAGGTTTCCCTCGTTACGTGGGTCGACCAGTTTCTGAAACTGCAAGCGGGTGTCGGCGCACGAGGGATTGGCGTCGCAGACCGCGTTGCCTTGGAGTGCGGTCAATACTGGACCGATCCAGGCGAAATAGTTCTTGACGGCGGAGAAGTTCACGCCCATGGAATTGCCGAGCGCGTTGATGCTGTCGACGAGCTTGGCAGCGGTATCGACGTCCCGCACCAGCTTGTCGCCGCCATATTCGGTTCGCACCGAGGAGAATTCATCGACCGCGCTCTGGATACTGGGCAAGATCTGATTGATCTGTGTGCGCACGTCAGCCAGGCTGTCGGCCAGCGTGTCGGCCCCGGCCACCAGTCGGTTGAGGTCCCCGGAGCGCTGGTCAATCTGGGCGGAGCCGTCTGCCAGCCGGGCACCGACGAGCCCCGACTGATAAGTGGCCCTGAACTCAGGCGGCACGTCGCCCAGTGGCCGGGTGATACCGCTGACCAGACCGACATCAGGCAACTGCGCGACACGTGAGGCCAACTGCTCCAAATCCGCCAGGGCCCGCGGGGTACGCAGGTCATGCGGCGACTGGATGAGGATGTATTCGGGGATGGACTGACTGATGGGGAAATGGCTTTCCAGCGCGGCGTACCCGATCGAACTCGGGGCCGAGGCCTCTACGACCTTGCGATCGTCATAGTTGTAGCGCGCGAAGATCGCGAGGCCGGCCAGCAGGCCCAATACGACCAAACTCGCAACCAGGTGCGTCACCGGCCGGCGCACGATGCGGATCCCGGAACGCCGCCAGAATCGAGCGGTCAGTTCGCGCCGCGGCTTCACCCACCCGCGCGGCCCGGCGAGCACCAGGATCGCCGGTAGGAGGGTCACGCCGGCGAGGAATGCGACGCCGATCCCGATCGCCGACGACACTCCGACCGTTCTGAACACTCCCATTTGCGCGAAGCTCAACAGAAGAAACGTCAGCCCGACCATGGTCGCGGATGCGGCGATCACCTTCCCGATCGAGTTCATCGCGGCCTTGACCGCGTCGTCGAAATCCTTGCCCGACCGCAGATGGTCGTGATAGCGGCTGATGAGGAAGACCGCATAATCCGTTCCGGCGCCGGCCATGATCGCGCTGAGGAAGATGATGGACTGGTTCGAGACGCCGGCCCCGGTCAGGTGGGAGAAACCCGCCACGAGTGCCTGCGCGATCAACAGTGAGGACCCGATCGTCACCAATGGCAACAGCATCGTCACCGCGCTGCGATAGACCAACAGCAGCACGGCAAGAACCAGTACGGCGATCGCGATCTCGATCGGCAGCCGATCCTGCTCACCCGCGACGGTGAGGTCGGCGGCGGTGGCCGCGGGTCCGGTGAGGTGCACCGTCAACGGACTGCCCGAGGTATTGATCTTGATGAGTTCAGCTACCCGGTTGAATGATTCGAAAGCCCGCGGTGTGCCCAGCTCACCCGCCAGACCCACCGGCAGCACCCAGGTTTTCTTGTCCTCACTTGTCAGGAAGTTCCGCAGTTGTGGGGTGGCGACGAAATCCTGCACGCTGACTACGTCGGTCTGGTCGTCGTGGAGCGCATCCACCAACTTGCGGTAGGACGCCTCGTCGTCGGGCCCCAGCCCGTCCTCGTTGATCAGCGCTACCAGCAGGAGGTTGTCGTTTCCCGGTTCCTGGAACGCTTCAGTCATCTTTTGAGCGGTGATGCTCGACGGGGCGTCGCTGGGCAGCACGGCGAGCGGATTCTTCGCGGCCATTTCGCCGAGGGACGGGAACGCCAACGGCAGGGCGATCAGCATCGCGAGCCAGACGCCGATCACCGCCCAAGGCCATCGCACCACGAGATCAGCTAGCCGTCTCATATCGTCCTCACCCTCGCGCCGGAGTTGCGCAGCCGCGTCGAGCCCGCGGAGCTTCCGTCGCCATCGATTTGCTCCCGCTACGCGACGCGTCCCCAGTGGCCGACGTCAGCAACCCGTCCCGACACCGACTGCATCGCGTCCATGTATCGCGTGACCGATTTCTTGGCAACCTTGTTGTCGGGATGCATGATCGCCATGACCGTGCCCTCCCCGTAGCGGAAGATATAGATCGTCAATTGGTAGGAAAACCGGTCGTCCGGATACATTCCGATATTGTTTGCGAGGCCTAAGTCGCCTGCCGCGAGGATGGCGTTGAGCGGTGCTGCGCCACCGTGCAGAAAGTTCGAGACCGGAAAGTTCGGCCGTGGCCAGTTCAACCAGGGCGCCAACTCCAAAACGCGATAGTACGGAACTCTCGCCATGTCAAGACCGGAGTCGAAAGACGCCTGCGCGGCCCCCGCGGCATCGATGAAAGAGGTCGCCGCGACCGGCACCGTGATGGGGATCAGGCCGGTGAACCAACCCTGCGTATTGAAATTGTCGCCGGCGGTGCGGGAATCCCGGGGGGTGAGCCCGTAATACGTCAGAGCACCCGTGAACTCGTGCTCCACCAGACCCAGACAAGCAAATAATCCGCCGACAAAGCGTGCGCCGGCCGCCGAGCAGGCCGACTCGAAGCGTTCGGTCTGCGCTGAGTCCATGAGGACCTGAGAGCTCCAGGCACTGCTGGTCGACTCGTTCGGGTTACCCAGCGGCAGTGGGAATTCCGGAAAGCCGTCACTGTTGTTCTCGGCGAAGTCGAGCCACGCGCGCACACCCGGCGAATCCAGGGTCAATTCTGACGTGTACTCCCGCTCGCGGACACAGAACGCGTCGAAGCTACCGGGTTCGGGCAGTGCGAGGGCCTGACCGCTGCCACTCATCGCCGAATACATGCCGTTGGCTTCCATCATCGTCGTGCCGATCAACGTGGCATCCCCGTGCACGTGATCCATGGCGGCGAAGAAAGTGAAGAAATCGTCGTTCTGGATAATTCCGAAGGTGAAGCAGCCCCATTCCAAGGGGTTCGGTATGGCCACGACATGGGCGCGTATTTCGTCGGCCGTCATGTGGCCCTGATCGACCGGCATGAATTCGATGTCAGCCGGGTCCTCGAGAGCATGCCGGATGAACTCTCCATCACCGGATTGTTCGAACCAACTGCGGAATGTGTCGTGCCGCCGAAGGTAGGTGTTGACGGCGTGATCCATGGCCGAGACGTCACATTGGCCGGGCACTTCACAGCTGGCGATGATCTGCCGGGAGAAGTTCAATCCCGCGGCCGTGCGCTCACTGTAGTTACGAAGATGTTGTCTCTGCATGTAGCTAACCGGCACCGAACTGACCGGCGCTCGCTTCGCTCTTTCCTGAGCGGCGGCCGTTGGGTGCCAGGAGGTGACCGAACCTGCGTTCAGCGACCATTCATCAAGTGCGCCAACAGTTATCTTTCCGATGCGCAAAACCAGGCCCTCCCCAAAACTCCCCGCTCAGCCGGCTCCAGGTACGGCCGAACTCACTGCGGCCCCAACATACCCCCCGGCTCCGCCGCAGTCGCCCCGCGCCGGTTCCTGCAGCGACAGCGAACGTCGCACACGACGGGTACGCATGCAATAGTGTGCGACGAAGTTGATCTTCAGGCGCCACGGGGGGTGCGCGGAGTGTCATTCTGACCGCCGATGCAAGGAGGACAACGGTATGGGATTCGTCGAACGCCCGATCGAACCGCCGGCCAGTTTTGCCATCGTCGGATATGCGGCGCGCTTTCCGGGCGCTGCGGATGCCGATGGGTTCTGGGACGTACTGCGCGAGGGTCGCGACGCGGTATCGGAAATACCCGAGGACCGCTGGGACGTCGACGAATTCTTCGACCCGGAACCCGGTGCACCCGGCAAGGTCGTAACCCGTCGTGCGGGTTTCGTCGATGACGTGACGGGGTTCGACGCACCGTTCTTCGGTATGTCGACGCGCGAGGTCAGGCTGATGGACCCGCAGCATCGCCTCCTGCTCGAAACAGCGTGGCGCGCGGTGGAGCATTCCGGAACCGCGCCATCGTCTTTGGCTGACACCAATACCGGTGTGTTCGTCGGCCTGGCCACCCACGACTACCTGGGAATGGCTTCCGACGAGCTGACCTATCCCGAGATCGAGGCCTACATGGCCATCGGGACATCGAATGCCGCAGCGGCGGGGCGGATCAGCTACCGGTTGGGGCTGCAGGGCCCCTCAGTCGCCGTCGACACGGCGTGCAGCTCGTCGCTGGTGGCGATCCACCAGGCGTGCCAGGCGCTGCGACTGGGAGAGTGTGACCTTGCGCTGGCCGGTGGTGCCAACGTGCTGCTGACACCGGCGACCATGATCACGTTCTCCAGCGCGCACATGCTCGCGCCCGACGGTCGGTGCAAGACATTCGACGCGGCTGCGGACGGCTACGTGCGTGGCGAGGGCTGCGGCGTCATCGTCATCAAACGCCTCGAGGACGCGGTCCGCGACGGTGACCGGATCCGGGCCGTCATCCGCGGCAGCGCGATCAACCAGGACGGCGCATCGGGCGGTCTTACGGTGCCGAACGGGGGTGCCCAGCAACGCGTTATCTCCGATGCGCTCAAGCGCGCCGATCTCGAACCCAGCGACGTCGAATACCTGGAAGCGCACGGCACCGGGACATCGCTGGGTGACCCGATCGAAGCCCAGGCCGCTGGTGCGGTGCTCGGCGTCGGACGCGACCCCGACCGGCCGCTGCTGATCGGCTCGGCGAAGACGAACATCGGACACCTTGAAGCCGCCGCGGGCATCGCGGGTGTCATCAAGGTCATCCTGTCGCTCGAGAACGAGACTTTGCCCAAGCACCTCCACTTCGAGAACCCGTCACCGCACATCCCGTGGGACCGGCTGCCCGTTGAGGTGGTGAAGGAGTCCATCCCCTGGGAGCGCAACGGTCGGCCGCGCATCGCGGGTGTGAGCTCATTCGGGTTCGCTGGAACCAACGCCCACGTCATCCTCGAAGAAGCCCCCGAAGTGCCCGAGCGACCCGCCGCGGCACCGGTTCCGATCGGGCACGACCGACGGTTCAGCATTCTTCCGCTGTCGGCGCGGACGCCGGCCGCCTTGGTACAGCTCGCCGAGCAGTATCGCGACTGGTTGAGCGCGAACCCTGAGGCCACCTTGGCCGACGTGTGCTTCACCGCCGGGGCGGGCCGGTCACACCTGGAGCACCGGGCCGCGTTGGTGGTCAATTCGAGAGAGTCGGCCATCGAGCTACTCGGCGCGCTCGCGGACGACCGCCCTGCGCCCGGTCTGGTGCGCGGAGAAACCCACGACGTACCGAAGACAGCGTGGCTGTTCACCGGTCAGGGCAGCCAGTACCCCGGCATGGCCCGGGAGCTGTTCGACACCGAGTCCGTGTTCGCAGAGACTGTGAACCGGTGTGCGGCCGCCGTTGCGGATGTTCTCGAAAAGCCATTGCTGGACGTGATTTTCGATCTGGACAGCCCGGATGCCGATGAGCGCTTGCGCGAAGAGCATGACTCCGAAGAGACGCTGCGGCAGACGTCCTACGCACAGCCCGCTTTGTTCGCGGTGGAGATGGGCTTGGCCCACCTCTGGCAGTCCTGGGGCTTCGAGCCGGACGTCGTGCTGGGCCACAGTGTCGGCCAGTATTCGGCGGCCTGCGTGGCGGGCGTGTTCAGTCTCGAAGACGGCGCGCTGCTGATGGCCGAGCGCGGCCGCCTCTTCGGCAGTTTGCCCGCTGGTGGCCGGATGGTCGCGGTGTTCGCCGCCGCAGAGCGCGTCGAGAGCCTCACCGACGAGTTCCCGAGCCTGTCGGTCGCCGCCTACAACGGTGCCAACACCGTATTATCGGGTCCCGCAGGTGATCTGGAGAAGGCGGTAGCCGGTCTGACGGCCGACGGCGTCCGCTGCGATTGGCTCGAAACCAGCCACGCGTTCCACTCGGCGCTGCTGGACCCGATCCTCGACGAGTTCGAGTCGTATGCGGGGCAGTTCACATTCCATGCGCCGCAACGGATTCTGATCGACAACCGGACCGGTGCCGCATTGGGCAGAAGTGTGAAACTCGATGGTGCCTATTGGCGCAGGCACGCGCGCCAACCGGTGCAGTTCGCCAAGAGCGTGCATACCCTCGCCGATCAGAATTGCAAATTGTTGCTCGAGATCGGCCCACGGCCGGTGCTCACCGCCGCAGCTCTGGGCACGTGGCCCGACCCGGCCACAGCACCGCGGGTGATCACGTCTCTGCGCCGAAACACCGCCGACCACCGCCAGATCTCCGAGGCGGTTGCCGATGCGTATGTCCTGGGCCACCTGCCTGAGTTCGCCGCTTTCCGGCATTCGCACGCGCGCAAGCTCGACCTGCCCACCTATCCTTTCGAGCGCCGCCAGTACTGGTACTCGGACAATTGGGCCGACGATCGGGATCAGCCCGACCAGCAGCGAGCGCCGTCCGCCGCACGCACCCAGGCCATCCGGCTTCTGGAGGACGGCCAGATCGAGGAACTCGCCGCCCTGCTCGACGGTGCAGACGGCGATCATCAGACCTTCAATGTGCTGACCAAGCTTGCGGCACAACATAATCAGCAACGGACGACCCAATCCATCGCCGACGACCGCTACGAGTTCCGGTGGGAGAAATCCACTGCTCCACTCAACGGCACGGCTGCCGGAGAGGTTTCCACCTGGCTTCTCATCGGTGGGGAATCCCCGGCGGTTCAGCCGCTGATCGATGCGCTGACCGCTCGCGGGCAGCAGCATCGGTTCCTTGCGCTGCCGACGTCCGACGCGGACACCGAAAAGCTCATAGACGCATTGCGCGCTGCGGCAACAGAAGATTCAACGCTTCGCATCCTGCACGTCGCGGCCCTTGACTCCGACACCGCACCATCGATGCGGTCACTGCTGCGGATGCAACACCAGATCCTGGGCGGGACACGACGGCTCTTCCGCGCTGCGAGTGCCGCTGAACTGCGGGTTCCCGTCTGGCTGGTGACCCGCGGTGCCCAGCGAGTCACCGACGCGGACGCGGTCGCACCGGATCAGAGCTGCCTGTGGGGATTCGGTCGCGCTGCGGCACTGGAACTTCCACAACTGTGGGGCGGACTGGCCGATCTCTCGGAGGGCAACACCGAGGAATGGTCCCAGCTCATCAACCGGATCACGACGCAAGACGCAACGACCAGAGAAGATCAGGTCGCGCTGCGCGATCAAGCGCTCTACGTCCCCAGGCTGGTTCGGCGCGCTGACCAGCCGAGCGGCGCGCCGCTCGAGCTGCGCGATGGTGCAACGTATCTGGTGACCGGCGGCCTCGGATCGATCGGGCTCGAGATCGCCGGATACCTGGCGGCAAACGGCGCGAGGCATCTGGTGCTGACCAGCCGACGTGCCCCCAGCGATGCCGTGCAAGAGCGCATCGATGCACTGGGCGAACTGCACGGCTGCGAAATCGTCGTCGTCGCCGCCGACGTCTCCGACGCGCACGACGTCGCCCGCCTGCTCGCCAAGGTGCGGGCCGAGCTACCGCCGCTGGCCGGCATCGTCCATGCCGCCGGCGAGATCAGCACCAGCCCGCTCAGCGATCTGGATGACGCCGAGATCGATCGCGTCTTCGCCGGGAAGGTCTGGGGCGCATGGCAGTTGAGCGAGGCAGCGACTGACCTGGAGCTCGACTTCTTCATCAGCACCTCCTCGATCGCCTCGGTATGGGGCGGTTACGGTCAGACCGCCTACAGCGCGGCCAACGCCTTCCTTGACGGGCTGGCGTGGCGCCTGCGTGAGCAGGGCATCGCCGGAACCAGCGTCAACTTCGGCCCGTGGTCTGCCGGCATGGCCGATGCGGAATCCCGTGCGCGACTGGAACAACGCGGGATACGCACGTTGTCGCCTGCCGATGCACTGGCAGGTCTGGCCGACGTCGTGGCGGCCGCAGCCGCGGAGGGGCCCGCACAAGGAGTAGTGGCCCGCGTCGACTGGGCCCGCTTCCTGCCGCTCTACCAGCAAGCCGGCCGGCGGGCATTCCTGGCGGAATTGGAGCGCGAGGTACCCGGCCAGCTGACGGGAGTGGCGCCATCCACCACCGCATCGGGGAAAACCCAACTGGTCGAGCAACTCACCAACGCTCCGGTGCAGCAGCGCAAGAAACTTCTGACCAACTACCTGCGCGACGCGGTAGCAGAGGTGACACGAGTCGATTCCGCCGAGATCCGCGAGGACGCAGGCTTCTTCGACCTCGGCATGGATTCGCTGATGGCCGTCGAATTGCGGCGCCGCATGGAACAGGGCGTGGGCGCGGAGATTCCCATCACCCTGGTGATGGATTACCCCCGGATATCGGACGTGGCCGACTACCTGCTCGATGACGTGCTCGGACTCAACGAGCAGGCCAAGCCCGCGCCTCAGATGGCATCGGCGGCGACGACACGCACGGACGAACCGATTGCCATCGTCGCCGTGTCGTGCCGCTTCCCCGGCGCACCCAACCCGGAAGCCTTCTGGGAGGTGCTGTCCGGTGGCGTCGACGCGATCCGGGAGGTCCCGGAGGATCGCTTCGACATCGACGAGTTCTACGACCCGGATCCCGAGGCGGCGGGTAAGACCTACACGCGCTTCGGCGGATTCCTCGACGGCATCGACGGATTCGATCCCGAATTCTTCGGCATCTCCCCGCGTGAGGCCGTCTGGATCGAGCCGCAGCAGCGGCTGATGCTCGAAACGGTCTGGGAGGGTCTCGAAAGGGCTGGATACTCGCCGGCCTCATTGCGCGGCAGCCGAACCGGCATCTTCGCCGGGGTGGCCGCGAACGAGTACGCGCATCTGCTGTCGTCGGAGTCCATCGACAAGATCGAGCCCTACTTCATCACCGGCAACGCGCTTAATGCCATCTCCGGTCGGGTCGCCTTCGCACTGGGACTCGAGGGACCGGCAATGGCCGTCGATACCGCCTGCAGCTCAGCGCTGGTGGCGATCCATCAGGCCTGCCAGGCATTGCACTCCGGTGACTGTGACCTGGCGTTGGCCGGCGGCGTGAACGTCCTGCTGAGCCCGGTGACGGTTGTCGCCGCTTCCCGCGCTCGGATGCTTTCTCCGGTCGGGCGATGCAAGACCTTCGACGCTTCCGCCGATGGCTACGTGCGCAGTGAGGGCTGCGGAATTCTCGTCCTCAAGAGGCTGAGCGACGCGGAGCGCGACGGCGACCGGATCTGCGCCGTCATTCCCAGTAGCGCGGTGAACCAGGATGGCGCATCGAGTGGCTTGACCGTCCCCAATGGTGGTGCACAGCAACGGTTGATCGGAACGGCGCTCGCTCGGGCCGGGTTGTCCGGCGGGGACGTCGACTACCTCGAGGCGCATGGGACCGGCACCCCGCTCGGCGATCCGATCGAGGTGCAGGCTGCTGCCGCCGCCTATGGCGGCGGGCGTGACGCGGACCGACCGTTGCTGATGGGCTCGGTGAAGACCAACATCGGCCACACCGAATCAGCCTCTGGCGCAGCAGGTCTGATAAAGGTTGTGCTGTCGCTTCAGCACGAAGTGCTGCCGGAGAGCCTGCACTTCGACAATCCGTCGCCGCACATTCCGTGGGAATCGCTGCCTGTGCGGGTAGTCGACAAGGCGATGCCGTGGCAGGCCAACGGCAGACCACGACGCGCCGGCGTGAGCTCCTTCGGATTCACCGGCACGAACGCGCATGTGCTGATCGAGGAAGCGCCGCAACCGTCAACCCCTGCGGCTTCAGAGCCGTCGGAGCCATCAGAACCTTCTGAGCTTTCGGGGCCCGACACCGGCGCACAGCCCGTCGAGGTGCTGGCGCTGTCCGCGCGGACACCAGAAGCGCTGGTGGAGTTGGCGCAGCGTTACGAGGCGTGGTTGAGCGCCCATCCGGATGCCGACCTTGCCGACGTGTGCCGCACCGCCGGAACGGGGCGTTCGCATTTCGAGCACCGTGCCGCGCTTGTCGTGGATTCGGTCGATGATGCGCGGATGGGCTTGGCCGAATTGGCCGACAACCGTCTGCGACCCGGTGTCGTCCGTGGCGAGCACACGAACCATCCGACGACGGCGTGGTTGTTCACCGGGCAGGGCAGCCAGTATCCGGGAATGGCACGTGAGTTGTTCGACGCAGAGCCGGTTTTCGCCGAAACCGTGACCCGTTGTGCGGACGCGGTCAAGGACATTCTGCCGCAGCCGCTGCTCGAGGTCATGTTCGCCACCGATCGCGAAACCGGCGGCAAAGCCGGGGAAACGTTGCGGCATACGTCGTTTGCGCAGCCGGCACTCTTCGCGATCGAGATGGGCCTGGCCCGGCTGTGGCAGTCGTGGGGCATCGAGCCCGACGTCGTGCTCGGCCACAGCGTTGGCCAGTACGCGGCGGCATGCGTCGCCGGAGTCTTCAGCCTCGAGGACGGCGTACGGCTGATGGCCGAGCGCGGCCGGCTGTTCGGCAGCCTGCCCGAAGGCGGACGAATGGTGGCGGTGTTCACCGACCCCAAGCACGTCGAACAGGTCGCCGGTGAGTTCCCCCGCGTTTCGGTCGGCGCCTACAACGGGCCCAACACCGTGCTCTCGGGTCCGGGTGAGGATCTCGAACAGATCGTCGCCAGATTCTCCGACGACGCGATCCGGTGCACCTGGCTGCAGACCAGCCATGCGTTCCACTCGGAGCTGTTGGATCCGGTGCTCGACGAATTCGAGTCGTACGCCGCGCAGGTCCAGTTCGCCGCCCCGACTCTGCCGCTGGTCTGCAACCGCACCGGAGCGGTGCTGACGAACCAGACCCCGCTCGACGCTCAGTACTGGCGGCGGCATTCGCGCCAGCCGGTGCAGTTCGCCGAAAGCGTGCGCACCGTGGCGGCACTCGGGTGCTCGGTATTGATGGAGATCGGTCCACAACCGGTGCTGACCGGAGCCGCAGTACAGGTCTGGCCCGAACACCTGGCGGCGCCGCGGGCGATCGTCTCGCTCCGCAAGGGCGTCGCCGACCGGCGTCAGATCGCCGACGCGCTGGCCGCAGCCTACGTCGGCGGGCACCGGCCCGATTTCGCCGCGCTGCATCGTCGTGAGGGAGAGCCTGTTCGCTCCTCGCGTCAGAGTCGCAAGCTCGAACTGCCGACGTACCCGTTCCAGCGCCGCCGCTTCTGGCCCAAGTCGTCCGGAATGGCCATCGATGGACCGACGGTCTCCGGAATCCTCGGTAGCGCAAAGGATCTCGCCTCCGGTGACTCGGTTTACACGAGCAGGTTGTCGGTCAAGTCGCAGCCGTGGCTGTCCGATCACGTCATTTACGGCACCGTCGTCGTCCCCGGCGCGACGTATGCGGCGATGGCGTTGGCCGCAGTCGGCCCACCGGCGCGGGTGAAGGACGTCTTCTTCTACGAGCCGATCATCCTGCCCGAGAAGGCTTCTCGGGAGGTGCAGCTGTCCCTGCATCCGCTGGAACAGGGCGGCGAGTCGAAGTTCCAAGTGCACAGTCGCCCGTACGGTGAACGCGGCGCCGAGTGGTCGTTGAATGCCGAGGGCACGGTTGTCACCGGTGTGGACGACGAGCCGGTGTCCGAGCAGGAGCCTGTCGACGAAGCAATCGAGCGGCTCAACCGCATGCGCCCGCAGGAGTTGTTCGAGACCTTCGCCGACCTGGAACTGGCATGGGGGCCAAACTGGTCCGGTTCCCTGAAGTCACTGTGGCTAGGCGAGGGCGAGGCGATCGGTGACATCCTCGTCGGCGAAGAACTCGCCGAACATCTCGGCACGGAGCCGATGCACCCGGTGCTGATGGACCTGTGCACCGGTGTCGCCTTCCCGGCGTTCCCGGCTCTTCTCGCCGCCGAGCAAGGCGTCAACGACCTGTTCCTGCCGTTGCGGTACGGGCAGGTGACGCTGCAGGAGAAGATGCCTCGGCGGTTCTACTGCCGCGCGAGGTGGCACAACAGCGGCCTCGACAGCGAAACCCAGGTCTTCGATCTCGACTTCCTCGATCGGGATGGCCGGCAGCTGGGCGGGATTCGCGAGTTCACCGTCAAACGCGCACCCCGCGAGGCGTTGTTGCGCGGCCTCGGCGGCGACGCCACCCGGCTGCTCTACACCCTTGGCTGGCACGAGGTGCCGGTGCCGGCGAACGAGGGCGCAGAAGGTGTGACCGGAACCTGGCTGATCGCCGGGTTCGACGACCTGGCCGCCAAGGTGCCGGGCTGCATCCCGTTCGACCGGACCACCGATCCGGAACTGTTGGGACAGCAGCTGGTTCAGGCTGCTGAGCGCGGTCTGCCGTTCTCCGGCGTCGTGTGGCGAAGCACCGGGCCAAGCCCGGACGAGTCGAGTGCCGGTGTCGCCGAGCGCATCGAGACCGAGATCGCCAACCTGCTCAGCGCCGTGCACACCGTGCAAGGGGGTTCACAAACTGGCAGCGTGAAACTCCCGAACGGTCTGTGGATCGTCACCGAGAAGGCCGTAGCCACCGAATCCGGCGAGCCGGTCGACCCGGTGCAGGCGGCGCTGTGGGGCTTCGGTCGTACCACGATCAACGAGGAACCAGCGTTGCACGCCAAACTCGTGGACTGCGACGGATCTCCGGAAGCTGTGCAGGCGCTGGCCGACCTGCTGGCCACCCCGGTGGACGAGCCCGAACTCGCGCTGCGACAAGGGAAGCTGCTGGCTTCCCGGTTGCTGCCGTGGGCGCGCAGCGGTCATCTCACGGTGCCGCGTGGAGGGGATTACGTCCTGGCTCCGACTGAGCGCGGCGCGATCGACAACCTGCGGATCACCGAGACGGAGGTGCCCGCGCCGGACGAGGGGTATGTGCAGGTCCGGGTGGAGGCTGCGGGCCTCAACTTCCGCGACGTGCTCAACGTCCTTGGCCTCTACCCGGGCGATCCGGGGCCGATCGGCGGCGACTTCGCCGGTGTCGTCACGCAATTGGGTGAGGGGGTTACGGGACTCGAGGTCGGGCAGCGCGTCTACGGCTCCATGCAGGGTGCGTTCGCCAGCCGGTTCAACGTGCCGTCGCAGTTCCTGGCGCCGATCCCGGACGGGGTGAGCGCGGTGGAAGCCGCGACGATTCCCGCCGCCGCGCTCACGGTGCGACTGTCGTTCGACTGGGCGCAGCTGAAACCAGGCGACAAGGTGCTCATCCACGCCGCCAGCGGTGGCGTCGGCCTGGCGGCAGTTCAGATGGCGCAGCAGTGCGGGGCCGAGGTGTTCGCCACGGCCAGCACCTTCAAACGCGCAACCCTGCGCAAGCTGGGTGTGAAGTATGTCTACGACTCGCGGACGACGGACTTCGCCGACCAGATCCTGGCAGACACCGACGGCGCCGGTGTGGACGTGGTGCTCAACAGCCTGACGAGCGAGGGTTTCATCGAGGCGACGCTGAAAGCCACCGCCCAGAACGGCCGCTTCGCCGAGATCGCCAAGCGCGACATCTGGTCACCGGAGCAGATGTCCGAAGTACGTCCCGACATCGCCTACGAGATCGTCGCGTTGGACACGGTGATGTTCACCGAACCCGATCGCATTCGCGATTTGCTCACCGAGGTATCGGAGGGCTTGGCCGCAGCAGTTGACTCCTCGCGCAAGCGCTCGTCGGTGGCCGAGTGGAGGCCGCTGCCCGCCGAGATCTACCCGCTCACGGAATCTCGAGCTGCGTTCCGCCGCATGCAGCAGGCGCGGCACATCGGGAAGATCGTGGTGCAGATTCCGAATCCGCTGCAGCCGCGGGCCGATCGGAGCTATCTGATCACCGGCGGGCTCGGTGCGATCGGCCTGCACACGGCGTCGTACCTGGCCCAGCGCGGTGCCGGTGACATCGTGTTGACCAGCCGGCGCGCGCCCGACGCGGACGCGCAAGGGTTGATCGACGAGATCACCGAGCGCTACAAGTGCCGCATCCACGTCTTCGCAGCCGATGTCGGCGACGAGGCCGAGGTGGCCAAGCTGTTGGAGCGGATTCGGGCGGAGTTGCCGCCGCTGGCCGGTGTGGTGCACCTGGCCGGCGTGCTCGACGATGCGCTGCTGTCCCAGCAGAGCCTGGAGCGGTTCCGGACAACCCTGGCGCCCAAGGCATTCGGCGCGTGCCACCTGGACCGTTTGACGAAGGACGACGAACTGGACTTCTTCATCGTGTCCTCCTCGGTGTCCAGCTTGTTCGGTTCACCCGGTCAGGCCAACTACGCGACCGCGAATGCGTTGCTCGACGGCCTCGTCGCGCAACGAAGGGCGCAAGGCCTGCCGGCCACCGGCGTCAACTTCGGTCCCTGGGCGCAAGGGGGTATGGCGTCTTCGGAGGCCGCGACCGCCAATATCAGTGCGCAGGGCCTGATTCCGCTGGATCCCGCAGCGGCGCTGAGCGCGCTGGCCGAGGTCGTCGCCAACGGCACCGGCCAGGCCACCGTCATCAAGGCCAACTGGCAGCGTGCCGCAAAGGTGCTGGGCAGTTCGCGGCCGCCGATCCTCGACCTCGTGTTGCCGAGTGCCGTCGGAGAGGTGACCGCTGACAGTGAGTTGCTCAAGCAGCTGATGGAGATACCGGTGCCGCAGCGCGCGGGATTCGTCACCGAATTCCTTCAGCGCGAGGTGCAGAACTTCCTGCGACTCGCATCGCCGCCGGCCGCGACCAGTCGGTTCCTGGACCTCGGCACGGATTCACTGATGGCGATCGAACTGCGCAACAGGTTGCACAGCCAGTTCGGCGGCAAGTTCACCATCAACGCGACCGCGGTCTTCGACTACCCGACCATCGGCGGGCTCGCCGAGTACCTCGTGGGTCAGCTGCCCGACGCGGATTCTGCGGAGTCAGTGGAGGCGCCGGCGGAGGCCGAGTCCACGGAGGGCTAACCCCCGCGAGCAGTCGCGAAAACTCCCAATTTCCTTGGATTTTGGGGGTTTTCGCGTCTGTTCGGCGGAAAATCAGGCCCAGCGGGTCGCTTCGACCTCGCTGGGTAGCGGCGGGTGCAACGGAACATCGAGACCGTCGTAGATGCCCGGCTTCTGGGTGGCCAGCCAGTCGATCGCTCCGAGCAGTCGGTTGGCCGCAGTAGTGTTGCCGCCGTCGGCGCGGGTGCCGCCCGGCACGTCGGCGCGCACCACGATGCTCAGCTGCGGGTCGCCGTCGATGATCACCCGGTGGTCGCCGACACCCTGATCAGGTTGCGGCCAGTCCGGCGCACAGGCCGGGTCGATGCGGGTGATGTGGTCGACGACGATCCGTTCGACGCCCTGCGCCCAGCCGATGACCTGGACCCGGAACGCCCCTTGGGTGTCCTTCTCGAAGCGGCCGAGCACGTTGTCGACGGATTCGGTGAGTGGCAGGCGCTCGACTTTCTCGGTGATCTCGTCGATCTCCATGCCCAGTCCGCGACCGATCAAGCGAACGTTGCCGCCCCAGACCATCGTGGGGATCGAGGGCAACAGCATCATCGGGACGTCGTCCATCGATCCGCCGAAGCCGCACAGCACCCGTACCGCGTGGGGCTGGTTGTAGGTGGAGTAATCGAAGATCTCCTGGCAGCGGATGGTCCGGATGCGGGTGCACAGTCCGGCCACTGCCACTGCAAGGGCGTCGTTGGCCCATCCCGGATCGACCCCGCTGACCAACAGCGCGGCATTGCCTGCCGTTGCGGCGTCAGTCAGCCGCTCCACCCACTCCTGCGGAGCGGAGGCCGGGTCGTACAACGAGTACAGCGACGGTGTGACCACTTGTTTGCCGGCACGCAGGCACTGCTCGATCTCGGCGATGGCCTCCTCGGGGCGGATGTCCCCGGAAGACATGTAGGCGACGGCGTCGCACTGCGCGAGCGCAGCGTCGACGTCGGCGGTCGCGGTGACACCGGTCGGCTGGTCGAGCCGGGCAAACGTCGCGGCGTCACGACCCACCTTGTCCGGTGATGAGGTGATGACGGCAGCCAGCTCAAGGCCAGGAAAGGCGACCGCCGACCGGATCGCAGTTGCCCCCATATTGCCTGTGCCCCACACGGCCAGCCTTCGCATCCGCTCACCCTAGCGGGCCGTTTCGTGACAATCGTCACACCCCCTGAAAACCGCAGTTCAGCGGCCTATGACCGGGGTGGTACGAAGCTCGATCAACCGCTGGGTTGGTTAGGGGGCGGAAATTGCTCGCGTCTGCTTTGCGTTGAAGTTACCGGACGGTATAGTTAGCCGCAGTTACTGGTGGGTAACTTATCCGAGTACCCAACCTCAAGTGGCATTCTCATCGAGGAGGAAACGTGAGCCACTACAAGAGCAATGTTCGTGACCAGGTCTTCAACTTGTTCGATGTCTTCGGGTTGGACAGGGCACTGGGTGCCGGCGAGTACAGCGATCTGGACGCCGACACGGCCCGCGAGATGCTCACCGAGATGGCTCGGCTGGCGGAGGGACCCATCGCCGAATCGTTCGCCGAGGGTGACCGCAATCCGCCGGTGTTCGATCCTGATGCCCATACCGTCACGCTGCCCGAGGCATTCAAGAAGTCGGTACGCGCAGCCATCGACGGCGGCTGGGACAAGGTCGGCCTGTACGAGGACCTCGGCGGCGTGCCCGCCCCGAAGGCGCTGCTGTGGGCGTTGAACGAGCACATCCTCGGCGCCAACCCCGCCGTGTGGATGTACGCAGGTGGCGCCGCCTTCGCGCAGATCTTCTACGACAACGCCACTGAAGAGCAGAAGAAGTGGGCCGTTCTCGCCGCCGAGCGCGGCTGGGGCGCCACCATGGTGCTCACCGAGCCCGACGCGGGTTCCGACGTCGGCGCCGGCCGCACCAAGGCCGTCAAGCAGGAGGATGGCTCCTGGCACATCGACGGGGTGAAGCGGTTCATCACCTCGGCCGACTCCGACGACCTGTTCGAGAACATCTTCCACCTGGTGCTGGCCCGCCCCGAGGGCGCAGGCCCCGGCACCAAGGGTCTGTCGCTGTTCTTCGTGCCGAAGTACTTGTTCGACTTCGAGACCGGCGAGCCGGGCGAGCGCAACGGCGTCTACGTCACCAACGTCGAGCACAAGATGGGCCTGAAGGTTTCGGCCACCTGTGAGCTGACCTTCGGCCAGCATGACAAGCCGGCTGTGGGCTGGCTGGTCGGCGAGGTGCACAACGGCATCGCGCAGATGTTCGACGTGATCGAGCAGGCCCGCATGATGGTCGGCACCAAGGCCATCGCGACCCTGTCGACCGGCTACCTCAACGCGCTGGAATACGCCAAGGAGCGCGTCCAGGGTGCTGACCTGACCCAGATGACGGACAAGACCGCCCCGCGCGTCACCATCACCCATCACCCCGATGTGCGGCGCAGCCTGATGACCCAGAAGGCGTACGCCGAGGGCATGCGTGCGCTGTACCTGTACACCGCCACGTTCCAGGACGTCGAGGTCGCCAAGGCCGTGCACGGCCTCGAGGGCGAGCTGGCGCACAAGGTCAACGATCTGCTGCTGCCGGTGGTCAAGGGCTTCGGCTCGGAGCAGGCCTACGCCAAGCTGACCGAGAGTCTGCAGACCTTCGGTGGGTCCGGCTTCCTGCAGGACTACCCGATCGAGCAGTACATCCGCGACGCCAAGATCGACTCGCTCTACGAGGGCACCACCGCCATCCAGGCGCAGGACTTCTTCTTCCGGAAGATCGTCCGCGACAAGGGCCAGGCGTTGGCCTACGTGTCCGGTGAGATCGAGCAGTTCATCAAGAACGAGTCGGGCAACGGCCGGTTGAAGACCGAGCGCGAACTGCTGGCGACCGCGCTGGCCGACGTGCAGGGCATGGCCGCCACGCTGACCGGCTACCTGATGGCCGCTCAGGAGGACCAGGCCAGCATCTACAAGGTGGGCCTCGGTTCGGTGCGCTTCCTGCTGTCGGTCGGTGACCTGCTGCTCGGCTGGCTGCTGGCCCGTCAGGCCGCGGTGGCGATCGAGAAGCTCGACGCCGGTGCGACCGGTGCGGACCGCTCGTACTACGAGGGCAAGATCGCGTCCGCGTCGTTCTTCGCGAAGAACGTCCTGCCGCTGCTGACCAGCACCCGTCAGGTCCTCGAGACCATCGACAACGAGGTGATGGAACTCGACGAGGCTGCCTTCTAAGCCCCGCGAACAGCCGCGAAAACCCCCAATTCCGTGAGGAATTGGGGGTTTTTGCGTCTGCTCGCCCGGTGGACCCTACGCCGGTTCGGACACGCACCTGCGCCAGGTGATCGGACCGACGATGCCGTCGACGTCAAGGCCTTGGCCGGCCTGGAAGTCCCGCACCGCCTGCTCGGTGAGCGGGCCGAAGTCGCCGTCGACATCGATCGGTGGCGCCTGCCGCAGGTTCATCCTGACCTGTATCCCCTTGACGGCCTCACCGGTGCTCCCCCGCCGGACCGTGATGAACAGCCGAGACCAGGTGACCGGTCCGACAATGCCGTCGACACCGATGCCCTGGTTTCCCTGGAACCGGCGCACGGCCTGCTCGGTGAGCGGGCCGAAGACGCCGTCGACCGCCAGGTCGAATGCCCTTGCGCGCAACAGATGTTGCAGGACCTGGACGAAGGCACTCTCGTCGCCGCGGTCGAGTTCGATGATCTCGAGCTGCTGAGCGGGCTCGTCCCCGAGCGGGTTGAGCAGGTCGGCTCGGCCCTCGAACGCGAACAGCAGTAAGTCCGCCATCCTGAACGTGAAGGAGTCCGGTCCCAGGCTTGGACGCCATTGCGGGTCTCGCACAATGGAATGCGTGCTGCCCTCCATCGCCCGATGGAAGACCTCGGCCACGATGCGGCCTCCCACGCCGGTCAGCCGACCGCCGTTGAGTTCGGCCTCCCGCAGGATGTATGTCCACAGTGGGGTATTGGTCGCCAGTTCGTTGCGCAAGGCGGGGACCAGTCCGGTGAAGTCGACGCCATCGGCCTCGCCCTTGAGGATCTCGGCCTCGGACAGCGCGGCCACCCCGGCAAGTGTCGCCATCTGCTGGCCGCTGGCGAGTTTGACCATGTTGCCCCGGACCAGGTTGCGGAACGCGAGATTCGCGTGAAGCGGCGGACTTTGGATGTTGGGATCACCGAACGAACCTGCCGGGAGGGTGGCCAGCGGATCGGTGAGCCGGGTGTCGATCTTGAGCGCATTGTTGAACTTTGTGTCCGGCACTGCCAGGTCGGGACGCCCGGCTTCGGCGAAGTCATACAGCCTGCGGAAGTCGGCGATCCAATTGGACGGCAGAGGACTGCCGTTGAGGAAACCACTGGTTCCGGAGAAATCGAACAGGAACGACAGAGTGCCTCCGCCGTTGTCGAAGAACTGATTCCAGTTGTAGGTTTCCCGGACCATGCTGTGGCCGAGCCGAAATGCCGCGACGGAGAACTCGATCGGCATGGTGGGCGCATCGCCGGCTTGGGGTGACGTCTCGAAAAGCTTGCGGCCGTTGGCGAATACGTCCGCCACGATGCCTGGGTCGACGATCCGCGGAAGGTAGTCGGTTTTCAGCATCCACTGGTAGTGCTTGACGACGCTCTCCCGCGCTGCCTCGAACATCAACGCGGTGGGTCCCGGCGCGACCGTGCCGACCACCCGGTTGTGGAACCTGATGAAGGCGAGATGGGTCTGGGCCACCGCGAGATTCTCGTCGTTGCGGGGGTCGGGTATCAGCGCGAGACGTTGCTGTGGGTCCCGCGGCAGATCGTGGCCGTCGAACGCGGGCAGAAATCCGTCGAGTGCCCCCGTGCTCCCCATCTTCAGATGCAGTCCATCGGTGTAGAACTCTGGTTGGTCGGCTGGACCAAGGCCGTAGAGCGAATCCAGGTCGAGCGCAGGCGACCGACCCTGGATGAGCTCCTCCACAGTCACCTCCGACCCAAGTTGACCCTCGGTCTTGTCCCTCGTCATGTCGTGATCGACGAACTGGCCCAGGTACGTGTACCCGGCCGGGATACCGTCTTCTGCGTCCTGCGCTGTCTCCGTGATCGCTTCGGCCATCGCCGTCACTAGTCCCGTGGTCGCCGGCACACCCTGTGGCCCGATGCGCGAGAACCGGAACTGCCTGAGGGCTTCGGCTTCCGTCAGATGCGGCGCCGGAGACACCGCTGCGCCTCGCGCCGTGGTCTCAGGAGCCGCATCCGCTGTAAGCACGCCCTCCCCGACGACGAAAAAGCTGTCTCGGCCATGTCGGATCATGACTTCCCCCTTCACGTAGTTCGTGTACGTGATGGCAAGTCAACTGCGGCGATGACCGGGCGTCGTGAGTAGCGCACTACCTGAATTCGGATCTCCGCCGTACCGGCAGACTGGTCCCATGATCGAAGCCCGTGGCATCCTGCTGGTCGTCTCCCTGATGGCGACGACTGCACTGACGCTTGCTCTTGGGATCACCGATCCGGCCGCACCGATGTCGTACCCGACCAAGTTCCTGGTGTGGAACCTGGTGCTGGCGTGGATCCCGATGTTCTTCGCGATCGCTTTTGATCTGGTCGAGCGACGCCTGTGGCTGCTGCCGCTCGGCCTGGGCTGGTTGGCCTTCCTACCAAACGCGCCCTATCTGGTGACCGATTTGGTGCATCTCGGCGAGGGCTACGAATTGTGGCGGCACGTTCTGCAGTACGGGTTCGCCGCGTGGACCGGGATCCTGCTGGGTGTGGTTTCGCTGCTGTTGGTGCATCAGCGACTGGACCGCGAGTTCGGCCGCGTCTGGGGCTGGTTGGTGGCTGTGCTGTCCGTCGCTCTGTGCGCGGTCGGTGTGGTCATCGGCCGGTTCCAGCGGTGGAACTCCTGGGACCTGGTGACTCGCCCCGACGCGGTGATGGCGGCGACGTTCGACTGGATGCGCTCACCGCTGTCCTACGTTCAGTCGACCGGTGTGGCGATGGCCGTTGCCGCGTTCTTTGGCCTGGCCTATCTGACCGTCTGGGCGCTCCGCGGATTGGGCGACTAGCAGAGATTTACTAGTTCAGAAAAAATAATATTGACATATTATTTTTGTACGGGCAGTCTCTTTCCATGCCCCCTGCTCCGCCAACCCGACGAACCCAAGCCGAACGCACAGCACAGACTCGCCGGGCGTTGCTCGACGCGACGTTCGAGGCGCTGGTGGAGGTCGGGTTCAAAGGCACCACGACGGCCGAGGTCGCCAACCGCGCAGGCGTGTCAATGGGTGCGCTGCAGAACCACTTCCGGACCAAAGCCGAGTTACTCACCGCCGCAGTGGTGCACTCGTTCGATCGCCGCGTCGAGGAGTTCGGCCTGTTGATGACCAGCCTGGATCCGTCGGCGGACAAGCTCGATGCCGCGATCGATCTGCTGTGGTCGATGTTCTCCCGATCGACTTTCACCGCCTGGCACGAGCTATGGGTGGCCGCCCGGACCGACCCGGACCTGGCGCGCGCGGTCGTCGACATCGACCAACAGTTCGCGGCCGCCTGTGACCGTGTCTACGCCGAAGTCTTTCCGGCTGGAAACTCCGATGCCGCTATAGACCCGCGAACCCAAGTTCGCATGGTCTTCGCCCTCATGAACGGCCTGGCGGTGGGGACATCGATCGATGGCTATGACGCCTACCCCGCCGACCAAGTTCTCGCCGCGTTCAAGTCGATCATCCGCCCAGCGCTCGCCGCCGAGCCAGAAGAAGACCAGCAACCCTAGGAGCCAGGATGCCCGAAAGTACTTCTGCTGCAGTCAAGCCGGTGGTGCGCCCCCGCCGTATCCGGTTTACTTACCCAACCGGATCACTGCAGCGCCACTTCGCCGACGGCGACCTGGTGCTGAGCCATATCGTCGCGCATCTGTCTGCGACGTTCCCGGAGGGCGAGGACTTCTTTGTCCGGTCGGTGCGTCATTTCGCCGATCAGATCACCGATCCCGAACTGAAGTCACAGGTTCAGGGCTTCATCGGGCAGGAGGTCACCCATGGCCGCGAGCACCGCGCGCTGAATGAGCGCCTGCAGCAGATGGGCTACCCTGCCCGCCGGATCGACCGGGGCACCCGCATGGACCTGGCGGCTTTCGAGCGTCGGCTGTCGCCACTGACCTGTCTCGCCATCACGGTCGCCCTCGAACATTTCACCGCGGTGCTCGCCGAAACGTTGCTCACCGATGAACGAGCCCAGGCCCTCCTCGGCTCGACCGAAGTGCGATCAATGCTGCTGTGGCACGCCATCGAGGAATCCGAGCATCGGTCCGTCGCATTCGATGTCTACCAAGCCGTCGGCGGAACCGAGCGCCGGCGCATCTGGACCATGCGGGTGATCAGGCTGACTTTCACGCTGAACGTGATCCTTTTTGCCACCATTTCCCTGCTGTGCGACCGCGCTGCCTACAACCCGGTCCGGTTGTTCCGCAGCCTGGCCCAATTGCCTAACTCACCCTTCTTCAACCGCGCTGTGATGCAACGGATCCGGGCGTACACCAAGCGTGGGTTTCATCCGGACGACACTGACAACACCGCGCTGCTCGACCACTGGACCGCAGCCTTGTTCGGCGAACAGGGCAGTCTGGCCGGCCATTTGCACTGATCGGGGCCCGGGAACGGCGGCGAACAGACGTGAAAGTTGACCGTCAGCTGTCGAGTTCCCGCAGCAGCGCCCGAGTGCGATCCCGGGTCTCCGGGGATGCGTCGAACACCACGCCGACGTATTCGTCGACGCCGACCTTCCCGAGCGCCCGAATGCGTTCGGCCACAGTGCTTTCGTCGCCGATGATCGCGGCGTCCTCCGGCCCGGCGTAGCCCTCCCGGTCGAGCATGGCCCGGTAGGACGGCAGGTGCCCGTACATCGCGAACTGCGTGGCGGCTTGTGCACGGGTGGCGTCGACGTCGTCGGTGACACTGACCGGAAGTGCTGCCACCACCCGCACTGCCCGGCCGTCCGCCGCCGAACGCAGGGTCGGCGAAACATGCTCGGCCAGTGTCTTCGGTCCCGTCATCCAGGTGACAGTGCCGGCGGTGCGTCGCCCCGCCAACTTCAGCAGCTGCGGCCCCAGCGCCGCGATGTACACGTCGGGCTCGGCCGCACCCGGGATCTGCAGCGCGCCGCGCGTCGTGACCGTCTCCCCCGGAGCATCGGCGGCTTCGCCGGCAAGCAACGGCTGCAGCCCGTCGAGATACTCCCGCAACCGCCGGACGGGCTTATCCCACGGGATGCCCCACATCCCCTCGGTGACCGCGGCATGCGTCATGCCCAGACCGAGGATGAACCGTCCCGAGCTGATCAGGTTGAGCGTCAGGGCACGCTGGGCCAACAGCATCGGATGCTGATTCTGGATCGGGATCACTCCGGTGCCGACTTCGATGCCGTCGACCTCGCGGAACGCGACTGCCAAGACGGTCAGCAGATCGGGCTCATACGGCATCTGCGTCATCCACACCCGGCGGAACCCCTCGTCGCGCAATTGCGCCAGGTTCTGAACGGTGGAGTCGACCGGCGAGCGGCCGCCGGTTTCGCTGAGTGAGCCGAGAATGCTGATCTGCATGACGCTCACGCTAGGCGGCATAAGACAAAAAAGGGCGGGTTCGGGAGGACACTTGGGGGCGTTTCACTTTGTCTCACGCCGCCGGTTTTTCACCCCGTAAACCGACTCTTTGGATCAGTCACTCCCGAACCCGTCGTACGGTCGATAGTACGCCTCGGGTACCCCTCAGACCAGAGGAAAATCGACCGAAATTCAGGTGCCCCGACAAGAGGTCGCCCCGTGTTGCCGTCGGGTCGGGGGGTCAGACGGCAACACGGAGCTACCCATGTATCGACACCTCAAGGGTGGCCGTTACACACCGCCGAAAAAACTTTTCGAATGTTTTGACGGCGCTGGTCAGGCCTCCAGAATCGCCGCGACACCCTGCCCGCCTGCCGCGCAGATCGAGATCAGGCCGCGCACCGGTTGGCCGGTCTCCTTGCGCTTGGCTGCCAGCTGTTTGGCCAGTTGCGCCACGATCCGACCGCCGGTCGCCGCGAAGGGATGGCCGGCCGCCAGGGACGATCCGGTGACGTTGAGTTTGGACCGGTCGATGCTGCCCAGTGCGGCGTCCAAACCGAGGCGCTCCTTGCAGTATTCGGCCGACTCCCACGCCTGCAGGTGCGCGAGCACCACTGAGGCGAACGCCTCGTGAATCTCGTAGTAGTCGAAGTCCTGCAGGCCCAGGCCGTTGCGGGCGAGCAGTCGCGGCACCGCGTACGTCGGCGCCATCAGCAGGCCGTCCGGGCCGTTGACGTAATCCACCGCAGCGGTTTCCGCGTCGACGAAATAGGCCAGCGGTTCCCGCCCGTGCGCCTGGGCCCAGTCCTCGCTGGCCAGCAGCGCCACCGAGGCACCATCGGTCAACGGCGTGGAGTTACCTGCGGTCATGGTGGCGTCGCCGGCCTTGACCCCGAAGACGGGCTTGAGCTTGGCCAGCTTCTCCGGGCTCGAATCGGCGCGCAGGTTGTTGTCGCGGTACAGGCCGAGGAATGGAGTGACCAGATCATCGAAGAAGCCGCTGTCGTAGGCGGCGGCCATGTTGCGATGGCTGGCCGCGGCGAGCTCGTCCTGGTCGACGCGCTTGATGCCCATCGCCTTGGCGGTGACCGCGGCGTGCTCACCCATCGACATACCGGTGCGCGGCTCGCTGTTCACCGGGATCTCCACGCCGAGCGCCGCAGGCAGCTTGCCGACCAGTTTGAGCCGGTCGAGGTTCGACTTGGACCGGCGCAACCCGAGCAACACGCGCCGCAGATCGTTGCCGAACGCGATCGGGGCGTCCGATGCGGTGTCCACCCCGCCGGCCGCAGCGACCTCGTAACGACCGGCGGCCACGCCGTCAGCTGCGGCGATAGTGGCCTGCAGGCCAGTGCCGCAGGCCTGCTGAATGTCGAAGGCCGGGGTGTAAGGCGAAAGCGCACTGCCCAGCACACATTCGCGCATGAGGTTGAAGTCGCGGCTGTGCTTGAGTACCGCTCCGCCGATCACCGCGCCGAGACGCTCACCGGCCAGGTCGAAGCGGTCGATCAAGCCCTCCAGCGCCGCGGTGAACATGTCCTGATTGGAGGCGTTGGCGTAGGCGCCGTCGGACCGTGCGAACGGGATTCTGTTGCCGCCAAGTACGGCTACGCGGCGACTCGATGTGTTGGCCATGGGGCAATACTACCCACGGTTCTTACTCTGGAGTAAGTTCGTGTTATGGCTTCCGACCTGTTCTCCCAAGTGGTCAATTCCGGGCCGGGATCGTTCCTGGCAAAACAACTCGGCGTACCGCAGCCCGAGACGCTGCGCCGCTACCGCCCCGGTGATCCGCCGCTGGCGGGATCGCTACTGATCGGTGGGGACGGGCGCGTGGCAGAACCGATGCGCGTCGCCCTGGCCGACGACTACGACGTGGTGTCCAACAACATCGGCGGCCGGTGGGCCGATTCGTTCGGAGGCGTGGTGTTCGACGCCACCGGCATCACCGACGCAGCCGGGCTCAAGGAGCTGTACAAGTTCTTCACCCCGCTGTTGCGCAACCTGGGCTCGTGCGCCCGGGTAGTGGTGATCGGGACCACGCCCGAGCAGGCAGGCAGTGCCCACGCGCA
Organism: Mycolicibacterium sp. XJ870; assembly: GCF_053483975.1. NCBI lineage: Bacteria > Bacillati > Actinomycetota > Actinomycetes > Mycobacteriales > Mycobacteriaceae > Mycobacterium > Mycolicibacterium sp. XJ870. Next base: position 376,813 of record NZ_JBEFTI010000003.1, read on the forward strand.
GGTCGCCCAACGCGCCCTGGAGGGCTTCACCCGGTCGCTGGGCAAGGAGCTGCGGCGCGGCGCGACGGTCGCGCTGGTGTACCTGGCCGCCGACGCCAAGCCCGCCGCGACCGGCCTCGAGTCGACGCTGCGGTTCATCCTGTCGGCGAAGTCGGCCTACGTCGACGGGCAGGTATTCCGGGTGGGGTCCGCCGATTCGACGCCGCCGGCCGACTGGGACAAGCCCCTGGCGGGCAAGGTCGCGGTGGTCACCGGCGCGGCCCGCGGCATCGGCGCGACGATTGCCGAGGTGTTCGCGCGTGACGGCGCTGCTGTCGTCGCTGTTGACATCGAAAGTGCCTCCGACGATCTGCACAAGGTCGCCCACAAGGTCGGCGGCACGGCACTGACGCTCGATGTCACCGCCGACGACGCTGTGGAGAAGATCACCGCCCATGTGACTGAACATCATGGCGGCAAGCTCGACGTCCTGGTCAACAACGCCGGTATCACCCGCGACAAACTGCTGGCCAACATGGACGAGGGCCGGTGGGACTCCGTCCTCGCGGTCAATCTCCTTGCTCCGCAACGGCTTACCGAAGGACTGGTGGCGAACGGAACGCTCGGCGAGGGCGGCCGGGTGATCGGCCTGTCGTCGATGGCCGGCATCTCCGGCAACCGCGGGCAGACCAACTACGCGGCCACCAAGGCCGGCATGATCGGGCTGACCGAGGCACTGGCACCGGTGCTGGCCGAGAAGGGCCTCACCATCAACGCGGTCGCGCCCGGCTTCATCGAGACCAAGATGACCGAGGCCATCCCGGTGGCCACCCGCGAGGTGGGCCGCCGAATGAACTCGCTGTTCCAGGGTGGGCAGCCGGTCGACGTGGCCGAGACCATCGCCTACTTCGCCAGTCCGGCGTCGAACGCGGTGAGCGGCAACACGATCCGGGTCTGCGGCCAGGCCATGCTGGGGGCATGAGGTGGATTTGACCATGCTCCGCGCGGTGGCCGGAGCCCTGCCGTTCATCCCGCGCAGTGAAACGCTGCCGGACCGCACCGTCACCGTCGACGATCTGGCCATCGACCCGGCCAATGTCGCGGCCTATGCCCAGGTGACCGGGTTGCGATTCGGTGACACGCTGCCGTTGACCTATCCGTTCGCGCTGACCTTCCCCACCGTGATGTCGCTGGTCACCGGATTCGATTTCCCTTTCGCCGCAATGGGTGCGGTGCACATCGAGAACCACATCACCCAATACCGGCCCATCGCGGTGACCGACACCGTCGCTGTCGCGGCACACGCGGAGAATCTGCGCGAACACCGCCGCGGCCTGCTCGTGGACATCGTGACCGAGATCAAGGTCGGCAACGACGTGGCCTGGCATCAGGTGACGACGTTCCTGCACCAGCAGCGGACCAGCCTGTCCGACGAGCCCAAACCGGAACCGCAGAAGCAGCCGAAGCTGCCGCCACCCAATGCGGTCCTGCGCATCACGCCGGGCCAGATCCGGCAGTACGCATCAGTCAGCGGTGACCACAACCCGATCCACACCAACGGCGTGGCCGCCAAGCTGTTCGGCTTCCCCACCGTGATCGCCCACGGAATGTTCAGTGCCGCAGCGGTGCTGGCGAACATCGAGGGCCAGTTGCCGGATGCGGTGAAGTATTCGGTGCGGTTCGCCAAGCCAGTGGTGCTGCCGGCGCGGGCCGGGCTCTACGTCGACCGCGACAGCGACGGCTGGGAGCTGACCCTGCGCCACCTGTCGAAGGGGCACCCGCACCTTTCTGCGACGGTCGCTGGGCTCTGAGCCGTCGAGCGGCGCTACGTCACACCGTCGGCAAGACCTCTGAACCGCGTCGCAACTCGGTGAATTCGGCGATCGACGCCGCGGTGACCGACGCGACCGGACGTGCGTTGGGCACCGCGGCATCGGCCTTGGACACCATCACCACGCTGTCGATGTAGGGCTGGATGGTGGTGGTGTTCTGCACCGTCGCCACGATCACCAGCTGGAAACCGAACTTGCGGAACGCCGAGAGCGCCTGCTGCGCGAACTGCGGATCGGATTTCGAGAACGCCTCGTCCAGCATGAGTTGCGCGAACAGCGGCCGGGTGTCGTTGCTGTCCGGGCTGGCCAGGTTGAAGCTCAGCGCGCCGGCCAGGCAGAACGCCATCAACTTCTCCTGCTCACCGCCGGAGTTGTCCCCGGAGTTGCTGTAGGTGCGGATGACCTCGCCGGTTTCGGCGTCGCGCTCCTCGCAATAGAGCACGAACCGGTTCCGCACATCAAGCGCGTCTCGGGTCCACTGCCGATCCTCAGGCGTATTGCCGGCCAAGAGCTTTCGCAGTTGCAGGATGTCGGTGTACTGCTCGAACATCGCGGTCTCGTCACCGAAGCTCACCAGGGACACCCGGGCGGCGATGCGCTGCGCCTTCTCGTTGAGTTCGTCCACGGCGGCGAGATGACGGCTGCCCGCGTGCAGGGTCAACCGCGTGCCCCGGTTGAACTCGACCGCACCGAGCCCGGTGTTGACTCGCGCGATCTGTTCGGTGATCCGGCGTGCCTCGTTGTCGGCGATCATGTGCAGGTTGAGGATCGCGCCGGGGGCCTGTTCGGTGATGAGCCGCTGCATGCGTTCGTAGGCGTCGGGCAGTTCACGCTCGTCGATCCGCCGGGACAGGGCCACATAGTCGTGGACGCGTTCGTCGAAATCCTCGCTGTCGTTGGGAATCGCGTCGGGGAACGAACTGTCGTAGGCCGCCATGATTCCGGCGAGCTCATCGTGCGAACGGTTGCGGTCGCCCCGCAGGCGGTCACGCTCCCGGCCGATGACGCGGGCCAACTCGTTGCGGTATGGATCGGATTCGAGTAATTCCAGGGGCAACGCGATGTCGGCGGCGTAGGCGTCCAGGGTGTCGCGGGCATGCTGGGGAACCAAGCCGGGGTTGAGCCGCTCGGTCAATTCGAGCAGCGCGGTGCGGCGCCGATCGAGGGTGGACTCGCGTTCATTGAGCGACCCGATCTGCTGAATGACCTTCTCGACCCGTTCCCAACAGTCGTCGGCCCGCTGTTGGAGCCGTTCCGCGTCAGGATTCTCGGCGACCAGCAGGTCATGCTCGTCCTGCAGGCGTGACAGCAATTCGTCCACCGAATCGCTGTCGATGTCACTCCACTGCATGTACTGGTCGCACAGTGCCCGGCAGGCGCGCTCGCGGCTTTGCAGACCGGCCCGGTGCTCGTCGAGCCGCTCCCTCGCGCTACGGGCGCTGCCGTATGCGGCCTGCGCCGCAGCCAGATCATCTTGCAAAGCTTGGACTTTGGCCTCGGAGTCGCCAAGGAAGATGTAGTCCGACGGCCGCAACTTGGCTCTGTCGTCTTTGACCGACAGCCGACCGCTGTCTTTACGAAGCCCCTGTTGGGTGACCGCCCGGGTGTGCCCGGCGAACTCTTCCGGGCGCTCCACGCAGGCGTAGTCGCCAACGGAGGCAATGACGTTGAGCGCTTCGACGGCGCTGTCGTGCGTCGGGTCGACGACCTGGACTTTGGTGGCGAGCGTCCCGGCACCGGGGGCGCGCAGTTGGGCGTCGTGTTTGACGTGTTGGAGCTGAATGCGGCCGCGCATGTCGTTCTCGTTGACGAAGCGCAGTGCAGCGTCCCAGTACTCGTCGGGCACCAGCAGCCGTAACCCGGCCCCGCGCAACACCTTTTCCACTGCCAGGCGCCAGTGGGTTTCGTCGGGCTTGAGTTCCATCAACTCGGCGACATAGACCAGGTCCCCCTCGGCAATGTCGAGTGCCTTGGCGATCCGGCCCCGCATCTCGTACTCGGTCCTGGGCAGCGGAGAGCCAAGGCGCTGCACCCGTTCCATGTCGGCCTCGACAGAGTCGCGAGACTCGCGGGCCCGTACTTCTTTGGCCGACGCTTCGACGTATGCCTGGTTGCCCGTGGTCAACTCGCGATGCAGGCGGTCGGCTTCTTCCATGAGTGCTTCCCGCAGCGACCAGAAATCCTCGGCGCGCTCTGGCGCGCTGAAGCCCAGTGCGACGACCTTGTCCTCGTAGCCGCCGCGCCGCCTGCCCACCTCCTCGCTGATCCGCTCGGCTTCACTGAGCCGCTGCTGCAGCGGCACCAGATCCACGGTGCTCGCGTTGATCTGCGCCATCAGCGAGTTGTGCTGATTCTTCAGTTGCCGTTGCTGGGCGCCGAACTCGTCACGCTGCGCACCGAGTTGGGTGATCTGATCATCCAGGTTGTCGATCTCCGGACCGGCTTGGGCCACCCGCAGCGCATCGACGTAGTCGCGAACCATCGCGTTGTCGATGGTGTCGATCACGCTGAACTTGGCTGCCTCGTCGGCGTAGCGAACCTGCACTGCCTCGATGTTGCCGAGCGTGTTGCGCTTGCGCCGGGCCACGTCGAGCAGGCCGCGAGCTTCGACCAGTGGGTTGATCTGCTCCAGCGCCTCGTCGACGCCGCTGAGACTCACGGGTTCGTCGAGCATGAATTCGCGGACGAACTGTTCAAGCCCGCCAACGCTTTTCAGCGACTTCGCCTTGCCGAGCAGCTGCTGGGCCGCCTCCGAGGCACGGATGCCGATGACGGAATACAGCTGGGCCAGGTACTGGCTTTCGCTGCGGCCACCGGTCCAGCCGTCGTCGCGGAACACCGTGGCGTCGTACCCACTGGACGCCCACCGGTTGCACAGGCCGAAGATGTCGCGGTCGGCGTCCACCAGGTAGTACCGGCTGCCCGGATCGGACGTCTTCTCGGCGGCCAGCCATTTCAGCACCAGCCCGGTGACCGCCCGTCCCGTTCGGTCGGCATAGGTGACCGCGACGGCCGACCAGGCCGGCCCGGTGCCGCGCAGGTACATGATCTGTCGACTGGTGCCCTCGCGACGTTCGCCCCAGGCCCCACGCACGTACTTGTCGACCGTGCGCTTGCCGGTGCCCGAGCCTGCGGCGGTGGTATCACCCGATGCGTTGAAGTTCCGGCGGTGCGACGGCAGGAAGGCCAGCGAGATCGCGTCAAGCAGCGAGGATTTACCGGTGCCGGACGAGCCGGTGATCAGGGTGCCCGCCGGGCTGAACGGGATCGAGTGGTATCCGTCGAAGACACCCCAGTTGATGACCTGCAGCCGGGCCAGATAGAACTGGTTGGTCGGTTCAGCTGACATCGGCGTCCACTTCGGCTCCAACCTCGTCGGCACTCCCACTGGCCGCGCGTTTGAGTTGCTCGAACTGCTGCTGCAGTTCAGTGATCACCGACGCCGTCATGATCGCGTTGATCACCGGGCTGACGGTGAAGCTGTGCTCGTCTTCCCGGTTGCGTACGAGGATTTCGATGTCGCTCAACCGCTCGATTGCGTTGTCGATGCGCCGGTTGAAGGATGCGACGTCGCGATCGGTGTCGTTGTTGACCCCGGCGAACAGCTCGTGGATCTCCTCACGGCTGATCAACACGTTCTCGTCGCGGGCCGCCGCGCGCATCAGCTTGGCGAGGTGCAGCGCCAGGATCGAGTCATAGGTATGCAAGGTCTCCCGACGTAAAAGCTTACGGCGCCACTGTGATTCGTATTCGGCCTGCTCGACGTAGGCGATGTCGTGGTCGTCGGCGATACACAGCCGCAGATCCAGTTCCGAGAGCCGGACGGTGATTTCGGACCGGTACCGGGTGACCCACGACCACAGTTCGGCGTGGTTGTCCTTGATGATGTAGCGACGGGACAGCAGGTGTTGCAGTGCCCAGCAGGCCCGGTCGGGCAGCTCGCTGACGTCGCCGTCGAACCGTGGCGCGCGCCGATCGGGCGCAGACCGCTCAACCGCGTCGATGCTCGGCAGGGCATCGAAGTCAATGGACGTATCGCTCATAACAGACTCTCGGAGACAGTAGGGATCGGCTCGGTGAAAACCAGCCGTGGGACTTCGATTTCGCGGTCAGCGCCCTCCAGGGACTGGAACCGCACCCGAACCGATTCGGCGCCGTCGACGCTCGGTTGTTTCAGCGGTTGTTTCAGCGCCCAGGACCACAGCACGATGATGTGTCCGAGATAGGCCGAATCCAGCATCCCGATCGCCTCGGGCAGCGGCAAGGGGCCCGACTCGACGGCGTCGTTGATCAGCTCTGCCAGCTCTGCGGCGTCGACCTGGGTGGCCAGTGCCGCGAACGCGGACAGGTTCACCTCGCCGTCCGAGGATTGCGCCGGGGTCGGCGGAACGGCATCCCGGATCTTGAACGCCACCGCACCGATCGAGTTGAGGTCTGCCCGGGCCAACGGCACCTCCATGCCGAGGCGGCTGTCCACCAGCGAGACGTTGAGCAGATCGTGTGCGGATGCCAGCGCGTCGTTGAGCTGGCGGGTGACGCCACGGCTCTCCTCGAGCGTGCCGGAGGCGACGAAGCGCTTGATGCGCCGCGCACACCGCTGCCGAGTGCGGCCCACCTCGGCGGTCTGCGCCGACACCAGGGTGAAGAACCCCGTCATCACCTCCCGCAGGCCGGGGTCGAGTTGGGGCAGTTGACTGGTCACCAGTGCGATGTCGGCTACCAGCGCGGCCCGCTGTTCGGGGTCCTGGATCATCCGGGTGAACGCGGTGTAGGAGGCGCTTTCCCGGGATGCGAACAGCGATTCGTAGTCGTCGAACAATTGCCGTTGTCGTTCGCGGTAGCCGAGGTCCGTGTCTGCGGAGGCGTCGAGCAGCCTGGTGGTGATGCGGTTCAGCATGCTGCCGTACTGCCCGATGTCGGAGACGATCTGTTCCATCTGCAGCGCGATCGCCCGCGCCTCGTCCTCGGCGTCGAGTGGGTTGGGTGCGGGCCGCCGGCCCTGGTCCAGGGCGTCGAGTTCGGCTCGCAGCTGGTCGATTTGAGCTTCGAGGTCGATGCGGATGCGGTCCGGGTCATTGCTGACCTGGCCGGCGACGCGACGCAGCCCGGCGGCGATGCCGGCGATCGAGCCACCGGTGGCGAGGGTGTCCTCGCGTCGCATCCGACGCGCGAAATCCAACACCGCCCTGGCCTCGTAGGTCAGGTAGCAGACGTTGCGTTCACCGTCACCGGCCTGCTCGGTGATTCGGTGCAGCCAGCCCTGACTGGCCCAGTACTTGATCAGTTGCAGTCCGGATTGATCGCCGTCGGTGCCCATGTCGGCCAGGTCGCGCTCCAGCCGGACCACCAATTCCGGCTCACTGCGCTTCTGGCCGCGATCCAGGTGACGCTCCATCAACGTCAGGTAGCCGGCCAGGTTGTTGGTCGCCAGCAACCGCACGGACCGCGAGTCCGCGACGGCCCGGTTGAGTTCGTGCAGACGCTGCAACGACGGACGACCGACATCAGCGTCGGGCATGTCCGGTCCTTCCAATCGCGGTGCGCATCGGACCCACTTTAGGCGGCGCAGAAGTCACGGCCGGGCGCCAGATGGTGCCGTACAGTCATCCGGTGACTACCAAGGTGCCGCCGGTCAGGTTGGTTCGAGCCGTCGAGCGCGCACGCCACCACCTGCGCAGGCTGCATCAGCGCACCGTCCCACCACCTGCGGCGATGTTGGAGCTGATCCTTGGCGCCTGGGTGGCGCAGGGCATCACCGCCGCCGCGCAGCTCGGGGTCGCCGACGCATTGGCCGAACGCCCACTCCGTGCCGACGAACTGGCTCGCCGCGTCGACGCCGATGCCGACGCCCTGGACCGGCTGATGCGGGCACTCGTCGGCGAGGGCGTGTTCCGTCGCACCCGTAACGGGCGTTACGCGCTCAACCCGCTGGCAGACACGTTGCGCAAAGATGCACCGGTGTCGATCGCCGGGATGGCCCGGTTCGTCGGTTCACCGCAGCACCGCGAGCACTGGAGCCACCTCAGCGATGCGGTGCGTACCGGCGAAGCCGTCATCCCCAAACTGCGCGGCAAGGAGGCGTTCGACTACATCGGCTCCGAACCGGAACTCGGTCCGATTTTCAACGACGCCATGACGAGCATCTCGGAGCTGGCCATCGCCCCGGTGGTCGCGGCCTACGACTTCACCCGGTTCGCCACGATCGCCGACATCGGCGGCGGCCACGGCCGGCTGCTGGCGGCCATCCTGCAGGCCGCGCCGTCATCCCGGGGTGTGCTCTACGACCTGCCGCAGGTGGCCGACGGTGCGCGGGAGTTGTTGAGCAGATACGGAATCGCCGACCGGGTACGGGTGATGCCCGGATCGTTCTTCGAGCGGATCCCCGGCGATGCCGACGCCTACATCATGAAGAACATCATTCACGACTGGCCCGACGAGCAGGCGCTGACGATCCTGCGCAATGTGCGGGCTGCGGCCACTCCGGGGACCACGCTGCTGCTCATCGAGGGAGTGATCCCCGGCCACGACCGCGAGTTCATCGGCAAGTGGACCGATATGGAGATGTTGATCGGCATCGCGGCGCGGGAACGCACCGAGGCCGATTACCGCAGGCTCTACGAGCAGGCCGGGTTCCGGCTGACCCAGGTGGTGCCGACCGCGTCCCCGTTCAGCCTGGTGGAGGGTGTGGCGGTTTAGCCCGTCGTGACGGACTGGGTTCCCGCGTCCGACGGGGTGCCCTTCAGGCCGCGCCAGAACAGGTTGATCATCAGCTCGGCGGCCTCGTTGACGTCGGCGTCGCCGGTGCTGACCCGGGTGGCGATGGCCTCGCCTGCCCCTACCAGCGCGACGGCCATCATCTCGAAGTCGCTGTCGGGCTGCGGATTACGCGTCCCGGTACTGAGCAGCCTGGCAACGAGGTCGATGATCCGCTCACGCCCCTCACGCACCGTGTGCGCGAACGCCTGAGAGCTGGTGGCCTGGGTGTACAGCACCATCCACGACGCCCGGTTGGTGTCGATATAGGTCAAGAACGACAGCACCGCCGTGCGCAGCAGGTCCTTGGGGCTCTCGGTGAAGTCGATCTGGCCGCGCACCACGTCCACGAACCGGGTCAGCTCGCGGTTCAGGCAGGCGCCGAACAACTCCTCCTTGGAGCCGTAATACAGATACAGCATCGGCTTGGAGATCTCGGCCTCCGCGGCGATCGCGTCCATGGACGTCTCGTGATAGCCGTTGACCGAGAAGATCTGCACCGCGGCGTCGAGCATCTGCTGTTCACGCACGGCACGCGGCAGCCGCTTCGTTCCACCCGCCATCGGGACAGATTACCGGTCAGGGCAGCAACTCAGTGCGTCGTTGCCCCTCCCACAGCGCCATGCGGGTCCGGGCCGGTTCGCCGATCGCGTCCATCACGAGAGGGATGAGCACCTCCGTGAGCAGAAATCCGGCGGCCATGCTCTGGTACGTGGTGCCCACGGTGCTCGACGCTGCCAATACGACCTCGGCATCAGGCGCGACCGGACAGCTCAGATCATCGGTGATGAGCAGTACGGTCGCGCCGGCCCGGTGCACGCGGTCGGCCAGTTCGGCAGCGCTGCGCTGGTAGCGGTGATAGTCGAACAGCACCACCACGTCGGTGCGGGCAAGCTCCAGCAGCGCGCCGAGGTCGCGACCGGTCGGGTCCTCGAGCACCCGCACGCCGGGCCGCAGCTGTTCGAGGTGGGCGGCCAGATGGGTGGCCAGCAGTTGGGAGAAGCGGCCACCGTGCAGGTACAGGGTGCGGCCGGGGTCCGCCAGCAGTGCCACCGCAGCATCCACTGCCGAATCCGGCAGCATGGCCAATGTCTCCGCAGCTCTGTCGTTCTGCGCGCGGGCCTGCTGCAGTAAGCGATCGAGCAGGCTGCCGGCGGGCGGAGCGTCCGGGAGCCGGGTGATCGGTCCGCTCGATCTGTCCGACAGCTCGGCCCGCAATGCGACCTGGAGGTCGGCGAAGCCGTCGTATCCGAGGGACTGGGCGAACCGCAGCACCGTCGGCGGGCTCACCTCCGCGCGTTCGGCGAGCCTGGCCGCGCTGGCCAGCCCGGCGCTGGGATAGTCGGCGAGCAACGCCCGTCCGACGCGCCGCTCGGCCTTGCTCAGCGTCGGCAGCGCCGCGGTGGCGCGCGCCTCCACCGTCGTCGCAGGGTTTGCGGCAGGTTGTCCGGACACGCCGCTCAATCTGCCATGACGGGCACCGACGTCATCGAGAGGTCGGTCATCGAGATTGCCGTGACGCTCTCGGGCGGCAACGGTTGCCAGTCCAGATCGCCGAAGCCCGTCGACCCCACCACAAGCGTGCCGTCGACCGGGCGGGCCCACCGCAAAGCGAAGTAGTCCTCCAGATGTTCGGTCGGCAGATCCGCGGCACTGATCTCGTCGATGTCCTCGTCGGGCAGATAGCTGTGTGCGTGCGCATGCACGGCGATCAGCTGGCCCTCGCCGAGCACCAGCGCGTTGAGGCTCGCCTCCCGATAGAGCGGTCGCAGTTGCGCGACAGCACGGCGGACGGCCTCGGCCAGATCCGGTGCGGTGCGACGGTGCTGGCGGATGATCCCGAAGTAGCGCTCGCTGTCGGTGGTGCCCTGCAGCGACGCCGCGATGTCGGGTTCGAGAAGTTCGTCGAGCGGGCCGGTCGGCTTGATGGATCCGTTGTGCGCCATGGCAACTCGGTCTACCACGAAAGGGTGCGAATTCTGCGGCTGGACAGCGAGCCCGTTGGTGGCCCAGCGAAGATGGACCATGCTGGCCAGGGCAGCGGGGCTCTGGACGGCCAAGCTGAACGCCGGATCATCCAGCGCGCTACCGGCCGAGACCTCGACTTGCGGAGGCTGGTCGGGCTCATCGACCCGGGCGATGCCCCAGCCGTCACCGTGCACCCGCGTCAGGGCGACGAAGTCCTTCAGCACATGTGCACCGACAGCGTCGGCGACGGCGATCGGCGTAGTGGACACGACACCCAACAGTCGGCACATGGATCCGCCCCTCCGATTTCCATTTAATGAATCGATCCTATGGCGCTCATATTAAAGAATATGAAACATTTATGACATAGCGTGCTCGGAGACTCAGGACGTCAGGAGGAGCTATGCCGGCAGCCAGTACCCCACGTATCGACGAACTACGCTCCGAGGGCGTCGACATCGTGGCCGGATCGCTGACCGACCTGGCAGGCGTCACCCGCGCGAAATATGTCCCGCTACAGCGTCTTTCCGCGTTCGCGGAGGCCGGCATGGGCGTGTCACCGTCGTGGAGCGTGTTCTGCGTGGACAGCGGCATCGCGTTCACGCCCAGCATCGGGGTGGTCGGCGACCTGCGAATCCGGATCGATCCGGCAGACGTGCGAGTGGTGGAGCAGGGTGTCGGATGGGCCCCCGCGAGCCTGTATGACCAACTGGGCGCCCCGGCCCCGCTGTGCACGCGGTCGCTGCTGAAGGGCAGCGAACAAGCCGCCGCCGCCCGCGGATTCAATGTGCTAGTCGGAGCCGAGCTGGAGTGCACGATGCTCGCACCCGACGCCGAACACGCGTCGACCACCCCCTGGTCGCCCTACGGCATGCGCACGTCGCTGGACCGATCCGGCTTCCTGGTCGACCTTGCGGTCGCGGCCGAGCGCGCCGGGCTGGCCGTCGAACAACTCCACACCGAGTACGGCCACGACCAACTTGAAATGTCGCTGGCACCAACCACACCCGTGGCCGCCGCCGATGCGGTCATCCTGGCGCGGATCGTCCTCGGCCGGGTCGCGGCCCGGCACGGTCTGAAGATCTCGTTCTCCCCGGTCCCGTTCGCCGGCGAAGCGGGCAACGGGGCGCATCTGCACCTGTCGCTGGCCGACGACACCGGCCCACTGCTGTCCGGCGGCGACGGGCCACACGGACTGCGGACTGCCGGGCAGTCCGCGATCGCCGGTGTACTCGACGGTCTGCCGGATCTGCTTGGGGTATATGCCGGTTCGGTGCTCTCGGCCGGGCGTCTCAAGCCCGGAAACTGGGCGGGTGCGGCCAACTGCTGGGGCTTGGAGAACCGCGAGGCGGCGGTGCGGTTCATCGCGGCAACTCCAGGAAATCCCCACGGCGCCAACCTCGAACTGAAGATCATCGATCCCAGCGCCAACCCCTACCTGGCCGCTGCCGCCCTCGTCAGTAGTGCGCTGCACGGCATCGACGAAGGCATGCCACTGCCGGCGGAGGTGGCCGATGATGCGGCCATAAGCGACGCACAGCCGCTGCCCACCGGCCATCGCACCGTGATCGAGACGCTCGAATCCTCAGCCCTCGCCGCGAAATTGCTCACCCCCGCGATCATCGAAGGGCTGGTGGCGGTACGCCGTCACGAGCTCGTCACCTACGGCGACCGCCCCGCCGCCGAGACCAGCCAGGCACTGCGCCTGGCGTGGAGCTGCTGACCGCTTCCCGCGCACGCGAGGAGCAATTATTCCTCAGGAGAAGACATCGATGACCACCAGTGCTGCCGCTGAAACCGATCAATTGCCGCACCGGCGCCTACCGTTCTGGGTGGCGCTGGCGATGTCGGTGGCTCTCGTCGGACCGACGCTGGCCATGTCCGGCAACGGGCAAGGCCTGATCGGCACCGTCGGCAAGGCCCTCCCGCTGGTGTTCCTCATCGGCCTGATCGGGGTGTCGCTGGTCGGCTACAGCTTCGTACGGCTGACCCGGCACCTCAACCACGCTGGATCCGCCTACGGACTGGTGGGCGGCACCATCGGGCCGCGGGCCGGCTTCTTCTCCGGCTTCGCGATGCTCGGTGCCTACGTCGGCTTCTCCATCGGAACCCTGGCGCTGACGGCGGCCTTCGTCAACGCCTTCATCGCGCAGATGCAACCCGACAACCCCGAGCCCTATCAGGTGCCGTGGCTGTGGGTCGTGGTGGTGGGCGCCGCGATCTCGTTCCTGTTGTCCGGCCGCGATATTCGACTGCTGGCCAAGATCCTGCTCGGCCTCGAAGGCATCGGCATCCTCGCGATGGTCGTGCTCGTAGTGGTGATCTTCGGCAAGGGTGGCGCACCGACCACAGGGATCGACTTCAGCGTGTTCACGTTCGACGGTGTCTCCGCCTCCGCGGTGCTCAGCGGTGTGGTGGCGGCGTTCCTGTCCTGGGCCGGGTTCGAGGCGTGCGCGTCGATGGGCGAGGAGACCGACAATCCGGGCCGCAACATCCCGCGCGCGCTGGCCGGCACCCTCATCCTCACCGGCGTCCTTTTCGTTGTCGTGATGTTCGCCCAGGTCATCGGATTCGGCACCGACGAGGCCGGACTCGCAGCGTTCCAGGGGTCGGGAAACACCTTGGGGGACTTGGGCAGCAGTTACGTCGGTCAGTGGTTCTCACTGCTGATCATCTTCACCGCGACCGTCGCGGCGTTCGGCTGCCACCTGGCGACCTCGGCGACCTCGGGCCGCATGCTGTACGCGTTCGGCCGCGACGGTTTCGGCCCGAAGGCGCTGGCGCACATCCACGAAGCGACCGGCGGGCCGCGTCGCGCCACCTGGCTTGTGGTTGGCGTCGCGCTCGTCGTCGACCTCATCTGCGGTGCACTCGGCTGGCCGGACATGGGCACCGGCAACGATGCGATCGACACCTATTTCCTGTTCGCAGTGGCCGGTTCGGTGTGCCTCATGGTGTGCTATCTGCTGGTCGAGATCGCCGCGGCATGGTTTGTCGGGGCGCCCAAATTCGTCGGGGTACACGGCGGCCAAGGCAAGTTGCTCGGGCTCACGCTGCCGCTGCTGGGTGCCGTGGTGATCGCCGTGGTGCTGTGGTTCAACGTCAAGGACGCCGAAAGCTTGACGGCTGCACCGCTGTTGGGCCTGTACTGGTGTGCGATCGGTCTGGTGATCGCACTCGCCGCCTCGGGTATCGCCAAACGGGTGGGTGAATCCCTGACCGCAGAGCTGGCTCTGACACCGCCGGTGGAGACAAAGTGAGCACCCTCTACGAGCGCGACGAAGCCGTCATCGCCGGCATCGAGAAGCTGCGGTTCTTCCCGCTGGAGGTGGTGTCGGGGCACGGCTGCACCTTGGTCACACCCGACGGCCGCGAACTGCTCGACCTGTCGGCCACCTGGACGGCATGCGGTCTCGGGCATGGGCATCCGGCCGTCGCCGAGGCGGTCAGCCGCGCGGTGCGCAGCGCACCGGGAGCCGGGGGCCTGTCGGCGGTCCATCCCGACTCGGTGGGGTTGGCCGAGGACCTGCTGGCGCTGGTGCCCGGGACCGGCGAGCGCCGGGTGTATCTGGGACACGCCGGCTCGGATGCCAACGACGTCGCGCTGCGGGCCTGCCGGCACGCCACCGGGCGGCGCACCGTGCTGGCGTTCGAACACAGCTACCACGGCGGCGTCGGCGTCGCGATGGGAGTGTCCGGGGTACACGTCGACGCGGGTGCCGCACCCGACGCCGATGTGGTCTTCCTCCCGTACCCCAACCCGTTTCGGCCCACGATCGACATCGACACCGACGTCACGGCCTGCTTGGATCTCGCCGACCGGCACATGGCCACCGGCGCCATCGCGTGCCTGATCGTCGAGCCGATCCTGTCCGACGGCGGCTTGGTGGTCCCGCCGGATGGTTTCCTGGCACGACTGCACGAGGTGTGCCGCCGCCACGGCGTCCCGATGATCTGCGACGAGGTCAAGATGGGGCTGGGCAGGCCCGGCACGATGCACGCGTTCGATCACGACGGGGTGGTCCCCGACATCGTCACGTTCGGAAAGGTGCTCGGTGGCGGTCTGCCGCTGTCGGCCGCGGTCGGTCCGGCCGAACTACTCGACGCGCCGCCCGCCGCCGCCCTGCTGACCACCGCAGGCAATCCGGTGTGCACGGCGGCCGGACGCGCGGTGCTGGCCACCATCGTCGGTGAGCGCCTGCCCGATCATGCCGCGAAAGTCGGCGCGGTACTTGCCGATGCGCTGCGTGCTCTGGGCATGGACGTGGTCGGCGACGTCCGGGGCCGCGGGCTCGCGATCGGGCTGGAACTCGTCGACCCCGCCACCGGGGACCGCGATCCGCGTCTCGCCGCGCAGGTGGTCTACCGCGCCTGGGAATTGGGGGCGGTGGTGTACTACGTCGGCGGCAACGTCCTGGAGATCACCCCGCCACTCGTGCTGACCGAGGACGAAGCGCTGCGGGCCGTCGAGATCATCGGTTCCGCCATCGCCGACGCCGCCGCGGGAAAGGTCGATGCCGAGGAGGTGGCACGTTATGCCGGATGGTGAACTCGCGGACGTGTTCGACGGCGTCGAAAGCCAGGTGCCCGAGACGCTTGCCGAGCACCTGCGCACCGTGAAGCTGATCGACCACCACGTGCACGGCACGTTCGACAAGACCGTCGACCGAGCCGATTTCGAGGCGTCGATCAACGAAGGCTCGACCGATCCGATCCCGGATTTCATGACCCAGTTCGACTCCCCTCTCGGTCTGTCCATCCGGCGTTGGTGCGCACCAGTCCTGGGTCTGCCCGTGCATGCCGGCGCTGACGAATACTGGAAGCGCCGTAGCGAATTGAGCCCGGACGAGCTCTCGTCGCTCATGCTGCCGCTCGCGGGCGTCGAGCGCTGGATCGTCGATACCGGGTTCCAGGGCGACCTCATCACCACCCCGCAACGGCTCACCGAACTGAGCGGCCGCCCGTCGTCGGAGATCCTGCGGCTCGAACGGCTGGCCGAGGAACTGCTCGAATCCGGCACCAGCCCGCGGGAGTTCCCCGAGGTTTTCCGTGGCGCGCTGGCCGAGGCCGCCCGGTCCCCGGACACCGTCGGCACCAAGACGATTGCGGCCTACCGCACCTCGTTCGACATCGACTGGTCGCGGCCGTCGGACGCACAGGTCGTCGAGCACGCCCGGGAACTGGCGTCCCGCACGACCAAGCGGCTCGACAGCCCGATACTGATCGCGTTCGGTGTGCACGAGGCCGCCGAGCATCGGCTGCCCATCCAGGTGCATGTCGGCTTCGGAGACCGGGACCTCGACCTGCATCGCACCGACCCGATGTTGTTGCTGCCGCTGCTGCGCACCATGACGCCGGTGCCGGTGCTGCTGCTGCACTGCTATCCGTTCCAACGCCAGGCCGGGTATCTGGCGCAGGCGTTCGACCACGTGAATTTCGATGTGGGCCTTGGCATCAACTACCTCGGTACCCGGTCTACCGGATTGGTCGCCGAAGCAATGGAGACCGCACCGTTCGCCAAACAGCTGTTCTCGTCAGATGCCTTCGGCCCGCCCGAACTGCACCTGCTCGGCTCGGTGTTGTGGCGGCGCGCAATGGGTTTGGTGCTCGGCGAGTGGGTGCGTACCGGCGACTGCAGCGAGGCCGACGCGATCAGGATCGTCGACATGATCGGGGTGCACAACGCGACCCGGGTGTACTCGCTTTGAACCACGACACGGCGCCGCTGCTCGACGCGCTGCGCCGATTCGTCGAACGGGACCAGGCGCCGTTCTACAGTCCCGGCCACAAGGGCGGGCGCACGCTCGATCCGTGGTTCCGCGAACACATTGCGGCCGTTGACCTCAACAACCTGCCCGACACCGACACCCTGCATTGCCCAGACGGACCGATCCTGGTCGCCGAGCAGCTGATCGCCGACGCGTGGGGGGTCAGCGAGAGTTTCATCCTGGTCCAGGGTTCGACGAGCGGCAACATCGCGGTGGCGCTCTCGGCGCTGACACCGGACGAGCCGGTCCTGGTGCAACGCAACGCGCACAAATCGGTGCTCGCCGGTCTGGTGCAGGTCGGCGCCCGGCCCATCTGGCTGGAACCGCGCTGGGATTCCCGGTTCGGCATCGCGCACGGTTTGGACGCCGACGTAGTCGAGCGGGCCTTCGCCGAGAGCGGCGCGAAAGCCCTGTGGGCGCTGCACCCGACGTATTACGGCACCACCGCGGACATCGAGGCGCTGGCCGGGCTGTGCCGACGTTTCGACGCGAGACTCCTGGTCGACGGGGCACACTCGCCGCACTTCGCGTTCCACCCTGACTTGCCCGTGGCCGCTGAAAGTGCCGGTGCCACCGCGACCGTGCAATCGATACACAAGGTCCTGTCCGGGCTCAGCCAGGCGGCCGTGCTGCACATCGATTCCGCAGCGCTGGATCCGGCAACGGTGCGCCGGGTCCTGCAGTTGATCCAGACCACCAGCCCGCATTTCGCCATCATGGCGTCGATCGATCTGGCCCGACGTCAGATGATGGCCACCGGACACGACATGCTCGATGCCGCGCTGCATCGGGCCCGGCGCACAGCCGCCCGACTGGGCAAGATTGCCGGACTTCGGGTGCTATGTCCCGAGGATGTCGCAGGAGCGGGCACCGGGTTTCACGGGCTCGACGAGACGAAACTGCTCATCGGAACAGGCGGGCTGGCCGCCGACGCCCGCGACATCCTCACGCGCCTCAACGGCGTGCATGGCGTGCAACCGGAATTGAGCGGTCCCGGGCACGTGCTGTGCATCTCCACGATCGGCAACACCGAGGCCGATATGGAACGGCTGGTCGAAGGGTTCGCCGAGGTCGCGGATTGGGCAGGCCAGGCGGGACCTGACAGCGCCGACGACGCCGTGATCGCCGATCTGCTGGCGCTGCGCGCCGATACGGTGTTGACCCCGCGGGAGGCGTTCTTCGCCGCTGCCGGTCCGGTGCCACTCACCGAGGCGACCGACCGGATCGCGGCAGAGGCCATCACGCCCTACCCGCCGGGTATCCCCCTGGTGATGCCCGGCGAACGGCTCACCCGAGACGTCATCGACCTGCTGCGAGCCCTGCGCGCGGCAGGCAATCCGATCAGCGCGTCGGATCCGGAACTGAACACCGTCGCCGTCGTGCAGTGACGCCTCAGCCGCAGCGCACGCCCCCCTTGGCGGCAGCGTTTCGCTGCAGGGCCGCATCCACAGCGGCCTGGCTGAGATCACCCGATGCCAGGGCCTGCTCGAGGCCGTCCAGCACGGCGGGCACCTCGCCGGTGGTGATCCACAGCGCATTGTCGGCACCGGCCTGCAGGGCACGCAACACCGCCGCGGCCACCCCGTAACGCTGATTGATCGCGGCCATGCTGGACAGGTCGTCGGTGTACACCAGCCCGTTGAAACCCGGTCCGCCGTAGCCGCCCGAACGCAGCAGCTGGTAGGCGGCGGAGCTCAAGCTCGCAGGGTCAGAGCCGGTCAATCCGGGCACCTGCATGTGCCCGACCATGACGGCGACCGGCCCGGCCGTGGTCAGGGTCTGGTACGGCACCAGATCGTTGTTCCGCAGATCCTCCAGCGGCGGGGTGGACACTGCACCGGTGTGGGAATCACCCGAGGCGCGTCCGTGGCCGGGGAAGTGCTTGAGCACCGGCAGCACCCCGGCGTCCCGCAGGCCGCGGGCGTAAGCGCCGGCATAGTCGGTGACGACGGCCGGGTCGTCGCCGAACGACCGGTCGCCGATCGCGGAGCTGTCGCCGGTGACGTCGACGACGGGCGCGAAGTCGACCGTGATGCCCAGCCCCCGCATCTTCTGGCCACGCTCGAGTGCGATGCCGTACACCTCGTCGGGCGTGTGATTCTGGGCCAGCACCCGCGCAGCGGGCTGGCTGCCGATGAGCGGAGCCAGCCGCGACACCCGGCCACCTTCCTCGTCGACAGTGACCGAGAGCGGCAGCGGACCGGAGTTGGCGGCGATGTCGGCCAGTGACCCGTCGGTGAGCATCGACAGATCGGTCCAGCTGCCGATCATGATGCCGCCGACGTGCTGGTCGGCGACCACTGCGCGGGCGTCGGCGGCGCCGGTGACGCCGACCGTCAGTAGCTGGGCCAACTTGTCCCTGGTCGGCAGGCCGGCCAGGTCACATGCCGGTGCGGCCGGCAACGGCGCATTGTTGACCACCGGCTGCAGGGCCGGCGGTTCAGGTGACGTGGGTGCCGGCGGCGGCGCGCTCGGTGAGCAGGCCAGCAGCAGTCCGGACAACGCTACGAAGGTCGCGAGAAGGCGCGGTGAAGCCATGGCCCCCGACCCTAGCCGCTGAGCGCGCGGTAATCGATCTCCCGCGCGTCGAGCAGGCCGTGCCCATTTGCCGTCGTGTTAGGTTGGCCTGGTGAACCGGTTCGTCGTACCCTCCGCGGCCAGCATTGTGGTCGGCCTGTTGCTGGGCGCGGCCGCCGTCTTCGGAGTGACGCTGATGGTGCAGCAGGACACTAAGCCTCCGCTGCAGGCGGGCGACCCAGCGTCATCGGTGCTCAACCGGGTCGAGTACGGCGACCGTACTTAGCTCCCGGGCCGCTCCGCTCCTGCCCTCCGAAGCCGGCCCAGCGGCGCCGCTGTCGCGGCGGTGGTTGTGGGTGGTTGCCGCGGCGACACTGTTCCTGACTTTCGCCCAGTCGCCCGGACAGATCTCGCCCGACACCAAGCTTGACCTCACCGCGAACCCACTGCGGTTTCTGGCCCGCGCGTTCAGCCTGTGGAACAGCGACCTGCCGTTCGGGCAGGCCCAGAATCAGGCCTACGGCTATCTCTTTCCCCATGGCACGTTCTTTCTGGCCGGCGACCTGCTCGGCGTTCCGGGCTGGGTGACCCAGCGACTGTGGTGGGCGCTGCTGCTGACCGTCGGCTTCTGGGGCGTGCTGCGGGTAGCGGAAGCGCTGGGCATCGGCAGCACCACCTCTCGCGTCATCGGCGCGCTCGCGTTCACGTTGTCGCCGCGCGTGCTGACCACGCTCGGCGCGATCTCGTCGGAGACGCTGCCGATGATGCTCGCGCCGTGGGTGCTGCTGCCGGTCATCCTGGCGCTTCGCGGGGGACACAATGTGCGGCTGATGGCCGCCCGCTCGGCGGGGGCCGTCGCCCTGATGGGTGCCGTGAACGCGGTTGCGACGCTGACCGGGTGCCTGGCCGCGCTCATCTGGTGGGCCTGCCACCGGCCCAATCGGCTTTGGTGGCGGTTCACCGCGTGGTGGGCGGGTTGTGCGGTGCTGGCCATCACGTGGTGGGTGGTGGCCCTGGTGATGCTGGGCCGGATCAGCCCGCCGTTCCTGGACTTCATCGAATCCTCGGGTGTCACCACACAGTGGATGTCGCTCACCGAGATGCTGCGCGGCACCGACAGTTGGACGCCGTTCGTGGCGCCCAGCGCCACCGCGGCCGCCTCGCTGGTGACGAGCACGATGGCGGTGCTGGCCACCACGCTGGTGGCCGCGGCCGGGCTGGCCGGGCTGGCGCTGCGGTCCATGCCGGCGCGGGGCCGGCTGATCACCATGTTGTTGATCGGCGTCGTGTTGCTGGCCCTTGGCTATTCCGGGGGCCTGGGTTCGCCGGTCGCGTTGCAGGTGCAGGCGTTCCTGGACGACACGGGCACCCCGCTGCGCAATCTGGCCAAGCTGGAGCCGGTGATCCGGCTGCCGTTGGCGCTCGGGCTGGTCCATCTCCTGGGCCGGGTCCCGTTGCCGGGCAGCGCACCGCGACCGGTGTGGCTGCGCGCCTTCGCCCATCCCGAGCGGGACAAGCGGGTGGCGGTGGCCGTCGTGGTGCTGGCGGCGCTCGCGGCAGGCACCTCGATCGCCTGGACCGCCCGGCTCACCCCGCCCGGGGCGTTCAGCGCGATCCCGCAGTACTGGCACGACGCGGCCGACTGGCTGGACGAACACAACACCGGCGGGCAGGAGCGCAGCGACCCGGGAAGCGGCCCCGAACGCGGCAGGGTGCTGGTGGCACCCGGTGCTCCGTTCGCCACCCAGGTGTGGGGTAACAGCCACGACGAACCGCTGCAGGTGCTCGGCGACAACCCGTGGGGGGTGCGCGACTCGATCCCGCTGACCCCGCCGGAGACCATCCGCGCCCTTGACTCGGTGCAGCGCTTGTTCGCGGCCGGCCGCCCGTCCGCCGGGCTCGCCGATACCCTTGCCCGGCAAGGTATTTCGTACGTGGTCGTGCGCAATGACCTGGATCCGGACGGGTCCCGGTCAGCCCGTCCGATCCTGGTACACCGGGCCATCGAAGGTTCCGGCGGGCTCACCAAAGTCGCCGAGTTCGGCGATCCGGTCGGGGCCGGAACTCTCGAGGGCTTCGTCGCCGACAGCGGCCTGCGGCCCCGCTATCCAGCGGTGCAGATCTACCGCGTCGAGGGCGCCACCGCGGCGGCGAAACCGTATCTGGTGGACGCCGACGCGATGACCCGCGTGGCAGGCGCGCCGGAGGCGCTGCTGCGCCTCGACGAGCGCCGCAGACTGTCCGGGCAACCTCCGTTGGGGCCGATGCTGCTCACCAGCGACGCCGAGCGTGCCGGATTGCCGGTCGATCAAGTGGTGGTGACCGATACCCCGATGGCCCGCGAAATCGACTACGGGCGCGTCGACGATCACGCGTCGGCGATCCGCACCCCCGACGACGCCCGCCACACCCACAACCGGGTGCCCGACTATCCCGCGGGTGGGGCGGCACCGGTCTACGGCAAGTGGACCGGCGGGCGGTTGTCGGTGTCGAGTTCGGCGGCGGACTCCACGGCGCTGCCCAACGTCGCGCCCGCCACCGGGCCGCCCGCGGCGATCGACAGCGACAGCTCGACGGCGTGGGTGTCCAACGCCCTGCAGTCCGCCGTCGGACAGTGGCTGCAGGTCGATTTCGACCATCCGGTCACCAACGCCACGCTGACCATCACACCCAGCGCGACCGCCGTCGGCGCCCAGGTGCGGCGCATCGAGATCGCCACCGCGACCGGGACCAGCAGCCTGCGGTTCGAAGCCGCGGGCAAGCCGTTGACCGTGGCGCTACCGGTCGGCGAGACGCCCTGGGTGCGAGTCACCGCGGTCGCCACCGACGACGGCTCAGGAGGGGTTCAGTTCGGTGTCACGGACCTCGCGATCACCCAGTACGACGCGTCGGGCTTCGCCCATCCGGTCAACCTGCGACACACCGTCGAGGTTCCCGCGCCACCTGCGGGTTCGGATGTCGCGCAATGGGATCTGGGCACCGAGTTACTGGGCAGGCCGGGGTGTGCTGAAAGCCCGGTGGGCGTGCGGTGCGCGGCCGCGATGGCGTTGGCCTCCGAAGAACCGGTTAACCTGAGCCGCACGCTGACGGTGCCGCAGGCCACTGAAGTGCGCCCGACGGTGTGGATCCGCCCGCGGCAGGGCCCCAAGCTTGCGGATCTGGTTGCCCAGCCGAACACCACCAGGGCCTTCGGCGACTCCGACCCGATCGACGTTCTGGGTTCGGCGTTCGCGGCCACCGACGGTGATCCGCGGACATCCTGGACCGCGGCGCAGCGCGTCGTGCAGTTCAAGTCGCCGCCCACCCTGACGCTGAAACTGCCCGCCCCCACCGAGGTCGGTGCGCTGCGCATCGTTCCCGGCTCGACAGAACCGCCTGCGCATCCGAAGCTGGTGGCCATCGATCTCGGTGACGGACCGCAGATGCACGAATTGCCGGGCAGCGGCGAACCTCAGACGGTGAAGCTCAAACCGCTTGTGACCGACACGATCACCGTCTCCTTGCTGGACTGGAACGACATCATCGACCGCACCTCACTGGGATTCGATCAGCTCAAGCCACCCGGCCTGGCCGAGATCACCGTGCTCGACGAGCGTGGCGGTCCGATCGGCGCCGCCGACGCCGCAGCCAATCGCAAACGGACGGTGTCGCTTCCGTGTGGGCAGGGCCCGATCATCGGCGTCGCCGGACAGTTCATCCAGACTTCGGTGAAGACGACGGTGGCCGCGCTGCTCGACGGTGACCCGATCCCCGCTCAGCCGTGCCGCACCGAACCGGTCGCGCTGCCTGCCGGGCAGCAGGAGTTGCTGATCAGCCCGGGAGCGGCATTCATCGTCGACGGCGTCGCGTTGTCCACCCCCGAGGCTCAGTTTCCGACGGCCACAACGACTTCCGTAGACACCGCAACGTGGGGTCCGGACCACCGGGAGGTGACCGTTGCCGCGGCAGAAGCGCAACAGATCCTGGTGGTGCCGGAAAGCGTGAACCCGGGTTGGATCGCCAGCGACGCTGCCGGTAACCGGTTGAACCGGGTGACCGTGAACGGCTGGCAACAAGGCTGGGTGATCCCGGCGGGCACCGAAGGCACCGTGACCTTGTCGTTCCCCCTGAATACGCCGTACCGCATCGGGCTCGTCGGCGGCCTGGCGCTGTTGCCACTGCTGGCGTTGCTGGCCCTGCTGCCCGCCCGTCGCCCGTCATCCACCGATGCCGCGCGCCCGTGGCAGTCCGGACCGGTGCTCACGGGCACTGCGGTGCTGGTGGTCGGCGCAGCCATCTCCGGACTGGCCGGCGTGATCGTCGTCGGTGCGGCGATCGGGGCGCGGTACCTCTTGCGGAATCGTGAAACCTGGTGCGAGAAGGTCACTGTCGGTGCGGCGGCGGGCGGCCTCATCATGGCGGGGGCGGTGCTCAGCCAGAATCCGTGGCGGTCGGTCGACGGTTATGTCGGGCACTCCCCGGGAGTGCAGCTGCTCGCGCTGATCGGGTTGGCGTTCGTGGCGGCCTCGGTGGTGCCCACACCTCGCGCGAAAGAGTAATACGGTGGAGGCTCGGTAGCGCGAAAGGGGCATCCCCATGACGGCTCACGAAGAATCGCCGGACACGGTCCCGCCGTCGACGTCCTACGCTGCGGAGGCCGTGGACCACCTGCCGTTCACGACGCCGGAGAAAACCGAGCGCTACCGCACAGAGAACTATCAAGGCGCCGTCGGTCTCAACTGGTACACGACCGACCCCACGCTGCAGTCGACCATGGCGTACTACCTGCAGCCCGATGAGTTGGCTTTCGCCGAGCCGCACCTGTTGCGGGCAGGCGAACTCATGGGTGGTCCGGTTGCGCGGTGGGCCGAGGAGACCGATCGCAATCCCGCGCGCCTCGAGCGCTATGACCGATGGGGACACGACGTCAGCCGTGTCGTGCAGCCGAGGTCGTTCGTGGAGTCCAAGCGGGCAATCCTGGATTCGCACCTGCGGTTGGCGACGGCGGCGCGTGAGGCCGGCTTCAAATCATCGTTGATGTTGTTCGCGTCGAACTACCTGATGAACCAGGCCGACATCGGGATGGGATGTGCGCTGGGCACCGGCAGCGGAATGGTCAAATCCCAAGTGGCCGCCTATGCGCCGCCCGACGTGCGCGATCACGTCCTGGGCAAGTTCGCCTCGGGTGAATGGGAGGGCGAGACGGCCCAGATGTTCACCGAGCGATCGGGCGGTTCGGATCTCGGCGCGCTGGAGACTACCGCGACGCAAGACGGCGACGCTTGGTTGCTCAACGGGTTCAAATGGTTTGCGTCGAACTGCGACGGCGAAGTGTTCGTCGTGTTGGCCAAACCCGTTGGAGCGCCGGACTCTTCGCGCGGTGTCGCAATATTTCTGGTGCTACGGACGCGGCGCGACGGTTCCCGCAACGGCATCCGGGTGCGGCGGCTGAAGGACAAACTCGGAACCCGGTCGGTGGCCTCCGGGGAGGTGGAGTTCGTCGATGCCGAGGCCTTCCTGCTGTCCGGCGAGCCACGCGGCGACGCCGGGCCTTCGGACGGCAAGGGCCTGGGCCGGATGATGGAGTTGACCAATTCGGCGCGGCTGGGAACCGCGCTCTTCGCACTAGGTGCTTCCCGGCGCGCGCTGGTCGAATCGTTGTGCTACTCGCAGCGGAGGCAGGCATTCCGCGATGCGTTGATCGACAAGCCGTTGATGCGGCGCAAACTGGCCGAGATGATCGTCGACGTCGAAGCGGCTCAGGCGTTGGTGTTCGATGGAACTGGTTACCCGAATCACCGTCAGCCGCAACGTATTCGACAGCGCATCGCGGTGCCGGTGATCAAGCTCAAGGTCGCGCGGCTCGGCATCGCGATGGCGTCGGACGCGATCGAAATCCACGGCGGCAACGGCTATATCGAAACCTGGCCGGTGGCAAGGCTGCTGCGCGATGCGCAGGTGAACACCGTCTGGGAGGGCCCGGACAACATTCTGTGCCTGGACGTGCGGCGAGGGATCGAGAAGATTCAGGCACACGAGCCGCTGTTGGCACGGATGCGTGACGCGGTATCGGTATCCGAGCCGGACGAGACAGCACAACTGGTGGCCCGCCGTGTCGAGGATCTCGACGCGGCGATCACCGCATGGACAAAACTGGATGGAGCGGTGTCAGAGGCGCGCCTGTTTCCGTTGGCACAGTTCATGGCCGACGTCTACGCGGGCGCATTGCTCACCGAGCAGGCCGCTTGGGAAGCGGCCCAGTACGGATCCGACCGCAAGGCGCTCATCGCACGACTGTACGCACAGCGCTATCTCGCCGATCGTGGCCCGCTGCGCGGTATCGACGCCGAAGACGACGAAGCCATCGAACGCTTCGATGACATGGCGGCGGGCGCGTTCACGCCCGCCTAGCGCCGCACGAGAAGTCAGGCTGTGGTGCCGGCGGCGGAGGGAATCGCCGACACCACAGCGCGCCCATCAGGCCGACTAGATCGAGCTGGCGGCCAACGCCCGCTGGTCCTCGTCGGCGAACGTGTCCTCCAGCTGCAGCGGCGCGTAGTCGACATCGATCTCGGCGAGCGGACGTCCGCGGGCGCTGCTGATCGTGCCGAACCGTCGCATCCCCTTGTCGCTGGAGTAGTTCAAGAACTCGTCCTCCTGCAGCCCGAAGGGAATGTCGGGCGCATACAGCGCGAAACCTTCCTCGGTGAGACGCAGCGCCAGCGGGATGAGTTCGGTCATGCGGGTTTCGAACACCGTCCAATTGGCGTCGTCGGCGGCGACGTGCCGCCGGCAGGTGAAGGTGCCCCAGGCCATGTGCCGTCGCTCGTCGTCACCGATACGGCGCACCAGCTCCTGCATGCCGGGAAGAATGCCGCGCTCCACGCAGATCTTGTGCCACGCATAGTATCCCGTCAGCGCGAGCATGCCCTCCACCACGTGGTTGTACACCACCGACGCGCGGACCTGAGCCGCAGGCGACGGGTCCGTCGTCAACGCGGTCAACGCTTCGGGCAACTCATCACAGAAGATCTGCCGGTAGGCCGGGAGCTCGTCGAGAAGGCTGTGCAGATCGTCGGTGACCCCGACAGCGTCCAGCCACAACCGAAACACCTGGGTGTGTTTGGCCTCCTCGAATGCGAACTGGGTCAAGTACATCTCGTCGCCCAGGCGTCCCTCGGCCCGCATCGCAGCCATGAACGGCTGGATGTCCTTGGTGACCGCTTCCTCACCGGCGATGAACTCGGCACACAACCGGGTCGCGTACTCGCGCTCCCGCTCCGTAAGCGACTCCCAATCCGCCCGGTCCCGCGAGAAATCGATGTCGGCCGGGTTCCAGAACTTCGCGTTACCGCCGGCGAACAGCTTCAACGGCAGGCTGTTCCAGTTGAGGCCACCTGCGCTGAGCGAGTCGAAACGTGTCCGAGTCATGGGATCGACCTCCTCAGATCGGAAATCCCCTACGTCCGTGATACCCCTCACATTAATGCTCTTTCACAGCGATCAGATGCTGCGATGTCGGCTCACCTTCGATATATCGCTCGACGGCCTGTTCGACGAGCAGATCGTGGCCGGTGAGCCGGGTGTGGTGTTGGCGCAGATGCTCATCCCACGAGCGCACGACGAACGCCTCTACGAACGTGGCGGCCTGTTCTCCGCTGCGGAAAAGCTGCCACTGCGTCGCGCCGGTGCGTTGCCGTGATCGGCCCAGCGCGGCCATGGCAGCGAAGAACTCGGTTTCGTCCTGCGGGTCGACCCGGTACGACGTGAGCACGACTACCGGGCCGTCCGGCGGCTCCGGTTCGAAGACCAACGCCGGTTCGGGCCAGTGCGCCGACGGCGTGACGTCGAGATTCCCGGTGCTCGCGTGCAGTGGCCACCAGAGCGCCGACAGTGCGCACGCCGCCATCAGGCCCGCACTGACCAACAGGGCCGCGACGCTCCCGGCGGCGCCGGCAAGCAATCCCCACGCCACCGAGCCGATGGCCTGCCCGCCCATGAAGACCAACTGATAGACCGACAGACCACGGGCCCGCACCCAGGCGGGCAGGCTGAGCTGCATCGAGGCATTGAGCGTGGAGAGCGCCAGAAGCCATGCCATGCCGCCTAACACCAGGGCAACGAGCACCACGCCCTCGTGATGAACCAACGCCAGGATGACGGTGGCGGCCGCGAAGCCGACCGCGGCGATGATCAGCAAGGCGTTCTGCTCGAACACCGACTGCAGCCGCGACAACGCGAAGGCGCCGAACACCGCCCCGACACCGAGCGCGCCCAGCATCAGCCCATATCCGGACGAGGACAGCCCCAGCTGATCCTTAGCGATGACTGCGAGCAGCCCCCACAGGGCGCTGCCGGGCACGATGAACAGCGCCGTTCGCAGCAGGATCCGCCGAATGATCGGGGAACTACGGATGAACCGTCCACCGGCGCTCAGTGCGGCCAGCGGCCGTTCGGCGGGCAGCAGCTGCTCGGCGGCGGGGCGCCGCCACATCACCAGTACCGCCACGATGCCGATGAACGACACCGCGTTGAGCGCGAAGACCAGCGTCGGGCCGGACAGCGAAACCAGCGCTCCCGCGATTGCGGGCCCGATGGCCCGTGCCCCGTTCATGCTCATGCTGCCCAGCGCTGCGGCGGCCGCAATCTGTTCGCGGGGAACGATGTCCGGCTGGATCGCCTGCCACGCCGGTGCGGTGAGCGCCTGCCCGCAGCCGATCAGGAACAGCAGCATCAGCAGCACCGTGGGGGTCGCGAGACCCGCGCCGCTCAGCGACGCGAGAGTGGCCACACCCGCGGCCATGGCTCCCTGGGTGGCGATGAGCAGTCGACGCCGGTCCACCAGATCCGCGAGCACACCGGACGGCAATGCCAGCATCATCACGGGCAATGTGGTCGCGGTCTGCACCAGCGGAACGAGGATCTCGGCGCGGGGATCGCCGACGAGCATCCATTGCGCGCCCACTGTCTGCATCCACGTGCCCAGGTTGGAGACGAACTGCGCGATCCACAACGCGCGGTAGATCGGGGAGGCCAGCGGCGCCCACATCGAGGTTGTGCCCGGTGCCGAAGCAGTCATACGCCACCCCCCCAGTCGGATCCCCCACTGATGCTGCCAGCCCGCATGCTCGACTGCGGCATAGTGAGAGCCATGGCTGAAGTTCGCAACATCCCCGAGGCCCGCCACTACGAGATCACCGTCGACGGCGAACACGCCGGCCTGGTCGCCTACGTCGACTCCGACAATCAGCGCATCCTCTACCACACCGAAGTCGACGACAAATTCGAAGGCCAGGGCCTGGCAGCCACCCTGGTCTCGGAGGCCATGGCCGACACGCAGGCGGCAGGCAAGCGCATCGTCCCGGTGTGCCCCTATATCGCCAAGTACGTCCAACGGCACCACGATTTCGACGACGCGCTCGACCCCGTCACCCCCGCTGCCCTGGCCGCTGTCGAATCCGCTCAAGGTTAGGGCCGTCTGGCTCCGAGCGGATTCCGGCACCTGACCATTCGGAGCGCCCTACGATCGGCGGGATGCCGACCGTCAACACTGCCCGCGGACCCATCGACACAGCTGATCTCGGTGTCACGCTCATGCACGAGCACGTGTTCATGATGTCGACCGAGCTCACCCAAAACTATCCGGAGTCCTGGGGCGACGAGGCCACCAGGGAAACCGATGCGATCGCGCGCCTCAACGAACTGAAGGCCCGCGGCGTGGACACCATCGTCGACCTCACGGTGATCGGCCTCGGCCGCTACATCCCCCGCATCGCGCGGATCGCCGAGGCGACCGACCTCAACATCGTCGTCGCGACCGGCCTGTACACCTACAACGACATCCCGATGACGTTCCACTTCCGCGGCCCCGGCACCGCAATGGACGGGCCGGACCCGATGGCCGAGATGTTCGTCCGCGACATCGAGAAGGGCATCGCCGACACCGGGATCAAAGCCGCAATCCTCAAGTGCGCCACCGATGAACCAGGCGTGACACCCGGTGTGGAGCGGGTACTCCGCGCCGTCGCGCAGGCACACCGCCAGACCGGTGTGCCGATCTCCACCCATACCCACGCCGCGTCCCGCCGCGGGCTCGAGCAGCAGCGCATCTTCGCCGAGGAGGGCGTCGACCTCTCCCGCGTCGTGATCGGCCACTGCGGCGACACCACTGACATCGGCTACCTGGAGGAGTTGATCGCAAACGGTTCCTACATCGGCATGGACCGGTTCGGCATCGACGTGTTCCTGCCGTTCGAGGACCGGGTCAACACCGTCGCCACCATGTGCGAACGCGGCCACGCCGAGAAGATGGTGCTCTCGCACGACACCTGGTGCTACTTCGATGCGCTGCCCGACGAGTTGACCACCGCGGCACTGCCCAACAGCAACTACCTGCACATCCACAACGACGTGATCCCCGCGCTCACACAGCGCGGAGTCACCGACGATCAGATCACCACGATGCTCGTCGACAATCCGCGCCGGATCTTCGACCGCAAGGGCGGGTACTGACGTGCCTGCGTCGGTCCCGCCCATCGGCACCCAGGTAGCGCAGCTGGCCGCGACCGATCCCGACCGGCCAGCGGTGACGTGCGACGGGTACACCATCACCCGCGCCGAACTCGACCGCTCGACCAACCGGCTGGCCCGCGCCTACGCCGAATTGGGCGTCGGACAAGGCGATTACGTGACGATCAGCGTGCCGAACTCGATCGAATGGGTGCAGGCCACGCTGGCCACGTGGAAACTCGGTGCGGTTCCACAGCCGCTGTCCCCCAGGCTGCCCGAGGCGGAGTTCGCCGGGATACTCGGCTTGCGGCCGCGCGCGCTCGTCGTCGGTCGCGACGCCGGGGAAACCCCTTGGGTGCCTGCCGGTTTCACGCCGGACCCCGACCTGTCGGACAAGCCGCTGCCGGAAGCGGTGTCGCCGACCTGGAAGTCCATGGCCTCGGGCGGCAGCACCGGGCGCCCCAAGCTGATCGAGGCGGGCGGTGACAGCCGGGTACCCGCCCTGATCGGGGCACCGCTGGGCGCCCAGGACGACGACGTCACGCTGATGTCGGTGCCGATGAGCCACAACACCGGCTTCACCACCTTCGCGATCGCGCTGCTGATGGGCCAGCATCTGGTCCTGATGCCGAGGTTCGAGCCGGCCGAGTTCCTGCGCCTGGTGACCGAGCACAGGGTCTCCTTCCTGACCACCGTGCCCACGATCATGCAGCGACTGCTGCCTGTCTATCGGGCTGACCCGGGTTCCTATGACCTGTCCTCGATTCGGCGGTTGTGGCACGTCGGCGCGCCGTGCCCGCCCGCGGTCAAACAGGCGTGGATCGACCTGCTCGGGCCGGAGGTGGTGTGGGAACTCTACGGCGGCACCGAACTTCAGGCGCTGACGTTCATCTCGGGCGAGCAGTGGCTCGGCCACCCCGGTTCGGTCGGCGTCGTGGTGGCCGGGGAGATGAAGGTGCTCGACGACGACGGCCGCGAGTGCCCGCCCGGGGTGACCGGCGAGATCTACATGCGGCCGGGGCCAGACAGCGCGCCGACGTACCGCTACGTCGGCACGACGGCGAAAAGCCGTGACGGCTGGGATTCCCTCGGCGATCTGGGCTACTTCGACAACGACGGGTTCTTGTATCTCAATGACCGGCGCGTCGACATGTTCACCGTCGGCGGCCGCAACGTTTACCCGGCCGAGATCGAAGCCGCGCTGTCGGCTCACCCGGACATCCTGTCTTGCCTGGTCGTCGGTGTGCCGCACGAGGATCTGGGCCAAGTGCCATACGCGCTGGTGCAGAAGACCGACGGTTCGGGCCTGGACCCCGAAACGGTCAAGGACTTTCTCGGCGAATCGCTTTCGAGCTACAAGGTGCCCAGCACGGTGGAGTTCGTCGACACCCCGTTGCGGGATGACGCGGGCAAGGCCCGGCGCTCCGCGGTGCGCGACGCCGTCATCGCGCGATCGGCTCGGGCTCCGGGGTAATCGAGCTGTCCAGCGGCGGCACCGGGCGCTGGCGGCGGTACTCCCACCTGCGCAACGCCTCCCGGCACGGCGACTCCACGAGCGCGTAGCTCACCGCCGCGAGCGCGAACCCGAAAATCGTCGTCAGCACCAGGACCACAAGCATCCGGCCGTTGAACATGAACTCACCAAGCATCGGGAACACCATCGCCAGGGCGGCCAGATGCCAGACGAACAGCCCGTAGGACCAACGCCCCAGAGTCACCATCGCCGGGCTGCCAAGGATCCGGTGACCGGTGCCGGGACGGTCGAGCACCAGCGGCGCCAGCAGCGCACCTGCCACCACCGCACCCATCGCCGTCTTCAACGTCACCTGCCCGACCGAACCGGGATGCAACCCCTCAAGCCCTGCCAACGGCGAGGCGGCGATCCCGAACGCCACCGCAGCGATGACGGCCATCAGCACACGCTTCCGGGCCAGTCGGTGCATCCAGCCGACCGGGCTGACGGTGAGTTCGGCCAGCACCATGCCCGCGGCGAACCAGGAGAAGAACGCCGGCGGCCAGTTCCACGGGTTGAGCCCCGTGCTGCCGTCGAACGGGATGCGCACCCACGCCAGGCTGAGCGCGGCCACCGCGATGATGACGCCGATGCGGGCCCGCACCGGCAATCGGCGGGCCAGCAGCGCCAGCAGCGGCAGCGCCAGATAGAAGGTGACCTCCACCGACAGGCTCCACATCTGCGTGAGCCCGGCCGTCAGGGTCAGCGGCACGTAGATCTGGGTGAGGCTCAAGTTGGCCAGCCACACCGTCAGATCGGCCTTGGCCTCCGGCAGCAGCAATAGGATCAGCACGACCGCCACCACGTAGCCGGGCATGATGCGCACCACCCGCGACCTCAGATAATGCCCCGTCGGGGGACGCGGGCGCAGTCCACGGGCGGCGGCGGCGTGGCCGCGCCACAGCAGAAAACCTGACAACGCGAAGAACACCGCGACCGCAAGGTCGAACCGGCCGAAGATCCTGCCGGTGACTCCCCCGGTGTGCCCGGTCTGGAACGCGACATGCGTGAGCACCACGCCCATAGCCGCACAGGCGCGCATCCCTTCGACCGCCGGCAGGAAACTGCGTGTCCCGCCGACCTCGGTTTCTCCGGTGGCCACGGCGACCAGTGTGCCGGGCCGCCGCGACCACGCCAACTGCGGGTTAACGCCCCCGGCGGGTGCCGTCGTAGTAAGTGATGGCCTTAAATAGTGCTGTTAGGGTCGAACGGGTTTGCCTCAGGATGAGTCAGCCCACACCGAAGGAGGCCCGGTTTGAACCGCGCTGTGGCGCTGCGTATCGCGGCATGTGGACTCATGGGGTTGGGTGCTGCCCTGTTGATCGCCGCACTGTTGCTGACCACTTACACCAAGGGCAAGATCGCCAAGATTCCGCTCGACCTGGACACCACACTGGTCAGTGACGGAACTGCGACCGCCTTCGATCCCGCATCACTGTTGGCGGACAAGTTCTCGGTCGACCGGAATGTGCCGGTCGCCCTACAACGGCAGATCAGCGTGGAAGCGCCGTCGAACGCCGAAGTGGTGACGTTGCAGGTGGGCAGTTCACTGCGCCGCACTGACCGCCAGCAGGAAAACGGTCTGCTGTTGGCGATGGTCGACACCGTCACCATGAACCGCAACTCTGCCGAGGCGATCTCCAGCGAGAACAACCCCGGTGGCGCGGTGCAGAAGCCGCGCGCCATCGAGGAAGAGAAGCCGCCGACGAGCATCGCCCTGCCACACGAGGGGCTGACCTACCGGTTCCCGTTCGACACCGAGAAGAAGACGTATCCATTCTTCGATCCGATCGCGCAGAAGGCGTTCGACGCCAACTACGACGGCGAGGAAGACGTCAACGGCCTGACCACCTACCGGTTCATCCAGAACGTCGGCTACGACGGCGAGGGCAAACTGGTTGAGCCGATCAAGTATTCGTCGTTGTACGAGGATGATGCCGACAGCTCCGTGACCGCACGCGCCGAGGTGTGGGGCGTGCCGGGCGAGCCGGAGGAATCGATCACCATGGATCGGTACTACGCCGCGCAACGCACTTTCTGGGTGGATCCGGTTTCGGGCACCATCGTCAAGGCCGACGAACACGGCTACCAGTACTACGCGCGCGATGCCCTCAAGCCCGAGGTCACCTACGTCGACTACAAGGTCAGCTCGAACGAGGAGACCGTGGAGTCACAGGTCTCCTCCGCCCAGGACGAGCGGGACCGGGTTTCACTGTGGTCACGCATCCTGCCGATCACGTTCACCGCGTTGGGACTGTTGGCGTTGGTCGGTGGTGCAGTGCTGGGATCCTTCGCCGTGCGGGCCGAGTCGACGCTGATCGACCCAGGGCTCGACACCGCCGATCACGGCTTCTTCGACACGCAAGGCATCCAAGTGCCCGGCGCGGAGGCGAAGACCGAGAAGCTGCCCGCACAGCGGCCGTCTGACCTGCCACCGGACCGACCGATCTGAGTTTTCGCCCCTACCTGCTGCCGGCCTACTCGCTGGCACTGTCGTTACTGGTGACGGCCCCGCTGCTGGCACCCGGTTATTTGCTGCTGCGCGATGCCGTGTCGACGCCGCGGTCGTACCTGACTGACGCTGCACTCGGCTTGTCCGAGGCGGCGCCACGGGCCGTACCGCAGGATTTCTTCGTCGCGGTGGCCTCGACCGTGCTCGACGGCGGCGTGGTGATCAAGGCGCTGCTGGTCGGGGCGCTGTGGCTCGCGGGCTGGGGTGCCGCGCGACTCGCGGCTGTGCTGGTTGGGGCGGCGCTGCCCGGCCAGTTCATTGCGGCGACGCTGGCGATCTGGAACCCCTACGTGGCCGAGCGGCTGCTGCAGGGCCATTGGAGTCTGCTGGTCGGATACGGCTGCCTGCCCTGGGTGGCGGCGACGGTGGTGCGGCTGCGCACTGGATCTGGATCTGGATCTGGGTCGGTCTGGGCTCTCGCGTTCTGGATCGCCTTGGCCGGGTTGACGCCGACCGGTCTGATGCTCGCCGCCACCGTGGCACTGGTCTGCGTGGCGGTGCCGGGCAACGGTTTACGTCGGTGGCGGGTCACCGCCCTTGGGTTGGGTGTCTCGGTTCTGGCGGCGGTGCCGTGGTTGGTGGCCGCCGCGGTGGGAGGCGGGGTTGCGTCGTCGGCCTCGTCGGCTGGCGTGCATGCCTTCGCGGCGCGCGCCGAACCCGGATTGGGGACCCTGGGCAGCCTGGCAAGCCTGGGCGGCATCTGGAACGGTGATGCGGTACCCGTCTCTCGCACCACACTTTTCGCGGTGATCGCCGCGGTGGTGCTGCTCGGCGTGGTGGCTTTGGGCCTGCCGGTGGTGTTGCGCCGCCCCGCCGCGGTACCGCTGCTGGTGTTGGCTGCCGTCGCGGCTGTCGTCCCGTCTTTGATGGCCACCGGACCTGGCTTGGCCGTCGTTGAGGCTGTGACGACGGCGGTGCCAGGACTCGGCGTGGTACGCGACGGGCAGAAATGGGTGGCGCTGGCCATGCCTGGATACGCGGTGGCCGCGGCTGCTGCTCCGCTGACTTTGCAACGGCTACGGGTCCCTGCCGGGGCCGCCGCCGCGGTGTGTTGCGCGGCGCTCATCGCGGTGCTGCCCGACCTGGCCTGGGGGGTCGGGGGCCAGATGCGGGCCGTGCACTATCCGCCGGGCTGGGCGTCAGCTGCCGCGGTGATCAACTCAGATCCCCGCCCGGTCGCCGTGCTGCCACCCGACAGCATGCGGCAGTTCTACTGGGCCGGTTCGGCTCCCGTACTGGACCCGCTGCCCCGCTGGGTACAGGCCGAAGTTCTGTCGACGGGTGATCTGGTCATCGGCGGCAAGATCGTGCCCGGCGAGGGAGCGCGGGCCCGCGAGGTTCAGGACCTTCTGCGCTCGAGCGCCTCACCCGAGCAGTTGGCCGATGCCGGTGTCGGCTGGTTGGTGGTCGAAACCAACGGTGTCCCTTCGGATTTGCCGTTGCCGGTGGCCCACCGCGACGACGACATCACGGTGCACCGGATCGGCGGCTCGGCGGCGAGTTCGCCGCATCGGGGACTGATGATCGCCGCGCATGTGGTGTGGCTGGCGATGCTGGTGGGCGGCGCGGTCGGGATGGCGATCAGGACATTTCGACGTACGCGCCGGACGACGACACGTTCGTAACGTGGTGGCGGCACTGTCGACCAGATTTTCAGTCCGGCCTCTCTCACCGCCGGCGGCACAGTTGGGTGTCGACCGGCCCGCCTATTAGCGACAAAGTCGCTGAAACCGCCTCGTGTGCAACCTCTTTCACTTGAGCCCCACGCCGCCAGTAGCATCGGCCACTCGCGCCCTCACGAGCCTTAGGAGTCACGGAATTTCGGGTGTCCGCCTATTAGCGACATTGTCGCGCGCAGCGCGGGCGCGTAACAATCGGGGCCCATGTGGCACAGGATGCTGGTGTAGCAATTGTGGTCGATACTGCCGTGATCGAAGTGGTATGTGTTGCCCCAGTGGCAGTTTCCGCGACAGTGTCGCTAATAGGCGGGCGAACCCATATGTGTTCTGGGTTAGACCAAACCACTGACGTAGCGGCCCCCGCATACCGACTCCAGCACGCTGCGCATCGCGTCGGCGCTTTGCGCCCAAGAGAATTCGTCGCTGCGGGTCTGGGCCTTGCTGCCCAGTTGAACCCGTAGCACCGGATCGGACAGCAACTGCCGCAGTCCGTCGACGAGGCCGTCACGGTCGTCGACCAGCAGTCCCGTGACGCCGTCGACGATCGAATCGGTCAGTCCGCCGGAGGCTCGGTAGCCGATGGTGGGCACGCCGTGTTGTGCGGCTTCGGTGACCGCCAACCCCCAGCCTTCTTTGCGCGACGGTAGGACATGCACCCAGCTCTGCTGGAGCACACGGTGTTTGGTGACATCGTCGACGTGGCCGTGGAACGTCACCGCGTCGGTGATGCCGAGCAGGTTCGCGTGATCGACCAGGCGCTGCTGCCACCAGCCGCCACCCAGGATGTCCAGGTGCAGCCCGGGGACGTCGGCCCGTAATTGCGCGACAGCCTCCAGGGCGTCCTCGATCTGCTTGTGTGGAACCAGCCGGGACAGCACAACGAGCCTTGGGGTCTGCGAGCGCGGCAGCTCCAGTGTCGGCTCTGGTGCTTCGTCAAGACCGTTGCGTACCACGGCAATCCGGCCCGAATCCACGCCGAGCTCGTTGAGATCGCGGGCCGAGGGCAGTGACACCGTGACGTACTGGTTACGGCGGTGCAGCCGTGGCGACAATCTCGACTCGACGAACCAGCCCACCCGGCCCATCAACGGGCCGGCCACCGGCCACAGCTCACGGTGACAGTGATGCACCAACACCGCCACCCGCCTGCCGAACGCCAGCCTGGCCAGGAAGGGCAGACCGTTCTGGGTATCGAGGACGACATCGGGGCGGACCCGTCGCAGCGGACCGAGGCCGACGCGGGCCAGCACCATCGCCAGCCCGGCCCAGATGTAGACGGAATAGGGGCCGCCGCCGCGGCTGATCCGCACGCCGTCGACGACCTCGTTGCGGGCGGCCCCGGGATAGCGCGCCGTGCGCAATGTGACGTCGACGCCGTTGCCGGCCAAACATGCGCCGATGCGCTGTACGTATGTCTCGCTGCCGCCACCCTGCGGATGTGCGGTATCCCGCCAGCACAGCAGCAGCACGCTCCGCAGCGGGGGAGCGTCAGCAACCGGACGGGCAGACATCCGTTTGAGGGTACCGGCCAGTACGTTGGGCGAGTGAATCCGACCGACCGCTTTGCCCGCCGGGCGACATTGCACCGGTCGGTGCGACTGCTCTCGCAGTTCCGGTTCGAGCAGAGCGCGCCCGCCCGGTTCTACGGCGCACTGGCCGCCGACACGGTCGAGATGGTCGCTGACCTATGGACGGGCACCACGGGCGAGGACCCCGCCGCACGCACGGTGCTCGACGTTGGCGGCGGGCCCGGCTACTTCGCGTCGGCATTCGAGGCGGCGGGAATGCGCTACATCGGCGTCGAGCCGGATCCGCGCGAAATGCATGCAGGCCCGGCCGGCGAACCCGGAGCGGGCAGGTTCGTGCGGGCGTCCGGCATGGCCCTGCCGTTCGCCGACGCCAGCGTCGACATCTGCCTGTCGTCCAACGTCGCCGAACATGTGCCGCACCCGTGGCGGCTGGGCAACGAGATGCTGCGGGTGACGCGCCCCGGCGGCTTGGCGGTGTTGTCCTACACGGTCTGGCTCGGGCCGTTCGGAGGCCACGAAATGGGGCTCACCCACTATCTGGGCGGGGCCCGGGCCGCCGAGCGGTACACCCGCAAACACGGGCACCGGCCGAAGAACGACTACGGATCGTCGTTGTTCGCGGTATCGGCGGCCGACGGGTTGCAGTGGGCGGCCAGCACCGGCGCGCTGGTCGCTGCATTTCCTCGCTACCACCCACGATGGGCGTGGTGGATGACGTCGGTGCCCGGGTTGCGGGAATTCACTGTGAGCAATCTCGTGCTGGTTTTGCGGCGGTCAATTGGAACAGGTTCTCGTTTGACGGCGGACTAGGTAATGTGACGGCCATGACACAGAGTTCATCCAGCGCGACCGCCACTTCGCGGACAGAATTCGACAAACTGTTCATCGGTGGCCAGTGGGTCGAGCCGTCGACCTCCGAGATCATCGAAGTCTTCTCCCCCGCGACCGGCGAAAAGGTGGGCCAGGTTCCGCTGGCAGCCGAGGCCGACGTCAACGCCGCCTGCGCCGCGGCGCGCAAGGCGTTCGACGAGGGCCCGTGGCCCAGGATGTCGCCTGCTGAGCGGCAGGCCGTGCTGGCCAAGACCGTGGAGCTGGTCAACGAGCGGGCCGACGAGTTCAAGCACCTGCTCAAGTTGGAGACCGGCCAGCCGGCCACGATCGTCGACATGATGCAGTTCGGCGCAGGAGTCTCCGGCCTGCAGTACTACTCCGGCGCGGCCGACAAGTTCACCTGGAAAGACATCCGCGACGGCATCTACGGCCAGACCATGGTGGTCAAGGAGCCCATCGGTGTGGTTGGCGCCGTCGTGGCCTGGAACGTGCCGTTCTTCCTGGCGTGCAACAAGCTGGGCCCCGCCCTGCTCGCAGGCTGCACCGTGGTGCTCAAGCCTGCTGCCGAGACGCCGCTGACCACCAACCTGTTCGCCGAGGTGTTCGCCGACGCCGGCCTGCCCGAGGGTGTGCTGTCGGTGGTTCCCGGCGGTGTGGAGACCGGCCGCGCGCTGACCAACAATCCCGAGCTCGACAAGTTCACCTTCACCGGGTCCAGCGCCGTCGGCAAGGAGATCGGCAAGATCGCGGCCGAGAAGCTCAAGCCCTGCACGCTGGAGCTCGGCGGGAAGTCCGCGGCGATCATCCTCGAAGACGCCGACCTGGACTCCACGCTGCCGATGCTGGTCTTCTCCGGACTGATGAACTCCGGCCAGGCCTGCGTCGGGCAGACCCGGATTCTCGCTCCGCGTTCGCGCTATGACGAGGTGGTTGAGAAGCTCGCCGGCGCGGCCGCCGCGATGCAGGTCGGCCTTCCCGACGATCCCGCAGCGATGATCGGCCCGCTGATCAGTGAGAAGCAGCGCGAGCGCGTCGAGGGCTACATCAAGAAGGGCGTCGAGGAGGGCGCGCGCATCGTCACCGGCGGTGGCCGCCCCGAGGGGCTGGATTCGGGTTGGTTCGTGCAGCCGACGGTGTTCGCCGACGTGGACAACTCGATGACGATCGCTCAGGAGGAGATCTTCGGCCCGGTGCTGGCGGTCATTCCGTTCGACACCGAGGACGACGCCGTGCGTATCGCCAACGACTCGCCGTACGGCTTGGCGGGCAGCGTGTACACCACCGACTTCCCCAAGGCCATCGAGATCGCATCGAAGATCCGCACCGGCACCTACGCGGTGAACATGTACGCATTCGACCCGGGCGCGCCGTTCGGCGGGTACAAGAACTCCGGCATCGGCCGGGAGAACGGCCCGGAGGGCATCGAGGCCTACACGCAGGCCAAGAGCGTGCTGCTGCCGTTCGGCTACACCCCGGAGTAGTTCGCGCATGAGAAGGTGCTCATCTTCGGCTCCTCAGTGCCTCATCTGGGGCGGCGAACCTTGTGATGTCGGGAAACCACTCACAAGTAGGAGCACCTCATGCAACGACCCGAGATGTGGAAGACCCTCACCGTCGGCCTGGCGCTTGCCGGGCTTGGCTTCGTCGGCGCGGGAACCGCTTTCGCGGACAGCGTTCCGCGTCCCGTCCCTATGACCAGCACGCTGGCGCTCGACGACGATGACGACTGGGGCGACGACGACGGCTGGTGGGATGACGACGGCTGGGACGACTAGCTGCCGGCAGGCCGCATACCGGGTTCGCGACGCTGTGACGAGCGTGCAGGCTTTCGGGGCCAGAATTGCCATTTGGTACCAGGAACCTGCACGCTCGCCACAGTGCGCCGGAGGGTAGGTCAGGTCCAGGACCTGGTCACGGCAACTCCTCCAGCCGGTACCCCATACCGCGCAGCGTGACGAACCGGTCGGCGCCCAGCTTGCGCCGCAGGTACCGGACGTAGACGTCGACGACATTCGAGCCGGGGTCGAAGTCGTAGCCCCACACGTGGCTGAGCAGTTGTTCACGTGACAGCACCTGCCCGGGGTGACGCAGAAACGTTTCGACAAGAGCGAATTCGCGCGCTGACAGGTCGATCGTTTCGCCGCCGACCCGTGCCCGACGGGTTCGCAGATCCAGCTGGAGACCACCGTAGGACAGCACCGTCAGCTCGGCGGCCCGGTTCGACGTCAACCGCAGCCGGACTCGGGCAAGCAGCTCCTCGAACCGAAACGGCTTGGGCATATAGTCGTCCGCCCCGCCCTCCAAACCGGCAACAGTGTCGTGCACGCTGTCGCGGGCGGTCAGCACGATCACCGGGATGGGGTTTCGGTCGGCCCGCAGTTTGCGCAGCACGGTGAAACCGTCCATGTCCGGCAGGCCGATATCGAGAATCATCAGGTCGAATCCACCGGTCACTGCGTACTCGTACGCCGCGCCGCCCTCGGCCACGACCGTGACGGCAAAGCCATTGGCGGACAAGCCTTTCTCGATGAACGACGAGATCCGCTGCTCGTCCTCGGCAATCAGGATGCGGGCCATGACCGGCCTTCCGGAACGGCTGGGACGACCAGGGTGAAAGTGGCGCCGCGGCCGGGCGCGCTGTCAAGCAGCACGTCGCCGCCGTGCGCGACGGCGATGGCCCGCACGATCGCCAAGCCCAGACCTGCGCCGTCAGACCGGCGCCCGCCCGCGCCGCCCCGCCCGAACCGTTCAAAGATCCGGGACCGGTCGGCTTCATCGATGCCAGGTCCGGTATCGGACACCCAGAACCGCAACCAGCCGCCCGACAATTGGGAGCCCACCCCGATACGGTCACCGGGTTGGGTGTAGCGACAAGCGTTGTCGGCCAACGCCACCAGCGCCTGCGTGATCCGCTGCGGGTCGAGCACCGCCACTGTCCGGGCGCAGGAATCGAGGGTGAACTCGCGCTCGCCGAGCCGGCTCACCTTCCCGAACGCGTCCGCAGTCAGGGCGCCGATGTCGACCTGAATCGGCTGCAGGAAGGCGGGCTGCTCAGCGCGCGCCAACAGCAGCAGGTCCGAGACCATGCGGTTCATCCGGTCCAGTTCGTCGTCCACGAGCGCCACGGTCGATTCCACGTCCGCCCGGTCGCCTGGATCGAGCACTTCCAGATGGCCGCGCACGATCGTGATGGGGGTCCGCAACTCATGGCCGATGTCGTCGATGAAGCGGCGCTGCGCGGACACGCCGGCCTCGACCCGGTCCAGCATCCCGTTGACCGTCCCGACCAGCGCATCCAGCTCGTCGCCCTCGCCGCTCGACGGAATACGTTGCGACAGATCGGTTTCGGTGATTCTCCGGGCGGTATCGACCACATCCCGCAGTGGCCGCAGAATACGCCCGGCCACCACCCAGGCCGCGCCCGCCGCACCCAGTACCGTGAGGGCGCCGACAATCAGCATCAGCCGGGCGGCGTCGTCGGCGCTGCCCCGTTCGGCGTCGCTGAGGTAGGCGGCGACGATGACGCCGTGGCCCGGATCCCCGTCGAGAGTCACCGGGATGGCGAGATAACGCACGTCACCGGCCTCGGGATGCTCGTAGTTGCCGTCGGTGGGCACGGTCAGCTCCGCGACGCGGGCGGTGAACTCCGGGTCACTGGCGAGCACCTCCGGAGTGCCGGGTTCCTGGCGGCTCTGGGTGCGGTATTCGCCGTCGACGTAGCCCAGGAACTTCTCGTTGGGCCGGGCGAGGTTGTAGGCGATGGCTTCGCGGATCACCTCGTCG
Organism: Mycolicibacterium sp. XJ870; assembly: GCF_053483975.1. NCBI lineage: Bacteria > Bacillati > Actinomycetota > Actinomycetes > Mycobacteriales > Mycobacteriaceae > Mycobacterium > Mycolicibacterium sp. XJ870. Next base: position 417,965 of record NZ_JBEFTI010000003.1, read on the forward strand.
ACACTGGTGAACGGTTCACCGGTGCGGGGATTGACGCCGGGCGCGGTCAGTTCGGTGAACTCACTGACCTCGAACCGCAGCGCCTCGTCGATCCGGGTGTTGATGCCCGAGACCAACAGCCGCCAGGTCACGAACGTGACGATGCCCAATGCCGCCAGCACCAGTAGCAGCATCCACGCGATGATCCTGGTCCGCGCGGTGGAGGGCAGCAGTGTGCGCACGCGGGACCGTGCTGCACTGCGGGGCATCGCCGACATCCTGGGGTTGGTGGGTGGGTTAAACCCATACTGCCCGGTGGGCGGCTCCGCGAGGGTGCCGCGTTCAGTCATCCAAGCCGTCGTCATCGCCGTCGTCGCCCCACGGGCCGCTCTGGATCGCCGGGGCCTGGGTGACCGGCGGTGGCGGTGCGGGGACGCCTGCGGGATCGCTCGGGGGCGGTGCGACGGATTCCGCGGTCGGGGGCCGCTGCGGTGCATGTACGACGATCGGCCCGATCGGCTCGTCATCGGCGTTCGAGGTCATCGACACACCGATGGCGGTCGCGGCGCCGGCAATTGCCAGCGCCGCGATCGGTATCAGGATCGTCGCGCGCACATCGTCAAGCCTGCGGGATCGCAGTCGCGTGTCGGTGAGATGCAGATGAGAACGCTCTCATCTAAGCCCGCAGCCACCTGGCGCACACGAACTCACCATTGACCGCAGACTCGGCGAGCACCCATTCCGAGCGCACCGGCAGCACCCGCGACCCGGCGCCCAGTGAGCACGGCGCGTAGCTGACGATCATCTCGTCGATCAGCCCGGCCGCGACGAACTGAGCGGCGACGTCCCCGCCACCGATCACCCAGATGTCCTTGCCTGCCGCCGCGGAAACGAGCTTGGAATGCAACTCGGTGGCATCGCCGTCGAAGGCGGCCACCGGATGTCCGTCGGCAATGATCTGCGGCCGGTGGGTCATCACCCAGGCGGGCTGGTCGTACATCCACTCACCGGGTTGGTTTTTCACGATCCACTCGTAGGTGGCCGAGCCCATCACCAGTGCGCCAATGGTTTTGATGAATTCCTCGTAGCCGAACGGCCCACCTTGATCGATGTCTCGCGATAGCAGCCAGTCCAGGCTGTCGTTGTCGTCGACGATGTAGCCGTCCAGGCTTGATGCGGTGTAATACACGGTCTTGCTCATCAGTCCCTCCTCATCCATTCCAGCGGGTCGCCCCGGTCGGTGTCGACACCAAGGCGCGCGAGCATCGCGCGGGCGAGACACCGCCGGTGCGCCGAATAGGTCAATACATGCGCGACGATCCCGTACAGCTGAAAGGATTCCGGCGGGTCACACAGTGCGTCGATCACAGTGTCTGCCAGCCGGCCCGCGGCGGCGTATTCGGAAACCACTGTGGTCCAGCGTTTTCCGATGTTCTCGTGGTGCGCGGCCAGCTGCGTGGCGGTCGCCTCGGAGGTCGTGGTGCGCGACGGGAAGTCGTGACCCTCGATCGTGGCGAGCCACACCTCTTTCGTCCACACGATCGCGCCGAGCACCGCGGCCACGCTGGGCTCCGGGCCATCCCAGTCCAGCACCACCTGCCCCGGCGAAACCTCCTGCGCCCATTCGGTTTCCGACAGCGCGGTGGCCTGCTCGATCAGGTACGCGGTGTCGGCGACGTCGTGCACCAGCATGAACTGCGAAACGTCTGGACCCGGTTTCTCGGCGGCTCGGCCGTCACACCACAACGAATGCGGTGGATGAAAATGCACACCGTTCGGCGCTGCCAACCGAAATCCGACATCACCGGCGCGCGACGGCGGCACTCCATATGCACGGCGGAAAGCCCGGGAGAACACTTCGGCCGACGACCACCCCTCCGCCGCAGCGACCTCGGCCACGCCCTCGCCCTGTCGCAGACGCCACGCCGCGCGTTCGAGCATGACGCGCCGCCGCAGCGCCGCCGGTGGTTCCCCCGTGAGCCGGCGTACCTCCCGGGAGAAGTGGAATTCCGATGCGTAGCTGCTGCGCGCCATCTCGCCGACACCAGAGTTCTCGGCATCGACGACCGCGTCGAGCAACTCCCGCAGCCGGTCCCGCCCATTCGGTTCCACGCTCACATCCACCGAGTATTGTCGGCCGACGCCGCCACGGACATGACTTTTCCTGCTGTTCCCTCAGGTGTCGAGCACCTCGTTGACCCGCGCTTCGACATCGGCGTGGTCACCGAGGTCTGCGAGGTCGATTCCGAATCTGCCGGTCAACGCGTCGAGCACTTGTGCTGCGGTGTCGAACCGGATCCGCTCGGTACCACTGCCACTGTGGATTGCCAGGTTGCGCCCGCGCAGGTTGACTCTGGCCTCGTCGGTGATCAGTGCCGCCGTCAGCCCGACGACAAAGATGGACTTCGGATACGTTGACACATACCAACTTCCGACTTCGAGATCGATGCGTGGCCGGGGCGCGGTAGTGAAGGTGTACAGCGGCTGCCATTGCCCGCGGATCTGTGCCGACAGCACATAACCGTCTTCGTGGTCGACCAGCCGGTAGGGCTCGTGGCGGGTTTCCTGGACCGGGCCGGCCTCCAACCGGATGGGCGAGGACAGCGTCTGGCCACCGAATCCGACATCCACCAGGTAGCGCCCGTCGACACCTGGCACCGTCACGGCCAGCACATTGTGCGTCTGGGCGGGCAGCGGCGCGTCGGGCTCTTTCATCCAGACCACCCGACCGGCCAGCCGGTCGACGCCGAAGCCCATCTCCTCCAGCACATAGCCGAGCAGGCCGTTGTGCTCGTAGCAGTATCCGCCGCGGCGGCGGTCGACGAGCTTGTCAGCCAACGCCGCGAAGCTCAGATCGACCACCGGGATGCCCAACAACGGGTCGAGGTTCTCGAACGGGATGGACCGGTTGTGCGCGGCGACGACAGTGCGCAGCGTCTCGAGATCGGCGCGGGCCGGCCCCGTGAAGCCGATGCGGGCGAAGTATCCGGTGAGGTCGGTTGCCATGCGCCCATCGTGCGACCTCAAGAGCGGTTCAGGTCAACCGGGCCCAGTGGGACACTGAGCCTATGGCTGCGCATCTCACCGAACGACTCCGCGAGGACCTGCTGGCGCGCTGGTCTGAATCCCACCGCAAACATCACAACGTCGCTCACCTGCACGAGATGCTCGACGCGATCGGAAGCCTGGCCGACGAAGGTGTGCAGTTCGACCGCGAAGCCGTCGAACTGGCGGCGTGGTTCCACGATGCGATCTATGAGATCGGCCGTGACGACAACGAGGAACGTTCGGCGCAGCTGGCGCTTGACCTGCTGTCCGGCTCTCCGCTGCGTGACGAGGTGGCCCGATTGGTGCGACTGACCAAGACGCACCGAGTGGAAGACGGTGACGTCAATGCCGCCGTGCTGAGCGACGCGGACCTGTCGGTGCTCGGCAGCGAGCCGGAACGCTACCGGCAGTACGCGGCGGCGGTACGCGAGGAGTACGCCGACATCCCCGACGACATGTTCAAGCCGGCACGCGCGCAGGTGCTGACCACTCTGATGGAGGGCCGCCTCTACTACACCGAGCCGGGGCAACGCCGGTGGGAGGAAACCGCCCGCCGCAACCTCACGGCCGAGATCGCGGAGCTCACTTCTTGAGGCATCTTTATGTCAGGCGCTGACGCTTAAATCCGCGATACACCGTTCAACCGCTGGGCACCGGCGGGCTGCGCCGACCGCGGTTTTGCGCGTTTCCAGCGGCTGCGCCGGCGCCACCCACTCGACCAATAACCCCCCGGCGACCTGCACTCTTGAGAGGATGGAGCCGCAACCTGGGTATTATGGAAAACTAGAACACGTTTCAATTTCACGCGTGCCCATATTCAAGGGGGAACCTGTGGCCGGCACCGACATCGACCCACCCGAGATCACCAAGTGGGATCCGGGCCTGACCGAGAAGGTCATGGGCTGGCTGCGGCCGCTGATCAAGGGCTATCACCGCGCCGAGGTTCGCGGGCTGGACACCTTCCCCAACGGCGGTGCTCTGGTGGTGTCGAATCACTCCGGCGGGCTGTTCCCGATGGACGTGCCGGTGTTCGCGACGGGCTTCTACGAGAAGTTCGGCTACGGGCGGCCGGTCTACACGTTGAGCCACGACATGCTGATGGTCGGGCCCACCGCGGACTTCTTCAAGAAGACGGGCTTCATCCGGGCCAGCCACGAGAACGCCGACGAGGCGCTGCGGTCCGGCGGGGTGGTCGTGGTTTTCCCGGGCGGCGACTTCGACGTGTATCGGCCGACGCTGTCGGCGAACAAGATCGACTTCGACGGCCGCACCGGATACGTGAAGGCCGCGCTCAACGCCGGGGTTCCGATCGTCCCGATGGTCGGTATCGGCGGTCAAGAGGCCCAGCTCTTCCTGTCGCGCGGGACCGCGATAGCCAAGGCGCTGGGTCCGATCGCGCGGTTGGCGCGGACCAAGATCGTGCCGTTGTCGTTCGGGTTTCCATTCGGGCTTTCGGCGGTGCTGCCGCTCAACGCACCACTGCCGACCAAGATCGTGATGACGACACTTCCGCCGATCGACGTCGTCGCCGAGTTCGGTGAGGATCCCGATATCGACGAGGTCGACGCCCACGTCCGCCACGTCATGCAACGGGCACTGGACGAGTTGGCCGAGGAACGCCGCTTCCCGGTGATCGGCTGACCTCCGTGGGGCCGCTGGATCGCCTGACCGACGCCGCCGGTCTCGTCGCCACGATGCGCCGAGCCGGCGTGATAGCAGTGTTGCGACCGGACAAATATGTCCGCATCGCCGCCGCGATGGCCCGCGAAAACATGGGCGTCACATCGGGTTTCGCGAGCTCCGCGCAGCGGTGCCCGGGTCGGCCCGGCCTCGTCGACGAGCTCGGCACACTCACCTGGAAAGAAATCGACCAGCAGGCCGACGCGTTGGCGGCCGGACTGCAGGCGTTGCCGGGCGGGGCGCCCGGGTCTGATGTCGTCGCCGGGGCGGCTCCGACGGTGCTGGGGATCATGGCCCGCAACCACCGCGGGTTCGTGCTGTCACTGATCGCGGCCAACCGCATCGGCGCCGACGTCCTGCTGCTGAACACGTCGTTCGCCGGCCCGGCACTGGCCGAGGTGGTGACCCGCGAGAAGGTCGACGCGGTCATCTACGACGAGGAGTTCACCGGCACTGTCGATCAAGCACTTGCCGGGCATCCGCATGCGGCGCGGATCGTGGCCTGGACTGACACCAAAGCGCACGAGAGGACCGTCGAGAAGCTGATCAACGAGTTCTCGGGCCAAGAGCCTCGGCGCGCGACCCAGAAGAGCCGAGTGATCCTGCTGACCTCAGGAACCACCGGAACTCCCAAGGGCGCCAAGCATTCCGGCGGCGGACCGGAGGTGCTCAAGTCGATCCTGGACCGCACGCCGTGGCACGCGGAGGAGCCGGTGGTGATCGTGGCGCCGATGTTCCACGCCTGGGGGTTCTCCCAGTTGGCATTCGCGGCGTCGATGGCATGCACGATCATCACGCGACGCAAGTTCGACCCGGAGGCCACCCTGGAACTCGTCGACCGGCACCGGGCCACCGGGCTGTGCGTGGTTCCGGTGATGTTCGACCGGATCGTGGATCTGCCCGACAATGTGCTGCGCCGCTATGACGGCCGTTCGTTGCGGTTCGCCGCCGCGTCCGGCTCCCGCATGCGACCCGACGTCGTCATCAAGTTCATGGACCGCTTCGGCGATGTCATCTACAACAACTACAACGCCACCGAAGCCGGAATGATCGCCACCGCCACCCCGGCCGACCTGCGCGCCGCACCCGACACAGCGGGAAAACCCGCTGAGGGCACCGACATCCGCATCCTCGACGCCGCGTTCGCCGAAGTCCCCACCGGCGAGGTGGGCACCATCTACGTGCGCAACTCCACCCAGTTCGACGGCTACACCTCTGGCTCCACCAAGGACTTTTACGACGGCTACATGTGCTCGGGGGACGTGGGGTATCTGGACGAGGCGGGCCGGTTGTTCGTGGTGGGCCGCGACGACGAGATGATTGTCTCGGGTGGAGAAAACGTGTACCCGGTCGAGGTGGAGAAGGTGCTCGCCGGCCATCCCGACGTCGCCGAGGCCGCGGTGATCGGGGTGGACGACGAACAGTACGGCCAGCGGTTGGCGGCCTTCGTGGTGCTGTCGGGTGCCGTGTCGGCTGACGACCTCAAGGCATATGTTCGGGAAAACCTCGCCAATTACAAAGTGCCACGGGAGATCACAGTGCTCGACGAGTTGCCGCGCAACAGCACCGGCAAGATCGCACGCCGCGAACTGCAGGATCGGGTGAATGGCTAAACCGCTGCTGACCGCGGCCGTTGAGTTGCTCAACGCTGCCAATGCGGCGAAACCGCTCGGCCGCAAGGGCTACACCACCATCGCCGCGTTCGCGTTCGGCTGGCCGACGTCGGAGAACGCGCCGCTGGTCACCACCGTTTCGGTGATGGACGTTCTACGCCGCGCCATCCGGGGCGACTACGGCTCAAACAGCGGTCGAATCTCATTGCTACTCAAGGCTATTTCCTGGGCAATGCTGTACCGGGTACACCGCCGCGGCGTGGCATCCCAGCCCTATTTCGAAGATCCGCTGCGCGAGGCCCTCGGCGCGGACTACGCGGTGGCGCCGCGGCCGATACGACGCGGTGAGCTGTTGTCCACCTCGTGGAGCCGGCGCCGTTACGCACAAAAGACTGTGCGTTACGGCCCGCACGGGGCCAACCTGGCCGATATCTGGATGCGCACCGACCTGCCACGCGACGGCAAGGCCCCGGTGCTGCTGCAGGTGCCCGGCGGAGCCTGGATGATCGGAATGCGCCGCCCGCAGTCATATCCGCTGTTGAGCCACCTTGCCGAGCGGGGCTGGATCTGTGTGTCGATCGGCTACCGCATCAGCCCGCGTCATCCGTGGCCCAACCACATCATCGACGTCAAACAGGCACTGGCGTGGGTGAAGGCCAACATCGCCGAATACGGTGGTGATCCGGATTCGGTGTGCATCACCGGTGGTTCGGCGGGTGGGCATCTGACGGCGCTGGCCGCGTTGACGCCGAACGATCCCAAGTGGCAGCCCGGATTCGAGGATGCCGATACCTCTGTCGTCGCAGCGGTGCCGATCTATGGCCGCTACGACTGGTTCAGCACCAGCGGCACCGGGCGTGGCGAGTTCATGGAGATTCTGCAGCGGCTGATCGTCAAACTACCGCTGGCCGACAACCTTCAGGTGTACCGCGACGCGTCGCCGATCACCCTGATACGAGCCGATGCTCCACCGTTTTTCGTTCTGCACGGGGTCAACGACTCACTGATCCCGGTGGGCGAGGGCCGCGAGTTCGTCGCGGCTTTGCGGGAGGCATCGACATCACCGGTGGTATACGCCGAAATCCCGCACGCCCAGCACGCTTTCGACTTCTTCGGCTCACCGCATGGGCATTACACCGCCGACGCGGTCGAGAAGTTCCTCAACTGGGCGTTGGCGAAGCGCTGACCCACCGGTCCTGCCGTGGCCGCGGTGCGGCAAGCTCAGAAAGGGCCGACATGAACAAGTGATCCATCTGGGGGCTCAGCTCGGACAGCGTCGCGGCGCTCGCATAGCTCGCCGAGCCGAAGACGCGTTCGAGCGCATCGGTGGCGGTGGTGGTCCCGAGCGAAAGACACAGGCACCCAACGCCGTCCAGGCGAAGTTCCTGGAGGGCCTGGTGCGCGTCGGCTTCGGCGTAACGGCCCTCGTACTCGTGGTCGTACGGGAAACCGTCCGACAAAACGAGCAGCAGCCGATTCGGTGTCCCTGCTTGTGCCTTCAGGATTTCCCCTGCGCCTCGGATACCTGCGCCGAGGCGCGTGTAGCCCGACGGTTGGAGCTGGTTCAGCCGGGCCCGCTCGACGGCGCTGAAACGTTGTCCGAACGTCTTGATCGCCGGCAGGTGGACAGCTTGTCGACCGTGGGACCGGAAAGCGTAGACCGCGACCCGGTCGCCGAGTTCTTCCAGCGTGAGGGCGAGAGTAGCGGCCGCCCGGCGCTGACGATCATGCACGGTGAACCCGTCCGTGTCGCCATCCGTAGCCGACCCGGACGCATCGATCAAGATGAGGACACCGAGGTTGCGCGCAAGCTTGCGCCGCTCCAGATAGACGTGTTCCGGCGGTGAGTAGCCGGAGCGAAGATCGACGAAGAGGTCGATGAGGGCCTCGACGTCGAGATCGTCGCCATCGGCGCGGCCCCGCAGCACCTTGGGGCCGAGTCCGACGCGCGACAGCCGGCGCCGCAGGACGTCGTCGAGCGGCACGTCGGCTGCTGATACGTCGGCGGGGGCCGTCAACGGAAAGTCGATGACCCGACACCAATCAGGTCGATACCGATTGTTGAAGACATCCCACTCGGGGTGCAGCGCGCCACCGACGCCGATTGCAGCACCGGGTTTACCGTCGTCGGTGAACTGGATACGCGTAGGCGCCGGCCGGGCGTTGGGCCCGACCTGATCGACTCGTCGCACGGCGCCCGCCCGCAATTCGCCGCCGGCTGCGTCATCCGCACCGGCCCGCGATTTACCCATGAGCTTGCGGAGGAATTCCGAGAGCCCCTGCGACGTGAATGCCGGTGCAGCGAAGAGCTTCAGAATCTTGCTTTCCTCGGCGTCCTCGTTGGCTTCGGCGTCGTCTTCGGCATCGTCCGAGTCGGCTACCCCGACCTCGAGCTGCAGGTCCTTGTCAGTGGCCCGGGCTCCGGGAGTGGTCTCGGACGTCGACAGCCGGGCCGGCTTGATGGCGCCGAACCAGCGCGGCGGCTCGGCCACCGGCTTTCGGCTCCTTGCCATCTGGAGTGATTCCACGGCGGTGCGGGTGCACGGTTCGGAGTCGACGGCGGCACTGACGCCGGCCGCGAGCGGGTTGTGACACGCGAGCTCGGCCAGGACGCGGACGCCCTCGAGGGCCAGATACCGGCGGGCGAGCGCGGGGCGGCCGCGCAGTGACCGCACCAGGCGCCGATCCAGACTTCCGGCGCCGAGCAACGCACTCTGGACCACCACCTCGCGGCGCTGCTCGTCTGCCGACCGGTCCGCCGACACGCAGATGACCTTGCCGTCGGTGTAGGCCGCCGCGGCCGGGGCAGCGGCGATCTCGACCGACCGGCCGGCGAGATACGTGGCGAGGAGCCGGAAGCGGTCGGTCTCAGTCACGGCCGGGGCAGGACGGCGTCGACCAGTTCACCAAGCGCGCGGACGATGGCCGGATCGTCGGAGAGGACCTGGACGACAGCCGAATGCACGGCGCTGTGCAGGCTCAGCCCTTCGGCCACCAATCCCCCGGCAAGGATCAGCATCCGGGTGGAGGCGACTTCACGCAGCGGCGATCCGTCGAGGTTGCGGATGGCGTTGCCAAGCGTGACAAGGGTCCGTGCGGTCTCACCGTCGATCCCTGCCTCGTAGCCGACGACCTCTGTCTCGATCTCAGCGGGCGGGAAATCCAGCTCGATCGCGATGAAGCGTTGCCGCGTGGACTCTTTGAGATTCTTGAGCACGCTCTGATAGCCGGGGTTGTAGGAGATGACCAGCTGAAATCCCGGCGCCGCAGGCAATGTGATGCCGAGGCGGTCGACGGGGAGCTCGCGGCGATGGTCGGCGATCGGATGGATGACGACGGTGGTGTCCTGACGCGCTTCGACGATTTCGTCGAGGTAGAAGATGGCGCCTTCACGCACGGCCCGCGTCAACGGTCCGTCCACCCAGACAGTTTCGCCACCCTTGAGCAGGAACCGGCCGACCAGATCGGCCGATGTCATGTCCTCGTGGCCTGCCACGGTGATCAGTTCGCGTCCGAGCTCGTGGGCCATGGCCTCGACGAAACGGGTCTTGCCACATCCGGTCGGGCCCTTCAGCAGCACAGGCAGGCCGCGGCCCGCGGCCGCCCGGAACACCGCGGCCTCATCGCGCACCGGCCGGTAGAACGGCGACGGTGAACCCGTTTCGGTGATCGCCCGGAACTTACTGACCGTCATCGCTGTTCGCTCCCTGGATCGGCACGACGGGCGGCATGGTCGCCCCTTCCGGCAGGACCAGTTGACCCTCGTGGTTGATGTATCCCGAACGATGTGTCGGTAACGGCAGGTCGGGGTTCGGGCACGGCCGGTCGGTCCCTTCGCCGCAGATGCCGGGGTTGAAGTAGGACCGCTTCTGCACATCCTCCGGCCACGGATCGGCCTGCGTGCCGAGCCAGGTCGCCGGAACGTTGTAGAAGAGGAAGAAGCACGCGCTGACACCGCCGAAGATCGCCAGGAAGCGGATGAACTGTTGCTTGACGAATCCTCCACGGATCTGGTCGATTCCGCGCTCGACCAGGGTGTGGCCCCGGTCATCGGTGAAGAACCGCAGGCAGACAAGCGCCGTCTGGACGCCGCCCCACATCAGCCCCTCGTAGATGGGCCACTGGTAGTAGGTGCCGGCGTTGAACGACAACGACTGGATGGCGCCGGGGTAGGAGTAGAAGCCGATCGGCAGGAGGATGAGCGCCTCCATGATGAAGTCGAAGACGAAGGCGATCGCATAGGTGACCAACACCAGCCGCAGATTGCTGATGCCGGGCCAGCGGTTCTTGATCTTTCGCATGATCGCGCATCCGACGATGGTGAGCAGCAGGACGCCGAACGCGTAGCCGGGGACATTGGTCAGCAGCGGTTCGGGCACCGTGTGGCCCGGTTCCTCGTGCGCCACCCAGCCCGGGAAGTGCGGTGCCCAGGAACCCTGGTTGAACAGCCATGCGTTGTACGTACACCAGGTGCTGTAGTAGTTGAGCATCGGATCCTGGAACATCATCAGGCCCATTGACACCGCCAGCATGCCGTCGAGCGTGATGCGCCGTTCCCGCACCCAGGGCCGAATGAGGAAGAACCAGAGGGCGAATGGCGTTCCGATCCAGAGGACGACCGCGTTGGCGATCAGCGGGATCTTCATGTACAGCGGTGGCTCGGTCGGGCCCCCCGACACCTGCTCGAAATAGGGGCCGGTGACCCACCGGGTGATCAAGTACAGCGTCAGCACCAGAAATACGCCACCGACAGTCGCCCAGATCTTGAACGCGTTCGATGACGACGAGCCTTGCTTCTCGAGGTCAGCGATTCCGCTGATCGATTCGGTGACTGCGGGTTTCTTGTTCGACAGGTCGCTCACAACGCCTCCTGAATATTCGCGTCGGCACGCGCGGTCCGCCGAAAATATACCAATGAGTATCTCAGCAGCCAATGGGTTTCTGAGATTCTGTGGAACAATTGCCGCCATGATCGAGCGGTGGACCCGGGAGAAGCGCCTGGAGCACACGCGCTCGCTGCTACTGGATGCTGCCGAGGGTGTGTTTGCCGAAAAGGGTTTTGCGCCAGCGACACTCGACGACATCGCCCGTGCGGCGGGGTACACCAAAGGCGCCATCTACAAACACTTCGCCACGAAGGAAGACCTGTTCCTCGCCGTGAGCGACCGCTACTGGCGCCGCTATTTCGAGAACTTCGCCGACGTGATGTCGGACGCGAAGCAGGTCGGAGCGCGTGAACGGGACGAGATAGCCCGACGTTGGCGCCTGCTGAGCCAGGACCGGGGCGCCGAGCATGCCGCGTTGGGACACGAGTTCATGCTCTATCTGCGCCGCAACCCCGATGCGCGAGAACGGGTGGCCGCCAAGCGATCAGAGGTTGTCGAAGCATTGGCCACATTCATCGTCGAGGGCATCGACCAACTCGGCGGCACCTTGCTGATCCCACCGAAGACCTTCGCCCAGGTGCTCATCGCCACCAGCGATGCCATTGTGCTGGGCAGCGAACTCGATGACGTCGACCTCTACCGGCCGATCGTCGACATGTACGTGTCAGCGATCAAACTCCCCTGAGCACAGTCAGAACACCCGCACCTGCCCCTCGAGTACCGGCACGGTGTCAGGCAGCTTGTAGGTCTCAATCCCGTTGCGGAACATGACATTTTCCCGAGCATGTTCCGGAAGGTGTTTGACCAGCCAGCGCGGATCGTCGAACGTCCAGTGTGGGTAATCCGAGGAGAACAGCAGGATCTTGTCGCACTCCATCCACTCGAAAGCCCTTGACAATTCGGTCTTGTCCTCGGGATAGTCCAGCGGCTGCGTGGTGAATTTGATGTGGTCCTTGACGTATTCGCTCGGCTTGCGCTTGATGTCCATCCAGTTCTTGCGCTTTTCGTAGATCGCATCCATGCGCCACATCAGCGGCAATATCCAGGTGAACGCGTGTTCGACGAATACGACCCGCAAGGTGGGGAACCGGTCGAAGACCCCGTCGAAGATCAGGCTCATCACCTGATTGGCCGCCAACAGCGAGTAGGTGACCATGAAGTCGTGGTTGTAGCTCGGCAACCCCACCGGCGGGATCGGAAGTTCGTCGTACTCGCCACGCGACAGGTGGCAACTGACGGTGATGTCGTGTTTGGTGGCCGCCGCCCAGATCGGGTCGTACCTGGGGTCGCCCCAGGACGGCCGCGGCTCGGCCTTGATGAGAATCTGCGCCATGTACGGGTGCCCCGCCCACCGCTCGACCTCCTGTGCAGCCAACTCCGGGGCCTCGACGGCAAGGCAGATGGATCCGCGCCAACGCTCGTGCCAGTTGTTGTGACTGTCGAGCCAGTGGTTGGCCTGCCAGTCGTTCAGCGCGCAGTTCATCGCGTGGTTGGCTTCCGGAATGTTTGCCGAATATGCCGCAGGCTCGAGGATCGCGATGTCGGCCCCGGCCTCCATGATCAGCTGACGGAACGCGAGATCGGGGTCGCTGCCTGCGAATTCGCCATCGGCCGGGAACGTGTCGGTGCGCATCGCATAGGCGTGCGCATAGTCGGGAGCGTCGTAGTAGATCAGGTCACCGACGTCGTGGTTGCCAAAGTGCCTGCTGCGCCACGGCTCGGGGATGTACTGCCCCAGCACTCCGCTGCGCGGCACCGGATGCACGTCGGAATCGACGCACCGGACAGCGATGCGTTCGGTGGCCGGCGCCCTGGGCGAGGCGGTGGTCGAAAAAGTGCCGGTCATGGTCTCCCTCTCGTTCAAACTGCGACGGCGATCGACTTGGTCTCTACATAGCCGTCGATACCCTCGCGGCCGAGCTCACGGCCGTAGCCGCTGTCCTTCACGCCGCCGAACGGTGCGAACGGATCCATTGTGTACCCCTGGTTTACCCCGAAAGTGCCGGTTTGTACACGCTCGGCGATGCTGACACCGCGGTCGGTGTCCGCCGTCCACACCGACCCGGCCAGCCCGTAGTCGGAGTCGTTGGCGATCGCGATCGCCTCCGCCTCGTCCCGGTACGGGATGACGGTGAGGACGGGCCCGAAGATCTCCTCGCGGGCGATGCGCATCGCATTGTCGGCGCCGGCGAACAGCGTCGGCTGTACGTACCACCCGGTGTCCACGCCGTCCGGCAGGTCGGTCCCGCCGACTACCAGGCGGGCGCCTTCCCGCTGACCAAGTGCGATGTAGTCGCGGACCCGTTGCTGTTGGCGCCGTGACACCAGTGGGCCGAGTTCGGTGGCCGGGTCCGCGGGATCACCCACGACGAGCGAGCGCATCCGGTCCGCCAGCGCGTCGACGAACTCCTTCTCCCGCGCGGCAGGTACGAGAATGCGGGTCAGCGCGTTACAGATCTGGCCGCTGTTCGACAGGCTCGCCGAGCGCACGCCGGCAGCGGCGGTATCGGGGTCGGCGTCGTCGAGGATGATCGCCGCTGACTTGCCGCCGAGTTCCAGGCTCACCTTGGTCAGGTTGGCAGCGCACGCCGTGGCGACCGCCCGACCGGCGGCACTGGATCCGGTGAACGACACTTTGTCCACGTCGGGATGGCTGACCAGGTGTGCGCCGATGGCGGCGCCGCCGGGCACGACGGTGACGACGCCGTCGGGAAGTCCGATCTGCTCGATCATCTCGACCAGCAGCAGCGCGTCGAGCGGCGACTCCGGCGCCGGTTTGAGCACCACGGCACATCCGGCGAGCAGCGCGGGCACCAGCTTGGTGACGATCAGGAATTGGGGCATGTTCCACGGCACGACGGCCGCGACGACGCCTACCGCCTCCCTGCGGACGCGCACATCGCTCCCGAAAAACCCGGACCGAATCTCCTGCCACGGGTACGACTCGGCGACGTCGCAGAATGCCGACATCATCATGCTCGGCAAGCCGACCTGGGCACGCTTGGCGAAGCTGATCGGAGCACCGATCTCGGAGGAGATGAGTTCGGCCATCTCGTCGCGCCGCTGCGCGTAGAGGTCGGCGAGGCGCCGTACCACCCCAATGCGCTCCTCGACCGACAGCCGCGGCCACGGTCCCCGATCGACGGCCGCGCGCGCAGCCGCCACCGCCGCGTCGACGTCAGCCGGTCTTGCCGCGGTCACCCGGGCGATGGGCTGCTCAGTGTGCGGGGAGACGACGTCGAGCGTCTCGGAATGGTCGCCGTCGATCGACCAGTCGGCCTCGACTCCGATGTACTGCCCCAGATGCTGATCCATCCGGATCCTCCCGCCGTCGTCTTTTGAGTATGAGCGGTCTCGACGGTCAATATCAACTACTTGTTATTGAGGGATTGAGAAGCTACCGTCGGCGCAGGTACGACGGGACAGGAGTGACCGATGCCGCGTTTTCCCAAGCCGCCAGAGGGCAGTTGGACTGAGCACTACCCCGAACTGGGCACCGGGCCCGTGTCCTACGAGGACTCGATCAGCCCCGAAATCTACGAACTCGAGCGTGAGGCGATCTTCAAACGCGCCTGGCTCAACGTCGGACGGGTCGAACAACTGCCGCGCAAAGGCAGCTACTTCACCAAGGAGCTGCCGGTCGCGCACACCTCGATCATCTTGGTGCGCACTACTTCCGGAGTGGTCAAGGCCTACCACAACGTCTGCAGGCACCGCGGGAACAAGCTCGTCTGGAACGACATGCCGCTGGAAGAGACCAACGGGGTGTGCAGGCAGTTCACCTGCAAGTACCACGCCTGGCGTTATGACCTCGACGGCAACCTGACCTTCGTCCAGCAGGAGCAGGAGTTCTTCAACCTGGACAAGTCGCGGTACGGCCTGGTGGAGGTGCACTGCGAGGTGTGGGAGGGGTTCATCTTCGTCAACTTCGCCAAGACACCCGAGCAGTCGTTGCGGGAGTTCCTCGGACCGATGGTGCTTGCGCTAGAGGGATACCCTTTCGGCCAGTTGACGTCTCGATGGCACTACCGCTCCGAGGTCAAGGCCAACTGGAAGCTCTACATGGACGCATTCCAGGAGTTCTATCACGCACCCGTCCTGCATGCGAACCAGTCGCCGACCGCGTATTCGAAGGCCGCCGCCGAAGCCG
Organism: Mycolicibacterium sp. XJ870; assembly: GCF_053483975.1. Taxonomy (NCBI): domain Bacteria; kingdom Bacillati; phylum Actinomycetota; class Actinomycetes; order Mycobacteriales; family Mycobacteriaceae; genus Mycobacterium; species Mycolicibacterium sp. XJ870. The sequence continues at coordinate 433,321 of NZ_JBEFTI010000003.1, forward strand.
GATTCGAGGCTCCGCACTACCGACTGGACGGGCCGCACCGCTTGGTCAGCACCTCGGGGGTGCGGGCCTGGGAGATGGCGGCCGAGATGCGCAAACCGATCGAGGACATCTGTCAGAGCGGGTTGTTCGGCCCGTGGGACAAACCCGATCTCGGGCCCATGCCCGAGGGCCTGAATCCGGCGAAATGCGATCCGTGGGGCCTGGATTCGTTCCAGCTGTTCCCCAACTTCGTCATGCTGTTCTGGGGCCAGGGTTGGTATCTGACCTATCACTACTGGCCGACGTCGTACAACACGCACGTCTTCGAAGGCACGTTGTATTTCCCGCAGCCGCGCACTCCGCGGGATCGCATCGCCCAGGAACTCGCCGCGGCCTCGTTCAAGGAATACGGCTTGCAGGACGCCAACACCCTTGAAGCGACGCAGACGATGATCGAGTCGCGGGCAGTCACCGAATTCGTCCTCAACGACCAGGAGATCCTGCTGCGCCACCTGCACAAGGAGACTGCGGCCTGGATCGCCGATTATCAGAGCCGTGCGTCGGTGGTGGGAGTGTGACCGGGTTGCTACCAACGGAATTCGCAGATCTGGAGCCGTACGCCGACTGGTGCCTGCCCACCGAACGCCAGCGGTATGCCAAACGGCTGTCGAGCTCGATGGTCGAACTGCAGGCGTTCTACGACGCGATCACCGCGCGCGCCGAGGAAGCCATCACCTACTGCGACAAGTTCCCGCTCGACGACCTCCCCGATGACGTGCTCGCACTTATGCACATGCTGTATTCGATGATCACGGTGTCGTTTCCGGCCGAGTGCTGGAAGCAGCCTCGGGTCCCCGATTCCGGTGCCACCTGGTTGGACTGCGACTTCGAGCCTGTGCCGTGACCGTCGTACTGCGGGCTGCGCGCTGGGTCGATGTCGACGCCGGTGCGGTGCACTCGCCGGCCGTGGTGGTCGTCGAGGACAACCGCATCAGTGCGATGAATCCGGCTGAGCTGCCGCCTGACTCGACGGTGCTCGACCTCGGCGACGTCACGCTGCTGCCGGGCCTGATGGACATGGAACTCAACCTGCTCATCGGCGGACCGGGCGGCCCCGAAGGACTGCCGACTCCCATGCACGGCGTGCAGGACGATCCGGCGTATCGCACGCTGCGGGGGGCGGTAAACGCCCGCACGACACTCGATGCCGGGTTCACCACCGTCCGCAATCTCGGGCTGATGGTCAAGACCGGCGGTTACCTGCTCGACGTGGCGCTGCAACGCGCGATCGACCAGGGTTGGCACGCCGGTCCGCGCATCTATCCTGCCGGGCACGCGGTCACTCCCTATGGCGGGCACCTGGATCCCACGGTGTTCCAGCGGCTGGCCCCGGGGATCATGCCGCTGTCGGTGGCTGAGGGCATCGCCAACGGCGTTCCCGACGTCATCGCCTGTGTGCGCTACCAGATCCGGCACGGTGCCAAGCTGATCAAGGTGTCCGCGTCCGGCGGGGTGATGTCACACAGCACCGCCCCGGGCGCCCAGCAGTACTCCGACGCCGAATTCGCCGCGATCGCCGACGAGGCGCACCGCGCCGGTGTGCGGGTGGCGGCGCATGCCGTCGGCGACACTGCGATCCAGGCCTGCATCCGCGCCGGCATCGACTGCATAGAGCACGGCTTCCTCGCGAGCGACGAGACCATCCAGATGATGGTCGACCACGGCACGTTCCTCGTCTCGACGACCTACCTCACCGACGCGATGGCGATCGACCGCATCGCGCCCGAACTCCGCAAGAAGGCACTCGACGTTTTCCCGCGCGCAAAAGCTATGTTGCCCAAGGCGATTGCGGCCGGCGTGCGTATCGCGTGCGGCACCGATGCGCCGGCGATTCCGCACGGCCAGAATGCCAAAGAACTGTGCGCGTTGGTGGAACGCGGGATGACACCGATGCAGGCGCTGCGGGCGGCCACGGTGGTCGCGTCGGAGTTGATCGACGCCGACGGCGAACTCGGCCGGCTGGCCCCGGGCTACCTCGCCGACATCATCGCGGTACCCGGTGACCCGTCCGTCGACATCGCGACGACCCTCGATGTCACATTCGTGATGAAGGACGGCGTGGTGCACAAGGCGGCCTGACCGCCACCCGGAGGCGCCCGCACGGGCGACGACATGCGATAGCGTCGTCGGTGAGACGGAGACGCGCATGGAACTGACCGACAACATCTTGTGGCTGCTCAAGCAGGCCTTCTACTTCTCGCTGACCACGGTGAACGACGCGGTCAGCGAGCACGGCGTGAGCACCGCCCAGATCGGTGTGCTGCGGCAACTGACCAACGAGCCCGGCCTGTCCGGGGCTGAGTTGGCGCGCAGGCTGCTGATCAGCCCGCAGGGCGTGCAGCTGGCCTTGACCGCCCTCGAAAAGCGCGGGCTCGTCGAGCGCAAGCAGAACCCTCAACACGGCCGCATCCTCCAGGCCTTCCTCACCGACGAAGGGCGCGCGGTGGCCGCGGCGGTGGTCAGCGACGCGATCGCGGCGCACGAACGGGTGTTCGGCGTCTTGACGGCAGACGAGCAGAAGCAACTGCGTGAGCTGCTGGGCAAGGTCGTCGAAAAGGGCACCGGCCACGAGCTGTTCGAGGACCACGTCGAGCACTGACGGCCCGGCCGAAACTCCACGCCAACGGTGCGTTCACGTGTCCGCCCGTCCTGAATATCTAGTACTTGATACTCATGACAAGTAGTTGATACTCTGAACCTGATGCGAGACTCCCTCACCACACCGGCTGAAGGTTTCGTGCCACTGCGCGTCAAGCAGGTGGTGCGCGAAACCTCCGATGCCGTGTCGCTCGCATTCGACTACCCCGGTGCCGAATTCAGTTATCTGTCAGGTCAATTCCTCACCCTGCAGGTGCACGTGGATGGCCAGGAGCACCGCCGCTGCTACTCGATGTCGTCCGCTCCGGGGCTGGACGACGACCTGCGGATCACCGTCAAACGTGACCGCGACGGCGTGGTGTCGAACTGGCTGAACAACACCGTGGCGCCCGGCGACACGTTGCACGCCGCGCCGCCACAGGGCCGGTTCGTGATGTGCGATCAGGAGCGGGACCTGGTGGCGTTCGCCGGGGGCAGCGGGATCACGCCGGTCTACTCGCTACTGCGGTCGACACTCGAGACCACTGGTCGGGGGGCCCGGTTGTTCTACGCCAACCGCAGCCGCGATTCGATCATCTTCGCCGAAACCCTTGGCGCGCTTGAGCAACGTCATACCGGACGTTTTCACCTCCGCCATCACATCGACGACGAGGACGGTATCGTCACGACCGCCCAGATCGAGGCGTTCGCCGGCGAGGTCTCCGACTGCGACGTGTATGTATGCGGCCCTGGGCCATTCATGGACACCGTCGAGAAGGCCGTGTTGTCGTCAGGGTTCTCCACAGACCGGTTGCACCTGGAGCGGTTCACCGTCGACACGGCGCCGGCTCAGGATCCTGGCAGCACCGTCACAGAGGAAGTGACCATCGAACTGGACCGTCGCACCCTCACGGTGGCCTACCGCCCGGGCAACACCTTGCTGCAGACCGCGCGCATGGGTGGTCTGCGGGCACCGTCGTCATGTGAAACCGGTTCGTGCGGAACGTGTATAGCCCAGGTGACGGAGGGCAGCGCCCGAATGCTCAACAATGACGCCCTTGATGAGGACGAAGTTGCCGACGGTTGGGTGGTGACCTGTCAGGCAGTGCCGACGAGTCGCACGATCAAGGTGGTATATGAATGAGGCGAGCATGAGCAAGGTGGCAGTGGTAACCGGCGGGGCGTCGGGCATGGGCGAGTCGACCTGCCACGAACTCGGCAGGCTCGGCCACAAGGTCGCCGTTGCCGATGTCGATGAGCAAGCCGCACAAAAGGTTACCGACGATCTGCGGTCGGAGGGCGTGACCGCGATGGCGGTCGGTGTCGATGTCACCGACCGCCGCGCCGTCGAGCAGGGTTTCGACAAGGTCCGCAGTGAACTCGGGCCGGTCACCGTTCTTGTGACCAGTGCCGGCGTATTCGGGTTCTCGCCGTTCCTCGAGATCACCGACGACGCCTGGACCCGGATCATCGACGTCAACCTCACCGGCACCTTTTACTGCTGCCAAGCCGCACTTCCGGACATGCTCGACGCCAAATGGGGCCGCATCGTGATGATCTCGTCCTCGAGCGCGCAACGCGGATCACCGTTCGCCGCGCACTACGCGGCGTCGAAGGGCGCAGTCATCACCTTGACGAAATCGCTGGCCCGCGAGTTTGCAGAACACGGCATCACGGTGAACAACATTCCGCCCTCGGGTATCGAGACGCCGATGCAGCATCAGTCGCAGGCTGCCGGCCATCTGCCGTCAAACGAACAGATCGCAGGCAACATCCCGATGGGCCGGTTGGGTACCGGCGCGGATATCGCCGCGGCCGTCGGATTCCTGTGTTCGGAGGAGGCCGGGTTCATCACCGGCCAGGTGCTGGGCGTCAACGGCGGAGCGGTGATGTGACACAACAGGGAGGTACGCATGAAGCAGTGGCCTAAGCCGGCGGAAGGCTCCTGGACCGAGCATTATCCGGAGTTGGGTACCGGCCCAGTCTCATTCCGTGACTCGACGTCGCCGCAGTTCTACGAACTCGAGCGAGAGGCGGTGTTCAAGCGGGCCTGGCTCAACGTGGCCCGGGTCGAGGAAACCGCAGGCATCGGTGACTACGTGACCAAGGAGATCGAGGCCGCGGCCGCATCGGTAATCCTGGTCCGAGGCGCCGATCAACGCATCCGCGCGTTTCACAACACCTGCCGCCACCGTGGAAACAAGTTGGTGTGGAATGACTTTCCCGATCAGGAGACTGCCGGCACAGTCGAGTTCTTCGAGAGCAGAAGCTGTCGTTGGCGCTACGCACTTGACGGCTCACTGATCCACGTCCCTGAACCCTTCGACGTCGACCCCGCGGACTACGGGTTGGTGCCGGTGCACTGCGATGTGTGGAACGGGTTCGTGTTCATCAACTTCGACGCCCAGCCCCGGCAGAGCCTGCGTGACTTCCTCGGCCCGATGATCACTGCGCTCGACGACTACCCGTTCGACAAACTGACCGAACGCTACGACTGGGTCGCCCACAACAACAGTAACTGGAAGATCTTTGCCGACGCTTTCCAGGAGTACTACCACGTGCCGTCGCTGCACACCCAACAGGTGCCGCCCGAGGTACGAGATCCCAACGCGGGCTTCACCTGTGGCCACTTCCAACTCGACGGGCCGCACCGGCTGGTCTCCACTGCCGGGACCCGCCGTTGGCTGCTGGCCCCGGAGTACATGTACCCGATCGAGCGGGCGACCCGCAGCGGCCTCGTCGGCCCGTGGCGCACACCCGACATCGGCGAACTGCCAGCGGGTTTGAATCCCGGCAATATCGAGCCGTGGGGTATCAGCAATTTCCAGATCTTCCCCAACACGGAAATCCTCATCTACGGCGGCTGGTATCTGCTGTACCGGTACTGGCCCACGTCGCACAACACCCACCGCTTCGAGGCGTACACGTACTTCCATCCCGCGCGCACGGTACGCGAACGGATCGAACACGAAGTCGCCGCGGTGGTGCTCAAGGAGTTCGCCTTGCAGGACGCCGGCATGCTCGGTGGCACCCAGGCGGCCCTTGAGTACGGCATCGTCGACGACTTTCCGCTCAACGACCAGGAGATCCTGGTGCGCCACCTGCACAAGGTCGCCGTCGACTGGGTGGAGGCGTACCAGCGCGAGCGCACGCCGGTGGAGGTGTAGCGTGCCGGAATCAATGCTGCCCAGTGCATTCGCAGAACTGGAACCCTATGCGCCCACCTGGTGCCTGGCGACCGAGACCGAACGCTGGAACGCCCGCCTGTCGGCCACCATGGGACAGATGGAGAAGTTCTACGACGCCTTCTTTCCCCGACTCGAAGAGGCGATCGAGTACTGCGACAAGTTCCCGCTCGATGATCTGCCCGACGATGCGCTCAACCTGTTGCACCTGATCTATTCGCTGATCATGGTGGCGATGTCGGTCGAGATCATGCATCAACCCGCGCCGGTCGACGCGGCGGATGCCGTGATGGTGCGCACCGGCGAACCGACGCCATGACCGACTACGAGAGGACCGAACGATGAGCGTGCTGACCATCAACAAGCTGACGGAGTCGGTGGGTGCCGAGGTCTCCGGCGTCGACCCAGAACGCCTCGCCAACGACAGCGGACTCGGGGCGGCGATCCTCGACGCGCTCGAAGACAACGGCGTGCTGGTGTTCCACGATTTGCATCTGGAACCCGAAGCGCAGGTTGCCTTCTCCCAACGGCTTGGTGAGATCGACCGGTCGGCCGATGGTCACCACCCGGTCTCGGGCATATACCCGATCACCCTCGACAAGTCGAAGAACAAGGCCGCCGAGTACCTCAAGGCGACCTTCGACTGGCACATCGACGGCTGCACACCCATGCACGACGAATGCCCACAGAAGGCAACGGTGCTGTCCGCGGTCGAGGTCGCTGCGCGGGGCGGGGAAACCGAGTTCGCCAACTCGTACGCTGCGTACGAGACCCTTTCGGACTCCGAGAAGGAACGCTACGGCAGCCTGCGGGTGGTCCACTCCCTGGAAGCCTCGCAACGACGTGTCTATCCCGACCCGACCCCCGAGCAGTTGCAGCGGTGGCAGGCCCGGCCGACACATGAGAACCCGCTGGTGTGGACACACCGCAACGGCCGAAAGTCGCTGGTGCTCGGCGCGTCGGCGGATTACATCGTCGGCATGGATCTCGAAGAAGGCCGCGCCCTGCTCGCCGAACTCCTCGCACACGCCACCACCGCAGACAAGGTGTACAGCCACAAGTGGTCCGTCGGCGACACCGTCATCTGGGACAACCAGGGAGTCCTGCACCGCGCTGCCCCCTATGAGCCCAACTCGCCCCGCCACATGCTGCGCACGACGGTGCTCGGCGACGAACCGATCCAGTGAGGCCTCTGCGCCTGTCCCCCTTGCCATCTGCGGAGTGGGGCGATGAGACCCAGGAAGCGCTGGCATCGCTCATCCCGCGTGAGCGAGCGAATCCCGAAGGTGCGGGCAACGTCCTGTCCACATTGGTGCGCCATCCCGATCTGACGCGGGCCTACCTGCCGTTCAACGCCTACCTGCTGCGGGAATCCCTGCTCTCACCACGCATTCGGGAAGTGGCGTTGCTGCGCATCGTCCTGCGCTGCGCCTGCGATTATCTGTGGACGCACCATCTGCCCATCGCGCGTCAGGCCGGCCTGTCCGACGAGGACATCGACGGAATCCGGTCCGGTAGGTGCACGGACGGACATGACGACGTGATCGTGCGTGCCGTCGACGATCTCGTAGCTTTCAACACCATCACGCAATCGACGTGGGATGGCTTGGCGGGATTCCTCGACGAGAACCAACGCATGGATCTCGTGTTCCTCATCGGCGGCTATCAACTTCTCGCCTTGGCCGTCAACACCTTCGGTGTGCGGCCCGAATCGGGCGACGGTTGATCGGCACGGGGCAACGCTACTGCGGCATGGCGGTCTCGACGACCGTCAGCTGATCGGAAAGCCCTGCGACCCTTCGGATGTCACGGAACTCCTCGAGCATCGCGTCGGTGACCTCGTGCGGATCGTCGACGGTCGCGTCGTCGGCGATCACCGAGATGTTGAGCTGGTCGACGTAGCTCCACACGGTGATGTTCAGCCCGCTGCTCGCGGTGATCGGCCCCACCGAGTAGATCTCGGTGACAGTCGCACCACCGACCTTGCCTCGCTCCCGCGGCCCCGGCACGTTCGAGATGTTGAGGTTGAGCACCTTGTTCTGGCCGTCCTGATAGGACAGCCATTTGAACGCCGCCTCCACCGGAGCCGGCGGCATGTAGGCAGCCCAACGTGCGATGAGTTCGGGCCCGATCAGTTGGTGGCTCTCTTTGGCGAGGCTGGCGGCCTCCCGCGCCTTGCGGACGCGTTGGCCCGTGTCGGCCTCATCGACGGGCAACGCCACGAGCACGCCGCTGAATCGATTGCCGGAGATCCGGTCCGGGGAGAAGTCGAAGCTCATCGGCACCGAGGCCAGCAGCGGATGGTCGGCGTTGCCGTCGTAGCGGAGCAGCAACGTGCGCAATGCTCCCGACGACGTGGCCAAGACCACGTCGTTGATGGTGACCCCGAGCTGCTTGCTGGTTTCCTTGACGTCGGACAGCGCCAGCGTGGCCGTCGCGAACAGCCGCTTCGAGGTCAGCACATGGTTCATGAAGCTCGGCGGCGGCGTGAACGGGCGAGTCAGCTCGGGTGAGAGCTTGCGACTGCTGCGTCGTACCCGCCCGACACCCTGCGCGGTGTAGCGGATCGTGCCCGGCAACCGGCCGATCTGACGCAGATGGTCGCGGAACGCCGAACGCACCAACTCGCTCTTGGAGGGTGCGGGATCGGTGGCGTAGGAATCTCGGTCGCGTTGCGGCCCCTCCTGCAGATCCATGCCGCGAGCCAAGAGGTTCGCCGACGCGATGCCGTCGGCGAGAGCGTGGTGGATCTTGCCGACGACGGCGATGCGGCCATTCGCCAGGCCTTCGACGAAATACATCTCCCACAACGGGCGACTGCGGTCGAGCGGTGTGCTGGCGATCTCGCCGATCGCCGCATCGAGTTCGCGCCTGCCGCCAGGAGCAGGCAAGCGCCACGGCCGGACGTGGTAGTTCAGGTCGACGTCGCAGTTCTCTCGCCACATCGGATGGTGGAATTTGAAGGGGATGTCGACGAGTTGATAGCGGAACGGATCGAGCTTGTACAGCCGGCCATGGATCACCTGGCGGAAGTCGTCGACGCCGAACGTGCGGTCTCCGATGCCTTCCAGATCGCAGATCGCGATCTTCAACGTGTGCATGTGCACGTTGGGTGTCTCGGTATACAGCAGGAACGCGTCCCACCCACTCAACCGCTTCACGGTGAACCTCCCGCGTGGAGCCGGCTAGATAACCGCTTTGGCCTGATCAAGTGTCCGGTTTCGGTGAATTTCGTTGAGGAACAACCCGATTGCGGTGGCCACTGCTCCGGTCCTTGCCCCGTCGGTCATATCGAAGGCATGCCCGGCGCCGGGCAGTTCGACGTAGCTGACCGGTGCCCGCGACACCGCTTTCAGCCGGTCGACGAAGCTGCGCGCCTGTGCGACCGGGATGACGGTGTCGCCCGTGCCGTGGATGACCAGGAACGGCGGGGCATCCGGGTGGATCTGGGCGATCGGCGAGGCCTGGCGGAAGATTTCGGGATGGCGGTCGATCCGGCGTTTCACCACAACCCGTTCCAGGAAGTCGATAAACCGCGCCCGCTCGGCGGTGGACCGGTCCTCCCAGTCGTAGCGGCCGTAGATGCCGACCACCGCATCGACCGTCGTGTCCGAACCCGCCGGCAGGTCAGCCTGCAGTTCCGGATGGTTGGGCGTCAGCCCGGCCAGCGCTGCCAGGTGCCCGCCCGCAGAACACCCCGCGATCGTGACGAAATGCCGGTCGCCGCCGAACTTGTCGACGTTGGCCCGCGCCCACGCGATCGCCGTCTTCACATCGGTGATGTGTCTTGGCCAGCGATGGTGCGGCGCGACGCGATAGTCGATCGACAGGCACACCCAACCCTGCTGTGCCAGATGCGACATCAACGCGTAGCCCTGCAGCATCCGACTGCCATGCACCCACGCGCCGCCCGGCACGAACAGGAGCACCGGCGCCGGCTCGGCGGGCAGGTCCTTGGGCCGCCAGACGTCGAGCAACTGTGACGGATGGTCGCCGTAGCGCACCGAGGTCCGGTATACGTCGCGCCGCTGGACCAGACTGCTCCACAGCGGCGGCATGCTCTGCGGCGCGGGCCAGTCGACGGCCAGGTTCGGGACGATCCCGCGCAACGCGGCCTCAGTCACCGAGTTGGTCATGTCGCGTTCGGCTTTGCGAACATCGCCGTTGCCGGGGCTCAGCCAGGACTTGGCCGAGGCGGTCACGAATTCCGGCATCTGCCGAAATCCCCATACACCCATGGCGGCTATCGCACCGAGAGGCTCGAGATGCTTGCCGATCACTGGCAGCGAAGCCGATGCCACGCTAAGCGCCAGCATGTGGTCAGCGGGCTTGGCGCGCAGCAACCATCGTGCCCGGCTGGCCAAGCTCGGCCCGGGGTACCGGGTATCCGGTCGTGCCGTCATTGCGCGAGCGTACCGCGCGTCACCCGGTCCCCATCGGTTTACTGCGCGGTGACTGCGATCGCGTCGATTTCGACAAGCATCTCCGCGCGGGGCAGACCGGTGAATACCGTCGTGCGACACGGGAGTACGTCGCCTTTGGTATTGGCGGAGACGAACTCGCCGTAGGCGTCGTTCATGGCGGCGAAATCGTCCCGCGTCGTCAGATAGACCCGCAGCATCACCACATCGTCGAAGGTGGCGCCGCTGGCGTCGATGATCGCCTTGACGTTCTGCAGCGTGCGGGTGGTCTGCGCCGCGACATCACCCGGATGGAGGTACTCGTTGGTCGCAGGATCGACCGGCCCCTGACCGGAAACCTGCACGAACGGGCCCTTGCGCACGCCCTGGGAGAAGGTGTGCGCCGGTGCCGGGGCGTCGGCGGTGGACACTCTGATCTTGTCGGTCATTTGGAACCTTTCGGGTTGTGCCCGGCCGGGGACCAGCCGAGTTCTGCGGATATTGCGTCGGCTGCCGCGCGTACCTGCGGCAGGGTCGCCAGTACCTGTTCGTGGTCGAGAAGCATGTCGGGCACGGACATGGACACCGCGGCCACCACGGCGCCGGTGCCGTCGCGCACCGGGACACCGATACAGTTCACAAAGCTTTCGTGTTCCTCGTGGTCTTCCGCGAAGTCCTGGGCGGCAACGGTTTCCAGCTCCGCCAGGTAGGCCACGGGGGTCACGATGGTGTGCTCGGTGAACTTCACATAGTCGATTCGCTCGGCGATCGCATGCCATTCCGATCGGGGGCGCCCCGCGACCAGGACCTTGCCGACCGCGGTGCAGTGCAGGGCCGCGGGACGGCCGACCCGCGAGTACATCCGGACACTCTGGATCGCATCGAGCTTGTCGATGTAGACGGCCTCACCGGACTCGTAGGTGGCCAGGTGGATGGTCTGACCGGTGTCGGCGTTCAGGGCACTGAGGTGCGGACGGGCCAATGTCCGAACATCGCGATGTTCCAAGGCGCGGTTGGACAATTCGAAGAGCCGCGAACCCAAGTCGTAGCGATGCCCCGTGTCGCGTCGCACGAAGCGTTCCGATTCCATCGTGCGCAACAGCCGCATGACGGTGGACTTGTGCACATCGAGCCGAACGGCCAACTGCTCAAGCGTTTTCGCGCCCTCGCCAAGCTCACCCAGGATGGTGAGCGCGCGGGACAGCGACTGACTCATGGAACCGCCTCGCGCGCGAAGTCCAGCCGCGCCCAGCCCGCGGCATCCAGTGCGGCGAGCTCCTCGAGCCGCTCCCAGCGCGGCAGTTCCGCGATATCGCCGTGCCCGGTCAACGCCGCCGCGGCACAGAGATGTCCGAGCCGGATCCGTTGCTCATGCCCGACGCCGTGCAGCAGGCCGGCGAGGAAGCCGCCCGCGAAGGCGTCGCCGGCACCGATCTTCTCCACCACGTCCAGGCGTAACGCCGGCACGTCGACCCGCTCGTCACCGCAGAATCCGGTCACGGTGTGCGCATCGTTCTTGACGATCAGGTGCGCGGGCTCACGAAACAGCGCGCGCAACTGCGCCGGGTCGTCGGTCCCGAACACCGCAAGCGCCTCGTCGGCGCCCAGGAATACGAGGTCGCTGCGTCGGGCCTGCCGGGCGAGCACCTCGGCCGGGTCCACCGCGCGCGCCGTCCACAGCGCGGGCCGGTAGTTGAGATCAAAGCTCACCAAACGGCCCTGGCGCGGCATCGCAACCAGCTCGTCGGTCAGCCGGGTGGCGGAATCCGACAGCGCGGGCGTGATACCGGTGACGTGCACGAGCTTCGAGTGGTCCAGGAGCTTTTGGGCGGCTTTGGTGGTCAGATCCGCCGGAGACAGGGCGCCGGCCGCGGATCCGGTGCGGAAATAGAGCATGCGACTGTCGCCTGCGGGCAGGTCGGCCGCAGCCCCGGAACCACTGCCGCGTTCCTTGACGTAGACGCCCGTCGGGCGATCGGGGTCCGTGACGACGGCGGACACATCGACGCCGCGGCGGGCGAGATTCCGCACGAGATAGCGGCCGAAGCCGTCGTCTCCCACCCTGGACAGCCATCCCGCGTCGATGTCCAACTGCGCCAGCACCGTCGCGACATTGGCCTCGGCGCCACCGGCCGCGCGCTCGAACGTCGCGGAATCCTCAAGTGGCCCGGGCTGCGCGACCAGCACGGTCAGGCCCTCGCCGACAGTGACTGCACTCGGCCGAAGCGATGTTGCCGAACTCACATCAATCCCTCCGAGTACTTGCGGTCACAGGCTGGCTGTTGCAGACTAACTTCATTGCACATTCTGCGCAACACTCGTTGCATATTACGCAACGCTAGGAGATGTCTGTGATCGACAAAGCCGCCGTGGCCGCACTCGACGACCGAGTGCTCGGTCCAGCACACAAAGGCCTTCCCCGCGAGGCGTGGGGCATGACGGCCCGCGCCTATCTCGCCACCGGCCCGACGCTCGACCGAATGTGGACCCCGCTTCTGACTGTGGACCGCGCCCGGCTCGACTCGAATGTGTCGGTGATGTCCGACTGGGCCCGGTCGAGCGGGGTGCTGTTGGCCCCGCACGGCAAGACGACGATGGCGCCGCAACTGTGGGCTCAGCAGCTCGACGCCGGGGCGTGGGGCATCACCCTGGCCACCCCGTGGCAGGTGCAGCTCGCCCGGTCCTTCGGAGTCGCCCGGATCATGCTCGCGAACGCCATCGTCGACCCCGCGGCGCTGGCCTGGCTGGCCGCCGAACTCGATGCCGATCCGTCCTTTGAGTTCTTCAGCTGGGCCGACAGCGTGCAAACCGTCGAGCTGATGGAGCGGATCCTCGGATCGACGCCGAATGAACGCCCGGTCGACGTGATCGTCGAACTCGGCGCGCCGGGCGGACGCACCGGCGCGCGGTCGGTCGAGGCGGCCCAGGCGGTTGCCGCCGCGGTACACCGCTCGGCGCGGCTGAGGTTGGCCGGCGTGGGTGGTTACGAAGGCGCGCTCGCTCACGACCGCGAGTCCACCGGGCTGGGCGCCGTCCGGTCCTACCTCGATGAGCTGGGCCGGCTGCATCGGCACCTTTCCGGGCTCTACCCCGGCGAGGCGATCGTCACCGCGGGCGGCAGCGCCTACCAGGATGTCGTGGTCGAAGCGTTGGCGGCTGTCGCGGACGACCAGACGTCGGTGGTGGTGCGGTCCGGGGCGTACGTGATCCACGATGACGGGTTCTACGCGGGCATTTCGCCGCTGATCGCGGGTCGCGCCGAGCGCCCGTTGCGGTCCGCCATGCACGGGTGGGCGCGGACGGTGTCACGGCCCGAACCGGAGCTGGCGCTGCTCGACGCCGGCAAACGGGACCTTCCGTTCGACGAGGGACTGCCGGCGCCGCAACGGCTTTCAGACGGCTCCGACCTGCCTGACGCGACTGTCACCGCGCTGAACGATCAGCACGCCTTCCTGCGCCTCCCCGGGGCAAGTGCCGACGATGTTCCGGTGGGCAGTGTGGTGCGGTTGGGTCTCTCCCATCCGTGCACGGCGTTCGACAAATGGCGGTTGATTCCGGTCATCGATGACGCCGATGCCGCGACCCCCCGCATCGTCGACCTCATCCACACGTTCTTCTGAGGCGGACGACCTTGAGCGACTTACTGATCCGGGACGTCGATATCGTCGACGGCACCGGCGCACCCCGCTACCGGGCGGACGTTGTCGTTGACGACGGCCGGATCGCCGAGATCGCCGGACCGCGTGCGATTGCGGGTGCGGATAGGGTGATCGAACCGAAACCCGGGCACGTGATCGCACCGGGATTCATTGACATGCATGCGCATTCAGATCTGCGCCTACTCACCGACCCCGGTCACTTCCCGAAGATCAGCCAGGGCGTGACCACCGAGGTGATCGGCCAGGACGGAATCTCCTACGCGCCGATCGACGACGCCGCGCTCGCTGTGATCCGCCGTCAGATCGCCGGCTGGAACGGTAACCCGAGCGACCTGGACTTCTCCTGGCGCAGCGTCGCCGAATATCTCGACCGGTTGGATCAGGGCATCACGCCCAACGCCGCCTACCTCGTGCCGCAGGGTACGTTGCGGCTCCTCGCGGTGGGGGCCGACCAGCGCCCGGCAACGCCCGCCGAGATCAGCCGCATGCAAGACCTGCTGGCTCACGGCCTGCAGGACGGCGCGGTCGGCATGTCCAGCGGGCTGACCTACACACCCGGAATGTACGCCGACACCGCCGAACTCGCGGCCCTGTGCGAGGTGGTCGCCGACTACGGCGGCTTCTACGCGCCGCATACCCGCTCCTACGGGGCCGGCGCCCTGGAGGCGTACGCGGAGATGATCGACCTGGCCCGAACCACCGGCTGCGCAGTACATTTGACGCACGCCACGATGAACTTCGGGGTCAACCGCGGCCGGGCCCGCGAGTTCTTGGACATGGTCGATGCGGCTCTTGCCGACGGCTGCGACATCACCCTGGATACCTACCCCTACCTGCCCGGGGCAACTACACTGTCGGCGCTGCTGCCCAGTTGGGCCATGTCGGGTGGCCCGGACAAGGCGCTGGAACGGCTGAACGATCCTGCGGCCCGCGCACGAATCACCAAGGACGTCAACGTCAACGGCTCTGACGGTTGCCACGGCGTCACGGTGGAGTGGGAGACCATCCAGATCAGTGGTGTCGCCAACCCTCAACTCGACGAATACGTCGGGAAGACGATCGACACGATCGCCGCAGACCGCGGAGTCGCTCCCGTGGAGGTGTTCTTCGACGTACTCGAGCGCGACGAGTTGGCCACCACCATCCTGCAGCACGTCGGCCACGAGGACAACGTGCGCGCCATCATGATGCACCCGAACCACATGGGCGGCAGTGACGCCATCCTGGTCGGCGAGCGGCCCCACCCGCGGGCGTGGGGAACCTTTCCGCGCTACCTCGGCCACTACGTGCGAGACGCCGGCCTGCTCGGCCTCGAGGAGTGCGTCAACCACCTGACCGGCCGTGCCGCACAACGGCTCCGGCTCACCGACCGCGGGTTCATCCGCACCGGCTACGCCGCCGATCTGGTGTTGTTCGATCCCGCCGCCATCACCGATACCGCCACCTTCGACAATCCCAAACAGCAAGCGCTGGGCATCAGCCACGTCCTCGTCAACGGCAAGTGCGCGATCGAGGATGGCCGTCCC
Source organism: Mycolicibacterium sp. XJ870 (assembly GCF_053483975.1). Taxonomy (NCBI): domain Bacteria; kingdom Bacillati; phylum Actinomycetota; class Actinomycetes; order Mycobacteriales; family Mycobacteriaceae; genus Mycobacterium; species Mycolicibacterium sp. XJ870. The sequence continues at coordinate 448,707 of NZ_JBEFTI010000003.1, forward strand.
ACCGGGACACTGGCCGGCCGTGCCCTCCGAATGGATTCCAGCAGAAAGCAGACCTCATGACTGCATTGGCCACCATAGTCGCCGACCGGGCGCTCGTCGTCGTCCGCGCACCAGAGATCCCCGACCCGGTCGCCCTCGCGGATGCCCTCGCGCAGTCGGGGATACACGCCGTCGAGCTCACCTTCACCACCCCCGGGGTGCTCGATCACCTGCGCGCTGCGGCGACGTCGACGGCAGTGCTGGGGGTGGGCACCGTGTGCACCGCCGATCAGGCCCGGGCGGCCATCGACTGCGGCGCGAAATTCCTTGTCACCCCCGGTGTCCGGGCCTCGGTCGCCGAGGTGGCTGTCGCGGGCGGCATCCCGGTGATCATGGGCGCGCTGACGCCGACCGAAGTGATGACCGCTGTCGACCTCGGCGCGGCCGCGGTGAAGATCTTCCCGGCGAGCGTGGTCGGCCCGCGTTACTTCAAGGATCTGCACGGCCCGTTCCCCGACGTCGCGCTGATCCCTTCGGGCGGCGTCAACGAGGGCAACGCCGCCGAATTCCTCGCCCACGGCGCGGTTGCGGTCACCGCCGGCACCGGCGTGGTTCCCCCGCAGGCGGTAGCCGCCGGCAACTGGTCCGATATCGCCTCGCGCGCTGCCTCTTTCGTGCGCTCTCTGAATTGAAAGGCTTCTCATGACTTCCGCCGTCGATTGGCTCCGTACCACCACGCCCGGGTTGTTGGTGCTCTGCGGGTTGGCGATCGCCGTCCTGCTGTTCGTCATCATCAGGGTCAAGCTTGAGCCGTTCATCGCCCTGCTGCTCATCGGGCTCGGGTTGGCGCTCGCCGCGGGCCTCCCGGTCTCCGACATTGTCGGCACCGCGATCAAAAGCGGTGATTCACTGCTGGAGACCGGATTCGGCAGCATTCTGGGACACATCGCCGTGATCATCGGGTTGGGCACGGTGCTGGGCGCGATCCTCGAACGCTCCGGTGGCGCGGACGTCTTGACCAGCAAGCTGCTCGGAGTGTTCGGCGAGCGGGGCGCACCGATCGCGATGGGCCTGCTGGGTTTGATCTTCGGCATCCCGGTCTTCTTCGACATCGGCATCTTCGTGCTTGCCCCGCTCGTTTACGTGGCGGCCAAGCGCGGTGGAAAGTCGCTGGTGCTCTACGCGCTGCCCATGCTCGCCGGCCTGTCGATGACCCACGCGTTCCTGCCGCCGCATCCCGGCCCGGTCGCCCTGGGCGGGCTGCTCGAGGTCAGCCTCGGCTGGCTGATTCTCATGGGATTCGTCTGTGGGATCCCGGGTTTCATCGCCGCGGGCATCCTGTGGGGCAGCTATATCGGCAAGCGCGTCATGGTGGAAGTGCCGCCGGAGTTCGTCCCTGAGCTGGACCGTGACGCCGGTGAGGATGTGACGACAGGCCCCGCCGGCGGCACCGGCACGATCGTGAAGGACACCCCGACGAAGACAGATCAAACGGTCATGACCCGGCCGCCGTCGGTGGGTGTGATCGCCGCGATCATCGCGATCCCGTTGGTGCTGATTCTCGGCGCCACGTTCGGCACGCAGTTGCTCGACGAGGGTTCGCGATTGCTCGAAGTGCTCACCTTCTTCGGCACCCCGGCGGTCGCGTTGGTGATCGCGGTACTGGTGGCGTTCTATGTGCTCGGTGTGCGACGCGGTGCAAGCGTGCAGGAACTCAGTGTGCTGACCGGGGAGTCGCTGCGGCCGGTGGGCATGCTTCTGCTGGTTGTCGGTGCGGGCGCGTTCTTCGGAAAGGTCATCGCCGCCACCGGAATCGGCGACGCGCTGGCCAACACCATGTCAGCCGCGGGACTTCCGGTGATCGTGCTGGCCTACGTCATCAGCTGCGGACTGCGGATCGCGCAAGGTTCGGCGACGGTGGCCATCGTCACCACCGGCGGCATCGTCGCACCGCTCGTGACCGAGGCCGACTACTCGCAACTGGCCGTCGCACTGATCGCGATGGCGATCGCGGCTGGCTCCATCATCCTCAGCCACGTCAACGACGGCGGCTTCTGGATCATCTCCAAGTACTTCAACATGACGGTCAAGCAGACCCTGCAGACCTGGACCGTGCTGGAGACCGTGCTCTCGGTGGTGAGTTTCGCGGTCGCGGCACTCCTGTTCGCCATCTTCGCCTGACCTTGCCTTTGCCCCACTTTGCACTGCGCGCGTGCCCCACTTTGCACTGCGAGCGTGCCCCACTTTGCACTGCGAGCGTGCGTGTCTGTCCCCCAACACGCGGCATATCGCCGGCGTTCAGCGCACGCTCACGCCGTCATGAGCGTGCGCGAAATGATGTCCAATTGCGGAGTGTTGGGCAACAGACGCGCACGCTCGCGGAGAAAAGGGAGGGGGTCAGGTCGGTGGCTGAACGAGCACACCTGCCGGTTCGGGAATACGCACACCGATCTCGCTGCCCACACCGAACTGTGCACGCCCGGGCACATCGATCTCGATCAACTCACCGGGGAGCCCGTTGATGCTGACCACGAGACGTGTCGTCGCGCCACGCCACGCCGCTGCATGCACGTTGGCCCGCACGGCATCCCGATCTCCCAGTGATACCACTTGCAGAGCATGCGGCCGGATGCACAGCAGTGCATCGGATCCGGGTGCCCAGTCGATCTTTCCGACCGCGGGCTGTGGTGCCTCCGTGCTGACCGTCCGGTTGGCCACGGTCACCAAAGCGGACGTGCCGATCACCCGGCCGACGGTGCACGGCAGCAGGTTCGCACCGCCGAGGAAAGCCGCGGTGAAACTCGATGGTGGCCGCCTCCAGAGGTTCTCGGCAGTGTCGACATCTACGACTCGGGCATTGTTCATCACGGCGATCCGGTCGGCCAGGGCAAGCGCCTCGGCATGATCGTGGGTCACATAGACCATCGCCGTGTCCGGCAACGACTTCTTGAGCTGTTGCAGCTCAACCAACATCGACAGGCGCAGCGGGGCATCCAGTGCCGCAAGCGGCTCGTCGAACAGCAGCACCTTGGGCCGGGTGGCCAGCGCCCGGGCAATCGCTACACGTAGCTGCTGCACACCGGAAAGGCCACAGGGCAACCGCTTCCCGTACGACGCCATGCCGACCGTGTCGAGCGCCTCGGCCACCCGAGATCCGATCTCGCCCCGCGGCACCCGCCGCGCCTTCAAGCCGAACGCCACATTCTCGTCCACCCGCATGTGTGGAAACAATGCGTAGGACTGCAGCACCACACCGATCCCGCGCTTGCCGGGCGGCAGACCAGTGATGTCGCGGCCGGCCAGGCGAACCGTCCCTGTCGTGGGCCGCACGAAACCGGCCAGGGCGCCCAGCGCGGTGGACTTGCCCGATCCACTCGGCCCCAACAGCGCCACCGTCTCGCCTGTTGCCACCCGAAGATTGAAATCGATCAGCGCCTGCGACACGCGGCGGCCACGGCCGTAGGTCACGCCGACCCGGTCGAATGTGACGGCGGGCAAGGGAAGTTCCGTGCCGGTGGACTGCCGGCGGCTGACACCGGCTACGCCGACCCTGGTGTACATGCCTACTTCTTCAGTGATGCAGCAGCAGATCGGCGAAGTCGGTGACCGACCCCACGACGTGCGTGGCGCCGGCTGCCCGCAGTTGGTCTTCCTCGTGTGCCCCGGTGAGGGTCCCCGCAGCGATGGCTACGCCTGCGCGGAGCGCACTTTCGATATCGCTGGCGGTATCGCCCAAGGCGGCGACATTGGCCACGCCGTCGATTTGCAACCGGATGAGCGCGGTGAGGATGAGGTCCGGATAGGGCCGCCCGCGCACGCCGTCTCCCGGGGCCAGCACCAGATCTGCCAGCCCGTGCCAGCCGAGCGCGGCCAGCAGTTTATCCTGAGTGACCCCGCTGAACCCAGTGCTCAGGGCGACCTTGATACCGGCGTCTTGCAGTTGCGTGATCGCCTCTGCCGCACCGTCGATGGGTTTCGCCTGCCCGTTGTCGATCAACTCGGCATAGGCCCGCTCGAACTCGGCGTTGGCCTGCTGTGCGAGCTCCTCCGTCCCGAACAGGGCGCGGAACACGACGATCTTCGATTGCCCCATGGTGTCGAGCACATACTGGCGGGCACTCTCCCGCTCCGAACCATCCAGGGGGAGCCCGACTGCGGTGGCGGCGGCCTCGAATGCACTGACCACCAGACCGTCGTCGGCGACGATGGTACCGGCCATGTCGATGACCGCGAGCTGAATATTGTTACCCGCCATGTGTTTTCCTCTACTCAGAGACCGATGAGATCTGCGGTTTGTTCGGCGATGGCCGGACCCAGCGTCATTCCCCGCCCGCCGGGACCGGTGACCACCCACAGGTCGTCCTCGGGAGCGGCCCGGCACACCAACTGGTGTGGATCCAGGCACTGGCTGTAGACGCCGGCCCAGCGTTGCCGGATCGGCGGCAGCGCGCGGCCGAGGAATTCTTCCACGACGTCGACCAGATAGGCGTACGGCGCCTCATTCACGTCGAATCCGAACGGCTCGGCGTACTCGTGGGTGTCGCCGATGGTCAGACCACCGTGCAGTCGCTGCACACACAGCAATTGCATGTGCTGCTCGTGGGCGGTCGGATGCTGGGTCTCGTTGCTGCGCAGGTCTTCGAGTGCCGGTCCGGCGAATCCCGGGTAGTAGCGGAAGCTGTCCGCGTCGGCAATGGCGGTGGTGAGTGGCTCCTCAAGCGGCTCGGTCTGCATCATCTGCAGTCGTACACGGCGCACCGGGAGTTCCCCCGCGAGGTCTCGGACCAGTCCACCGTGTGCCGCCCCCGCACATACCAGCACGAGGTCGGATTCGTACCGGTTGCCCCGGTCATCGCGCACCGTACGGTTCTCGACGGAACGTGCCTCTGCGTCCGCGATGAACTCGTAACGCCCACTGGCGGCGAGGTATTCACGGATGGCGGGCAGCGCCTGGCGGGATTCCACCGTCGCATCCAAAGCACAATGCAGCCCGCCCAGGTAGCGCCCGCGAAGGGCCGGGTTGGCCGCACGCACGTGCTCCGGTTCAAGGAGAGTGAAGCCGCGGTGGCCGGCATCGGCGCGGCCCGCCGCCTCCTCGGCAACGGCGAGTTCAGCTGCGGTCCGCAGCAAAGTGATGGATCCGGACGCACGGAAGCCGATGCCGGGGATGTCCGAGCCGAGCTTCTCCCACAGTTCGCGGGATCGCAGGGCCGCCTCGAGTTCGGCGGTGGAGCGGCCCGAGACCCAGACCAGGCCGAAGTTCCGTACCGTCGCGCCGCGCGCCTCGCGTTCGCGTTCCAGGTGCACCACGCGGTGCCCGCGATGCACAGCCTCGACCGCATGTGCCGTGCCCAGGATGCCGCCACCGATGATCGTCACCCGCATGGTGATTGAGCCTTTCGGCTGATCACGTCTGCCCAGCCACGTGCGGGTGTTGTCACGCCGAACAGCAGGTGAAGTATTGGTATAGACCAATCCACTACGCTGGTCAGTATGCAACACGTCGACGAGGTCCGCACGGTACTGAGTTCACTGCGCGGGGTGTGGGACGAGGAAGCTGTCGACGAGCTGGACCATGCACTCCAGTCGGCGGCCCGGGCGATCGCCGACGGGGCAGACGACGAACTTGTGCTCGCCGCCGCACTGCACGACGTGGCGCACAGCCCGCTGTTTCACGGGCCCGGCGCCGAGCAGCACGACCGCTTCGCGCGCGATTGGCTGACACCTCGATTCGGTGAACGGGTGGGTTGGCTGGCCGGAGCGCACGTCGCGGCCAAGCGGTATCTCGCTGCGACCGACCCGCACTACGCCCTGTCGGAGACGTCGGTCGACTCGCTGAGCCATCAGGGCGGGCCAGCTGTCGACCCGGACTTCGTGGACCATCGCTGGTGGAGCGACGCACTGCGGCTGCGCCGTTACGATGACGCTGCGAAGGATCCGCAGGGCCGCGGGATGTCTATCGACGGCGTGCTAGCCGTCGCCGAACGCGTTGCCCGGCAGGAGAAATGAAGCCGCTGCCCAAGCCGTACGTCATCCGCACCGCACTGGACACCATGCTTGCCGGCCTCGACGAGGGCGACCCCGTGCCTGCCGAGCGTGAGCTGGCCGGGCAGTTCGGGGTGGCCCGGGAAACCGTGCGCCAGGCGCTGCACGAGCTGCTGGTCGCCGGCCGCATCGAGCGGCGCGGCCGCGGCACCGTGGTGTCGCGGCCCAAGCTCACCCAGCCGCTGGGGCTTCAGTCCTACACCGAGGGCGCGGTGGCGATGGGCCGCGTCCCCGGCCGCATCCTGGTGACCTGGGAAACCGTCGACGCCACTGCCGATCTCGCCGCCGGACTTGATGTTCCGACCGGTGCGCCGGTCATGCATCTGGAACGTGTGCTGTTGGCGGATGACCAGCGCATCGGGTTGGAGAGCACGTACCTGGCCTCCGCCCGGTTCGGCGAATTGGCCATCAGCCTCGATCCGTCGACCTCGCTGTACGCGGCGATCCGTGCCTTGGGCGTTCAGTTCGGCTCGGCCACCGAGCGCATCGAGACCGCATTGGCCTCACCGCGGGAGGCTGCGTTGCTGGAGTCCACGACGGCGATGCCGATGCTGCTGCTCAACCGCCGCTCGGTGGACACCGGCGGGGTGCCGATCGAGGTGGTGCGCGCCCTGTACCGCGGTGATCGGGTCGCGTTCGAAACCCTGCTGACGTGAGCGCCGATTGTCCCGCTGACTACACCGTGGATACCGTGCCGCCATCGACCACGATGTCGGCTCCGACGACCGACGACGCGGCATCAGACACCAGGAATCCCACGACTTCGGCAATCTCCTCGGGTTCGGCGGGCCGACCGAGGGGGATGCCGCCCAGAGCCGTCATCACCGATTCAAGTGCCGCCTCCCGCGTTCCGTCACCGGCCGCCGCTATCCGATCGATCAGCGCATCAGCGGCGCTGGTCCGGATGAATCCCGGTGACACCGTGTTGACACGAATTCCCTTGGGTGCCAGCTCATTGGCCAGTCCCTTGCTGTAGGCGCGCAACGCTGCCTTGGCAGCGGCGTACCCAAGGGTGCCCTCGTACAGCGGCATCCGACTCTGGATGGATCCGATGTGCACGACTGCGCCGCCACCCGTTGACACCATCATCGGCAACAGTTCGCGGTCGAGTCGGACGGCGGCCAAGATGTTGATATTGAGCTCGTTCATCCAGTCCTGATCGGTCAGCGTCGCGAATCCCCCTGAAGGCGCCGAGGATCCACCGGCGACGTGGACCAGGATCTGGATTCCGCCGCTGCCGCGAACATGCTCGGCCACCGCGGCGACATCGGCCGCCGAGGCCAGATCGGCGGCAACGAAGTCGTCGGCGATGAGATCGCCACCATCCAGGCGTCCACGGGCCACAGCTGTGACGTGTGCACCCGCTGACTGGAGTCGGGCCACGATCGCTGCTCCAGCGCCTTTGGTGCCACCGGTGACGAGTGCGCGTTTGCCCTGCAGTGTGCTCATGCGTCCGCCCGGAAAACCGGCCAGCACAGGGCAGTCACCCATTGCGCAGAATCGTCTGTGTCCCAAGAGAACCGTTCGTAGTACTCCCTCAGCGGCCCCTCAATGCTGATCTCGTGGCGGTTCGCGTACTCACCGAGCGCGCCGTAGGCGAGGTCGACCTCGTCATGAGATCCCCGGTGGCGTATGACGGCAAGTTCGGCGGCCGGCATGACAACTTCCTGCACCCGACCGGCCGACCGCACTCCGCGATCGACCGGGATGAAGACCGTCGCGGTGCCGCGATCGTTGGCGAAGATGTCGAAGGCGAACGACGCCGCGGGTGACCCGGTCGGGCGTGTTGTGGTATCGGCAGCAACCGTCGCCCGCAACTCCCCCATCGCACCCAGCCACCAGGGCACCAGATCATCACGGTCGACGATCGCGGTGATCGCCGCAGCAGGTGTCGCTGCGACACTGAGATGCTCAATCATGGAGCCTTCAGGGTGGTCAGAGGGCCGCTCGAGGATGGCTCGTAGTGATTCAACGGCGCTGCGGGTCTCGGCGAGTTGGTCTTCCAACCGCTGCAGGTGACCGCTGATCAGCCTGTTGCGTTCGGCCGGTGCCGATGTCAGCACCGCACGCACATCAGCGACGGGCATGCCCAGTTGCCGGAGCCTGCGCACCACCTGGGCGGTCGGCAACTGTTCGGATGCGTAATACCGGTATCCGGTTGTCGGATCGATGCGATCCGGTTCAAGTAGGCCGACTTCGTGGTAATGCCGCAATGCCTTCACCGACAATTGCGTCATCCGGGAGAAGTCGCCTATGGACAGGTCAATGGTCACTCGGTCAGTGTGAAGCCTCCCCTTGGCGGAGACTCAAGCTCGACTGCGGTACCGGTACCTCGCACCGAAGCCCGACACGCACGGTAGAACTGACGGTGTGACGTCTGCCACCAAGCAGGATCTCGGGTTCCATCCCGACCTGGAACGCATCGCCCGCTTCATCCCCCGCAGCCTGGTCAACCGCACGACGCTGCCGGTCTTTCAGCGCATGACCGGTCGGATGGGCCGCAAGGCGCCCGCCGGCGTCGAGGTACTGACACTGACCTCGGGGGTCGGGGTGCGGCTGCATCGCCCGTCCGGGCCACCGACGCCCGGCCCGGCACTGCTGTGGATCCACGGCGGCGGGTATGTGCTGGGAAGCCCCGCGCAGGACGACGCGCTGTGCCGGCGTTTCGCCGATGAACTCGGCGCCACCGTGGCCGCGGTGAAGTACCGGCTCGCGCCGCAGCATCCCTATCCGGCCGGCCTCGAAGACTGCTACTCGGCGCTGACCTGGCTGGCCGCGCTGCCGTCAGTGGATCCGGCCCGCGTCGCGATCGGCGGAGCCAGCGCTGGTGGCGGCCTGGCCGCTGCGCTGGCGCTGCTGGCCCGTGACCGCGGGGTGCCGCTGGCAGCCCAGCTGCTGGTGTACCCGATGCTCGATGACCGCAGCGGCCACACACCCGGGCTGGACCACCCTGGGCATCGGCTGTGGACCCAGGGCAGTAACAAGTTCGGTTGGTCGGCCTACCTCGGTGACGCCGATCCGACCACCTCCGTGCCTGCCCGTCACGAGGATCTGTCCGGCGTGGCACCCGCCTGGATCGGCGTGGGCACGCTGGATCTGTTCCACGCCGAGGACGTCGCCTATGCCGAACGGCTGCGCGCGGCCGGGGTGCCGTGCGAGGTCGAGGTCGTCGACGGGGCCTTCCACGGCTTTGACCAGATCGCGGCGAAGACGCCGGTGGCGCGGGCCTTCATGGCGAGCCAGTGCGCGAACCTGCGGGCGGCGTTCGCCTGAACAGGGCTCAATCCGTTTGGGCAGCCACCCTGGCACGCTCCTGCATCGAGGCGATCACGCCGCCGTCGTTGAGGATGTCGGTGCCGGTGAGGTATCCGGCTCTGTCACTGGCGCAGAACGCCAGCAGCTCTGCCATCTCTTCGGGTTTGCCCCACCGCGGGACCGCGGCGTCGGCAACCATCGCCCCGGCCCCGGCGTCGGCCTCCAACTTGCCCATCTCGGTCTCGACCGACCCCGGGGAGACCGAGAGGATGCGCAGGCCCCGGCCGTTGAACCGCTCGGCCTGCGACGTGCTGTACCACCGCACGAAGCTCTTGCTCAGCGCGTAGGCCAGACCGGATCGGGCCTCTTCGGGGGCGATGCTGCAGGCCGACAGCATGTCGGTCATGAAAGCGTCGTCGTCGCGCAGGGCCCGCGGGAACTGCGCGGTCGGAATGATCTCCGCAGGCAGCATGTGGGCAGCCATCGACGCCACGTTGACGATGGCGGATCCCTCGGGGGCGATGTCGAAGAAGACCTCGTTGACGTTGACCGTGCCGAGCGCATTGGTTCTCATGACGTACTCGGCGTCGCCCATGCTCGGGCTCACCCCCGCGGCGTGGATCACCGCGGAGACCGGCCCGAGGCCCACGGCGGTCTCGAACAGCCGGGTCACGGCCTGCCGGTCGGTGACGTCACAGTTGACGGGCGTGGCCGTAATTCCGAGGTCCTTGAGCGTGGCCGCCGCGGCATCAAGGCGGTCCTGCCTGACATCGCAGAGCACAACCGTCTGGTCCCGGCCCACGATCTCGGCCGAAGCCACCCCCATGCCTCCCGCGCCGCCCGTGATCACCGTCACTCGATTCATACGAGGACCGTATACGCAGGCATGCGAAGCTGACGAAATGGCTGCCGGATGTAACGTTCGCCGGCAGCCATTCCGTCGGGTTCGGCGTCAGTCTCGGACTTCGGCGTCCTCGTAGACGATCCGGCCGATCAACTCGTAGCGACGGGGGTCCCGCAGCTTGAAGTAGGTGGCCATCGCGGCACCGAAGATGAACAGACCCACCACGATCCACGGGGTCAGTTGGAACAGCAGCGTGCCCGACGCGGTGCCGGCAGCGGTGTCGCGGTGCTGCCACAGCAGGTAGACGACATAGAGCATGCCGATCCCGCCGAGGCCGGGAGCGACCAGCGTCTTGAACCAGTGCTTGGACACCGGATGGTTCTTGCGGATGTGGAAGTAGCTGATCACAGAGAACGCGCAAAGCGACTGCACGATCAATATGGCCATGGTCCCGAGGATGGCCAGCAGCGTGTACATGTGCACATACGGGTCCATCCCGGCGAACAGGAAGGCCAGGATGATCACCAGGGTGATACCACTCTGCACGAACGACGCGATGTGAGGCGAACCGTGCTTGGGATGCGTTGCGCCGATGGTCTTCTGCAGTCCGGAAGACAGTCCCTCACGCCCGAGCGCATACAGGTAGCGCGACGCACAGTTGTGGAACGCCATGCCACACGCGAACGATCCGGTGACGAGCAGGATGTTGAACACCGTGATCGCCCACTCGCCGTAGGTGCTGCGCACCGGCCCGAAGAAGATCTCCGACGAGGTCGACGCGTCCTGGGCCAGTTCGACCGCACGCTGCGGACCGGTCCCCGCGATCGCCATCCACGAGACGAAGACGTAGAACAGACCGACGCCCAGGACACTGAACATGGTGGCCCGCGGAATGATGCGCTTGGGGTCGCGCGACTCTTCGCCGTACATCGCCGTCGACTCGAACCCGACCCATGACCAGAACGCGAAGAACAGACCCAAACCCGCACTGGCCCCGGCAATTCCGGCCGCCGGGGTGAAAGCCCCGATGGGGTTGAGCGTCTCCGCGACCGCGAAGCCCTGCGGACCGCCGCCCTTGACCAGCACCGCCACCGCGCCGAGGCCCAGCATGACGATCTCGGTGATCAGGAAGACTCCGAGCACCTTGGCGGTCAGGTTCACGTCGAAGTAGGTGAGGACCGCGTTGGCCACCAGCATGAGTAACGCGGGCACGATCCAGTGGATGTGCAGCCCCAACTGGGACAGGAACAGGTTTTGGAAGAAGAACGAGAAGATGCCGATCAGCGAGGCCTCGAACACCACGTAGGCCATGGTGATCAGCGCGCCGCTGGCCATCCCCACGATCCGGCCGAGGCCGTGGGAGATGTATCCGTAGAACGCTCCCGTCGCGGTGATGTGCTTGGCCATGGTCGCGTAGCCGATGGCAAACAACCCGAGCACGATCGTGGCGACGATGTACCCGGCGGGCGCGTGTGAACCATTTCCGAAGCCAACGGCGATCGGGACGTTACCGACCATTGCGGTGATCGGCGCGGCGGTGGCTACCGCCATAAAAATCACGCCGACGGTGCCGACGGCGTTGCGTTTCAGTCTCTGCACATCATGAGCAGCATTTTCGCTACCAGCGACAGCTTGATCGGTCATCGAGCGGGATACCTTCCAGGTGATGGTCGGAGTTCGATGTGGCCTGGGCCACACTGCGAACCTACGTATATTGGCACTACCAAATGCGGTTTGCAAGGGCTTCTTGCAACCATTGACAGAAATGGTTGCACCCCTTTACGTTGGTGGCCGTCACAGCTACCGGGTAGCTCAAGAGGAGCCGCATGTACGACTACGGCACGTTCACGTTCGAGTCCAAGGCCGAAGTGCTGGACCGGGCCAAGACGTTCTGGAATCCGGACAAGACACAGTTCTGGACCGACTCGGGCGTGGATCTCGTCATCGACCGCCGCGAGGGATATTTCCTATGGGACATGGGCGGACGCCGCCTGATCGACATGCACCTCAACGGCGGCACCTATAACATCGGCCACCGCAATCCCGAGGTGATGCAGGCGATCACCGAAGGCATGGCGCACTTCGACGTCGGCAACCACCACTTTCCCTCGGTGGCCCGCACGGCCTTGGCGCAACGGCTGGTTGAATCGGCGCCGGCGTCGATCAGCAAGGTGGCGTTCGGATCCGGCGGCGGCGAAGCCATCGACATCGCACTCAAGAGTGCCCGCCACGCCACCAAACGCCGCAAGATCGTCTCGATCGTCAAGGCCTACCACGGTCACACCGGCTTGGCCGTCGCCACCGGCGACGACCGGTTCGCGAAAATGTTCCTGGCCGACCAGCCCGACGAGTTCATCCAGGTCCCGTTCGGCGACGTCGCGGCGATGGAACAGGCGCTCGCCGGTGGTGACGTCGCCGCGGTGATCATGGAGACCATCCCCGCGACCTACGGATTCCCGCTTCCCCCACCGGGTTACCTCGAAGCGGTCAAGGCCGCCACCGAGAAGCACGGCACGCTCTACATCGCCGACGAGGTGCAGACCGGGCTGATGCGCACCGGTGAACTGTGGGGCATCACCAAGCACGGCATCGATCCCGACATCCTTGTCACCGGCAAGGGGTTGTCCGGCGGCATGTACCCGATCACCGCGGCACTGTTGAGCGACCGCGCCGCGCAATGGCTCGATGAGGACGGGTTCGGCCATATCTCGACGTTCGGCGGAGCGGAGTTGGGCTGTGTGGCGGCGATCAAAACCTTGGAGATCTGCACACGCCCCGAGGTGCGTTCGATGGTCCACTACATCGCCGACATCTTCGACCATGGACTGCAACGCATTCAGGCCGACTATCCGGACTGGTTCGTCGGGATCCGGCAGAACGGTGTGGTGATCGGGTTGGAGTTCGACCATCCAGAAGGCGCCAAGTTTGTGATGCGCGAGCTCTACGACAACGGTGTGTGGGCGATCTTCTCCACGTTGAATCCCCGTGTGCTGCAGTTCAAACCGGGCCTGCTGCTCTCGCGTGAACTGTGCGAGGACATCTTGGACCGCCTCGAAGTTGCGGTGGGCCGGGCAAAGACAGCCGCGAAAGGACGGAAGCGCTGATGGGCGAGCGAAGCGACGGGGGAAAAGACAGCGTGACAAACGCTGCACAGGCCGGTCACATGCTCGAACGCGCCCGCTGGGCGGCGGCCGCCTACGCCGACTACGACGCGGCGGCCGTATCGGCCATCGTCACCGCCGTGGCCGACGCGGGCTACGCCCATGCCGAGCGGTTCGCGACCGAGGCGGTCGCCGAGACCGGTATGGGCGTGGCCGCTGACAAGGTGATCAAGAACCGGGCCTGCTCGCGCGGGATCGTCGACTTCTATGCTCGGGGCGAGGACGCGGGGGATTATGTGTCTCCCCGAGTGGATACCGCCCGCAAGATCGTCGAACTGCCCCGGCCCGCCGGAGTTGTACTGGCGCTGACGCCGACCACCAATCCCGTTGCCACTGTGTACTTCAAGGTGATCCTGGCCTTGATGACGCGCAATGCCGTGGTCGTCGCGCCGCACCCACGTGCCAAGCAGTGCTCGGCCGACGCGGCGCGGGTGTTGGCTGAGGCGGCGGTGGCCGCCGGTGCCCCCGACGGCATCGTTCAGGTGATCGAGGAGCCGTCCATCCCGCTGGTGCAGGCGCTCATGGCCGACGAACGGACCGACGTCATCGTCGCCACGGGGGGCACGGCAGTGGTCCGCGCCGCGTACTCCTCCGGCAATCCCGCGCTGGGCGTCGGCCCGGGCAATGTGCCGGTGTTCGTCGAGGCCAGTGCTGACCTTGCCGCGGCGGCACAGCGGATCGTGGACAGCAAGGCGTTCGACAACTCGGTGCTGTGCACCAACGAATCAGTCTTGATCGCAGAGGATTCCATCGCCGACAAGCTGCGGTCAGCACTCATGCGGTCGGGCGCCCACATTCTCGACGAGGACGGTGCTCGGCGGCTGCGCGCGTACATGTTCGCCGACGGGCACCTCAATACCGACGTGGTGGGCCGCGACGCGGCCTGGATCGCCGGGCAGGCGGGACTGCGCGTCACGCCGAAGACCCGTGTGCTCATCGCCCCGTTCGACGATGTGATCGCCGAAGAGATGCTGGCCCACGAGAAGCTGTCGCCGGTCCTTGGGATGACCACCGCCGCCGACGCCGCCCGCGGTATCCGCGCCGCGCGGGCCGTGGTGCGCATCGGCGGGGCTGGACACTCCGCCGCGATCCACAGTGAAAATCCCTCGGTGATCACTGATTTCGCTGCACAGGTGCCCGTGTTGCGGGTTTCGGTGAACGTCGGCAACAGCACAGGAAGCTCCGGGCTGGACACCAACCTGGCGCCGTCGATGACGATCGGCACCGGATTCGTCGGGCGCAGCTCGATCGGCGAGAACCTGCAGCCACAGAACCTCATCAACTGGACCCGCATCGCCTACAACAGCGAGGCCGGCGTGCCGATGGGCAATTTCGCGGGTATCAACCCGTGGCGGTCACCGGCGGGTGCGGTCCCGGAGTATCCGCGGGCCTCCAACGACCGCGACCGCGCACCTGCTTTCACACCACGCCCGGCCGCATCGCGCTCGGCTACATCCCGCCCGGCCGATCCCGGCCTCGACGCCCTGCGCGCTGAACTGCGCGCGCTGGTCGTCGAAGAACTCGCTCAACTGATCAAGAGGTGACAGCTGTGGCAGAACTGCGTTCCTTCATCTTCATCGACCGGCTGCAACCGCAGACCATGTCGTACCTGGGCACCTGGATCAAAGGTGCCCTCCCCCGGGCCAACCAGGCCGCCCAGATCATCGAGGTGGCACCCGGGCTGGACATCGAGGGCGTTACGGACGTCGCGCTCAAGCACGCTGAGGTCAAGGCCGGAATCCTCGTGGTGGAACGGCAATTCGGCTATCTGGAGTTCCACGGCGAGACCGGTGCGGTCAAGGCGGCAGCCGACGCCGCGCTCGATTCGCTCGGTGGTGACCCCGATGCCGCGATGCGGCCCACCATCCTGGCCTCCCGGATCATCTCCAGCATCGATCATCAGCACGCATTCCTGATCAACCGCAACAAGATCGGCTCGATGGTGCTGCCGGGTGAATCCCTGTTCGTCTTGGAGGTCGCGCCCGCGTCGTACGCCATCCTGGCCACCAACGAGGCCGAGAAGGCCGCCGACATCAAGGTCGTCGACTTCCGGATGATCGGCGCGACCGGGCGGGTGTACCTGTCCGGCACCGAGGCCGACGTCCGGCAGGCCGCCGACGCAGCCCGGGATGCCCTGGCCGTGCTGCAGGGCGCGCGATGAATCGTGACGAGCTGCGTGCCCTCGTGCGTGAGGTGGTGCGCGAAGCGGTGGCGGGGATCAAGACCGCACCGCAGGCTGCGCCGGCACCCACAGCTGCACCCACAGTGGCCGAGCAGATGAGTGTCGACCCCACCGGGCCGCGGGCCGTCGAGGGCCGCAACCGCACCGAAGACGTGCGATTGGCCTCCGACAAGGATCTCGACGTCTTCGTGCGGAAGCTGTTGCGGCTCTTCGAAAGCCCGAAAACCCGGGCAGACCTCAAGACCGGGCGGCTGAGTTTCCGACTGGCCGGCGCGGCAAGGACAACCAGCGGTGCGGTAACGCACCGGATCGACAGCGGTGCCGTCACCGAACGTCATATCGCCGACCTGGCCGGCGGCACCCTGGTGCTCGGCCGCCGAGCGGTGCTGACCCCGCTGGCCCGGGAGAAGGCCCGGGCACTGGGGATCACGATCACGAAGGAGCGAATGTGATAGCAGCGAAAGTGACCGGCAACGTGTGGTCGACGCGCCGGATCGACGGCATCCCCGCCGGCGCCTTCCTCGAGGTCGAAGTCGACGGAACCGGCTCCCGGATGATCGCCTTCGACGTTCTCGGCAGCGGGGTGGGTGAACACGTCCTCGTCGCCCAGGGGTCGGTGGCCGCGAACTGGTTCACCGGAACCCCTCCCCCGGTCGACGCCCTCATCATCGGATCCATTGACGCCAACCCCAACAAATAAGGAGAAACACCAATGTCCAGCAACGCAATCGGCTTGATCGAGACCAAGGGTTACGTGGCCGCGCTCGCTGCCGCGGATGCCATGGTGAAGGCCGCCAACGTCACCATCACCGACCGCCAGCAGGTCGGCGACGGGCTCGTCGCCGTGATCGTCACCGGTGAGGTCGGTGCGGTCAAGGCTGCCACCGAGGCCGGCGCGGAGACTGCGTCACAGGTCGGCGAACTGGTGAGCGTGCATGTCATCCCGCGGCCGCACAATGAGCTCGGCGCGCACTTCTCGGTGTCCACCAAGTAGCCATGGCACCACCCGAAACCCCGACCGGGACGGCCGAACGCACTGAGATCCGTACCCAGATCCGGGTCTACCTGCTGGTCGAGGATCTGCAACGGCAGTTCGCCGCCTACCTGGGAACGCCGACCCGCGCCCGCGGCTACCCGCCGTACGAGGGTGAACACGCGCTGATCGTCGAGGTGTCCCCCGCCTTGGCGATCGAGCGCGTGATCGACCTGGCACTGCGTGAGGTTCCCGGAATCCAACCCGGAATCCTCTACGTGGAACGACAATTCGGCGTCCTGGAGATCCATTCGGCGAACCTGTCCGACGTCCAGCGGGCCGGCGAGGCAATCCTTGCCGGTACCGGCAACAAGGCCGCCGACCAGCTGCGGCCCCGCGTGCTCTACCACGACATCATCGAAGACATCACCGATCAGCACGCGGTGATCCTCAACCGCAACCGGCAGGCGTCGATGATCCTGCCCGGCCAGTCATTGCTGGTCTACGAGATGACGCCGGCGCTGTTCGCGGCGGTGGCCGCCAACGAGGCCGAGCGGGCCGCGCCGGGGCTTACGGTGGTGGACGTGCAGATGATCGGAGCGGCCGGCCGGCTTTACATCAGCGGTACCACCGCGGATGTCACTGTGGCCCGTGACCGCATTACGGCGGTGTTGGCGGGTATCGAAGGGCAGGAGCATTGATCTCAGACGACGTTGCCGTGGCCCAGCGTGCGCTGGCGTCCTACGACATCTCCCCCGACGCAACGCTGCGGCTGCTCAACTTGTCGGAGAACGCCACCTACCTGGTCACCGACGGCGATACCCAGTCCATCCTGCGGGTGCACCGGCAGAACTACCACCAGCCTCACGAGATCGAATCGGAGTTGGACTGGCTGGCGGAGCTGCGCGCCGACAGCGACGTCACGGTCCCGACGGTGTTGCCGGCCCGCGACGGTCGCCGCCTGGTCACCGTGGAGTCGGACGGCGTGGCCCGCCACGTCGTGCATTTCGACATGGTCGGCGGTGTGGAACCCGACGAGAATGCCCTGACGCTCGACGATTTCCACACGCTGGGCCGGATTACCGCTGCGCTGCACGAGCATTCGCAACGTTGGATCCGGCCCCCGGGGTTTGGCAGGTTCTCGTGGGACTGGGAGCACAGCCTCGGCGCCCAGCCCCGGTGGGGGCGGTGGCACGACGCCGAGGGTGTCGGCGCGGCCGAGCGCGACGTGTTGGAGCGGGCCCAGGCGCTGCTCCGGCACCGGCTCGAGGCGTACGGCACCGGGCCGGACCGCTACGGCCTCATCCATGCCGACCTGCGGCTGGCCAACCTGCTCGTCGATCCGCCTCACATCACCGTCATCGACTTCGACGACTGCGGATTCGGCTGGTATTTCTATGATTTCGGCACCGCGGTGTCGTTCATCGAGGATGATCCGGCGTTACCGCAGTGGCAGGAGTCGTGGGTGGCCGGGTACCGCACCCGCCGTGAGCTGCCCACCGAGGACGAGGAGATGCTGCCCTCGTTCGTGCTGTTGCGAAGACTGCTGTTGCTGGCTTGGATGGGAAGCCACAGCCACTCCAAGGAATCGGCCTCCAAGGCAATCAGTTATGCCGCAGGCAGTTGTGCGCTGGCCGAGCGTTACCTCAGCTCCAACGGCCTTCACCTCACCTGACCACAACCCAAAGGACCGCACCACATGTTCACCTCCCTGAAAGGCCGCTCGGCCATCGTCACCGGCGGCAGCAAGGGCATCGGTCGCGGCATTGCCGCCACCATGGCCGGTGCCGGGATCGATGTGTTGATCACCGGACGCAACCAGACCGACCTCGACAAGACTGTGGCCGATCTGGCCGATACGCCAGGGCGGGTGAGCGCGCTGAGCGCTGATGTGTCCAGCCCTGAGGATGCCCGCCGGGTGGTGGCCGAGGCCGTGGAGCGCCATGGCGCCCTGGACATCGTCTGCGCGAATGCCGGTATTTTCCCGTCCGGGCGGTTGGAGGACCTCACCCCCGAGGACATCGAGCAGGTGCTGGCCGTCAACTTCAAGGGCACGGTGTACATCGTGCAGGCCGCAATGGCTGCCCTGACCGAGAGCGGCCACGGTCGCGTCGTCATCACCTCGTCGATCACCGGACCGATCACCGGCTACCCGGGTTGGTCACACTACGGCGCCAGCAAGGCCGCCCAGCTCGGCTTCCTGCGCACCGCCGCAATGGAATTGGCCCCCAAGAACATCACCATCAACGCCGTGCTCCCGGGCAACATCATCACCGAGGGCCTTGTCGAAATGGGCCAGGATTACGTAGACCAAATGACCTCCGCCGTGCCCGCGGGCCGGCTCGGTACGGTTGCCGACATCGGGAACGCGGCACTGTTCTTCGCCACCGACGAGGCTTCCTACATCACCGGGCAGTCGCTGGTCGTCGACGGTGGCCAGATTCTGCCGGAATCGCATCTGGCTATCGCCGAGCTCTGAGTCCTCCCCGCTAGAATTGGCTGTACCAATAAACGGTGAGGGGAACCGGATGGCAGTCCAGAGTGAGGAGTTGCGGCGGCGCATCGTCGCCGACGTGAACGCGGGTTCCCCCGGCGCCAAACTGGGCAGCGAGCGTGACCTTGCCGAACACTATGGCACCAGCCGGTCAAGCCTTCGTCAGGTGCTGGCCGCGCTGGAGGAAGCCGGGCTGGTCCACCGCGTCATCGGCCGGGCGGGCGGCATCTTCATCAGCCACGGCCAGGTGGAACGCCACCTGGCCGATGTCGTCGGGGTGCCGGCCTTCCTGGCCAATCAGGGCTACATCGCGGGCACCCGGGTGTTGTCGACGCGGATCACCACGCCGGATCAAGCCACTGCGACCGCGCTGCGGCTGGGCCCCGGCGACTACGTCGTCGAGATTCAACGCGTCCGGCTGGCCGACGGCTCGCCCATCTCGCTTGAGCATGCCCAGTTTCCGGCCGACGCGTTTCCCGGCCTCCTGGAACAGCAGCTGGGCGGTTCTCTCTACGAAATCCTGGAATCGCAATACGGTTTGGTGACCGGGCGTGCCGATGAGCGGATCGAAGCGGTCAACGCCACCAGCAGCGAGGCCACCCTGCTCGGCATCAAGCCGAAGGCGGCGCTTCTGCTGATCACCCGCGTCACCTATGACCAGAACGGGGCGCCTTACGAGTTCTCCCGCGATCTGTTCCGCGGAGACCGCACGGCGCTGGCGGTCACCGCAAAAGGCCGTGGTATCGCGGCACATTCGGACGCCAACACGGTATCGGTGACGTTGCAGCGCCAGGCCGGCTAACCGGCAAGCGCGTCCGACCGGCCGGCGGCGAGCCTGGACCACTGGGCCGTCGGGCGACCATTGGTCCGGAATTGCTCCCCCGTGGCCGTGGGATAGAGCTTGGGCCAGCCTGCCGGCGAGTCCTCCCAGTGTTCCTGCCTGCCGTACACCGTCAAATCGAGCAGATGATAGCTGGTGGCGCCGGCCTCGACGCCGCGGCTCGTCGTCCGGTACGTCTCGAAAACACGGTCACCATCGCGCAGATAACAGACGTACCAACCGAATCCGAGCCCGGCGAGCAATGCGTCACCCGACTCTGCCGCCGAATACCAGGGCATGTCCCACCCCATGAAGTCCCGGTACCTCACACTCTCGGCGTACGGGCCCTCGCAGAAGGTCGCGTAGGTGACATCGCGGCTGTGCAGGTAGGAGAGTTCCCGCGCGTGACCGGTGAAGAACGTGCAACCTTCGCACTGCTCGGCGGCGGGCTTGCCGTCGTGCCACATGTGCAAGTAGGCGATCAGCTGCTTGCGTCCCTCGAACACGTCGAGCAGCGGCACGCTTCCTTGCGCCCCGACAAGGGGCGTCTGCGCATCCACCTCGACCATCGGCAGCCGTCGCCGGGCGGCGGCGATCGCGTCGCCTTCGCGGGTATGGGCCTTCTCTCGCGCCAGGAGTCGATCGACTTCGGCCTGCCAGGCGGCTCGATCGACGATCTCGGGGATTGGGTAGGTCTCTTCCGCCATCGGTCTTCCTCTCAAGGTGTGTCTCACGAGTTATGACCGAACCGACGGCGCGAACTCATCGCACCACCGGAAAGAGGGAATCCTCCCCATCGTCGGGTTTGTCGTCGGCCCGAGCCGACTGCCCCGCAGGCACGTCGGGCTCTTCAGCTTCGAGCTTGCGGTCGAGCGACTCCGACGGCTCGGCCGCATGCCACTCCTCGGGCGGGTCGACGACCTCGTCACCGTCGTCGTTGGCGACCTCGTCCGAATCGGTGGCCTCGCTCGGCGGGAGCGTGTCGCCGGGGCCCAGCTCGTCGTCTGTGCTCTCAGTCATCTCCGTGGGGTGCCCGCGCGGGCGCCCCGGGAAACCGGCGTCAGGCCGGCACCGAGTCCGTTTCGCGATCCCACACCCGATGTTGAGCGAGGACGGCCACGACGGCGTCGACGAAATCGCCGGAAAGCTCGCCGGTCGCTGCGGTGGTCACCACTCCGCGTTCCGAAACGACGTCGGCGTTGTCGGAGAGCCGCTCGAGCACTCCGGCCGCGCTCAGCATCTCGAGTGCCTCGCCGAATGCCACAACGGGTTTGAGGTGCTTGTAGGCCTCGGTGACGAAGTGCACTGCGTACCCGTCGCCGGTCAGACTACGAACCGACTCGCCGCCACCGGCCACCGCGACCGCGTCGTAAAGCACCGAGGCCATCGTGGTCATGCCGCGGTCGACCTTGAGTTCGCCGCCCGACGCGCCCTGTAGCGTGCCACCGCCGGCCGGAGCGAGCACCTCGACGATCGCGCCGCGGTCCGTCATCGCGGTGATGAACTGCTGCGCGGCGGCCGCATCGACCCCATCGTCGGCCAGCAACGCGATCTTTCGGGTCTCGACACTGTCCGTGGCGGTGTTGAGCTGAGACAGCGCCGGGGACTCCGGCAGGTCTAGTTCGACGGGCACTTCGGTGGGCGCGGGGAGCCCCAGCTTGCCTGCGACCTGTGCGGCGAGATCGTTGTGCACGAGGTTGAGCTGTTCCACCACCCTCTCCCGAATGCCGGTCTCAGCGTGTACCTTGCCCAGCTCGAAGCCGAACGCCGCGACGATGTGCCTGGCCTCCACGGGTGACATGCTCTTCCAGAACATGCGGGCCTGGCTGTAGTGATCCTTGAAACTCTCGGCCCGCTGCCGGATCTTGTGGCCCTCGACGCGCTGCGTGTAATGCCGGAAGACATCCTCGTCGGCCAGTGCGGGGCAACCGCCGCCGAGGCTGTTCTTGAAGTAGCTCGTGTTGCCCCGGGCAATGGTCTGCTGGCCGTACCCGTCGTGCTGGTTGGTGCGCACCTCGGCCACCGGGCGGTTCACCGGCAGTTGGGAGAAGTTCGGACCGCCGAGCCGGATCAACTGGGTATCGAGGTAGGAGAAATTGCGGAACTGCAGCAGCGGATCGTTGGTGAAATCGATGCCGGGCACCACGTTTGCGGTGTGGAATGCGACCTGCTCGGTCTCGGCGAAGAAATTGTCCGGATTCCGGTTGAGCACCATCTTCCCGACGGGCCGCACCGGGACCATCTCCTCCGGGATGATCTTGGTCGCATCCAACAGGTCGAACGGGAACTTGAACTCATCGGCTTCCGGCACCAGCTGCACCCCGAGCTCCCACTCCGGGTACTGGCCCGCCTCGATCGAATCCCAGAGGTCTCGCCGGTTGAAGTCGGGATCCGTGCCGGCGACCTTCTGGCACTCCTCCCACAGCAGGGAATGCACCCCGAGCCGCGGCTTCCAGTGGAACTTCACGAAAGTGCCTTCACCGGAGGCATTCACGAACCTGAACGTGTGAACGCCGAACCCCTGCATCATCCGATAGCTGCGCGGCAAGGCGCGGTCCGACATCAACCACATGATGGTGTGCAGGGTTTCCGGTTGCAGCGATACGAAATCCCACAGCGTGTCGTGCGCTGAAGCGGCCTGCGGAATCTCGTTGTGCGGCTCGGGTTTGACCGCGTGCACGAAGTCGGGGAACTTGATGCCGTCCTGGATGAAGAACACCGGGAAGTTGTTTCCGACGAGATCGTAATTACCTTGCGCGGTATAGAATTTCGCGGCAAATCCACGGACGTCGCGAACCGTGTCGGCGGAACCGCGGGAGCCGGCCACCGTCGAGAACCTGACGAACACCGGCGTGCGCGTCCCCGGCGTGGTCAGAAACTTCGCCGCCGTGTATTCGGCGAGGGAGTCGTCATACGGTTCGAAGTAGCCGTACGCACCCGCTCCTCGCGCATGCACCACCCGCTCCGGGATGCGTTCGTGATCGAAGTGGGTGATCTTCTCTCTGGCGTGAAAATCCTCCAGAAGCGTCGGACCACGTTCGCCCACAGTCAATGCGTCGTCGGTGTGGTCAACCCGCACGCCCTGCTGGGTGGTGAGGTATCCGCTGGCCCGGTCGAACCGGGCGGTGTCGAGTTGTCGTTGTTTGGGATCGGGGCTGTTATCGACCATGTCAGGCCGGATACCCGCGGGTCGCCGTCGACAAACGACGCTGGTCGCCGGTCACTTTCTTGACGAAATCGCCTAGATGGCCGATAGCCCGCCTGCCCTCGGGGAGGATGTCCGCCGCCAGCGGAAAGTCGTGGATCTGGCCATTCCACACATGCAGCTCGCATGAGGTGTTCGCGTCGGCCAGCCTGCCGGCCACGAACTCTGAGTCGGCGAGCAACGATTCATCAGCGCTGACGTGGATCGCGACCGGCGGCATATTCGACAGGTCCGCCACCGCCGGATCAAGCAGCTTGCGCGGCCCCTGCCTGTCGCACCGCCGCATATACCGGTCGAACGACGAAAACGCGGCTGCGGTGAACATCGAACACCGACGCACGTTGCGGTGGGCCAGCCGCTGCGTCGGGTCCAGGTCGATCAGGGGTGAGATGGTCGCCAAACCGGCTGCCGGCGTCATGCCGCGGGCGATCAGCGTCAGCGCTGTCACGAAGGACAGATAGCCGCCCGCCGAATCCCCGGCGATGACGAGCCGGCGCGAGTCGTATCCGTGCCGGCGCAGCCATCGAATGCCCGCCAGTGCGTCGTCGACCGCGTCAGCCAGACCGCACGTCGGCAGCATCCGGTAACCGACGTTGAGCACGACCGCGTCGGCCGCCTCCGACAGCCGTGCCACCAGCGGCCGGTGGGTGTTGAGCCCGCATGTCAGGAACGCGCCGCCATGCAGATAGAGGATCGCGCGCCGCGTCGACGCACCCCGCGCGCGCACCAGTTCAGCCGGACAGTTCGGTAGCTTCACCGGTTTGATCGACGCGGCCGTCCGCCGCGGAATCAAGCCGACCATGTGGTCGATGGAACTCAGCGGCCAGGCCAGATTGGGCTGTAACGCCCAAACGCGTACGGCGCTTTTCAGCGCGACGCGACACCCCAGACCGAGAGCAACTGCCTCTGCGCTACGACGACGATGAACTATGCGCTTGCCAGCCGATTCTCCTTCGGCATCGTCCTCCGACCTCATGGCAGTTGTCATGTCACCCATCTCCTGTTGCTAGAGACGTTCATACCCAGGCGGGGCGCGTTGAAACGGCAAAGTGGGTACTCCGTGCACATGGCCGGAGCAGAAGAATTCGTACCGTCGACCCAGGATCTGAGGACGTTGGCGACGGCCGCGCGCGGCTGCCAGGGCTGTGGTTTGTACCGCGACGCCAGCCAAACGGTGTTCGGGGCGGGCACCAAGTCGGCGCGCTTGCTGATGATCGGTGAACAGCCCGGCGATCAGGAGGACCGCGCTGGATTACCGTTCGTGGGGCCTGCGGGCCGCGTGCTCGACGACGCCCTCGACGCTGCCGGAATCGATCGGGATCAGGTCTATGTGACCAACGCGGTGAAGCATTTCAAGTTCACCCGCACCGAGGGCAGCAAGCGCCGGATCCACAAGACGCCGAGTCGCACCGAGATGGTGGCATGCCGGCCGTGGTTGCTGGCCGAGTTGGACGCCGTCGAGCCCGAGGTCGTGGTCCTACTCGGCGCGACCGCAGCCAAATCATTGCTGGGTAACGACTTTCGGGTGACCCAGCACCGTGGTGAGGTTCTGCGCCTCCCGACCGAACTCGCCACCGGCGATCCCGCGCTGGTGGCCACGGTACATCCGTCGTCGCTGCTGCGCGGACCGAAAGAGGACCGCGACAAGGCTTTCGACGGCCTCGTCGACGATCTCCAGTTCGCCGGATCGCTCTGTGCGATGTCGGCCTAAGCCACCACGCGCACCGTTTTCAGTTCGGGATCAGCGGGATCCGGCAGGTTCATCCCGGCTTGAAGTCCCGTGACGAGGTAGTCGAGCACCGCCTGGTTGATCCGTTCCCCGGGCACCACCGCGGGAATGCCCGGCGGATAGGGGGTGATCTGCTCGGCTGATATCCGCCCGGCGGCCTTGCTGACCGGCACCTGTGCGACGGGACCGAAGAACGCGTCACGTGGCGATGCCACGGTTTCCAACTGGATTTCCTCGGGCGTCGGCAGATCGACCGGAGTAGGAGGATCGAAGTTCACCGCGGCCTTGCGCCATTGGGTAAGCGCGTCCATCAAGCGGGCTGTGGTGTCCTGGCTGTCGGCGAACGACAGGGTCGCCAACACCCTGCGATGGTCGGTCATCCCCAGGTCGATGTGGCAGTTTCGGCGCAGCCAGTCGGCGGTCTGGTATCCCGATGTTCCGGTGCCCGAAACGTCGATCAGAATCTGCAGCCGGTCCAGATCGTGCGAAGCCTCGACTCCGAGAAGTTCGTCGTCGAGTACTTCGACGTCCTCGATCTGTTCGATGTCGCGGCGCGTCGCGTTCGCCAAATCCAATGCCGCACCCATCAGTTCATGCCCGCGCTGCACCATCTGGCGGCGCCAACCGTCTATCCCGCTGTACACCAGCACATTCGGGCTGGTGGTCATCAACAGGTCGGCGCAGGCGGACAGCCGATCCTGGTCGATGAGGTCACCCTGCAGGTGGAATACGGAACCCTGCTCGAACCCGGCACCCATCTTGTGCACGCTCACCACGCAGACGTCGGCACCCGCGTTCATCGCCCAGGTCGGCAGATCCTCGTGGAAGGGCAGGTGCGCACCCCAGGCCTCGTCCACGATCAGCGGCCTTCCGCGGGCGTGGCATACTTCGGCGATGGCTTCCAGATCGGCGCACGTGCCGTACGGGCTTGGGCTGACGATCAATGCGCCCGCCGCGTCGGGGTAACGCTGCCAGGTTTCCTCTACCTGCTCCGGCGAGGGCGGGTGGGACAGGTGCCGGTCGGCATCCCAGCGCGGCGTGATCCAGCGCGGCACCACACCAGAGAAGATCAGGCCGGCAACCACAGACTTGTGGCAATCGCGGCTGAGAAGCAGGCCGCCGTGACCATCGCATTTCCCGTCGCTCCGCTCGCCCCGGCTACCGGCCACGGCCATCATCGCGGCCTTCACCGACAACGAGCTACCGCAGGTCGAGAACCATGCCACCTTCGCGCCGACGGCCTCGGCCATCAGGTCTTCGGCACGCGTCAGGTAGCCGTTGCTGCTGCGTCGATCATCCAATCCGCCGTTGGCCAGGACATCGCTTCGGAACGGTTCACGGCCGAGTACCCGCAGCACCCGCTCATCGACGCCGCGACCCTGGCGGTGCCCCGGCGGGGAGAATCCGTACCGATCGGCCGCGTGATAGTCGTTCAGCGCGTCCAGCAGTGGAGCTTGGGTCTGGTCCATCACCAGGGGGTACCCGTCCGCAAGTCTCTATAAGCCGCGCTTCAAACCGCGCGAAACACTCCACATCGCCCCGACCAGCGCGCACCCGACCGCCATCACGACAAACGCCAACGGGAAGGACCCTGATGTGGCCAGCGCCCCGACCGCCAACGCGCCCAGTCCCGTCCCGGCATCGAATCCCACGTTCCACGCCACACTGACCGCACCGCGGGCCTGCTCACCGGTTGCCGCGAACGCCTGCACGAGGGTGACGTTCTGCAACGCTCCATAGGCGACACCGACCAGAAC
This sequence comes from Mycolicibacterium sp. XJ870, assembly GCF_053483975.1. Taxonomy (NCBI): domain Bacteria; kingdom Bacillati; phylum Actinomycetota; class Actinomycetes; order Mycobacteriales; family Mycobacteriaceae; genus Mycobacterium; species Mycolicibacterium sp. XJ870. Next base: position 475,151 of record NZ_JBEFTI010000003.1, read on the forward strand.
CGCACCTGCGATGACGATCACGCCGCCGTGCAGAATCCCCGCGGCGATCAGCACCAAACCCACCGCGCCGAGGTAGAGCATCGGGTCGATGAACCGGGCAGGCCCGAATCGATCGGCGAGACCACCGATGAGCCAACGGGCGAGCGCGGCCGCACCCGTCACCCCCAGTAGCGCCGCGAAAGACACCGCAGCACTGCTGAACTGGGGAGCAAACGTGAGAATCGCACCGCCGGAGGCGGTGATCACGACCAGTGCGGCGATCGGGCTCAACAAACCGCGCGGCACTCGTAGGTGGCCGTCCTGCGAATCCGGCGGCGCCGGCACCGGCCGGGTGAACGCCAGGGCCAACGGAACGGCCAGCAGCGGCGCTGCGGCGAGCACGAACACCGCTTCGAAGCTGACATGCTCGGCCAGCCACGGTGCGGCCGGTGTGAGTACGAATTGTGGTGCCGCGATGGCCAATCCGTATGCTCCGACCGCACGCCCGCGCCGCTCTTGCGCAACCAGGCCGGCAATGCCGTCGACGCCACACACCGTGAGAATGCCGAACCCGAACCCGCGCAATGCGGCCAGCACCAACACCGACCACAGCGAATCGGCGAACATGTGCACCAGTGCGGGCGCCCCGAGCAGCACCAACCCGATCGCCAATGTGACGGGCGTGCCGACCTTCCGGAGCAGCCGCGCAACCAGCAGCTGCGACACAACCGTGCACGCCATCAGCACGCTGTTGACCAGACCGGCCCCGAGGTTGTCGGCCCCGATGTGCACCGCCCACATGGGAGCCACCGGCAGCAGCACCGCGAAGCCGGTGAATCCCAGTGCTGCCGCGGCCAACAACGCGGGCATGCCGGGCACGCGCCAGACGCTCACCGGCTGAACACCACAGTGCCGCCGATGATGGTCGCCGCCACCAAATCCGCATCGAGTGCATCGAGTACCTGCGGCGGCGGCTCGGAGAGCACGCACACGTCGCCGGGTTCGCCTGCTGCGATCCTGCGCGGTGTGGCCGGATGTTCGGCCGCACCGAAGAACAACTCCAACGCGGTGCGCGCCGAGATGCGCTCAGCCGGGTTGAGCACCGCACCCTGCGGGGTGCGCCGATGCACGGCGGCGCGCATCGCCGCCCACGGGTCGGCGGCGCCGAACGGCGCGTCGGTGGACAGCGCCACCGGCACCTTGGCTGCCAGAAGTGTTGCCAATCGCCACAGCTGGTCCTGTTCGTGCTCAGCGACATCGGTGCGGTACTGATCGCCCCGTTCGGCGACGAAGTTGGGTTGGGTCACCACGGTCACGCCGAGTTCGACGAGGTCGGCGATGCAGTCGGCGGGCACCATCGCCGCGTGTTCGATGCGGTCGGCGGGGTGGCTGCCGGCGGCGCGCAGCGCCGCGATGGTGACGACGAGTTGTGCTGCGGTCACACAGTGCACCGCAACCGCAGCGCCGGCGTCGTGCCGTGCGGCGGTCCACCCTGTCAACGCCTCCAGGTCCAGGTCGTCGTCGTGCAAGATCCGCTTGCCCGGAGCCAGGCGATGCATCCGCTGCCGCAGACCGTTCGGCCGGTCGTCGGGATCGAGGTCCGGGGTGGCGTCGGTGACACCGGTGACGCCGTAGCCGGCCAGTCGATCGCTGAACTCGCCGACCGCAGACTCTCTGCGCGGCAGTGCCTCCGACCAGGTTCGATCGGCGCTGCGCAGCCGCCCGTCGGGATGATCGGGTTGTCCCACTGCCATCAACGCGGGCGAGTTGAGGGTCCATAGCACTCCGCTGCGGTGCTGCACCCGGACCGGCACATTCGGTGCCAGCTCATCGAGCAGGTTGCGGTCAAGCGATCCCGCCACCGCCTCGTGGTAGCCCACCGCCCGGACCCAGCCGTCGCTGCCCGGCGCAGCTGCCGACAGTACGAGGCGAAGCCCGGCGGCATCGCGCACCTGGTTCGGGCCGACTCGAACCGAACCGTGCTCGGCAGCAGCCGAATACACATGCAGATGGTGGTCATGCAGGCCGGGGATGATCGTGCCGAACGCGGCGTCCAGCACCTCTTCATGCGGCATGGGCGGCAATGACGAGGCGACCTCTTCGATGCGCTCGCCCAACCGGACGTCGACCACGGTTCCGTCGAGCAGGCTGGCACGCTGAATCAGCATGGTGGCGAGCTTCTTTCCGCGATCAACCGATCGACAGCAGCGTTGTCGGCGCCGAGCTGCGGCCCGGGCGGTGACGGCGCCGGCGCGATCGGCGCGGCGTCGCCGCCCGACAATCCCGCGTAACCGGCCGCCACGGCGGCCATGGAGAACTCGATCAATTCGCCTCCCCCGCGGGCGCACGAGTCGGCTACGGCGCGCGCGGCGTGCAGACCGGTGAGTGGATCCGCGACAGCGTCGCCAAGGAAAACCGGAGCCCCACTACGGTATTCGACCAGCCCTCCGGATACTGCGGCGTCGTCACCGAAAGCAACCCAGTTGGCCTGCTCGCCGACAGCACCGTGTCCGGTGATCCGCACCCACACCCGGCCATCATGCGCCGCGACCGCATCGGGCCCCAGCCCACGCCGTTCGAGCGCGGCGGGCCGGGACGCCTCGATCACGATGTCAGCGATGCCGAGCAGCGCCGCGAGGCCGTCCGGCTGGGTTAAATCGACGGCGTAGGAAAGCTTTCCGCTGTTCATCCAGTCGAAGAAGGCTGGAGGGCCTGTGCGGGTCCCGTCGGGGCGGGCCCGGCTTTCGACCTTGACGACGGTGGCTCCGGCGCGCATCAGCAGTTGCCCACACAGCGGGCCCGCCCACATCGAAGACAGGTCGGCCACCAGGAGACCGGTGAGTGTCCTGGCTTCACCCCCGTCTCCGAGTCGTCGGATCCGCGGAGGTGCCACCGCGGTCTCGCCAATGATGGCCGCGGGAAGGCCGAGCAGCCGGGCCTGTTCGGCCAGTTCTGCGGCATCGTGCCCGGCGGCCCATTCTTCGACGGCCGGCCACGGGTCGTCGACGGTGTCGGTGTGCAGCAGTGCGGGGACCGCAGCGACGTCGTCGGGCCGTGACAACGTCAACGCGCACCACCGGCCGTCACCGGCCCGCATGAGGCGGGTGGCGCCACCCGCCGAGATCCGGCCCTGCGGCGCCAGACCGAGAAGCGCGGCGCGGCCCGTCAAGACCTCGGCGGCGTCGACATCAACCCCGGCGGCTGCGCCGAACGCGTCTGCCACCTGCTGGGCCCTCGCCAACACCGACGAGCTCATCAGAACATCAAAGCGCTGAACCGCCAGTCGAGCACTTGGCGGTCCGCGGTGCCGTCTTGTCCACTCGCGGCGTACACGAGACAGCGCAGCCGCAGCACCCCGGCGTCGGCCGATTCCACCGTCAGTTCGCTGAACAGCGTGTCGTTCTCGTGCACCGGCCCGGTGTGGTCACAGGATTCCCAGCCCAGCACGGTGGCCAGGTTGGGCAGCAGCCGAGTCGCCTGTGCCAGAGCCAGCCCGATGGTGTGCCCGCCGTACACCAGGCGCTTGCCGCCGGATCGCCAATCATGGTGGGTGGCAGCGATGTTCAACGTCAGCCGGGCCAGCTCAGGGGCGCTGCTGACCACGTCGGCCGTGCTGTGCAGGACCGTTCCCGCCAACCCGGGGTCGAAGTGTGGTCCCGGGACACGCGCCCGGTAGGCGTCGGCGTCCCAGCCCGCGGTGGGGTTCGGGGCGGCGTCGGTGCCGATCGTCGACAGGTCATCGGTATGGCCGGTGTCGCCGGCACCGTCTGACAGCGGCAGCATGGCGCAGCGGTAGAAATCCAGTACCAGATTGTCGTCCTGGTCGACGGTTGTCATCCGCAACGCCGCCAAGCCCGTCGACGGCCGCCCTGGCTTATGCGAGTTCTGCTTCAGCCCAACTACTTCGGTGCGTGTGGCCAGGGTATCGCCGATCACCGGGTACCGGTGAAAGGCCAGTCCGCGGTAGAAGAGGTTGGCTTTCACCCGCTGAGTCACCAGCGTGCTCTGCCCGATCGCGACGTCGCACACCAGTGCCGGGTGCGCCAGCGGACCGGGCGCCCCGGTCACCGCGGCGGCAAGTTCGGTGTCCAGGGCCAGCCGCAACCGGTCCCCGATGATCGCCTGGTGGGCCGCTGCCGCGCCCTCGGTCAGCGTCATCGTGGGTGCGGAGTCGAATACCTGGCCCACCTCCAGGTCGTCGAAGTAGGGACCACCAGTCACACTGGCACTGTAAGCCACCGCCGCTACCGTTCATCGTGCAGCCGTGGCAGCCAGACTGCCCAGCAGCTTCAGGGCGTCGGCGCTCGCGGTTCCCGGATCTGCCTGGTAGACGACAAGTTCCTGCCCAGGTGCCGACCGGACATCGAAGGTCTGCATCTGCAAGGTCAGTGTGCCGACCTGCCTATGATGGAAGGTCTTGGCGGCCAACGACTTTCCGCGAACATCGTGGCGGGACCACAAGGCAGCGAACTCTGCGCTGCGGTCGAGCAATTCGGCAAGTACGGCCGTGACCCGCTGATCGCCGGGGACCATGCCGTAGTTCTTGCGGAAGCCCGCGACCGAGTTTGCCGCGACCGCCGGCCAGTCGGCGTAGAACTCACGCGCCCGCGGTTCGGTGAACACCAGCAGCATCAGATTGCCGTCGAAATCGCCGAACAACGCCTCGGCCAGGGGATTCGCGGCAAGCACGTCGTAGGCCCGGTTGTAGACCAATGCCGGATTGTCGGGCCATGCCGCCATGAGCTGCAGCAACGCGGGGTCGACCCGACCCGGTGTGCCTACGCCGCGCGGCCGCGGCGCCAGTCCGGCCACCCGAAACAGGTGGTGATGCCCGTCGTCATCGAGCCGCAAGGCGGCCGAGAGCGCGTCGAGCACCTGGGCAGACGGGGACCGTTCCCGGCCCTGCTCCAGCCGGACGTAGTAGTCGACGCTGACGCCGCCCAGCAGCGCCACCTCCTCGCGGCGCAGACCTGGCACGCGCCGGTGGCCGACGCTGGTCAGGCCGACCTCGGCCGGGCTGACCAATGCGCGCCTGCTGCGCAGGTAATCACCGAGGTCACTCATACCGCCACAGTAGGCGTGCCCAGGCCCGTAAACCTGGGTGCAGCGCACCCAGGTGCGAGGGGTCCTGGCTGTTCCGGCCGGTAGGCGCAACCCTGGCAGTCATGACCGAAAGCAAGATCGTCCTTATCACCGGTGTCACCAGCGGCATCGGCGCAGCCGTCGCCACCCGGCTGGCCGCCGAAGGCCACCATGTCATCGGGGGCGCGCGCCGCGAAAACCGGCTGGCCGAGTTGGCCGAACTCGTCGGCGACAACCTGCGGGTACGTCGTCTCGACGTGACCGATCGCGCCGACGTCGCGTCATTCGTCGACTGGGCGGTGTCCTTGCACGGGCGCATCGACGTGATCGTCAACAACGCCGGGGTGATGCCGCTGTCGCGGTTCGACGCGTTGCTGGTCGACGAGTGGGACGCCATGATCGACGTGAACATCCGGGGGCTGCTCAACGGCATCGCCGCCGCGCTGCCGCAGTTCCAGAAGCAGGGCAGCGGCCATTTCATCACCGTTGCCTCGATCGGGGCGCATCAGGTGGTGCCCACCGGGGCTGTCTACTGCGCCACCAAATATGCCGCGTGGGCCATCACCGAAGGCCTGCGCCTGGAGCTCGATCCGGCCATCCGCGTCACGACGGTCTCGCCCGGTGTTGTGGAATCCGAACTGGCTCACACGATCACCGACCCCGCGGCGGCTGAGGTCATGCGCACTTACCGGGCCGACGCGATTCCTGCTGACGCGATTGCCCGTGCGGTCTCCTATGCGATCGGGGAACCGGCCGACGTCGACGTGAACGAGATCATCGTCAGGCCGGCGCGGCAGCGTTGAGGACCTCGTCGACCAGCCCCCAGGCCAGCGCCGTGGCGGCGTCGATGGGGTGTCCGGACAGCACCAGATACGCGGTGCGCCACCGACCGATACGCCGGGTGATGCTGACTGTGCCGCCCGCACCCGGGATCAGGCCCAGCGCAAGCTCGGGCAGGCCGAGCGTCGAGTCCGGGTGGCAGCTCACCCAGCCGCAATAGGCGGCCATCTCCAGCCCACTGCCCAGCACCTGCCCGTGCACCTCGGCGCGGCAGCGTCGCCCCAGCCGCGCGGTGAGCTCGTCGAGCGCGAGCGCCGGGCTGTGGCGGGTGCGTGCCAGATGGGCGCTGGCCGGATCGGCGAACGAGCCGAACTCGGCGAGATCCCCGCCGCTGCAAAAGGATCGGCCGTTCCCGCCCAGAACGATCTCGTCGACCGACGGATCCAGCCGGGCCACTTCGAGCGCCTCGAGCAGGGCTGCCCTGGTGTCGGTGGAGAAGGCGTTGTGCCGCTGCGGGCGGTTGAAGCGGACGTGCAGGGTGTTGCCCTCGCGGCGGGCCTGCACCGGGTCGGGCAGCTGCGGGGCGGTCGCTGGTCCCCGTTCTGCCAGCCAGCGGGCGAACTCCGGCCCGGACTGCAGCGTCGAATACGCCAACGATTCGGTGATCACCCCGCCGAACGCGGACGCGGTTACGTCGACACTGCGCAGCACGTCGTCACACACCGCTGCAGCCTGCGGCCACCGTTCGCACCGCTGTGTCAATGCGTTCACGACCTGATCCACCGACGCCACCGTGACCACCCGCCGGTCCTCGCAGGCGGCCTCGGACAGCGTGAATGTTGCGTCGTCTCTCGGGCTTTCGACGCTGACGCGGATGCCCCCGGGCAGTTCGATCACGAGTACTTCTTGATCAGCTCCTGCTTGTACAGCTTGCCGGTGTCGGTGCGGGGCAGCTGCACCTCGAACGAGATCGACCGCGGGCACTTGTAGTGCGACAGCCGATCGCGCAGCCAGGCGAGCAGTTCTTCGCCGAACTCGTCGGTGGCATCGGCCTGGTCGACGGTCTGCACCACGCCCTTGACGCTCTGGCCCATCTCGTCGTCGGGGACGCCGAACACCGCCGCGTCCATCACCTTCGGATGCCCGACGAGCACGTTCTCGGCTTCCTGCGGATAGATGTTGACCCCACCCGAGATGATCATGTGATGACGGCGGTCGGTCAGGTACAGGTAACCGTCCTCGTCGAGATAACCGATGTCCCCCACGGTTTTCCAGCCGTGCGAGTCGCGTGACGAGGCGGTCTTCTCCGCGTCGTTGAGGTACTCGAAATCTGCGCCGCCCTCGAAATAGATCTCACCGGCCTGGCCGGCCGGTAGTTCATTGCCGTCCTCGTCGAGTATGTGCAGGGTGCTCGTCATCGCCTTGCCGACCGAACCCGGATGCGTCAGCCAATCCTCGGCGAAGATCACCGTCGCACCGATGGCTTCCGAGGACGCGTAGTACTCGTCGACGATGGGGCCCCACCAGTCGATCATCTGCTTCTTGATCTCCACCGGGCACGGCGCCGCGGCGTGCATGACCCGCTGCAGACTGGATAGATCATATGAATTGCGCACAGCCTCAGGAAGTTTCAGCATCCGGGTGAACATGACCGGGACGAACTGGCCGTGCGTCACGCCGTGCTTCTGGATGGCGTCCAGGCAGCCCTCCGGGTCGAACTTCTCCAACACCACAGTGGTGATACCGGCAGCCTGCACCTGCATCGACCACACCGAAGGCGCGGTGTGGTACAGCGGAGCCGGGCTCAGATAGACCGCCTCGGGGTGCATCCAGAACCCGACAAGCGCGGACATCATGCCCGGGGTTTCGGACGGCGGCAGATGCGGCAGTTCACGTTTGATGCCCTTGGGCCTGCCCGTGGTACCCGACGAGTACTGCAGCAGGTCGCCGTCCATCTCATCGGCGATCGGGGTATCCGGTTGACCCGCAACTGCTTCCGGGTAGCGCTGCCAGCCGTCGAGTTCTCCGTCGGCGATGAGCAGGATCTCGGGCAGCCCGTTGGGAAGTTCGGCGCCGAGGCCGGCCAGGGTGTCTTTCAGTGCCGCCGAGCCGATGATCGCCTTGGCGCCGCTGTTGTCGACGATGTAGGCGGTCTCGGCGGCCGTCAGGTGGGTGTTGATCGGAACGTAGTACAGGCCGCTGCGCCGGGCCGCCCACATCACCGCATGGATGTGCTCGTTGTTCTCCATGAGGATCGCGACCACGTCGCCCTCGCGGAGTCCATGTTCGCGGAAGTAGTGGGCCAGCCGGTTGGCCCGGGCCTCCAACTCCGCGAAGCTGACCACGGTTCCGGAGGGGTAAAGGATGATGGCGGGTTTGTCCCCGACATGCTCGCGGATCTGCATAACAGAGACTGTAATCGGCGCCACTTGACGGGTGTCAAGTAGGTCGCGGTTACTACCGCGAGGGTGCGCGGAATGCCGAGATTTTGCGGCGCGCCTACCAACAGACCCGCCCGCTCGCGGTGCTAGGCGGTCAGCTCTCCTCCGCCAAGCGGTGCTTGAGCGCGTCGAACTCGTCCTTGATACCGGTCGGCAGCTTCTCGCCGACGAACTCGAACCACTCCTCGATCTGCGGGAGCTCGGCCCGCCACTCCTCGGCGTGCACCGCGAGCGCCTCGTCCACGTCGGCGGCGTCGACATCGAGACCGGACAGGTCCAGATCGTCGGCCGTCGGCACGATACCGATCGGGGTGCTCTTGCCGTCGGCCTTGTGCTCGATGCGCTCGATGGCCCACTTCAGCACGCGGCTGTTCTCCCCGAATCCCGGCCACAGGAAGCGGCCGTCGCCGCCGCGACGGAACCAGTTGACGAAGAACACCTTCGGCATCTTGGACTCGTCGGCGTTCTTGCCGATGTTGATCCAGTGTGCGAAGTAGTCGCCGACGTTGTAGCCGAGGAACGGCAGCATCGCCATCGGGTCGCGGCGAACGGTGCCCACCTTGCCCTCGGCGGCCGCGGTCTGCTCCGAGCCGAGCGTGGCGCCGATGAACACACCGTGCTGCCAGTCGCGGGCCTCGGTGATCAGCGGCACTGTGGTCTTGCGACGTCCGCCGAACAGGATCGCCGAGATCGGCACACCCTGGGGGTCGTCCCACTCCGGAGCCAGCGTGGGGCACTGCGAGATCGGGGTGCAGTAGCGCGAATTCGGGTGCGCGGCCTTCTCGTCGGAATCCGGGGTCCAATCCCGGCCCTTCCAGTCGGTCAGATGCTGCGGGTCACCCTCGAGACCCTCCCACCACACATCACCGTCGTCAGTCTTGGCGACATTGGTGAACACCGTGTTGCCGGCGGCGATGGTCTTCATCGCATTGGGGTTGGAGTCCCAGTTGGTGCCTGGCGCGACGCCGAAGAACCCGAACTCGGGATTCACCGCGTAGAGCCGGCCGTCCTTGCCGAACCGCATCCACGCAATATCGTCGCCGACGGTCTCGGCGCGCCAACCCGGAATGGTCGGCTGCAGCATGGCGAGGTTGGTCTTACCGCACGCAGACGGGAACGCTGCGGCAATGAAGTACGACTTGTTCTCCGGCGAGATCAGCTTCAGGATCAGCATGTGCTCGGCGAGCCAGCCCTCGTCGTGCGCCATCGCCGACGCGATCCGCAGCGAGTAGCACTTCTTGCCGAGCAGCGCGTTGCCGCCGTATCCCGACCCGTAGCTCCAGATCTCGCGGGTCTCCGGGAAGTGGGTGATGTACTTCGTGTCGTTGCAGGGCCATGGCACATCTTTCTGGCCGGGCTCCAGCGGAGCGCCGATCGAGTGCAGCGCCTTGACGAAGAATCCGTCGTCACCCATCTTCTCGAGCGCGGCCTTGCCCATCCGGGTCATCGTGCGCATGGACACCACGACGTACTCGGAATCGGTGATCTCGACGCCGAGCTTGGGGTCCTCGGCGCCAAGCGGCCCCATGCAGAACGGCACCACCCACATGGTGCGGCCGCGCATCGAACCGCGGTACAGGTCGGTCATGATCCCGCGCATCTCGCTGGGATCCATCCAGTTGTTGGTGGGTCCGGCGTCGATCTCGCGTTGTGAGCAGATGAAGGTCCGCGATTCCACGCGCGCGACATCGGAAGGATCGGAGAGCGCGAGGAACGAATTCGGCTGCTTCTCGTCGTTGAGCTTCTGGAAGGTTCCTGCCTCTACCAGATGTGCAGTCAGGCGCTCGTACTCCTCATCGGAGCCGTCTGCGAACACAACCCGGTCAGGTTGTGTCAGCTCTGCGACCTCCTGGACCCAGGCCAGCAGTCCCTGATGCTTCGTCGGTGCGGTGTCCAGACCGGGAATGGTCGCTGAGGTCATCGAATTCTCCTGCGTAGGATTTTTGTCGAACCAAAGTGGAACCCAAGCCACGTCACGACGCGGTCACGGTTACCCCTTTGGGAAGAGGTTAACGCGGGTGACATACCCACTGTGAGCCAGTGCTATGTCCGATGACTCACAGGAACGATTCAGTTCGCGATTAATGAGCGGTTTACTCGCCGGTAGCGTCCGAATCACCGTAAAGATCGGCCCGCGCAGCGTCCAGGGCACGCTTGAGCGGCGGGATCCGACGGTCCCGTTGCGCCGCCGCGCGAGCCGTCGCGATCGCGTGTTCACGCAGTTCGGCGTCGATCGCGGCAACGCGTCGCGCGCTCTCCTCCCCTTCGATTTCCTCATCAGCCGCCAACTCGGTGGTCAGCGCGGTCTCGGCACTGAGCACCCGGGTGGCGACGAGTTCTTCGACCGCCGACCGCAGCGTGGTGGTGACGTCGTTGACCCAGCGGTCAAGCACCGCCCGATCGTGCAGCAGCCCACGGGTGCTCACCACCCAGACCGCCAGCAGCAGGCCGACGACGGCGCCGACTCCCAATCCGGCGATCGCCAGCCGGGGTGCCGCACCGGTGAGCAGCCGGCTGACCGCCAGCGCAACGCCAAGCCCGAAGCCGATGCCCAGTACCGTCATCAGCCGCGTCTCCAGGGTGCGCGATTTCAGCGGCGGCGACGGCAGATCCGGTGCGGCCGGTGGACCGGACGGCGCCGGTGCGGTCAGTCCGAGTTCGGCCGCGACATCACCGAGATGCTTGGTGACGCCCTCGTCCACCTCCTCGACCACCTCACCGGCCCGATGCCGCGCGTAGGCCTCAAAGCTCGGGATCTTGCGCCTGCCGATACCGGCGATGTCCTCCTGCAACTCGGTACGTACCGAGTTGCATCGATTCCGCGCGAAGTACCCCAATTGCACGCGGGCCTGCTGCAGTTGGCTGCGCAACGCGATGCTGCGCTCGGTTCTGGCCAGCCTGCGGGCACGGTTGACCTCACTACGACGCTCCCGCAGCGCGTCCACCCGCGCCTTGCGGTCCGCGCCGGAGCCGTCGGCCTCGTACCGACCGATCACCGCCTCCAGCCGGGTTTCCCAGGCCCGCAACCGATTCCGGCGCATCACAGCCGGATCGGCCAACCGCTCCGACAGCAGTTCAACGAGGTCGTCGAGCTGCGGTTCGCCAAGGTCCGGTGCCGCCGACACCCCGACCCATGGCATCCGCTCGTAGCGGGAGGCCCGCTCGGCGAGAATGGCCGCGTCGGCATCGCGCACCTCGCGCCAGTTGCGGTGCGCGTCGATCTTGGACAGCACACCCACCACCAGATCGGTATGTTTGGCAACCAAATCGACTAGAGCACAGTCTGATTCGGTGATCGGAGCTGCCGCCGACACGACGAACACCACCGCAGCGGGCGCTTCGCCGGCCACCAGATCGGCGGATTCGACGAAGGTATGTTGCGGCATCCGTTCGCGCAGTGCCGCCATCACACTCGTCGCCCCGGCCAACCAGGGGCCGGCCACCAGTACGACGTCGCGAGATTCCACACCCGGCGAGTGCAGACCCGGGTCGATCGCCGCCACCACAGCGTCCGCGGCTGCAACCTGATCCGCCACCGGATCCGCCGCCGGATCCAACGCAGTCACCGCCCGGTATCCCAGGAACTGCCCAGCATGCGCAGCGAGCCCCGGACGATGTCCGCGCCGCAACTGCGGTGCAGGGCGTTGACGGGTCCGCGGCTGTAGCGCTGCCAGTGCCGCGCCCGACGCAGGTGGCTCTCAGCGTGCGCGTCCACCGTCAGTCCGTCGGCCTGCACGACGTCGAGGGCCGCGGCCATCACCGCAAACACGGTGTCATCGGCGGCCAGGAACCGGCCGGCGTGCTCGCCGCCGACAGCCCGCACTTCGGCCAGGGCGCTGCGCACCCGGCGATACCGCACCGGCGCGGCCACCGCGTCCAGTGCGGCCCGTACCCGTTCGACCTCGCTGAGCTGGTGCAGCAGCCCCGGTAGTGCCTCGGTATCGAGGCCCCGGCTCAGTGCCAGCGCAGCGTGGGCGATCCCGAACCGGTCCAAGGTCTCCAACAGCTCGGCCCGCACCCCGACAGCCAGGCGATGCGGCCCCCGCAGGAAGGCATCAGGTGAGGTCAGGTCGGCCGGCTCAGCCGCCAGAACCCGCAGCGCCGCCACCAGATGCGGCGCTGGAGCCGCCCCGGCCAGCAACGCCACCATCGGCACCACAGGTGAACCGGTGAGCTTCCGCAGCTGAGCGGCCCTGCGGTGGGCGGTGACCACCGGGCCGCCGGCGCCCGATCCGGCCAGGTCCGCCTTGTTGAGCACGATCAGCACGGGAGTGCCGTTGTCGCGCAGTTGCGCCAGGGTGGTCCGGTCCTCGGGTTTGAGCACTTCGGCGGTCACCAGTACGGCCAGATCTGCGGTGTCGCGCACCGCCACCCCGGCACCGGCCAACGCAGTGGCGACGGTCGTCACACCAACCCCGCGACGGCCACGAACGGCGACACTCACATCGGCTGACACCTGGGCACTGATCCGAGCCAACCGCGGATCACCGTCACGGTCGGCAAAGCGCTTGAGCTCCTCTGCGAAAATCTGGCGGCCTTCCATACGGCTTTCGGTAACCACCGAAAATCGTGACATGGCCCGTGCGGGCCCGCGAACGGATATTTGGCCCTAACAGCGCAACGCAACTGTTGGGTATCAATCTGTACCACGATGCGAGCACTTCCCCCTCGATAAGCGACCATGGACAAATGCATGCGCCCAAGCCGGATGTCGCCGGCGGGCCGGCTCCGACGCCGGACGTCGCCGCTGCGGCCGCCAATCCACATCTCGGTCGCCGGATCACCAGCTTCCGTGCCAGGCGCTCGACGTTGTCCGGCGGCCAGCAGGAAACCTGGGACCGGCGGTGGCCGGAACTGGGCCTCCAGGCCCGCGACGAGCACTCCCAAGCGATCGTCGATCTGGACACCGCCGCGTGGTTCGGCCGCTCCGCCCCGCTCGTGCTCGAGATCGGTTCCGGCACCGGCACCTCGACGCTGGCAATGGCCCGGGCAGAACCGGACATCGATGTGATCGCCGTCGAGGTGTACCGCAAGGGTCTGGCCCAACTGCTCAGCGCCATCGACCGCGCCGCCGAAACCGAACCCGTCACCAACATCCGCCTCATCCGCGGTGACGGTGTGGACGTGCTCGAGCACATGTTCGGCAGCGCATCGCTGATCGGGGTGCGGGTCTTCTTCCCCGACCCATGGCCCAAGGCCCGCCACCACAAGCGCAGGCTCCTGCAGCCCGCGACCGTCGCGCTGATCGCCGACCGGCTACGGCCCGGCGGCATCCTGCACGCCGCGACCGACCATGCCGGCTATGCCGAACACATCGCCGAGGTCGGCGACGCCGAGCCGCTGCTGCGCCGGGTCGACCCGGACGCGGACCTGCCCATCTCGGTGCAACGGCCCGTCACCAAGTACGAGCGCAAGGCCCTGGCCGGCCCCGACGTCACCGAATTGATCTGGGAGAAACGACTGTGAGTGTGACCCCGGACATGGACCAGGACCTGCAGCAAGAAATCCCACAGGCCGGCGCCGCGCCGACGACCGGAATCCGCCGGGTTCTGCTGGTGTGGGATGCACCGAACCTGGACATGGGACTGGGTTCGATTCTCGGTGGCCGACCGACGGCGGCCCACCGGCCCCGCTTCGACGCGCTGGGCCGTTGGCTGCTGGCCTACACCGCCGACCTCTCAGCCTCTTCAGGCGACGGTGACGATGAAACGGGCGCCCCACTCGAGCCTGAGGCAACCGTTTTCACCAACATCGCCCCTGGTAGCGCGGATGTCGTGCGGCCGTGGGTGGAGGCGTTGCGTAACGTGGGGTTCGCCGTCTTTGCGAAACCGAAGATCGACGACGACAGTGATGTCGACAGCGACATGCTGGACCACATCGCACTGCGCAGAAGAGAGGGTTTGGCGGCGGTTCTGGTCGCCTCCGCCGACGGGCAGGCGTTCCGGCAACCGCTGGAGGAAATCGCCCACGAGGGCACGCCTGTGCAGGTGCTTGGATTTCGCGAACATGCGAGCTGGGCGTTAGCGTCGGATACCTTGGAGTTTGTCGATCTGGAGGATATTCCTGGTGTTTTCCGGGAACCGCTACCACGGATCGGCTTGGACTCGCTACCCGAGCAGGGGGCATGGCTGCAGCCGTTCCGGCCGTTGTCATCGCTACTGACCTCGCGTGTGTAACAACTGCAGAAGGCCTGGAATGTTGCCTGTTACGTCAGGCACGGGCCGCCTAGACATTGAAGCGTTAGGAGCATAAGTGTTCGCCTGGTGGGGTCGAACGGTGTATCGGTTCAGGTACATCGTCATCGGTGTCATGGTGGCGCTTTGCCTCGGCGGCGGCGTCTACGGAATAGGTCTCGGCGACCACGTCACGCAGAGCGGTTTCTACGACGAGGGCAGCCAATCGGTCCAGGCGTCACTGCTGGGCGACGAGGTGTACGGCCGAGACCGGACCAGCCACGTGGTGGCGATTCTGACCCCGCCGGACGACAAGAAAGTCACCGACAAAGCGTGGCAGAAGCAGGTCTCCGAGGAACTGGACCAGGTGGTCGAGGACCACGAGGACGCTGTCATCGGCTGGGTCGGCTGGCTGAAGGCTCCCGACACCACCGATCCGACGGTCAGCCAGATGAAGACCGAGGATCTGCGGCACACGTTCGTCAGCGTCCCGCTGAAGGGGGATGACGACGACGCGATCCTCAAGAGCTACCAGGCCGCCGAGCCCGATCTGCAGCAGGTCAACGGCGGCGACATCCAACTGGCCGGGCTCAATCCGCTGGCCAGCGAACTGACGGGCACCATCGGCACCGACCAGAAACGTGCCGAGATCGCGATTATCCCGTTGGTCGCCGTGGTTCTGTTCTTCGTGTTCGGTGGCGCTGTCGCCGCCGCGCTTCCCGCCATCATCGGCGGCCTGACCATCGCCGGCGCGTTGGGCATTCTGCGGCTCACCGCCGAGTTCGGACCCGTTCACTTCTTCGCCCAGCCGGTGGTGACGATGATGGGCTTGGGTATCGCGATCGACTACGGCCTGTTCATCGTGAGCCGGTTCCGGGAGGAACTCGCCGAGGGCTACGACACCGAGGCGGCGGTACGAAGATCGGTCATGACATCAGGTCGCACCGTGGCGTTCTCCGCGGTCATCATCGTGGCGTCATCGATGCCGCTGCTGCTGATTCCGCTCGGCTTCCTGACATCGATCACGTACGCGATCATCGCGTCGGTCATGCTGGCGGCGGTCCTGTCGATCACCGTGCTGCCTGCGACGCTCGGCATCCTCGGCACCCACGTCGACGCGCTCGGCGTACGCACCCTGCTGAAGGTGCCGTTCCTGGCCAACTGGCCGTTCTCCAGACGGATCATCGACTGGTTCGCCGAGAAGACGCAGAAGACCAAAACCCGCGAAGAGGTGGAGCAGGGTTTCTGGGGTCGACTGGTCAACGTCGTGATGAAGCGCCCGATCGCCTTCGCCACACCGATCCTGATCGCGATGACCCTGCTCGTCCTGCCGATCGGCTCTCTCTCCCTTGCCGGTATCAGCGAGAAATACCTGCCGCCGGACAATGCGGTGCGCCAGTCGCAGGAACAGTTCGACAAGCTCTTCCCCGGCTTCCGCACCGAACAGATCACCATGGTGATGAAGCGCGAGGACGGCGAACCGATCACCGACTCGCAGATCGCCGATATGCGCGCCAAGGCGTTGACGGTGCCCGGCTTCACCGATCCGGACAACAACCCGGAGCAGATGTGGAAGGAGCGCCCGGCCAACGACAGTGGGTCGAAGGACCCCTCGGTCCGGGTGATCCAGAACGGCCTGGAGAACCGCGGCGACGCGGCGCAGAACATCGACGGGCTGCGGTCGCTGCAACCGCCACGCGGCATCTCGGTTTATGTCGGTGGAACGCCCGCGCTGGAGCAGGACTCTATCCACAGCCTGTTCTCCCGGCTGCCGCTGATGGTGACGATTCTGGTCATCACCACGACGGTGCTGATGTTCCTGGCCTTCGGCTCGATCGTGCTGCCCATCAAGGCGGCATTGATGAGCGCGCTCACGCTCGGCTCGACGATGGGCATCCTTACCTGGATGTTCGTCGACGGCCATGGATCTGACCTGTTGAACTACACGCCGCAGCCACTGATGGCACCGATGATCGGGCTCATCATCGCGGTCATCTGGGGTCTGTCGACCGACTACGAGGTGTTCCTGGTCTCCCGCATGGTGGAGGCCCGTGAACGCGGCATGTCCACCGCCGAGGCCATCCGGATCGGTACCGCGACCACGGGCCGGCTGATCACCGGCGCGGCCCTGGTCCTGGCCGTCGTCGCAGGCCCGTTCGCGTTCTCCGACCTGGTGATGATGAAGTATCTTGCCTTCGGTCTGCTGATCGCACTTCTGTTGGACGCCACGGTGATTCGGATGTTCCTGGTGCCCGCGATCATGAAGCTGCTCGGCGACGATTGCTGGTGGGCACCGCGCTGGATGAAGCGGATCCAGGAAAAGATAGGCCTCGGCGAGACCGAACTGCCCGACGAGCGCAAGCGTCCCACCGTGCGCGAATCCGGAGAAGACGAACGTGCCCTGGTCGGTGTCGGCGCGCCGCCACCACCACCGCGTCCGCACGATCCGACGCATCCCGCCGTGGACCAGGTCCGGTCGGCCCCGCCGATGCGCACCAATGCCCCGTCTGCCGCTGGGACGGTGCGGATTCCACCCCCACAAGCAGCGCCACAAGGACCGCCGCCCCCGCCGCAGCAGCGGCCCGACGAACCGGCCACCACCCGGTTCGCGATGGCCCGCAATGCGGTGCGCAACGCGGTCAACACTGCGGTGAACACCGCGACCGGCCACACCAACGCCCCCACGGAACGCACCCCGCGGCCCACGGGACAACCGGCTCCACCGCCGCCCCCCGCGCCCGGAGCCCAGCGTGAGGAACGCGAGATCGAGTCTTGGCTGGGCGCATTGCGCGGCGGCCCTGCGAACGGTCCGGGCGCCAACCCGCCCCAGCCTCCGCCTCCGCCGCCTCCGCCGCCACCACCCCGGCCGTCAGCCGATGCCACCCGCGCGATGCCACAGTCCCGGCCGGCACCGGGCGACAACGCTCCGACAACGGCGTTCGGCGCGCAACGTGCGCCAGGGGCTCCAGGAGCCCCCGGGGCTCCCGATCCGACGACAGCGATCCCGCGTCAGCGTGGCCAGGACCCGACGACCGAGAAGCTCAACCCCCGCGAGAACGACGAACCCAAGCGTCGCGGCGGCGGGATGAGCGCTCAGGATCTGTTGCGCCGCGAGGGCAGGCTGTAACTACTCCGTCTTGGAGAGATCGTCCGATGGCGCGTCGATGATTCCCCCGTCGCCTTCGGCTGTCGCCTGCGCGGCCTCCTCGGCCCCCGGGTCGCGGGCGAGCAGCACCCGCATCGCGCTGTTGACGACGGCCACCGCCGGCACCGCCAGCAGCGCGCCGACGATCCCGGCGAGCACGGCGCCACCCGCGATGGCCAGCACCACCGCCAGCGGATGGATCGACACGGCCCGCCCCATCACCAACGGCTGCAGCACGTGGCCCTCCAACTGCTGGACCGCGATGATCAGGCCCAGGGTGATCAGCGCGTAGATGAAGCCTTTGGCCAGCAGCGCGACCACCACCGCGAAGAACCCGGCGACCACCGCGCCGACCAGCGGGATGAATGCACCGAGGAACACCAGTGAGGCCAGCGGCAGGGCCAGCGGGATACCCATGATCGCCAGACCGGTACCGATGCCCACCGCGTCGACGAGGGCCACCAGGAACGTCGCGCGCACGTAACCACCCAGCGAATGGAAGCCGGCGCGCCCGGCGTCACGCACCCGCTCGCGCACATGCTCCGGAAACATCTTGGTGACAAACGCGAAGATGCCCCGCCCGCCCTGGAGCAGGAAGATGAGCGTGAACAGCATCAACAGGGCACCGGTCACCAGTTCGGTCAGGGTGCCCGCGGTGGACAGCGCACCGGTGGTCAGCTTCTCCTGGTTGTTCTGCAGCGCCTCGATCGCCGTGTTGCCTGCCTGGTCGATCTGATCCCTGCTCAGATGCAGCGGACCGCTGATCAACCAGTTGCGGACGCCGTCGATGCTGCGCGTCATCTGTTCCACCAGATCCGGTGCACCTTCGATGAACTGCGAGACGACGAACGTCAGGATGCCGCCGACGATCGCAATTCCGGCCAACAACACGAGCGCCACCGCGGATCCGCGCGGTGCGCCGCGACGGTCCATGAAGTCGACTGCAGGCAGCAGCAACGCCGTCACCATGGTGGCCAACGCCACCGGGACGACGAGCAGTTCGAGGCGTTTGATCAGCCACAGCAACGCCACGAGTGCGGCCAGAATGACCAGCAGGCGCCACGACCAGGCGGCAATCTTACGGATGAGGGGTGTCACCGATTCGTCGGCAACGGAATCCGATGGCATGCCGGTAGCGTAGCCGCGGCGCGCCGCGACAGCGGTGATGTCGGCGCTACCTGCGCGGTTACCCTGTAGAGCGTGTCACACGACGCGCCGGCGGACACTGCCCGCGACCGGGCCGGTTCCACGCGCGGCAAGTACTGGTGGGTTCGCTGGGTCATCATCGCCGTCGCGGTCGGCGTGCTGGCCGTCGAATTGACGCTGGTGTGGGACCAATTGGCGAAAGCCTGGAAGAGCCTGCTCTCGGCGAACTGGTGGTGGGTGCTGGCCGCGGTGGCGGCAGCCGTGGCATCCATCCACAGTTTCGCCCAGATTCAGCGGACGCTGCTGCGCTCGGCAGGGGTGAAAGTCAAGCAGTGGCGCTCCGAAGCCGCCTACTACGCGGCCAATGCACTGTCGACCACGCTGCCCGGCGGTCCGGTGCTCTCGGCGACGTTCACCTACCGCCAACAACGCATCTGGGGGGCCACCCCACTGATCGCGTCCTGGCAGCTGGTGATGTCCGGGGTGCTGCAGATCGTGGGCCTGGCCCTCCTGGGCCTGGGCGGCGCGTTGCTGCTCGGGGCGAGCAAAAACCCACTGTCCCTTATCTTTTCGCTCGGCGGCCTGCTGGCGCTCGTGCTGTTGGGCCAGGCCGTGGCAACCAGGCCGGAGCTGATCGACGGCATCGGCGCCAAGGTGTTGTCGTGGGTGAACTCGCTGCGCGGCAAGCCCTCGAACTACGGGCTGTCGAAATGGCGGGAGATCCTGCAGCAGTTGGAGTCGGTCAGCCTGGGGCGGCGCGACCTCGGTGCCGCGTTCAGCTGGTCGATGTTCAACTGGGTCGCCGACGTGGCGTGTCTGGCCTTCGCCTGCTACGCCGCGGGCGGGCATCCATCGTTGGCCGGGGTGACCGTCGCGTACGCCGCCGCGCGTGCGGTGGGCTCGATCCCGTTGATGCCCGGCGGTCTGCTCGTCGTGGAGGCGGTGTTGGTGCCCGGCCTGGTGTCCTCGGGCATGACGCTGGCCTCGGCCATCTCTGCCATGCTCATCTACCGGTTGGTCAGCTGGATCTTCATCTCCGCGATCGGCTGGGTGGTGTTCTTCTTCATGTTCCGCACCGAGAAGGACCTGGATCCCGACGCCGCAACCGATTCCGGCAACACCGCCGATCCCAAACCCGAGCACTAGGAGCCAGCCATGCGGGTCCGATATCCAGTCGTCACCGCAATGCTCGTGCTGGGCCTCACGGCATGCTCGTCGGCACAGACCCCACAGTCGGAATCCCCGACGGCCACCACCAATCCCCCGGCGGCGACACCGGTGATCGGATCGGTTCTGGCAGAACCAATTCCGGTTCCGGCCACCGACGGGCGCACTCACCTGGCCTATGAGCTCATGCTGACCAACACCATGTCCGCCAACATCACCCTGACGTCGGTGAGCGCGGTGGCCGGGGACCGCAAGCTACTCACACTGTCCGGCGACAGCCTCAAGTATTGGACGCGGCTGGTCGGCAGCCCGGCTACCCGCACAAACGTGCTCGGCCCAGGGCAGAGCGCCTTCGTGTGGCTCGATGTCGTCGCCGACGACCCGTCGGAAGTGCCAGGAGAACTCAGCCATACGGTGGGAGTCACGGTGAGCAAGCCCATGCCCCCGCTGATCCCACCGAACCTGACCGAGAGCATCGCGCCGGTGTCGGTGCAGACCCGTAAACCGGTGTCCATCTCGCCACCGCTGGCCGGCGAGCGCTGGCTGAACGCGACCGGCTGCTGCGACATGAGCGCGCACCGGATGGCACTCAACCCGATCAACGGAAAGATCTGGGCTGCTGAGCGATTCGCCATCGACTACGTCCAGCTGAGCAAGGACTGGAAGCTGTTCACCGGGGACCGCGCCAAGGTCGAGAGCTACGCGTTCTTCGGCGCCGACATCCACGCCGTGGCCGACGGCCCGGTGGTCTCCGTGCGCGACGGCCTGCCCGAGCAGGTGCCCGGCGCGGCACCGAGCGGGCTGGCACTCGACGAGTACGCCGGGAATCACATCGTGCAGGACATCGGTGACGGCAACTACGCGCTGTACGCACATCTCAAACC
Source organism: Mycolicibacterium sp. XJ870 (assembly GCF_053483975.1). NCBI lineage: Bacteria > Bacillati > Actinomycetota > Actinomycetes > Mycobacteriales > Mycobacteriaceae > Mycobacterium > Mycolicibacterium sp. XJ870. Next base: position 495,948 of record NZ_JBEFTI010000003.1, read on the forward strand.
AGAGAGCCTGAAGGTCAAGCCGGGCGATGAGCTCAGCGCCGGGCAGGTCATCGGTTCCGTGGGCAACTCCGGAAACTCCGATGCACCGCATCTGCACTTCCACGTGATGGACAACCCGGATCCGTTGGCGTCGAACGGGTTACCGTTCGTCATCAAGTCGTTCCGCCTGGACTCGCGGTTGCTGTCGCAGGACGCCCTCGACCCGCTGTTCGACGGCAGGCCCGCTACGCTGCAGCCGGGCTTCGCGGCCCGCGACCAATCCGAAGTCAGCCCACTGTTCCTGGATGTGATGACGTATGCGACGAACTAGCGCACTCGCATTGCTCGCCGACCTCGTCGGTGTGGTGGTGTTCTGCACCATCGGACGGCGCAGCCACGCCGAGGGCCTGACGGTGGCAGGCATCGCTGAAACGGCCTGGCCGTTCCTGGTCGGCACTCTGGTCGGTTGGCTGGTGTCGCGCGGCTGGCAACGGCCAACCTCGTTGGCGCCCACCGGAATCATCGTCTGGCTCTGCACCGTGGTGATCGGAATGCTGTTGCGCAAGCTCACCTCCGCCGGGGTGGCGGGCAGCTTCATCGTGGTCGCCTCGCTGGCTACGGCCGTGCTGCTGCTGGGCTGGCGGGCGGTGGCGGCGGCATGGGTCCGTCGCCAGAGCTCTCAGTCCGCCTGACCGGATCCGTCAACCGCCGACGTCGAGATCGTGAGCGTCGCGCGTAGCCCGCCCAGCGGACCGTCGGACAGCCGGATCTCACCGCCGTGCAATTGGGCCTGTTGGGCCACGAGCGCCAGCCCGAGACCCGAGCCGCCGGCACCGGCAGTACTGCCCCGGCGGAACCGGCCCAGCACCGTCTCATGTTCCTCGACGGGCAACCCTCGGCCGTTGTCGTCGACGACGATCGTCAGCATCTGACCCGATCGGTGCGCGGTGAGCACGATGCGGGTGGCCTCGCCGTGCGTGATCGCGTTGCGCACCAGGTTGTCGACGGCCAGCCGCAACCCGCCGGGCCAGCCCAGCACGAGACCGACGTCATCTGCCACCTGCACGTCGATCTGTACCGCGCCACCGGCCCTGCTGTTCTCCCTGGCCACTCGGTCGAGCATGTCGGTGATGTCGATGAGCTCGCGGTCTTCGGCCTGGGCCAGCTGGCCGGAAGCCAGTTGGCCCAGTGCAGTGATGATGGCCTCGACCCGCCGCTGTGCGCGGGACAGGTCGGCCACCACCTCCTCGCGCTCTTCTTCGGGGAGATTGTGGATCCGCAGCGTGTCCAGGTCAGCCCGCATCGCGGTGAGCGGGGTCCGCAGCTCGTGCGCGGCATTGGCCGCGAAATCCTGCGCCGCCTGTAGGGAATTGGTGGTGGCACGCTGTGCGGCGGCCAGCCGGGTCAGCATGCCTGCCATTGCCTCGGAAAGGTCTTCGGCCTCGCGAACCCCACGGACCTCCGGCATCTCATCGGTGCCGCTGCCCAGTTTGGAGGTGTGTTCGGTGAGTTTGCGCAGCGGCCGGATCGCCGGGCCCGCCAACAGCCAGCCCAGTCCCCCGGCCATCAGCACCGTCACCACGCCCACCATGGTGTACATCGGAATCCTGTTGGCGCTCAACAAGATACTGTCGGCCCGGATGCCGATCGACATCAGAATCCCGCCCTGCTGATCCACCTCGATCGTGCGGACCCGGTAGTCCACGCCATTGACCTCGACGGTCCCGGTCCCCGGCGGCAACTCCGGCAGCTGGAAGCCGCGTTGGAACACCACCTGGCCGGTGGATCGGGACCGGCCTGTGGTCAGCACGCCGCGGCGCGGATCCTGCAGGTGTTCGGGATTGATGCTGGCATCGACGATCGAGTCGAGACGCCGATCCAGTTGCGCGGCATCGTTGTTGGCCAGCACCACCGAGGTGAGGATCGTGAACGCCGCGACCACCGCGGCTGCCGCGGCCGCAGCGGCAACCGCCACCCTGGTGCGCAGCGAGGTGGACCGGACCCATCGGAAAAGCCGCACCTAGCGCTGGACCCTCACGACTCTTCCCTCAACACGTATCCGATACCTCGGACGGTGTGGATGACGCGGGGCACGTCCTCGCGTTCCAGCTTGCGCCTGAGGTAGGAGATGAACACGTCGGCCACATTGGTGTCGACGTCGAAGTCGTAGCCCCACACCAGCTCCAGCAGCCGCTGCCGGGACAACACCACCCCGGCGTTCTCGGCCAGCACCGCCAGCAGGTCGAACTCCCGCTTGGTGAGGTCCGCCCGTTCGCCGGCCACGAACACCAGCCGCCGGGCGGTGTCGATCGTCAACGGCCCGACGGTCATGGTGTCCGACGGCCGGTCGGTGTGGCTGGCGCGCCGCAGCAGCGCGTGCAGTCGCGCCACCAGCTCACCGAGGTCGAACGGTTTGGTCAGATAGTCGTCCGCCCCGGCCTCCAGTCCGGCGATGCGGTCGTTGACAGTATCGCGAGCCGACAGCACGCAAATCGGAATGTCATTGCCCAGCGCGCGCAGCGCGGTCACCACGGCGACGCCGTCCAGCTCAGGCATCTGGACGTCCAGGACGAGCGCGTCGTGCGACTCGTTCGACAGCAGCCGCAGCGCCTCCTTGCCGGACGCCGCGACCCGCACGTCGAACCCCGAGTGCCGCAAGCCGCGGGCAACCGAGGTTCTGACGTCCGGGTCGTCATCGACCATCAGCACCGTTCGGTTCACGCCTTCGGGCGTGAGTGGTCGTTCGCCGCTGGCGGGGGCTGAATCTATCTGCAAACCAACCCGCACCTTCGCGCTACGGAGTTTCTGGTGCCGGAGCGGTACCGCAGCGGTTCTTCAGGTCGACCAGCGGCTGACGGATGCCGCTCAGTTCAGCCTTCACCTGCTGGTTCTGCTCCAGGTAATCGTGGACCTTGGTCCTGACCTCTTCCCGAGGCAGGCCTTCCAGGCTGGTGAAGAACCAGTTCACGTCAGGATGGGTGAACAGGTACGCCGAAGTCGATGCCGACACGCCCGCGGCGACCTGGGCCAAGTCGCCGGCGGTGCAATTGGGTGGGCTGGGCACCGGTTCGGCCAACGCTGACGGGATAGCGCCGAACAGCATCGCACCGGCTACTGCGCCGGCGCCTGCCGCGCCAGCTACCACGCGCCGCGCATTTCGGGCCGAGAGCAACATGGTCAAGCTCCTTCATCGGATGTGGAAGGCCGTAACGCCAAACGGTTACCGGCTTAGGAAAGCTAAGCAGAATCCGTGGATACTTTCCTGCCTTGCGCTCAACCAGTCGTGAGAATCGCTGAATCGCCAGTTCAGAACGGCTCAACTGGGCGCCACGCCCCAGCCCCCGGCCTAGCGACTGGTGGTGGTGCGGGGCCCGGGAAGCGGACCGGCTCCCTGAGTCGCTGCCGACGCGGGTGACGACTGCGTCGGCGCTGCCACACCGGGCACCGGCAAACCACCGGTCGCGCCGACCTGCTGCTGCGCGCCCTGCATCAGACCCATCACCTGTGGGAGCGTCACCGGCAATTTGCACCGCGTCCCCAGAGCCTGCAACGGCTGCTGCAGTTGCTGCATGTCCTTGGCAACCTGCGGGTTGGCGTCGAAGTACGTCTTCAATGCGGCCAGCGTGGCAGGCCCGGCCTGCTGCTGGCTGATGGTGGTCAGCGCCTGGTTGGTCTGGGGGTGCGCGTCGAGGTAGTTGCCGGTGTTGGTGGCCACTCTGCCGACGGTGCGGGCGACCTCGCTGGCCGCGCACGGGTCCGATGCAGCGGTAGCCGACGGTGCCATGAGCGCGGCCACTGCCGCGCCGCCCGCTGCGGTCGCCGTGAATGCGGCGGCCAGGGTGCGGCGCAAATCAGCCTTGGTCGGTTTCATGGACGAACTCCTCGTGCGATCGGCGGCAATCTTGCCACCTCTTTCGCCGGGCGGGCCAATTCCGTTAGCCCCGGGTAACGCAGCGCACATCTCGGAGCGATCTCAGTACGACGCAGTGGCGGGCCACCTTACTGCAGTGGGAGGTACGCTCTGGCTACAAAACGCCGTGCAACCGGGGAGAAAGAAGGGGCCTCGCATCCAGCAGTTCATGATGCGCTTGAGCAGCAATCTGCGCAGATTCCGCTGGGCGGTGTTCGCGGCGTGGTTGCTCCTTCTGGTGCCGTCGATATTTCTCGCGCTCAACCAGTCGTCGAATCTGACCGGCGGCGGGTTCGAGGTCGAGGGCTCTCAGTCGCTGCACGTCCAGCGCGAGCTCGAAGAACACTTCCCCACTCAGGGCGCCTCGCCGCTGGCGCTCGTCGCTGCGCCGCGGGCAGACGCATCTTTCGATGACATGAACGCCGCGGTGGTCCATCTGGAGAAGATCGCGGCCGAGGTTCCCAGCATCGAGATAGTGCCCAACCCCCAGCAACCCGCGCCGCAGCCCGACCGGCCGTACGTGATCACTCTGCAACTGGACTTCAACAACACCGGCGCGGTCGACATCGCCAAGCAGTTGCGCCAGAAGGTGGGCATCCACGGGGAGGAGGCCGGCGAGACCGAGGACGGCAAGGTCAAGTTCTATGTGATCGGCCAAGGCGCGCTGGGCGCGGCGGCGACCCAGGCCACCAAGCACGACATCGCTCAGGCCGAGAAGTGGAACCTGCCCATCGTCTTGATCGTGCTGCTGGCCGTGTTCGGATCGTTGGCCGCCGCAGCGCTTCCGCTGGTGCTCGGCATCTGCACGGTCGTGGTGACCATGGGGCTGGTCTACCTGCTGTCCATGTTCATCACCATGAGCGTGTTCGTGACCTCGACGGTGTCGATGTTCGGGATCGCCCTGGCCGTCGACTATTCGTTGTTCATCCTGATGCGATTCCGCGAGGAGCTGCGGGCCGGCCGGGATCCGTCCGACGCCGCCGACGCCGCGATGGCCACGTCCGGTCTGGCGGTGGCGCTGTCCGGCCTGACCGTCATCGCCTCGGTCACCGGCATCTACCTCATCGACACCCCGGTGCTGAAGTCGATGGCCACCGGCGCGATCCTCGCGGTCGCCGTGGCGGTACTGACCTCGATCACGCTGACGCCTGCCGTGCTGGCCACCTTCGGTCGCGCGGCCGCCAAGCGCTCGTCGTACCTGCACTGGTCGCGCCGCGGCGAGGCAACGCAATCCCGGTTCTGGACCCGTTGGACGGGTGCGGTGATGCGCCGGCCGTGGGCGTCGGCGGTGGGCGCGGTCGTCCTGCTGCTCATCCTCGCCGCGCCTGCCTTCGGGATGGTGCTCGGCAACAGCATGCAGCGCCAGTTCGAGCCGACGCACGAGATCCGCGGCGGAGTCAACGCCGCCGCGGACGCGCTGGGGCCCGGTGCGCTCGGCCCGGTCCGGGTATTGGTGACCTTCCCGGACGGGAACGCGTCCGGACCGTCGGGTGCCGAGACACTCGACGCGGTGCGCCAGGAGATGACCAAGGCGCCGGAGGTCCTGTCGGTACAGCCGCCGGTGTTCTCCGACAACGACGACAGTGCACTGCTGTCCGCGGTGCTCTCGGTGGATCCCGAAGATCTCGCCGCGCGGGACTCAATCGACTGGATGCGTGCCGAACTGCCCGCGGTGGCCGGATCGGATGTGCAGATCGACGTCGGCGGTCCCACCGCCCTGATCAAGGATTTCGACGACCGGGTGTCGGCCACCCAGCCGCTGGTGTTCGCGTTCGTCGCCCTGATCGCGTTCATGATGCTGCTCGTCTCGATCCGATCGGTGTTCCTGGCGCTCAAGGGCGTGCTGATGACGGTGCTGTCGGTGGCCGCGGCCTACGGCAGCCTGGTGGTGGTCTTCCAGTGGGGCTGGTTCGAGGAGCTCGGCTTCGAGAAGATCTCCTCGCTCGACAGCACCATCCCGCCCCTGGTCCTGGCGATGACGTTCGGTCTGTCGATGGACTACGAAATCTTCCTGCTCACCCGGATCCGGGAGCGGTTCCTGCAGACCAACAACACCCGCGACGCCGTCGCATATGGCGTCAGCACCAGCGCGCGCACCATCACGAGCGCCGCGTTGATCATGATCGCGGTGTTCATCGGCTTCGCATTTGCCGGCATGCCGTTGGTGGCCCAGTTGGGGGTGGCCTGCGCGGTGGCGATCGCGGTGGATGCCACGGTGGTGCGCCTGGTGCTGGTGCCTGCGCTGATGGCGATGTTCGACGAGTGGAACTGGTGGCTGCCACGCTGGCTCGACCGCATCCTCCCAGAGGTGGACTTCGAGAAGCCGCTGCCCAAGGTCGAGGTGAGCGATCTGGTCATCATTCCCGACGACATCTCGGCGCTCGGCCCGAGCGGATCCGATCTGCGCATGATGGTCCGCACCGCGGCTCGAATGAAAAGCCTTGCGCCGCAAACGATTATTGTCACCGACCCGCTGGCGTTCAGCGGCTGCCGACAGGCCACCGCTCTGCTCGGGGCGCAGCGCCCCGGCAAGAAACCCTGCCCGCCCGGGGTGCATCCGGTGACGATGTGGCGGGGCAGGCTTTCGGTGGCGGTGGACGCGCTCGAGACCGAGGCCGACGCCCCGCGGGCGCCGATGGAGCGCCGCGGACCGGTCGAGACCACCAACGTCCAGCTGCCGACCGGAGACCGGCTGCAGATCCCGACGGGCGCGGAGACGCTGCGGCTGAAAAGCTATCTGATCATGTGCCGCAACAGCACGAAGGACTACGCCGAGTTTGCTGATCTTGTCGAGTCGATGGAAACTCAGACTGCAGCTCTGGTGTTGTCGGGCATGGACCGGTATTACTGTGGGCAGCACCCGAAGAACCGTTGGGTGGCCACCCAGTTGGTGCGCCGGTTGGCTGACCCACAGCCGTCCGACGAGCACGACACCACAATGTCGGGTTCGGACGCGGCCGCGGACTGGGTGAAAGTCAGGCAACGCTGCCTGTCGGTTGCGGTAGCAATGCTGGAGGAGGCGAAGTGACGTTGGCGCCGGATGTTCGAGATGCGCGCGACGCGCGTCGCGATGGCCAACGTTCCCAGGGCCAACGCCCGCAGCGGCCCTCGGCGCCGCAGCGGCAACCCCTGTTCGACGACCGGCCGGTCGAATACTGGCCCACGGCCGCCATCCGCGCCGCGCTGGAGACCGACGATCTGACCGTATGGCAGCGCATCGTGGCCGCGGTCAAGCGCGATCCTTACGGCCGGACCGCGCGTCAGGTCGAGGAAGTGCTGGAAACCGCCCGGCCCTACGGCGTCTCCAAGGCGCTGGCCGAGGTGCTGGTGCGGACCCGCGACCACCTGGAGGCGACCGAGCGCGCCGAGGTGGCACATCAGATCCAGGCGATGCTGCGGCGGTCCGGGCTGGAACCGCAGGAGTTCGCGTCGCGCACCGGCATATCGAATGAGTCGTTCGCCACGTATCTGGAGGGCCAGACCAGCCCGCCCGCGTCGCTGCTGCTGCGGATGCAGCGGCTCTCCGACCGGTTCGCCAAGATCGCCGCGCAGCGCTCCGCGAAATAGCCGCCCGCTTTAGCGCGAGTGCAGCGGCGTCACATTATCGACCAACCAGCGGCCGTCGGTCTTGCTCAGCGCAATCCGCAGGGCCAACACTGCGTTGTCGGTCGGCTTGCCCGGCACACTCTGGGTACCGCGCAGCACCACGGCGACGCTGGCCACCTGCGACCCGAGCGCCTCCACCCCTGCCGATATCGTGCTGGCCTGGGCAGACACGTTCTTGCTGGTCAATTCCTTTGCCACCGTGGCGAATTCATTCTTGAAGGCGTCGGCCCGGTCCGGTGACATCAGCCCGGCCGCTCGGTCGATGGAGGCCGTCGGGCTCTGCGGCGTGAATGTCGCGGTGGCTTCCGAGACGCTGCTGGCGATGCGTACCACCTCGTCGCGGTCCCTGTTGAAGGTCCGGTCGGGCTCCGTCCAGCGCAGGTAGCCCACCACCACAGCGGCCACCAGTGCGGCAGTGGCCACGCCGACCACGGCCAGCCGCAGACCAGGTCCGTCGTCGTCGGTGCCGACGGTGACTCCGTCGCGCCGCGCCAGCACCACGTTGACCACCACACCCTGCACGATCAGCAGGCCCAGGATCGAGCTCACCGAGACCCACCACAGCGGCCAGGCCAGGGCCACGCCAAGGAACACCAGCGCGAGGATCGCGGCCGCCGGGGCGGCGATGTCGAAGGTCAGTACCCGCAACCGGTTTCTCATCGGATCGGCTCCAGTCGGGAAATCATCAGCTGCCCGTCGACGTCGGAGACATCCAGCCGCAACGTCCAGCGCACGGTCTGGGGTTTTTCGGTGCCGGCATTCTCGGTGACCGAGGTGGCGACCACCAGCACGGTGTCGATACGCGACACCATCCCGGTCAGTTCGGCAGGCGGACCCGGCGGCGCGGCGCCGTCGGGTCCGGGCGGCGGGTGGTAGAGCGATTCGATGGACACCGAGTCGATCTGCCCGGTGGTTTTCGACTGCAGGCGCTGCACCAGGTCGCGGTAGGGCTGCACTGCGGAATCGAAGTCCGAGTTCAGTTGGCCGACGGTGCCTTCGTGCAGCTTGCGCATATCGGCTTCGACGGTGTCCTTGTTCATATTGATCAGAACGTTGGTCCAGTCGCCCGCGGCCTGCATCACGCGGGTCTGATAGTTGCGCTCGGCGGCCTCACTGCGGTGGCTGGACCAGATCATCGCCCCGAGCACCACCGCGGCCACCGCGATCACTCCGAGGACTGCCGACGCGACGCCGAAGGGGGTGATGCCGGCTCCGTCGTCGGGGCTGGCGGGGCTGGGCTCGTCGGGCATGGGCGTGAGGGTACCGGGCGCGGTTTCCACGAAACCCGCGCAAGGGTCGTTCCCGGGCGGCCGAGGCCACCATCACGTCGGTTTCGATGCCCCCGCCGAGGTGTCTGGAAGAATGTCGGGGTGACGGTAGAAGCTCTCCGCTCGGGTATCGACCTGAGCCATGTCGACCCCCAGGCCCGCCCCCAAGACGATCTGTTCGGCCACGTCAACGGCCGATGGCTGACCGACTACGAGATTCCCGCCGACCGGGCCACCGACGGCGCGTTCCGGTCGCTGTATGACCGCGCCGAGGAGCAGATCCGCGACCTCATCACCGAGGCCGCGACGGCGAATGCCCCCGAGGGCACCGACGAGCAGCGCATCGGTGACCTGTACGCGAGCTTCATGGATGAGCAGACGATCGCCGCGCGCGGTCTGCAGCCACTCCTCGATGAGCTGGCCCTGATCGATGCGGCGGAGGATGCAGGGAGCCTCGCTGCCGTAATGGGCGGGCTCCAGCGCACCGGTGTCGGCGGCGGCGCCGGCGTTTACGTCGACACCGACTCCAAGGATTCGACGCGCTACCTGCTGCACATGGGCCAGTCCGGGATCGGATTGCCCGACGAGTCGTACTACCGCGACGAGCAGCACGCCGAGATCCTGGCCGGCTACCCGGCCCACATCGCGAGGATGTTCGAGCTCGTCTATGGAGACACGGCCGGTGACTCCAAAGACACCGCGGCCCGGATCGTGGCGCTGGAGTCCAAGTTGGCCGCCGCGCACTGGGATGTGGTGAAGCGCCGCGACGCGGACCTGACCTACAACCTGCGCCGGTTCACCGATCTGCCCGAGGACGCGCCTGGTTTCGACTGGTCCGGCTGGGTGACCGCAATGGGCGCAACCCCCGAGAAGGTCGAAGAGCTCGTGGTGCGCCAGCCCGATTACCTGACCGCGTTCGCGGCGCTGTGGTCGTCGGAGGACCTGGAGGACTGGAAGGCGTGGGCGCGCTGGCGAGTCATCCACTCCCGGGCCGCGTTTCTCACCGACGACCTGGTGGCCGAGGACTTCTCGTTCTACGGCCGCACGCTCTCGGGCACCGAGGAGATCCGGGACCGTTGGAAGCGCGCGGTGTCCGTGGTGGAGAACCTGTTGGGCGACGTCCTGGGCAAACTCTACGTGCAGCGGCATTTCCCGCCGGAGGCAAAGGCCCGGATGGATGAGCTGGTGGCCAATCTGCGCGAGGCGTACCGCGTCAGCATCAACGACCTGGACTGGATGACCCCGGAGACCAGGGCCAAGGCGCTGGACAAGCTGGACAAGTTCACCCCGAAGATCGGCTATCCGGCCCGCTGGCGCGACTACTCCGCGCTGGTGATCAAGCGGGACGACCTGTACGGCAACTACCGCCGCGGATACATCGTCAGCTCCGACCGTGAGCTGAACAAGCTGGGCGGCCCGGTGGACCGCGACGAGTGGTTCATGACGCCGCAGACCGTCAACGCCTACTACAACCCCGGCATGAACGAGATCGTCTTCCCCGCCGCGATTCTGCAGCCGCCGTTCTTCGACGCGGAGGCCGACGACGCCGCCAACTACGGCGGTATCGGTGCGGTGATCGGGCACGAGATCGGCCACGGCTTCGACGATCAGGGCGCCAAGTACGACGGCGACGGCAACCTGGTGGACTGGTGGACCGATGCCGACCGCGCCGAGTTCGGCACTCGCACAACGGCTCTGATCGAGCAGTACGAGCAGTTCACCCCGCGTGGGCTGGCGGCCTCACACCATGTGAACGGGGCGTTCACCGTCGGTGAGAACATCGGCGATCTGGGTGGGCTTTCCATCGCACTGCTCGCCTATGAGCTCTCGCTCAAGGGCAAAGAGGCACCGGTGATCGACGGGCTCACCGGCGTGCAACGGGTCTTCTTCGGCTGGGCTCAGGTGTGGCGGACCAAATCCCGTGACGCCGAGGCGATCCGGCGGCTGGCGGTCGATCCGCATTCGCCGCCGGAGTTCCGGTGCAACGGCGTGATCCGCAATCTCGACTCGTTCTACGAGGCCTTCGACGTCGCGGAATCCGACAAGCTCTACCTGGAACCGGCTGCGCGGGTGCGCATCTGGAGCTAACTCCGCGCGAGCAGACGGGAAAGCCCCCGGGAAATCTGCATTCCCAGGGGCTTTCACGTCTGTTCGCCGAGGCGAACCGGCTTTAGAACATCTGCCAATCCGACGCACCGTCGGGCAGGTCATACAGACCGCCCTGGCTGTTCTTGATCACGACGGGGTCGCCGCTGCCGAACTGGTCGTAGAACCACTGCGCGTTGGCCGGGCTGAGGTTGATGCAGCCGTGGCTGACGTTCTCCTCGCCCTGTGAGCCCACCGACCACGGCGCGCTGTGCACGAAGATGCCGCTGTTGTCGATGCGGACCGCATCCTGCACCTTGAGCTTGTAGCCCTCGGCCGAATCGACCGGCACGCCGTAGGTGGAGGAGTCCATCACGATGTCGGGGAACTTCTCCAGCACGTAGTACGTGCCGTTTCGGGTCTCATGCTTGCCGTCGGACTTGCCCATCGACACCGGGAAGGTCTTCTCGAGCTCCCCGTTGCGCCTGATCTCCATCTGGTGCGTGGAGTCGTCGATCGTCGCCACCAGGTAGTCACCCACGCGGAAGCTGGACTTGGTGCCCGCCGCGTCGATGTTCACCACCGTGTTGGCGGGCCAGAAGTCCTGCGGCCGCCAGCGCAGCTGGGTGTCGGTGACCCAGTAGAAGCGGCCGGGCACCGGCGGATTCGACGTGATGCGAACCGCGTCCTGGGCCATCTGCCGGTCGGCGATGGGCCGCTGGAAGTTGATGTAGATCGGTTTGGCCACGCCCACCATCGAGCCGTTGACCGGGTTGAACGACGGCGGCAGGAACGGCGGCTGCCCGGTGAACGGGGTCGGGTTCTGGCCGGCCGGGGTGCCTTCAGGTATCACGGCCGGCGCACCGTAGTTGTTGACGACCGGCGGCGCGGCCGGGTCGACCGCCGCGGGCGCCGCCGGGGGCGCTCCCGGCACCGGGAAGACGGGCGCCGGTGGCGGTGGTGGTGGTGCCGGTTCTGCCAGAGCAGACGGGCTCGTGACCAGTCCGCCGACCAACCCAGCCGCCATGACTGCGGTGATCAGCCTGCGTTTTGCCGATTTCGGCATGCTTTACCTCCAGACAGCACAACTTGATCCAGTGTCGCACAGCGCGGAGACCAGCTACGGCCGCAAGAGCTCGTCACACCCCGACATCGACCGAGTCCACGGCGCTGAACTGCGGTGTTAATCGCGCCGAGGGTGTCGCGCGTTACTTATCGCAGGTGGGGTAGGAAACGCCGAAAACGCCGCGGGTGGCCAGCACACCGCACATTGCGACGATGATCAGCACCGCGGCAGTGCCGATCATGACCGTCAGGCCCGCGCTGTCGTATATCCCGCCGCCCGCCAGCGCACCGCCCATGATGCCCACCTGGAATGCGGCGACATACAGGCCGGAGGCGCCGTCGGGATCGTCGGGCGCGGTACGCATCGCCGACGCCTGCAACATCGGTGGCAGCGCGGTCGAGGCGGCGCCCCACAACACCACGGCCGTCACCCCCAACAGCACGGTGGTGAGCCCGGGGCGCTGGTCGAAGGCCAGTACCGCCAGCGTCACCAATGCCGCGGCCAAGGCGGCCAGACAGCCGACGACAGACGCTTTCGGCCAGTGGTCCAGCGGCCGGGCCATCACCGCCATCGCGATGAGCCCGGCCACGCCGAAGCCGACCAGCAGCCAGGCCAGGTGCGGCCCGTGCACGCCCACCACGTCTCGGATGATCACCACGATGAACGTGTAAGCGATGAAATGCCCGGTCACCCCGATCAACGTCAGCACCGACAGCACCACCAGCCGGGAGTTGCGCCGGTGCTTGCGCGGCGTCGCAGTGGTTTCCCGCACCGACGGCATGGGCGGCAACGTCACCAACGCGGCCAGCGTCACCACCGACGCGGTGACCGCTACCGCCACCACAGCCAGCCGCCACCCCCACAGCGCGCTCAGCGCCGCGGTGAGCGGGTTCCCGACCACCAGCGCCAGGCCGGTGCCCACGTACACGGCCGCGGTGGCGCGTCCGGCATGACTCGGTGGGACCAGCCGGGCACCGATCGGAGCGATCACCGACCACATCAGGCCATGCGTGAGAGCGCACAGCACCCGGCCACCGGCCAGCACCGCGAAGTTGGGTGCCATCGCGGAAATCACCTGGGAGACAGTCAGACACACCAAAGTGACGACCAGGGTCCGTCGACGCGGCCAGTGCGCGGTGACCCGCACCAGAAGGACCGTGGTGAGCGCGGCGACCAGTGCGTACGTCGCCATCAGGGTGGCGACCAGGCCCTCACTGACCTCAAGATCAGTGGCGATGGCCGGCAGTGCGCCGACCGGCAGAATTTCGGCGGTGACGTAGACGAATGCCGCCGCCGCGAGCACCGTGAGCTGAATGGCGACGCGCGGCGTCCACGGGCCTGTTCGCGCCGTCAGCGATTCCACGGTCATTGGGTTGCACGGTAGTGGCTAGACGTTGCTGGATACCTCGGCGCGCACAATCGATGACGTGATTGTTGCCTTCAGTGTCAGCCCGACCGGTGGGGACGACTCCGGCGGCGTCGGAGCCGCGGTGGCCGAGGCGGTACGGGTGGTCCGCGAATCCGGGCTACCGAACGAAACGAACGCCATGTTCACCAATCTTGAAGGCGACTGGGATGAAGTGATGGCGGTGGTGAAACAGGCCGTCGAGGCGGTAGCAGCGATGTCGCCCCGCGTCAGCCTCGTGCTCAAGGCCGATATCCGTCCCGGCCACACCGGACAGCTGACCGCGAAAGTGGAGCGGATCGAACGGGAGCTGGGGCCCTAAGAGCGCACCAACCGCGCGATCGCGGCCGACGCTTCCGCGAGCTTCGCGTCGGCCTGGTCCCCGCCTTCTGCGACGGCCTGGCTGACGCAATGCCCGAGGTGTTCCTCCAGCAGGCCGAGCGCCACCGACTGCAGTGCACTGTTAACGGCGCTGATCTGCGTGAGGATGTCGATGCAGTACTTGTCCTCGTCGATCATCTTCGCAACGCCGCGGACCTGGCCTTCGATTCTGCGCAGCCGTTTGGCGTAGTTCTCCTTCTGCGGCGAGTAGCCGTGTACAGCCGAACCCTCAGCGACATCCATCACCCCATTATACCGGTACCCCACCGGGGTATGTATATCGGTTTGGCCGGGAGAAATGGCGCGGGGCATACTTGCAGCCATGTCTTCTGCGCCCTCAGGACACCGGATCGATATCAAGCCCCGCAGCCGCGACGTCACCGACGGCCTGGAGAAGACCGCCGCCCGCGGCATGCTGCGGGCGGTAGGGATGGGCGACGACGACTGGGCGAAACCGCAGATCGGCGTCGGCTCGTCGTGGAACGAGATCACCCCGTGCAACATGTCGCTGCAGCGGCTCGCCCAGGCCGTCAAGGGCGGCGTGCACGAGGCCGGCGGCTATCCGCTGGAGTTCGGCACCATCTCGGTCTCCGACGGCATCTCGATGGGCCACGAGGGTATGCACTTCTCGCTGGTTTCCCGCGAGGTCATCGCCGACAGCGTCGAGACCGTGGTGCAGGCCGAGCGCCTGGACGGGACGGTGCTGCTGGCCGGTTGCGACAAGTCGATCCCCGGCATGCTGATGGCCGCCGCCCGGCTCAACCTGGCCTCGGTGTTCTTCTACAACGGATCGATCATGCCGGGTCTGGCCAAGCTGACCGACGGTTCCGAGAAGGAAGTCACCATCATCGACGCCTTCGAGGCGGTCGGGGCATGCGCGCGTGGGCTGATGTCGCGCGAGGACGTTGACATCATCGAGCGCGCCATCTGCCCCGGCGAGGGTGCCTGCGGCGGCATGTACACCGCCAACACCATGGCCTCGGCTGCCGAGGCACTCGGCATGTCGTTGCCGGGCAGCGCGTCTCCGGTCGCGATCGACAAGCGGCGCGACGAGTACGCACGCAGATCCGGTGAAGCCGTGGTCGGGATGCTGCGCCGCGGGATCACCACCCGCGACATCCTCACCAAGGAAGCGTTCGAGAACGCCATCGCCGTGGTGATGGCGTTCGGCGGGTCCACCAACGCGGTGCTGCACCTGCTGGCCATCGCGTGGGAGGCCGGCGTCGAACTGACCCTGGCGGACTTCACCCGCGTCGGCAACAAGGTCCCGCACCTCGCCGATGTGAAGCCCTTCGGCGCGTACGTGATGAAGCACGTCGACGAGATCGGTGGTGTGCCCGTCGTCATGCGGGCCCTGCTGGATGCGGGCCTGCTGCACGGGGATTGCCTGACCGTCACCGGTCAGACCATGGCCGAGAACCTGGCCCATATCGAACCGCCGGACCCCGACGGCAAGGTGCTGCGGGCGATGAACAACCCGATCCACCCCACCGGCGGCATCACGATCCTGCACGGGTCGCTGGCACCCGAGGGCGCAGTGGTCAAGTCGGCCGGTTTCGACTCCGATGTGTTCGAGGGCACCGCAAGGGTTTTCGAACGCGAACGGGCGGCCCTTGACGCACTCGAGGACGGCACCATCACCCACGGCGACGTGGTCGTCATCCGCTACGAGGGCCCCAAGGGCGGGCCGGGCATGCGCGAGATGCTCGCGATCACCGGCGCCATCAAGGGCGCCGGGCTGGGCAAGGACGTCCTGCTGATGACCGATGGCCGGTTCTCCGGCGGAACCACGGGGCTGTGCGTCGGTCACATCGCCCCCGAGGCCGTCGACGCCGGACCCATCGCATTCGTGCGCGACGGTGACCGAATCCGCCTGGATGTCGCCAACGGCACGCTGGACCTGCTTGTCGATGAGGCCGAATTCGAGTCACGCAAGGCCGGTTTCGAGCCACTGCCCCCGGTGTACAAGACTGGCGTGCTGGCCAAGTACACCAAGCTGGTCGGCTCAGCTGCCATCGGTGCCGTCTGCAGCTAAGGGGGTCCCCTTGCACCGCGAGCGTGCGTGTCTGCAGGCCAACACCCCGCAAAAAGCCAGCATTTCGTGCACCCTCGCGGGCCCGGTAAGGTGACGATCGGGCGCGCAGGACCGCCCGACGTCCGCTCGAAGAGGCCCAGCCTCCCTGCAGGTTGTATTGCCATGTGACCGACCTCTTCTCGGCCCGATTCGCGGACGCGGGCATATGAGAGGAGGCCGTCATGGCCAGCTGTCTGCCCAATAACCCGTCGCTCGAGAAGCTGCGCGACGAGGCCCGAAAACTCCAGCGCGCAGTCACCACCGGCGACAACCAGGCGACAGAGGTCGTCGGCCGTCACCACCCGCGACCCGATGTCGCCCTCGCCAACGAGCACTTCGCACTGCACGACGCCCACCTCACCGTGGCACGTGTCTACGGCTTCACCGGCTGGCCCGCGCTCGTGCACTTTCTGCAACTGGCCGCCGATCTCAGTGTCGACCCCGGGACGCTCGACGAGGACAACCTCGGGACAGCCGACCGGTTCTGCTCGTGGGCATCGTTGCGTTACAACGAGACTGACGCTCCCCCGCGCTGGCAGGCCGCCGCCGATCTGCTCGTGAGCACACCGGATCTGGTCGACAAACACGTATGGGCGGCCGCGTCGGCCGCGGACCCGAACGCGCTGGCCGTGCACCTCGCCGAACAGCCGGCCTTGGCCACAACAGGAGGTGGCCCGTTCGGTTGGGTCCCGTTGCTGTACCTCTGCTACTCACGGGTTCCATTGCGCGGCAAAGACAATGACGTGCTGTCCGCGGCACAGTTACTGCTCGACGCCGGCGCCGACCCGAACGCGGGCTACCTGTGGTGCGGCTTGTCGACGCCGTTCACCGCACTGACCGGGGTGTTCGGCGAGGGTGAACAAGGACCACGTAGACAACCGCGGCACCCGGCTGCACCCGAGCTGGCCGCGCTGCTGTTGAGCCGCGGCGCGCATCCCGTCGACCAGCAGACGCTCTACAACCGGATGTTCCGCGCCGACGACTCGCACCTGGAAGTGCTGTTCGCGCACGGCCTGGCCGACGCCGGACCGAGCCCATGGGAACTCAAGCTGGGCGAGGCCATGGAAACCCGCGAGCAGATGTGGCACCGGCAGGTCACCTGGGCCGCCGAACACGGATTCACAGACCGACTCGACCTTCTCGCCAACAACGGAATCGACACCGCCGGCGTCGAAGTCGTCGTACCGGCCTTTCTGGACGACCCGAACGGCCGAGACGAGGAGGGCGCGACTGCGCTGCACCAGGCCGCCTGGTCGGGCGACCTGGGTTTGATCCACCGGTTGCTCGCTGCGGGTGCCGATCCGTCGATCACCGATGAGCGTTTCGGGTCGACCCCGCTGGGGTGGGCTGAACACGCCTATCAGACCGAGGCCGCCGATCTGCTGCGCCGCGCTAGTCAGTAGAGCAGAACGAATGATGTTCGTGGGTAACGACCCAGCGGCCGTCGCGCTTGCGTAGCCCGATGGTCAGGCGCAGCCGGTTCTCTGGATTCGCTTCGAATTCGGCAGGCATGCCGCAGCGCAGCAACGCGTAAGCGAACGCCACGTCGTCGCCCGCCGTCACATCCAGTTCGACGATCTCGAAAAGCGCACCCTGGCGCTGCCACTCGAAGAACGGCGGCCAGGATTCACGGTAGGCCTCGATACCGCGCACCCCCTCGTGTGGCGGTGGCACGTCGAACATCACGATGTTCGGATCATGGTCCGCCAGAACGGTCTTCAAGTCCCCGTCATGCACCGCCTGGGCCCAGCGGGTGATCAGGGCGCGGACGGCCTCGTCGTCAGTCATGGGAGCGGCGCACCTTCCGTTCGGCGGCGCCCGGCGCTGACACGAGGACGTAGCCGGCGCTGGCGAACAGGATGGGCAGCATCGCCATCATTCCGTAAACCGCGGTCATCGTGTCACCTCGCTCCTACCCGCCTGTCGTTCCTTAGTGTCTTCTACGAGGTAGACCGTTACACGGTTCAGAACTCATCGCATCAGGAATCTCTGGTGAGATCGTCGTCAGGGACGGCCTTCTCGTCCGTCACCGCAGGCCTTTCAGGCCCGCCTTGATGATCGCGGCGAGCTCTTCGCGTGAGCTGGCGCCGACCCGCTGACAGGCCCGGTAGAGGTGGCCCTCCACGCTTCGCACCGAGACGAACACCCGATCGGCGATCTGCTTGTTGGACAGCCCGGCGGCGACGAGTTCGGCGATCTCGCGTTGCCTGCGGGTCAGCGGCTGCCCGGCTGGATTGCGTAGCGCCGGGGTGCACAGGCCGCCGCAGTCCTCGGCGATCTGCTGGGCGACGGCGGCAGCCGACATGCCGCGTTTGCGCTGCCCGGCAGCGCTGAACGCAACGGCGGCCTGGGCGGTGGCATCGGCAGCGGTGGCCGGGTCACCGATGGCCTGGTAGCCGGCTGCCGCGGCGAGCAGGCCCGCGCCGTCGTTGGCGTCCAGCGCTTCGAGGTGGCCTGCCACTGTCGCGGCCAGCGGCAGTCCGAGCAGGTCGGCGAGTTCGCGCGCCCGAGCGGCGCCTGACGCGTCGCCCCATTGCCCAGCGGCCTGCAGGCAGGCCAGCTCGTGGGTCGGCTGGTCACGTTCGGCAGCCGCGCGGGCAGCATCGAGGACGACGCCGATCGCGTCGGTCAGTAAGCCGCCGGAAGCCAGGGTCCACCCGGTGACCAGCGACAGCGCCGTCTGCATGAACACGTAATCGTCGGGCACGCGGGCCTGTGCCAGCGCCTCCTCGGCAGCGGCGGTCTCGCCGAGCTTGGCGTGCGCCTCTGCCAGGGCGAAACAGCTTGCTGCGCGCAACCCTGTTGTCACGGCGTGGTTTTCAGCTCCTGCGAGCGCCTCGTGCAGGTGCTTGACGGCATCGGTGACGGCGGCGCGCACCAACTCCGCATGCCCGAGCAGGAACGCTAGGTTCGCATAGGCGAGTCCAGGCATGTCACGCGCCGACTCATCCAGGCGGGCAGCCATTTTCACACATTCGTCGATGCGGCCCGTCAACCGGCAGGCGCGGGCGTGAACCGCCCCGAACCAGAACCGCATCGGCGACGATTCAAACGATGTAATGGCCCGGTCGATCGCCTGTTCGGCCACCGCCGGGATATCGTCGACCTCCCCCAGCGCACCGAGCGCCATCATGAGCGCCAGCGAGGCCATCATGGCGTGGAAGTCGGTGAGACCACCGGAATTCAGAGCAGTCCTGGCGTTTTCCTCGGCGCTGCGGCAGTGACCTAGCACTGCGTCGACGCACGCTTGCACCGCAAGGCGTTCCATCCGCTGGCTATCGGATTCGACTGTCACAGTGAGCTTTTCGAGAAGTTCGGCGGCATCCCGTGGCCGGCCGAGCATCCAAGTCAGGTTCACCGCACGCAGCGTCGTCCAGTGATGGCTGTCTGGTCGATCGCCGCTGCTGATCTCACTCAGCACGGCCTCAGCCTCGTCGCCCCGGCTGAGCAGGATCAGCGTCATCGCCCGCATCGGCGCTGCCTCGGGCGCACCACATTCGGCTGCGGCAGCGGCGAATCGATCAGCCGCCGCGGGATCGAGCAGGGCAGTGGCGCTGCGAGCGGCGGTCAGATACAGCTCCGGGTCCGGCGGCAGATTGGAATCCAACGTCAATAGCGCCCGGCGCACGGTTGCGCGCATATCTCGGTCCGGCGCGGCACCCAGTCGCTGCGCGAGCTTGCCGCGGATCTTCGACAGGTACATCTCACCGGCGGTCGCCCTGCGCAGCTCGCCGTACAGCGGATGCGCCAGCCGGACCACGAGGTCTCGGCCTGCCCGTTCGACGGTGACCAGGTGCATCTGCTCGGCAGCGTCGAGATCGGGCGGATCCACCAGGTCGCAGAGCAGTCCGACATTGAGCGGCTCACACTGCGAGAGCGTGTCGAGCACCAGGGCCAGGCCGGGGGTGAGCCGGCCGAGCCGGCGGCCGACCATGTCGGTGATGCTCTGGGACACCGCCACGTCACCGTCCCACATCCACACCCCCGCCGATTTGTGCATCCGCCCTGCTGCGAGCTGGTCCTTCACCAGCTGCAGCAGATACAGGGCGTTGCCTCCGGTGAGCTTCCAGAACCGGTGCGTGCTGCGACTGTCCACGGTCCCGGCGACCATCGATTCGACCAGCGTTGTCGCGGCGGCCTCCGACAGCGGTTCCAGGTCGATCCGGTCCAGCAGGCCGTCTTTCCACAGCGCTGTCACCGCGTCGGGCTCCGGCCCCCCGGATCGGGCGGTGACGACGAGCCGCACCCCCTGCGTCAGTGCGAGTTGATGCAGGACGTGCGCGGACAGACCGTCGAGCAGGTGGGCGTCGTCGACGCCGATGACGACCTTCCCCTGACGTTGTTGTGCGACAAAGGAGTCGATCACCCGGCGCACATTCGGCAGTGGATCGCACATGGTCTGGGGGATGGACCCGGTGAAGACCCCCAGCGGGATCGCCCGTGCCGATTCGGTTCCCACGAACCATTTGGTGCTGTGGCCGGATGCCGCCGCGTGGCCGAGCGCTTCGCGTGCCAGCCGGGTCTTACCGACGCCGGCGCTGCCGACGATCACCACACCGTGATGGTTGCCGGTCCCGCCCAGGGCACGACGGATCGCTGCCAGTTCCCGGTCACGCCCCGCCAGCTTCATCTCAGCAACCCGTTGTCGCCATCACCCCATTACCTGCGAATGCCCAGGATATGGCGTAAAACGGCGCCAAGTATCAAATTGGCAGAACATTCCCGCGCAAATTTTCGGGCGGCCGGGAATTCCGGTCGGATACCGAGCGGCAAATGCTCACGTTGGCGGAAAACCGAAATACCGCAGAATGTCGATCATGGAATTCGCCGGCCGCCTCGGCGCGCGTGAGCAACTCCGCTGGTTCGGAACGCTGTTCGCGATGGGGTTGGTCTTCCACTATTCAGACAGCCAACCTCTTGTGGTCGTGCCTGCGCTACTGGCCAGCCTGCCTGCGTTGATATTTCCCGGCTCGGTCGCGGCTGTCGGTGTGGCCGTGGCGGCCGGTGCGACGGTGGCAGTGCTGAATCTGCCTGCCGCGTCGAACCACTTGTTGTTGAGTTTTCTCGTCGCGTTGGCACTCGGCGCGGCGGCATTGTGGGCGCTGACCACCCGGAATCGACCGAACGTGCCGGGCGATTTCGTCGAGCGCTGGCTCGATGCCACGCGCAACCCTGCCGGCCTCGTGTTGCTTGTGGTCTACCTGTTCACTGTCTTCGACAAGTTGAACACCGCCTACTTCACTCCGGCGACCTCATGTGGCGGCGAGTTGTTAGGCCAGCTCATCTGGCTCAATGGCGTCGGCGACGTCGTGCTGAGCCCGGCGATCGCGCAGTTCGCCGCCATCGCGACGGTTTTGATCGAAGCCGCCATTCTCGGGTTCCTGGCGGTGCCCCGGCTGAGGTGCTGGGGCGTGCTGCTGGGCGTCGCTTTCCACTCGATACTGGCGCTGGCCTCGTTCTATGACTTCGCCACGATCGTCTTCGCGGTGTATGTGCTCCTGGTCCCGGCCGAAGTGTTCGCCGCGTTGGCACCACGTACTGCCGGGTTGCGACGGCTCGCGCTCAGTGGTTTCGCAACGCACGTGCTGCTGAGCCTGGTGGCCGGCTTCGCCGACGAGCCGACCAGCCCGATCGGTCTGCCATGGCACACCCTGCTCGTGGCCACCTGGTTCGTCGCCGTCGGCCCGCTCATGTTCACACTCGTACGCGGCTACCTTGCCGCACAGGCTGCGGGTGTCCGCACGCCGGCCTGGCGGCTGCGGCCCGCGGTGCTGCTGCTTGTCCCGCTGCTGGCGTTCGCCAACGGTGCGACGCCCTACCTGGGGCTCAAGACGGTCGCGAACTATTCGATGTTCAGCAACCTGCACACCGAGGAGGGCAGCACCAACCACCTGCTCCCGGGAGTCACCGCCGTCCAGTTCGCCGGCTACCAGCGTGACACCGTCACAATTGTCGGCCTGGAACTGCCGGGCGAGGTCCAGTTGGATGCGCTGCACCGCGCGCTGGGCGGCCTGACGCACCTGCGACGGCAGACCCGCTGGATATCGGAGGAGCCTCCGGTGCGCATTCCCTGGCTGGAACTGCGACGCACGGTAGTGCTCTGGCGGGCCGCGGGCATCAGCGGCATCCGCATCGCATACTTGCGCGACGGCGTGCGCCATGTGGTGGACGATGCCGGCACCGATCCGGTGCTGGCCGCACCGCTGCCGTGGTGGCAGTCTCGCCTGATGGCATTTCGCGCCGTCGATTCAGGCCTGGGCCCCGACGTCTGCCGATGGTGAGGCACAACGTCGACGCCGAGCAGTACGCTGAATCCTATGACCGAAGCACAGATCGACCAGGCGCTCGAAGACCTCGTCGAAGGCGAGAAGAACTGGGCGACAATGCCTTTGGCTGCACGACGGCGGCTACTGGACGAAGTGCGCGCACTGACGGTCCAGCACGCCGCCGAATGGGTGGACGCGGCCGTCGGAATCAAGCAACTGGACCCGTCGTCACCGCTGGTCGGCGAGGAGTGGATCTCCGGGCCTTACTCACTGGCCACCGGCCTTGGCGCGTTGTCCGAGAGCATGGCCAAGCTGGAGGCCGGCCGCAGCCCGCTCGACGGCGTCGAGTTCGGCACTGCCCCTGGCGGCCGTACCACCGTTAAAGCCCTGCCACTCAACGTCTTCGACAAGTTGTTGCTGTCGGGTTTCAGCGCCGAGGTGTGGCTGCAGCCCGGTGTCGAGCGGGCCGAAGCCGTCAAGGCAGCGGGCCTGGCGCAACGCGATCCAAGCCACACCTCCGGCGTCGGGGCGGTGCTCGGTGCAGGCAACATCTTCTCGATCGCCCCGCTCGACACGATCTACGAGCTGTTCGCGAACAACCGCGTGGTGGCACTCAAGCTCAACCCGATCACCGATCCGTTGCTCCCGGTGCTGGCCAAGGTGGTGGCACCATTCATCGCCATCGGCGCGGTTCGAATCCTGACCGGCGGTGCCGAGGCAGGCACCTATCTGGTCCGGCACAAACTGGTCGACCACGTGCACATGACGGGCAGCGCCCTGACGTATGACGCCATCGTGTTCGGCACCGGCGAGGAGGGTGCGCGCCGCAAATCCGCCGACGAGCCGGTACTGGACAAGGAGATGACGGCTGAACTCGGCGGTGTATCGCCGACGATCGTGCTGCCGGGCGAGTGGAGCAAAGCCGACATCGAGTTCCAGGCCAACCACGTCGCCACCCAGCGGTTGCACAACAACGGCTACAACTGCGTGGCGGCTCAGGTGGTCGTGCTGTCCAAGCGGTGGCCTCAGCGCAACGAGTTTCTCGCGGCGCTACGTAAGGCCGTGACCGATGCACCGGCACGGTCCCCGTATTACCCCGGCTCCGCTGACCGGGTGGCCGGCGCCGACGCGTCCTACCCCGACGCCGAGCATTTGGGCGCCCGCGTGTTGGTCGTCAATCCGCCCGATCGCGCAGCTCTGCTGTGCACCGAATACTTCGGCCCGGTCCTCGGTGTCGTCGAATTGGATTCGACGGGTGCGGATTTCGCGCAGGAGGCGGTCAATGTCGCCAACGACGAGTTCGTCGGCACCCTGGGCATCAACATCATCGGGCACCCGGACACCATCGCCGGCCTTGGCAGTGAATTCGACCGGCTCGTCGAGCAGTTGCGCTACGGGACGGTGGCGATCAATGCGTGGACCGGCGTCGGCTACCTGACGCCGACAGCAACGTGGGGCGCCTACCCCGGTCATCCCCGCAACGACATCCAAAGCGGAACCGGCGTGGTGCACAACGCATTCCTGCTCGACAAGCCGGAGCGCACCGTGGTCAGGGGACCGTTCCGGCCGGCGCCGCGTTCGATGCTGCACGGGGAATGGTCGCTGTCGCCCAAACCGCCGTGGTTCGTCAACAACCGGACCGCGGCGACAACGGGTCGGCTACTGGTCGAGTTCGCGGGATCACCGAGTTGGAGCAAGCTGCCGGCGATCTTCGCCTCTGCGTTGCGGGGCTAGCCGGAAACCGCGGGCGCCGCAGGGGCCCGCAACAGCCGTTGCGAACAATCAAGTAGCACGCGGTGCAGCTCGGCGTCGTCGACGTCGTTGAGCTCGGGATCGGTTGCGCTACCGTAGATCCCGGCCGAAAGCATCGCTATGACGATCCGGCCGGCGGTATCGGGTTCGGGCCCCAGCAGGATGGTGGTGAGCCGTTCGATCGTGTCCTGAAGTTCCTCGCGACTGTGGACGAGGCTGTCGGTGGCGGGGTCGCCATGGAACACCGCGGTGAGCCTGCGGTGCCGGACGGCCAGTTCGACCATACCGCTCACCGCGACCTCGCGTTGGGCGTCCGGCGTCGACATCACCTCGGCGATCCTGACCAGGCGCGCGATGTCGTCGAACACCGGCTGCACGACTGCCAGCACGATCTCGTCCTTGGAATGGAACTGGTAATAGACGGCGGCCTTGCTTACCCCGAGCCGGTCGGCGATCATCTGCAGCGATGTCCCGTTCACGCCGTGCTCGGCAAAGAGGGCAAGTGCCGCCTCGAGCACCCGCTCGCGCGCAAACCCGCGCGGCGCTACCGCCTTCGCCACACCCGTCCCTTCGTCGCGCGGGAGCCTACCCAAGGGGCCCAAATCACGCTGTCAATTAACTAAACTAACTTGATTGAAGTTAGCCGACTGTATAGGTTTCATTTGACATCCGGCAAGGACATCTGCGAGAAGGCGCTGCGTAGGTGACCGCGTCCCTCTCCTTCGAAAGGCCGACCCGCGAAACATGAAGCTGCTGAAGCGGTTTTGGATTCCGTTGCTCATCGCGGTGGTGGTGGTGGTCGGCGCGTTCACCGTCATGCGGGTCCGGACATTCTTCGGCAGTGGCGACGGGACGGGGATGGCCAGCGCCAAGGTG